>CAVTCK010000018.1:0-57192 GCA_963733155.1 uncultured Actinomycetes bacterium
GTGATCGTCAGCGGCAACGTTCTCGGTGACCTGTGGGACTGGGTCGTCGGCGTCTTCGAGCGGATCGGGGACGTTTCCGTTTACTGGCTCGCGCTCGCTCTTGCGCTGAAGACGGCCGAGTCGGCCTTCATCGGACTGGGCTGGCGCAACATCCTGCGCGTGGCGTACCCGCGAAGTGGCCTTTCGTTCAAGACGGCGTGGGCGGCATCGCAGGGAGGGACGGCGATCAACGCGGTGGCGCCGGCGCAGGCGGGGACCGTTGCCATGATCGGCATCTTCCGGACGAGCATCCCCGGATCGTCGGTCGCGGGCGTCGCTGCAGCCACGGCCGCCCAGGCGCTCTTCTTCACGGCGGTGAGCGTATTGATGCTGATTGGCGTGGCGGTACTCCTCCCGCGCGTGGTCTCGAAGGGCTCGCCCTCGGACGAGACCGGCGGCTTCTTCGCGTCGCACCCCGTCCTGATTCCAGCCGTCGTTGTCGCGGCGATCGTGATCCTCATCGTTTTTTGGCCGCGGTTGAAGCCATGGCTCCGCGAGCAATGGCGCAAGGGCAAGCAGGGCCTCGCCATCTTCAGCGACTGGCGTCGCTACGCGAGAGAAGTGGCGCTTCCGTCCGGCGCCTCGTACTGCTGTCGCATCGGCGTCAACGTCGTCTTCATGGCTGCCTTCGACATCCCCATCACCGTGTTCACGGTCGCTCTCGTTGCCTCCTCGCACATGCTCTCCGGGCTCTTCGCGATCACACCGGGTGGAGTCGGGCAGACGCAGGCGCTCGACGTTGCCACGCTTGGCAGACACGCTCCGACCGAGAATGTCGCCGCCTTTTCGGTCACGCAAGACTCGGTTCTGATGATGTGGAACGTCGTTCTCGGCGTCGCGCTCCTGCTCTGGGCCTTCGGCTACGCACAGACCAGGCAGCTGCTCTCGAGGACAAGCCGGAAGCAGGCGCAGGAGCAAGGCGCCACTTGAACGAGTCGCTGCCAAGACCGGGATCGCGTCGCTGTGCGAAAACAACATCCCCCGCGGCCGAAAGCACCCGGCCTAACGAAGGGAAACTGGTCTGTGTCCTCGAGCGAGATCGATACGGGCGTCTCCTCTCCCGAAGACGAGCTCGTCCGCGCCGAGCTCGACGAGGCGCGCCGGAAGCGCCGCACGGGACGCGCGCGGATCGTCGGCACCCTTGTCTCCGTCGCTGTCATCGGCGCGGTGTTCGCGTTCGCACTGCCGCGCATCGCGGACTACGGAGACGTCTGGGACGAGATCCGCAAGCTGTCGTGGCAGTGGCTCGTCGTGCTTGGGCTCGCGACGCTCCTCAACCTCGCCACCTACGGGCCGCCGCTCATGGCCGCGCTTCCCGGGCTCTCCTACTTCCACGCGTCGCGCGTCACGCTCGCGTCGACGGCGCTCTCCGTGATCGCTCCGGGCGGCGCCGCGGTTGGCATGGCGACGACGGTCGCGATGCTGCGCGCGCGCGGCTTCAGCGGCCGCCCCGTCGGGCTCGCCGTCGTCGTCATGAGCGTCTGGAACCAGTCGGTGATCCTCGGCTTCCCGATCCTCGCCGTCGCGGGCCTTGCGGCGCAGGGCGCCCGAAACCGCACGTTGGAGATCGCGGCGCTCGTCGGCCTCGTCGCGTTCGCGGTGATCGTCGCGGGGTTCGCGATCGCCCTCTCGAGCGAGCGGCTTGCACGCGGGGTCGGCGACCGCGCCGCGCGCCTTACCTCCGCGGCTGGGCGCCTCCTCCACAAGGCCCCGGTCAAGTGGAGCGGAGCGTCCTTCGTGAACTTCCGCGATGAGTCGATCGAGCTCATCCGCCGGCGCTGGCTCTTTCTCACCGCCGCGACGCTCGCCGGGCACCTGACCGTCTTCGTCGTCCTGGCCGTCTCACTGCGCGCCGTCGGCGTCACGCACGCCGAGGTGACGATCGTCGAGGCCTTCGCGGCGTGGACGGTGGCGCGCATCCTCGGCGCAATCCCGATCACGCCCGGCGGCGTGGGCTTCGTCGAGCTCGGTCTCACCGGCGTGCTGGTCGCCTTCGGTGCGAGCAACGCCGAGGCGGTCGCGGGCGACGCTGATCTACCGCTTTCTGACGGTCGTGCCGACGGTCGTCCTCGGGCTCGTCGCCGCGGGGGCGTCGGTGGTCGAGCGGAAGCGGGGCGAGACGGCCGTGACGAAGCAAGCAACAGAAGCATCCGGGTCTCTGGCCGCGGCCGTTCGCGACCGGGCTGAGAGAAATCGCCCGCAAATCACTCCGCGGGTCACCACGATCAAGATCCTCTGCGGCCCGTACTGCTGCGACAGCTCGGCTCCATCGATGCTCCACCCGGCCCGCGAGCAGGCGTAGCTCGTGCCTGGGCGTCGTGGCTCAGTGGACCAGCTTCTCGAGAAGCAGTAGCGCGATGCCGAGCGCTCCGTCGACCGCGGCGAAGAGGCCGGCGCGCAGCCATGTCCATCCGGCGCGACGGCCGGCGACCAGTGCCCACCCGGTGATCTGGAGGACGGCCGCAGCGAGCGCGAGCTCGGCGCCCGTCTCGCGCGACCACACGCCGGCCCAGGCGAGGGCGAGGAGGAGCGTGGGAACGACGGCCGCTTCGACCAGCGGCCACTCGCGACGGGCGACGACGAGAACGTCGCGACGTCGGAACTCTTCTCCTGCCGAGATCTGCTCGCCGATGACCTCCGACCACCAGTGCGCGAGCCAGAAGACGAGCGCGGAGCCGAACGCGGTCGTCGTCATGACTCGCGCGTCTTGCCCAGCCTCGAAGGCGACGCCGACGACCGAGGCCACGAGAAACGACCCGTAGACGGCTGCTCCGAAACGGACGTTGTCGCGTCGGGGCGCGAGCGAGGAGCGGCCCTCGGTCCGGGCTCGACCCTCGCCGTCACGCAGCCTGCCCCGACGCCGCGCGGTGCGTCCTGGCCTTCCGCTCGCGACTGCCGCGACGGCCGGAGCCGCGCGCTGACGAGCCATGCGTCGGCGGAACGCCACCTTGCGATGGGCAGCCGACGCGTGAGCCGTGAGGGGCTGCATCTCATCCACCTCGGACCGGGCGGCCGGCGCTCAGCGCGGGCCGCCCGAGATCCAACTCCTGCCGTGGCGGCGCGGCTTTCGCGGCCGCCGCCTGCGGACGGCGTCGCGCCGCCACGAGAGGAGGCCTTTGCCGACGCCGGCGTACACCATGAGCACGGCCGCGCAGAGGGCGGCGAGCGCGCTCACGAGCGGTGGGTCGAGCGTCTGCATCAGCTCCTCCTCCTGCTCCTCACCCGTGGGCGACGGGCTTCGCGCCGAGAGGGCGACCGGAAGCGCTCCTTCAGCTCACCGACCACCCGCCGTAGCTCGACCGCCAGCGCGACGTCGAACGTGCCGCGGACGAGCGCGAACGCCGCGACGAGCGCCAGCAGCGCGATCGCCCCGTCGCCCGGCTCGACGAACATCACGACGCCGAACGCGGCGAGCACGATGCCGCCCACCGCGACCAGCACGGTCCGCGTCCCGCTGAGCGGCAGCACGAACGCCGCGACGAGCTCGATCACGCCCGCGGCGATCGCCCAGATCGCGATCGCGTAGAGGAGCGCCTTCGCCGAGAGGTCGGGCCATAGGAGTACCGCGACGCCGACGACGAGCCCGAGGATCGCGTTCACGGCCAGCCAGACGCGGTGCCGCGTCGCCGCGCCGGGCAGTGCGAACGCGGCCACGCCGGACATGAAGCCGCTCGCGATCGCGAACGCGCCCACAACCGCGACCATCGCCGTGAGTCCGATGTCCGGCCACACGAGCAGGACGAACGCGAACGCGATCGCGATCGCGCCGCGGAGGGCCAGCAACTTCCAGGCGCGGGCGAAGATCCGCTCGCCCTCCCGGAGCGCCGAACCGGGGTCGAGTGTCGATTCCGTCTTCATGTTTCTCCTCCTTTGTCTTGGCGGGCCGCGTCGGCCTCGTTCTTCAGCTCGTCGAGCTCGGTGAGCACGCGCCTCTTCGCGTCGCGCCAGCCGCCGGCCGTCGTGCCGACGTGGGTCAGGCTCTTTCCGATCGAAACGCGGCGCTGCCGGAGCTCGGCGATCTCGGCCTCGGCCCGCTCGCGCGCGGCTCCGGTCGTGGCCGCGGCCTTCGCCTGCATCCGGTCCAGGTACGTGTCCCAGCGGCGCAGTTCGGCCCCGAGCGCGTCCGTGAACTGGTCCTGCGTCGCGGCGAACTCTGCCGCCACCCGGTGCTCGGCCAGCTCGAGCTCGTTGTCGAGCTGCTCGAGCGTCTCGTCGATAGCGGCTGCGCGCTCGCGGGCCGACGCCCGCGCGGACTCCTCTTCGCGCCGCAGCGGCTCGATGTACCGCTGCATCCGCGACTTCGCGTCCGCCGAGCCGAGCTGCGCCTTCACCTCGAGGCGGTCGATGCGGCGGCGCACCTCGCCGAGGTGTTCGTTGGTGGTTGTCGCCATGCGGCTCCTCTCCTGTGCTTACCGATGCACGGCAAGCGTGTGCCTCGGCGCTGCCAGACCGCTGCCGTCGCCTGCGCCGCCGCTGCCACTCGGCGTACGCGGCGCTACGGGCCGGTTTCACACAGGCGCGACTGCGGCAGCCGTCGCGGGACGGGCGTCGCCGAGTTCTGCCAGTCCGGCCGACGCGGCCGCGGCCGGGTCTTCGGCCAGCGCGAGGAAGAGGCTCTCGCGCGGCCCGTGCTGGCGCGGCCGCTTCGACCACTCGAGGACGTTCCGGTACAGCTTCGCGGCGGTGTCGGTGTCGCCGGCCGCGGCGAGGATGCGGCCGAGCTCGACGCGCGCATGGGCGGCGGCCCAGTCCGCACGCGCTCCCTCGGCGGTTGCGAGGGCGCGCCGCTGCAGCTCTTCGGCGTGGCGCAGGTCTTTGCGCGCAAGGGCGCATGAAGCGAGCCCGGACAGGGCGAACGCGACGTGGTCCGCGAAGCCTGCGTCGCCCGCGAGATCGAGTGCGCGAAGGTACGCGTCCGTGGCGGCGTCGCCGTCGCTCCGCCGCTCGGCGACCCACGCATCGAGCAGCATCGCCGGGACGCGGAATGCGTCGAACCCGATCGCATCGGCGTGGCGGTGCGCGTCCGCCGCCATGGCCGCGACCGTGGAGGCGTCTCCGACGGCTGCCGCGATGTGCGCACGGAGGAGGCTGGCGACTGCGGACGACCAGTGATCTCGGCCTCCTTCGAGCGTCGCACGCGCCTGCTCCGCCAGCGTGGCGCCGCGCTCGACGTCGCCGGCAGCGGCGACGGCAAGTGCGAGCGTTGCCTGCGCGAAACCGACTTGCGGCGCGTCCGTGCCGGTCGCTTCGAGCGCGAGCGCGCGCTCGCCGATCTCGATTGCGGCGTCGAGGTCGAGCTCTTCGGTCGCGAGGAAGCAGAGACCGCCAAGCGCGTCGAGCCGCCGATCGAACGGAATGTCGTCCGACGCCTCCGCGAGCGCGAGCTCGACGAATCGCCGCCCTTCGGTCACGCGCTCCGCGAGCGTGAAGTACCAGGCGAGCGACGCCAGGCGGGTGGCGATGCCCTTGTCGCGTGCATCGCGAGCGTACGTGAGCGCGGCCCACAGGTTGTCGTGCTCGAGGTCGAGCCGGCGGACCCAGGTCTGCCAGTCGCGTCCGCGAAGCTCCCCCCACGCTGCGTCGGCGAGCGTCGCGAAGTACTCGGCGTGCGCCCGCCGGGCGGCGGCGAGACGACCGCTCTCGGCAAGACGCTCGAGCGCGTAATCCCGCACCGTGTCGAGCAGGTCGTAGCGCGCACCTTCGGCGGGGAACGACGCGGAGAGGATCGACTTGTCGACCAGGACGCCGAGCAGGTACGTCACGGTCGCCGCGTCGAGCCCTTCGCTCGCACCGACGGCGTGGAGCGACGGCAACGACGCGCCGCCGCGGTGCACCGCGACCTGGTGGAGCAGCGCCTTCTCGTCCGCGTGCAAGAGGTCGTAGCTCCACTCCACGAGCGCCCCGAGCGCGGCGCGGCCCGCGTCCGACGCCGGCCGGTCGCGAAGCAGCCCGAGGCGGCGCTCGACGACCAGCAGGAGCTCCGCGAGCCCGAGAGCGTTGAGCCGCGCAGCGGCGAGCTCGATCGCGAGCGGCAGTCCGTCGACGTGACGGGTGATCTCGCCGACGATCTGCGGCTGCGTCGGGGGTCAGCTCGAACCGCGGCCGCGTAGCGCGGGCGCGATCGAGGAAGAGTTGAGCCGCCGGTGAGGCAGTGCCGTCGGTCGACTCCGGATCGGGCAGCGCGAGCGGCTCGACCGTGACGCGAACCTCGCCCGGAAGGTGGAGCACCTCACGGCTTGTCGCGAGTACCCGCACGCCCGGACACTCGGCGAGCACGGCCGCTGCGACTCGCGCCGCCTCCTGGACGACCGGTTCGCACGCGTCGAGGAGGAGGATCGCGTCGCCGTCGCGGAGGCGCGCGACCGTGCGAGCAAGCGGGTCGGCGCCGCGAGCGTCGACGGCTGCGGCGACGAGGCGGACGACGTCGTCGGGGCTGCCTGCGCGCACGAGGTCGACGAGCCACGCGCCGGCGCGGGATTCGCCTTCGAGCGCGCGGGCGACCTCGAGCGCGAGCCGGCTCTTTCCGACCCCGGGCGGCCCCGTCAGCGTGACGAGCCGGTGCTCGCGCAGCAGCTCGACCACCTGGGCGAGCTCCTGCTCGCGACCGACGAACGACGTCGACGGGGCGGGCAGGTTGCCGCGGCGCCTCGGCGCGACCGGGGCGGGGGCGATCGCGGGGTCGTGCGTGAGGATCGCCTCCTGGAGCCGGCGCAGCTCGGGGCCCGGCTCGAGCGCCATCTGCTCGGAGAGCACGCGCCGGGCCTCGCCGTAAGCCTCGAGCGCGTCGGGCTGGCGGCCGCAGCGATAGAGCGCGAGCATCAGCTGCCCCCACAGCCGCTCCCGGAACGGGTTCTCCTCGAGCGCCGCTCGAAGCGCGGCGACGATCTCGCGATGGTCTCCGAGCGCGAGCGCCGCCTCGAACTGCTCTTCGAGCGCATCGACTCGAAGCGACTCGAGCCGCCGCGCCTCGGCGCTGAACCAGGCCGTGTCGGTGAGCCCGTGCAACGCCGGGCCGCGCCAGAGCTCCAGCGCGAGGGCAACGGACTCGGCCGCCGCGACCGGCATCGCCCGCCCGCAGTGCACTCACGCGCCTCTCCGAGCAACTCCTCGAATCGCAGCGCGTCGACGGTCGCGTCGGTCAGCGCGTATCCATCGGGCGAGGCGACGATCGTCTCCTGGCCGAGTGCAGCGCGAAGACGAGCGACGTGGTGCTGGACGGCGTTGCGCGGCGCGGAAGGCAGGTCGTCTTCCCACAACGCGTCGATCAGCGAGTCGACGCCGACGACGCGACCGCAGCGAAGCGCGAGCAGCGCGAGCAGGCCTTGGCGCTTGCTGCCGCTCACGTTCGCCGGCCGTCCGCCGGCGAGGACATCGAACGGGCCGAGAAGCCGGATTTCCAGCGAGTGGATCATGCGGGCAGGGGTGGCCTGCACGCACCAGTCTCGCACGCTTGCGCGCGCGCGTGTAGGCCGAACGCGAGCGTTACGTGGCGACGGGCGCCGCAGCCTCGACGGGTGCGGCCTCGTCCTCGGGCGGAGCGAGCCCGGCGGCGGCGTACGCCTGCGGCTGGTCGAGCGTCTCGTCGCGGAGCAGCGCCTCGGCGATTTCGTCGAGGCGGCCGCGGTTCTCGGTGAGGAGCCGGATCGCCTCGTCGCGTGCCTCCCCGACGACGCGCTTGACCTCGTCGTCGACGCGCTGCCGCGTGCGCTCGGAGACCTGCGACGACCCGTACGTCCCCCACCCGTCCCCGTCCTGGGGCAGGACGGGGACGAACCCGATCTCGTCGCTCATCCCGAACCGGCCGATCATGTTGCGCGCGAGCTGCGTCGCCTGACGGATGTCGTTCTCGGCGCCCCGGGGTGGGGCGACCTTGTGGTATCGGGCTCATCCTCGTGCTCCTCCTTGCGTCGATGTGGTCGAACCCTCGTCCGGGCTGCAGCCACGTCGCTGCCGTCGAGCTGCGGGTCACTGCCGCTGCGGCCCGACGCGTCACGGGTGGCGCGAGCATCAGCGGCCGAGGCAGCGACGAATGGCGCGGCGGCAGCGCTCTGGCAGCGGCTTCGCGGATCGTCGGTCCCATGCTGCCGCTCTCGGACGCGTCCTCTCCGTGTGGGGCATAACGGCTACGCTGCTCGCCGTCGCGCTCGTCGCCTTCGGCACGAGCGGCGGCTTCCTCGTCGCCTACGCGCTCACGACGCTCGACTGATCGTCCGATGAAGCTGCCAGCCACACCGCAGAACCTCGAACGGGCCGCGGGATGGGCGTGGAGGCTACTCGTCTGCACCGCGGCGCTGGCGCTCGTCCTCGCGCTGCTCTGGTACCTCCGCGTGATCGTCCTGCCGATCGCGGTCGCGCTCACGATCGCGCCGGCGCTGTCGCCCCTCGCCTCGTGGTTCCGCCGCCGTCGGCACCTCGAACGGCCGGCGGCGGCGCTCGCCCTGCTGACGGGTCTGGCGGTGGTGCTCGGGCTCGTCGCCGTGGCGACGATCTCGGTCGTCGAGCAGTTCGACGAGCTCCGGGCGGCCGTCTCGAGCGCGGTCGAAGACATCGCCGGCCAGCTCCAGGGCGAGCCGATCGAGCTGTCTGGAGCGCGAACCGACGAGCTCGAGTCGTCACTCGGAGATGCCTGGCGCGAAGCCTCGGGCTACGCCGCCGCCGGCGTGCAGACCGGTGCAGGCATCGTCGCGGGCGTCGTTCTGGCCGTCGCGATGCTCTACTTCATCCTGCGTGACGGCGAGGCCCTCTGGTCCGCGATCCTGCGCAGCGTCGGTCCCGAGGTGCGGCCCGCGATCGATCGCGCGGGCCGGCGCGCGTGGGACGTTCTCGGCGGCTTCGTGCGCGGAACGGCGACGGTCGCGACGATCGACGCGGTGCTGATCGGCATCGGGCTCTGGCTCCTCGACGTGCCCCTCGCCTTCGCGCTGGCTTTGCTCGTGTTCATGGGCTCGTTCGTTCCGTACGTCGGCGCGTTCGTCTCCGGCCTCGTCGCGGTGCTCGTCGCCTTCGCGGACGGAGGCTGGCAGCTCGCGCTCGCGGTCCTCGGCCTTGTGATCGGCGTTCAGTTCGCCGAGGGCACGTTCCTCCAGCCGGTCATCCAGAGCCGCAGGGTCGAACTCCACCCCGCGGTGATCCTGCTCGCGGTCGCCGCCGGCGGCTCGCTCTTCGGGATCGCGGGCGCGTACCTGGCGGTGCCCGTGACGGCAGTCGTCGTAGCGCCGTCTACGCCTCGCTGACCTCCGAAGCCTGAGAACCTGCGCGCCAAGGCAGTGGAGCGACGCGCAGCACGGCAGCGGCATGGCAGCCGCGCCCGGGATGCTCGGCGCGACCCGACTAGGAAGGAGACGAGATGAGCAGCACGACTCACGGAGACGCAGACGACGGTCGAGCGGTGGACGGCCGATCCGAGCCGGACGACGGTCGAGTTCGAGGTCGAGCACCTCTGGGGCCTTCACACCGTGCGCGGCCGCTTCCGCCGGTTCGACGGCGCGTACGTCGTCGGGCTGGCCGGCCCGGAGATCGAGCTGACGATCGACGCCGCGAGCGTCGACACCGGCAACGCCGCGCGCGACAAGACATCTCCGGTCAGCCGACTTCTTCGACGTCGACGAGCATCCGCAGGTGCGGTTCACGTCGACGCGAGTCACCGGAATGGGCGACGGACAAGTGCGCGTGAGCGGCGAGCTGGAGGCGGCCGGCACGAGCGTTCCCTCGCGTTCGACGCATCGGTGCGGGTGATCGACGGCGAGCTCGAGCTCGAGGCGACGACCACGGTCGATCAGCGCCGCTTCGGCATGAGCCAGGGCCCGCTTCGCAACGTCCGGCCGCCGACGAAGCTGCACGTGAAGACGCGCCTCGTGCGAGAGCGGCCCGAATAAAGCCTCGGACGCGACGAGGCCGATGCCACGGCCGGCGTGTCAGGTAAGCAGGCCCGACGGGGACACACCCGGGTGGCGTGACGGAGATCCTGACCCGGAGCGCGGAGGGCAGGATCGCGAAGTCGAGCGGCGGGCTCAGATCGACCGCTTCGCCGTCGATGCCGGCGTGCACCGGCGCCGGCCCGCATCCACCTCGAGCGACGTCGCGGCCCACGCGCGCGCAGGCGTCCGGCTGGTGCCTGGCGCGTAGAGGACGATGACCCCAAGGCAGCCGCTGTCGAGCCTGGGCCGCGTGCCCTGTGCCAGCGGGCCGATCGAGGGCGTAGGGATTGTTCGACACGAGGACGACAGCCGGATTACGGTGCTCGCGGCCTTGGTCGTCGACGAGGCGGAGTTCAGGTGCCGCCGCGCTGGGTCCGAGCACCTCGCGTGCCGTCTCTAGCAGGGTTCGCGCCTTCGCGCCGCGATACGCCGGCTGGCGAACCGCCTCGCCGTAGATCCCGAGCGAGACGTTGTTGAGAAACAGGCGACCGTTTACGCTGCCCATGTCGATCAGGCGCTCGACGCCGTCGGTGAACGCCTCGAGGGCCCCGACCAGGTCGTGCCGGTCGACGCCCAGGTCGAGCGCGAAGTGGTTTCGCGTGCCCGCAGGAACACAGACGAGTGGAACGCCGTGCTGCTGGGCGGCCGCTGCGACGACGGCGAGCGACCCGTCGCCACCGGCGACGCCGAGTGCATCCGCGCCGCCCTCGAAGGCCTCACGAACGAGCGCCGCCAGCGTCCGATCGGGGCCGACGACGCTCACTTCGATCCCGTGTTCGCGCGCATGCGTCGCCAGTTCCGCGCGCACCGCCTTTCCGCCGCCGGAGGCCGGATTGACGAACAACACCGGTTGTCGCGGCGGGTCGGCGCGTCGCCAGCCAAGGTGCACCAGCTGCTGATCGTGTCGGTTCATGTCAGGGGTCGTGGTCCGTTGTGCTCGTCGGTCTGCCGCCGTTCGATCGGCTACGTACGTCACATGGTGGCGCGTCGCGCCGTTCTCTGACGCGCGAGCGCCGACGCGCCGGGCGTCCGATTCCTCCACGAGAGCGCTGTGGCAGCACCCGCGCCGGGCGTGGCAGCGGTTTGGCAGCGACGCGCGACAGAGTTCGGTCGACAGTGAGGTTCGAGCGAAGGGAGGAGCAATGGCTGAGATCGAAAACGTGGTAGTCGTTCGATTCACGGAGCCGAGCAAGGCCTACCAGGCGTTGAGTGTGCTGAAGGAGTGCGACGCCGAGGGTCGCATCGCGCTGGAGTCGGCGGCGATCGTGGAGCGCACGGCGGAGGGCGAGCTGCGCATCCCGGAGGGCGCCGACAACGTCGGCCTCGTCGGCACCGCGAGCGGCTCGCTGATCGGGATGCTCATCGGCGTTTTGGGCGGGCCGGTCGGTGTCCTCGTGGGCTGGGGCTCGGGCGCCTTGATGGGCGGCCTGTTCGATATCGATCGCGCCGTGAAGTCGGATGAGGCGCTCAGCCGCTCTCGGCAGGGCGATGCCGCCCGGATCGACCGCTGTGATCGCGAACGTGGCGGAGCCGGCGGTCGAGGTGATCGACGGCGAGATGGCCAAGCTCGGGGGCGAGGTGACCCGCCGCCCGGTCGCCGAGGTCATGGACGAGCTCGAGGCGTCGGAGGCGGCCGCTGAGGCCGCCGCGCGCGAAGCGCGGCGAGAACTGCGCGAACAGCGCAAGGCCGAGGTCAAAGCCGACTTCGACGAGCGCGTCGGAAGCTGAAGGAGAAGACTCCACGTCTCCTGATAGCGACCCGCCGCTTCGCGTTGGCGATGCCGGCAGGTCAGGACGTCGTGTCGAAACCCGGCGACCGCAAGGTCGGCGGGTCTCGACCTTCGTGCGCTCGTGGTCACTCGAGTGCGGCAACGAGGAACGCGGCGCCGGTCCGTCCGGTTGAGCGACAAGGCGAGATCCGCAGGCCAGCGCGGGTCACGCCGACACGAGGCTCATGACCCCGGCAATCGGCCCGGGGATGAGTGACCGCGAGTGGACGCTCGTCCGAGCTCGTGTCGGTCGATGTTCCCTCGGTGCGCTCGCACCACGACCCGAGGCGCTGGGGCTTTCGCCTGATCGCCACGCTGGCCGGCCATCACCGCTGTGGAAGCGTCCTGCGGCAACCCTAGTCTGTTGGCGTGACGGAGATGCTCTCCGGGCTCGACGCCGGCGTGCGAGAGCGCGTCGCTGTGCTGCGGGAGCAGGGGCGCTTCTTCTGGCTCGACGTCTCGCTCAGCGAGACCAGCCGTGATGATCTCGTCGATGCGCTGAGGGTTCCCGAGCGCGTCCTTCCGGCTCTGGCTCTTTCCGGCGATGCCTCCGCATCACGGTCGTTCCACGCCGACGGAGAGTCCGTCGTCTTCGCGCTCCGCTGCTATGCCGAGTCGGAGACGCCAACCGACGAGGCCGCGTTCCGGCTTACGACCCCTCGAGGTCCGTGTCCTCGTCACCGGCGACTACCTGCTGACGCTTCACGAGGAGCGAGTCTCCCTGCCTGCAGTCCTCGCCCCCGACCTGCCTGAGGAACGGAGCAAGCGATACGTCGTCTACGCGGTACTCGAGGCGATGCTCGTGACCACCTCCGAGGCGCTGGGAGAGGTCGAGCGGAGGCTGGATGCCCTCGGCATGGCGTGGACCGAGGGGGGCGGCGCGCACGTACTCGAGGGAGACGCTCCGTGCGGCCGGCTCGCGGCTCGCGACAATGCGGCGCTGGGTCAGTGCCGAGCAGGCCGTCTTCGCGCGCATCGGCGTGGAGATCGGAGCGCTCCGCGGCTTCGAGACGCAAGACGAGCCGTACTTCGACCGTCTGTACGAGCAGGTCAACCGCTTGCTGGCCTCGATCGACGCCGCCGCGAACGGGTTGGCGATGCTGCTCGATCTGCAGCTGAACGAGCGGGCGTATGTGGTGAGCGTCGTGGCGACCATCTTCCTGCCGCTCACACTCATCACGGGGTTCTTCGGCATGAACTTCGGCTGGATGGTCGATCAGATCGAGACTCCGATCGCCTTCTGGTTGCTCGGGTTCCTCGGCCCCATCGCGGTAGCGGTCCTGTGCTGGCGCCTGTTGGTGCGCCGGTTTCTCATCGGTGACTAGCGGAGGCAGAGAGGTGTCGTGACCAACTCCGCCTCGAGGCTTCTGCGACCTCCCTTGGCGCGATCCCGACGACGGCCAACGCCCCGCACGCGACAAGATGTTCGACGTCGAGAGGCGTACGCTCGGCCTGCCGCTCGGTCAGGAGCTCGTACTCGCTCGCCTTCAACCTGAGGCCTCGCCGAAGCTCCGGCGCTCCTGGTCGCGCTCCTTCACGCCGCCCGAGCACGACCCACCGTGCAGGTTCAGCGCGCTACCGGGAGCGATTCGGCCCTGCTGTCGGAGTGTGTCCTTCCGCGGCGTTCTCGGCTAGGACGGGTTAGTCCGAATGCCCACTCAGGACGTCCGGAGATGGACGTCGCTGAACGTTTGCTGTCCTTGCGCTGCCCGCTGGGCGAGGGGACCTCAGCTATCGGTAGGCGCGAAGCGGGCCAAATGCAGGGCTTTCGGCGAAAGCGGACGACGGGGCTCGAACCCGCGACCCTTGGCTTGGGAAGCCGCGAAGACGCCCCCGCGCCTCGGCGACGCTCGATGACAAGCGCCGCGGAAAGCCACAAGCCATGCGGGATCGAGAGGCACCGGGCCTAAAAACCATGCGGATCGCCTGAGGGCCGAGCGCGGCGACGTTCTTGCGTTGTTCTTGCGTCGAGTTGCCAGCCCCGGCGACGCGCAAGCTTCTCTGAAATAGGAGAAGGCGACCCTGGCGGGGATCGCCCTCATGTCAGCCGCGCCGTGTTCATCGGGGGGAAAGGGCTATAAGCCCGTGCCACGTGCGTTGACTCAGGTGTTATCGGCAAGACGGCCGATTCGCTTGAGCCGAGGAGCTGCGGACTCCGGGCGGGCGAGCGAGACAGCGAGCTCTCAGATGAGTCAGCGGCCGGGTCGCGCTGCGGCGCGTCCCGACGAAGGCGATGCACGCGACCCGGCGGGAGCCAGCCTACTGCGTGGGGGCTGCGCTGCCTAGCCGTTAGAGATTTCGGCGAGCTCGGTTTGTAGCAAGCGTAGTTCCTGCCTGAGCGTGGCCAGGAGCTCCGCCGTCTCGGCATTGTCCGGCATGGCCGCAATCTGCAAGGTCACAGCATCCACCCGGTGCTCGAGGTCGACCAAATGAACACGTCCGGCTGCTGCCCAGGCATGCCCCAGCCTACGCCTCTCACCGTCACCGCTACAAGGGACGAAGCGGACAATTCATGCGATTCGTCCAAAGCTTGCAGGGCGTCAGGGATCGGCCGGGTCGCAGGCCCGAAGGCGGCATCCCGGAGGGGGCCGACCCCGTGCCCGCGACCCGGCGAGGGTCAGCCTACTCCCGAGCTGAGGGGCAGCCTAGAGGGAGAGATCCGGAGGTTCAGCCCCTCGCCAGCGACCCGGCTGAGCGGATCGTGAGGGCTCAGCCGAGCAAGGTTTGCGCTTGGCACGAGCGGGTACTCATGGCCTCGGCGTCAGTCTCCCGGGCGGCCCCGGGGAGCTGGCGTCCGACTGTTGTAAGCGGCGCAACTGACCGAGGCCGCGCTCGCCTGCTAGGCGGGTTTCACGCAAAAGGAGGAAGGGAGGAACGTGTACATCGGGGTCGGGACTGTGCTGGCAATCATCCTCATCATTCTGTTGCTCATCTGGATCTTCTAGAGAAAGGATCGCAATGGCTACGACCAAAATCTGGACTTACCGCGACATGAGCGCCCTCGGCGCCGACGTAGGCCGGGGTGTGGACCTCACCGGCTACGGCGTCGAGGCAGTCGACGGCGGCATCGGAAAAGTCGACGAGGCCTCCTACGACGTCGGCTCGAGCTGGCTCGTCGTCGATACCGGCCCGTGGATCTTCGGCAAGAAGGTACTGCTCCCGGCGGGAGTCATCGACCGGATCGACGTCGAAGAGGAGCGCATCTTCGTCGGCCGGACAAAGGACCAGATCAAGAACGCTCCCGAGTTCGACGAATCGACGTTCCGTGACGACGCATATCGCTCCGAGGTCGGAAGCTACTACGGCTCCGGCGGTGGCGGTTTCACTGCGTAGCACCTGACTCGACCCCAGGACATGGAAGCGGCCAGGCGCTCAGCCTGGCCGCGTCTCGCCGTGGGCTATCGACTCCGCCCTCCCTGCCGATCATCATGTGGATGGCCACCATGGATTGGGACAGCCTCGACCTCGAAGAGCTCGTCCGTGAGCTCAGGGAGAACGTGGGCGGGCCCGACGGCGAGAAGATGATCTGGGCCGTTGAGCAGGCAATCAGAATCGCCAGGATCGACCCCGACTTGCTCGAGTACATGCTGGCGGCTGTTGTCTGCTTGCTCGCTCGCTCAAACGATGGCTCTCCGCGAGCAGTGCTCGAAGATTTCTTTCGACGCTCGGTCACCGATGAAGAGTGGCGTGAGCGCTATGTCGCGCTCTTCCGGTGATCCTGCCCTATCCAACTTGATCGCGTTCATGGTGAATCCGGTGATGGTCCAACCAAAACGCTGCGTAGCCGGATAGGCCGGCGGCTAGGTAGAGGTTTGCAGCAGATGCCTGCAGGGCAAGATCGCTATCCGGGGAGGCGCGGGCCAGCGGCCGGCCCGCGCCTCCCCGGATCTTCTGCGTTCACAGAGGGAGGCCCGACGCCCTGCGGCCCAAGCGTCAGGCCTCCCCCAGACCCTCGCAGCCACACTTGACCGGGCCTGAGCTAAGCGCGGAGCGAAAGTCATCCTCCTTGTAACCGACCTGGGCGCGAAGGCGCAAGCTGTCCGTGCGGAGCGAACACCCCCTGCCCCAACGCCCCAGCTCGGCCAGCTCTAGTCCTTGTAGTGGCCTTTGGCTTTGCCTTCGTCCTTCCTTTGTCCTTGTCTTTGCCGTGGGCCTTACCGCGATCCTCGCCGTTGCCGCCGGCCTCCTTGTCTTCCTCGTTCCCCTCGTCCTCGCCGGTGACGTCCTCTGCCTCGAGGTCATCCGACTTCTCCGTTGCGGTCTGCACGGGAGCTTCACTGTCGTAGTCGGCGGACGGCTATCGTCGACGTCAGTTCCGCACGCGGCTAGCGTCAGGGCAAGAGTCGAGAGCAAAGCAAGAAGTGCGATCGTTGATCGCCCCATCTCGTGTATACATCCCCCCGGGACCGGTGGGGGAAACCCCGCCGCCAACGCCGGAAGCGGAGAGCGATCCTAGCCGGGGCGCGGGCCGCAAGGTGACCCTAGGACCAGCCTGCCCACGTCCCGGCCCGACTGAGGCTACGGCTTGGCGGCACGGTTGCCTAGATGGTCGATACGGCCGCGGCCGCGCTGGCCGGGCTCCTTCACCGGCGGGGGCTCGAGCGGGCGAGTCAGACAACTGAATCGCTGGGCGAGTAACTAAGTGGAGACATTCGTCCGGAAGGACACTCCGCGAAGGAGTCCTTCGAGCTGGTGTATTACTCCCGGACCTCGCGCCCAACCTAATCGGATCGCCCGCTCCCCTTTAGGACACGGGCTCGAGCCAGGGCGTCCGAATCGTCTGGGCTCAACTTCAAGGCCTGCTCGTAGCTTGCGAGCGCCTCGTCGAAGCGCCACATCTTCTCGAATGCCAAGCCGCGACCCGTCAAGGCGAGGACATCTTCCGGATACTGCGCCAGCGCCTGCTCGAAGCTTGCGAGCGCCTCCTCGTAGCGCCCCAAGGTGAGGAAGGCGAAGCCGCGACCCCTCAAGGCGGGGGCAAGCTTCGCATCAATCCTCAGAGCATGCTCGAAGCTTGCAAGCGCCTCGTCTTTGCGCCCCACACCGGCGTAGCCCCAGGCGCGATCGCAAAGGGCTGCGGCAGACCTTGGAGCCAGCATCGCCACCTGCTCGAAGCTTGCAAGCGCCTCGTCGTGACGCTTCAATTCGCGGTAGGTCCAGCCGCGTTCCGACCAGGCTTCGACAGACTTCGGATCCAGCGTCAGCGCCTGCTCCAAGCTTGCGAGCGCCTCGTCGTAGCGCGATGCTTGACGGTGATCTCTACCGGCGTCTATCAGGGCGGACTGGCTCGCTGGTTGTTTGGGGGAGGTCACTCCCTCTTGGTTCAGTGTCGCACTAGATCGCGTCTCACTTTCGGGCTGCGTCGTCTGAGGCTCAGCCATGCACCTTTTTATTGTGCTAACCAGTCTCTCGACCCCCGCGGCCCACATTGCGTCGTCTAGCTCGAGCGCGTGACGCCGAGTGAGTGCGGAGAGATCCTCGGGAAGTTCCCCCTCCTCCGGCATCCGAGCATCTCGAACCAGAACGGGGACAACGCGAATGTTGCGCTTTAGCGCACTCCCGACCTCAAGCCTGACGAAGTCCTTCGGTTGGTGGATGCGGCTGAGACCTTGAGAATCGGTGCCCATCCATTCCCGTCCGATAAGCGCAATGAGCACCTGAGCAGAAGCTACGGCCTCGTCAATGCGCTCTACGAAGTCAGTACCGGGCCGAAGAGTGTCCACATCCTTGAACACCTCGTCGGCCCCGAAATGTACGGTGAGGTCGCGAGCCAAGGCCAGGGCGTAACCCGGTTCGTCCTCCCTTCGGTAACTGATGAAGATCCGTGCCACTAGCTCGGAGAGGCCTCCATGCCTCGCTCCCGACGCATCGATTCGTCACTTCAGGATGGCACGCAGAGTGGTCCAAAGCCACCATGGCGCGCACCAGGGGGTCGCGCCGGGGGGAATCAGCCTAGGCCCTCGGGGCGCGGGCCGCAAGGACACCCTAGGACTACCCTGCCCACGCCCTCTTGAGAGTCAAGCCTACGGCAGAACGGTGGCCGCTGCCGAGATGGCCGTTCGGGACGGGCCGCGAGGGGGGGGCCGAGCTCGTCCGCCGGCGACGGTCTCGAGCGGGCGAGCGGGGTGCTGATGCGGTGGCCGCGTCCTGAGCCGAGCTCTTGTATTCAGACCTCGCCGGTGCGATCCTCGGGAGGTCACTCGACAAGGAGCGAAGATGAGGACAGAGCGCAGATGGCGGCTCGTTGCCCTGCTGGCGACTGGGATGATCCTCGGAATCGTCATGGTCGGAACCTCGGCGGGAGCGCACGTCGGCGGATCGGTGAATCACCTCTGGAATCATCTGAAGCCGAAGGCGGACAAGCGCTATCTCCCGGCTCAGAACCTCCCAGGCGGGAAGACGATGCGGGGCACGTACATGCTTGGGGACACCGCCGGGGGAGCTGGCGAGTTCACCCTGGACGGCTACACGTTCCTGCAGCAACTCACTTCGGCGCCTACACCGCACTACATCCCGCAAGGCGGCGTGGCTCCGTCCGCGTGCCCCGGGACGGTCCTTCTCCCCAAGGCTAGGCCCGGCCACCTCTGTGTCTTCGAGGCCAGCAAGAACAGCGCCACAGGCTTCTCGATCTCCAACCCCACGAACAACAGTGGAGGCGACGCGAGCCGCTGGGGCTTCTATCTCCAGATCCAGTCCACCGCAGCCGGCCTCTATTGGAGCAACGGAACCTGGGCCGTCACGGCGCCGACCGGGTCGGGGTCACCTTGACCGTCTGCGGAACGTCCGGCCGGACTAACGGAGGGGACACTGCGTGACTGACGATTCGGGACGTGTTTGCAGATACCGCCGCCGGCGGCAAGGTTTCCGTGGACGGTGATGTTGCCGCCAAGTTTGCCCCGCTCTGATTCCTCGACGGCCGCACCCTCAAGCCCCGTGAGGTTTCCGACTCAGCGATGAGGGCGGGGGGCTCCGCCGGGGGACGACCGCCGCGAAGTAACCGCCGGGGCGTAAGCGGCTCGCCGTCCACGTCCAGCCGGCGCACATGCGCCTCGAACGAGCTCGCCGCCCCGGACGTCGACGACCTGTCCAAGACGCCATGCACACGCCGATACCGCTCCTGGATCTCGGCCAGCTCCCTCCACAGGACCGGCGCATCCGGGTTACTCGCCACGAACTCCAACAACGAGTCGTCATTCAGGAGCTTCGCCCGGTGCCGCTTGTTCCTCGCGGAGAACCGCCGTTCTTCGACGAGACTCAGCAGGGAAACGGTCGGCCTAGCCATCCCCGAGGTTACGTCCCTCTCGCCCGCCGAAGGCTGAGCCGGGGTCGGCGCTCGCTCTCGAAAAATCGCTTATTGGCTCGTCGCCGCCGAGCTGCGAGTTGCAGGATCGGCAGAAAAGCACGCGGATGTTCTAGCGAGCAAGTGGCGGTGCCGCCGTCCGCGATCGGAAAAAAAAAAAAAAAAAAAAAAAAAAAAAAAAAAAAAAAAAAAAAAAAAAAAAAAAAAAAAAAAAAAAAAAAAAAAAAAAAAAAAAAAAAAAAAAAAAAAAAAAAAAAAAAAAAAAAAAAAAAAAAAAAAAAAAAAAAAAAAAAAAAAAAAAAAAAAAAAGGGGCGAAGGGAACGCACACGATGCATCCCCTGCGCCTCAGCCCCCGGGGGATCGCGTCTGTCTTGCGGATCTGCCCTTCGACCGCTTCCATGCGGCGCTGCTGCTCGGCTGATGGGGTGCGCGGCTGCCCCTGGCGGTAGGGGGATGCTTCGGTGGGTGGCTCTCTGAAAAACTCGGTTCGTCCCCTGTAGCTCTGCTATCTTGAGTCGTTGGGCGCTGAGAAGCGCGGGGAAGGGTCGGCGTCCATCGCCGTCATTCAGCGTGGCGGTGATGGTTTTGAACAACGCCGGCCATCATCGCGGGCCGTCCTACCGCAAGGAGCGCATTCACCTCGAGCTCGGTCGACTCGTCGCGCAGCGCAGTCCAAGACGTCGGCAACCGGCACTTCCCGTCATTGAGCCCCTCGACGTCGCCCACTCGGACGCGTAGTAGCTGACGCCATGTGGACGGAGCTCGGTCTGGTTCGGCCGGTGAGGAAGGCGACAAGCTGGGCTTCCTCTGCCAGGCGCGAACGGGCTTCGTACAGACGGTCGATGAGCTGCTCCTGGTAGTCGGCGCGTGCGGCCTGGAACTCCTTGTTGGCGACCCGAAGCCCAGTCGCCCTTGCGCTCAACGGGCAAGTGGGCCGAGCGTCTGGTTGGCTGCGCTCGGCCGCGTATGCGACCGCCTCCAGTTCTTCGCTCCGCGCCTTCTCGAGTGCGGCCCGGGCACGCTCGGTCTTGCGGGCGGGGTCGCTTCGACCCATCCACTGATCGCTTGTCACCTAGCTTGGGCGCCGGTCCTGGTCTTCGGCGTCGGCGAGTTCGCGCTCGCGCTCCTGGATGCGCTGCTGGGTGTCCTGCGTGGCTTGGTTTGCACGTTCAACGCGTTCGGCCGCTCGTGCGTAGTCGCGATGGCGCTCGCGCAAGAGATCGGGGGGCGGACCTCATGGTCCTAGACCAGCCGCCGGTCTCGGTCTCGACTCGGGCCCATATGCATTCTTAATCGTACGCGTACCGCCTGCTGGCGTGGCTACGCCCCGGGCGCTCGGGAAGGCTGAGCCGCCCTCGGCCGCGAGCTTTCGGCCTTCCGCCTGCAGCCGACGCAGCGGGGCTCGCGTGTGGGGTGGCGGACACACCCGGCATCCGCGGAGAAGCTCCCTACGGCGGGCGTCGATCGCGTGTCGGAGCCGTTCACGCTCGGCTGCGTTCACGCCGCCGATTATCGCCCCTTATTGCGATGGCCTTAAGAACGCGAAAGGCCGGCACACAGCCGGCCTCCGCGGACTTGATGCGCCACCTACGCTAGCCGAAGGCGGCTATCGTCCGCGGCGACTTGATGCCCTCGATCCAGATGTAAGACGTGGCAGCGCCGCGCTGGTCGGATCTGTCGCCGGTGGAGCTGGAGATCGAGCTCGCGAAGCTCGGGCTGACCGTCGACGACCTGGTTCAGACGGCGAGGACGACCCGGAGCTGCGGCGGGTCATGGAGCGGCTCGAGTCCGAGGAGGCGAGCGGCGGTTGGCGGTCGAGTGGTTCGGAGACCAGACACCCACAACCGAGGGAGCGGAAACAGCGTCCATCCTCTTTCTCCCTCTCCGATGCCGCACCGGAGCATGTCGCCTACTACGACCCGACGCCGGACTGGGGGCGTCTGCACCGGCTCGAGGAGAAGCAGCCGGCGGACGCGGTCGATCAACGTGACGCCTTGCCAGTTCCGCAGATCACCAAGCCGTCCGCCTTCGCATCGTCGAGCACAAGCCTGGACGAAGATCAGGAAGGCGGCCGGGCCACCTCCACCGCAAGGTCGACTACATCAGGCAGGCGCTGAAATGCTGAGTGATCTTCGGCCTGGGATCTGGACCAGGGCTGTATCGGCTTTCCTGACCCGGAAACTCGGAACACAGCGGCCGGTCTGATCCTTCCGAAACGCTGAACCCCGCGTTCTAAGCCACCTTCCGAACAGGCCCGCCGCAACCGGGTTGTACCGGGGTTGCTGGTACAGCCGGTACCGCCGGATTCTCCGTCCAGCTACCCGAGGAGGTAGCCCATGAGAACGGCGGCCGCCCGGCGCTTCTTGACCGGGGCTCCGGGCGGGCCGCCCGTACCTAGGAGGCGATCGCATGGCGATCATAGAACAGGGCAACCCAGACCGGCCGGGGACGACAGCCCAACCGTCGAGGACCTCGACCGCCGGCTGACATGGCTCGAGGAACGCTTCCGCAACTGGAAGGCGCTTCCCGACGAGGACATCTCGATCTGGCGCAATCGCTGGGACGACGAGATCGAAGCACGACTGGCACGGCCCGAGCAGGAAGTCGTCGAGAGAATCGAAGCGTCGGCGAAGGAGGCCGCGGGGAGCGCGATCCGGGAAGCCAAGGAGGCCGCAGAAGGCGTTGTCCGTGAGGTCGCCGCGAAGCTCGAGGAGCGCGTGGATCTCGCCAAGCTCCGGGGGAGGCGTAGCCGTGAGCGGGCCGGCGTGCGTGATCGTCTTGGAGATCGAGGCGGCGCCGGTCGTCCAGCTCGCCTGCGAGAACTCCTCGGAGGAGGAGCGTCTCACCGACTGGCTCGCCTCGCAGCCCGGGCTGTGCGAGCTGATCGGCTTGGCGATCGAGCTGCGCGACGACGAGACGAAGAAGGCACGACGATGAACGTCAGCCGCGAACACGTGATAGAGGATCTCAACCGGGGCGAGGAACTCGACATCGACCTGGATGAGTTCGCGTCGATGGACGATGGCGAGTGTGGCTGCGCCGTCTGCCTCGCTGTCAGACGGGCACTTGCTGAGGGGCACCGAGGAATGGCTCGGCTCGTACTCGATGCGAGTTGCGTGGCAGTGGAAATGAGCGACGACCTGCTCGGCGACATCTACGGGAACGTGCCCCGCGCCGACCCGAACAGCGCCGGCCTCGTCGTCGAACGAAGCGAGCTCGTCGCCCACGGCGAGCTCGCCCAGCTACTGGACGCGCTCGAGATGTTCGAGCGCCGGTATGTCGTCGTCGACGAGGCGCAGGCGGCCGCGATCACGCTCTGGATGCGCACACCTGGGCGATCGACGCCGCCTTCGCGACCCCGTACCTGTTCATACGCCGCCGAGCCCGAGTCGGGCAAGACCCGGCTGCTCGAGGTGCTGCAGGAGCTCGTCCGCGAGCCGCTGCTCGACCATGAACATCTCCGACGCGGCGTTGTTCCGGGCGATCGACGCGAAGCAGCCGACGCTCTTCTTCGACGAGGTCGACGCGATCTTCCGAAAGAGGGCGCAGGAGCGCGGACGAAGGACGACCTGCGTGCGCTCCTGAATGCCGGCTACCGCCGCGGCCAGCGCGTCTGGCGGATGGGCGGCGGCAACCACACGACCCTGCGAGAGCTTCGAGGTGTTCGGCGCGAAGGCGCTTGCCGGGCTCGGCAGCCTGCCTCAAACGCTGGCGAGCCGCTGTCTGCGGATCGAGCTGAAGCGCCGCGCGGCCGACGAGCCGGTGTAGGACTTCTACCCCGAGGACGTCGCCGAGGAGGCGGCGGCCTGCGCAAGTGGTTGGAGAAGTGGACGGCGACGACGATCGACACGCTGAATGCCGCGAGACCGGCACAGGTCGACGGGCTTGCGCGACCGTACGAACGAGGTCTGGCGTCCGCTCCTGGCGATCGCCGAGAGGCCGGCGAAGCGTGGGCGGCCCGGGCTCGACGGGCGGCGCTCGCCCTCACCGGCGCCGACGACGACGAAGCCTCGCTCGGGGTCCTGCTGCTCGATGACATCCGCGACGTCTTCGAGAAGCGGCAGGCGCGAGCGGATCGCCGACCGCCGACCTGATCGGCGCCCTCGCCGACTTCGACGAGTCACCCTGGGCCGAATGGTGGCTCGACAAGGACGGCGAGCCGACCGCGGGCGCCGCCCCGTCGGCTGGCGCATCGGCTGCGTCCCTTCGGGATCCGCTCGAACAGACCGTCCGCATGGGCGAGCAGACCGCGAAGGGCTACCGGCGCGAGGACTTCCTCGACGCCTGGGAGCGGTTCCTCCCCCCTGGCGTCCAAGGGTCACAACGGTCACATCAGTCACAACCCGCACCGCATGGGCAAACAGATGTGACCGATGTGACTGATGTGACCGATACACGCGGGGCGCCGCCGAGCTCTGGGTGTCAGGCTGGTCCCGCGCATCACGGAGGTGGAGTGAGCGACCTCTCTTCTCACCGCCCGCGCCGTCGCCGAGCTCCTCGAGGTGACCCGGAGACGGTGCTCCGCTGGACGCGACGCGGCGAGCTGCCGGCGATCCGGCTGCCCTCCGGGGCGATCCGCTACCGGCCCGACGAGCTCGACGCCTGGCTCGAGCACGCGACGGCGAGGGCGGCCGGCGCGGACGAGGAGTGTCAGCAACCCGACGCGCCGACCGCCGCAAGGGATCGGACGTCCACTATCCTCAGACCTGTCAGCAACCCCGTCCCGGATCCGGGATCACGAACGAGGAGGACTGAATGCCTGCCCAACCGCGAGGCAGCATCTACACGACGAAGACCGCCGGCGTCGGGATCCGCTGGGCCGAAGACGGCGTCGTTCCGGCAACGGTCAGGGTTCCGGACCAAGACCGAGGCCCGCGGGTGGTTCGACGACAACGTCTCCCCGCGCCTGCGCCGCGCAGCCCCGTCCCCCGACCTCACCTTCGACGCGTTCTGCGACCTGTTCCTCGCCCGCCACGGCGCCACCGTCGCCCCCGGACACGACGCACGCTGGCCGCCCGGCTCGAAGCCCGCCCGCAACGTGTTCGGCGGCTGGACGTTACGCGAGCTCGAGGGCGCCGCGGCCGACGTCGCCGGCTGGCGGGCCGGGCTGCCCGAGGGTTCCCGCTACCAGCTCACGTCGGCGCTCAGGCAGACCCTGGGCGCCGCGCAACGGTGGGGATACATCGCCAAGAAACCCGGCCGTCGACGCGGGCCGCAACCCGCAGCCCGGCACCGAGGAGCTACGACCGTTCACCCGCGACGAGATCGACGCCCTCGACCTGGAACTGGGCCCCGCCTTCGGGCCGCTGGCCGTGTTCGCCGCCGAAACCGGCCTGCAAACGAACGAATGGACGGCGCTGGAGCGCCGCGACGTCGACCGGGCAGGCCGGGCCGTCACCGTCCAACGACGCTACGCCGACGGGACGTTCACCCCGTACCCGAAGACCGTGCGTTCCCGCAGGCGGGTGCCGTTGACCGGCCGAGCCCTCGACGCCCTCGACCGGCAACCGCCACGGCTGGACACGCCGATCCTGTTCCCCGCCGCTGGGGGCGGGCCGATCGACCTGCACAACTGGCGAACCCGCGACTGGTATCCGGCTCTCGAGGCCGCCGGAATCGCGAAGCGCGGCCCCTACCACCTGCGGCACACGTTCGCCACGGAAGCCCTGGCCGCCGGGGTGTCGATCTTCGAGCTGGCCCGCCTGATGGGAACATCCGTAGCGATGATCGACGAACGCTACGGGCACCTGGCCCGCGATTCGGAGGCCGCCATCCTCGCCCGGCTGGAGGCGAGAGGAAACGTCGACAGGAAGGAGGCCCGACCGTGAGCCGCATCATCGAGTGGGATGGGGAGCCGTTCGCCCTGCTGGTCGAGTCGCCCGATGGCGACTACCTGGTGCCGCCCATCGTGCTGGACGAGGCCGGCGTCCCCGTCGAGGGGCGCGAAGTCCTCGCCGCCATCATCGAGGCGGACACGACGCTCCACCACCCGATCA
The DNA here is from genome assembly GCA_963733155.1 of uncultured Actinomycetes bacterium. GTDB lineage: Bacteria > Actinomycetota > Thermoleophilia > Gaiellales > Gaiellaceae > JAIBJN01. The sequence goes on from CAVTCK010000018.1 coordinate 25,023, forward strand.
TCACCGACGCGACGCCCGCCGTCCTTGCCGAAATCGACCAACGCATGGCCCGTATCTCCGACGAGTTGGGGGTGCCGATCTACCCTGCTTCCGAGACGGACGAGGACGACTAAGGGACGTTCTTGCGTTGATCTTGCGTCAGACGCCGACTAAGAAACCGTCCGCACGCGGACAGTTTCCGCTGTCCATGCGGGTTTGAGGGAGAAGCGGACGATGGGACTCGAACCCACGACCCTTGGCTTGGGAAGCCAATGCTCTACCAGCTGAGCTACGTCCGCCTGAGCGGCTCAACGATACCACCGCGCCTCGAGAAGAATCGAAGGGGCCCGGCGGTCCGGGCCCCTTCTTTTCTGCTTTCTAGCGTCCCAGCTTGAGGATGTAGAGACCGTAGTTACGGTCGCTTGCGAGCAGCAGGCCCTCGTGCGGAACCACGCTCCAGATGTTGACCGGCGGCGCGTCCGTCGGCGCGCCGGCACCGACCCAGAACGCGACCTCCTCCGGAGCGGTCGGATCCCTCAGGTCGAGTACCCGGATGCCGTCGCTGTACCACGACGCGAACACCTTCGTGCCGTGCCATTCGGGGTTGTGCACGCTCCAGATCCCGTCGAGTGCTACGTCCACGTTGTTCGTGTTCGGTGTGGCAAACGTCGAAAGCAAAACCGGGTTCGCCGGGTCGGAGATGTCGTAGAAGCGCAGGGCGCCCCAGCCGTTGAAGACCGCCTCGGCGCTTGCCGTCACCGGCGGCGTCCCACCAATCAGGAGGAGCCCGGTGCTGCGGACGACCGAGACCCCCGGGATCGTTATCGTCGTCCCGATCACGTCGGGCGAGCCCAGAACGACCGGACTGTTGCCGCCCATCAGGAACGGGGTTTCCCCATTCGCCTCGTTGTTGTAGACGATCGCGCCAATCGCGCCCGCCAGCTGAGCCCTGGCGACCTTGTTATCGAAGCGACAGACGCCGCGCTCGATGAGGGCGATCTTGCCCGCCGGGTCGGCGAGATACGGATCTGCTACGGGCAGCCCGAGCGCCGCATCCGCGGGGCAGCCGCGCCCGACATGCACCACCTCGCCGTCCATCGCGCGGTCGGAGAGCGTAGCGATCGGCACCGTGAAGTCGCCCTCGAACGCATCTCTTAGTCCCGCGAACGCGCTGCTCGTGAACTGGAGTTCGAACGGGCTGAAGTCCTCGTCGGCGGCGGCGAGGAGGCGACCGCTCGGCGACTCATCCACCGAGTGCGCGTTCCCCTCCTCACCCGGCATGTAGGCAGCACGCCCGACGAACACCGGGTCGGCCGGGTCGCTGATGTCGAGGATGATGAAGCCCGCGTCCCAGTAGGAGACGTAGGCGAGCGTGCCGTCCTTGTTCGCCCGCACGCTGTGGTCGAGCGTGCGCGCGTCTCCGCCCGAGAGAACGCTCAGGTATACATCGAGGCCCAATGCCGGCTCCTGAAGGACGCCCCAGTGGCTGAGGAGCGTCGGGTTCGACGGATCGGTGATGTCGACGATCAGGAGATCGCCGATGCCGTCGTCGAAGAGCGGCGGGTTCGACGTCAGCGCCTCGAGGTCCGGCGAGGCGAGCAGCGCCAGCGTCCGGCCGTCGGGCGTCCTGGTGAGGTCGAATTCGTGAACGTGGCCGTGCTCGGCCTCCATCCCGAAGTCCTCGCCGTTGAAGAGGCTGAGGAACTGCGGGTTGCGCGGATCGGTGATGTCGTAGAGCTCGAGCCCCACTGTCCCCTCCGTCGCGCTGTTGCCGCAGTCCTGGAGCCCGATCCCGAGGATGTCGCGTCCGCGGGTCTTCATCGCTTGCATGTCCTCCATGGAGGTGTCCGCGTAGTCCCGAGTGTCTGCGATCTTCACCGGGCTCCTCGGGCGCTTGATATCGATGATGTCGACCCCCGTCCCGGGACAGGCCTCGCGCCACTTCCCAACGAAGGCCAGGTCCTTCCAGCCTGCGACGTCGCCGTGGACGCCGAGGTTGAATGGATCGAGCTTGAGTGCCCCGACAAGGGACACTTCGCGCGCGCTTCGCTCCGCCCGGCGGGCCGGCTGCTGACCGCCCAGGAACGCCTCAGCGCTCGCGATTCCGGACCCGTCGAAGCCGAGTCCTGCGTGCTCTCCCGACGGGTCGTCCGTGACGAATCCACCGCCGCCGGGATGGCTGGCCGCAGCTAGGCCGCCCAGAAGGACGAGCGCCGTCGCGAGCACAGCCGCGAGAACCGCGGTTCTCATCGTGCCCTCCTTCCCCAAGTGACAGAGGTCTCTTATATCGCGCCGGCCGGCACTTGGGAAGGGGCTGATGGAATACTTTGCGGAGAGAACCGGAGAGGAGCTGGAGATGGCAGACGAAACGCTCGAAGGCATCGCGCGCGCGCTCGTGGCGCCCGGGAAAGGGATCCTCGCAGCCGATGAGAGCACCGGGACGATCGAGAAGCGCCTCAAGTCGATCGAGGTCGAGTCCACCGAGGAGAATCGCCGCGGATACCGGGAGATGCTGTTCACGACGCCCGGTCTGGGCGACCACATCTCGGGAGTGATCCTCTACGACGAGACGATCCGCCAGTCGGCGAAGGACGGGGTGCCGTTCACGAAGGTGCTCGAGGATGCGGGCGTCATCCCGGGCATCAAGGTCGACAAGGGCGCCAAGGCGCTTGCCGGGGCCGAGGGCGAGACGGTGACGGAGGGCCTCGACGGGCTGCGGGAGCGGCTCACCGAGTACCGTGAGCTCGGCGCGAAGTTCACGAAGTGGCGGGCGGTGATCGCCATCGACGGCGACAAGATCCCGAGCGCATACTGCATCCACGTCAACTCCCACGCGCTTGCGCGCTTCGCTGCGCTCTCGCAGGAGGCGGGGCTCGTCCCCATCGTCGAGCCCGAGGTGTTGATGGACGGAAGCCACACGCTCGAGCGCTGCTACGAGGTGACCGAGGCGACGCTGGAGGCGGTCTTCAACGAGCTCTTCTCCCAGCGCGTCGTCTACGAGGGGATGCTCCTGAAGCCGAACATGGTCATCTCCGCGAAGGACTGCCCGCAGCAAGCATCCGCGGAGGAAGTTGCCAAGGCGACGATCCGGTGCTTCCAGGGCGTCGTGCCTGCGGCCGTGCCGGGGATGGTGTTCCTCTCGGGCGGCCAGGGCGACGAGGAGGCGACCGCCAACCTGAACGCGATGAACGCCCTCGGCCCGCACCCGTGGGAGCTCTCGTTCTCCTACGGACGCGCGCTCCAGGCGCCTTCGCTGAAGGCCTGGAAGGGTGACGAGGCGAACGTCCTGGCCGGCCAGGAAGCACTCGCCCACCGGGCCCGCATGAACGGCGCCGCCCGGGAGGGAAGCTACTCGGCGGAGCAGGAGAAGGAGCTGGCCGCGGTCTAGGTCTAGCGGTACTCGCGGCCCGAGAAGCGCTCGAGCTTGTCGAGGGCGTGCTGGGCCTGGATTCGCCTGACGGTGCCCGAGCGTGAGCGCATGACGATGGACTCCGTCTGCGCTCCGCCTCGCGTGTAGCGGACGCCCCGGAGAAGCGCGCCGTCGGTCACGCCCGTCGCGGAGACGAAGACGTTGTCGCCCGCCACGAGGTCGTCCAACGTCAGAACCTGGTCCGGATCGTAGCTGCCGTCGACGAGCGCCTGGCGCTCCTCGTCGTTCCGCGGCCAGAGACGGCCCTGCACGACGCCGCCGAGGCACTTCACTGCCGCAGCGGCGATGACGCCCTCCGGCGTCCCGCCGATTCCCATCATGAGGTCGACACCGGTACCTTCGCGCGCCGCGGCAATCGCAGGCGCGACATCGCCGTCCGTGATCAGGTTGACCTTGGCGCCGGCCTCGCGCAGGCCCTCGATGATCGGCTGGTTTCGCTCCCGGTCGAGGACGACGACGGCGATCTCACTCTCCTTGACCCCCTTTGCCTTCGCAGCCAGCCGGACGTTCTCGCCCGGTGAGGCGTCGATCGAGACGGCGTCGGCGATCTCTTCCCCACCGACGAGCTTGTCCATGTAGACGGCCGCGCCAGGGAAGAACATCGACCCGCGCTCGGCGAGGGCGATGACGGCGATCGCGTTCGGCTGGCCTACCGACGTGAGCCGCGTTCCCTCGAGCGGGTCGACGGCCACGTCCACCTCGGGCGGCTGGCCGTTGCCGACCTCCTCCCCGTTGTAGAGCATGGGCGCTTCGTCCTTCTCGCCCTCGCCGATGACGACGATGCCGCTCATGGAGACGGTGTCGAGCATCGCCCGCATCGCGTCGACGGCGGCCTGGTCGGCGGCGTTCTTGTCCCCGCGGCCGACCCAGCGGCCGCAGCCGAGCGCCGCCGCCTCGGTCACCCGTACCAGCTCGAGCGCGAGGTTCCGGTCGGGGACGGCGCCGTCAGCCATCACGCGAGAATCCTACGGCACCAAGTGCTCTCCAAGTAATTCTGCTTTGGAGGGGCACTAGGATTCCCGCCACCGACCGAAGGGAGCGGAGCTGACTCTCGGCCAGCTGGCGGTAACGGTCGCGCTTCTTGCCGTGCTCGGCCTGGTGTCGAGCCGCTTCGGCCTGTCCGCGATCCCCGCCTACATCTTCGCCGGGATCGTGCTCGGGCCCAACCAGCCGGAGCTCTTCTCCATCCTCGACCCCTCGGAGGTTACGGAGTTCGTCGCCGAGCTCGGGATCATCTTCCTCCTCTTCTTCCTCGGGCTCGAGTTCAGCATCCAGCGCCTGCTCGAATCGGGGCGCCACCTCGTCCTCGGCGGCTCGGTGGACCTGCTCGTGAACGCCACCCTCGGCCTCGTCGTGGGCATCATCATGTTCGGCCCCGGCTTCGCGGCGGTCCTCGTGGGCGCCGCGATCTACATTTCCTCGAGCGCCGTCACGGTCAAAGGGCTGATCGACTTCCGGCGGCTGGCCGACGAGGAGACGGTGCTCGTTCTCGCCATCCTCGTCTTCGAGGACTTGGTCATCGCGTTCGTGCTCGGCTTCGCGTCGGGCGGCGGCGGCGAGGTCACGGACACGCTCGTGCTGGCGGTGAAGGTGCTCGGCTTCATCGTCGCCTCCCTCGCCGCCTCCCGCTGGCTCGCCCGCCCGATCGACCGGATTCTCGACGCGCTGCCGCGCGAGTTCTTCCTCCTCTTCACGATCGCCCTCGTCGTCGGGATGAGCGCCGTCGCGGACGAGCTCGGGCTCTCGGAGGCGATCGGCGCCCTCATGGCCGGCGTCGTCCTCGCCGAGACGTCCGTGCGCGCCGAGATCGAGGAGCGCTTCCTCGGCTTCCGCGACCTCTTTGCCGCGCTCTTCTTCTTCGTCTTCGGGCTCACGGTCGACCTCGAGGCACTGGGGAGCGTCGGTTGGCTGGTCGCCGCTAGCGGTCGTCGTCAGCGTCGCCGGGAAGCTGGCCGGAGGCTTCGGCGCAGGGCGAGCGGGCGGCTTCAGCCGCCGCCAGAGCCTCAACGTGGGCGCCGCGCTCGTCGCCCACGGCGAGTTCACGATCATCATCGCGCAGCTTGCCTCGGAGAACGAGGCGATCTCGGCCGAGGACGTGGCCGACTTGACCGCCTTCGCCGGCCTCTACGTCCTGCGACGGCGATCGTGGGCGTGGTGCTCATGAAGGAGTCCAAGCGGCTGGGGCGCCTGCTCTTCCCCACCACGCCTCGTAGACTGAAACCCGAAGGAGGGACACGTGGCGAGTGAAGTTAGTCAGACCCGTCTGCCCGGCGTCGGCGTCAAGTACACGTCCCTGACCGCGCACGGCGGCCGGTTGACCGTGATCATGCACAACGAGGGGCAGCGGGAGATCTACTGGTTCCGCCACGCTGACGACGACGAGCCCCAGGCGGTGATCGCCCTCGAGGACGACGAGGCCCGCCAGCTCGGCGCCATCATCGGCGGCGCCTACGACCGCCCGAAGGTCGTCGAGGAGCTCGAGATGGCCTTCGGCGAGCTCGCCATCGAATGGGTGCCCGTCCCCGACACGAGCCCGGCGATCGGGAAGACGCTCGCGGAGTGCGGTTTCCGCCAGCGCACGGCGATCACGATCATCGCCATCCTCCGCGAGCCCGAGCCAGTCGCCGGCGCGCAGCCCGGCGACGTGATCCAGCAGGGCGACACGCTGGTGACCGTCGGCAAGCTCGGCCAGTACCCAGCCTTCCGCAAGCTCCTCGCCGAGGGCCCGTTCGACGCTCCGACGACCGGCGAGTAGAAGCGCGAGGGCGGCCCGGAGGCCGCCCTCGGCGCACGGGAGGCCGACCTGGCGCTAGGAGACGTACGCGGGCTCGAGCTCGCGGCGCGGCTCGTACGTCGGCTCGAACCCGACGAGCCGGCCGAACGCGGCTCCGGTGACGAGCGCGGCCTTCTGCGCGAACGCAGGCACATACGGCAGCCGGACGTCGTCGAAGTGGGCGTTCGCGATCACCGCCAGGCGCAGCGGGCTCGGCATGCCCCTGCCGTTCGTCTTGCCGTCGGCGGCGAGGGCGAACATCGTCTCGATGAAGCGCTCGAACTGGAGCGCCGGGCGAACCTCGCAGCGGAAGCGGGCGGTTGCCTCGCCCACGTTGCGGAAGCTGTGCACGTGGCCGGCCGGGACGGTGACGACGTCGCCGGGTCCGGCGACGATCTCGGCCTTGCCGTCGCGGAACTCGAGAGTCCCCTCGAGCACCTCGAAGCGCTCGCTCTGGAACGGGTGGACGTGCGCAGCGGCGACCGCGCCGTCGGGCTCGACCGTGACCTCGATCTCGACGAGCTCGCCGTCGGTGTCGGCAGAGGTCTGAAGGAAGTGAATGGTCTCGCCGGTGAGACGATTCTCGATCGTGTCGCCTGCGCGGATGGAAGTCGGTTGCGTGGTCACGTGCGTGCCTCCTGTGAGGTTCGGTTGATGTGCCCGAACCTTGAAGCAGGGCAATGGCTGCTCCCACGGGGAGAACTCCCGCCCGAGGCGGGGGAAACAGGTGTCTCGCGCTGGGGTTATCCCTACATCCGCTCCGGCGCCTCGACCCCGATCAGGTCGAGGCTGCGGGCGATCACGGCTTTCGTCGCCGTGACGAGGGCGAGGCGGAAGCCCTGCTCCTCGCTGTCGAGCACGCGGTGATGGTGGTAGAAGCGGTGGAAGTCGTCGGCGAGCCGGATGGCATAGGTAGGGAGCGCCTGGGGGCTCCGGCGCTCGGCCGCCTCGGCGGCGATCCCGGGCAGCTCGGCGAGGCGCTTGACGAGGTCGCGCTCCTCGGGGGCGAGCTCGGCGGGCGGCTTGGGGTCGGCCTCGGCCCCGGCGGCGTTTCTGAGAATGCCCGCGATCCGGGCATGCGCGTACTGGACGTAGTAGACGGGGTTCTTCTCGCTCTTCTCCCGCGCGAGATCGACGTCGATCGTCATCGTCTGATCGGGTCCCCGCGCAGCGAGATACCAGCGTGCGGCGTCCACGCCCACCTCGTCCATGAACTCGTCGAGCGTGACGACGTCTCCGCGCCGCTTCGACATCTTGACGACGTCGCCGCCCCGGGTGAGGTGGACGAGCTGGTAGAGGATCACTTCGATCCGTTCCGGGTCGTAGCCGAGCATCCGTGCGATCACCCGGTACCAGCCCCGGACGCCGTGGTGGTCGGCGCCGAGGACGTAGATTGCCCGGTCGAACCCCCGCTCGAGCTTGTCCCGCAGGTAGACGATGTCGGCGGCCTCGTAGGTCGGTTCTCCGCCGCGCTCGGGCGAGCGGACGAGCACGCGGTCTTTCTCGTCGCTCGAACGCCGTGGAGCGCACCCAGAGCGCGCCGTCGCGCTCGTACGTGTCGAGATCGCCGAGCAGCTCAGGGAGGTGCGACGCGAGCTCGCTCTGCAGCGCCCACGAGTCGAAGTGGATGCGGAAGCGCTCGAGGCTCTGCTCGATGCGGCTGGAGCATCTGTGGAACCGGGTCGCCCTCGAGGGCGGCGAGCTCCTGGACGTACTCGCCTGCGTACCCGTTCTCAGGCGGGCCCTCCCCCCGGCGGGCGGCTTCGACCGAGGCGCGGAACCGCTCCATCTGCGTGCCCGCGTCGTTGTAGTAGTACTCGCGCTCGACCGGATGCCCGGCGAACTCGAGCAGGCGCGCTACCGAGTCGCCGTAGGCGCCGTTCCGCGCCGCTGCCACCGTGATCGGGCCGGTGGGGTTGGCGCTCACCATCTCCACCTGGATGCGCTCTGGGCGCTCGGCCGAACCGCCGCCGTAGTCGGTGCCCGCCGCGAGCATCTCCTCCAGAGCCTCGCCGTACCACTGCGGCGAGAGCCAGAGGTTGAGGAACCCGGGCGGCGCGGTCTCGGCGCGCTCGACGCTCGGAACCGCCTCCGCCGCGGCGGCGAGCTCGGCCGCGATCTCGAGCGGCGGGCGCTGCTGCGCGCCCGCGAGCCTCAGCGCCACGTTCGTCGCATAGTCGCCGTGCTCGTCCTTCGCCGGCCGCTCGAGCGTGACCGGCGCGCCCGCGACCCGCCCCAGCTCGTCCTCCAGCCGGCGGAGCGCTGTCGCCGCCGTGTTGCCCACCTCCATGCCGTATATCGTAGGGAGCCGTGGAGGACGAGCAGAGTGAGCGTCAGCTCAACATTCATCTCGACCCCGAGAACCTGGCAGGTGTCTATGCGAACTTCGCCAACGTCAGCTTCTCCGACTACGAGTTCACCCTCACGTTCGCCCGCATCGACCACGAGGTCGAGGAGGGCGACGTCCCGGCGTCGTCGTCAGCCGCGTGAACATGTCCCCGCGCTTCATGCGCGAGCTCATGGACGCGATGAACGATTCCTGGTCGAAGTGGTCGACCCGCGAGGGGATCAGAAACCTCCCCGAGCAGGAAGAGAACGACGCCTAGGTCCAAGGCTTAGCGGCCGGACTCCGCCATCGCGATCCGCTGCATCGGGGTCGGATGGGTGCCGTACCAGAACCTCACCCAGGCGGGTGGGTCCGGGTCGGCGAGCGCCGTCCGCACGAAGCTCCGCTCGAGGGCGACGCCGCTCGCCGGGTCGCTGGTCGCCTGCAGGGCGAGCCAGTCGGCCTCCGCCTCGTACCGGCGCGAGACGGCGTTCGCAAGCGGTTGCGTGATCAGGATCCAGCCGAAGGCGAAGGCGAGCCCGAGCGGCACCAGCCTCGGCCCCAGGCCGCCGAGGCGGTCCGTCACCCAGGCGAGGAGGAAGACGCCCGGGACCGCCAGCAGCGTGAACCAGGCGAGCCCCTTCCAGAGGTGGCGCCGCTCGACGTGCGCGAGCTCGTGGGCGGAGACGAAGCGGATCTCGCCCTCGGTGAAGCGCCCGTCGAGGAGCGTGTCGTAGAGGACGACGCGGCGCGTCGGGCCGAGCCCGGCGATGTAGGCGTTGGCGGTGGTCGTCCGCCGGCTCGCGTCCGCGACGAGGACGTCGTCGACCTCCACGCCCAGCTCGGCAGCGAGCTGCTCGATCTGCGCCGCAAGCTCCCGGTCGGGCAGCGGCTCGAAGCGGTTGAAGAGCGGCTGCACGACCAGCGGCTGCACGACGATGAAGACCACCGCGATCGCGACCAGCGCCGGCGCCCCGGCGAGCCACCAGCGGCGGCCGAGGCGGCCCGCCAGCCACACGGCGCCGGCGACGGCGATCGAGACCAGGACCGCCTGCACGGCAAGCGAGGTCAGCTGGTCGGTGAGCCAGCCGGCCCATCCCTGCTCGGAAAGCCCGAAGTCCCGGCGGCGGACGAGCGTCACCGCCGCGAACGGGAGCCCGACGAGCCAGACGCCGGCCACCACGACGAGTCCCACGAGCACCGAGGTGCGAACCCGTCCGCGGCCGATGCGCTCGAGCCGGGCGGCGAGCGGGCGCGCCTGCCAGACGGCGAACACGAGCACCGCGATCTCGGCCGCCAGCGAGCCGAGCAGCAGGAGCCGCGAGACGCTTCGGTAGTCGTCGATCCGCGCCAGCTCCGCCGCCGTGAAGTAGTCGCGGGGATCGAGGTTGGGCAACGCAAGCTCGGGCACCTCCGTGCGCCAAAGGACGACGGCCGCGCCGGCCCAGAGCGCCCCCAGCGCGACGGCCCCTAGGCCCTTCGCTAACGTCCGCCTGCCGTGCGCGTCGCCGTCGTCTCTGACATCCACGGAAACCTCCAGGCCCTCGAGGCGGTACTCGGGTCGATCGAACAGGACGCGCCGGACGCGATCTGGTGCCTGGGCGACCTCGTCGGCTACGGCCCGCGCCCGAACCGCTGCTGCGCCCTCGTGGCCGAGCGGGCGGACGTGTGCCTGATAGGAAACCACGACCTCGCGGCCCTCGGCAGGCTCGACCTCGAGATCTTCTCACCGGACGCGGCCCTCACCGCGGAGTGGACGGCCGGGGAGCTGGAGCCGGAGCGGCGCGCTTTCCTGGAGGGGCTCGAGCCGAAGGGCGAGCGCGAGGGAGTCGGCCTCTTCCATGCAAGCCCACGTGACCCGGTCTGGGAGTACGTCCTCTCCCCCGGGATCGCCTATGCCGGACTGGCCGCGACCCCGCAGGACATCGTCCTCGTCGGCCACAGCCACGTTGCGCTCGCCTTCCGCCTCTCGACGACGACGCTCGCGACGGCCGCAGAGGGCACGGAAGTCGAGCTGGCCGGCGACCGCTGGCTCCTCAACCCCGGCTCGGTCGGCCAGCCCCGCGACGGCGACCCGCGCGCCGCTTGGCTTCTCCTCGACCTGGACTCGCGTCGGGCGACGTTCCGGCGCGTGGCCTACGACGTGGCCGCGACGCAGGCGGAGATGCGCGAGCTCGAGCTACCCGAGGCGCTCGCCGCCCGGCTCGAGCACGGCGTCTAGCTTAGAGCTCTTAGACCCGCGCGGCGGGCTGACGCGAGACCTCGACCTCGATGCCCTCCCGCTCGAGTGCGACCTGCACCTCTTCCCGGGCCTTGAAGATCCGCCACTTGACCGTGGCGAGTGTGATCTCGAGCGAGTCGGCGATCTCCGTGTAAGAGAGACCGACGACGTCGCGGAGGAGGAGCGCCATCTTCAGATCGGGGTTGAGCAGGCCGACCGCCCGCCAGACCGCGTCGATTACTTCGGTCCGCTCCGGAGGCGAGTCCACCACCTCGAGCGGCGGCAGATCGTCGAGCGTCACGACTGCGAGCGGCTTGCGCTCGCGGGCGCGCAGCTCGTCCAGCACCCTGTTCTTGGCGATCTGGAAGAGCCACGTCGTGAAGCGACAGCGGAGGGAGAAGCCCGGCAGGCCCTGGTAGATCCGCAGGAAGATCTCCTGGGTCAGATCCTCCGCCAGAGCCCGGTCGCCGACCATGCGGAGCACGTAGTTGAACACGGGCCCCTGGTACATCTCCAGGAGTGCCTGGAAGGCGCGTTCGTCTCCTTTTTGCGCGCGCCGCAGAAGGAGATGGTCGGGTTGAGGAAGTGGCATATGACCCGGGCCGCTGGGTGAGCTGAGTATAGCTTCGGGTCAGACCGGGCGGATCAGGGAACTGCCGCTCATTCCCTCCGCCCTCGGAAGGCCCAGGAGCCACAGACAGGTGGGCACGAGGTCCGCGAGCGCGCCGCCTTCCTCGAGCTCGGTGCCCGGCAGCGTCACGATCAGCGGCACCGGGTTCGTCGTGTGCGCGGTATGGGGGCTGACGCCGTCCGCTTCCAGCTGTTGCTCGGCGTTCCCGTGGTCGGCGGTGACGAGGCAGACGCCGCCCAGCTCCTCCACGGCGGCGACGGTCGTGCCCAGCGCGGCGTCCGTCGCCTCCACCGCGCGCACGACCGCGGGAATCACGCCCGTGTGGCCGACCATGTCGGGGTTGGCGTAGTTGACGACCGCAAAGGCGTAGCCGTTCGGAAGCTCCGCCGCGAAGCGGTCGGCCACCTCCGCGGCGGACATCTCGGGCTTCAGGTCGTAGGTGGCGACCTCCCGCGGCGAGGGAACGAGGATGCGCGTCTCGCCGGCCCACTCCTGCTCGCGCCCGCCGTTGAAGAAGTAGGTGACGTGGGCGTATTTCTCGGTCTCGGCTACGTGTAGCTGGCGGAGACCGTGCTCGGCGAGCACCTCGGCCATCGTGTCGACGACGACCGCTTCCTCGAAGGCCACCGGACAGGTGAAGTCGGCCCGGTAGCGCGACGTCGTGGTCAAGTCGACGCCCTTCTCCAGAAGACGCTGTGCGAGCTGGCGCGCACGATCCGCGCGGAAGTTGAAGTGGATCGCCCCATCCTCCGCCGTGAGTCGCGGCAGCGGCAGGACGACCGGCTCGATGAACTCGTCGGTGACGCCGCGAGCGTACGACGCCTCCACCGCCGCGGCAGGGTCGTCGGCGTGCTCCCCCTCGCCGTCCATGATCGCCGCGAGGGCGCGGTCGGTCCGCTCCCAGCGGCCGTCGCGGTCCATGGCGTAGTAGCGGCCGGAGACGGTGGCGATCAGGGCGCCTTCCGCGACGAGCTCGGCCAGGTCGGAGCGCGCCGAAGTGGGCGAGACGTCGCGGCCGTCGGTGAACGCATGGACGTAGGTTCGCTCGCTCATGCCCTCGCGCCGGGCGAGCTCCAGCAGCGCCCGCAAGTGGTCGATGTGCGAGTGGACCCCGCCGTAGGAGACGAGCCCGAGCAGGTGAACGTTGGCCCCGCGCTCCCGAGCGCGTCCGAAAGGCGCCGGCGAGCGCCGGGTTCGCGAAGAAGTCACCGGACTCGATCGCCTCGTTCACCCGCATCAGGTCCTGCAAGACGACGCGGCCCGAGCCGATCGTCAGGTGGCCGACTTCCGAGTTTCCCATCTGGCCGGCCGGGAGCCCCACGTCCTCCCCGGAGGCGCGCAGGGTCGTGTGCGGGTAGCGCGCCCAAAGCTCGTCGAAGACAGGCGTCTCGGCCAGCTCGACGGCGTTCCCGGGGCCCGGCGGCGCGCACCCCCACCCGTCGAGGATGACGAGCGCTACGAGCGGGAAAGGCGGGCGGCCGTCCGGCAAATCGCGGCGAACGAGTCGATGTCGAGAGAGGCGCCGCCGACGAGGGCGCCGTCCACGTCCGGCTGGGCGAGAAGCTCCTCGGCGTTCTCGGGCTTCACCGAGCCGCCGTAGAGAATCTGCTCCACCGGGTAGAGGCTGCGGATGAAGGCGTGGGCCTCTTGGGCCATGTCGGGAGTCGCCGTCTTGCCCGTGCCGATCGCCCAGACGGGCTCGTAGGCGACGTCGAGCTTCGCGGTGGGCTGGGGAACGGCCTCCGCGATCGCTCCGACCTGGCGGCGCAGGACCGCTTCGGTCTCTCCTGCTTCACGCTCCTCGAGCGTCTCGCCGACGCAGGCGATCACACCGAGCCCAACGTCGAGCGCAGCGGAGGCGCGGCGCGCAGCCGTCTCGTCGGTCTCGCAGAAGTACTGCCGCCGCTCGGAATGGCCGACGATCGCCCCCACGGCGCCCGCGGCGACCAGCATCGAGCCCGACACCTCGCCCGTGAAGGCGCCTTCCTTTTCCCAGTGCACGTTCTGGGCGTAGACGCGGACAGGGCTGTCTGCGAGCTCCGCAGCGGCGGCGTGGAGGGACACGAAGGGAGGCGCCACCACGACGTCGACGCCCTCGATCTCCGCGAGCTGTTCGCGCAGCTCCGCGCAGAAGCTCGCGGTCTCCCCCGGCCCCTTGAACATCTTCCAGTTGCCCGCGATCAGCACGGACGTTTCCTTTCGACGCGGGGCCGCCGCGGGCCACCCACCGCTTCCAGCCTAACGCGAGAAAGCGCGCGGGTGGTGCGCGAAAGTGAGTCGGGTGTGTGCCGGTTGCTCATGCTTCCGGAATCGCGGCGACGCCCGGGAGCTCCTTTCCCTCCAGCAGCTCCAGCGAGGCGCCTCCGCCGGTCGAGATCCAGTCGATCTTTTCGGCAAGGCCGAGCTCCTCCACCGCGCGTACCGAGTCGCCCCCGCCGACCACCGTGTGCGCATCGGCCGCGGCGACCGCCTCGGCGACGGCCCTCGTCCCCTCCGCGAAGCGCGGCCACTCGAAGACGCCCATCGGCCCGTTCCAGAACACCGTGCGCGCCTCGGCGATCTTGGCCGCGTAGCGCTCCCGCGTGGCCGGGCCGATGTCGAGCCCGAGCCAGCCGTCGGGCACCTCGTCCCAGGGCACGATGCGCGCCTCGGCGTCCGGCTCGAAGGCGGCCGCGGCGACGACGTCCTCCGGCAGCTCGAAGCCCGCGCTGCGCTCGACCTCCTCGGCCATCTTGCCGCCGATCAGGAGCGTGTCCGCCCGCTCGGCCAGGGAGGTGAGGACGCCGATCTTGTCCGCCACCTTGGCGCCGCCCAGCACGGCGACGAACGGGCGCTCGGGACCTTCGAGCAGCGACCCGAGCTCCTCGAGCTCGCGCAGGAGCAGCAAGCCGGCATACGCCGGGAGGAAGTGGGCGACACCCTCCGTCGACGCGTGCGCCCGGTGAGCCGACCCGAACGCGTCGTTCACGAACAGATCGCCGTTCGCGGCGAGCTCCCGCGCATAGGCGGGGTCATTGGCGGTCTCCCGCGGGTCGAAGCGCGTGTTCTCGAGCAGGCGGATGCGGTCGTCGGGCAGGAGCTCGTGCAGCCGCTCCTCGACCGGCTTCAGGGAGAACGCGGGGTCGGGTCCCTTGGGGCGACCGAGATGCGACATGAGCACGACCTCGCCGGCGCCGCGGTCGAGCAGGAGCCGGATCGTCGGCAGCGCCGCCGTGATCCGCGTGTCGTCAGCGACGCGCCCGTCCTCGAGCGGGACGTTGAAGTCGACGCGGACGAGCGCGCGCTTGCCGGCGACGTCGGCGTCCTCCACCGAGCGCGGGCGATGCACTACAAGCGCTCGACGAGGTCGACGAGCCGCGAGCTGTAGCCCCACTCGTTGTCGTACCAGCCGAAGACCTTGACCAGGCTGCCGTGCGCCATCGTCAGCTCGCTGTCGAAGATGCACGAGTAGGAGTCGCCGACCACGTCGGAAGAGACGATCGGATCTTCCGAGTAGCGGAGGATCCCGGCGAGCGGGCCGGTGTCCGCCAGCTCGCGGTAGCGGGCGTTCACCTCGTCGGCGCTGACCTCGGCGCCCAGCCGGACGACGAGGTCGGTGAGCGAGCCGTCGGGAACAGGGGCGCGCACCGACACACCGTCCACCTTCCCGGCGAGCTCCGGAATGACGACCCCGATCGCCTTGGCCGCGCCGGTCGACGTCGGGATGAGGTTGATCGCGGCGGCCCGGGCTCGCCGGAGGTCCTTGTGCGGGAGGTCGAGGATCTGCTGGTCGTTCGTGTACGCGTGAATCGTCGTCATGAACCCGGACTCGATGCCCCAGGCGTCGTTCAGGACCTTCGCGAGCGGGGCGACGCAGTTCGTCGTGCAGGAGGCGTTCGAGACGATCCGATGCGAGTCGGGGTCGTAGGCGTCGTCGTTCACCCCGAGAACGAGCGTCACGTCGGGATCGGTCGCCGGCGCCGAGATCACGACTTTCGAAGCGCCCGCATCGAGATGGAGCTGTGCCTGCTCGCGCTTGGTGAAGAGCCCCGTGGACTCGAGCACCACGTCGACGCCGAGGCTCTCCCAGGGGAGGGAGGCCGGGTCGCGCTCGTTCAGGAGCTTCAGCTCGGCGCCGTCGACGACGATGGCGCCGTCGGTCGCCTCCACGTCCGCGTCGAGAGGGCCGAGGACCGAGTCGTACTTGAGCAGGTGGGCCATCGTCTTCGCGTCGCCGAGGTCGTTCACCGCCACCACCTCGACGCCCTCGCCGCGGCCGCGGGCCGAGCGGAAGAAGTTGCGCCCGATCCGCCCGAATCCGTTGATGCCCACCCGTACGCTCATGCCGCCTCCCTCGACGTTTCCACAGCCGCGGCGATTCTAAGAGCTCCTGACGCAATGAGGAGCGATGCCGCCTGGCCGCGCTGGGCGGCCCGAGGCTGCGTCCTCAGTCGCGCCCATACCTCTCCAGGTATGAGCGCTCCCTGCGTCGTTGCCTCGAACCACCCATCGCACCCAATCGACGCGTCATCATCACGTCAGGAACTCTAACCGCGGCCGCCCGCGCGCCCGGGCGTGGAAAATTCTGGTCGCGAGAGCCTTGCGTCGTCGGGGGCAGGGGATTACGCTCGCCGCGAGAGCGGGTCTACGCTCGACAGGCGCCGGATTCAGACCCCGTCCGGTGTCACAGTCCCGAGGGTAGGCAAAAGCGGAGGGGGAGGTCGTCCTCGGAGCTTCCCCTCCGGCCCGCTCTCGAGTAGGCACCACTCAAAGCTCGGCGAGCCTCTGAATCCTGGCGAGGCGTCGGTGCGCGGCCGCCTTCGTCGCCGGGGGCTCGCACCGGCGCGGCGAGCTCGCGCAGCGAAAGCGTCGGGTGGCGGAGACGCAGGAGCGCGATCTCCCCCAGCTCCGGCGAGAGCTCGTCCAGGCGTCCTTCTCGCTCCAGGCGGCGGATGGCGCGGAGCTGGACGTCGGCGGCGCGACTCGTTCGGACGATGTTGGCGTGGTCCGCGTTGGCGAGCCGGTTCGCGCGCGCCCGTGTCGAGGCCACGACCGCTTCCTCCCCGAGCCGGAGCGCCGCCTCCTGAGCGCCGAGGAACGCGAGCAGCTCGCTGATCGTCTCCGTTCCCTTCGCGTAGGCGACCGCATGGCCTCTCCGGCCGTACACGGCAAGGGCGAAGCCGTCGGCGGCGGCCAGCTCGGCCAGGAAGGCCGCCGACTCGGCATCGGCGCTGCGAAGCTCGAAGTGCGCGTTGCGAGGACCGCTGGCCGAGCCGGAGGCGAGGAACGCTCCGCGCAGGTACGCCGCCCGGCAGCACGAGCGCGCCACGACCCGGCGTGGCGGTCGCTCGAGCGGCGCCAGGTTCGCGTCGAGAACCCCCGCCTCGTTCAGGGCCTGGATGGCCCGAGCGTCGTCCTCGAGATGGAGCTGGTAGCGCGTCCCCTGCTCGAAGGCCCGCCGCTTGTACGTCCTGATCTCGCACGGGACTCCGTAGGAGCGGAGGAGCGTGAACGCCCGCCGGGCCACCGGGCCGCTCGCCAGCTCCAGGTGGAATGCGATGTGCCCACCGCCGCGCAGGTGGACGCTGCCCGCCCCGCGGACGAGCGCCGAGAGCTCGGCCAGCCGGCAGCAAGGCTTCCGCGGCTCGATCGCGGCCAGCTCGACGCGAACGTCCTCCGAGAAGCTCAGAGCGCGACGCCCTCCAGCGCCAGCAGCCGCCGCTTGTACTCGACGCCCAGCGAGCCGTAGCTGCCCAGCCCGGTCGCGGAGACGACGCGATGGCAGGGAACGACGAGCGGGAAGTTGTTCTCGGCACAGAAGGTGCCGGCGGCCCGAGGGGCGCGCGGACGCCCGGCGAGCGCCGCGAGCTCGCCGTAGGTAACGACCTCACCCCAGGGCACGCGCCGCAGCGCGTCGGCGAGCGCCTCCTGGAACGGAGTGCCCCACTCGGCGTCAACCTCGACGTCGTCGAAGGCCACGCGCTCCCCGCGGAAGTGCGCCAGCAGACGCTCGGCGAGCGGGTGCTCGCCCGCTTTCGCCTGGCGACGAGCCTGCCCGCGGGAGCTCGTGGTAGAGGAGCTTCCCGTCCCGGAAGTAGAGCTCCCCGACTCCCCAGGCCGGCACTTCGTACGCGACCACGTCCATGCCCACGCCAATAGAATGCCCAGTCATGAGCGCCCCGGGCATCTTCCGCGTTCCGACACCGGTCAACGAGCCGATCCGCGACTATGCGCCGGGCTCGCCTGAGCGCGCGAGCCTGCAGCTACGGCTCGAGCAGATGAAGAACGAGCGGATCGAGATCCCGCTCGTGATCGGCGGCAAGGACGTCGAGACCGGCAACGTCAAGCAGGCGGTGATGCCGCACGACAAGGACCACGTCCTCGCCGACGTCCACCAGGGCGGGGCCAAGGAGGTCGAAGCCGCGATCAAGGCCTCGGCCGAGGCGTGGGAGGACTGGCACCGCGTCCCCTGGGAGGAGCGCGCCGCCGTCTTCCTCAGGGCCGCCGAGCTGCTCGCCGGGCCATGGCGCGACACCCTGAACGCCGCCACGATGCTCGGCCAGTCGAAGACGGCTCATCAGGCCGAGATCGACGCCGCCTGCGAGCTGATCGACTTCTGGCGGTTCAACCCCTCGTTCATGACGCGGATGTACGAGGAGCAGCCCATCTCGAGCCCGGGTGTCTGGAACCGGATGGAGTACCGGCCGCTCGAGGGCTTCGTCTTCGCCGTCTCGCCCTTCAACTTCACCGCCATCGGCGGCAACCTCACCGGCGCGCCCGCGCTCATGGGGAACACGGTCCTGTGGAAGCCCGCCTCGACGGCGATGCTCTCCGCGTACTACACGATGCGCCTCTTCCAGGACGCCGGGCTCCCGGACGGCGTGATCAACCTCGTCTACGGCTCGGGCAAGGAGATCGGCGACCCCGCGCTCGCGAGCCCCGACCTCGCCGGTGTCCACTTCACCGGCTCGACGGCGGTCTTCCAGGACATGTGGAAGACGATCGGCGCGAACATCGCGAACTACCGCAGCTACCCGCGCATCGTCGGCGAGACCGGCGGCAAGGACTTCATCGTCGCGCACCCGACGGCAAACGCCGAAGCCGTCGCCACCGCGATCCTGCGCGGCTCCTTCGAGTACCAGGGCCAGAAGTGCTCGGCGGCCTCGCGGGTGTACGCGCCCGAGAGCATGTGGCCTGCGATCCAGGAGCAGCTCGTCTCGCAGGTAGGCGAGCTCAAGTACGGCGACGTCTCCGACTTCTCGAACTTCATGGGCGCGGTCATCGACGCGAGCTCGTTCGCCACGCAGAAGGAGGCGATCGAGGAGGCGAAGGCCGACGCCAAGAGCGAGGTGGTCGTCGGCGGAAGCTACGACGACTCCGAGGGCTACTTCGTCGAGCCGACGGTCATCCGCACCGAGGACCCCGACTTCAGGCTCCTGCGCGACGAGCTCTTCGGCCCGGTCGTCACGACCTTCGTCTACCCGGACGGGAGCTGGGAGGAGACGCTCGAGCTGATCGACCGCACGGCGCCGTACGCGCTCACGGGCGCGATCTTCGCGGGCGAGCGCGAGGCGGTGGCCGAGGCCTCCGACGTGCTCCGCTACGCGGCCGGGAACCTCTACGTGAACGACAAGCCCACGGGCGCGGTGGTCGCGCAGCAGCCCTTCGGCGGCGCGCGCGCCTCCGGGACGAACGACAAGGCAGGCTCCCTCTGGAATCTGATCCGCTGGGTGAGCCCGCGGACGATCAAGGAGACCTTCGTCCCGCCGACGGACTATCGCTACCCGTACATGGGCCCCGACGGGGGCTAGTCGCCAGCGACTCAGCCGAGCGGCGCGAGCAGGGTCTTCTTCCTCTCGAAGGCGAAGAGCAGCAGGTCGACCATGCGGAAGGTCCGGTTGTCCGGACCAAGGCTCGGCCGCCAGGCCTTGTCGCGCACGATCGAGAACTCACTCCCTTCCATCGCCCGGTGGAAAGTCTCCGCGACGAGCCGAGCGCCAACTCCGCGCAGCTTGCCGCCCTCGAGCTCCGCCTCGCGCAGGATGTAGAACCAAAGCGGGGTCTCGTCCAGGAGGGCGTCGCGCTGGTTCTTGGTGAGGTCGTCGAGGTCGGCGCCGTTCGAGCCGTTCCGAAGCTGCGCCTTGGTCAGCGTGTCCACTGAGACCCCCTCGCTTCGGAGGAACCTGGCCATCTGCTGTCCGCTCGCGAGCTTCAGCATCCGCGCCCGGACCAGGTTGCGAAGCGCGAGATTCCTGGTCTCGCGGCGGGGAAGGCGAGGAATCGTGCGCAACGGACGGACGAGATTCGAGTCGATTCGCATAGCCCGGTTGAACTGCGCTGCCGGCACCGCCAGGTTCTGGCGGCCGGCCTCCTTGAAATCGAAGAAGCGGCGATAGTCGACGAGCCAGTTGCTCGGAAGCCGCGGGCCGCCCACGAAGCCCCCTCCGCCCGTGAAGTCGAAGAGCAGTCTGAGCGTGGCGCTGTCGAAGTCGAAGCGCTTGTTCCAGCTGTACTCGCCGCGCACCATGCTGTGCCCGAGACGGAAGGCGGCCACGGAGAACTCGATCGGCATCGTCGGGAAGTCCATCGGGCCCGCGTCCACCTCGAAGATCTTGCGTCCGTTCTGGAAGACGTCGCGGACGACGCTGCCGTCGCAGATCCGGGGCAGGTAGTCGTGGCGGAGCATCCACTGGTAGTGCTTGACGACCTTCTCCCTTGCCCGCGCAAACCGTTGTGCGGCCGGGACCGAGCCGGGCAGACGGTCGACGACCCGGTTGTGGAAGCGGATGAACGCAAGATGCGTCTGCGCGACGGCGAGATTCTCGTCGTTCCTCTCATCGGGGATCACCGCAAGACGCCGCTTCAGGATCCCCCCGGACGTTCCCCGCGGCAGGTCGAAGCCTTGCTTCGCCGCGTCTCCGCCGAACGCCTCCGTCCTCCCCATCCTGAGGTGCACGTCGTCGCTGTAGAACTTCGCCGACTCGGGATCCTGCGGGCCGGCTCCGTACAGCGAGTCGAGGTCGAGGCTCGGCGAGCGAGCCTGCACCAGCTGGGCAGGCGTGACGCGCTCGCCGAGCATGACCTTCGTCTTGTCGAACGTGAGGTCGTGATCGACGAACTGGCCGACGTAGGTGTAGCCGGCCGGGACGCGGGAGGAGCGCCCCGAGCCCGAGGTCATCGCGTCCGCGAGACGCTCCAGCGCCCCCATGGGGAGCTGTTTCCCCTTCGGCCCGAGCCTGGTGAAGCGGAACGGCGGCGCCGCAGCCTCGACGGCGGTCGCAAGCGCACGCCGGCGCCCGCCGACGCTCTCGGCGAGGAGCCCCTCACCGAGGACGAAGTAACTCTCCGAGCCGTGATGCTCCATGGTGGAGCCGACAATTCCACGGCTCCGGACATGTGTCAATCGCCCGGCGGCGCTTCCCCGTCGCGCAGCTGCGCGACCGCCTGCTCGAAAACCTGCTCGGGCTGCGCGCCGAGAACGAGCAGGCGCCGGTCGAGAACGAAGGCCGGAATGGCATGGATGCCGAGCCGGTTGGCGTCCTGCGTGGATACGGCCACTCGCTCCGAGTAACGTCCTTCGGCGACGACCTGCGGCGGCCTCGTCGCGGTCGAGCCCCGCCTCGGCGACGAGGTCGAGCAGAACCTCGTCGTCCCCGAGATCTGCTCCCTCCGACCAGTAGGCGTGCATCAGCCGCGTGTGCACCGGCTCGTGCAGGTCGCGATCGCGCGCGAGCTCGGTCACCTGGAGGGCGTGGAGCGTGTTCGGGAGCTTCTGCGACGGCGCGAAGGTCAGCCCCGCGGCCTCGACCAGCCGGCGCGTGTGCTCGTGGATGCCCGGGCCGTAGCGCCGTTCCAGGTCGGCTCGCGGCAGGCCTTCCTCGGGGTACTCCGGATGCAGGAAGAAGGGGAACCAGTCGACCTGCGCGCCGAACCGGCGCTCCAGCCACTCGGCCCTGGCGAGGCCGACGTAGCAGAACGGTCAGGTGTAGTCGCTCCAGATGGCGACCGGCAGGGAGCCCACAGTCGCAGGTTACGCGCCGCCGGCGCGGTGGAGCGCGGCGTGGATCTCCCGGCCGACCTTCGCGGGGACGCCGGGTACGCCCTCCAGCTCCTCCGGGCTCGCCGCGAGCAGGCGCTCAGGGGAGCCGAAGTGCTGGATCAGCGCGCGCTTACGCGCTGGGCCGACGCCGGGCAGCGCGTCCAGGATCGACTCCCGAGCCTTCGCGTCGCGGCGATGCCTGTGAAAGCCGAGGGCGAAGCGATGGGCCTCGTCGCGGATCCGCTGCAGGAGCTGAAGCCCTGCTGAGTCGCGCCCGAGGATCATCGGCTTCGACTGTCCAGGGACGAAGACCTCCTCCTCCCGCTTCGCGAGCGCGATCACCGCGAGCCGAGGGAGGTCGTACTCCTGGACAGCGGCCAGGGCAGCCGAGAGCTGGCCCTTGCCGCCGTCGACGACAACGAGGTTGGGGATCGCAGCGAAGCCCTCGTCGTAGCGCTCGGCCGTCACCTCGCGCGCCCGTGCGAACCGGCGCGAGATCACCTCGGCCATCATCGCGAAGTCGTCCTGGCCCTCCACACGCTTGATCCCGAACTTCCGGTAGTGAGCCTTCTTGGGCACGGCGTCCTGGAAGACGACCATGGAGCCGACCGGCGATTCCCCCTGGATGTTCGAGATGTCGAAGCACTCGATCCGGATCGGGAGGCTCTCGAGGTTCAGGCACTCCCGCAGCTCCTCGAGCGCCTCGATGCGACGAAGGCGCTTGCGCTCCCGGTTGGCGGCGTCGCTCTCGAGCGCCAGCTCGGCGTTCTGCTGCGCCAGCTCCTGCAGGCGCCGCTTCTCGCCGCGACGCGCCGGCCGCACCTCGACCTTGGAGCGGCGCAGGTCGGAGAGATAGCCGGCCAGTGCTTCGGTCGGCCCCACGTCGGGCGGGACGACGATCAGCGGCGGAACGCTCGGCGCGCCGCCGTAGTACTCGAGGCAGAAGGACTCGAGGAGCTGCGGAACGTCCTCCCCCGCCTCGTTCTCGAGGTAGAACGTGTGCCGGTCGACGAGGCGCCCGCCCCGCAGCGGGAAGACCTGCACGGCGGCCGTCCGGCCGCTCGCCGCGATGCCGATCACGTCCACCGTTCCGATCGCGCGCTTGTCGGCTGCCTGCCGCTCGGCCAGGTGGCGGACGGCGGTGAGGCGGTTTCGGTAGCGCGCCGCCTCCTCGAACTCCTGCCGCTCCGCGGCGGCGTGCATCTTCTGCTCCAGCTCCCGCAGCACCGGTCGCGTCTCGCCGGAGAGGAACTCGATCACGCGCTCGACGATCTCGCGGTAGTCCTCCTTCGTGACGTAGCCGACGCAGGGCGCCAGACAGCGGTCGATGTGGTAGTCGAGGCACGGGATCCCGGAATGTCGCCCCGGCTGCGGCCCCTCGCACGGCCTGTACGGGAAGACGCGGTTCAAGACGTCGAGCGTCTCCCGCACCTTCTTCGCCGAGGCGTACGGTCCGAAGTAGACGACTCCGCGGCGGTGCCGCTCCCGCGTGAACATGACGCGCGGGTACTCGTCCTCCACGGTGACGGCGATGTACGGGTAGCTCTTGTCGTCCCGCAGACGGACGTTGAAGGTCGGCCGGTAGCGCTTGATCAGGTTCTGCTCGAGGTGGAAGGCCTCCACCTCCGTCGAGGTGACAATCACCTCGATCTGGTCGACGCGCTCGATCAGCCGATCGAGCCCGAGCCGGGCGTCCCCGCCGCGGAAGTACGAGCGCACGCGGGAGCGCAGCGACTTCGCCTTGCCGACGTAGAGGACGGCGCCCTTTCCGTCGCGGAACAGGTAGACGCCCGGCTTCGCCGGGAGCCCCTTCAGCTGCTCCTCGATCCGCTCCTCGCGGGTGGTCTGGGTGGCCGTGGCCATTACGGCCTAGCCTAGCCGCGGCCGTACCAGCTCCAAGCGCGCTCGAATAGCGGCCCCACGTAGGCTTGCTTGCGCTCCCAGTACTCCTCGTGGGTATCGGACTCGGCCGATAGGCGCCGCTTTTCGGTCGCGTAGGAAGCGGCCTCTTCGGGATGCGCGCGAAGATAGTCGCGGAAGGCGCGGTGCCGGTGCCAATGCTCCCCGTCGTGCTCTACCGCATGGACGTGGTGAGTGCGCCTCCCCGCCTCGTCCTTGCGGAAGAAGAGCCGGCCCGGCAGGCCGTTCTCTCCCAGATACTCGTAGCCGAGCCGCTCCATGACCGCGATCCGCTCCGCGGCGAGCTCGGCACGGCGAAGGCCGACCGAGATGTCGATCACCGGCTTCGCGGCGAGGCCGGGAACGGCGGTCGAGCCGATGTGCTCCACGGCGACGACGTCGGCGCCGAGCGCCGCCCGCACCAGCACGGCTTCGGCCTCGTAGAGGCGCGGCCACTCAGGGTCGTACTCGGTGAACTCGAGCAGAGATTCGCGCAGGGCCGCTGCCGCCGTCGCCAGAACCTTCCCAGCACTCTCGCGTAGCACCAGCTCAGCTCGCGCGTCGGCCCAGGTCCGCGTGCGGTTGACGACCGCGACCTTCCCGCCGGCGGCGAGCGTCGAGCGCGGCAGGTCGGCGACCGGATAGACCTCGAGCGAAGAGCCGACGACGAGCAGCAGCCCGGCCTCCTCTGCTAGCGCGGTCGCGCGCTCCATCGCTCCCTCGGGCAGGAGCTCGTCGAAGAAGACGACGTCGGGCTTCAGAATCGCGCTGCAGGCGGGGCAAGGGGGAGCTCCGTGCGCCTCGATCAGCGGAACGACCTCGGTTCAGCGGGTAGCGCTCACCGCAACCCGGGCAGGACGAGGTCCGGATCGAGCCGTGCACCTCGATCACGTCCTGCGAGCCCGCGCGCTCGTGGAGCAGGTCGATGTTCTGGGTCACGACGGCGCGCACGAGCCCGCGCCGCTCGAGCTCGGCGAGCGCGAGGTGCGCCGGGTTCGGCTCCGCGGCCGTGAGCATCGCGAAGCGCGGCGAATAGAAGCGCCAGACCTTCTCCGGGTCACGCCGGAAGGCGCCGAGCGTCGCGTACTCGCGCGGGTCGAAGTCAGCCCAGATCCCGGAGGCGGAGCGGAAGTCGGGGACACCGCTCTCCGTCGAGACGCCGGCCCCGGTGAGGACGACGCAGGGCTGGTTCTCACGGATCAGGACGGCAAGCCGCTGGGGCATGCCGGCAACTGTAGGGAACAACCCGCGTCGTCCTGTCGTTCGGACTCGTGCATGGGCCTGAACGGGCGAGAGAAGCTGCTGGACGCGACCTTCGGCGCGGTCTGCGAGACGACGCACTGCTCCGAAGAGCGCCGCCGCACGCTCGAAGAGGTCGTCAACCTTGCCGTCGAGCTCGCCCGCGAGGGACGCGAAGGGCGCAAGATCGGGACGTTGTTCGTGATCGGCGACGTCGAGCTCGTCTCCGAGCAATCGCGGCCGCTGATCCTCGACCCGCTCTTCGGGCACGACGACGAGCTCCTCAGCATCGAGCGCCCCGAGCTCCGCGAGACGGTGAAGGAGCTCGCCCAGCTCGACGGCGCCTTCCTGCTTGCCGACGACGGGACGTTCGTCTCGGCAGGGCGCTTCATCGACGTCGACGTGAGCGCACCAGAGAACTTCCTCCCCGGGCTCGGCACGCGTCACGCCGCGGCAGCCTCGATCTCGCGGACGACCGGAGCAGTCGCGGTTGTCGTCTCCCAGAGCTCGGTAGTGCGCGTTTTCGCGCGCGGCGAGGTGCGCGCAGAGATCATCCCGGAGCTCTTCCTCATGTCGCGCGAGAGCCTCTTCACTCGCCGGGCCGAGGTCACGCAGATGCCCGACGCCGGCGTCACGCTCGCGGTCGCGGCCGAGGGCTAAGAACTCTGAGGCGGTCGCGGGCGCGCCCGCCTGCCCGCCGGCGGACGCGCCGCGCCCTCTCGAATGTACGCAGGAACTCGTCACACGAGTGGGTACGATTCGAGCCGTGGCTGAGGAGACTTCGACGCAATACGTCGCCTACACGCTCTACAAGGCCGATCCGGCCTGGCTCCGGCTCCCTATCGAGGAGCGGAGCATCGCCAAGGACGCCTTCGCCGAGGTCGTCGATGACTGGGCCGAGCGCATGGAGCTGCGTGCCTACAGCCTCGTCGGCGTACGGCCCGAGGCCGACTTCATGCTCTGGAAGCTGACGGAGCGCTACGACGACCTCCGCGAGCTTGGAACGGCGCTCAACGGCACGCCGCTGGCCGGCTGGCTGACGACGCCGTACTCGTACCTCGCCGCGAGCGAACCGTCGCAGTACTTCGAGCAGAAGAGCAAGCGCCCGCGCCGGGTCGTCCCGCGCGGGGCGCCGTACCTCGTCGTCTACCCGTTCGTGAAGAAGCGCAAGTGGTACGCGCTGCCGATGGACGACCGCCGTCGAGCCATGCAGGAGCACGCTGCCGTCGGCAGCCGCTTCGTGACGATCACGAACCACACGACGTACTCCTTCGGGATCGACGACCAGGAGTTCATGACCGCGTTCGAGTGCGAGGCCCCGTCGGACTTCCTCCAGCTGATGAAGACGCTGCGCGAGACCGAGGCGAGCCGCTACACGGAGCGGGACACGCCGATTTTCGTCGGCACGGCGATGGAGATCCGCGAGATCCTCGACTCACTCGACGGCGCCTCGGCGCGCGTCGCCTCGTAGCCGCACCGTCCCGGGCAGCCATGTCCGGGGACAGGCCCCGGGCGTGGCCGGTTGGGCCAAGGGGTCAGACCCCTGGGCATGGCCGGTCTAGCCGGCCACGAGCTCTCGCAGGCTCGCGTGCTCCTCTGCGCACGCGGGGCAGCCCTCGAGATGGGGCCTCATCCCCGGAACGGCTCCGTCTGCGTCGGCCCCGGAAAGCTCGAGCTCCACATAGCGGTCGAGCTCCTCGAAGCACTCCGCGCAGCCGATCTCCGGGCCGACCGGCCCGAGCAACGCCCGAAGCAGCGGCTCAGCCATCGAGCCCGCGCTCCTTCAGGTTGGCGCGGAGCCGAACCCGCGCGTCGTGGAGCGTCTTGTAGAGCGCTTCTCGCTTGGTGCCGAGATCGCTTTCGAGGACTGTCCCCACGTCTCCGTTCGTGTCGGCCGACGCGCGCTTCTTACCGACGGACCGAACGGCGGTACCCGGCAGGGTCGGTCAGTATCGTACGTGTCGGTCAGTATCCGTACGTGTGCTCGTCGCGCCAAGCGCGCCACATGCCGAAGACGCCTGCCGCGACCGCGGCGATGCAGGCAATGGTCTCGAGCCCACTGGTCGGGAACCACGGGGTGAAAGCCAGGCCGACCGCGGCGATCGCCAGGGCGGCGCCACCGTAGAACACGGCCCGCGAGCGCCCCGACCACATGTTGATCTCCTCGCGATTCCGGCGCCAGAGGACGAAGAGGATGTAGGCAATCGCCACGAGGAAGAGCACTTGCAGGAAGCGAACGATCACGACCAGCCCGAAGCCGAGCTGGAGCGCCGTGATCACGGCGGCGATCAGGACGAGGATCCCGAAGGCGCGGAGGGACGGGGAGACGTTCACAGTCCGGTTGCGTAGGCGCGGATCGAAAGCGCCGTCGCGACCAGCGCCGCCCCCGAGAACCAGAGAAGCCGCTTCGCGGGCACCGGCGGCGCGTAGACCCAGGGCGAGAGAACTGCGAGCAGCGCGAGGCTGCCGTAGACCGCGTGCAGCCGGTCGGGCGACGGGCTCCCGTCCGAGAGGAGCAGGAGCCCGAGCGCGACCTGCGCGATCAGGAGCGCCTGCGCGAGAGCCAGGGCATGCGCGTAGATGCGCCCGGGCGTCCGCTTGCGCCGGAAGTAGACCAAGCCCCAGCCGGCGGCGAGACCGTTGGCCACGATCAGGAGGACTGCGTTCCAGGCGTGCAGCTCGCGCACCGCTCTCGCAGCCTACAATTCGCATCCGTGGTCGAGGAAGGAAAGCAGGCGCCGGACTTCGAGCTCGCGAGCGACAGCGGCGAGCGCGTCCGGCTGTCGGACCTTCGGGGCCGCCCGGTCGTTCTCTACTTTTACCCCAAGGACGACACCCCCGGCTGTACGGCGCAGGCGCGCAGCTTCCGCGACGCCTACGGCGAGTTCGAGACCCGGGGGGCCACCATTCTCGGAGTCAGCCCGGACACCGAGTCCGCGCATGTGAAGTTCAAGGCGAAGTACGGGCTCCCGTTCACGCTCCTCGCCGACGCCGAGCACGAGGTCGCCGAGCTCTACGGCGTCTGGGTCGAGAAGAACATGTACGGCAAGAAGTCCATGGGTATCAAGCGCTCGACCTTCGTGATCGACGCCGACGGGAACGTGGCGAAGGCGATGCTGGGCGTCAGCCCCGAGGACCACGCGGACGTGGTTCTCGCCGCGCTTCCTAGCTAGAGGACCGCCAACGCGAGCCGCCGGCCGCCGTGCCAGAGAGCGGCGAAGGCGAGCACCGCGGCGCCGGCGAGGATCAGAAGCACCTGCGCGCCGACAGCGAAGGAGATCGCGTCGGCTGCGCCTACTCCGGCGGCGATCAGGATGGCCGCGCCTGCCCCAGCCTGCGTGGCGGCGCCGGCCGGGGCGATCGGCAGGGCGCTGGACGCCGCCGAGGCGCAGAGGAACGCGATCGCAAGCGGCAGGGAGAGGGCGAAGCCGAGCGCATAGAGCAGGAGGAAGAGGCCGAGCGCGCGTGTAAGCCACGAGGCCAGCACGAGAACCCAGCGCCTGCCAGGCGTCACGCGCCGGAATCGCCCGCTCGCCGAGCCAGCACGCAAGGCGGAAGCGCATGAGCCGTCCGCTCGCGATCAGGCGTGGAAGGACGCCGATGACGACGGCCGCACCGAAGCCGGCGACCGCGACGACCCCGAGCGCCACGCGTACGGCGCCCGACGCGTCGGCGGTTGCGGCTGCCGTACCGGCAAGCGGCATGAGCGCTGCGGTGTCCACCAGGCCCAGCATGAAGAGGGAGAGGCAGACGGGGCCGACGCCGGCCCGACCGTTCGTCGCCCGGCGGACGACCGCGACGCGGACAACGTCGTCGAGGCGACCCGGCAGGGCGGCGCCGGTGACGCTGGCGGCGGCGCAGGCGGCGCCGAGAGTGAGGGCCCGCGGACGCTCGTGCGGAGCGAAGAGGCGGTGCCAGCCGTGGGCCTTGAACGCGTAAGCGAGAAGAAAGAGAGCCGCGGCCGCCGCCACGAGCCCGACGTTGGCTCCGCCGAACGGCCAGCCCATGCCGGCGAAGTGGCGCGCGGCGAGGACCGACGTCGCGATCGCGAAGATGCCGATCCCGAGGTTCAACACCAGCTTCCCCCGCGGGGACCGACACAGGTTGTAGAGCGCTCTCAGCGACTGACTCATCGGCTTCGTGAGGAACGGTCTCAACCCGCTGACGAGGCATGTGGCCCCCGCTGAGGCGAAGACGAGGCGGGCGCGCCCGTTCCCCGTTCGGGGATTGTACGGATGCGGCGCGACTCCCACCGCCCGAACCGACACGCCGCTCGGCGATTTGGCAACCTGCACGAGCCGGCATGTCAGAGCGCGGGATCGTCCTCAGCGAGATCGTTGCCCAACGGGTTGCCGAAGCGCGCCGTCAGAAGGGCCTGACCATGGACGAGCTCGCCAATCGCGCAGGCGTTGATCGAACGCACATCGACCTGCTGGAGCGGCGCTCGAGACAGCCGACCCTCGCTGTGGCCGCGAACTTGGCGCGAGCGCTCGGCCTCAGCCTCGCGGAGCTGGTCGCCGAAGCGGAGCACGACGTCGACGACGGCTCCAAGCCTGAGATCGAGGTCCTGTCGGCACCGCCGAGACGTCAGACGGACCGGGCGCACCTCCGTGACGCGTCGCACCTGGCGGCGACCACCGGCTTGACCGGCGAGACGGTCACGCGGGCAATCGACCTCGCGTACCGCAAGCTCGATCTGGTCGACGAGCAGATCCGAGGATCGGGCTCGCGCCCGATCGTCGCGTTGATCGAGCACTCGGACCTCGCGTCGCTCGTGGCCAACCTGTTGAGCGCCGGCATCGCCAGGGCCTCGAACGGCCTCTACGTCCAGAGTGGCCCGGACCACTCTTCGAGCCTGCTTCCGCTGCACCAGGGCCTTCCCGAGCTGGACGTGGCCGCTTCGCTGGAGACAAACCAGCCCGCTCCCGCCGAGGTGAAGGCCGGCATCTATCTGACGTTCCGCTACGTGCTCGCCCAACGCGACGGGACCTTCACGCGGGGAAAAGACTCGCGCGGCGACACCGCTGCCGTCTGGGAGGTCAGGTTCGGCGAGCTGCGCGAGGACGCCTTCTACGCCAGGGGCACGAGGTCGGCCGGCGGCAGCGCGCAGCTCAAGAAGGCGGCTCTCGAAGGGATGGAGCTCGTCTACTACGACCCCGCGCTCCTTCCGTACGCGAGGCCGACCGGCGCCTACGCGCGCCCGCGCTGATCCTCGCGCTCACTTCACGACGCGATACGCAAGATGGGAGACGGCGGGGGAATGGATCGCCCTGGTTACTTCGAGCTGCACGCTCTCGGGGTCGAGCCCGTCGAACAGCCGCACGCCGGCGCCGAGGAGCACCGGGGCGACGTGGATCTGCAGCGTGTCCACGAGCCCGGCCGCGAGAAGCTGCTGATCGACGCTCGCGCCTCCGGCCACCAAGACGTCTTTGCCCCCCGCCGCCGCTAGGGCCTGTTCGGCCGCGGCTTCGACACCCTCGGTCACGAAGGTGAAGGTCGTTCCTCCCTGCTTGACGAGTGGCTCGCGCGCATGGTGGGTAACGACGAACACCGGAGCCCGAAACGGCGGTTCGTCTCCCCACCACCCTTCCCACGGGTCGTCTCCCCAGGGACCGTCTCCCCCGCCGAACATCCCCCGGCCCATCAGCACGGCGCCGATGTTGCGCTGTGACTCCTCCATCAGCTCGGAATCGGCGTTGGTCACGCCGCCTGACAGCCCGTGGCTCGCACGCCAGCTCGCGAGCCCGGTGACCCACTCGTGCAGACGCTCGCCGCCCTCCCCCAGCGGCTGGTCGACAGTGCGGTTCGGCCCCGCGACGAAGCCGTCCAAGGACATACTGATGTCGAGCTTCACTTGCGGCATGGCACCTCCCGAGAGTCGTCGGTCGTCAGCTAAGACTTCCGAACGCCGCGCAACTCATCGGCCGAAAGGCGGCGCGGACGAGGTTCGCTCGAGTCGCTGCGGAAAGGAACCTGCTCGGCGAAACGGCCTACGGGATCGCGTCGTCGTGGCCGGGTGCGTAGACGAGCTCATTCCGAGCACGCAGGCGAACGTACTTTGAGGGCGTCAACCGGACTTCCGTAGCGCAGGATGAGCCCCCGCACTCACAAAGGAATGCTCCTTCCTCCGCCACGATGCCCCACAGGACGTTGTAGATGTGGTCATTGCCCGCCCGCGCCGCGCTCAGCTTGCGGATGTCGGCCTCCACGACCTCTCCTTCCTGCCCTCCAGGCCAGATTGGCCGCGTGAAGGGTCAAAGAGGTCGGCGAGCTGTTGGCTACACGAAGCGTAGCGCGTTCAGGCAGCACGCGAACGGGATAATTTGTCGCGTTTGGGCAGCTAGCGGACGCCGCCTCGAGGCCGGACGCCTGAAAAGCCCAGCTCAGACGAACGATGCGGATGAGAGGGTCAAGACATAGGCCCTAGTC
This sequence comes from uncultured Actinomycetes bacterium, assembly GCA_963733155.1. Lineage (GTDB taxonomy): Bacteria > Actinomycetota > Thermoleophilia > Gaiellales > Gaiellaceae > JAIBJN01. The sequence continues at coordinate 55,968 of CAVTCK010000018.1, forward strand.
CGTAGGTTCAGATGACGGGTGCCATGCCGTCCTCAGATGCGGTCACAGCCCTTCTACCATGAAGGGAGATTGGCATGGCTACTGTGATCGAACTACTTCCAGCCTTCGAGGGCAACCTACGTCGTAGGGGACGCACCCAGTCCACCATCGACCTCTACCACCGACCCCTGGAGGCGTTCGCCACCTGGGCTGCTGACCGGGAAGTGAACACCTTCCAGCCTCGGGACATGGAGGCGTACTTCGACCACTACGAGGGTGACTTCTACATGCGCAACGACCGACTGCCTGCCTCGAACACCCGGCGCAAGGTCGATCAAGCCATCCGCAACTTCTTCGAGTGGCCGACCGCTACGACTACGTGGACAAGAACCCCATGCGCCAGATCGACCCGCCCCCGGTCTTCCGCAAGACGAACAACTGGCTGCGGCCCGATGAGGCGCCAAGCTGCTCGACTCCTGCATGACCAAGGACGAGTACCTGGCCGTCTACCTGCTCCGCTGACTGGCCTGCGCGCGTCGGGCCATCGCCCTTTGCTCGTCAGACGTGGAGTGGTCAGGAGGACAGCTATGGGTATCAGTCCGCAAGTCCAAGACTGCCCGAGGCATCCGGCGCATCCCCGTACCTCGGGGGCTGGCGCCCATGCTGACCCGTCCCTTGCCTCTCAACCAGGAGGACGCACCGATCTTCCTCACCCGCAACGGGAAGGCGTGGCACCGCAACCAGCTATACGCAACGGTCAAGCGGGTCGGCCAGCGCGCCGGCTCAACGTGTACCCACACCGGCTGCGAAAGACCCTGGGATCGTCGGCCTTCAATGCCGGTGCCGACCTGTCCACGATCTCCCGAATCCTGGGCCACTCTTCAACCACGATTACCGAGCAGGCTTACGCCGAGTTGACCACCGACACGATTGCGCGAGACTTCCTGAAAGCGGTGGGCTAGAACCGCGGGTTCGCCCGCTTCGACCACTTCATTACGAGGGAACGACGAGTGAGGGGAGGGCCTCCAAAGCGGGGCACGCGCGGGCACGTTCTCGCTGGCATCTGCCCGGTTTCACGCCTTGACGGTGGACACGCGTGCCCGCCTTTGCCCGAGCTGACGTCCCCGCTTTGTACCCGACCCGATCCGAGCGTCCCAGCATCAACGGTCACGAAACGGTCGAGCCGGGCCATCCCCGTCAAGTCTTCCTGCGGGCAGGTGAGGCCGCGCACCCCGAGCCCAGCGGT
>CAVTCK010000019.1:0-30077 GCA_963733155.1 uncultured Actinomycetes bacterium
AACCCCTTCGGTCATCACGGTGGCCTACCGTTCGGGCGAGGCGCTCGGCCGGCTGCTCAAGTCGCTCGCGGCGAGGCGCCGCGCGAGGTGATCGTCGTCGACAACGGCGGCGATGCCGAGGTGCCCGAGGGCGTCACGCTCCTCTCGCCGGGCGAGAACCTCGGCTACGGCGGCGGCAACAACGTCGGCGCTCGGCATGCGACCGGTGACGCGCTCGTCTTCCTGAACCCCGACACTGTCGTGACGTCGGGGCGCTCGCCGGCCTCGTCGAGCCGCTCGAGGACCCGCTCGGTCGGGATCGTCACGGCCCGGCTGCGGCTGCTCGCGACCCCGAGACGCTGAACTCGGCCGGGAACGAGGTCCACGTCAGCGGCATCGCCTGGGCGGGGGCGTACGGCGAGCCCGCCGACAGCGTCTCGGAGCTCCAGGACGTCCCCTTCCCGAGCGGCGCCGCGATGGCGATCCGGCGCGAGCTCTTCGAGGAGCTCGGCGGCTTCACGGAGGAGCTCTTCCTGTACCAGGAGGACCTGATCCTCGGCTGGCGCGTCCGGCACCGCGGGCTGCGCGTCGTCGTGAGCCCGGCGGCGGACGTGCTCCACGAGTACGAGTTCGGCCGCGACCCGGGAAGCACTATCTGCTCGAGCGGAACCGGCTCGTGTTCGTCCTCTCGTCGTTCTCGCCGAGGCTGCTGCTGCTCCTGGCGCCGGTGCTGGCGTCCGTCGAGATCGGGATGCTGGCGCTCGCGCTCAAGGAGGGCTGGGCGCGGGACAAGGTGCGCGGCTGGGGGTGGCTGATCCGCAACGCAGGCTGGCTGCGGCGGCACCGGCGCGAGACCCAAAAGCTTGCGCCGGGTGCGCGACCGCGAGCTCGCGCGATTCCTGAGCCCGGTGGTGGCGCCGGCGATGATCCCTGTGCCGGCGCCGGTTCGCGCGCTCAATCCGCTCGTTGCCTGCTACTGGGGTCTCGTCAAGAGAGCGCTGTAGGCATTTGCGGCAACGGAGATGGGCTCCGCGGCTTTCCGGTCACCTCAGAGAAAGAAATGACTTATGTGTTTAGGCCGCCTAAGGACGACAATGCTCTCGTGAGCGTTTGACCGTGCCTCGACAACATCGAAACCGAGCGGCTCGCGGAGAGCGCCCAGCAGGGTAAGGAACGCCACATAAGTCCACACGTGGAAATGCATGTGGTGGCGCTCGTCCTCCATCGCTGCGGCGACATACGCGGACAGGTCGGCATCACTCACCCCCTCGACAAGCTGGGCGAACTCACGGTAATGGCCCTCCCGCGATCCCTCTGGCCCCGACTCATGATCCCGTAGCACGTGCGCAACCGATGTGACCGGGCGGCGGGAATCGAACGTCTTCCGCTTGTCGGGAACAGCCAGATAGACGATCCCTCCGGGCTTCGTTACGTGAGAAGCGTTTCAGGACCGCGACCGGGTCCTCCGTGTGCTCTAGAAAGTGATTGGCGACGACGAAATCCTGTGAGTTATCCGAGACGGTGGCGAGCGTGGTGGCATCGTCCACGATGTCCGGCGAGACGATGCGCTCGCCCGCAAGGTCGGGGTACTGGGAACGTAGGTCCTCCACACTCCACTTGTCCACGTAGCTGACGGTGGCGCCGCGTGGCATCCGCAATGGATGGCTAAGCGCCCCAATCTCGATACCGTGGCCGCGAAGGTGCCGACGGGCGATTGCCTCGCGCACACGGAGGACGTGGAGCCAAAGGCCGAGGCGGCTTACGACGTGCGGCATGTGGCGGATCATCTTGACACCCGCCGCATACGAGCCGTCCCCAAGTCTTGTGCCGGGTCGTAGCCCGCAGCGGATCCGTCGAGAAAGCCCTGTAAATTGGCGCCGGTCGTGCGCAACCGCGTTTCAGACCCGCCTCGCGAGGCCGATACAGAACCTGTGGTGGGGTCTGCAGTCGCCGCTTCCGACCCGCGCCTCACAGGCGTGCGCCGTGTCGCCATCGTCCCGGCGCTCAACGAAGCCGAGACGGTCGCGTCGGTGGTAGCGGAGATCCTCAGCTTCGACCCCGACTTCGAGGTGGTTGTCGTCGACGACGGCTCGACGGACGAGACGGCGGAGCGAGCCCTCGAAGCCGGAGCCAAGGTGCTGCGACTTCCGCTCAACCTCGGGATCGGCGGCGCGATGCAGGCGGGCTACCTCTACGCGCTCGAGCGCGGCTTCGACATTGCCGTGCAGGTCGACGGCGACGGGCAGCACGACCCTCGGGAGCTCGGCCGGATCCTGGAACCCATTCTCGACGGCCGCGCGGACATGGTCATCGGGACGCGGTTCGCCGGCTCGCGTACCATCGCGCCCCCATGGGGCGCACGATGGGCATCAAGCTCTTCGCCGCGATCGTGTCGCTTCGCGTGCGCCAGCGGATGACGGACACGACCTCGGGTTTCGCGCCGGAACGTACGCGGCATCCACGTGTTCGCCGGTCAGTACCCGCACGACTACCCGGAGGTCGAGACGGTCGTAACGGCTGTCCGGGGAGGGTTGCGCATCGCCGAGGTGCCCGTGGAGATGAGGCTCCGGTCCGGCAGGGCGGTCTTCGATCACGAATGTCGGGTCGGTGTATTACGTCCTCAAGGTCCTCCTGGCGCTCTTCATCGGGCTCTTGCCCCAGGGAAAGGTGGTCAAGAGATGAGCGTCACGCTCTTCGCGGCTCTGTCCTCGCTCGTGATCTTCGCGGTCATCATCGAGCTGATCCGGCGTGGGCGGCTACGCGAGCGGTATGCGCTCCTTTGGCTCGGAACCGCCACTGTCATCCTCGTGTTCGGCCTCTGGCGCGACGGTCTCAACGAGCTCGCCGACCTCCTCGGCATCGCCTATCCGCCGAATGCGCTGTTCGTGCTGGCCATGGCATTCATTCTGCTTCTGCTGCTTCACTTCTCGACGGTGATTTCGAAGCTGTCAGATCGCACGACGACGCTTACGCAACGGATCGCCATTCTCGAACAGCGGATACGCGAGCTTGAGGATTCCGACGGCCCATCGCTGCCCGAGCTGCGAGACGTCAGTCACACGAAGCGGTGAACGTCGTCGTCGCCGACGGGCGGCCCGGCGAAACGATCTCACGGGAACGACCATGGATTGCCCAGCCGCTACGTGCGTGCGCCGAAGCGGCGGGCCCGGAAGTCGCGCCAACCGTGGAGAACGCCGCGAAGCCGAGCACGCCTCCCGCGGCCGAGTAGCGCCTGGGCTCCGTAGGCCGAGAGAACGACAAGTCGACGACGCCAGGTGGCGAGGCGACCGAGCGGCGCGTGCCGCTCGCAGACCTCCAAGGTGTTCCGGACGCTGTAATAGAGCGCAGTTGGCGAGCCCTCGCCGCCCGTGGCCGCCGAGACCTTGTGCCGTACTCGCGCGGACGGCGCGACGACGATCGCCAGTCCTGCGGCTCGCGCGCGCAGCGACCAATCGGTGTCTTCCTGATAGGCGAAAAGGTCTTCGTCGAGCTCGCCGACCCTCTCGAGTGCCTGGCGGGGAATGAGCATCGCGGCGCCGCAGGCTCGGTCGGTACGAACCGTCTCGGTAAACCTCGCCGCCGGCTCGCCGAAGCCGCGATGGCGGCCGTTGTAGCCTCGCCTCGGATCGAATGTGCGCCGGCGTACCAAACTTTCTCGGGTCGTCGGCGAACGTGATCAGCGGGCAGACAGCTCCCGCGCCCTCGGCCACGGTCGCCATCGCCGCGATCCCGCCATGCTCTACCTCGACATCGTTGTTGAGGAGCAGCACGGCGTCGGCCCCGCGCTCCAGCGCCACCCGCACGCCCACATTCATTCCTCCGGCGTAGCCGCGTTCCGGTCGTTCCGGACGAGCTTTGCGTTCGGGAACTCGTGTGCGACGGCCTCGGCGCTCCGCGTCCGCGGAGGCGTTGTCAACGACGATCAGGTCGACGCCTTCGCCTTCGACTGAGCGAAGACAGGCCAGGGTGTCCTCGCGGCCGTTCCAGGAAAGAATGACCGCTGCGACACGGCACGCCACCCGCTACGCCTCCACGTTCATGAACCGGTCGCAAGTCCTCAGGGGATGCCCTTCCACGCCTGCGGGCCAATGACGGCGACAGGCACGGGGTAGGGTCCGGCGCGATGGCGCGGCGGGCGCTCGTGACCGGGATCGGCGGGCAGGACGGGGCCCTACCTCGCTGAATTGCTGCTGGGGCATGGCTATGAGGTTTTCGGCACGGTGCTTGGTTCTCCCGAACGCTACGGGACGTTGGAGGCCGTCCGCGACCGAATCACGTTCCTGGAGCTGGATCTGACGGACGCCGATGCGGTGGGCGCAGCTATCCAAGACCTCCGGCCCGACGAGACTTACCACCTCGCATCGGTTTCGTTCGTGCCAGCGTCGTGGGATGACCCAGTCGGCACATCGACTTTCGCGGCGTCCGCGTCCTCGGCAGTTCTCGATGCGCTGCGCCGTGCGCATCCGGAAGGCCGATTCCTCAACGCCGCCTCGGCGGAGATCTTCGGCGCACCGGCAGATGTCCCGCAAAGCGAGCGGACGCCCGTCGCGCCGATCACGCCCTACGGAGCCGGCAAAGCGTTTGCTCATTTTCTGACCGGGGCCTTTCGTCGGCATTACGGGCTGCATGCCTCCTCGGCGATCCTCTTCAACCACGAGTCGCCGAGGCGCCCTGAGCAGTTCCTGACCCGAAAGGTGAGCCGCGGCGCGGCCGCCATCAGCCTCGGTCTCGAACGCGAGTTGTCGCTTGGCGACCTTTCCGCGACGCGGGACTGGGGGTTCGCCGGCGATTACGTGCGGGCGATGTGGCTCATGCTCCAGGCCGAGGAGGCGGATGACTATGTGGTGGCGACCGGAGAGTCGCATAGCGTCGAGGAGTTCGTCGTTGCCGCGTTCGGGTACCTCGGCCTCGACTGGCACGAACACGTCCGGCATGACGAATCGCTCCGGCGTGGAGCTGCCGAGGCGCCCGTCCTCGTCGGCGAACCGACGAAGATTCAGGAGCGGCTGGGTTGGCAGGCCCAGATACGTTTCGAGGAGCTCGTCCGTCTGCCTCGTGGACGCCGATGTCGCAGCGTTGAAGGCTCAGGCGGCGAGCGCGCGATAGACCGCATCGTGGCGCCGGGCCGTCTCGTCCCAGGTGAATAGCGACGCCCGCTTGAGCCCGCGCTCGATCAGGTGGCCGGGATGATCGAGCACGGTGAGGATCGCCTCGGCGATCTCGTCCACCGAGGTCGGCTCGAAGTACAGCGCGGCGTCCCCGCAGACCTCCGGCAGCGAGCCGGCGCGGGAGACGGCGACCGGAGGCCCGACGCCATCGCCTCGAGCGGCGGCTGGCCAAAACCCTCGTAGAGACTGGGAAAGACGAGCGCCGACGCCGTCCGGTAGAGCTCGGCCAGCTCCTCGCGGGGAACACGGCCGCGTACTCCACGCCATCGGGTACCGGCCGAGTCGCTCGAGCCCGGTGCCGGTGAGGATCAAGGCGGAGCTCCGGACGGGCACGGCGTACCTGCGTGAAGGCCGGGAACAGCCGCTCGTGGTTCTTGTGCGGCCAGGGGTTGGCCGGGTAGAGCAGGAACGGGCGCCGCGCCGCGGTGCCGTTCGGGTGGAAAACGTCGTGGTCGACGCCGAGGTGGATCACTTCGACTCGCTCGGCTTGGATCTCCCAGCCGCTCGACGAGGGTTCTCCTTCACATGCTGCGAGATCGCGATCACGGCGCGGGCCCGCCGTAGCGACCAGCCATAGACGACCCGGCGATAGGCGAGCTCGGCCCGGGAGAAAAACTCCGGAAAGAAGACGTGCTGGATGTCGAGCAGGCTGACCGCGGCGGGCGGATCGTCGACGCGCGGGAGCATCACCGTCAGAGGGAAGTGGATCACGTCGAGCTCGATGGAGTTCGAGCTCCCGGCGGAGGCGGCCGGGCGCGACCGTCGCCCGGTCATCGCGGAAACCCGCCCGGGAAGCGAGCGGCTCGCCCGGTAGGAGCGCACGGTCTTGCCGGGGAGGCCCGTCATCCACGATCGTCGGCTTGAAGATCCATAGTCGAGCTCGCCGACGCGTCCGAGGGCGCGAACGAGCTCGCGCGCGTAGGTCTCGGAGCCCCCCACGATCCCCGGGACGAGCGTAAGAAGACTGATTCCGACTGTCATATAAGGTGGCGCCGGTGCCGGGTCGTAGAGCGCTCATCACCGGGTGACCGGCCAGGATGGGTCGTATCTCGCGGAGTTCTGCTGTCGAAGGGCTACGGCGTGGTCGGCATGGTGCGCCGCACCAGCACCGAAACGTCGGCCGGGTCGCGCACTTGCTCGATCGAGATCGAGCTCGTCCGGCGATCTGCTTGACCAGCTCTCGTTGATCTCGTCGATCTGTATCAGCCCGACGAGATCTATAACCTCGCGGCGCAATCTTCGTCCCGACCTCGTGGCAACAGCCGGTGTTGACCGGTGAATTCACGGCGCTCGGCGTGACGCGCATGCTCGAGGCGGTGCGGCTGGTCAGGCCGTCGGCACGTTTCTACCAGGCCTCCTCGTCGGAGATGTTCGGGAAGGTGCGCGAGGTCCCGCAGACGGAAGACACGCCCTTCTACCCGCGCTCGCCCTACGGCGTCTCCAAGGTCTACGGACACTGGATCACCGTCAACTACCGGGAGTCGTACGACCTGTTCGCGGTATCCGGGATCCTGTTCAACCACGAGAGCCCCCGACGCGGGCTGGAGTTCTCGACGCGCAAGGTGAGCCATGGCGTCGCTCGCATCAAGCGGGACTGGCAACGACAGCTCTCGATGGGCAACTTGCGACGCAGCGCGACTGGGGCTACGCGGGCGACTACGTCGGGCCATGTGGTTGATGCTCCAGCAGGACGAGCCGGGCGATTATGTCGTCGCTACGGGTGAGACGCACTCAGTGCGCGAGTTCTTCGAGATCGCATTCGCGTATGCGGGGCTCGATCCGAACCGTACGTCCGCGCCGACCCCCAGTTTCCTGCGGCCGGCAGAGGTCGACCGGCTCGTCGGCGACCCCTCGAAGGCGAGGCGAGAACTTGGCTGGGAGCCGCAGCACTCGTTCCGCGCTCTCGTCGAGATGATGGTAGACGCGGATCTCCAGCGTCTCTCTGACGCGCCGACCCCGACCGCGCAGCTCACCAGTTGACGCCGAACTAGGCCGCAGGCGACGACCAGGGGCTACGAGCTTTTCGTCGCGCAAACGACGGTGTTCTTATGCGGCTGCAGCTGCTTGGCGTTCGCGCTGCTTTAGGGCCGGTGAGAAAGCACCCACACTTCTTGATCTTCGGTCGCATCCTGCCCTTCGAGCAGATGGAGGAGGAGGGTGCGGCTTCGCTACGTCGCAGGCGCGTTCGACCGCCTCGGGTTCGGCGTCACTCGCGTTCACCGGTGCTGTCCGTCCGCTGGCCGGCCTTCTTGCTCGGTTTGGTCGTGACAAAGCTTGGCTGGGTGCTCGCGCACCCGTTCCGCCGCGTCTACATCGTCGGAAGCGGTACGGCGCCAGCCGTTGGAATCCTAAAACTAGCTTGCCGGCGCTGCGTCCCGCTGTTCTTGGACGTTCAGGACGATCCGCGGATTCAGTTCCCGGATCTGGGGATCAAAGAGCGTCTGGAGCAGCGAGCTCGAAGAGGTCGGGATAAATATCGAGTCTTTCGCTCGCGTACCTTTCGCCTTCTTGGCTTTCCGAGAGCGAGCAGTTCGCCGACATGTACCCGATCGACGAATCACGCAAGGTGATGACGCCGAACGCCGGCGATCCGGCTTTCATGAAGGTTACGCGTCTCCCCGACGCACCAGTCGTCGGTCTCGTGGGCGGTGCGACGCGCGGCCGCGGCGCGGATCTACTCGTAGACGCGTGCGCGCTCGCGCGGGAGGAGATTCCCGAGCTGACGCTGCGCCTCGCGCTCGGCAACGTTTCCGGACGGGGATACCTCGGCGAGCTCATGGATCAGTACCGCGAAACGTCGTGGATCCACTTCGAAAGCGTCGATTACCGCCGTCTGCCCGAGTTTCTCGGCGGCGTGCATACGTGCGTCGTGCCGCATCGAAAGAGCCGCTACCTCGATCTCGCGTTGCCGATAAAGCTCTTCGACTACATGGCCGCCGGCCGCCCGACGTCGTCACGAGGTGTCGCGCCATGGCAGACCTCGTCGAGTCGGAAGACGTCGGGATCGTCTGCGACTTCACTGCAGAAGACCTTGCGGCGGCGCTCGTGCGGGTACTGTCCGACAGGCCCCTGGCCCTGCGCCTCGGTGAGAATGGCAGGCGAATGGTGGAACAGCGGCATAACTGGAGACGCACTCAGGACAACGTGATTAGCGCAGTCGAGCGCGAACTCGAGACTAATGCCGGAGGAGCCCAATGAGCGAGCGCGGCGCCGCAGATCGGACCTTCGGGCTGCGCGGAAGTCGCATACTCGTCACAGGCGGTGCCGGCTTCGTCGGCTCACGCGTGGTTGTGAGGCTTGTGGGCGAGGGGGCATCCGTTCGTGGTCCTCGACGACTTCTTCACCGGCCTCGACGAGAATCTGACCTCCGAGGCGTCGCTCGAGGTAGTCCGCGGCAGCGTCACGGACTACGAGCTCGTCCGCTCCGTGATGGCGGAATGCGTTGCGGTGGTGCATCAGGCAGCGCGGAACATCATTGTGTCGACGAGGAACCCGCGCGAGGACTTCGAGGTTAACGTCGGCGGAACGCTCAACGTCTTGCTCGCGGCACAGGAACACCGGATCGACCGCGTCGTGTACGCATCGTCCGCGTCGGTATACGGAAATCCTCGCTACCTACCGATCAACGAGGACGACTCCGTGAACGTGCTCAGCCCTTACGCCGTCTCGAAATACTCGGGCGAGAACTACTGCAAGGCTTTTTACGAGACGTACGGACTCTCGACTGCAGCTGTCCGTTACTCGAACGTCTTCGGCCCCGGCCAGAGATCCGAGAACCCATATGCAGGGGTCGTGGCGAAGTTCTTCGAGTCGGCGATGCGTGGCGATCCGCCGCGCGTGCACGGCGACGGAGAGCAGACCGCGCGACTTCACGTATGTCGACGATGCGGTCGAGGCCACCCTTCTGACCCTGGTCTCGACGAAGGCCGACGGTCAGGTCTACAACGTCGGAACCGGCCGCGAGACGAGTGTCAATGCGCTTGCACGCGAGATCATCGCCGTCACAGGAGCAGTTGTGGAGCCCGCACACGTCGATCGAAGGGACATCGACAACATTCGCCGCCGCGTCCTGAACATCGAAAAAATCCGGCGCGAGCTTCGCTGGACGCCGTCGGTGACGATCGAAGAGGGCCTGAAGCAAACATATTCCTGGCTCGTCGAGGGCGGCCAACACGCCGGCCCTGCCGAGGCGGCCGCGCAAGACGCATCGGCGTGAAGCTGAGCCTGGCGGCAGTCGCCCTCGCGATGGCAGCCGTCCTACCCCTCGGCGCCAGCGCACGCACAGCGCCCCCCGAAGCTTACGCTGGCGTGATCGAAGGCTTCTACGGCGTTCCGTGGGAGCACTCTGCGCGGGTTTCGATGATCGGATGGCTGGGGCGCCACGGACTGAACACCTACGTGTATGCGCCGAAAGAAGACCCCTACCACCGCGTGTTGTGGCGTGAGCGGTACCCGGCTGCGCACGTCCTCCAGTTCCAGGGACTTATCGCGGCCGCCCGCAGGTACCGGGTGAGATTCGTCTACGGGATTTCACCGGGGCTGGACATGTGTTACTCATCTGAATCTGAGCGTCTGACGTTGACGGCGAAGCTGGACCAGCTCGCCGCGCTCGGCGTCTCCGAGTTCATGCTCGCGCTCGACGACATTCGGGTCGGGTTCCACTGCGCAGCGGACACGCAGGCTTTCGGAAGCGGCCTGAACGGGCTCGGTCGGGCACATGCTTCCCTTGGCAATGATGTGCTCTCCTGGCTTCGCCGTCGGACCTTCGAGAGGACGGCTGATCCTGGTGCCCACCCACTACGAAATCCGAAGGAGCACTGCATACCTGGCGGCGCTCGCTCCCGCGCTCAACCGCTCCGTGGGCATCGTTTGGACGGGGCCGGAAGTCGTCTCGGCAAGGATCACCGTCGCCGATGCCGATCGAGCCGCGAAGATCGTCCGCCGGCCGCCGATCCTCTGGGACAACTATCCGGTCAACGACTTCGCGCGCGGAGATCTTCATGTTGGGCCGGTCGACGGACGCGCCGCTGCCTTGCCGACGCACATGGCCGGATTCCTGGCGAATCCGATGGAGGAGGTCGAGAGCTCCAAAATCGCTCTCTTCACGCTTGCGCGTTACCTGCGCTCGCCCAACACGTATCGTCCGCTTCAGGCCTGGCGCGCGTCGGTCGCGGAGCTTGCTGGGTCGCGCGCGGCGACGCGGCTTCTCGAGCGCTTCGCGGACAACTCGCTATCGACAGCGACGCTCAACGATGCCGAGCGCATTCGAGAAAGGGATTCGACTGTCCTCTGGAGGCGGATACTTGCCGTTGGACGCGCGCTGAGGAGTCCATACCCGCGTGACGCGCTCGACGCCCTTGACCGCGAACTGCGGGATGCAGGCTGACGCTGCCCGCTACGTTGCCGCGGACGCTTCGGAACAAGCGGCTCGCCGCGGAGATTTATCCCTGGCTGGAGAAAACACGTGCGAATGCGATAGCGGGGCGGTTTGCCGTGAGCGCCATCCGCGACGCGCTTCCGAGTCTCGTCGATGTGCGCGTGCGGCGACAGAGAAGCGCGTTTGAGGTCACGGGCCGGCTGACCCAACCGACGCGCGACGTCGTGCAGCGCTCCCGCGCTACGCTCGATGTCGCGTGGGCCAACGCGTGACCACACGCGGAAGGAAACCCACGGCACCGCTATCCCGTTTCTTGTCGCGATGTCTCGAGCGCGGACATCGTGTGAGCCAGGAGCAACGGTGCTTCGGCTCGACGGACGTCGTCTGACTGTCGCGGCGGACGGCAGATTCCGAGCGCGGGACGCCCACCCGCGCACGCTCCTCGCTACCAACGCAAACGGGGATGCGATAGGGCTGCGGTTCGGCCCGCCTTCGCGCAGGCTGCAGCCTCGGCTCTCCCGTGCCGACCGCCGTGTTCGTGCCGAGATCGCGGCCCGAGTGTCGAGGCTGGAACAGGCTGTCCGCAGGGGAGAACGCCGCCGAGATCGGCCGCGATCTTCGACTACGGGTATCGCTCCGGTGGAGGCGACAGCCACAGCGATGTCGTCAGGGCCTGGGCCTCCGTGTTTCGCGATAGCTCGATCGAGCGGGTCAGGTTCCAACTCGAGGCGTTCGACCCGGGAGACCGGTTATGCGGAGGTCCAGTTGTCGCCTCGGTTCCGTGGACTGCCTCGGGCCGTCTTCCGCCTTCGGTTCCGTTTACTGAGGGCGGCGGCGGCCGCCAGTCGATGGGGGAACGGGCGGTCTATCTGTTTGCCAACCGAGGGACCGGCGCTCAGCCTGATTGGCGGATCATCTGGGGGACGTCAGCTTCGACCAATCGGTTCTAGAGCGCGCGCCCTCTTACGGCCCGCCGACCTACGGAACCCGCGGGCTCCGAACCATCTGGAGCGCGCGCGAGAGCGTGTCGCGGAAGCCGCGCTTAATGACCGCTCCGATGATGGATAGCCATGCGTAGCGAATCACCTTCCCTCCCGAACGGGTGCGACGAGGCTCGTGCTCCCCTGGTAGGAGCCTGGCGAGGGCGTCGACCACCGTCGGCCACTCGTAGCGCGGTCGGACCTCGGCGATGTGTTGCGTGGCAGTCTCGTACTTGCCCTCGTCGTCAAGGAGCTCCTCGATCGCTCTCACCCAGCCGTCTACGTCTCCGCTGTCGATGGCGCGGCCCAGTCCACGCTGCTCGACGAGATCGGACAGGACGTCGCCGCGGGTCGAGAGAATCGGCAGACCGGCCCAGAGGTAGTCGAGCAGGCGCGTCCGGAAGGCGAAGCGGGTCTCGAGGTTGTCGTAGTGCGCCGAGACGCCGAGGTCGGCCTCGAGCAGGTAGTCGGCGCGGTCCTCGTACGGCACCCAGCCGTCGTTGAAGAAGACGAAGCGGTCGAGCACGCCGAGCTGCTCGGCGAGCCCGACGGCCTGCTCGGCCATTGCCCATCGCCTCGGTCTCCGGGTTCGGGTGCTGTACGCCGAGGAAGTAGAGCTTCACGTCGTCGCGGCGCTCTGCCGAGCCGAGCGACGGCGCGGATGACGGTCAGCGGGTCGAACCAGTTCCAGATCCCGCCGCCCCAAAGCAGCACGCGGTCGTCGTTCGCCGATCCCGCGACGACGCCCTTCAGAACCGGCCGCGTCTTGCGGCGGCTCGGCCGGCAGGCCGAACGGCACGATGTCGATCAGGCGCGCGGAGGGACGGGTCGCGGGCGTACTCGCGCTGGTCGAGGCGGCCGAGCGTGCCGAGCATGCCCAGCCAGAGATCCCGCTGGCGCTCGCTCGCGCAGAGGAAGGCGTCGCCGGTCGCGAGCGCGACCTCCTGGGCGAGGCTGTTCGCGCGAAGGATCGCGTCCTGGTACCGCTGCGAGCCCTCCTGCTGCGCGAAGAGCCCGAGGTTCTCGACGAGGAAGGGGTCGTAGAGGTCGTAGACGACCCGAACGCGTGACTTCGCGAGCGCCCGCATCGTCCACGGGAGGAGGTTCTGGGCGACGAGGACGTCGAAGCTCTCCGCGTACTCCTTGAACGCGCGGCCGCCGTAGTCCTGGGCCTGGACGACGTCGAAGCCCTCCGTCGGGATGTCGACCGGCTCGGGGACCATCAGCGTCACCTCGTGCGACTTTGCGAGCTCTCGGGCGAAGTTGAGGTAGCGGATGCCGGGCCCCGCCATCGTGGCTGCCGATCCGGTCGTTGGAGACGACGAGGACCCGCACGTCAGGCGCGCCGGAAGACCTGCGCGAGATCGAGCTCGCGATCGACGCGAAGGGCGAGCAGCAGGGCCCCGTAGGCCGCCGCGCCGACGCCGAGGCTGACGGCGAGCGGCGCCGGCAGCACGAGGAGCGCCGCGAAGACGGCTGCGCCGGCGGCGGCTGCCTTCAGGGCCAGGCGCCGCACGTGGGGGGGAGACATCGCGCCGGCGTCGAGGAAGACCTCGATGAGCCCCTCCTGCAGCGCCTCGCGGTAGATGCGCTGGGTGGCCGGGACGACGATGAGCCGCACGCCGGGGGCGACCTGGTGGCCGCGCAGCATCTCCGCGAGCTGGCGGAGGTCGGTCATCGTCCCGTTCGAGCAGTTCCCGACGTAGACCTGGTCGATCTTGGACCGTGCCCGCGAGCTCGTCGATCGGGATGGACGTTGCCCGGGGAGGAGAGGCTGGGCGACCAGCGGACGCATGCCGTCGAGGTCGATGCTGGTCCGCCGGTCGGGAGCGCGGCGCCGGGTCGGCGGCCAGCGCGGCGGGGTCGGCCTCGGGCACGGCGCTCGGGCGAGCCACTCGAGCCGTCGTCGCGTCGGCGGCCACCATGCCCGGTCTTCGCCCCTGCCTCGACCGCCATGTTGGCAGAGGCGCGAGGCGCCCGTCGAGCGAGAGCGCGTCGACGCCTTTCGCCGCAGAACTCCAGCGCGGCGTAGTTCGCCCCACCGCGAGCCGGCCTGGCGCGATGTAGGCGAGGATCAGGTCCTTGCCCGTCACGTTGCTCGCCGGGGGCGAGCCGGTGAACTCGACCTCGATGACCTCGGGGACTCTTCAGCCACACCTCGCCGTAGGGCCATGGCGGGCGGCGATGTCGCTCGACCCCATGCCGGTGGCGAACGCGCCGAAGGCGCCGCTGGTGCAGGTGTGCGAGTCCGCGCCGACGAGGAGGGATCGCCGGGCAGATGCTGCCCGCGCTCGGCGAGGATCGCTGGTGCTCGATGCCGTGGGGTCCCGGGTGGCGCCGACCTCCCAGTAGTCGGTGGATGCCCTGGCCGCTGGGCGAAGGTCCTGTAGCCGCGCGACGAGCGGGGCCGCGCTGCGCGCATCCTTCGCGGGCCAGAAGTGGTCGACGACGCACGCGACGGCGGGGGTCGGGGTCGAAGACGCCGCTTCGCGCCCATCTTCTCGAACTCGTGGATCGAGACCGCGCCCAGAGACGTCGTTGAGCATCACCCGGTCGATCCGCGCCAAGGCGAACGCGCCGGGCGTCAGGGTCCTCCACGCCCCGTGCGCGGCGACAAGGATCTTCTCAGCGAGCGTGTGTCGCCGCCAGCTCCTCGAGGTGCGCGAGCGTCTCCTCGAGCGAGACGACGTCGCCGTACTTCGCGTCGATGTCGTAGAGGTTCGCCTCGTGCGCGGCGGGGTTGCGGTCGCCGACCGCCTCGCGCGGGACGACGACGCGGTAGCCGTGCTGGAGCGCGTCGACCGCCGTCGCGCGGATGCAGCCGGAGGTCGAGGCGCCGGTGACGATCACGCGAGTCGCAGCCGGCGGAGGCGAGGAGGCTCCGCGAGCGCGCGTGCCGAAGAAGGCCGAGGCGAACAGCTTCGTCAGCACGGGCTCGTCCGGCTGCGGCGCGATCCGCGGGTCGATCTCGACCCAGCGGCTGCCGGCCTCGAGCGTCAGCAGCGCCGGCACCTTGTCGATGAACACCGCCGCCGTGCGCTTGGCCTCCTCGTCGTAGGCGACCGTCGTGTAGACGACCGGGACGTCCGCCCGCCGGGCTTCCTCGAGCAGCACGCTGGACGGCGCCACGACCCGTCGAGCGTGGCAGGCGAGCGGGCGATGCCGGGTCGGTGAAGCCGAGGTTGATGTCGATCGACGAGCAGCGCGGGCCGCTCGCCGAAGCCCGCCCGCGCCCGTGGAAGCCGGCGTGTGCTCATTCCGCCCCGCTGAGGTCATCTGCCGGTCGCCGTGCTCGCGCACGCGGCGCGAGCGCGTCCTCGCCCGACTCCATCGGCGCCCAGGCGAGCGGCTCCTGCGGCACGGGCGGCTCGAGCCCGGTCTCCTCCTTCGGCGCGCGCGACGGATCTCGTCGAGGCCGGGCCGAAGTCGAAGTCGAGCACGTCGCCGCGCTCCTCGCGCAGCCGCGCGCGCAGCTCCTCGGTCGCGTCCGCGTCGCCGACGACGACGCCGTAGTCCCGCTCGGCCTTCTCCGCCGAGACGAGACCCTTGCGCCACGTCGGCCTCGACCTTCTCGGCCGGCCGGTCGAACGGGTCCTTCCAGCCGCCGCCGCCGGCGGTGCGGTAGACGAGCATGTCGCCCGGCTCGACCTTGCACCTCGTCGCACTTGGACGGCAGCAGCTCGCTGCGTGCCGTCGGCGCGGACGCAGGATCTTCTCGGAGCGCATGCCCGGGCTTGCCGCCGAGGATGCCCCACGGGTAGGTGAGCCAGCGGTCGTCGTGGATCGAGATCTCGCCGGGCTCGAGGTAGACGTAGCGCTTCTCGATCCCGTTGCCGCCGCGGTGGAAGCCGGCGCCGCCGGAGTCCTCGACCGTCGTGTAGCCGTCGATCCGCACCGGGTAGTAGGCCTCGAGGTACTCGGTCGGGATGTTCTGGAAGAGCGGCCACCACGAGTGGCCGTCCATCCCGTCGCCGATCGGCCGCCCGGGGATGCCGCCGTACGAGATCTCCATCAGGTAGAAGAAGTCGCCGCGCTCGTCCCAGCCCGAGTAGAGCATGTACGGGCTCGTGCCGTAGCCGGCCGCCGTCGTGTGCTCCGGGCTCTTGCGGGCGAGCGCGCCGCCGAGGACGTCGAAGAGGCGCGTGAGCGCATGCGTGCGGCAGCCGAGCGCCGAGGGGAACTTCGGATGCAGCAGGCTCCCGCTCGGGATGACGACGTGCGAGCAGCGGATAGAAGCCGTCGTTGAAGAGGATCTGGGGGTCGAAGACCATGATCAGGTAGACCCCGATGAACATCTTGAACATGGCCTCCGAGAGGTAGAAGTTCACCGGCCCCATCGCCTGCGGGTCGGTGCCCGACCAGTCGAAGTAGGCGTGCTCGCCCTCGCGCCAGATCGTGAGCTTCATCTTGTAGGGCCCGTGGCCGAGCCCGTCGTCGTCGATCCAGTCCTCGAACGACTGCGGCTCCTCCGGGATCGCGGCGAGGATGAGCTTCGCCATCGCCGCTGTAGGTGCGGTCGAGCAGCGCCTGGCAGGCGGCGAGGTAGGTGTCCTTGCCGAACCGCTCGCAGAGCTCGTGCACGCGCTTCTCGCCCGTGCGGCAGCCGGCGACGATCCCCATCAGGTCGGCCCGGTTCATCTCGGGCATGCGGACGTTGTTGAGGATCACGTCGAGGACGTCCTGGTTCAGCTCGCCCTCGCGGAAGATCTTCACCGGCGGGATGCGGATGCCCTCGCCGAAGATCGTCTTCGCGCCGGTCGGCAGCGAGCCCGGCAGCGGCCCGCCGGCGTCCATCTGGTGGCCGAACATGCTCGCCCAGCCGATCAGCTCGTCCTCCCAGAAGATCGGCAGGCAGACGAGCCAGTCGTTGATGTGCGAGATCGAGCCGCCGCACTTGTACGGATCGCTAGTTGAGGATCACGTCGCCCGGCCGGACCGGCTCGTCGAACGTCTCGAGCATCTCGGAGATGTACGAGCCGAACTGGCCGACGACCATGCGGCCGTTCGGGTCGGTGATCATCGGGAACTCGTCGTGCTGCTCGCGGATGACGGGGCTCATCGCCGTGCGGAAGAGCATCGCGTCCATCTCGAAGCGCGTCGCTCTTGAGCGCGCCCTCGATGATGTCGAGCGTGACCGGGTCGACCTCGATCTCGCGGGATGTCTGCGACCTTGACGCCGTCCATCGTCACTCCTCCGTCGGGTTGATGATCAGGTTCAGGTAGCGGTCGACCTCGGCGGCGTAGCCGGAGAGGACGACGGTCGTCGAGTCGAACTCGGTCACGATCGCCGGCCCCTCGATGCGGTGGCCGGGCCGCAGCTTCGCCGCGGTCGTAGATCCGGCGTCGGCAGCCACTCGCCCTGGAAGTAGACCTCGTGCTCGTCGACGACGGCGGCGGAGGCGTCGGCGCGCGCCGGGCTCGTCCCTCGGGGAGCTGGGGCTCGGGCACCTTCGCCGTAGCCGATCGCGCGCAGGTTGACGATCTCGCACGTCGTGCCCTCCATCTGGAAGCCGTAGAACTGCTCGTGGAGCTGAGTTGAAGCGCTCCGCCAGCATCGCCGTGCCGTTCCCGGCGAGCAGCGCCGGGTCGATCTCGACCGGGATCTCGTAGCCCTGCCGGTAGTAGCGCATGTCGACGTTGAAGGCGAGCCGCTGGTCGGCCTCGGCGATGCCCTCGCGCTCGAGCCACTCCCGCGCCTCCTCGCCGAGCTCGTCGAGGATGCCCCGCACCTCGTCGCCCGGTGACGCGAGTCGATGGTGCGGATGAACGTGCGCGCGAACTCGTCGCGGAAGTCGGCGACGAGGTCGCCCGTCGCGCAGAGGAGCCCAGGCGCGGGCGGGACGATCACCGGGAACGAGCCCATGATCTTGGCGACGGCGTTCGCGTGCATCGGGCCCGGCCCCGCCGAAGGCGACGAGCGCGAAGTCGCGCGGGTCGTAGCCGCGCTGCACGGAGACGAGCCGCAGCGCGCCGGCCATGTTCTCGTTGACGATGTCGAGGATGCCCTCGGCCGCCCGGTGGAGGTCGAGGCCGAGCGCGTCGCCGATCTTCTGCACGGCCGCCTTCGCCGCCTCGACGTCGAGCTGCATCTCGCCGCCGAGGAGCTGCGGCGGCAGGTGGCCGACGACGACGTTCGCGTCCGTCACGGTCGGCTCGGTGCCGCCCTTGCCGTAGCAGGCCGGGCCCGGATCGGCGCCCGCCGACTGCGGCCCGACGCGGAGCGCTCCGGTCACCTCCGGCACGTGCGCGATCGAGCCGCCGCCCGCGCCGACCGAGCGGACGTTCACGCTCGGCACCTTGACCGGGATGACCTCGCCGGGGAGGCCGAGGCCGTACGGGATCTCGGTCTGGCGCTCGATCGTCGGCTGGCCGTTCTGGCAGAGCGCGACGTCGGTCGACGTCCCGCCCATGTCGAACGTGAGGACGTTCTCGTAGCCCGGCTCGCCGCGCGATGTAGAGCGCGCCGGCGACTCCGCCCGAGGGGCCGGAGAGGATGCCGTAGATCGGGTTCTCCGACGCGACGGCCGACGCTCATGAGCCCGGCGTCGGAGCGCAGGAGGTTGAGGTCGCCCTCGACGCCGAGCTCGCGCAGCGAGCCCTCGAGGTTCGGACGTACGCTCTCCACGCGCGGGCGCACGTACGAGTTCATGCAGGCGGTCAGCGTCCGCTCGTACTCGCGGAACTCCGGCAGCACGTCGGACGAGATCGTGACCGGGAAGTCCGGGATAGAGCTCGTGGATGATCTCGCTGGATCTCGCGCTCGTGCGCCGCGTTCGCGTACGAGTTGATGAGCGAGACCGTCAGCGTCTCGACGCCCGAGTCGACGAGGTCGCGGACGATCTCCGGCCGACCTGCTCGCGGTCGACCGGCTCGACCGGCTCGCCCTGGGCGCTCATGCGCTCCTTCGCCTCGCGCGTGTCCTCGAGCGCCGCGGGCGGGTCCGGCTTGATCATGATGATCCAGCCGGCGAGCGGCCCGGGCGTCTGCGAGCGCGCGAGGTGGAGGATCTGGCCGAAGCCCTGCGTCGTGACGAGGCCGACGCGCGCGCCCTTGGCCTCGAGCATGGCGTTCGTCGCCACCGTCGTCCCGTGCATGACGTAGCCGAGGTCGCCCGGCGCGACGCCGCTCTCCTCGCAGATGCGCCGGACGCCCACGAGCACGCCCTCCGACGGGTCGGCGGGCGTCGACGGCGTCTTCACGCGGAAGAGGTCGCCCGTCTCGTCGTGGACGAGGAGCAGGTCGGTGAACGTCCCGCCGACGTCGACCCCGAGCCTGTGTGCCATTGCCTCTCCTTTCAGCCGGCGACCGGCGCGAACGCGCCGGCGCGGTAGACCTGTCCCTCGAGCGGGCGCTCGCAGCACGCCCTCGAGCCACTCGGCGACCCCGATCAGCGCCGTCGAGGTCGATTCCCGTCTCGACGCCCTCGCCGTGGAGCAGGTAGACGAGGTCCTCGGTCGCGATGTTCCCCGTCGCCCGCGGCGCGAAGGGGCAGCCGCCGATGCCTCCGACGGACGCGTCGAGCACGGTCGCGCCCGCCTCGACCGCGGCGAGCGCGTTCGCGATACCCGGTGTTGCGCGTGTTGTGCAGGTGGGCCCCGACGGGCGTTCCCGCGCAGGCGAGCCGCGACCGACGAGGTCGCTGACCTGCTCGGGGCACCGCGACGCCGATCGGTGTCGGCGAAGACGACCTCGTCGGCGCTCGCCGCGAAGCCGCTCGGCGAGCGCCGGCGACGTAGCCCGGGTCGACCGCGCCCTCGAACGGGCAGCCGAAGGCGACGCCGATCGTGACGGTCGCGCGGATGCCGTCGGCGCGGGCGCGCTCGACGATCCGCTCCGCGGCGGCGAGCGACTCCTCGACGGTCGCGTTCTGGTTGCGCCGGTTGAAGGTCTCGGTCGCGGCGAAGGCGAAGTGCACCTCGTCGAGCCCGGTCGCGACGAGCCGGTCGTACCCGTGCTCGTTGAGCGCGAGGCCCGCGTAGACGACGCCCGTCGCGCCGGTCGATGCCTGCGACGACCTCCTCGGCGCCGGCCATCTGCGGCACGCAGCTGCGGGTTGACGAAGCTGACCGCCTCGATCCGCGGCAGGCCCGCGCCTCGGCGAGCCGGTTGACGAGCTCGGCCCGCACCTCCGGCTCGAGCGTCGTCGGCTGGTTCTGGAGCCCGTCGCGCGGCCCGACGTCGCAGACGGTGACGCGTCACAGCACGCCCTCCGTCGCGCAGCTCCGTCGAGCTCCTCGTCGGAGAGGCCGAGCAGCCCGCCGTAGACCTCCCGGTTGTGGCTCCCCTGCTCCCACGGTCGCCGACCAGCGCACCGCGCCGGGCGTCTCCGAGAACTTCGGGACGATCCCGGGGCCGATGTACGTCGCCGAACTCCGGGTCCTCGTGCTCGACGAGCATCTCGCGGGCGCGGAAGTGCTCGTCCTCGAAGATGTCGGCGATCGTGTAGATCGGCCCGCAGATGACGCCGGCCTCGTTGAGGACGCGGTCGATCTCGCGCGGCGTCGCGCGCGCCGCGCCCACTCGGCGACGATCCCCTCGATCTCCTCCTGGTGCTCGCCGCGCGCGAGGTGCGTGGAGAAGCGCTCGTCGTCGGCGAGCTCGGGCGGGCCCATCGCCTCGCACAGAGCCGGCGGAAGACGTTGTCGGCGTTCGCCGCGATCACCATCCACTTGTCGTCGCTCGACTTGAAGATGTTCGAGGGGGCGACGCCCTTGAGCCCGGTCCCGCCGGGCCCGCGGACGATCCCGAGCCGGTCGTACTCGGGCACGGTGCTCTCGAGCAGCGCGAAGCAGGCCTCGAGCAGCGAGACGTCGACGACCTGGCCGCGTCCGCCGCCGAGCGCGTCGCGGCGGTAGAGCGCGGCGAGGATGCCCTGCGCCGCGAACATCCCCGCCAGCGAGTCGCCGAGCGAGATGTGCAGCCGCGGCGGCGGCTCGCCCGGGAAGCCGTTGATGTGGCGGATGCCGCCCATCGCCTCCGCGACCGAGGCGAAGCCGGCCCGCGGCGCGTAGGGGCCGGTCTGCCCGTAGCCGGAGACGCGGCAGAGGACGAGCCGCGGGTTCGCCTCGCTGCAGCTCGCTCCCGGCCGAGGTTCCACTTCTCGAGCGTGCCCGGCCGGAAGTTCTCGACGAGCACGTCGCTCTGCTTGGCGAGCTCGAGCAGGAGCTCCTGGCCCTTCTCGGTGCGCAGGTCGAGCGTGCACGCACTTCTTGTTGCGCGACTGGACGCGGCCACCAGAGCGAGCGGCCCTTGTAGCGCGCCTTGCCCCAGTCGCGCAGCGGGTCGGGCTTGCCCGGCGGCTCGACCTTGATGATCTCGGCGCCCATGTCGCCGAGCAGGCGGCCGGTGAACGGCCCCGCGAGCAGCATGCCGAGCTCGACGACGCGGATGCCGGCGAGCGGGCCCGGGCCCGGCTCGTCTCGCGGCGGCCGCTGCGCGGACGGCCGGCTCGGTCACGCTCGCGTCATCCGCGCTGCCCGCTTCCGCCTCCGGCTCGGAGCTGCGCGAGCGAGGAAGTCCCGCGCCTCGAGCACGTGCTCCTTCATGATCAGCTCCGCCCGCTCGGCGTCTCCGCCCGCGAGCGCGCGAGTCGAGCTGCCGGTGGTAGTGCTGCGGAGATCAGCTTCTGCTCCGGCGAGTACCAGAGGTACGACTTGTAGACGAGCGGGATCTCGATCACCTTGCGGACCATCGCGCCGAGCCGGTCGCTCGCCGGCCGCCTCGAGGATGACGTTGTGGAAGAAGAGGTTCTCCTTCACGAGGTCGAGCAGGTCGTCCTCGGCGCGCAGGCGGTCGAAGCGGTCGCAGCTCTCTTCGCAGGCGCACGACGTCCGTCGAGCGAGATGCGCGTCGGCCGCACGCCGCGCCGCGTAGCCCTCGAGGAGCGCGCGGAGCTGGTAGAGGTCGTCGAGGTCGTCGACGGCGTACGAGCGCACCGTTGCGCCGCGCTTCGGGATCGACTCGACGAGGCCCTCGCTCTCGAGGATGAGCAGCGCCTCGCGAACCGGCGTCCGGCTGATTCCGAGCTCGCGCGCGAGCTCCTCCTCCTTCAGCCGCTGGCCCGGCGCGAGCCGGCCGTCGATGATCGCCTCGCGGATGACCTCGCTCGGCCGCTGCGCTCGCGCTCCGCGGAGCCGGAAGCCGGCCCTCGAGCAGGTTGCCGCCCACGCGCGCGAGCATACAGTATGCAATCTTGAGGTACGACCTCCTTCCCGAGGAGCAGGCGACGGGCCTCGTCCTCTCGGTTTTCGCCGACATCCGGGCCCGCATGCCCTTCGTCCCGGCGATCTTCAAGGCGCTGGCCCGAGACCCGGCCGCGCTCGAGCCCGCCTGGCTCCAGGCGCGGGCCCTGTACGACGACCCGCGGGCCGCCGACGCTGCCGCCCGCCTCGCGGTGCTGGCGCGGCCCCGCCTCGGCTATCGCCCCTCTCCGGCCGTCCGGAAGGCGGCCGCGCCCTTTGCCGCGGACCTCCCCAACCTGCTCCTGATCGTTTCGTCGCTCGGTCTCAGCCTCGACGGCGTCCTCCCGCTCCGAGAGCGGCCTCCCTCGCACCTGCCCGCTCCGGCGCCGCTCCCGCCCACGCCCGTCCCGGAGCTGCGCGACGAGCATCCTCTCTACGCCCAGATCAGGGCGGCGTACGGGACCGAGCACGTGCCGAGTCTCTACAAGGCGCTCGCCGCAGACGGCGTCCTCGACGAGTCCTGGGCGGGGATCGGCCCGTTCTTCGGCACGCCGGCAGGCGTGCGGCTCGTCGCGGCCGTCGCGAGGGTGGCCGAGCGCGAGGCCGGCTCCTTCCCCGAGCATGCCTTCTTCGCGGCCGAGAATGCGCGCTCCATCCTCGCCCAGTTCCGCGTCGCGCTCCCACGCAACCTCGTGTTCGCGACGGCGGCGGCGACTTAGAACCCGAACCAAATGAAGCCTTGTGCCGCCGCGACGCCCTGGGCGGCGCGCTGACTGCGTCCTCGGTTGCGCCCGTAGCCTCCGGCTACGAACGCGCCCTGCGTCCTTGTATCGCACTCACCCAGGACGCCGCGTCGACGAAGCGTCATTCTGGTTCGAGTTCTCCTAGCGCCAGGCGAGCGCGGCCGCGCCGACCGGCAGCACGTACACGGGATCGCGCCGGTCGGGGCCGAACACGCGGATCTCCTCCCCGGTCGAGAGCGCGAACCAGTGCCCGTCGGGCGACCACGCGAAGCCGTGCTGGCTCGTCGGCTCCAACGTGACGGCGTCGGTTCGCAGGTCGACGAGGATCATCTCCTTGCCGGCTCCGGGAAAGGAAACCGCCACCTCCCGGCCCGTCGGGTCGAACTCGACCCGGTCGCCCAGCCGCCCGGTGCCCGCGGGCAGGTTCAGCTCGGGCAGCAGGATCGCGCGCTCGAGCCTCTCGCCGCGCCAGAGCTGGAGGAGCCGGCGGGGCAGCCGCCCCGGCTCGAAGCGCACGGTCACCACGGCCAGGAGCCCGTCCGGCCGGAGGTCGTAGCCGACGACGTCGAGCGGGCCTTCGCTGCCCGGCGGGAAGGGTCGTGCAAGATCCTTCTCCTCGAGCAGTACCTCGCCGTTCCTCAGGAGCGTCGCGGTGAGCAGCCGCGTAGGCCGCGTCAACACCGAGCCGTCGGGGGCTATCTTCGGACGGCACCCCGCGAGCCGGTCGCGCTCTCCTGTCGCCACGTCGAGCACGAGCGTGGCGCCCGCCGCCGTGCACCATGCAAGTCGGCGGCCGTCCTCCGACCAGGAGGGCTCGCCGCGCACGATCCCGAGCCCCTGCGCCATCTCGGGCGGATCGCCCAGGCGCAGGAACGCCGCGCGGCTTCCACGGAATCCGAGGGCCGGCGAGAGGGAGACGACCGCCAGCGGTCCGCGCGGCGGGACCCAGAGGCCGCAGTCGAGGGACGGGCCGCTCTGCCCGAGCGTGAGGGTTGCAAGGCTGAGCGCGCGCGGGCGGCAGCCGTCCTGACTGGCGAAAACGAGCCTGCCCGGGAGCTCACCCGCGTCTGGCAGCCCGGTCCCGGTCAGCCGCGAGTCCTCGGTCGGATCGAGAGCCGTCTGCGAGGCAGCTCCCCCGCGGACCGCGTCATAGGTCGCCGCCACCGCGAGCGCCAGGACCGCGCCGAGGACGAGCCCCGAGACGGCTCGCCGCGTCGTCACGGCAGAGGACGGCGCGGTCACGGGCGAGCCGCTTCGTAGACGGCCGAGTAGTCGAGCGGTCCGGCCCCTCGTTCCTGCGCCGTTCGGTACCGGTCTCGGCTTGCGGCCGCCACGGGCGCTTCCAGGCCGTGGGCGGCCGCCAGCTCGAGGGCCAGATCGAGGTCCTTCGCCATGAGCTGGAGGGAGAAGAGCGGCTCGTAGTTCCGTGACGCCGGATGCTCCGGCGAGACTCCAGCCACAGGGAAGCGGGTCCGGAGGACGCGCGAGTCGCCCATCGAGCTGGTCAGGAGCCTGTAGAGGACGCCGGGGTCGATCCCCTCCTGCTCGGCGAGGGCGCAGGCTTCCGCGATCGCGACCATCGTCGCTCCGGCGATCAGGTTGTTGCAGAGCTTCGCGGCCTGGCCGGCGCCGGGGGGCCCGACGCGAACGACGAGGCTGCCGAGCGTTTCGAGCAGCGGGCGCCACTCGGCAAAAGCCTCGTGGCTTCCTCCGACCATGACGGTGAGCGACCCGGCCTCGGCCCCCCGCGGCCCCCCGCTGACCGGCGCGTCGAGCGAGTCGAGGCCCGACCGGCCCAGCTCGGCGGCGAGCGCGCGTGCGAGCGCCGGGGGGCCGGTGGACACGTCCACAACGGCAAATCCGCGCCTCGCCCCCGCCCGGAGCCCGCCGGGCCCGAGGACGACGTCCTCCACCGCCGCAGGCGAGGGCAGCGAGAGGAGAGCGACGTCGGACCCGGCCGCCGCCTCGGCCGGAGTGGACGCGACCGGGGTGTCGAGAAGCGCCGCGCGGCCCGGATCGGCGTCGACGGCGACCAGCTCGTGCCCTGCCGCGACGAGGTTCCTCGCCATCGGCAGGCCCATCGTCCCGATCCCGATGAACGCGACCCGCGCCATGGGTCAGACGGAGCCCGAAGCGATCTCGCTGCCGAACGCCGGCAGCCGCGCGAGCGGACGTCCCGAGGAGGCGAGCGCCACCCAGACGACGATCTCGTCGTCGAGCGGGGCGTCGGCTATCCGCACCTCGAACGTCTGGTGATGGGAGCGGACCGTGTGGTCGTCCTTGTGCTTGAGCGCGAGGTCGATCGCGGCTCCGGCCGGGCCACGCTTCTCCGCAGACGGAAGGAGGGCGCTGCCGCCGACCGGATCCCTGACGAGGTTCCCGAAGCGCAGGTTGTGGATGATGGCCGACCCGTGCTCGACCTCACCCCCGAGGCCGACGAGCGCGCCCTTCCCGTAGCCTTCGACATCGGCCGCGCCGAGTGCGTCGAGTGCGCGCTCGGTCAGCAGTCGGCCGAGCGGCTCGCAGTAGGCGTCCGCCAGGGCAGCGAGATCCTCGACGAAGCGTCCCGCGAGCGGGTTGGCCACCACTGCCCCTGCCGCCGCGACGAGCGCCGGTGGCTCGACCGGCCGGCCCGCCTCGGCCCGCACCTCCTCGACGATCACGCACAGCTTCCGGAGGCCGTCCATCGCAACCAAGCATAGGGCCTGGGCACGGGACGCTCGTCCCTCCGCCAGGTCGACTGCCGACCCTGCGCGTCGTGAGCGCCACCCCCCTTCATCACGCCCTGTGCTCTGCCGGAGCTGACGGACACCTGGACAGCGGCCCCGGCAGCGTGAAGATGGTCGGCAAGAGGCGGTTCCTCCTCAACTGGAAGACCGAGAAGGACTCTGGCCGGCACCTGCCGCAGTTCGTGCTCACCCGCAAGGACGGCGTCCAACACCGCGCCTTCTTCAGCTTCCGCTAGGCCTCACCTGAACGAGAGCGAGGAGGAGCGTCCGGCGACGGCGCTCCTCCGCTGCAGCTAGCCGTGCTTGATCGCTGGTGCGCTGGCAAGGCTTCCGCTGATGGCGGCGACGAAGCGCTCGATGCTACGTGCGTCTTCGGTGTGGTCGGGGTTCAGCTCGGTGATGGTGACTCCCGCGAGGCGCGGACTCGCCAACAGGGTCTGGAGCGCTGTCAGGGCGTGGTCGTAGGCGAGCCCTTCGTTGCGGCCCGAATTCTCCGAGAGGGGCACGTCTGTGAAATCGATGACGTCGACGTCAAAGTGAACCAGCAGGCGCTCACAGCGATCCTCGAGTAGCTCTCGCGCTCGAAGCGCGGCCTGCTCCGGGCCGGCGGAAACCTGGTCGACCGAGATTACCTCGATGCTGCGGCGGTCGATCACGGAGCGCTCGAACGGCGTCGCCTGCTCGCTTCCCCAGGCGAAGAGGATGACTTGATCGGCTTCGAGCAGGGGCGTGCGGGTGCCCACGTTCACCAGTTCCGGCGCCGCTCCCTCCTCGCCCAGCATGTGGGCCATACCCATCCAGTCCAGGGCGCCCTCGCGGACGCTACTCGGCACGTTGAGATCGGCGTGCGTGTCGAAGTAGACCAGCCCAAGCCGTTCTCCACTTGTGAGATGCCCGGCGACCGTGCCGATGCCGACCGTGCAGTCGCCACCGAGCACCAGGGTCGCCTCGCCCGCGCTGACAGCCTCGGCCACCCGCTGCGCGGTGTCGGCCACAATCTCTACGACCTTGCTCAGGTTCTGGGCGCGCCGGTTGTCGCGGTCAGGGCGCCAGCGCCACGCCTCGCGATCCTGGTGGTCGCGCACCTGAACGCCAGACTGCCGCAGCAATTCGACCAAGCCCGCGTCCCGGAGCGCGCGCGGCGCCTGCTCCTGGCCCGGAGCGAAGGCCCCGGCGCTGGTAGGCACGCCGATCAGCCCCAATGGTCGACTCACGGTCTTTCCTTGATCCGCGCGGCTGGCGCCGGAGAGAGCCGAGCTCCAAACGTCTCGAAGCGTCACCGCCGTGCTTCCTCACCCTCTCGGGGAAAGACCTTAGAGGCGTCGCCGGATGGCAGGCCTTCGGGTTTGATCCAGGTTTAACGTGCCGCTGTGATCCCCACTTTCACCGTTCGGCCCGCGTAGTGGAGAATTGCGCTCGTGACGACCGCTGAGACTGCCCAGTCGGAACGCGCGAGCGGCGCGACGCTGGTGTTGCTGACGTTGGCGGCGGGGCAGTTCTTGATGACGCTGGATACGTCCGTGATGAACGTCTCGATCGCGACCGTGGCGGAAGACGTGGGGACGACGGTGACCGGGATTCAGGGGGCGATCACCGCGTACACGCTGGTGATGGCGGCGTCGATGATCACGGCCGCGAAGGTGGGGGCGATGATCGGGCGCAAGCGGGCTTTCGCGATCGGCTGCGTGATCTACGGATGCGGGTCGCTCACAACGGCGCTCGCGCCGAATCTGGAGGTGTTGCTGTTCGGCTGGTCGTTCCTGGAGGGGATCGGCGCCGCCCTGATCCTGCCCGCGATCGTTGCGCTGGTGGCCGGAAACTTCGCGGTCGAGCGCCGGCCGGCTGCCTACGGCCTGGTCGCGGCTGCGGGCGCGATCGCGATCGCGGTCGGGCCGCTGATCGGAGGCTTCTTCACGACCTACTTCTCCTGGCGCTGGGTTTTCGCCGGCGAAGTCGTGCTCGTGCTCGTCATCCTGCTTCTGACGCGCCGGATCGCAGACGCTCCGGCCGAGGAGCGTCCACAGCTCGACGTGGTCGGCGCCGTCCTCTCGGCGCTCGGGCTCGGGCTGCTCGTCTTCGGTGTCCTCCGCTCGGGCGAGTGGGGCTGGATTCAGCCCAAGGAGGGCGGTCCCTCCTGGGCAGGGTTGTCGCCGACGGTGTGGCTGATCCTGGCCGGACTGTTCGTGATCTGGCTCTTCTTTCGCTGGCAGGCTCGGCGGGAGTCGCGGGGTGAGGAGCCGCTCGTGCGCCCGGCCATGTTGCGCAACCCGCAGCTCAACGGCGGCCTGATCATGTTCTTCTTCCAGTACCTCGTCCAAGCGGGTTTCTTCTTCGTCGTGCCGCTGTTTCTCTCCGTCTGTCTGGGTCTGTCCGCCCTCGAGACGGGTGCGCGGCTGCTGCCGCTCTCGGTCACCCTGCTCGCAGCGGCGATCGGAATCCCCCGCTTTCTACCCGACATCTCGCCGCGCCTCGTCGTCCGCAGCGGCCTGCTCGCCCTGCTCGCGGGCACGGTCGTGCTACTCGGGGCGCTGGACGCGGACGCCGGGCCGGAGATCGTGGCCGTGCCTCTGCTTCTGATCGGGCTCGGGATCGGCGCGCTCGCCTCGCAACTCGGAGCCGTCACCGTCAGCGCCGTCCCAGACGACGAGGCCCCCGAGGTAGGCGGCGTGCAGAACACGGCGACGAACCTCGGCGCCTCGATGGGCACTGCACTGGCCGGCTCGATCCTGATCGCCAGCGTGACCTCGTCCTTCCTGGCCAACATCGAGCAGAGCCCGGCGATCCCCTCCCAGGCGAAGGCCCAGGCCCAGGTCGAGCTGGCCGGCGGCGTGCCGTTCATCTCTGACGCCGATCTCGAAAGGCACTCGACGAAGCCGGGGCCGACACAGAGTCAAGCGAAGCCGCCATGGCCGCCTACCAAGACGCGCGCATCGACGGCCTTCGCTCCGCCCTCGCCATCCTCGCGTTGCTTGCGATCGTGGCCCTGTTCTTCGCCCAACGCATCCCGACGACCCAGCCTCGCGGAGCGCCAACGTAGCCGAGGCGACAAGCATGGGACGCGTCTCGCGCTTCCTCATGGAGTGCGATGGAGCCGACTGAGTTCAGGCGATCGCGGGCAGTCGGCCGGACTCCACGGCTTCGCGGAGAGCTGTGTGGTCGCGCTCGTTCTGGTCGGCGTAGATCTCCGCGAACGAGGCCAGCGCGCGGTCGAACGCGTCGCCCGTGCCGAGATAGTTCGCGATCGCGATCGCGTCGCCCGAGCGGGCGTGTGCACGCGCGAGCGTCGAGCCGCAGATGTGGGCGTAGAACGTGAGCGCGCGCGGATTCAGCGAGTCGATGTCGGCCGAGCCCTTCCCGTCCCAGAGCTGACGCACGTAGAAATCGGCATGCACGCCGAACTGGTCGACTCGTGTCCAGCCGAGCATGATGTCGCTCGCCGCCTGCATGAGGCGCTGCCCCGCGACGACGCGCCTTCCGTGGTTGGAGAACTCGCTCTCGCCGAGGAACGGCTCGAGCACGGACCGGTCGGCCTGCTTGATCTGGAGGAAAAGCGGGTCGTCGACATCGCGGCCCAGCAGGAGGGCGATCCAGGCGCGTGAGCCGACGCTCCCCACCCCGACGACCTTGCGTGCCGCGTGGGCGTAACGGAAGCGTTCGAGCAGACGCCGATGGTCGTCCGTGAGGGTCTCGCGGTAGGACGAGAGCACGCCCTGGACGAACTCCTCGATCTGCTCCGCATCCGCCCCTGCGCCCGCTGCGACTTCCTCGATCGGCACGATGAGCGGCGGGTCGCTGACGATGCGCGGCTCCCCGTCCACGATCTCGGTCAGCTTGGCAAACGCCTTGAGGCTGTCCTTCGTCTGCGCCTTGACGACGCTCTCCTGCGTCCGCTTCGCCTGTTTCTTCGAGGCGACCTGGTTGACCAGCTGCATGAACTCGTCCTTGTCGAGACGCGCGTACCAGACGTCGAGGCCCCTCATTCCGGCGAGGGCGGCCATCGCCTCACGGTAGGAACGAACGACCTCGAGGTTGACGGTGCGACGCTCCTTCTTGTCGAAGCCGCGGTCCCTGCCCGCGACCGCAAAGCTCGCGACGAGGCGTTTGACGTCCCACTCGAATGGGCCGGGCAAGGTCTCGTCGAAGTCGTTGAGGCCGAATACAAGCCGGCGGTCCGGTGCCGCGAATCCGCCGAAGTTGGACAGATGCGCGTCTCCGCACAACTGCGTTTGCAGGCCCGTGCGGGGTGAGCCTTCGAGATCGGCCGCCATGATGTAGGCGGCGCCCCGGAAGAACGTGAACGGGGACACGAGCATCCGGCCGTACCGGATCGGGAGGAGTTCGCGCAGGCGGGTCGCCGCCTGCTCGTCGAGCAGGTCGACCGGATCGCGCCGATCGGCGGCCGGCTCCCACTCCGCATGGATGGAGCGCGGCACCTCCCCTCGCACCTGTTTTCCCCGCGCGGCGCGCTCCGCAGGTGTGAGCCAAGCCTCGACGCTCTGCGAGGACGCCTTCTTCGGGCCCGATTCCGACTCCGACCCGCGGCGGCGGGTGGGTGGCGTCTCCGGCGCGGCGACGGCTTCCGTGGAGTGTTCAACGTCCGCCATGATCAGCGTCCATTCTCTCAAGTTCCGTGAGCAGGGGTTCCGCTACCGTCACCTCCCCGGAGCCCGCCTCCTCGATGGACGCGGAGATCGCGTCCGTGCCGATCGCGCCTCAACAGCAATGATTCCGGATTCAGGTGGGCAAGCGCGAGGCCCTGGCGGCAGACTACGGGCCTTCTCCCAAGTTGGCGATGAATTTGATGGCCGTGATGCTCGGCAGAAACACGTACGCAGCGGCCTTGGTCGTAACGAAGCTCATGAGACCTGTAACCTCGATCGGCGGGCGCCCATCTGCCTGAGGTATGACGAAGATGCTTTC
>CAVTCK010000020.1:0-169217 GCA_963733155.1 uncultured Actinomycetes bacterium
AAGCGGTCGATGGCGGCGTGGGTGTCCACGACGCGCAGTTCCGCCTCGTGCCTAGGCTTCCTGCCGTGGTCCTCCGCCACCGCGTCCGCGACCTCGTCCTGGCGAGCTGGGAGACGGATGCCGACACGGGTCGCGCGCGTCCTCCCGGCCGGCCTGGAGCCGGCGACGGTCGACGGAAGGCATCTCGTCACCGTCGCGGCGCTCCGCTGGGACGGCGGCCGCCTCGGCGTCCTGCCCGTGCCTCACTTCTCGCAGGTGAACGTCCGCGTCTACGCGCGGCACCGCGGCGAGACGGCGGTCGTCTTCCTGGCGCTGCGCGTCACGCCTGCTCGGGATGGGCGGCGCGCTGCTCGGCTTCCCGGTGCGTCCCCTGCGCGCGCGCGTGCGCGAGGGGATCGTGGCCGCGCGGGGCTTCGGCGTCGAGCTGCGCTACGAGCGCCGCGGCCCGGCCGCGCCGAGCGAGCTCGGCTCCCACGAGCTGGGCCTCTTCGAGGCCGCCGGCCTGCGCGAGCTGCGCGTCCGCCGCGGCGAGGCGAGCTGGGAGCGCGCGGAGCCGGTGGGGCCGGTGCGGGCCGACCCGCTGCTCGCGCTCGGCTTCGCGCTCGCCGACCCGCCGGAGCTCCGCTACGCGGCGCACGCCGTCCTTCGAGGCCGAGCTGCCGGCGGGGCGCGTCGGGACGTGACGCGCCCCGCCCTTCCCGATCGCCTCAGCGGCGTCGGTCGTGGCAGTCGCCGTCGGGGAGCGGCTGCCAGTCAGGCTCGGAGTCGAACGCCGGGCCCTTGGTCAGGCCCACCTTGTCGCTGCCGTCGGCGTTCATCGTGAAGATGTCGAAGTCTCCGCTCAGGTAGGCGATCTTCTCGCCGTCCGGCGACCAGGCGCTGTTGCCGTCGTCTCCGGCGGGGTTGGCGGTCACGTTCGTCTGGTTCGTGCCGTCGGCGTCCATGACGTAGACCTCGAAGTCGCCGTCCCGGTCGGTGGTGAAGGTGATCTGCCTGCCGTCCGGTGACCAGTTCGGACGGAACTCGCCCGCGTCGTTGAACGTGAGCTGCCGGACGCTCGAGCCGTTGGGCCTCATCGTGTAGACCTCGAAGTCGTCGCCGTCGCGGTCGCTCACGAAGGCGATCCTCCTGCCGTCCGGCGACCAGTTCGGCTCCTGATCCAGGACGCCCGGCGAGCTCGTGAGGTTCCGCTGGTCGGTGCCGTCGGCGTTCATCGTGAAGAGGTCGCGGTCGACCTCACCCTGGATCGGGTCGAAGTCTCTGGACGAAGGCGATCCTCCGGCCGTCCGGCGACCACGCCGGGCTCTCGTCGTCGAGGGCGTTGAACGTGATCTGCCTCTGGTGCGACCCGTCGGCCTTCATGATGAAGATCTCGAAGTCGCCTTCGGGGTTCGTGGCGGTGACGCGGTCGCTCATGAACGCGATCCTCCGCCCGTCCGCCCGCCAGTTCGGAGCGAAGTCGTCGGCCTTGGACTTGGCGGTCAGGTTGACGAGGTTCCCCCCGTCCGGGTCCATCGTCCAGATGTCCTCGTCGCCGCCATGGCGGTCGCTGTCGAAGGCGATCTTCCCGTTCTCGCCCGGAAAGGCCCCGAGCGCCGGCGCAGCCGCCGCTAGACCTGCGACGAAGACGACAGCCAGTGCGGGCCAGATGCGGATCATGGTCATCACTCTCCTCGGTGGTCGGTTCGGGCGAGGGTGCGGGAGAGCGGTTGCATGCCGGCTGCAAGCTGGCCACACCTGGCTGCAGAAGGGGGCGCAATGCACCTAGCGGCGCCCGCTGCAATGGCTGAGACATGGAGAAGGCCCGCGAGGTGCGGGCCTTCTCGCTTTCGGAGGAACGTTGTCTTCTCTAGCGCTTCGACTTCTGGAAGTGGTGGGCGAGCACCTGGTTCACGGTCCTCTTGCCGATCACGACCCCGTCCTCGATGGCGGAGCGGTAGTGGATGCCGCCCCAGATGCGGGCGTTGCCGACGTCGTACTGCAGGTCATTGACCCGGGCGAAGTGGCGGTCTCCCAGACCCGTCAGGCTGGGGACGGTGAAGTCGATCTGCCGTGTCCCCAGGAATCGGGCGATGACACGTCCCCCGGCCGGCGTGATGCAGGAGTGTGCGCTCGGGTACTCCGGATGGTTCGGCGTGGCCGGCAGCAGGGGAGACCACGCGGGGTCGCCTACGGTCGCCGCGTTGCCGTCCGTGTCGCCGGCGCGGATTGCGGTGATCGGCCGCCAGAACGCGTAGTGGTACTTCGCGTCGAAACACGCGATGAGCGCGTCGGCGTAGACCACGGAGGTCATCGCCATGAACCGCGCCGCCTGGACGACGTCGAGATCGTGGTCGAGGACGAACTTGCGGAGGGAGGCGCGTGCCTGCTGCACCGGAGGCTCCGCCCAGAACCGCGCCGCCAGCGTCTGCTCGGCGCTCCGCGTCGTGCTCGTGCTCGAGCCGATCTCCTTGACCTCGTTGTACTCGCGCGCCCACCGTTTGCTCGAGAGCGCCGGCGGCCCGTTCGGCCTGAACTGATCGGCCGACTTGAGGCTGAACGGCTCCATGAGGCCGAGGTAGGTGCCGACCGGCGGCGACGGCGCCGTCGGGAGCCAGACGCCGGGGATCGGCGGGTTGGGCGGCGTGTACGTCACCGGTGCCCGGAAGCCGTCGCCGGCGCGCTCGGCGATGAGGAGGGCGGCAACCTCTTCACCCGTTGCGACGCCGTCCGTCTTCGCCTGGCCGCCGGGGATGGTGGCCAGCGATGCCGCGTACGCCGGATCGAGGATCGTTGGCCCCTGAGCCGGCAGGTAGTGAACGAGGATGCGGTGGGCCGCTGCTGCAACCGCTGCTTCGGCCGAGGCACCGTCTGGCGCGTCGACCTTGACCGCGAAGGGTCGATACCCGCCCTCGACCGCCATCACCGAGTCGTAGACGGCGATCGCCACGTACGCGAAGATCACGTGGCCTTCGGCGGGCGTCAGTGCCGCCGCGCTGAAGGCCTGGCTTCCGACGGCATCCCAGTCTGTGATGTACGTGTCCGGTGGTCCTGCAGGCGGGCCGTGCGCGCTGCTCTTGGCGGCTCCCCCGACCGCAACGACTGCGGCGACGAGCAGCGCGAGAGCGATGAACCTGATCGTTCCAATCCGTGCGAATGGCGTTTGCATGGGGCTACTCCTCTTCCGGACGAGATCGCCGTTCGGGCGAGGGTGCGGGAGAGCGGTTGCGTCCGCGGCTGCAAGCTGGCCACACTCGGCTGCAGAAGGGAGCGCAATGCAGTTCGGGATCCTTGGCCCGCTCGAGGTCTCCGACGAGGGTCGGCGGGTCGAGATCGGGGGTCACAAGCAGCGCGCCCTCCTCGCCTCCCTCCTCCTGCACGCGAACGAGGTCGTCTCGCTCGACCGGTTGATCGACGAGCTCTGGGGCGAGACGCCCCCGCCGACTGCGGCGAAGACGCTTCAGGCTCAGGTCTCACGTCTGCGCCGGTCGCTCAACGGCGACGAGGATCCCGCCGCGCACATGCGCGGGCCGCTCCAGACCCGCGGCCACGGCTACGTCCTCACGGTCGAGCCAGGCCAGGTCGACGCAGATCGCTTCCAGGGCATGCTCGAGGAGGCGCGGCGCGCTCGGGCCGAGGGGAAGCCTGAGGAGGCCGCCGAGGAGCTGCGCCGGGCGCTCGCCCTCTGGCGGGGCCCCGCCCTGGCCGACTTCACCTACGAGTCGTTCGCACAGACGGAGATCGCGCGCCTGGACGAGCTGCAGCTGACGGCGCTCGAAGAGCGCATCGAGGCCGACCTCGCGCTCGGCCGCCACACTGAGCTGATCGGCGAGCTGGAGGCGCTCGTCGCTCGGCATCCGCTGCGGGAGCGGCTCCGGGGCCAGCTCATGCTCGCCCTCTACCGCTCGGACCGCCAGGCCGAGGCGCTACACGTCTACCAGGAGTTCCGTCTGGCCCTCGCCGAGGAGCTCGGGTTGGAGCCGAGCCAGGGCCTGCAGCGGCTCGAGCGCCAGATCCTGGAGCAGGACCCGGAGCTCGCGGCGCCGGCGCGGAGGCTGGGGCCGAGGCCCGCCCGGCGCCGCGCGCGACTGCTCGTCCTCGCCGGCGCCCTCCTGCTCGCGGCGGCCGTTGGTGCAGTCGCCGTCCTGCTGGTCCGCGATGGAGGCAGCGAGACAGTCGCACGGCAGCGAGGAGACGATCGCGGGCGGCAACGCGGGCGTGCTGGATCCGAGGACGGGCGAGCTCCTGGCGACCATCCCCCTCGGAACGGCGCCCACGAGCATCGCCGTCGGGGAAGGGAGCGTCTGGGTGCTCGACGCCGACGACAGGACCGTCTCGCAGATCGATCCGAAGGAGCGCGCCGTCGTGCGGACGTTCGGCACGGGCTCGACGCCGACCGACCTCGCCGTCGGCGCGGGCGCGATCTGGATCGGAAACGGCGTGCGCCAGGGAAGGACTGCGCTTCCGGAGAGCGTGTCCCGATTCGCCCCGGAGTCGGCCGTCGTCGACGAGACGATCCCCCTGTCCCGGGCAAGCGGCCCGGCTCTCACCTGGGTCTCGCAGGACAGCCTGAGACCGCACATCGCGGTGACGGATGCCGCTGTCTGGGTGGTCAATCCCGATCTGAGCGTCTCCCGGATCGACCCGCGGACGAACCGGGTCGTGGCGGGCGTTGCCGGCGTCCGGGGCGTTGAGCATCGCTGCGGGCGAGGGCGAGGTGTGGATCCTCAACGACCGAGGGGAGGTCGTCGAGATCGATCCTCGAACGAACGCCGCCTCGAAGGCGATCCCGGTCGCCGCCGAGAGCCTGACCGTGCTCGCCGTCGGCGCCGGCGCGGTCTGGGTCGCCGATCCCGTCGGCGGCAGCGTCTGGCGGATCGACCCCGACCCGGAGCCCATCCTGCGCACCATCCCGCTCGAGGTCGGCGTCGGCGGGGTCGCCTTCGGCGAGGGGGCGGTCTGGGCGACCAACGAGATCGCCGACGAGGTCTACCGCATCGACCCGGACACGAACGAAGCTCGGGTCGTCAGCCGGATGGCGGCACCGCGCGGAATCGCCGTGGGCGAGGGCGCGCGTCTGGGTGACCGTCGGCGGGGCCGCCGTCCGCCGAGGAGGCCCTCCCGGCTTCCTCCTGCGGCAAGCTCTTCTACGGCGGAGCGGGCAGCCCGCGTTTCGTCATCGCGTCCGATCTCCCGCTGCAGGGCCAGACCCGAGCGGCCACCCTGCCCATGACGGAGGCGATCCGCTTCGTCCTCGAGCAGCGCGACTTCAGGGCGGGGCAATACACCGTCGGCTACCAGTCGTGCGACGACTCGACGGCCCAGGCCGGGGACTACGACCTCTACAAATGCTTCTCGAACGCGAAGGCCTATGCCCGTAATCTCGCCGTGCTCGGCGTCGTCGGCCCGCACAACTCCGGCTGTGCCGGCGTCCAGATCCCGATTGCGAACCAGGCCCCCGGCGGGGCCTTGGCCATGATCAGCCCCTCGAACACCTGGACCGGGCTCACGCGCCCCTACGCGGACATGCGCCCGGGCGAGCTCGAGGATCGGTACCCGACGGGCGAGCGGAACTTCGTCCGCATCGCGGCCGCCGACCACCTGCAGGCCGTGGCCGGCGCCCAGCTCGTCGAGGAGCTGGGCGCGCGGCGCCTGTTCGTCCTCTGCCGGACCCCTACTTCGGTACCGACGTGGCCACGGCGGCGCGGAACCTCGGGCTCGAGGTCGTCGGCTCCACCGAGGGGTGGAGCGCCGAGGCTCGGAGCTTCGAGCGCCTCGCCCAGCGCATCGACCGGACTCGTGCCGACGCGGTCTTCATCGGCGGCTTCCTCTATCCGAACGGGGGCGCCCTGGTTCGGGATCTCCGCGCCCGGCTCGGTCCCGACGTGGCGCTCGTCGCCCCCGACCGGTTCGGCTCCGCCGCGGATCTGATCGAGGCCGCCGGGCCGGCGGCACGAGGGATGTACCTCAGCGTCTACGGCGTGCCGAACGGCGAGCTTCCACCCCCGGGCAAGCGGTTTCTCGAGGAGTTCGAAGCCACCCGAGCAGGCGAGCCGAGCCCGTCGTCCTCCGTCGCGTACGCCGCCCAGGCGGCCGAGATCCTGCTCGATGCGATCGCCCGCTCCGACGGCACGCGCTCGTCGGTGACGGAGGAGCTTCGCCGGACGACGGTCGAGGACGGCATCCTCGGCGACATCCGCTTCGACGAGTACGGCGACCTCGTGGAGGGGCCGGTGACCATCTTCCGCGTCGTCGGCAAGGGCCGCCCGGGCCTCGTGCCCGGCTACGAGGGCGCGGTCGTCGATCGGGTGATAACCGCACGCTCGGATCTGCTCGACTGAGACTAGAGGCCCGGCGGCCGAGCGGGCGCGTCCGTGCCCGTGCGGGCCCGGAGCCACGCTTCGACGCTCTCGTGCAGCTCGGTGGTCGTCGTCTCCCCGCTCACGTAGACCGAGTAGATGTGACCTTCGGCGCAGCGATAGAGCTGCTCCTCGAACGGGCGCTTCCACCAGAGGACGCCGACGGTGCCGACGAACGGCGCGCCGACCGTGATCGCCGGTGGCGCGCCGCAGCCCGGGCACTCCGGCCCGGTCATCCGAACAGCTCGCGCATGCGCGCAGCCCGGTAGTCGAAGATCTCGTCCAGCCAGCGGCCGACCGCGAGACGCCGGACGAGCGGCGCGAGGGGGCCGCCGTGGAGCCGGTAGCGGACGAGGTCGAAGATCTCGGTTCCGCCCGGTACCGGGCTGAGACGGTGGGTGTGCTCCCAGAGCGGGTAGGGGCCGGACAGCTGGCGATCCGTGAACGTTCGCGGCGGTCGCCAGTCGACGATCTCGCTGCTCCAGCGGATCGGGAGCGCGAAGAGGCGGAGGCGGTAGCGCAGGCGGGAGCCTCGCTCGAGCCGCTGCGGGGCCTCGACGATGCGAAACCCGAGCCACGGCGGCGTGATCGCCTCGAGGTTCCAGGGGTCGGCGAAGAACGCGAACGCCTCCGCGAGGGAGACCGGGACTACCTGCCGGCGCTCGAGGATGTGCTCCATGCCTGGAGCGTACGAAAACGAGGCTCCCCCGCACGGGGCGGGGGAGCCTCCTGCCTGCCAGTGTGGCCTCGTCTACTCGAGACCGGCGTACGGTCCGTCTGCGTAGACGATGCGGCCGTCGACGACCGTCAGGAGCGAGCTTCAGGTCCTTGATCTCGTCGTCGGGAACCGTGAAGTAGTCGTCGCTCACGACGATCAGGTCCGCGAGCATCCCGGGCTCGAGCGTCCCGAGCTTCCCGTCCAGGTCGAGGAACCAGGCGCACTCGACGGTGGCGTGTCGCAACGCCTCCTCCCGGGTGAGCTGCTGGTCGGCGGGAACGCCGGGCACGCCCGGGAGCAGCGTGTCGCCCGTGGTGACGTACCAGAGGCTCTGGAACGGCGCCCACGGCGCGACGTTCATCGCGTCCGTCGCAAGGCACATGTGTGCGCCGCTTTCCATCACGGTGCGGTAGCGCGGGCCGGTCGCCCCGTTCCTCACGGCGGAGAACGTCAGGGCCCAGCCGATGCCGAGCGCATTCGCCCGTGCGAGCTGCTCGTCGCTGGGCTGCCCGGGGTTCGGGTGGGCGATGCGCCACTTGAGCTCGCCGACCGGGTGGACGGCGTTGGCCGCCTCGAACCCGTTGAGGATCGCGTCGATGTCGCCGACGTGCGTCTCGACGCTGAGCCGCTTGCTGGCGGACCAGCGCATGACGTCGGCGTAGGGCGGGTCGGTCGCCATCACGTCCTCGCCGGGGCCGAGGTACTTGAACATGTCGTCGCCGAGGAAGCCGAGGGCGTTCTGCGTCTCCGGAATCACCCGGTTGATGTCGTACCCGCTCATGGCGTTGAAGACGATGCGGGCGTTCAGGCCCTCGGAGCGGTAGAGCGCCATCGCGCCTTCCTCGACGTGGAGCTTGTCGTTGATCGCGCCGCCGGTGCCCCAGGGGGCGTCGTTGCCGCCGGCGTCCTTCCAGGCGGTGAGGCCGCGGCTGTTCGCCTCCTCGATGAAGTCGCTCAGGCACTCGGCTTCGCCGTCGATGCCGAGCGCGTCGAGCTGCGCGAGGATGGCCTGGTTCGCCAGCGTCGTCGCCGGCGCGACCAGCTGACCGGTCGGCTGGCCGTTGGCGTCGAGGACGACGCCGGGCGACCCGGGCGCGAGCCCGAGCGCGTCCAGCGCTGCCTGGTTGACCCTGGGCCCGGCGAAGCCGCTTCCGGTGATCCACAGCGGGTTCGCCGGGGCCGCGGCGGTGAGCTCCGCGAACGTGAAGATCTGCGGAACGTCGAGCTGGTTCAGGTTCCAGCCGCCCGCCGTCGTCCAGATCCAGCGGCCGTCGGCGAGCTCGGCGGCCTTGGCCGCGTACATCGCGAGCGCCGTGGCGCGGCTGGTGACCAGGTCGAGCCGGACCACTGCGGTCCAGCAGTGGTAGCCCTCCCGCATCCCGTGCAGGTGGCCGTCGATCAGACCCTGGAAGCACGCGGCGACCGTTGAGGTTGACCACCGTCGTGCCCTTGCCCGCCAGCGCCTTGATGCGCCCGCTCTGGTCGTCGGTCGCGATGATCACCCCGTCGCGGATGGCGATCGCCTTGACGACGGAGCTCTCGGCGTCGAGCGTCGAGATCTTGCCGTTGTAGAGGATCAGGTCCGGGGCGTTCGCCGCGGCGACCTGCTGGTTCACGGACTGCGGGCTCGCCGAGATCGCGGCAACGACGATCGCCGCGACCAGCCCGAGACCGATCAGGAGCTTCCCCCTGAGCAAGCGTCTCACCGTCATTCCTCCTCTCCTTCCGGGGGACCTAGACTGTCCGACTGTCAGACAAGCCGAGTATCTGCCCACGTCTCGCCGGCTGTCAAGAACCCGCTTGCGCGCAGGAGGCACTCCGGATATACATGCACCGTTGTCTGACGATCAGACACCGCGCGACCTCCTGGCGACGAGCCGGCCGATCGAGCGCCGGAACACGTACGAGCTCGTCGCGGAGAGCCTGCTCGCCTTGATCAGCGAGCGCCACCTGCAGCCGGGGGATGCGCTCCCCACCGAGCGCGAGCTGATGCAGCACTACGGCGTCGGCCGCTCCTCGGTTCGCGAGGCCTTGCGGATGCTCGAGTCGAGAGGGCTGATCACCGGGAGCAGCGGCGCGTTCGCCGTCGCCACCTTCCGAAACCCGCTGAACGACTCGCTCTCCCTCCTCCTCGCGGTCGAGGAGGGAAGCCTGCGCGAGCTCTTCGAGGTGCGCCGGATCCTCGAGGGCGAGGCGGTCGCGCTCGCCACCGAGCGATGCGATGAATCGCACCTGGACCGCATGCGGGCCGCGACCGAGCTCATGCGCGACGGTCTGGCCGACCAGGAGGAGTACATCGAGTCCGACGTCGCCTTCCACCTCACGATCGCCGAGGCGACGCAGAACCGGATGATCCTCCACCTCATGCACGCGATCCGCGATCAGCTCGAGCGCGCGCTGGGCTCGATCTACCGGATCCCGGGCAGCCCCGAGCAGTCGATCGAAGACCACGGGCTGATCATCGCCGCCATGGCCGAGCGCAATCCCGACGACGCGCGCGCGCAGATGCACGAGCACCTCGCCCGTGTCGAAGAGGCGGTCGAGGCGGCGACCGCGAAGGCGAGCAGAGCCGGGCGATCCCAGTCGAACCTCGGCTTCGTGGGACTCGGGATCATGGGCGGCGGCGTCACTCGACGCCTGCTCGCGGCCGGGCACACCGTGTGCGGCTACAACCGCTCGCGGGAGAAGGCGGCGCCGCTCGTGGAGCTCGGGCTCGACCTGAAGGAGACGCCGCGCGAGGTCGCCGAGGCCGCCGACGTCGTCTTCAGCATGGTCACGACACGTCGGGGCGCGTCGAGGCGGTGACCCAGGGGCAGGACGGGATCCTCGCCGGCCTCGGCCCCGGGAAGATCTACGTGGACATGACCACCGGCACGCCGGAGGCGAGCCGCGCGCTGGCCGAGCAGGTTGCTGAGCTGGGCGCACAGATGCTCGACGCGCCCGTCTCGGGCAGCGTCAGCACGCTCGAGGAGGGCAGGCTCTCGATCCTGGTCGGGGGCGACGAGGACGCCTTCGCCCGCGTCGAGCCGGTCCTGCTCGACATCGGCCCCAAGGTCACTTCACATCGGCTCGAACGGCCAGGCCTTGCTGATGAAGATCGCCATCAACCTGAGCCTGCAGGTGCAGATGGTCGCCTTCAGCGAGGGCTTGCTGCTCGCCGAGAAGGACGGGATCGACCGCGAGGTCGCCGTGGAGGCGCTCCTCGAAAGCGTCATCGCCTCGCCGATGCTGAAGTACCGCGGGCCGTTCGTGCTCGAGATGCCGGACGAGGCTTGGTTCGACGTGAACATGATGCAGAAGGACATGATCCTCGCGCTCGAGGCCGGCCGGAAGCTGGACGTCCCGATGCCGACGACGGCGATCTCGAACGAGCTTCTGACCGCCGCGCGCGGCATGGGCCTGGCCGAGCAGGACTTCGCAGTCGTCTACGAGGTCCTCGCGCAGATGGCCGGCGTGCGGAAGGTGGCGCCCTGACCGTGGCTACGCGGGCTCGCCCACTCGCCGACGTCGATGCAGCCCTCGGGCTCCAGATGTACCAGGGCATGCAGCGGATCCGCACGTTCGAGGAGCACGTGAACGAGCTCTACCGCGGCGCGAAGATGCCCGGCCTCGCCCACCTCTACATCGGCGAGGAGGCCGTCGCCGTCGGCGTCTGTACCGCGCTCAGGAAGGACGACTACATCACCAGCACGCACCGGGGCCACGGGCACTGCCTGGCGAAGGGCGCGGCGGTCGACCGGATGTTCTGCGAGCTCCTCGGCAAGGAGGCGGGCTACTGCCGCGGCAAGGGCGGCTCGATGCACATCGCCGACCACGAGAACGGCAACCTCGGCGCGAACGCGATCGTCGGGGGCTCGGCCGGGATCGCGACCGGCGCCGCGTTCTCGGCGAAGAGCCGCGGCACCGATCAGGTGGCCGTCTGCTTCTTCGGCGAGGGGGCGCTCGGCCAGGGCGTGCTCTACGAGGTGATGAACATGGCTTCCCTCTGGAAGCTCCCGGTGATCTACGTCTGCGAGAACAACCTCTACAACGAGTACACGCACTACTCGGAGACGACCGCCGGCGAGGTCGCCGCGCGTCCCGCCGCCTTCGGCATCCCGACCGAGGAGGTCGACGGTCAGGACGCGCGTGCCGTCTACGCGGCCGCGACCCGGGCCGTGGCGCGCGCACGGGCCGGCGACGGGCCGTCGTTCCTCGCCTGCAACACCTACCGCTTCCACGGTCATCACGTCGGCGATGTGGATCGTTCCTACTACCGCAGCCAGGAAGAGGAGACCTCCTGGTCCGGCGAGCGCGATCCGCTTCGCATCCTCGGCGAGTGGCTGCTTGCCGACGGCGGCGTCAGCCGTGAGGCGCTCGACCGCATCGAGAGCGAGATCGCCGACGAGGTGCAGGCGGCCGTCGCCGCCGCCCTCGAGGCGCCCTTCCCGGACCCCGGCGAGGTCGACCAGCATGTCTATCCATAGCCCCGAGCGCACCGAGACGCGTGAGCTCTCCCTCGCCCAGGCGGTCAACGAGGCGCTGGCGGAGGAGCTTCGGCGCGATCCCGACCGTGTTCGTGATCGGGGAGGACGTCGCCGAGGCCGGAACGCCTTTCAAGGTGCTGGCCGGCCTCGTGGACGAGTTCGGCTCGGAGCGGGTGCTCGACTCGCCGATCTCCGAGGCGGGGATCACCGGCATCGGGCTCGGCGCGGCGATGACCGGGCTGCGGCCGGTCGTGGACATCATGTTCGGCGACTTCATGACGCTGGTCATGGACCAGGTCGTGAACCAGGCGGCGAAGGTGCACTACATGTCGGGCGGCCGCCTGAAGGCGCCCTTGACCGTGCGCACCACGCTCGGCGCGACCCGCCGCTCAGCCGCCCAGCACAGCCAGAGCCTGCACGCCTGGGTCGCGCACGTCCCCGGCCTCAAGGTCGCGCTTCCGTCGACGCCGTACGACGCGAAGGGGCTCCTGAAGTCCGCTATCCGCGACGACGGGCCCGTCGTCCTATTCGAGGACAAGATGATGTTCGCGACGAAGGGGCCGGTGCCCGAGGAGGAGTACACGCTCCCCTTCGGCGTCGCCGACGTGAAGCGCGCCGGGGAGGACGTGACGCTCGTGGCCACGAGCTCGATGGTGTACGTGGCGCTCGAGGCGGCCGAGGAGCTCGGCCGCTCGGGCATCAGCGCCGAGGTGATCGACCCGCGGACGCTCGTCCCGCTCGATCGCGAGGCGCTCGTCGCCTCCGCCAGGAAGACCGGCCGGGTGATCGTCGTCGACGAGGGCCACCGGAGCTTCGGCGCCTCTGCAGAGCTTGCCGCTGTGATCGGCGAGGGCGCCTTCTACTAGCTCGACGCGCCGGTCGGCGGGCGGCAGCTATGGACGTCCCGATCCCCTTCTCGCCGACGCTCGAGGATCAGACGGTGCCGACCGCCGAAGGTGTCTTCGAGCTCGCCAGAGTCCCTCGCGGGAAAGGAATGACATGGGTGTGAGGACGTACGGGACGATGGCGGTCGACTGGGAGGAGCGGGTGGACTTCGAGCGGCTCCGGCGCGAGCGGCTCGCGCGCGCCAAGGAGGGCCTGGCCCGTTCGGAGCTGGGCGCGCTCCTCTGCTTCGACATGGCGAACATCCGCTACATCACGGCGACCCACATCGGGACGTGGGCGATGGACAAGCTCATCCGCTTCTGCCTGCTCCCGCAGGGCGACGACCCGATCATGTGGGACTTCGGCTCGGCCGCCCGCCACCACAAGATCTACAATCCGTGGCTCGGCGAGGAGCGATCCCGCGCCGGGATCTCGACGCTTCGCGGGGCGGTGAAGGGGCGGGCCGAGTCGGTCGCCGAGAAGATCCGCGTGGAGCTCGAGGCGCGCGGCCTCCTCGGCGAGCCGCTCGGCGTCGACGTGATCGAGCTGCCGGTGCTGCGCGCACTCCAGAACGAGGGGATCCAGGTCGTCGACGGCCAGGCGCTCATGCAGGACATCCGCAAGATCAAGACCGTCGACGAGCTCGTCGCTGCTCAGCACTGCGTGCGCGATGGTCGACGCGGCCTACGAGGAGCTCTTCCGCGCGATGCGCCCGGGATCCGGGAGAACGAGTGCGTCGCGCTGGTGAACAAGGTCCTCTTCGAGCTCGGCTCGGAGCACGTCGAGGGCGTGAACGCGATCTCGGGCGAGCGCTGCAGCCCGCACCCGCACGTCTTCACCGATCGGATGCTCCGGCCCGGCGACCCCGCGTACTTCGACATCCTCCACGCCTACAACGGCTACCGCA
Source organism: uncultured Actinomycetes bacterium (assembly GCA_963733155.1). Classification (GTDB taxonomy): domain Bacteria; phylum Actinomycetota; class Thermoleophilia; order Gaiellales; family Gaiellaceae; genus JAIBJN01. The sequence continues at coordinate 13,315 of CAVTCK010000020.1, forward strand.
CGTGCTACTACCGCACGTTCGCCGTCGGCAGCGCATCGCCCGCTCTCGTCGACGCCTACAAGCGCGCCGCGACATCCTCGACCACGCGATCTCCCTGATCCGGCCCGGCGTGACGACGGCCGACGTCGTCGCGGTCTGGCCGGAGGCGCAGGAGTTCGGCTTCCCGGACGAGGAGGCGGCGTTCGCCCTCCAGTACGGCCACGGCGTCGGGCTCTCGATCTGGGAGAAGCCGATCTTCAGCCGGCTGGTCTCCTTCGACCACCCCGAGGTGATCGAGGAGGGCATGGTCTTCGCGCTCGAGACCTTCTGGCCCGCCTCGGACGGCTGGTCGGCGGCGCGGATCGAGGAGCAGCTCGTCGTCACGGCCGACGGCTGCGAGATGATCACGCGCTTCCCGGCGGAGGAGCTGCTCGTCGCAGCGGGTGGCCACTACACGGCGGGGGCGCTGCCGGGGATGCGCGAGACCGAGTCGCACGAAACCAGGGCGGCACGCTCGACTGGGTCGTCGCCGGCGCCCGCGGCGAAGGCGCGGGAATCGAGGCGTGAGCGGAACGGAGGCCGTGCCTACGGACGTGATCATGCCCGCCCTCGGAATGGCCCAGGAGACCGGCAAGGTCCTCCGCTGGCTCAAGGCCGAGGGGGACGAGGTCGCGAAGGGCGAGCCGCTGATGGAGGTCGAGACGGACAAGGTCACCGTCGAGGTCGAGGCGCCCGCGAACGGGCGGCTCGCGGCGGTCGGCGCGGGCGAGGGCGAGGAGGTGCCGGTCGGGGAGGCATCGCGGTGATCGTCGCTCCCGGCGAGGACGTGCCCACGCCCAGCGAGGGCACGGCGCGATCGTGGCGCCGGGCCTCGTCGCGGCCGCTCCGGCGCGGGGGCGGCCCCGGCGCGCCCACCGCACCCCGAGCCGCTCGCCTCCCCCAAGGCGCGGCGACTCGCGGCCGAGCGCGGCGTCGACCTCGCCGCGCTCGCGGCGGCAGCGGACCGCAGGGCGCCGTCGTCGCGGCCGACATCCCCGACGGGAGCCCGGCCCCGGAACTCCGGGCGGGGAGGAACTGGCGGATCGCGCATCTGGAGCGGATGGCCGAGCGGACGCCGCAGAGCTGGCCGAACGCGCCGCACTTCTATCTCGCGCGCGAGGTGGACGCGGGCCGGCTCGGGAGCTCGGCGAGGACGCGCGGACCCGACTGGGACGCGAGGTGACTCACCGACCTCCTCGTCCGGGTCACAGCCGAGGCGCTGGCGGCCACCCGCGTCTGAACGCCGCCTGGCCCGAAGGGAGCATCCGGGTGAACGCGAGATGAACGTCGGGATCGCGGTCGCGGTCGAGGACGGACTGGTCGTGCCGGTGATCCACGACGCCGACGGCTCGGGCTCCGCGACATCGCCGAGCGGCGCGACGTCGTCGACGCGCTCGCACGGGCGCAGCGTTCGCGCCGAGGACGTCACCGGGGGGACGTTCACTGATCTCGAATCTCGGGATGTTCGGGGTCGACGCCTTCCTCGCCGTCCTCAACCCACCGCAGGCCGCCATCCTCGCCGTCGGGCGCATCGTCGAGCGCGTGGTCGCCGTCGACGGCGCGCCGGCCGTGCGCCCGACGATCGCCCTCTCGCTCTCGTGCGATCATCGCGTGATCGACGGCGCGCGCGGGGCGGAGTTCCTGGACACGCTCGCGACGCTGATCGAGGAGCCGGCCGGCCTGCCGAATGAGACCAGCGTCGCGCCGCGACCTCCGGCCCCGGACCCCCCCACCACCCCCCCTGACGAACCCCCCCCCCAGCCCCCCCCCCCCACGACCCCCCCCCCAACCCCCCGGCACCTCCCACCCCCCTCCTGCCCGCCCCCCACCCTCCCCCCCTCCCACTCACGGACGCTACCCCCCCCCCAGGGTGGGTCGGCGAACGGCGGCCCCCGGAGGCCCCCTCCGCGAGAGCATCGGGTCCGTGCAGGAAGTCTCCCCGAGGGCCTCCCCGCGCGCGAGCACGCCCCGCCCAGCCCCACCTCCCTGACCCCCCCGCCCCCCCGGCGAGCGCGAGACCCGCGGAGAGAGCACCGCGAGCAGTCCACGGCCTTCGCCGAAGCCACCCTCCGGCGAGCAAGAAGACGCTCGGCGAGCGCGAGGGAGGCCATGCAGCCCCGCGGCCTCGACGGTGTGGTCATCTACGCCACGGCGGGCGGGAATGCCGATCCGACCCGGTACCTGGCGGGCTACTCCTCCACGTGTTCCCCTCGGCGAGCTCCTGCTCATCCTGCCGGTGGAGGGCGACCCGATTCTCCTCGTCGACCAGCCGTGGCACGTGGAGGAAGCGAGGCGCATGTCGTGGATCGAGGACGTCCGCTCCTACCCGACCCCCGGGCCGCCGCTGGCATGCGGAGGAGCTAATCGGGCGACGCTGCGCGACGCGCTCCGCGCCGCCGGCCTCGGACGGGCGGGCGGATCGGAGTCCTGAGCGGCGAGATGCCGACGGTGTACGCGACGCGCAGGTTGCCCCGGACGGGTCGCAGGCCGACGGCGACGTTGAGGAGGGAATCGGGGTCTGGCGGGAGGAGCTGGTCGCGACCCCGTCGGACCACGATGCTGCCGGGATCCGCCCGGGGCGGCCGCCGTGGCGGACGCCGGCCTCGCTGCGGCGGTCGAGGCGGCCGCGGCCGGCGTGCCCGAGCACGAGTTCTGCTTCCGCTCGCTCGAGCGGATGGCCGGAGCTCGGGGCGGAGTTCCTGCACGGGAGCGGCATGTCGACCCACGTGAACACGGGCTCCTTCGAGCGAGGCGATCTCGAACGTGCGGCCGTTCCTCTACACGAGCCGCCGGCTCGAGGAGGGAGGGCCAGATGTTCTGGCTCGACCTCTCCGCCTCCCTCGCGGGCTGCTACACGGATACCGACCGGACGATCTCCGTCGGCGAGCCTTCGCGCGAGCGGCGCGAGATCTACGAGGTCGCGGCCAGATGTATCGAGTCCTCGTCTCGGGGGAGGCGCGCCCGGGCGTGAGCGGCGGCGATCTCTGGGAGCTCGGCAACGGAGCGTTGCGGTCGACGCCGGCTACGGCGACTACTCGAACCACGTCTACCTCGGCCACACCACCGGCATCACCACCTCGTCGCGGCCGGTCATCGCACACGGCGAGACGGCGGAGCTGCGTTCGGGCAGCTTCATGAACGTCGAGCCCGGCATCTTCGTGCCCGGAGTCGGCTCGGCGTGCATCGAGAACACGCTCTACCTGAGCAAGGGGGGGGCAGCTGCGATCAACGACTTCGGGATCGAGATCCATGTCGTCTAAGGAGAGAGCGGGGGAAAACAACTGCGGAACGGAGGTCTCTGATGCGAAGGATCGTTTGGCTGCTTGCGCTCGCTTCCGGTCCTCGTCGCGCTCGGCGTTGCGCGCGGGCTGCAGCGGGGGGGTGAGCGACAACGGGAGAGTGCAGGTGGGACCGGGGGTGGGAACCGGAACCGGGGGGAGAAGCGAGCGGCGACCCGAGTCGTGATCGGCGCGTCCCTCCCGCTCACGGGGTAATCTATCAGAGAGTTGCGGTATGCCGCCCATGCAGGGCTACGAGGTCTGGATGGAGATGGTGAACGAGAGCGGAGGCCTCCTTCGGCCGACCAGTAGAGATGGTCATCAAGGACGACCAGTCCGACCAGAACCTCGTCGTGACGGACTACAACGCGCTCATCGAGCAGGACAACGTCGATCTCCTGCTCGGAACCTTCTCCTCGCTCCTAAATATCCCGGCCTCGGCCGTCGCCGAGCGGGAGCAGATGGTGTACGTCGAGCCGGCGGGCGGCTCGCCCGACATGTTCAACCGCGGCTTCGAGTACCTGTTCTTCGCGCAGCAGGCGACGGCGCCGCACCAGGCCGACCTCTTCTCGGAGTGGGTCACGGGCCTGCCCGAGGGCGAGAAGCCGGCAACGGCCGCGTACGTGGCGGCCGACGATCCGTTCGGCGCCCCGGTCGCCGAGGGCATCCAGGAACGGCTCGAGGCGGCCGGCGTCGAAACGGTCTACTCGGAGATCTACCCGCCGGAGACGGTGAACTTCGACGCGATCGCGGCAGACATCGCCGCGGAACAGAGCGACGTCATCGCGCAGGGCTCCGCGGGCCTACAGGACGGTGTCCAACCTGATCACGGCGCTCAGCGCGGCGGGCTACAGCACGAAGCAGATGTTCCAGGCCTCGACCCCGTCGTTGCGCGGGACCAGTACTCGGACGCGATCGGGGTCGACAACACCGAGGGCATCTTCACCCGGTGCGCTTGCGCGTCGACGGGGCCCCACCAGGAACGAGGAGTTGCTGGAGGCCTACCGGGCCAAGTACGACGACCGATCCGGCCGAGGACGCCGCGGACGCCTACGCGGCCGCGCAGGTCCTCCAGAAGAGGCAGTCGAAGAAGTCGGGTCCATCGACGACCAGGCCGCCCTCAAGGACTGGCTGCACGAGAACTCCGTGGAGACGATCCTCGAGCAAGCTGGGGGGCGCCGGGACAAGGAGCAGGGCGCGCCGGAGCAGGCGTTCCTCCTCGCCCAGTGGCAGGGCGGCGACGAGGAGATCGTCCTGCCGGAGGAGGTCGGCGACGTCCGACGAGATGATCGCCAACCCCAAGCCCGCGTGGTCGGGACCACTAACGACCCGTCGAGGCTAGACCGGAGCCGGCCGGGCTGAGCCCCGCTCCCGGCCGGCTCCACCCTCTCCGGAGCGAAGGTGACCCAACTCGTCCAAGTTCATCGTCCTCGGCCTCCTCCTCGGGGGCGTCTACGCGTTGCTCGCATCGGGCCTGACGCTGATCTTCGGCGTCATGGACGTGATCAACGTCGCCCAGGGCGCGCTCATCATCCTGGCCGCCTTCGTCACGTGGGCGGCGTGGAACGAGACCGGGCTCGACCCGCTGCTCGGCGTCCTCGTGACGACGCCGGCGATGTTCCTGATCGGCTACGGCCTCTACATGTCGACGATCCGCTCGATCCAGGGAAGGCCTGCGTCCACGTCGGTGATCCTGACCTTCGAGGATCGGCCCTCATCATCGAGGGCGTGATGGGGCTGGTGTGGACCGCGACGCTCCACCGGGCGACCCCCGACTACTTCAACCAGTCGTTCACGATCGGCGACATCTACCTGCGCAAGGCGCATTCTCTGGGTGCGCGATCGCGGTCGGCGTGCTCGTCATCCTCTGGGTGATCATCAAGGTGACCTGGCTCGGGCGGGCGATCCGGGCCGTGTCGGCCAACATGGACTCCGCCAAGCTCGTCGGGGTCGACCCGAGCACGGTCGCGGCCCTCACCTTCGCGATCGGCGTCGCGACCACCGGCGCGGGCGGCGGGGATCGCGGCCGTGCTCTACCCGTTCCTGCCGGCCTCGCACTACGCCTGGATCTCCCGCCTGCTCGGGATCATCGTCCTGGGCGGGATGGGGAGCCTTTCCGGAGCGGTTGTCGGCGCGCTCATGCTCGGCGTCGCCGAGAACAGCGGCCTTGCGGACCTACATCTCCCCCGAAGTGGGCGACCATGGTGCCGTGGGTCGTGATCCTGGTCGTGCTCCTCGTCCACCCGCCGGGGCTCATGGGCGCGGAAGCTCCAGAGAGGACGTGGCGCTGTGACCGCGGCACTCCGCTTTCCGGCGAGGACGCGGGCGCGCTCGCGATCGTCGCGCTCTTCGTGACGATCCTCGTCTTCCCGGTCATCTCGGACAACCGGATCTACCAGACGATCATCATCCTCTCGCTTCTGCTCGCGATCATGGCGAGCGGCTGGATCAGCGTCTCCAGCTTCGCCGGCTACGTCTCGCTCGGCCAGACGGTCTTTCTCGGGATCGGGGCCTACACGACGGCGATCCTCTCCTTGCGCGTGTTCGGTGAAGAGGACGAGTTCGGCCAGGGCGGCGCCAACCCGTTCTACTTCATCCCCATCTCGGCCATAGTCGCGGGCCTCTTCGCGGCCGCGGTCGGCCCGATCATCATGCGCACGCGCGGGCACTCGTTCGTCGATCCTCACGATCGCGTTCCTGTTCGGTGATCCCGCTCGTCACGCTGAACTGGGGCCAGCTCACGTACGGCAACAGAGGGCTCTCGCTGCCGCTCCCGTCGTGGCCCCGGGAGTGGGCGAACCTGCCCTTCTACTACATCTTCTTCGGGCTCCTGCTCATCTCGATTGCGACGGCCTGGTGGATCCGGCGCACGAAGTTCGGCATGGGACTGATCGCGATCCGCGAGGACGAGGACAAGGCAGCCGCGGTCGGCGTCAACACCCCGATCTACAAGATGCTCGCCTACATCGCGAGCGCCGTCTGGATCGGCGCCGCCGGCGGTGTCTACGCGTACTACCTGAGCTTCATCGACCCGCGAAACCAGTTCGACATCGTCTACAGCGTGTTCGTCGTCCTCGCCGTCCTCATCGGCGGGCGCGGGACGATCTGGGGGCCCGTCCTCGGCGCCTTCATCCTCGAGCCGCTGAACCAGATCACGAACAACGACTTCAACCGCTGGTTCGGCGACGACATCTGGGGCGCGAACCAGCGGCTGATCTTCTTCGGCGCGCTGCTCGCGCTCGTCGTCCTCGTCCTGCCGCGCGGGATCATCCCGAGCACGCGCGAGATCGTCACGCGGCGGCGCGAGTCCAAGACTGCCGCTGAGGTCGGCGCCCGCTTCGAGCGCAAGCCGCTGCGTGTCGTCGAACGGGCGGCGGCGGAGGCTGCCGAAGCGCCGCCCGGGCCGCTGCTCGAGGTGCGCGGCGCCGAGAAGCGCTTCGGCGGGGTCAAGGCGGTAGACGGAGTCTCGCTCGCCGTCGAGCGCGGCACCATCACCGCGCTGATCGGGCCGAACGGCTCCGGCAAGACGACGCTCTTCAACCTCATCGACGGGACGATGCCGCTCGATCGGGGGCGAGATCTGGTTCGACGGCCAGCGCATCGACCGGCTCAGCCCCCTATCGCCGGGCGCCGTCGGGGCATCGCCATCGAGCGTTCCAGATCACCCGCCTCTTCAAGCGGATGACCGTGCTCGAGAATGTCGTCGCACCGCTCCGCTCGTTCTCCTGGCGCCGGCTCGGCGCCGACGCAGTCAGTGGCCCCGAGGCGGAGCGCGCCTACGAGCTGCTCGAGTTCGTGGGCATGCAGCGGTTCGCCGGCCACGAGGCCGGAACGCTCTCCTTCGGCCAAGGCAAGCTTGTCGAGCTGGCCCAGATCCTCATGCTCGACCCGAAGCTGATCATGCTCGACAAGCCGGCGGGCGGGATCGAACCCGACGCTGATCGCCCACATGGAGGAGATGATCCGCGAGCTGAACCGCCAGGGAACGACGTTCCTGATCGTCGAGCACAACATGCCGCTCGTCCTCGGGCTCTGCGACCCGGTGTGCGTGCTCGCGCGCGGGAAGTCTCCTCTGCTTCGGGCCGCCGCAGGTCGTGCAGGCCGACCCGGCCGTGCTCGATGCCTACCTCGGGGAGGACTTCGCCCTCGAGGAGCCGGCGGAGGTGAGCTAGGGGGGGGGGGGGGGGGGGGGGGGGTGCTGATTCGGCTCGAGGAGGTCTTTGCAGGATACGGCGGGGGCGACGTGCTCCAGGGCCTCGACCTCAGCAGTCGAGGACGGCTCCGTCACCTGCATCGTCGGGGCCCAACGGCGCGGGGAAGTCGACCGTGCTCCGCGTCGTCAGCGGACTGATCAAACACCGCGCAAGGGCGCGGTTCATTTCGACGGGCGAGGCGATCGCAGGACGCGACCCTGCCGAGATCCTCAAGCTCGGCATCGTCCAGGTGGCCGCAGTCGCACGGCCTCTTCCCGAACCTGACCGTCCGCGAGAACGTGCTCATGGGCGCGTACGTGCTTCGCCGTGACAGGCGACTCGTGAAGAAACGCTACGCGCAGGTCTCCGAGATCTTCTCCATCGTCGAAGCGAGCGAGGCGACGAGAAGGCGGGCAACCTCTCGGGCGGTCAGCGGCGCATGGTCGAGTTCGGGCGCTCCCTCATGCTCGATCCCCGCCTTGTCCTGCTGGACGAGCCCTCGCTCGGGCTCGACCCCAAGGCGCTGAAGCACGTCACCCAGTCGATCGAGCTGATGAAGGAGGCGGGGGAAGACGATCCTGCTCGTCGAGCAGAACGTGGGCTCGGGCCTTCGTCTCTCGACGCACGGCGTGGTCATGGAAAGCGGCCGCGTCCTCCTCGTGGGCACGGCGCGGGAGACGTCCTTGCCAACCCGGAGATGGCGGACCTCTTCTTCGGCGGCTCCGCACAGGCCGACGCGAAGGCGGCCTCGAACCGGGGGCCCGCAGGCCACCGTCGGCGAGGACGCCACCGCCGGGTGACCGGGCCGGCGCTCGCGGCACGGCCACCAGGCTCGGGTTCGGCGTCTTCCAAACCCTGAACCGGCGTGCCGTCGAGGGAGATGAGGGACGCCTACCTGGCGACTTTCCTCCAGCTGGGTCACCGCCCTGGCCGTGCTGGTCGTCGCCAGCGCTCTCCACCGAGGACATCGGGCCTTCTGGGCGACGCGACGGCCCTTTCGCTCTTCTACTTCTCGCTCGCCGGGGGTGATCCACTTCTCGCTTCGGCTGGACGCTCCTGAACATGAGCCAGATGCGGATCGGCGCTGCCCGCTCGAGCCCGCTGCTCGCCACTACTCCGTCTTCGGCGCCGTGATTGCCATCACTGATCCTCGCAGGAGGTTCCGGTGGCAGTCGTCTGGCTCGGCGTCGGGCTCGTGAGACAAGGCGCCCTCGTCGTCTCGCTCGAGCGGGTTTCCAAGAGGGCTGGGGCGCCCCTGGCAGCGACACCCTTCCGGGGTTCGCCACCGCGCTCGCCTGGGCGATCAGCCCGATCCTGATCAAGGAAGGGCTCGAAGGCCTGGCCTCACCGCTCCTCGGCCTGACGCTCGGCATGGTCCTCGCCGTACTGGTCTACGCGGTCGCATTGCCCTTGCGCCCGGCAAGTGGACGGCCCGGCACTCGGCTCGCGGATCTTCGCTCGCGTTCAAGATCCTCGCGGGGCCATGGTCGGGCTCTCGGTCTGGGCCCGCTGGGCCTCGCTCGACTTCGCCGAGCATCGCCGTCGTCCTCGCCCTCGGGCTCCTCTCCCGTCCCGGTCGTCCTCCTGCTCTCGCCGCGGCTCATGGACCGGCACGTCGAGCGGGTGACCCTGCGGATCTGGCTGGGCTCCGCCCTCGTCAGTCGTCGGCGGGCTCGTCCTCGTCTTCCTTTCATGGCGGTCGTCGACGCGCACGCTCACGTGATCGTGCCGGGCCTCGGCGCGGAGGTGCATTGGGACAACCGCGGGCCGATCGTCGAGCTCGGCGGCAAGAGCGATCCGCGAGACCGTGCGGGAGTGCGTCGACCTCGGGAAGATCCTCAAGGAGCGCGACCGCGCCGGCGTCGACAGGGTGGATCCTCTGCCCATCGGTGAGCCTCGTCCGGCGCGAGACGGCTCGCCAGAACGAGGCACTGGCGGCCATGGTCGGCGAGCGCGTCGCCGTGCTCGGGACCGTGGATCTCTCGGGGGGCGACGAGCTCGTCGAGCTCATGCGGGACGGCCGCCTCTCGGGCGTGGAGGTGACGGCCAGAGTGGACGGCGACTACCTCGGGCACGACCGTTTCGCCGACTTCTGGGCCACGGACGAGGAGACGCGCGCGCTCGTTTTCGTACATCCGACGACGCGGGGGTTCGCATCGCGGCACTGAATGACTACTTCCTCTGGAACACGGTCGGAAGCCCGCTGGAGTCGACGATCAATGCCGCGCATCTCGTGATGGCGGGCGTCCTCGAGCGGCATGCCGAACTCGGGTCCTGCTCGCCCATGCGGGTGGCGCCGTCCTCGCGCTCCGCGGGCGTCTTCGCCACTCCGCACACCTTCCAGCCGGACGCGCGCTCGCGCCTGGCGGAGTCGCCGGTGGACTCGATCAAGCGCTTTTACCTCGACACCGTCGCCCACGACGAGACGCTCCTCCGGGCGGGCGATCGACTTCGTGGGCATCGACCGCGTGCTGCTCGGTTCCGACTACCCGTTCGACATGGCCTCGAGCGGCCCGCCGAGGCCGTGCGCGCCCTCGGCCTCGAGCCTGCCGACGAGGCGCGCGTCCTGGGCGGGAACGCGCTTCGACTACTGGATCAGGCAGGGTCGGCTGAGGGAGCTCCGGCCGCAGTCCGAGGGTCCACGCGGAGTGCTGCTGGCCGAGCTCGAAGCCGATCGAGCGGCCGAGCTCGACGCGCTCTCGCTCGCCGGAAGCGAGTCGAGGCGCTCCCAGAGCTCGTCGTCGGCCAGATCGGAGTCCCAGGCGATCGCGTAGGCCCAGTCGAGCGCCGCGAGCTCGCGCCCCTCGTGCTCGGCAGGGTCGATCTCGGCCGGCGAGGAAGCCCGAGAGCAAAGGTCCTCGAGCTCCTCGTCGAGGAGGCCAGCGAGTGAGCACGTTGTCGTGGATGTAGGCGGCCGTCGCCTCGACCCCCGGAACGCGGGCCCGGATCTCGTCGATGCCGCCGGCGAGGTGCGCCATTCGACCTCGACCTCCCCTGGGGCGAGGCCGGCGGGCAGTGTCGGCCAGGACTCTCCGTGGCCCACGTCCCAGGTCTTGATCACCCGCTGCTGCCCGTAGGTCAGGCAGACGAAGGAGCCAGCTCGACGATCTCCTCCTCGCTGAAGTGCCCCCGGAGCCGGGCCCAGAGCACGTCGTCGACGCCCTCGGGATCCCAGACGAGCATGCTAGTGTCGAGGAGCGCCGTCTTCTGACGGTCGTCAAAGCGATCGGGGCTCTCGAACTCGAGGAGATCGTTCGTAGTCCCGCCTCCGTCAGCCCTTGCTCTCCGCCCCGGAGAGACCGTTGCGAGCCTCAGTCGTGGCAGTCGATCGTCTTCGAGCGTAGACCCGGCAGAGCTCCTTGAGCGGATGCTCGACGATTCCGTTTCGGAAGATCTGCTCCCAGCCGCGCGAGAAGCCTTGGCGACGGTCGGGACGTGCGGCGGATCGCCTGGGTCTCTGCAGCGGTGTGCCGAACCGGCGGGCATCTCGAGCGCCTCCACGAGCTCCGGTCGGTCAGCGACGCTGGGTCGACGTAGCTGATTCGGGCCATGGCCTTATCTGACAACGTACAACGGAGGTGACATGAGCGCGGTCCGGACGTCGTCGTCGCGGGGGCGGGCACAACAGCCTCGTCGCCGCCGCCTACCTCGCCAAGGCGGGATTCGAGCGTGCTCGTCCTCGAAGAGCGCCCGGTGGTCGGCGGCAACACGGCACCGAGGAGCTAACGCTTCCCGGCTTCCGGCACGACTCGTGCTCGACGGCCCACAACCTCATCCAGGCCAGCCCGCGCTCCGGGAGCTTCGGCTCGCGGAGGACGACGGCTGAGGACCTGTGGCCGGATCCCGTCGTCCACGTCGTCTTCGGCGACGGCGAGTCGCTCACGCAGTGGCGCGACCTCGAGCGCACGTGCGACGAATTCGCCCGCTTCTCCCCGCGGGACGCCGACGCCTACCGGCGGCTGATCACCGACTACGACACGGCGAAGGGCGCCTTCGGCGCCTATCGCAACAGCCCGCCGGCCGGGCGCCCCGTCCTGACGAGGTGCTCGACGTCACCTGGAGCGACGGCTGGCGATGAGCGCCTGGGACGTCATCCGGTCGAGTTCGAGGACCCGCACTCCCAGGCCTTCATGCTCTGGATGGCGTTCATGACCGTGCAGCCGGCCGACCGCCCGGGCACCGGCCTGCTCGCCTACTCGCTTGCGTACGGGCGCCAGCAGCACCGCTGGACGCTGCCCCGAGGCGGCTCTGCCGAGCTCCCGCTCGCGCTCGCGCGGCTGATCGAGGCCCACGGCGGCACGATCGTCACGGGCGCGCGGATGAGCGGCCTCGTTCTCGAGAACGGGGAGTGCGTCGGCGTCGAGACGAGAACGGCGAGACCTATCGCGCAGACCGGGCAGTCCTCTCGACGGTGCACTCAAGCACCTGGCGAGATGGCTCCGCGCGAGGCCTGGGGCGAGGAACTCCTCTACGGGGTCGATCGCTGGCGCGAGGGTGTCTGCCTCTTCCCGACCCACTACGCCACGACCGCGGCGCCGACCTTCCCGGTCGCCGCGGCGAGGTGACGCCGTCGCCTCCGGGATCGCGCCCGTCCGTCGACCGCCTGCTCCGTGTCGGGCTCGGAGTCGGCCGCGGGCTGCTCGCCGACGACGATCCGCCTCTGCTCGTCGTCTGCGGCAGCGTCGCCGACCCGTCGCGCGCCCCCGAGGGGCGGCACGCGCTGAAAGTGATCGGCTTTCACCCCTACGAGCTCGCAGACGGCGGCCCGGAGCGCTGGGAGGACGTCAAGGAGGACGTCGCACGGCGGAACTTCGAGCAGCTCGCGCCGCTTCGCGCCGAACATGACCGAGGAGACGATCCTCGCCACCGTCGTCAAGAGCCCGCCGACCTGGAGCGGATGAACGCCCACAACTGGCACGGCACGTGCCACGGCGGCGACATGAGCCCTGCGCAGTCCGGGGCCCTGCGCTTCCGCCGCGGACGCCGATCGAAGGGCTCTACCAGACCGGCGGCACCACCCATCCCGGGGGCTCCGTCTCGGCGGCGCCGGGGCGCAACTCGGCGATCGTGCTGCTCGAGGAACTCGGGACTTCGCTCGAGGAGGTCGTGAGCGGTGCCTGACGCTCGCGTGCAGGCCGCGATCGCGAACTGGCGCCCCGCTTCGTCTCCAACGGCGTCGACGTGAACGACTTCGAGCGGACGACCGCCCGGATCGAGACCTGGGACGAGTGGCTGGACGCCTGGGTCGGAGACCGCCGACGAGCACCGAGCGCTCGCCGAGGAGGCCGAGCGGCCAGGAACGATCTGACCGCCGGGAAGGCCTCTCTCGGCCGCCCTCTGCTACCACTTCGCGCAAGTTCGTCTGGGGGTCGACGTCGCGCGGAACCACGAGGCCACCAGACAGCGATCGACTGCCTCTACCGGGCTCACCGCTATGTCGACCCGACCGGCGAGCGGGTCGAGGTCCCGTTCGACGGCGCCGGGCTCGTCGGCAACCTCAGGCGGCCGGCAGGCCGACGGCCGGCGCTCGTGCTCCTCCTGCCGGGCCTCGACTCCACCAAGGAGGAGTTCTTCCGCTGGGAGGATGTCTTCCTCTCGCGCGGCCTCGCCACCTTTTCCCTGGACGGGCCGGGGCAGGGCGAGAGCGGCTTCGCCACCCCGATCCGGCCCGATTACGAGGTGGCCGTTACCGCCGCCCTGGACGCGCTCGCCGGCCGAGACGACCTCGACCTCGACCGCGTCGGCGCGGCCGGGGTCAGCCTGGGCGGCTACTACGCCCCTCGCGCCGCGGCGCTCGAGCCGCGTGTGAAGGCCGTCGCAGGGGTCAGCGGCGCCTACAACTTCGGCGAGTGCTGGGAGGGGTTGCCCTCGCTCACGCGCGAAGCGTTCCAGCACCACTCCGGCGCGCGCGACGAGGACGACGCCCGTGCGAAGGCGCACGAGCTCGACCTGGCGCCGGTGATCGGCGAGCTCGACCGGCCGGGGCTCATGGTCACCGGCAGGCTCGACCGGGTGATCCCCTGGGAGCAGACGAAGCGGATCGCCGACGAGGCCCCCGCGACCTCCTTCGTCCTCTACGAGGAGGGGAATCACGTGTGCAACAACATCCCCTACAAGTACCGCCCGCTCGTGGCGGACTGGCTTCGCAAGGAGCTCGCGTAATCGATGTGGGATCGGTTTTCGACGGCCGAGATGGAGCGTAGATACGGGCTCGCGCGCGGCCTCATGGAGGAACACGGGCTCGCGGCGCTCGTCGTCTTCGGCAACTCGGGCGTCAACCGCGCGCAACATGGCGAACCCGTTCTGGCTCTCGAATCACCTCGACCTGCACCACTGCTACCTGGTCGTCCCGCTGGACGCGGGCGAGGAGAGTGCTCTCTACACCGGGCTCACCAACCATGTCCCGAACGCGCGCGAGGTCAGCGACGTGCCGATCATCGAGTGGGGCGGCTACGACCCGGCGGCGGCGGTCGCCCGCCGGCTGCGCGAGCTCGGCGTCACGAGCGGTAGGGCCGGGCTCGTCGGCGTCAACGCCACCTTCTCCATGGGCATGCCCTACCTCCACCACGCGCGCCTCCGTGAGGACCTGCCGGACCTCGAGCTCGTCGACATGACGCTGCCGTACGCCCGGCTTCGCCTGGTCAAGTCCGAGGAGGAGGTCGAGTGGCTGCGGAAGGGCGCCGAGCTCACCGACAGGGCGATCGTCGCCCTGGCGGAAGGAGCGCGACCGGGCATGAGCGACATCGAGCTGGTCGCGCTTGGCGAGGCCGCCTACCGCTCCGAAGGCGGGATGCCGCGCATCATGTTCCTCCGCTCGATGGCGATGGACGACCCGAACGGCTGCCTGCCCGCCCAGAACCCCTCGCACCGCCGCATCGCCGCGGGCGACGTGATCATCACCGAGTTCAGCGCCTCCTACTGGGGCTACACCGGCCAGATCCAGCGGCCCATCTTCGTGGGCGCGGAGCCGACGCCGCCCTGGCAGCGCATGTTCGACGTCGCGTTCGAGGCCTACGAGGCGATCATGGCAGTGCTCGCGCCGGGCTCCACGGAGGCGGACACCATCCGCGCCGGCTCGGGGATCGGCGAGGCCGGCTATGCGATCTACGACGACCTCGTCCACGGCTACGGCGTCGACATCATGCCGCCGATCGTCGACCGCTCCTGCACGCAGTGGTGGCCGTGGGACGACGCGAGGCCGGCGCCCGAGGGGCGGACGTTCGAGGAGGGCATGGCGGTCGTCGTCCAGCCGAACCCGATCACGCCGGACGAGCGCATGGGGCTCCAACTCGGGCAGTTGTGCGTGCTGCGCGCCGACGGAGCCGAGACGCTCCACGCGCGTGCCCTTCGAGCCGCTGGTGGCGGCCGCATGACCCCTGTCGGCCTCGCCCTGATCGGCACGGGCATGTGGGCGGGCCAGCTCACCAAGGCGATCGCCCGCACACCCTCGGTCGAGCTCATCACCTGCTTCAGCCGCGATGACGGGAAGCGCGAGGCTTTCGCGGCCGAGGCCGGCTGCGAGGCGGCACCGAGCTTCGAGGCGGCGATCGAGGATTCCCGCGTCGAGGCGGTGCTGCTCGCCACGCCGAACTTCATCCACGCCGAGCAGGGCGCGGCCTGCGCAGAGCGCGGCAAGCACGTCTTCGTCGAGAAGCCGATTGCCGACACCCTCGAGGACGGCCGGGCGCTTAGCGCGGCGTGCGAGGAGGCCGGCGTCGCGCTCCTCGTCGGGCACGAGCTGCGCCGCCTCGGCGCCGCCCGCTCCGTCAAGCGCCTCGTGGACGAGGGCTCCCTCGGACGAGTCGTCCTCGCCGAGCTGAACTTCTCCCTCACCGGGACCCTGAAGCCGGAGTTCTGGCGCTTCCGGCGGGAAACCTGCCCGGGTGGGCCGCTCCTGCAGCTGGGAGTCCACCATGCGGACACGCTCCTCTACTGGCTCGGGCCGGCGGAGCGCGTGCAGGGATCGTTCGCCCGGCTCGTCACCGACGCGGAGATCGACGACGTCGGCGTCGCCCTCGTCGAGCTGGAGTCGGGCGCGCGCGCGGCGATCGCCTCGTCCTACGTCTCCCCGAAGGCCTACTCGGCGCGGCTGCACGGCACCGAGGGCGTGCTCGACTACCAAGTCGACGCCTCCGTCTGGCCCCGTGCCGAGCTCCTCGACGGCGCGACGAGTCTCAGGCTGACCACGGCAGAGGGGACGCGGGAGCTCGAGTTCGAGCAGCGCGACGTCCTCGTCGAGGAGCTGGACGAGCTCGCGCGCTGCGCGCGCGGCGACGCCGAGCCGGAGACGGGAGCCAAGGAAGCCCTGGCCGCCCTGGCCGTGATCCTCGGCGCGGTGGAGTCCGACGCCGCCGGCAGGCCGGTCGTGTTGCCAAGTAACAGTCTGTTACTTGGTGGGCGGTGACGCGGGCCCGATGACCTGGGTCGGGCGGCCTGTCCCCCGAAGGGAGGACGTCCGCTTTCTCCGCGGCGAGGCAACCTACCTCGACGACATCGAGCTGCCCGGGCTCCTGGAGGCGGCCTTCGTGCGCAGCCCCTTCGCCCACGCACGGCTCGGCGTAGTCGACGCCGCCGCGGCGATGGAGCTGCCGGGCGTGGTGGCGGTGCTCACGGCGGAGCCGACCTCGGCGCGGCGCCGCTGCCGGTCGGCGGCGTCGAGGGGGAGAGGTTGCGGACGCGGGTCACCCGGTGCTCGCGCGGGGAAAGGTGAGGTACGCGGGCGAGGCGGTCGCGCTCGTCGTCGCCGAGTCCCGGGCGCTCGCCGAGGACGGGGCCGAGCTCGTCGAGGTCGACTACGAGCCGCTCGAGCCCGTGCTCGATCCCCGTACGGCGGCGTCGGCGCCCCTCCTCCATGACCAGGTGGCCGAGAATGCGCTCGTGCGCTGGTCGCGCGACCGCGGTGACGTGGACGGTGCGTTCGCGGCGGCCGGCGCAGTCGTCAGCCAGTCGTTCCACATCCCGCGCCTCGTCGCCGCTCCGATCGAGACGCGGGGCGCGATCGCGAGCCACGATCCCGGCACGGACGTCCTCACGGTCTGGTGCTCTGCGCAGGACCCGCACCGCCCCCTCGCCCAGCTCGGCCACTCGCTCGCCCGCGACCGCGACCGGCTCCGCGTGATCGTCCCGGACGTCGGCGGCGCCTTCGGGAGCAAGGGCGCGGTGGGCGCGGAGGTGGCCGCGGTCGCCGCCGCCGCACTCGAGCTCGGCAGGCCGATCCGCTGGACGGAGGATCGCACCGAGAACTTCCTCGCCTCCTACCAGGGACGCGGGCTCGACGCGGACGTGGAGCTCGCACTTGCTCCAGACGGCCGCATCCTCGGCCTCCGCGCCGTCCTCTACGCCGATCTCGGCGGCTACCTCTACCCGACGACCGCGGTCTCGCCGCACACGACGGCGATGCTCCTCTGCGGGACCTACCGGATTCCGGCGGTCTCCGTGGAGGTGGTCGGAGCGGCGACGACCAAGGTTCCGACCGGGCCGTACCGTGGCGCCGGCCGGCCGGAGGCCGCGTTCCTGATCGAGCGCATGGTCGACCTCGGCGCGCGGGAGCTCGGGCTCGACCCGATCGAGGTCAGGCGCCGGAACTTCGTCCCGCCGGCTGCGTTCCCGTACGAGACTCCGCTCGGCTGGACGTACGACTCGGGCGAGCTTCGAGCGTTGCCTCGACGCCGTGCTCGAGCTCGGCGAGATCGACCGCCTCCGGGAGGAGCGGGATCGCGCCCGCGCGGAGGGCAAGGTCGTCGGCATCGGCGTCGGCATGTACGTGGAGCGCGCCGGCGGCCTCTGGGAGAGCGCCGAGATCCGCGTCGAGCCCGACGGGCGGGTGGTGCGTGCGCACGGGCTCCTCGCCGCACGGCCAGGGCCACGAGACCACCTTCGCGCAGATCGCCGCGGACGAGCTGGGCGTCGACCCGGCCGCGGTCGAGATCGTCTGGGGAGACTCGGGCGAGGTTCCGCCGGGGGTGGGGACGTTCGCCAGCCGCTCGGTGGCCATGGGCGGGTCGGCTCTCGTCGTGGCGGCCCGTGAGCTCGTGGAGCGCGCCGAGGCAACCGGCTCGACGGTCGCCGAGCTGGCGGCGTACCGACGGGTGGCCTCGAGACATCGGCGGCGCTTCAGCTCTCGACCTCGTCTTCGCCTCCGGGCGCCTATCTCGCGCTGGTGGAGATCGATGCCGGCGACGGGGCGCCTGCAGGTGCGCTCCGTCGCGGCGGTGGACGACTCGGGCCGGATCGTCAACCCGCTTCTCGCCGAAGGTCAGGTGCTCGGGGGCGACCGTGCAGGGGCTCGGCCAGAGCCTCGTCGAGGAGGCGGTGCATGACGAGGAGGGCCAGCTGCGCACCTCGTCCTTCGCGGACTACTCGCTCCTGACGGCGGCCGAGCTGCCGGCGATCGAGAGCCGCTTCGTTGAGACGCCGTCCCCGCTGAACCCGCTCGGCTCCAAGGGGATCGGCGAAGGCGGCGCGATCGCCACCCCGGCGGCCGTCGCGAACGCAGTCGCCGACGCGCTCGCGCCCTTCGGCGTCCGCCATGTCGACCCCCCGTTCACCGAGGCAAAGCTCTGGCGGTTGCTCCAGGGAGGGCCGGCGTGAAGCCGGCCGCGTTCGCCTACGACGACCCGCGGGAGCTGGACGAGGCGTTGGCTCTCCTGGCGCAGGAGAGCGAGGACGTGAAGGTGCTGGCCGGAGGCCAGAGTCTCGTGCCGCTCCTCAACTTCCGACTGGCCCGGCCGGATCGGCTGGTCGACCTGAACCGGGTAGAGGAGCTTGCCTACCTGCGCCGCGAGGGCGACGTCCTTCGGATCGGAGCACTGGCGCGCCACGCGGACCTGGAGCGCTCGTCAGACGTTGCCGCGGGCTGGCCGCTCCTGGCACAGGCGGCGCGCTTCGTCGGGCACCCGCAGATCCGGGCCGCGGGACGGTCTGCGGGTCGGTCGCGCACGCGGATCCGTCCGCCGAGCTGCCGGTGGCGCTGCCCGCGCTCGACGCGCGCTTCCACGTTCGCTCCCTGCGCGGCGCGCGGGTCTTCGGGCGCCGACGAGCTCTTTCTCGGCTTCCTCACGACTGCGCTCGAGCCGGACGAGCTGCTGGTGGAGATCGAGGTGCCGGCGCCGCCGCCGGGGAGCGGAAGCGCCTTCGTGGAGCACGCGAGGACGCACGGCGACTTCGCGCTCGCGGGAGCGGCGGCGGTCGTCGGCGCGGGCGATGCGCCGCCTCGCCCTGCTGGCGGCCGGGCCGGTGCCGGTTCGGGCGCGCGCCGCCGAGGCGCTCCTTGCCTCCGGGGGGTCGCTGGAAGAGGCCGCCGACGCCGCCGTCGCCGATCTCGCGCTCACCGGAGCGACGCCGACTGGCGTCGCGCGCTGCTCCGCGAGCTCGCACATCGGGCGCTGGTCGAGGCGGCGCGCGTGACGCGCCGCATCGTCGTCGAGATCAACGGGCGCTCGTACGAGGCGGACGTCGAGCCGCGCCTGCTTCTTTCCGACTTCATCCGCCATGGAGCCTCCCTGCACGGCACCCACGTCGGCTGCGAGCAGGGAGTCTGCGGAGCGTGCACGGTGCAGCTCGACGGTGCGCCCGTCCGCTCCTGCCTCCTCCTCGCCGTGCAGGCCGACGGCCGCTCCCTCCGCACCGTCGAGGGCCTCGCGCCTACGCGAGGGCCTCCATCCCCTCCAGGGCGCCTTCCAGGAGACGCATGCCCTCCAGTGCGGCTTCTGCACGCCGGGCTTCCTCATGACCATCGACGCCTTCCTCCGCGAGCACCCGGCTCCGATCGCAGGCCGAAATCCGCGAGGCCCTGGCCGGCAACCTCTGCCGCTGCACGGGCTACAAGGCGATCATCGAGGCGGTCGAGCTCGCCGCCGAGCGCCTCAGGCGGCCGTAAGCCACGGCTATTCGAACGGCTCGGCTTCGTAGCCGGCGGCCTCGAGCGAGCCCGCTCCGGCCCAGCCCCAGAGGAGCTCGACGTCCTCGCCGGAGGTGTTGTCGAAGCCGTGCCAGTCGCCCGCCGGGGTGAAGATGACGTCGCCGGCGCGTGCCGCCTCCATGCCTTCGTTCGTGTGGACGAGGCCCTCGCCGGACAGGACCAGCAGGAACTCGTCGCACTCGAAGTGCCGGTGGCGGTCGTGCTTGGCGCCCGGCGGCAGGACCGTCCGGCCGAAGACGAGCCGCCTGGACCCGGCCGAGGCCTCGTCGATGAGGAACTGCACCTGCATGTCGACCCAGCCTTCCTCCTCGCGCAGCCCCTCCACCAGGGGAACGTCCTCCACGCGCGTCCGGTAGCGAGCCATCAGCTTTGCCCGAGCTCGCGCCGGCCGCCGAGCCCGTTCAGTGCGCGGAAGACTTCGTAGACGACCGAGAAGTCGTACTGCTGGAGCCCCATGCCGCGCGCCGCGGTGAGCAGCTCGTTCGCGGCCGTCGACGTGGGCAAGGGAGTCGCGAGCCGCTTCCCGGTGGCCAGTCCGAGCGTCATGTCCTTTTGCTGGAGGTCGACGTTCGACCAGGCCTCCGCCGGCATGTTCCCCTCGAGGATGAACGGCCCCCGATACTGGAGCATCGGCGACGAGACCACGCTCTGGAGCAGCGCCTCGACGGCAACTTCGCGCCGAACACCGCCCTTCTCGGCCATGGCCACGTTCTCGCAGAAGGCGACCATCTCGGCGACGAGCGTGTTGTTGACGGCCAGCTTCACGAGCAGCGCCTGGCCGTTGTCCCCGATCCGCATCACCTTCGGGCCGATCTGGAGCAGCACCGGCAGCACGCGCTCGTAGGCCGCCTCGTCGCCGCCGACCATGATCGAGAGCTGCCCCGCCTCGAGCGTGGCGATGCTGCCCGAGACCGGCGCGTCGAGCATCACGCCGCCGGCAGCGGCTACCTCGCTCGCCAGCACGACGCTGGCCGCCGGGTCGATCGTGCTCATCTCGACGACCACGGCCCCGGGCCTGAGCCCTTCGAGCACGCCTCCGGGCCCCGCAACCACCTCTTCCACGGCCGCCGTGTCCGTGACCATGGAGAAGACGATGTCGGCGGCGCGGCCGACCGAGGCGGGGGAGTCTTCCTCGACCAGCCCCGAGGCGACGAGCTCGCCGGTCTTCCCGGGCGTCCGGTTCCAGCCGTGCACCTCGTTGCCCGCCGCGAGGAGACGCGCCGCGATTCGGCTCCCCATGGAGCCGAGGCCGACGAACCCGAGAGCCGGCGCGCTAGCCGACGGCGTCAACGATCTCGGCGGTCAGGCTGTCGAACCCGCTCAGGAACTCGCGCCGCTCCCGGTGCAGGCGCTCGACCTGGGCGGCGTACTCGTCGAGGCGGCCCTGCGCCTCGTACAGCTCGCGAGGCCGGAGCACGACCTCGTCGTCCGCGTCGATGCCGGGCACGTGCCGCGCGACCTTGTAGCCGAAATCGGGGTCGTCCTGCCACTCGATCGTCCCCTCGGCGATGCCCTTGACGATCGCCGAGGAGTGCGGGATCCGCACCTTGCGCGAGCGCGCGTCGGCAACCGGGCCGCCCACGCTGCCGGTGTTCATGAGGTAGACCTCGAGCGGGTGCTCGGCGAGCAGCTCCAGGAAGCGGTTTCCCTGGAGGTCGTGCGGAAGCGGGAAGAACGGATTCGTACCGGGCACCCGGAGGAACTTGCCCTCCTCGGCGGCGCCGCCGGCGGCGGTCCCGGTCGTCTCTCCCAGCATGAAGAAGGCTGCCGCCTGCGGCCCCTCGAGCTTCGCGACCGCCGGGATGATCCCCTCGTTCCGGTTGAGGATGAGCAGGAAGTGGGCCTCTTCGATCGGGCGCGTCGCCGCCGACTCGATCACGTCGAACGGGAAGGTTGCGCGCCCGTTCTTCGTGTAGCTCTCGTCGTAGAAGTCGACCTCGTCACCGGTCTGGGAGACGTTCTCCAGGTAGGAACGCGGTTGCGTGACGGCGCCGTAGATGGTGGGCTCGTCCTCCGGGTTCAACGCGAACGTCTTGGCGAAGCAGCCGTTCTCGGTCGCGTAGACCCGTCCGTCGGGCATCCAGGCGACGAAGTCGTCCTGGATCGGGAGCGAGCCGTTCTGGCGGGTGAACGTGGTCGTCGTCTTGCCCGTGCCCGAGAGCCCGACGATCATCGCCACGCGCTCGCCTGCGTCCGTCGGGATCACCTTGGCCCCGGCGTGCAAGGGGATGCCGCCGCGGTCGTAGACGAGCTTGTTCCACATCCGCAGGATCCCCTTCTTCGACTCGCCGAAGTAGTCGGAGTTGAAGACCCGGTTCACGCCCTGGTCGAGATCGACGAGGATGAGCCGGTCGTCGGGCCAGCCCGGCGCCTCGAGGTTCGGCGTGTAGATGACCATGAGCTCGGGCTCGAAGGCATCCGGCTCCTCGACCGGGAACCAGAGCTGCTGCTGCATTCCGGCGATGTTCGCGTTCGCGGCCTCGATGTAGAGGCGTACAGGGACGCGAAACTCGGGCTGCGCGCCGAGCCAGCCGTCGAGGAGGATCATCTCCTGCTCGGCGACGTAGGCGTCCTGCTTGTCCGCCCACTCCCGCGCCTGCTCCGTGCCCACGGTCTGCGCGAGGCCCGAGTCCGGGTCGTCGGTGACGATGAAGGTGGAGGGCGTCGAGCGGGCGAGCACCTCGGTCTGGACGTTGACGTTTCCGTACCTCGTCCAGCGGGCCGTCGGCATCTCGGCGCTGCGCTTCTGCAGCTCGTTCGGCGCTCGGGATTTTCGAGCACGGAAGCCGCCTTCGGCAGCTGGAAAGCCATCTTGGCCACGCGGGGATCTTACCCCGTGTCCGATTTCGGCCTGTGCCGCGCCATAGCCCGCGTTCGTATAGCTTCCCTGGCGGTGGAGGCAAAGCACGACGTCCTCATCGTCGGCGCCGGCTGCGCGGGCATGCGCGCAGCGATCGAGGCATTCGACGCCGGTGCGGACGTCGCCGTCATCTCGAAGATCCACCCGACCAGGAGCCATTCCGGAGCGGCCGAGGGCGGCATCAACGCGGCGCTCGGGAACGCGTCCGACGACGATCCCGAGAAGCACGCCTTCGACACGGTCAAAGGCTCCGACTACCTCGGCGACCAGGACGCGATCCAGGTCCTCTGCGACGAGGCGCCCGGCGACGTCTACCAGCTCGAGCACTGGGGCGCCGTCTTCTCGCGGACGGAGGACGGGCGGATCGCGCAGCGGCCCTTCGGCGCCGCCGGCGAGCCGCGCACCGCGTACGCCGCGGACATCACCGGCCACGTCCTCGTGCACGTCCTCTACGAGCAGATGATGAAGCGCGACGTGAAGACGTACGAGGAGTGGTTCGCCTGGAAGCTCGTCGAGGACGACGGGCGCTGCCAGGGCGTCATCTGCTGGGACCTGCTCGACGGGGGCCTCAAGCTCGTCGGCGCGAAGACCGTGATCCTCTGCACGGGCGGCGCCGGGCGGCTCTACACGGGCACGACGAACGCCTACTCCTGCACCGGGGACGGCATGGCGCTCGCGCTCCGGCAGGGCGTGCCGCTGAAGGACATGGAGATGATGCAGTTCCACCCGACGACGCTCTCGCCGTCGGGGGTGCTCATCACCGAGGGTTGCCGCGGCGAGGGCGCGTATCTCCTCAACTCGGAGGGCGAGCGCTTCCTCAAGAACTATGCGCCGAACGCGATGGAGCTGGCGAGCCGCGACGTCATCTCCCGCGCGGAGCAGATCGAGATCGACGAAGGCCGCGGCGTCGACGGCAACGTCCTCCTCGACCTGCGCCACCTCGGCGCGGACAGGATCATCGAGCGGCTGCACGGGACGCGCGAGCTCTCCATGGTCTTCGCCGGCGTCGACCCGATCCACGAGCCGATTCCCGTCCGGCCCGGCTCCCACTACCACATGGGCGGCGTCGACACAGACCTCGACGGCAAGACAATTCTCGAGGGCCTCTACGCGGCCGGGGAGTGCGCCTGCGTCTCCGTCCACGGCGCGAACCGCCTGGGCGGAAACGCGCTCATGGAGACGATCACCTACGGCAAGCGCGCCGGCAGGACCGCCGCCGACTGGGCGCTCGCCAACACGGTGGTCGCCCCGCCGGAGTCCGCCCTGGCCGACGCCGAGCGGGAGCTCCAGGAGCTGCTCGACCGCACCGAGGGCGAGCGCCCGCATGCGATCCGCGACGAGATGGCCTCGACCATGCACGAGAACTTCGGCGTCTTCCGCCGCGAGGAGCAGATGCGCCTCCAGGGCGAGATCGTCGCCGGCCTGCGCGAGCGCTACGAACGCGTCGTCGTCGAGGACAAGGGGGAGGTCTTCAACAGCGACCTGACGCAGGCGCTCGAGCTCGGCTTCCTGCTCGAGCTGGCCGCCTGCATGGTCGACGCGGGGCTCGCGCGCAAGGAGAGCCGCGGCGCCCACGCGCGGCCCTACGACTACCCGGACCGGGACGACGAGAACTTCATGAAGCACACGCTCGTCTCGCTGGTCGACGGGCGACCGCAGCTCACGCTGGGCGCCGGTCCGCGTGACAAAGTGGGAGCCCCAGGAGAGGACGTACTAGTGCCCCATCCGGCAATACTGGCGCAGCATCACCGGAAGGAGCACTAGTGAACGTCGCCTTGAAGATCTGGAGGTTCGACCCGGCCACGGGCGAGCGCGTGCTCCGGGACTACGAGGTGGAGGCGCCTGAGTGGGCGTGCCTCCTCGACGTGCTCGACATCGTCAAGGACCAGGTCGACGGGACGCTTTCCTACCGCAAGAGCTGCCGGATGATGATCTGCGGCTCCTGCGGGATGCGCATGGACGGGCGCGCAGTCCTCGCCTGCAAGGAGCGGATGAAGCCCATCGTCGACCGCGGCCACGTGCCCGTGATCTCGGCCATGGGGAACATGCCCATCCTGAAAGACCTCGTCGTCGACATGAACCCCTTCTGGACGAAGGTCAGGAACATGAAGCCGTGGGTGGAGACCGGCTATCTCGACGTCCCGGAGAAGGAGTTCCGCGTGTCCCCGGAGGAGATCGCGCCGATTCAGAAGGAAGCGCTCTGCATCATGTGCGGCTGCTGCGTCTCCGAGTGCAACTCGATGGAGTCCGACCCCGAGTTCTTCGGCCCCGCCGCGCTTGCCAAGGGCTTCCGCTTCGTCGGCGATCCCCGCGACCAGACGGCGGTCGAGCGGCTCGAGCGCTACAACGACGAGCACGGGATCTGGGACTGCACGCGCTGCTACTTCTGCAACGAGCGTTGTCCAAAGGGCGTCGACCCGCGCGACTCGATCGCCAAGCTCGGAGCTGAGTCGATCAAGCTCGGGATCGACCGAGACATGGGCGCCAAGCACGCCCTCTGGTTCGTCCACTCCGCGAAGACCACCGGTTGGCTCCGGGAGACCGAGCTCGTCCCCAAGACGCAAGGCATCCTCGGCGCCCTCAAGGAATCGAAGTTCGCCCTCACGCTCTTCAAGCACGGCAAGGTCCCAGTCGTCCCGCACGTCGCCGAGAACGTGCAGGAAGCGCGGGCGCTGTACGAGGTCGTGAAGGCGCAGAAGCGTGACGGTGCCGCGGGCATCGTCCAGGCTGAACGGGCGCTCGCGCGCCTCGAGCACGGAGGCGAGATACCGCCGGAGGCGGCAGAGTGAAGGTCGCCTACTACAAGGGCTGTCTCGCCTCGCTCTCGGCGAAGGAGCTCGATACCTCCACCCAGGCGCTCGCGCCGATGCTCGGGATCGAGCTGGAGGAGCTGAAGGCGGTCACCTGCTGCGGCGCGGGCGACATCCACGAGGCCGAGCCCGACTACTACCTCCACTTGAACGCGCGGATCCTCGCCTACGCCGAGGCGACCGGCTGCGACACGCTGATGACGATCTGCAACGTCTGCACGCTGAACCTGCGCCAGGCGAACTTCGCGCTCCAGAACGACGACGCCCTGCGGGTGCGCGTGAGCGAGAACCTGGAGAAGGTCGGCGCGCCGCCGTATTCGGGCGGTGTCGACGTCCAGCATCTCCTCTGGCTGATCGCCGAGGGCGACGGCTACGAGAAGCTGAAGGGCGTCGCCCACAAGGGCCTCAAGGGCCTGAAGGTGGCACCGTTCTACGGCTGCCAGATCCTGCGCCCGTCGAAGCTCTTGGGCGTGGACGATCCCGACCGGCCGCACACGCTCGAGGCGATCATCGAGGCCTGCGGCGGCGAGGCGATCGACTACCCGGCCAAGATCAAGTGCTGCGGCTTCCCGATCATCCAGGCCCGGGAGGAGACGGCGCTCGGCGAGCTCGTGCAGCCGATCCGGCAGTCGATCGAGGCAGGCGCGGACGCGATGGTCACGCCCTGCCCGCTCTGCCACCTCTCCCTGGACGCGTGGCAGTCGAAGCTCGAGGAGCAGACCGGCGAGCGCTTCCAGATGCCGATCCTCCACCTCTCGCAGCTGATCGGAGTGGCCGCGGGGCTGGACGACTCCGAGCTGAAGTTCAAGCGCCACGTCGTCTCGGTCGAGCCGGTGCTGGCGAAGCTCGAAGCGCCCTAGATCGATGCGCGGGCGTCTTCTCGCACTTGGTCTCTTCGCTGCCGCAGTCGCGGCCTACGTCGCCTCCAGGCGCAGGGAAGCCGGCAGCGACGCCTCGCAGAACGGGGGCTTCCGCGGGCGCTCGGCGCAGCTCCAGCGCGAGCTCGAGCGGCAATAGATGCTCGACCGCCGGTCAGCGCACCCATGGCTGGCGGCTGCGACGCGGCGCCGGATCGTCGCGCTCGCTCTTGCCCGTACCAGCCGGTACGGCCTGCAAACGATCGCGGCGCCCGGCTTGGTCGCAGCCGTCCCCAGTGAGCACGCCGACCAGCGGCCGAGCATCTAGATGGCTTGGATCCTCGTCGCGGTCGCGATAGTGGCCGCGGCCGGGCTCGCGTGGGGGCTTTTCGAGGCCCAATGGGTCGAGCTGCTCGAGCAGGAGGCGCCGATCCCGGGCCTTCCGGCCGAGCTCGACGGCTTCCGAATCCTCCACATCTCCGACTTTCACCTCGGCACCGTCTCGCTGAACGGCCGCGCCCTCCGCAAGGCAATCAACTGGGCGGCCGGGGGCGACCTCGATCTCGTCGCGGTAACCGGAGACCTGGTCAGCCGCCGGCGGGGCATGGGCACGCTGGTCTCCGAGCTCGGCCGGCTGCACGCCCGCCACGGGACGTACGCCGTGCTGGGGAACCACGACGTTGCCTCCACGCGCGACCCCTTTAGCCGTCCCGCCGACCTGAGCAATGTCGAGGCCGCTCTGCTCCTCGAGCACGAGTCGGTAGTCCTCGACGTCGACGGCAGGAAAATGCAGGTCGCCGGGGGCGACCCGCGCCGTCACCACGAGCCGCACGGGCTGCTGGCCGATCGGGAGACCGACCTTCGCATCCTCCTCGTCCACTTCCCCGATCCCGTGCAGGCGCTCGCTCCCCGGGGAATTTCAGCTGATCCTCGCCGGCCATCTCCACGGCGGGCAGATCTGCATTCCGACCCCCCGGGGGAAGCTGCGGCTCGAGCACCTCCGCGCTCGCTACTGGGAGGGGCTCTTCGAGCTTTCGCAGGGGACACTCCATGTCTCTCGCGGGCTCGGCACGAGCTTCGTCCCCTTCCGCTTCCTCGCGCGTCCGGAGGCCACGATCCTCACGCTGAGACCGCCGCAGTAGACTCGGCGCGGGAAATGGCCTACCGCCTCTCGCCGGTCACACGGGCGTCGCTCCCGGACGCCCCGCCGGTCTGCGTGGACTGCGTCTTCTGGCAGTCGCGGAGCGGCCGGCCGACCAGCAAGGAGCGCTGGGCCGAGCGGGTCGAGGACGACTGGGGCGCCTGGGGGACGCTCTACCGCGCCGAGGGCGACCGCCTGCTCGGCTTCGTGCAGTACGGTCCGGCCGATCGGTTCCCGCGGGCGGCGGAGCTGCCTGCCGGTCCACCGTCGGCGGACGCCGTGCTCGTGACCTGCGCGTACCTCGTCGACCTCTCCGCGCCGTGGGTCCTGCAGAGCCTCTTCCTTGCGGCGATCGGTGAAGTGCGGGACCGGGGGATCAAGGCGATCGAGACGTTCGGCTACCGCTATCCGGAGGGCGAGACCAGCTTCGAGCGGTTTCTCGTCCACCGCACGGTCTTTCCAGCCGACTTCCTCGCCGACTTCGGATTCGTCGCCACCCGGTGGGAGGGAGAGGTCTGCCTGGCCCGGCTCGAGCTTGGCGGCCTCCAGCCGGTGGAAGACGGCCTCACAGCGCAGACCTGGCGGAAGGTGAAGGAGGCCTTTACGCCCGCGCCCGTGCCCCAGCGGCCGTAACGAATCCTCGCCCGCGGTTAGTCGCCCAGCACCGTAAAGAGGGTGAGCTGCATGCCGTCGGGCGCGCGCACGCGTGCATTCAAGTCGCCCCACGGCGTCTCCGTGGCCGGGGCCAGCTCCTCGGCCCCGCCGGCCACGAGCTCGGCCGCCGTTCGCGCCGAGTCCTCGACCTCGAGCGCGAGCCGCACGGGTCCCGCGATGCGCCGGCCGACCTCGATCTCGTCGATCAGCTCGGCCTGCTCGGGTGAGACGACCTCGAGAGTTCCGGCGCCGGCCTCGAGAATCGCGCCGCTTCCGGTCGGTTCGTCCCACGCCATGCGCACCGGCAGGCCGAGGACGTCGCGGTAGAACGCCAGGGCCTTCGGGTAGTCCTCGACGGTCAGGGAGACGCGGAGCTCGCGCACCGGCGCCGGGCCGCGTGGCTCTGCAGCGGCGAAGCGCGCGAACGGCTCCTCTGCGCCGGGGGTGTCTGCGTGCTCGACCTGGAGTGGGCCGGTGGAGCGCAGCAACGCCTGCATCTCCGCCGCGTGAGGCCCGAGCTCGAGGCCGACCTCGGCCGCGCTCTCCTTCGGCGCTGCGAAGACCATGCGCGAGACGCCGACCAGCGCGGCGGCGGCTTGGCACATCGGACACGGCTCACAGCTCGAGACGATGGTCACGCCCGTGAGGTCGGCCGCCCGGGCGTTTCGGATCGCCGCGACCTCCGCGTGGGCAGTCGGATCGGAGTCCCGAAGCGCGGTGTTGACGCCGGTGGCGAGCACCTCGCCGTCGCGGACGACCAAGGCCCCGAAGGGACGCTGGCCGGCCTCGGCGTTCTCACGGGCGAGGCGCACGGCTTCGGCAAGTAACTCCGGCATCGACCTCGGCACGGAGGACAAGCTAACCTAGAACGAGGCGACCGAGGGAGGTTGGCGATGCTGCCGACGACACGGGACCGGACGGACGACCTTCGCGCGCTGGAGGAGCTGTGGGTCGCTCCGGCGTACGGCGAGGTCCAGGCACGCCCGAGACGGCTGCCGCTCGTGCCCGGCGCCCTCGTGGCCGGCGGTTGGCTGACGTTCTTCGCGGTCGCGATCGCGTTCCAGCCTGCGCCCGAGCCAGGCATGACGTGGCCCGTCTGGGTGACGGCCGTCTCAGTGGTCGAGATCATGCTTCTGCTCGGCGCCGCAGCGGTCGGGCCCGCTTTCGCCAAGCTCGGCTTCGCAGGCGCCGCGCTCGCCGGCCCGCTCGGGATTGCTGCTCGCGGTCAACTGCCGGGCGGCCGAGCATCACCTCGGAAACTGGTGGCTGGTCGAGCTGGGAGCGGCGATCGTCCTCACGGGCCTCGCCGCCGGCGGGCTTCTCCAGCGGCTACGCCGCTAGGGCTCGCCCAGCGGCAGCCGCAGGGCTCGCCGCGCCAATAGAAGCTCCGCGATCTGGACGGCGTTCAGCGCTGCGCCCTTGCGCAGGTTGTCGTTGACGACCCAGAGGGCGAGGCCGTCACCGGCGGTGTCCCTGCGGATGCGCCCTACCAAGACTTTGTCGCGGCCGGCCGCGTAGCCGGGGGTCGGCAGCTCCGCCAGCTCGAGCTGAGCGGACGAGGCGAGCGCCTCGCGGGCCTCCTCGGGCGAGAGCGGAGACTCGGTCTCGACCCAGACCGCCTGCGCGTGGCCGACGAGCACCGGGACGCGGACGCAGGTCGCGTGCAGTGGGAGGTCGGGCAAGTCGAGGATCTTTCGCGTCTCGGCGCGGAGCTTCCATTCCTCGGAGAACTCGTCGCCCTCGAGCTCCCAGTCCATCCCGAGGTCTCGTTCGGCGGCACCGAGGCTCCGGAGGCGCTCGATGCCGGCGTCCCCCGCGCCCGAGGCCGACTGGTATGTCGCCAGCCGCACCCGCGCGAGGCCGGCCGCGTCTCGCAAGGGCTCGAGCACGCACGTGAGCTGCATGGCCGAGCAGTTGGGGTTGGCGACGATCTCGCTCCCGTCGAGGGCGTGGTCGTTGACACCGGCGACCACCAGCGGGATGCCGTCCTGCAGGCGGTAGGCGTCGGACTTGTCGATCACGACGGCGCCGCCGCGGACGGCGTGGGGGACGAGCTCGCGGCTCGCCTCCGTCCCGACGGAGAAGAACACGAGGTCGAGCCCACCGGCGGCGAGCACCTCGGGCGTCGCCTCTTCGACGACCAGCTCACGCTCGCCGTAGCCGACGGTGCGGCCGGCGGAGCGTGAGGAAGCGAACGCACGCACGTCCTCGAACCCGCGCTCCGCGAGCAGCTCGAGCGTGACCGTGCCGACGGCACCCGTGGCGCCGACGACGCCGATCCGGACGTCAGTCATTGTGATGCCTCTCAGCCTGCGCCGAGCCGAGCTCGAAAACCTCATGGAGCGCCTGCACCGTCGGCTCGACGGACTCCTGCGAGACGTAGAAGGCGATCTTGATCGGCGACGTCGCGACGAACTTCGGCTCGACTCCGAGCTCGCGCAGCGTGGCGAACGTGCGCGCGGCGACCCCCGGATGGCTCTTCATGCCGGCGCCCACGATGCTCACCTTGCCGAGGCCCTGCTGCTCGGCGAAGCCGGCGCCGCAGCCCGGCGAGGGCCTGCTCGGCCTGTGCCCTGTCCTCGACCGGGGCGGAGAAGACGATGCGTGAGTCCATCTGGATGATCGTGTCCACGTTGACCTCGGCAGCTGCGAGCGCCTCGAAGAGGTCGGCTGGGCGCACGCCGTCCACCTCGTACACCGCCTCCTCGACCGTGTGCGTCACGCCCGAAATCAACGCTTTCTCCAGCATCCGCTCGTCCTCCTCCCTGATCCACGTTCCCGGCTCGTCGGTGAACGTCGAGCGGACGTGGACCATCACGCGGTGGTTCCGCGCGAACTCGACCGAGCGTAGCGCAAGGACCTTCGCCCCGGATGCGGCCAGCTCGAGCATCTCCTCGTAGCTGACCGCGTGGAGCTTCTGCGCCGCGGGAACGACGCGCGGGTCGGCGGTGAAGACGCCGTCGACGTCCGTGTAGATCTCGCACGCGTCGGCGCCGAGCGCGGCAGCGAGCGCGACTGCGGTGGTGTCGGAGCCCCCGCGGCCGAGTGTGGTCACGTCGTACTCTGTGGAGACGCCCTGGAATCCGGCCACGAGGACGATGCGGTCGTCGTCGAGCGCTTTGTGAATGCGGTGGGCTTTCACCTCGACGATCTTCGCCTTCCCGTGCGCGGTGTCGGTGACGATGCCGGCCTGGGAGCCGGTCAGCGAGACCGCGTCCGTTCCGAGGTCGGAGATGGCCATGGCCACGAGGGCGCAGGAGATCCGCTCGCCGACCGAGATCAGCATGTCCAGCTCGCGTGGCTTCGGCTGCGGCGAGACCTGGTGGGCGAGGTCGAGCAGCTCGTCGGTGTGGTAACCCATCGCCGAGACGACCCCGACGACGCGCGATCCGGCCCGCTTCGTCGCCACGAGCCTCGCCGCCACCCGGCGGATCTTGTCCGGGTCCGCCACCGAGGTCCCGCCGAACTTCATGACGACGGTGCTCGCGCCGATCCGCGTCTCGGTCGACTCGAGCTCGGGCAGGGTCTCGTAGGCGGTCTCCGACATGCCGCCGATTGTACGGATGGCCCCCTGGCGCTCTAGGAACTCGTTTCAGAATGACGCTTCGCCGTCGGGGTGCGATGGTCGTTCCGAGACAAGGACGCAGGGAGCGTTCGTAGCCGGAGGCTACGGGCGCGACTGAGGACGCCGCTCTCGGGGCGAGCAGCGCGGCCCGACGGCACAAGGCTTCATTTTGAGACGAGTTCTAAGCGGCCGCGCTCAGCTCGGCGGACGCGAGCAGCTCGTCGAGAGCGGGATTGTCGATCTCCGCCGCAAGCGCACCGGCCGCGTCGAGCGCGCCCGGCTCCCCGAGACGGGCGCGGTAGACCAGGGCGTGCACGAGGAGCTCGCGCATGCCTCTGCGGGCCGTGATCTTCTCCAGCTCGTCGATCCAGAGTCCGCTCGCCTCGGCTCCGTGATCGAGGGCGACGGCGCAGAGCGCGGCGCGCCCGTAGGCCTCGATCCAGAGGTACGTGTCGGGCAAGCGGCGGCAGAGCTTGGGTGCATCGGCGAGCAGCTCGAGGGCCCGGGGCACGTCGCCACGCGCCGCGGCAACGAGCCCGAGACCTCGGGCCGCGATGCTCTCCCAGCACGGGTCGCCCACCTCGCAACCGAGCGCGAAGGCGTGCTCCAAGCGCTCCTCCGCCGCGTCGACGTTCCCGACGCGCAGGTCGACCTCGGCGCGGAACGACTCCGGCCACGGCACGAACGCGGTCCAGCCGTGCCTCTGCACGTATTCGAGCGCCTCGTCGAGCACGTGCCGCGCGTCGTCGAGCTCTCCCCGCAGCACGTGGAGCCGGCCGAGCATTGCCCGGCCGTAGGCTCCGGCATGAACCGAGTTGGTTCGATCCGACCGCTCGATCGCCGAGCGCAGACGCTCGGCGGCCTCTGCGTAGTCACCCACGTCGTTCCTACAGCAACCAAGGATGACGTCGATCCAGGCAAGCTCCTCGTCGTATCCGCGCCCGAGGTCGGCGGCGCGGGCGAGGGACGCTTCCGCGCGGTCGTAGCGGGCGCGAAGGAACTGAACCCAGCCTGTCTCGCGCCAGCCCGTCGCCGCGAGCGCGTGCTCGCCCAGCTGCTCGGCGAGCGCGCTGCCTTCAAAGAGGGCCGCAGCGCCTTCCTCGTCCGTTCCACGCGCCGAGTGGACGAGCGCGCCGCCAAGCCCGATCAGGGCCCTGGCCAGGACGTCCAGCTCGTCGGCCCCACGAGCCGACGCGACCGCGCCTCGCAGCCGGACCAGGCCGGCCTCGGTCGCGCCGGCCGCGATGGCCGCTTCGCCGGCCTCCAGCTGAGCGCGCACGGCCGCTCGTCCGGAGACCCTCGGCCCTCGAGGCTCGAGGGGGGCGGTGGCGGCCGCGTAGAGCGCGAGGCTCGGGTCGATGCCGAGCTCGCGGTTGAAGAGCTCCGTGCAGGCAGTCACCTGGCGCGCCGCCGCGTCGAGGTCACCGGCCGCCCGGAGGCAGCGTACAAGGAGCACGTGCGAGTTCTCCTCGTACGGGTTGAGGCGGACGAGCTCAGACGCGTGATCCGTCGCGGACTCTGCCTCTCCCCTAGCAAGCAGTGCGAGGGCCGCCTCGTGGAGGACGGCGGCCGTCGTGCCGGCTACGTGGCGGCGCTCGTTCTCGAGCCACATCTCGAAGCCGGGGCTCGACCGGAACGCCATGCCGTCGAGCAGCTCGTGACCGAGGCCGGGCAGCGTCGTCGCCTCCATCCACGAGCCCTTGCGGAGGATCTCGACATCGACGAACGCTGACGGCCCGAGCGCCAGGCGGACGGGATTGCCGCCGACCTCGGCGTGCGGGCCGAGCTGGCGGCGGAGTGCCGAGAGCGCCGAGCGGAGGGCGCCGAGCGGGTCGTCGGCCTCGGGGAAGAGCAGGCCCGAGAGGCGTTCCCGGGAGGAGGGAACCTCGGTGCGAACGAGGTACGTGAGCAGGCCCCAGTGCTTGCGTCCGGCCGGCGCCTTGACCGCGGATCCCGCCTCGCTGGACCGTGGGCGTGCCGAGGAGTTGGATCCTCAAGTCCGCCCCCGCCTCGATCGGAGGATTCCTCACACGTTCGCTCACACGCCGCATTGCAAGCCTCTAATCATCCCAGTTCATCTGGGCGAGACAACTAGACGGAGGTATCGGAGATGAGAAGGATGCTGCGGCACACCCGGCTCGCCGTTCTCGGACTGGCGGTTCTGACCGCGGTCGTTGTGGTCGGCGTGGCGATCGCGACGCCGTCCTCGGGAGTCACGGCCGAGACCTACCGCGGTGACGTTCAAGGGCAGCTGAACCTGTTCACGAAGTTCAGCCCCGGCGTTAGCGCGAGGATCAAGACGAAGGGCGCGTTCGAGATCGTCACGCAGAAGATCGTGGCTGCGCCGGGCTCCACGTTCGGCTGGCACACCCACCCTGGCGAGAACGTGAACGTCGTTGCCCAGGGAACGCTCAGCCTCTACCACGCCAAGAAGTGCACGCACGAGATCAACTACTCCACAGGGAGCGGCTTTACCACGTCTCCCGACGAGGTGCACCTGGCCCGCAACGAAGGGACGGAGACGCTGATCATCTACGCGACCTACCTCGTCCCGAAGGCGACGCCGGCGCTGCCGCTTCGAATCGACCAGCCCTCTCCAGGGCCGAACTGCCCGCTGTAGGACGACCCGCTGCGCAGGGCGCCGGACGGTCCGGCGCCCTGCCGGCTTCCTAGGGGAAGAGGGTCTCGCCCGTCTCTGCGTCGACGACCTCGATCGCGCCGGTCGGGCAGTAGCTCGCCGCCTTCACGATCAGCTCCTCCGACGCGCCGGCCGGATCGACCACCTCGGACTGGCGGTTCTCGTTGTGCTGGAACACCCCAGGCGCCAGGCCCACGCACTGGGCGGCCCCCATGCAGAGCTCGTGGTCGACCGTGATCCGCAGCTCGCGCATCAGTCCCAGGCCACCGGCAGAGGAAGTCAGCGAGCGGAACTGGATGCTCGGCTGGTAGGTCGAGCTCCTCGGTCTCGAGGCGGAGCGAGCCGAAGCGCTCTGCGAGCGCGCCGAAGACCTCCTGCCCCTCGATGCGGGCGAGGGACGCGCCCAGGCAGTAGTGGATGCCCGCGCCGAAGGAGACGTGCGGGTTCGGCTGCCTGCCGATGTCGAACCGGTCGGGGTCGTCGAACGCGCGCGGGTCGCGGTTCGCCGCGGCCATGATCCAGCGGATCCGGTCGCCCTTGCGGATTGTCTTGCCGCGACGCTCGACGTCCTCGGCGGCGATGCGCTGCGTCGACTTGACGGGCGGGTCGTAGCGGAGGCACTCCTCCGTCGCGAGCCGCGCAGCCCCTGACGGGTCCTCGCGCAGCCGCTCCCACTGATCCGGATGCCGGATGAAGGCCAGCGTGCCGTTGCAGATCAGGTTCATCGTCGTCTCGTGCCCGGCGAAGAGGAGGAGCGCAGTGTTCACGAGCACCTGGTGGCGGGTGAAGACGCCCTCCTTCTCGGCCTGGGCGAGCACCGAGATGAAGTCGTCGCTCGGGGCCTCGGCGCGCTCGTCGACCTTCGGAGAGACGTACTCGGTCATCCCCCGGATTCCCTCCATCAGGTGCTGCATGCGGTCGGGCTCGCCGCGGTTGATGTAGAGGAGCTTGTCCGCCAGGTGCCGCAGGTGCTCGCGGTCCTCCTCGGGCACGCCCATCATCTGCGTGATCACCCGCACGGGAAGCGGCGCGGCCAGCGCCTCGAGCACGTCCATCCGCCCGTGCGGCTCCACCTCGTCGAGGAGCTCGGCGACGGCGCGGCGGACGAACGGCCGCCAGCTCTCCATCGCCTGCGGGGTGAAGTACTCGTGTACCGCGCTCCGCATCGACTGGTGCGGCGGGCGGTCGTTCTCGACCAGCTGATCCGAGCGGAACGCACGGACCTGCTCGAACAGCGGCCGGTCCTCCGCGTGAATCGGGGGATGCGGCGGGCGGCGATCGTTCCGGATCACCGCCGAGGAGAAGAGCTCGTGATGCCGCACGAGCCACACGAGATCCTCGTAGCGCGTGACGATCCACATCTCCGCGCGCGGGTTCCAGTGGATCGGATCGCTCTCGCGGAGACGGCCGAAGTAGGCGTACGGGTCGGCGATGACCTCGGGCGCGAAGAGATCCTCGGGGTCGGCGGCCGCCGCGGTCGGGGAGCTCGCCATGGGCGAATGCTACCCCCGTTTAAAATGTTGAACCGGCTGACCCGAAGGCCACCCGGTTCAACGCGAGCACTCTACACAGAAACCCTCGCGGAATGCAAGTCAGATGTGTCTCAGCGGCGGCGTCAGCCGCACAGGCTGAGACGGGGAGGAAGGAAGCGGCTCGGCCGCGTGCTTCCGTTTACATGTCGCGGCGGCCGGCGAGAGCCCGTCCGAGCGTGACTTCGTCGGCGTACTCGAGGTCGCCGCCGACGGGCAGGCCGCTGGCCAGGCGGGTGACGCGCGTCTTCCCGCGCAGCCGGTCGGCGATGTACGCGGCGGTCGCCTCGCCGGTCATGTTCGGGTTGGTGGCGAGCACGACCTCCTGGACGCCGTTCCGGTCCACGCGTGCGAGCAGCTCGTCGATTCGCAGGTGCTGCGGCTCCACTCCGTCGAGCGGGGAGAGCGCGCCGCCGAGGACCTGATAGACGCCGCGGTACTCGTGCGTGCGCTCCAGGGAGAGCACGTCCGCGGGTTGCTCGACGACGCAGACGAGCGTCTTGTCGCGCCGCTCGTCGCGGCAGATCGCGCAGAGCTCCTCCTCGGTCAGGTTTCCGCACTCGCGACAGAAGCCGATGCGCTCCTTCGCCTCGCGGATCGCCTCTGCGAGCGCGAGCGCCTCCTCCTCGGGCACGCGCAGGAGGTGGAACGCGAGGCGCTGCGCGGTGCGGGTGCCGATCCCGGGCAGGCGCGACAGCTGCGCGATCAGGTTCTCGACGACGGGGCTGAACACTCAGCCCGTAAGTTCGTACAGGCCGGGGAGGCCGAGTCCCTTCAGGTCACCCGCGACGCCGCCGAGCTTGGACTGCGCCAGCTCCTGCGCGTTGGTCAAGGCCTGGTTGACGCCGGCGACGACGAGGTCCTCGAGCGTCTCCGGGTCGTCGGGGTCGATCGCCTCGGGGGCGATCTTGACGCCGACGATCTCGCCGGAGCCGCTCGCGGTCACGGTGACCATGCCTCCGCCGACGGACGCCTCGACGCGCTCCTTGGCGAGCTCGTCCTGCGCCTTGAGCATGTCGGCCTGCATCTGCTGCACCTGCTGGAGCATCTTGTTCACGTCCATCGACATCTACTCGCCATCCTTCCCGATCTTGCGGGTATCGAACGTCGTCTGCACGAGCGCGATGATCTCCTCCTCAGTGGCGGGCTCGTCCTCGGCCTCTTCGGCCGGCGCGCCCTCGCCGAGCTCGAACGCGATCCCGAGGCGCCGCCCGGTGACTTCGTGGAGAACCGCGGCAAGGACGCTCGCGTTCTTCGGATCCTCGGCGAGCCCGCGGTGGAACGAGGCCGCGGGCGGGAACTCGAGCACGAGCCGGTCGCCCTCGAGCGCCACCGGGCGCGCTTCGGCCAGCACGGAGCCGGTAGGGATCGACCGCTCGGAGACCGTCGGCAGGATCGACTGCTTCCAGGCCGCCTGGATCTCGCCCAGGTCGACCGGCGGGCCCTCGCTCGCTGCTTGGCCCGGTTCGGCTGTGGGCGGCGGCTCCACCTGCTCCGGCTCGGTCGCGGGAGCCGGGTCGGGGGCCGGCCGGGCTGCGCCTCCGCGCACGCGCGACTCGAGCTGCTCCAGCCGGTAGGCGGTCGACTCGCGCGAGAGGTCGGCGCCGGGCCGCGTCACCTTCACGAGCGCCAGCTCGAGCGGGAGCCGCGGATCGCCGCCCTGCCTGACGTCGTCCACCGCGACGTGGAGGAGGTCGATCAGGCGCAGCACCTCGGCCTCGGCGAGCTGGTTGGCCTGCGAGCGCAGGCGGTCGCGCGTCTCCGGAGTCACCGGGAGCGAGTCGGGCACCTCGCCCATGTGCTGGACGAGGAGCAGGTGACGCAGGTGCTCGAGCAGGTCGTTGACGAGCCGCGCGAGGTCCTGGCCCTGGTCGGCGAGCTCCTCGACGAAGGCAAGGAGGCCGGCCGTGTCGCGGTCGACGATCAGGTCGCAGAGGCGGAAGAGCGCCTCCTCGTCGACCGCCCCGAGAAGCTGGAGGACGGCCTGAACGGTGACCTTGCCGTCGGTCGCGGCTGCAAGCTGGTCGAGCGTCGAGACCGCGTCGCGGAAGCTCCCACGCGCGCTGCGGGCGATCAGCGAGAGCGCGGCGTCCGGGCGCCTCGATCTTCTCCCCGTCGGCGACCAGGCGTAGGAGCTTCGTCAGCTCGGCGAGCCGCGGGCCGCGCGAAGAGGAACGTCTGGCAGCGCGAGCGCACCGTGGGGAGCACCTTGTGTAGCTCGGTCGTGCAGAAGACGAAGACGAGGTGCGGCGGCGGCTCTTCGATCAGCTTCAGGAGCGCGTTCCAGGCGGCATCCGTCAGCTGGTGCGCCTCGTCGAGGATGTAGACCTTGAAGCGGCCCTCGACCGGCTGGAGGACGACGTGGTCGCGGATCTCGCGGATGTCGTCGATCCCGCGCTGGCTGGCGGCGTCCATCTCGACGACGTCCAGCGAGACGCCGTTGGCGATCGTCACGCAGGAGTTGCAGGTCTTGTCCGGCGTCGGCGTCGGGCCCTGCTCGCAGTTGAGCGCCTTGGCGAGGATCCGCGCCAGCGACGTCTTCCCGGTCCCGCGCGGGCCCGCGAAGAGGTATGCCTGCCGCACCTGGTCGTGGGCGATCGCGTTGCGAAGCGTCCGCACGACCGCCTCCTGGCCGACGACCTCGTCGAAGTCCTGCGGCCGGTATTTGCGGTAGAGGGCAGTCACGAGCGCGCTGGGTGAAGCACTAACAGAAAGTGCCCGGTCACGCACCCTCTGTCGAAGACGCTCTCGGATCGGTGCCCACGACGCTCGCTCTGACCAGGTCGACCCGCGGCCCCCGGGAGAGACTGCTTAGCGCTGCTTCCTCCCGGACCTGACGCGGTTCACAGGCTCCCGGTGCGCGGAACCTGGCCGTCAACACTCGCGTGCGCGAGCCCGTGCCCCGATTGCTAACCCCTCGGGAGGGAGTTCAGCCCCGCTGGAGCGGATTGCGGGTTCAGGGAACCGCTAGCTCCCCGCCTAGCGCGACCGGGCACCTCGATGGTAGCAACGGGCCGGCCGCTACACTGGGCGCCTCGGGGCGCATAGCTCAGCGGGAGAGCGCCCGCTTCACACGCGGGAGGTCGATGGTTCGATCCCAGCTGCGCCCACCAAGGAAGGCCGCTACCGATTGAACGGCGGGCTGCCGGCCGGCGTCGTCCAAGCCGTTGCGCACGCTCGAGCGGCCCGACCCGGACGCGAGCTCGTTCGACGACGCAGAGCTCGTTCGACGTACGCAGCTGACCTCCGGCGTGGATCACGGATGCTGGAGATTCTCCCGGCGCCGGGAGAATCCAATGCTGCATGCGACGCCAGGCGGGAGGGGGTTCCGCGCGGATCTATCGACTGCTTTTGGCCTGCTCCCAGAGGAAGACGGCCAGTCGCGCTAGCGGAAAACGAGAACGGCGAGCGTTCCCAGGATGGAGAGAGTTTCGGTGACAGCCATTCGCCTCAGCTCACCCACACAGCCGACTTGGCGTCCATGCGCCAGATGCCGCCGGGGTTCTTGGAGAACGAGACGGCGACGGACGACCAGCGGCTGCAGGTGTTGTAGTTACGAATTTGCGAGCCGTAGCCACCCGACGTGGCGATGGAAAATCGCTTCCCGGCCGTGTCGAAGATGCGGTGGACTCGGGTCATCGAATCGCCCTTGTGCACGGCGCGGTACTCCCCGCGCGTAACACAGCCGGACGTGTCTGCGGCCGCAGGAGCCGCCGCCACGGTGCCCGTAACGGCAAGCGCGGCCACAGTCAGAATGAGTGCCTTCACTGTGCTCCTTCCGGGGCCTGCGCCGTTGAACCTTCCTCACGTCGGCAGGGTTGCGCGGCCCTCCTCGTACTGAAAGGTGTATCGGCGCGGAGGCTATTTCTCTTTAGCCGTCGTACCGCTCAGGCGCGGGAGGCCGTGCTCGCGAGGCCGAGCGGCGCGTGTCTGTATTCGCCTCGCTGCCTACGCCGGCTACTCGCGGGCGATCTCCAGCCTCTTTGCCCCCTCCATCCGCATCCGCCGACAGACGGCGAGGAAGGCGTCGGCGTCGTGGAGCCGGGCGAAGACGTTCACGGCGATCGGCCCCTCGGGCATCGAGGGGGTTGCGTCCAGGTCGTAGAACCAGCAGACCTCCGAGTAGCCCTCTTCGATGCCGTACCCCGAGCCCTTCTCGACCGTGAGGAAGCCAACGTCGCCAGCCCCGACAATCGTCGTCGCGTGTTCGCGCGGCACCGTGACTAGCGCGGGGAGGATGAGGTAGACCTCGCTCCCGGAATAGATCCCGTGGCGTGCGAGGCCGGAGACGGGGAACGCATCCCAGACCGCACTGCACGTCTCGGGCGCCTGTTCCCGGAGCAGCCGCGCCGTCGCGGTCACGTTTTCGTCGAGGAAGCGGAAGACGACCTCGCGTTGCACGCGCAACACTTATCACGTCCGCCAGAATCCGCCGGGTCTACGGCTCGCCACGGAGGGGGATTCTCCCTCATCTCCGGAGTCGGTTTCGCGAACTGCGTGCTGTGCCCGGTGCTGTCCTCGAGAAGTTGCCGAACGCGGCGACGAAGCTCGTCCTTCGCCTCCATTTGGATGCCGCGCGCCTAAGACCCGCGGCAGGAGCGGGAATAGCGCCTTGGCGAGCCTAGGCCGGCCGAACGACCGCAGGGCTGTCGGCTGAGGAAAGCAGCCGGCGCGGCTCGCTGCTGCCGTCCGCCGCGACGACCCAGATGGATTCGTCCAGCCCATAGAGGACTCGCCCGTCGTCCAGCCACTCGGCCTGATCGTCCACGTTCCGAGTCTCGGCCAGCGGCGTCTCCTGCATCGTCTCCAAGTTGAGCGTGTAGAGGCGCCAGCGGCCCGGCTCCATCAGCTTCTTGTAGGCAATCCGGGTACCGTCGGGCGAGAGCGAGGGACACTCGACGTTCTCGTGAAGGACTCGCGCGGTCCGGCCGGAGACCGACCCCTCGATGAGATACGTCTTCCCACGGGTAGCGAGGGTGGCGTAGAAGCGATCTCTGTCGGCCGCGAACGTCACACCCCAAAAATTGCTGTCGGGCGACTCGAGCTTCTCGCCGTCATGCGTCACGTCGAAGTCCTCGAGGTTGGCGATCGCCTTGCCGCTGCGCAGGTCGATGAGCGTGGTCTCCGTCGAAAAGCTCCCGGGGTCGGCGTACGAGTGTCCGGTGACGAAGAAAGTCACGGCACCGTAGTGCCCGTCCGGTGAGATCCGCGCCCGGTTTGGAATACCCCGAAGCGTCAAACTCTCGACCGGTTTCAACCGGCGATCAAGGATGGTGACCTTCTGCTTGAGGATCGCG
This sequence comes from uncultured Actinomycetes bacterium, assembly GCA_963733155.1. Classification (GTDB taxonomy): domain Bacteria; phylum Actinomycetota; class Thermoleophilia; order Gaiellales; family Gaiellaceae; genus JAIBJN01. The sequence goes on from CAVTCK010000020.1 coordinate 54,075, forward strand.
CCGGCCGGTTCGAGGCAAAGACCGCGGTCGGCGGCGAAGTAGATGCGGGCGCAAGGGAGCGGGACGATTTCCCGCGCTGCGGGATCGTCCAACGCGGCGCGGCCGATGAAGCCGTAGAAGGACGGGCGCCGCTGGTCGACATTTCGGAAGACGATCGTCCCTCGGGTCATGGGCGCCGCACCCGCCACGGCTGCGAGTCGCTTGCTCGAGCTCGTTCTCGGCATGGCGTTCATGGACCTCCCCGCGGGCGACGACCGCAGCGCCGGCGAGCAGACAGACGGCGCACAGAATCCCGAAGAGGAGCCCGCGTCGCCTAGACATGAGCCGTCCTTTGGGTGCGCAAGAGGATCGGCACCGTGCCCGCGAGGGCTACGAGTAGGGCTCCCGCGAAGGCGACCACGGCGGTCTCGTACCCAAATCCGGTCCAGAGGGCGCCGAAGACCACGGAGGCGACCAGCCGCCCCGTGCTCGTGGCGGTTACGAGTGTCGCGAGCCCCGTGCCCTGCGCCTCATCGGGAAGGATCGCGCTCGCCATCGCGGCCAGCACACCGTCGGTTGCCGCGTAGAACGCGCCCAGGAGTGTCACGCAAACGATGACGCCGGCCGGGCCGATGCCGGAGAACCACAGGCATGCATACACCGGAACAAGGAGCCCGTAGCCTCCGACGTAGACCGCCGTCCGGCCGACACGGTCGGCGAGGCGCCCGATCGGCACCGCGAGGAGCATGTAGACAGCAGCGGTGGCTACGAACAGCAGCGGGAAGAGACCGGGCTCGAAGTCGAGCCGGCGCTGCAGGCCGAGATAGACGAAACCGTCGCTAATCGTCACCAGGCCGAGCACGGAGCCGGCCAGTGCCAGTGCCACGAAGCGCCGCTCGCCAAGAACCCGGAAGAGGCCGACGCCTCGCGGAGCCGGCTTCGGGAGCCTGATCGAGCCATCTGGATCGCTCCGGACGAAGAAAACGAGCACACCGAGGCCGACGAGAGCGAAGCAGAAGCTGACGAAGAAGACGCTGTCGAACGCAGTCGGTGTCAACATCAAGAGGCCGAAGGCCACCAGCGGCCCGAGCATCGCCCCGGTCGTGTCGAGCGCGCGATGGACGCCGAAGGCGGTGCCGAGCTGCTCGCGTGGCGTGCTCAGCGAGATCATCGCGTCGCGAGGCGCGGTTCGAATTCCCTTGCCCGCGCGGTCGAGAAGAATGATGCCCGTCAGCGCCGACCACGCCGAGCCGACGGCAACGAGGGCGAGCTTGCAGAACGCCGAGATGCCGTATCCGGCCACTGCGACGTCCTTGTGGCGGCGCCACCTATCACCGATGAAACCTCCTCCTATTCGGAGGATTGCCGCGCCGCCTTGATAGACGCCGTCGATGACGCCGTATTGCAACGGGCTCAGCCCCACGCTGTAGAGCAGATACAGCGGGAGGATGGTGGCGACCATCTCCGCGGAGATGTCCGTGAGCAGGCTGACGACACCCAGGAGCAGAACGGTGCGACTAACTCGAACGCCGGCGCCACGGCCTCTCCCGACCAGGGAGCGGTGGGCTCGCGCAAGGGCTGTCGAGTCTTGAACCTGGTACATCAGAAGGAGGGCGACCGGCTGCACGAGCCGGTCATGGCTCTTACATCGGCAGCCTGGGCGCGTGCCTTGAGCGGCTGCTCACTCGTGGGCGTGTGACCTTGGCACCCGCCCTCGACCTTCGACGTCTCTCATCGCGGCCGAGGTCTAGCGGGTGCTGCCGCTCGCCCTGCACCCACAGCGTGCCGTGCTCGTCGCCGCCGCCGGGGTGGACGAGCAGACCGGCGCGCCCCTCGACCCGCTCGAGATCGATCGAGGCGAACACGTCGAAGTCGAGGGAGGCGGCCGACCGTCCCGTTGCCGCCCGGTTGGTCCTTGTGGCACGATCCAAGACCGTGGACACGAGTCGGATTGCAGAATTTCTGCTCTTGGCTGATCTTCCTGCCTCGGAGCTCGACGAGCTTGCGACCGCTGATGGGCGAGTTCGAGGTTGAGGCGGGTACCCAGGTCATCACGCTCGACGACTACGGAGCCGCCATCTACTTCATCGAAGAAGGCCACGCAGATGTCCTGACCGACGACGGAGAGGAGGCCCAAAGTCTCGGCCCCGGCGACACGTTCGGTGAGATCGCACTCCTTCTGACGGGACAGCGGACCGCGACAGTCGTGGCGCGCACGCCGATGCGGCTCCTCTCGCTCTCCGATCACGACTTCCAGCGCATCCGACCACGTGTGCCTGAGCTCGAACGCTCGCTGCGCCGCCTCGGCGTTGAACGCGCAGGTCGGTAGAAGCGCACATCGGAGCGGGCGGCTAGCCCGCCAGCGGGGTGAACTTGAAGCGCTCAATGATGATCTCGACCTGCTTGCCGTTCTTCGGCGGCTTGCCTTCGAAGAGCCACAGGTTCACGCGCGCGTGATCCCCGCCCGGGCGGGGAACATCGGGCCCGGAGTAGGTCCAGTTCGCCCTCGACCGACTCGAGTTACGGAAGTCGACCGAGGTTGGCCTCCAGGTGAAGGAGTGCGTCGACGAAGTGTCGGAAGGCTGCCTGAAAGTCCGCTGGTTGCCCGTCGTCTCCCAGGGCTGCACCGTATGGGAGCCGCTCTTCCTCAAGCCGGCGATGCCCCAACGCGCGAACTCGATGTCGATCTCGCGGTTGTGGTATTCAGGGTCGTCGCTCCAGGTGAAGAGGCCGAGCACCACGTTCGGATCCAGCGCCTTTGCATTCACGGGCGAAGCAAGCTCGAACTCGTACTTGCCGTATCCGAAGCTCCTGGCACTCGCAATCTCGGCGCATTCCCAGCGGCCGTTGCGGTAGGTGATCTTCAGATGGAGACGATCCTTGGCGTCGACCCAGACGTTCCTGGACGAGGCGGAGAAGTAGTTCGGGCCGGGACCGACCTCGGTCGCGAACGACTTCACCTCCCAGGTGTAGCCGGAGAAGCGGATCGTGCGCGGCTCAGCCGATTCTTCCTCCTGCGAGCCGTCGGCGAGGGTGAAGGCAAGGGCGAGTGCGGCGATGAAGGGGAAGGTCACGAGACCCAGAGGAGCGGATGCTTCGCCTTATACCCGACGGCAGCCTTGCGTGACGAGCGGGTTCGCCTGAACGGATGGACACGAGGAGAGACGTGCGCGCGCCTTCGCTCGTGGCAGGATCACCCGCATGCTGCGGATCGAAGCTCCGGAACGCCGAGCCCGGCTGGCTGAGCGGCACCGCCTGGCGCCCGGCCGGCGCGCCGGCGACGTCGTCGAGGCGGCGCGGAGCATGGTCTGCCTCCACGGGACCGACCCGGCGGCCGTCTACCTGTCGGCGTGGGCGCGGGTCGACGGCATGACCGTGGCGGATCTCGACCGAGCCCTGTACGTCGACCGGTCGCTGGTCAAGCACCTGGCCATGCGCCGCACCCTCTTCGTCTTCCCGCGGGCGACCTTGGCCGCCGCCCAAGCGGGCGCGAGCAACCGCGTCGCGGACGCCGAGCGGCGCCGGCTCATTCGCGACGTCGAGGGCGCCGGGCTGCAGCGAGACGGCGAGCGCTGGCTGTCCAAGGCTTCCGAGGCGGTGCTCGCGGTCCTCGCCGACGGCCGGGAAGCGACATCGTCTGAGCTCCGCAAGGAGATTCCGCTGCTCGAGGGCTCGATCTCCTACGGCGAGGGGAAGTCCTGGGGCGGGAAGATGGCGGTAGGCCCTCGCGTCCTGACCACGCTGTCGGCGGCGGGACACATCGTGCGGGCCTCGAACGACGGCGCGTGGACGATCTCCCGGCCGCGCTGGGCCGCCACGGGCTCGTGGCTGGGAGAGGAGATCGAGCCTCCTGCGGAGGCAGCAGGCGTGGCGGGGCTGGTCGAGCGCTGGCTGCGCACGTTCGGGCCCGGCACGGCGGGCGACATCAAGTGGTGGCTGGGATCGACCGTCATGGCCGTTCGTCGCGCCTTGGCTGACCTCGAGGCCGTCGAGGTCGAGCTCGACGGGCAGACCGGGTATCTGCTGCCCGACGACCTGGAGCCGACCGAGCCCGTCGAGCCGTGGGCAGCTCTCCTGCCGCCGCTCGACCCGACCACCATGGGCTGGTTCGAGCGGGACTGGTACCTCGGCTCCTACAGGCCGCAACTCTTCGACACCAGCGGCAACGCCGGGCCCACCGCCTGGTGGGACGGGCGGATCGTCGGCGGCTGGCGCCAAAGCGACGAGGGCGAGGTCATCCTGCAGCTGCTCGAGGACGTCGGCTCCGACGGCCGGGCGGCGCTGGAAAGCGAGGCCGCGCGCCTGAGCGAGTGGCTCGGAGGCACCCGGGCGGTTCCGAGGTTCCCGTCGCCGCTTTCGAAGTCGCTCGCCTAAGACTAGGAGGGCTCGGCGCGCCAGCCCGCGCGGCGGTGGAAGCGCTCGACCTCGAACAGGACGACGACACCCGCGACGGCGCCGAGCGCCGCCCCCGCCGCCTGGGCTTCAGGCGCGTCCACCGCGCGCAACGCTCCCCAGGCAACCAGATAGCCCCAGCCGGCTATCGCCGCCGAGTAGACAAGCCCCAGGCCCAGCCCGTGCGAGACCGGGAGGAAGCCGAGCAGCTGGATGTTGACTCCGGGCCGCTCCGTGTACAGGCCGCCTGAGCTCTGGGTTCCGAGCGACGACGGCAGCTGGAGCTGGTGCTCGAGCTCGGTCGCGCGGCGGATGAGCGTCCCGGAGATCTGCGTGTTCCTGAGCTCGTAGACGAAGATGCCGATCGTCGCCAGGAGGCCAAGGACGCCGACCCCGAGCAGCTCGGCGGCCGGCCGGGGCTGCCCGACGATCGCCACGGCGACGCCGGTCACCGTGGGCACGAAGGCCAGCAGCCGGAAGCGGACGTCGATCAGCGTCCGCAGGTACTGGGTCGTTTGCTCGTAGTCGAGCCGAAGCCGATCATCGGCGTCGAGCGCCATCAGCGCCGAGTATGAACGCCACGCCGGAGGGTATGCCAGCTTCCTTGCACCTCTTGTAAGGTGCGCCTTACGTTCAAGTGAAGGAGAGGAGGCTGAGTGACCAAGGGTAGACCAATCGCGTCGCTCGTCGCGGCGACGCTGGCAGCAGCCGCTCTGGCGGCGTGTGGTGGAGAGGACGATCCGGCGGCCGAGGTGACGACGGCTGATGCGCCTGCCGCCGAGGCTACGACGGAAGCCGATCTCGGCGCCGTCAAGGAGTACCTGCTCGACCACACCGAGCAGCTGGCCGGCTTCACCGCCGACTTCAAGGCGGACGCCGAGGCCTACTACGACATGGCAGAGGAAGCCGGGTTCGACTACGAGGCGCTCTGGAGCGAGCGGGCGGACGAGCTCGTCCCCCTTCTCGAGGAGATGAAAGCCGCCTGGATCGACGGCAACCCGGCCTATGAGCGGATGGAGGGCGTCGTCGCCGGAACCCCGTCCCTGGCCGAGTACGACGTCATCCTCGACGCAGGCTCGAGCGCGGCGGAGGATCCGGAGAGCGCGGTCCCCTTCGACCTCGAGCTCGCGGACGGCACGACGCTGCAGCAACCGGGCAACCTCTACAACCTGACCGAAGGCGCTCTCTGGGGCACCCTCCCGGACGACCTGCCGCAGAGCACGCCCGTCGACCTCGACGGCGACGGAACCGAGGGCTTCGGCGAGGTCCTTCCCGATGCTCCCTTCCTGCTCGCGGCAGCCGAGGCCTTCGACCGTTACGGCGGCGAGCTGGCCACGTCCGCCGCCGCGTGGGAGCCGACCGAATCCGACGCGTTCACGGCGCTCGTGGTGATGGTGCCGACCATGAGCGAGTACTTCGGCCAGTGGAAGGAATCACGTTTCGTCCAGGGCTCGGACTCCGAGTCGGCGTCCTTCAACGTGGTCTCGCGTCTCTCCGACATCAACGACATCCTGGCCGGCCTCGAGGTGATCTTCGCCGGAGTCGAGCCCAGGCTCGCGGACGTCGATCCCGAGCAGGCGCAGCAGACCGAGCGCGAGCTCACCGATCTGCGGGCGTTCGTGGAGGACCTCTACTCACGAGAGGAATCCGGGGAGCGCTTCGCGCCGGAGCAGGCCGACGTGCTCGGCACCGAGGCGCAGGAGCGCGCGACGGCGATCGCCGGGCAGGTGTCCCAGGCAGCCGCGGAACTCGGGGTGACGATCGAGCAGTAGCCGAATGGCGCTTCGACCACTCATCGCCGCGACGTCGGCCGTCGTCTTCCTCGCTCTCTCGAGCTCCGCCTCGGCGGCCTCGCAGGAGCCCTGGGAGACGTCGGCCGACGTTCGGTCGCGGCTGGCCGAAGCTCAGCGGGCGCTCGTCCTCGGCGAGCCGGCGGCGGCCCGTCGGCTAGTCCGAGACGCCGCGTCGCTCACCCTCGGCCCGCTCCGCCCGGTCACGCGTCCGGGCCTGGCCGCCGCCGAGGATGCTGTCGCGAGTCGGGACCCCATCGGCTTGGAGATCGCCAGGGCGGCGACCTGGACGGCGATCCTCGGCGAGGCCGCCCGGCGCGCGCTTGCCGCCACCGCAGCCGGCGACGTCGAGACGGCGCGGGCCTGGCTCCTCGTCCGGGAGTTCCGCAAGCCGACGCGGTTCACCCGACCGGGCGCCGATGCCACGCTCGCGCTCGCGGCGTTGGAGGAGGACCGCCTGGCCACCGGCGCAGCGGCCGGGGCGGTGCGAGCCGACCTCCTGGACACATACCAGGCCCGTCTGCGCGCCGCGCTCGAGACGGTCTCCGCCGCCGGCGGGGAGGGGTTCGACATCAGCCGCTCCGGGGCGGCGGCGCTCGCCCGCGGCTACTTCGACGTGCTTTCGGCCGCTTACCTCGAGCAGCGATCGGCTATGGAAGGAGCTGAGGCGAAGGACGCCTTCGCGGAGCTCGTCGCGGCGGCCAGGGAGGCGGACGACGCGGCGGTGGCGGCGGCCCAGGGAAGGATCGAGGCGGCGCTCGAAGGCTTCCGCGCGGCGCCGCTCTCCGAGGAGGAGGAACTACGGCGGGCCGGCCAGCTCGAGCGTTTCCTCGCCCTCGTCCCGATCGAGTACGCCCGCGGCGTCGATGACGGCCGCGTCACGCTCGACTTCGAGATTCAGGAAGCGGTCACGTTCCGCGACGGCGCCGCGCAGGCCCTCGGCGACCTCGAGCACCTGCTCGCGCTCGAGGGAGAGGAGGAGACGAGGCGGCTCGGCGAGCTCCTCGACGGCCTCGCCGTCGACCTCGGCGCGGCCGCGCGAGGCGACGCGGTCGCCGATCCCGACGACGTGCAGGGGGCGACGGACGAGGCCTTGGGGCTGATCGAGGGTCTCTATCCGGAGGAATGGAAGGAGGCCGGCGCGACCGCCGATTTCGACGTCATCTCGGCGACGCTCGACCGAGTCGAGGCGGCGATGGCGGCCGGCCAGTTCGGTCAGGCCGAGCAGGCCCGGCTCGAGGCGTATGCGTTCTTCGAGTTCGGCCCCGAGCAGCGCCTGCGGGGGCTCGCCAACGATCTCTTCGTCGAGGTCGAGGGCCTCTTCTGGTACGGGGCCGACGGGCTGCCGGGCCTCGCCCAGCTCGTCAAGCGCAAGGCGGAGCCGGCCGAGGTCGCCGAGACACGCAAGGCGCTGGACGCCGCGCTCGCCGACGCGGAGATGGCGGTCGGCGCCGGGCCGACTTCGACCTTCGCGGTCGTCTCGAACACCGCCGTGATCGTCTTCCGCGAGGGCCTCGAAGCCGTGCTCATTCTTGCCGCGCTCATGGCCGGGATGACCGGGGCGCAGGCACGCCTGCGGCGGCCGCTCCTGGCCGGGGCGGCGGCCGCGTTCGTCGCCAGCGTGGTCACGTGGGGGATCGCGCAGACCGTCCTCGGAAGCCTCAGCCGCTACGGCGAGAAGCTCGAGGCGCTCGTGTCGCTCGTGGCCATCGCCGTGCTCCTCCTCATCCTCAACTGGTTCTACCACCGGGTTTACTGGGGCGAGCATCTCGCCGGGCTGCACAGTCGCAAGAAGCGGATCCTCGGGATCGGCGTCGGCGTCGCGGCGGCGCAGCTCGTCGGCCTCGTGATGCTCGGGTTCTCCAGCGTCTACCGCGAGGGCTTCGAGACCGTGCTCTTCCTCCAGGCGATCGTCCTCGAGGCCGGCGCCGGGTCGGTGCTCGCCGGCGTCGCCCTCGGCCTGGCCGCCACCCTCGGCGTCGGCATCCTGACGATCCGTCTCCAGCGCAGGCTGCCGCACAAGAAGATGCTGATGGCGACCGGCCTGCTCATCCTCTGGGTGCTCGTCGTCATGGTGGGCACGACCGTGCAGACGCTCCAGGTCGTCGGCTGGGTGTCGGTGACGCCGGTCGAAGGACTGCGCCTGCCGTACTGGGCCGGCCTCTGGCTCGGGATCTTCCCGACGTGGGAAGGCCTGCTCGCCCAGGCGGCTGCGGTCGTCTTCGTGCTCGGGAGCTACTTCCTCGCTGAGAGCCTGCGCCGGCGACGCCGCCGCGCGATCCTCGAAGAGCCGCAGCCGGCAACCAGCTCCTAGAGTCTTCTCGGAACCTGCGTGACGAAACGCGGGTCTGACGACGTATGAGAGCTGTGAACGCGCTCGCGCCCCCGCTGCCGAGGCGGGCCCCGCTCAGGCGGAGCTTCGCCGTGGTCGCGGAGGAGCACCTGAACGACGTGCACCGCTACTTGCTGATGCTGACCGCCGACCAAACGCTCGCCGAGGATCTGACCGCGGAGACCTTCGAGAAGGCCTTCCGCTCCTGGCGGCGCTACGACCCGCGCCGAAGCTCCGAGCGCACGTGGCTCTGCCGCATCGGCAGGAACGTCGCGCTCGACCACTTCCGAAGCGACGCGCGCCGTCGCCGCCGCGAGGATCGCTACGCAGGTGAGGAGAGAGCGGCGGAGCCCGCCCGGGAGCTCGGCTTCTCGCCCGAGCTGGACGCGGCGCTCGCCACGCTCAGCGCCGGCGAGCGCGAGGTGCTCGCCCTCCGCGTCGTGCTCGACCTCGATGCCGACGCAGCCGCGGGCGTGCTCGGCATCGGCCGCTCGGCCTGCTCGATGCGGCTCGCGCGTGCGCTCGGGAAGCTCGAAGAGAGGATGGCCGCGGATGCCCACGCCTGACCCGATCGCACCGGAGCGGATGGAAGCGCTGATGGGCGGCGTCGTTCCCGAGGGAGAGCGGGAGGCGCTCGTCCAGGGGCTCGTCAGGGAGCTGCGGGCAGAAGCCCCGGTCGCCCCTGCTCCGCTCCGGGAGCGCGTGCGCACGCTCGCCGAGCAGCCTGCGCGCCCCCGCCGCCCGGCCGTCCCGCGGCGGCGCACGGCCCTGGCGCTCGCCTTCGCGCTCGTGGCTGTCGCCGGGTTGAGCTCGGCGGTCATCCTGCGCGGCGGCGGCGAGCGCGGCGCAGTTCCTCCGCCGACGAGAGAGCCTGAAGTGAGATCCGCGCTGGAATCACCCGAAGCCGCGCCGGTGCCTGCACCGGCCGAAACCCGACTTCAGGGCCGAGTTCAAGAGCAGAACCTTGAACGCGCAGCGCAACTCTCTCCAGGCGCCGCTGCCCCCGCGCGGCCGGGCCACGGACGTCGCCCTCTGGATGGAGGTGCGCCTCCCCGACGCGGACGAGCTCTCCGACGCGGCCGCTGAGGCCATGGCCATCGCACGCGGGCTAGGCGGCTGGGTCGCCGCGTCCGACATCGACACCGAGGGAAACGAAGGCGAGGCCAGGCTCGCGCTCCGCGTCCCGGTCGGCCGCGTCGAGGATGCAATCGTCCGTTTGGGCGACCTCGGCACGGTCACCGGCGAGCGGGTCGCGACGGTCGACCTCCAGACCGGCATCGACCGCGGCAACGACCGGATCGAGCGGCTCGAACGGGCGATCCGAGTGCTCGAGCTCCGGCTCGAGAGCGGCACCCTGACTCCGGAGGAGGAGCTTCGCGCCAGGATCCAGATCGAGCGCCACGAGAACGCCATCGACGACCTCCGCCGTGCGATTCGCGCAGACCGGCGCGAGGCGGCGACCTCCGAGCTGGCGCTGGTCCTCCACACGCGCGAGGCGGCCGCGAAGCAGGAAGAGGACGAGACCGGAGCGGGCGGAGCGGCCAGGGAGGCGCTCGACTTCCTCGCCGCAGCCGGGACGGTCGCCCTCTTCCTCTTCATCATCCTGAGCCCTGTCGTCCTGCTGCTCGTCCTCCTCTGGCTCGCGTTCCGCGCGCGCTCACGCCGCGTCGAGGCAAAGCTCCTCGACCGCCCCGACCCCGCCTCGCCTCCGTCAGGCTAGAACGGTCTGATGCGCAGGCGCCGGGTTCTCATTGCCGGCCTCATCCTCGTGGTGTTGGCGGGAGGGAGCCTGGCCGCCCTCGCGCTCAGGGATCGGGACGAGGAACCGACCGTGGGTGCTTCCGAGACGAACGATCGAGCCAAACCGACGACGGCTCCTCCGAAGAACGAGAGCTCCGGTCCAATCCGCTTCGTGCTCGCCGATCGCTACGCGGCAGGCGAGACCGTCGACGTCCTGATCGAGAATGTCGGGAAGAGGGCGTACGTGTATCAATGGCCGTACCAGGCGTGTTTCCTCAGGTACTTCGACTCCTCGGGCCGGCGGTTCATCATCCCGCCCGGCACGCACTGTGACCTCCGCAGCGAGGAGACGATCGGGCCCGGCGAACGCAAGAAGCTCTTCACCTGGAGCCTGGACGAGTGCGTGAAGGACAACTGGGGCTGCGTCGAGAGCCGGCCCCTGCCGCCGGGCACATACACGATCAAGGGCCGCTTCATGCCGAAGGCCGCTGGGACACCCCAGCGGGTTGAGACGACGCTCACGATCGTCGCCGCCTAAGAGGTGTTCAGCAAGAATCCCTCGGTGGCGGTCGAGCCGGAGCTTCGTCGCTGGGAGACACTGTTCGCGGCGCGGACGCGCGGCGGCGCGGGCGAAGGCCTGATCGAGATCCTCGCTCTCGCCGGCGCCCAGGACGTGATCTCGTTCGCCGGCGGTCTCCCGGACCCTGCGACCGTCCAGGGGGTCGCGGTGGCCGAGATCCTGCGGGAGCTGGCCGAGCGCGGCGACGCCTCCCCGTTCCAGTACTCGCCGACGAATGGGCTCGCCGGGCCGCGGGAGTACGTCGCCGACCGGCTCGAGCGCGAAGGCCCCCGTCCCGCCGACGCCGAGCTGATGCTGACGAGCGGCGCGATCGAGGCGTTGGAGCTCGTGGGCAAGGCGCTCGTCGACAAGGGCGACAGCGTTCTGGTCGAGGCCCCGACGTACCTCGGGGCGATCATGGCCTTCCAGGGCTTCGAGGCAGCGGTCGAAGGCGTGCCGGTCGACGAGGACGGCCTCGCGGTCGACGAGCTCGAACGGCGTCTCGCAGCCGGGCCGGCGCCCAAGCTCCTCTACACGATCCCCGACTTCCAGAACCCAGCAGGCGTGACGCTCTCCGCCGAGCGGCGGGAGGCACTCGTCGCGCTCGCCCGCCGCCACGGCCTGCTCGTCGTCGAGGATGTGGCCTACCGGGAGCTTCGCTACGACGGCCAACCCCGCCGACCCTCCTGAGCCTCGGGCCCGACGTCGTCGTCCAGGCTGGGACGTTCTCGAAGACGTTCTTCCCGGGCGTGCGCCTCGGCTGGGCGGCCGGCCCGGCGGAGCTCGTCGCGAAGCTCGTCTGGGCCAAGCAGAACACCGACCAGTGCGCGGGGGCGCTTGGCCAGAGGCTGCTCGAGGAGTACGGCCGCCGCGGTCTCCTCGACGAGCAGATAGCCGGGGCGCGGGAGGTCTACCGCGCGCGGCGCAACACGGCCATGAGCGCCCTCGAGCGCCACGTCGGGCGAGCGGGCGACGTGGACGCGCCCCCAGGGCGGCTTCTTCACCTGGCTCCAGCTCGACGAGGACGGAGCGGCCGTCGCCGGCCGAGCGCTGGAGGCAGGCGTCGCGGTCGTCCCCGGGAAGCCTTTCTTCGCGGGCGCCGGAGGCGAGCGCAACATCCGCATCTCCTACAGCCAGGCCTCCGAGGATCAGCTCGAGGAGGGAATCGCCCGCCTCGGGCTAGATCCTCTCCGGCTAGCGAATGGGCCTGGCGAGGATCACGGCCCGTTCCTCCCAGGACTCGAGCGCGAGCTCCCGCAGCGCGACGAAGCCCAGGGCGCGGTAGAAGGCCCGCGTGTCGGCGTAGTTGTCGCTGTCGCGCTCGTCGGGCTCGGAGTCGGCCACGGTCAGGACCGAGAGAAGCTCCACGCCCGTCGCGCGAGAGGTCGTCGACGGCGCGCTCGATCAGCCTGCGACCGATGCCGTGCCCGCGGCGGTCGGCGCGCACCGCCATCCAGGTGATCTCGGCGCTTCGAGGATCGTGCCGCGCGAGTGTGAGGAAGCCGACGACCTCGCCCTCCTCGAGGGCGACGAGACCGTCCTGCGTCCTCACGGCGCGGGCGCATTCGGCCCGCCCGTCTTCGTCGCCGAAGTGGTACGGCAGGGTCAGGATGACCGCGTCGCACGCGTCGGCATCACTCGGAGCGAGGGGCCGGATCACACGTCCTCGATCAGCTGCACCTCGTCGGCGCATGACGTATCGGGCTCCTCCTGGCACGCGGTTGCCCGCGCGTCCTCCCAGATGGCGGCGAAGGCGCGATAGCCCTCGCGGCCGAGCTCGACGAGGATCCCGTCCGACCGGGGCTCGCGCGAGACGACCTCCCAACCGGCAGCGCGGGCGGCTTCCTCGAGGGCGTCGGCCCGCTCCTCCGCCGGCAGCGGCGAGGTGAAGTAGACGCGGGCGCACGAGGGGTTGCCCGCTATCTGTGGGCACGATCCTTCGTCGGTCTCGAGCAGCTCGCTCCCGGACGGGACGAGCTCCTCGCCGAGCGGGCCGAGCTGCTCGCTCGCCGGCGGATCGGACACGGAGCATCCCGTCACGATCGCCGCGGCAGCAAGCAGAAAGGTGAGTCGGTGCATCATCCGACCCCAATCGTGCCTGTCCGCGGCGCCGTCGGGGCTACGGAGCTCCTATGGAGCGCCGACAGGCGTGCGTCGCTCGCGGGCGAAGCTTCCACGTGTCGCTCCGCTGGCGCGCGCGAAGCTCCAGGTCGCGCGCTCGTCTATGGCGAGGACGACGGGGCCGTGGACGATCAGCGACTCGCCGGCCTGCTCTTTGAGCAGGTCGGAGTAGAAGCCCTCGACCAGCCATTCGCGCCCGGGCGCCACCGTCGTGCGGATCCGGATGCGCGTCAGGCTGCCGGCGAGCTCGTCGACCTGCTCGATCCACGGCCTGCGGACGAACGTCGTCGGCCCGACGGGGAGGATCGAGGAGACCTCGCTGACGAGCTGCTCCCCCTCGTCGCGCGCGCTCACGAAGAGCTCGATGGCGAGCTCCTTGACGCCGCGCGGCAGCACCCGGACCGCCTGGATCTGCGAGTTGTGGATGTGGATCACCTCGCCGGTCACGGAGCGCAGACGCGTGTGCCTGAGGGAAACGTCCTCGACGACCCCCTGGAGCTCGAGGCCGGCGTGCACGGCGACCGTGTCGCCAACTGAGAACCACCGCTCCACGAACATGGTCAACCCGGCGATGACGTCGGCGAGGATCCTCTGGGCCGCAAAGCCCGCGACGATGATCAGAAAGGAGGCGCCGGCGATGGCCGTGAGGCGGTCGACGCCGCCGATGAGCTGGCCGATGGAGAGGATGATCGCGGCCCCGAAAGCCATGTAGATGATGGCCGCCCTGATGACCGAGACGAGCGTCTCGCGCCGTTTCAGATTGACCATCTTGCCGGTCGCCTCGAGGTCGCTGTCGCTGTGCCGCCGGTCGTGCCAGTCGAGCACGCGCAGCGCGACCCAGCCGCTCGAGCGGGCCACGAGCCAAGCCACGGCGAAGACCCCGGCGATGACGAGGAGGCCGCCCAAGGGCGGATAGATGGGAGTCCTCGAGTTGAGGAGGTCGATGAGAGGGTCGAGCACGACGTCTTTCCCGGTCGGTTGCCTGCAACCTCAAGCTACCGACGTGCCGGCGCGCCAAATCCCGTGAGCTCGGAGCTCTAACGCGAACTTAACTTCTACGCGGAGGCGACGCGGTTCTTGCCGGCGGCTTTCGCCCGGTAGAGGGCCCCGTCGGCGGCAGCCAGAAGCTCCTCGGCGCTCCGCGCTGCGGGGAAGGCCGCGACGCCGAAGCTGGCCGTCACGGGGGGCCGGTTGCCGCCGATCTCGGGCAGACGCAGGCGAAGAAGCGCGTTCTGCAGGCGCCGCGCCAGCCGCTCGGCGCCCTCGACACCGGTCTCGGGCAGGAGGACGGCGAACTCTTCGCCGCCGTAGCGAACGGGCAGGTCGAAGTCGCGCACGTTCTCCCGCAGGACGTCAGCGAAGCGGCGCAGCACCTCGTCTCCCGCCTGGTGGCCGTGGCGGTCGTTGATCAGCTTGAAATCGTCGAGGTCGGCGAGTATGAGGGCGAGCGGGTCACCGAAACGCTCGGCGCGGCGCACCTCGACGGCCAGCGTCTCCGTGAAGCGGCGGCGGTTGGCGAGCTGGGTGAGCTCGTCGGTAATCGCCTGTCTTTTCACGGTGCGGTGGAGGCGCTCGTTCTCGATTGCGATCGAGGCCTGCGCAGCAAGCCAGTGCGCGAGCTGCTTGGACTCCTCGTCGAAGGAGCCGTCGGGCGGTGGGTAGAGGAGGAGGCGTCCGATCCCGTCCTGCTCTGCTCCGAGCTCGAGCGTCAGGGGCGCGCCGCCCTCATCGGGGTGGCCGGCGCTGACGACCTCGGTGCCGCCGCTGACGAGACGGGCGCCGGCGGCTCCCGTGGCCTCGATCGCGCTCTGGAGGATCACGGGCAGGAGCGCCTCCGGGTCGTGGGTCGCCGCCAGCGCCTCGCCGACGAGGGCCACTGCCTCCTGGACGCGCTGCTCGTCGCCCCCGCGGCGGACATCGGTCGAGCGCCGGTGGAAGTCCGCCTCCTCCGTGGCCTGCGCTTCGGTTGCACGCCGACCTTGGAAGAACGCGACCAGCCCGGCGACGATGAGCCCGAGCCCGACGGTGGCGAGTGACGCGAAGAACGCACGGCGGCGTGTGTCCTCGACTGCAGCTGCGATCGGCGCCTCGGACGCGAGCGCGGCCAGTCTGACGTCGGTTTCTTGGATGAGCGGCGTCGAGACGAAGCGGTACGCCTCGTCGCCCACGTCGATGCTCCCCTGCTCGCCCTGAGGCAGCTCGCTGGGCTCGAGCATGCCCGATGCACCCGAGCACCTCGCCCCCGTCGGCGATCGCGAGGGTGTCGGAGTCGGGAAGGCCGTCGGCGAGACTCTGCGCGAGGGCGTCGTCCAGAGGCACGCCGGCGACGACCGCCCCCACGGGCTCGCCGCGTTCGTCGGTGACGGGCGCGGTCCCGCTCGCCGACCAGGAGTCCTCGCCGGCGAGCAGCCGACCGCCCGCGACCAGGCCGATGTTCTTCTCCGTCTCGGCGATCTCACGAGCCGCCCGCACGTCCTCCTCGGTGAGCGCACGCTGAACCTGCGGGCGTTCGGCGATAGCCGTCGCCCTCGCCTCGGCGTCGGCGAGGGTGTCGTTGAATTCCTCCCGGCCGAGGCGGAGATCGTTGGTCAGCCGCGTGTCCACGGCGTCGCGCTCCTGCCGCTCGGCGATTTCGCCCGCGACCCAGGTCGCGACGACGACCACGATCGCAGCCAGGAGCAGCGCCCAAAGCGCAAGAGCGAGCCGACCGCGGGCCGCTCGCGGTGCAATTCTCGCCAGCGTTGTCGTCCTCTCCCTCACTATCGAAGTTTAGAACGTCGGCTCGCGAATGTTGGCCGCGATGAGGAGCAGGATGAACGCCGCGAGCACGAGCCGGTAGACGACGAAGATCGTGTAGTCGTGCCGGCGCACGTAGCCGAGCAGGGCCCAGATGGCGAGCAACCCGCTCCCTGCCGAGGCGATCATGCCGACGAGGAAGGGCCCGGTCGAGCCGGGCGGGAGGTCGCCGAGGAGCACTTCGTTGATCCCCTCCCAGAGCGAGGCGCCGAACACGATGGGGATCAGGAGCAGGAAGGAAAAGCGCGCGGCGGAGTCGCGGTCGAGGCCGAGGAAGCGCGCAGCGGTGATCGTGATCCCGGAGCGCGACACGCCCGGCATGAGCGCGAGGCTCTGGGCAAACCCGACCGCGACGGCGGTGCCTAGCCCGAGGTCGCTCATGTCCCGCCGGGCAGGGGTCCGGTCGGCGAACCAAAGGAGCACGCCAAAGACGGCGAGAAAGATGGCGATCTGCCACGGCTCGCCCAGGTGATCGGCGATGAGACTCTCGCCGAGCGCCCCGACGAGCGCCGCCGGCACGGTAGCCACCGCGACGAACCACGCTACCCGCTCGTCGGGAGTCTCGATCCGGCGTCGTCGCACGCTGTTCACCCAGGCTGCGATCAGCCGCTTCACGTCCGCCCAGAAGTAAGAGACGACGGCGACCAGCGTGCCGACGTGGAGGGCGACGTCGAAGGTCTGGTTGAACTCGTCGTTCTGCTCGAGGTACTCCCACTCGAAGAGCCACGGGACGATGATCAGGTGGCCCGAGGAGGAGATGGGCAGAAGCTCGGTGGCGCCCTGGACGATTCCGAGCACGAGTGCCTGCCAGTTGGGGAAAGCAGACTCGTCCCCCACCTGGGCGAGGGTGAGGCCGACGGCGACGAGCAGCGCCCCGCCGGCGACGACAAGGATGCCGACTCGACGCACGGACGGGTTATCGTAGGCGCCGGTGAGCCGCAACGACGTCATCCTCGGAGTCGCCGCACTCGTCCTCGTCGTCTTCAGCCTCGTCGTCTCGATCGTGATCCCGCGCCGCGATCCGGGCTTCCCCGGGCGAAGCATCGGCGTCTTCACCGCGGTCGCGGTGACGCTCGTCGTCGTCATGCTCGCCTCCGTCGAGATCTTCGGCGAGGAGCACGAGGAAGAGGGAGGCGAAGGGGGCGGCGAGAGCGTCCCGGCCGAGACTGACGGCGGTGGCGGCGGCGGGGCGGGTGACGCCGCGGCCGGCGAGCCGCTGTTCGCCGAGAACTGCGGCAGCTGCCACACGCTCGAGGAGGCACAGACGACCGGCAACGTCGGCCCGAACCTCGACGAGTCGACGCTCGACCACGACGCGGTCGTCCAGCAGGTGACGAACGGCGGCGGCGGAATGCCACCCTTCCAGGGCCAGCTCTCCGAGGAAGAGATCCGAAACGTCGCCGCGTTCGTCGTCGCCTCGCAGGGCTAGGTCGCAGGCAGGCGCGCCCACCTGCAGCCGCGCTGGGGCCGAAAAAGCGCGATCGACCTGGCCTTTCGGACTGCTTAAAGCTTCGGAATCCTGAACTAAAGCGGCGCTGATCGCGCGCTAGGGCGCCGCTAGGCTTAGTGCCCCCCCGAAGGAGACTTTTTTCATGGTGAATCCCGCTAGCCGCACCGGCGAAGGGCGCGGAACTCTGTTTAGCATTGGTATCGGCATCGGTCTCGGCCTCGTCCTAATCGGCCTGATCGTCGCAGGGCGCGCTGCCGCGCACCCGGACGTCATCGACTTCAGGCAGACGTGCGAGGGCCACCGGGCCGACGGGCACAACCACGCCGACATCATGTACGGGTCGACGATTTGCAGGGCCACGCCGGACCACTTCCGGGGGCTCTTCGGCCCCGATCGAATCTACGGATACTGGGGCAGCGACACGCTCTTGAAGGGCGCGAAAGGCGACGACTTCGTGTCCGGCGGCCCCGGCCGCGACTGGATCGAGGGCTCGAACGGAGTGGACACGCTCAGAGGAGGCCCCCACTCGGACCACATCGAGGGCGGTCTCGACGGAGACCGGATCCGCGGCGACGGCGGGGCAGACAGGATTCTCGGGGATGAAGGAGACGACATCATTCGCGGGGGGCCCGGAGCCGACGTCATCAACTGCGGAGACGGCAACGACGTGGCCTGGGGCAACAGCGGCAAAGACACCTTTGCCAACTGCGAGCGCAGCCACCAGCAGAGACGGTAACGCCACGTCCTGAGTAAAGCACCCGCTCGCGCGGTCGCGGGGATCAGGAACGATGCCGAGAAACGAAGGGCCGCCTCCGGGCGGCCTCTTCGTTTCCAGCCGCTGTGCTCGCTTCTGATTTTCAGGAAGGCCGCGCGAGAGGTGTCGCATTCGTGTCGCATGGCCACCCTCGGGCCGGTGGAAAGTCCGACCGCGAGGGGGCGCGATGCGAGTATTCCAAGCGGAGAGGGCGGGATTTGAACCCGCGACCCAGCTTTCACCGGGTACGCGATTTCCAGTCGCGCTCCTTAGGCCACTCGGACACCTCTCCGCGGCCCGCTCATGGTATCCGCGTTTCGGGATCGCGCCTTCCGGCAAAGCGTGACGGGAAGCGCAACCGAGGAGGATTCCATGCCGCCACGCGGAGTCAAGAAGGGCACCAAGCGCGCCCGTCAGTACGAGCACATCAAGGAGAGCGCCAAGGAGCAGGGCGCCTCGACCGACCGCGCCGAGGAGATCGCCGCGCGGACCGTCAACAAGGAGCGTGCGCGCGCCGGCGAGTCGAGAACGCGCTCGCGAACGTCCACGCGGGACATGTCTTCGAGCCGGCGCGGCGGGCGTCGCTCCGGAACGAATCGACCCAAGGGCCGGACGAAGGACCAGCTCTACGCCGAAGCGAAAAGGCTCGGGGTCGAGGGGCGCTCGAAGATGACCAAGGCGCAGCTCCAGCGGGCAATCGCCGGCAAGAAGAGCTAAGCGGCCTCTAGTATCGGCTGTATCCGGCGACGCTCGGCGTATCGCTCGCTCGCCTCCCTCCAGCGGGACAACCGTGTCTGCCGGGCGTGCGCCGAGGCCGGCTACCCGCTCGAGTCTCTCTCGGTCTTCGCAGGCCATGCCGGGCAGAAAGCGCTGATCGTCGGCCAGGCGCCCGGCATCGTCGAGGGCGTCGAGCGTCGTCCCGTGGCGAGGGCGGGCTGGCCGCACACTGCGCGCCTGGCTCGAGCTCGACGAGGACGCCTTCTACGAGACCTTCTACTGCGCCTCGGTCACGCGGTGCTACCCCGGGAAGCATCCGTCGGGCCGAGGCGACCGGGCGCCGACGCCGCGGGAGCTCGACCTCTGTGTGTTCTGGCTCGACTGGGAGCTTAGGCTCCTGCAGCCCGAGCTCGTCCTCCTCGTCGGAGGGCTCGCCGTCAAGCGGCTGCTCGGCCGCTCCCGGCTGACGGAGTGCATCGGCGAGCGCTACATGCTTGGGAGCGCGGTTGCGGTCCCGCTCCCGCATCCGTCAGGCGCGAGCGGCTGGCTGAACGACGTCGCCAACCGCGAGCGACTCCGTGACGCGCTCGCGCTCGTTCGTCAGGAGCTCGCCCAGATCGCTAGCCGGGCTCGAAGCTGAGGAGCTCTTCTCGGCCTCCGCCGCCCGAAAGCGCGATAACGAGAACCGGGCCGACTCCCTTGGCGTAGAACTTGTGCTCGAGGACGTCCGGTTCGAGCGGGGTCGTGTCCTTGGTCATGACAACGTCGTTGAAGGCTCCGAAGGGCACATCGACTCGCTCGTCGAGGCTCAGGATCTCGCCGACGTCTTCGGCCTCCCCTTCGTAGTATTCCTGTCGGTAGACCATGCCGGCTTTCGGCTCGGCGGGCATGATGAGGCCCGCCTCGGCGCCGTCTACGCCGGCCTCCCAGGAGCCTTCCGTACTCACCGCTTTTCCGTTCTCGAATTCCGTAGTGTCTTCGCCGAGGTACCAAAGGTTGCCGGTGACGTCCTGGGCGTACCAATCGAACGTGTCCTCAATCACCTCCCCGTCCTCGGTCACGATGTCGTGTACGACCGTGGCGGGAATCCCGAGGATCGTCTTCGTCTGGTCGGTGACGGTGACCTCGACGCGTTGCACGGTTCCCTCGCTGTCTGTTTCGCGATAGACCCACCGGCTACCGGGGGCCATCTGCCAGTAAGGATTGTCGATCAAGCGGACGAACTCAGCAGCGTCGAGGTTCGCGGGCTCGCTGCCTTGGGGCAGGAAAGGTGCTGCGGCCTCGTCCGCTACTCGGGTGCTCGTCTGACCTTCGCCGGGCGTCTCCCCACCCCCGCCGCAGCCGACGAGGAACGCCGCGGCGAGGGCGAGGAGCGAGGAGGGTCGGATCCGCACCTAGTCGTCGTCGGGGCCTTCCTGATCCCCGACGCTGTCGTCGTCGGCCTCCTGGCCGATGACCTCGAAGTTCTCGTCGAGGTTGACCTCGACCTGCGATCCGTCGGAGAGGCGGACCTCGACGCTGTAGGCGGCGCCGTCGTCGCCGGTCTCGGTCTCGACCACCGTCCCTCCGCCAGTGTGGGCGAGCGCGGCGTCCGTGGCTTGCTCGAGGGTGGAGCCGGTCAGAGGCTGTTCGTCTCCGCCGCCGGCCGCGATGGCGAAGCCGGCCGAGACGACGCCGATGACGACGACGAGAGCGGCGATCAGCACGAGCTTGCGAGTCATGTCGAACCTCCTTGGTTGCTGCGGTCAACGTAGAGGCCCGAGATGAAACTGCCGTGAGAGCCGGCTCTCATCTCCCTCTCATCTGGAGAGCGACAATGTGGGCATGCGCATCCTCATCGTCGAGGACGAGGTGAAGATGGCGAGCCTCGTTCGTCGCGGCCTCCGTGAAGAGGGGCTTGCGGCGGACGTTGCGCGCACCGGCGACGACGCGCTCTGGATGGCGCGTGCCACCGAGTACGACGCGATCGTCCTCGACGTGATGCTCCCCGGGAGCGACGGCTTCGAGGTGTGCCGCCGGCTGCGGGAGGGCGGGACGTGGTCGCCGGTGCTGATGCTGACCGCACGCGACGCGGTCGAAGACAGGGTGGTAGGGCTCGACGCCGGCGCCGACGACTACCTCACGAAGCCCTTCTCCTTCGCCGAGCTCCTTGCTCGCCTGCGCGCGCTCGTTCGCCGGCCGCCGCTCGAGCGTCCGACTGTGCTCGAGGTCGACGACCTGCGCCTCGACCCTGCGACGCACCGAGTCTGGCGCGGCAAGACCGAGGTTCACCTCTCGGCCAAGGAGTTCGCGCTCCTCGAAACGTTCATGCGCCGGCCCGGCGAGGTGCTCTCCCGCTACCAGCTCCTCGAGCATTGCTGGGATCACGGCTACGAGAACCGCTCGAACGTCGTCGACGTCTACGTCCGCTACCTGCGGGAGAAGATCGACCGGCCGTTCGGTCGCGCGTCGCTCGAGACCGTCCGTGGAGCGGGCTACCGACTCGCATGAGCCGGATCCCGATCCGACTCCGTCTCACGCTGGCGTTCGCTCTCGCCATGGCCCTGGTGCTGGCGGCGACCGGCGCCTTTCTCTATTACCGGCTGGCCGCGTCCCTCGACGAGTCGATCGACGAGGGCCTCGAGACGTTGTCGGCCCAGGTCGAGGCGGAGGTCGAGCAGGGAGCCTCCATTCGGGAGACGCCGGTTCCGGCCGACGAGCGCTTGGTCCAGGTGCTGGGGCCCGACGGCGGAGTCATCGATTCGACGCCCCAGGTGGCCGGCGCTCCGGTTCTCGAGCCGGAGATGGTCGAGAGAGCGCTCGCAGGCGAGGCCTTTCGGGTCGAGGCCGAAGACCTGCAGGGCTTCGAAGGGCCCGCGCGGCTCCTCGTTCGGCCGGTCGAGAGCCCTGAGGGACGTGTTGTCGTGGTCGTAGGAGCGGCGCTCGAGGACCGCGACGAGACTCTCAGCGGCTTTCTGACCGAGCTGCTCCTGATCGGCCCGGCTGCCCTTCTTGTCGCCTCCCTGCTCGGCTACGGCCTGGCGGCCGCAGCGCTCCGGCCAGTCGAGGCGATGCGCTCCGAGGCCGCCGCCATCTCCGGAAGCGAGCCGGGGCGGCGGCTTCCTTTGCCCGAGTCGCGCGACGAGGTCCGCCGCCTCGGTGAGACGCTGAACGCCATGCTCGGCCGGCTGGAGGGCGCACTCCAGCGTGAGCGGAGCTTCGTCGCGGATGCGAGTCACGAGCTGCGCACGCCGCTCGCGCTTCTCAAGACCGAGCTGGAGCTCGCCCTGCGGCGGCCGCGCTCCGCGGACGAGCTGGAGCAGGCGCTCCGTTCCGCCGCGGCCGAGACCGACCGGCTCGTCCGCCTCGCCGAGGACCTGCTCGTGCTTGCGCGCTCCGACCAGGGACGTCTTGCGCTGCGCCGTGAGCCGATGCAGGCGCACGACCTCCTCGCCGGCGTGGCCAGACGGTTCGGGCAGGATGTCGACGTCGAGGGCGGCGACGGCATCGAGCTGGTCGGCGATCAGGTCCGTCTGGAGCAGGCGCTGAAGAACCTCGTCGACAACGCCCTGCGCCACGGTGGCGCGCCGGTACGGCTGAGCGCCACGACGAGCGACGGCGTCGTCGAGCTCCACGTCGTGGACGATGGTCCCGGCTTCCCGCCCGAGTTTCTCCCGCACGCGTTCGAGCGCTTCAGCCGCCCGGACGAGGCGCGCTCGGGCGCCGGCGCGGGCCTCGGCCTTGCGCTCGCCCAGGCGATCGCGGTCGCGCACGGCGGCTCTGCGGCCGCTGCGAATCGCAGCGTCCGCGGAGCCGATGTCTGGCTGGCTATCCCAGCAGGTCCTGGATCGCCCGTTAGCCCTCGCTGATCGCGCCGGGCGGGCAGTAGGATGGCCCTCTCCATGACTCCGGAACGTGCACGAGAGTTGCTCGCCGCCGAGCGGGAACGGATCGAGCGGGCGCTCGCCGACCTCGGCGAGCCCGTCGGCGAAGACGAGCTGACGACGCTCGACAACCCGGCCGACCAGGGAACCGTGCTCTTCGAGCGAGAGCTCGAGGAGGGGCTGCTCGAGAGTCTGCGCCGCGAGCTCGAGGCACTCGAACGCGCGGAGTCGCGGCTGGCCGAGGGGACGTACGGGCTGTCGGTCGAAAGCGGCGAGCCGATTCCCGATGAGCGGCTGGAAGCCTTCCCGCTGGCCGAGCGGACCGTCGAGGAAGAACGCCGCTTCGAGCACGGTTTGTAGGGCGACGTCTTCCGGGAATTCGCGGGCCTTGTCGCCCGTTTAACACTTCGGAGCCGCTCGCCTACGCGGGTGGCCGACTCTGCTGAAGAAAGGACTACCGATCCAAAGCATCTTGGATACCACTGAAGTGCAGTCGCTGCTCGAGGACGAGGAGCGCGACTTTGTCGATCCCGACGTGGGCGAGCCCACCGTGGAGGACGACTTCGATCTCGGCGAGCTCGAGGCCGTCGAGCTTCCCAGCTCGGCTGACTCGCTCGACCTGTTCCTGAACGAGATCGGGCGCCATCCGCTGCTCACCGCGTCGGAGGAAGTCGTGCTCGCCAAGGCGGTCGAGCGCGGTGACCGTGCGGCGAAGGAGCGCATGATCAACTCGAACCTGCGGCTCGTCGTCTCGATCGCCAAGCGCTACCGCGGCCGCGGCGTGCCCTTCGGCGATTTGATCCAGGACGGCGTCATCGGCCTGAACCGGGCCGTCGAGAAGTTCGACCACCGCAAGGGCTTCAAGTTTTCGACATACGCCACCTGGTGGATTCGCCAGGCGGTGCAGCGTTCCGTGGCCGGCCAGTCGCGGACGATTCGCGTGCCGACGCACGTCCACGAGCGGCGGAACAAGCTGCGGGCCGCCGCCCGCAAGCTCGAGCCGACGCTCGGCCGCCCCGCCACGCACGAAGAGCTAGCGGAGGCCACCGGCCTGTCGCTCCTCCACGTCGACGAGGCGCTCGACGTCGTCGAGGCGCGCGTCTCGCTGAATCGGCCCGTCGGCAGCGGGGAGGACGCTGAGCTCGGCGACCTCTTCGCCGACGAGAACGCCGACAGCCCCGAGGAGCTGGCTCACGAGTACCTGCGCGGTCGGGCCGTGCGGCTCGCGCTGGCCGAGCTTCCCGAGCTCGAGCGGCGCATCCTCGAGCTGCGCTACGGCCTCGAGGGCGAGCCGCAGTCGCTGGAGTCGATCGGCGCCGAGCTCGGCATCAGCCGCGAGCGCATCCGCCGCCTCGAAGGCAAGGCTCTCGCGACGCTGGCGACGAGCCTCGGCGACGACGACGAGCTCGCGCTCTCCGCCTAATACCTCTGGAAGGACATGCGATGAAGACTGCAATTCATCCCGACAGCCAGGTCGCCACGGTCACGTGCACGACCTGCGGCACGAGCTTCGAGACCCGCTCGACGCGGCCGGCCATCCAGGTTGAGGCCTGCTCGGCCTGCCATCCGGCCTACACCGGCGAGGCACGCATCGCCCGCAAGAGCGACCGGATCGAGCGCTTCGAGCGCCGGCGCGCAGCCGCCGGCGTCCGCTAGGCGCACTCTCGATGAAAGACCTGCGAGACCGGGTGGTGCGGGAACGCGTCGCCCGGCTCGCTACGGTCGACCCCGACGGCCGCCCGCACCTGGTCCCCATCGTGTTCGCGCTCGTCGGCGACACTCTCTACACGGCCGTCGACGAGAAGCCGAAGCGGTCGCGCACGCTTCGCCGGATCGAGAACGCGCGCGAGCGCCCCGACGTGACCGTGCTCGTCGACCACTACGAGGACGACTGGACGATAGCTCTGGTGGGTGCGCCTCCGTGGGCGCGCCCGCGCCCTCGACGAGGGCGACGAGGAGGCCGAGCGGGCCCTGTCGGCGCTCAGCGCCAAGTACGAGCAGTATCGCGACGACCCGCCCGGGGTTCCCGTCCTGGCCGTGGACGTCGACGACTGGCGCGGCTGGTCTGCGGGGACCTAGACGGCCTGGCGCTCGAGCCAGCGGGCCCGGCGCTTTGCCGCCTCGGCCTCACGGTCCTTCGGCGCTGCAGCTGTGACCAGCCCGCCGAGGAGTCGGCTCGTCGCCGCGTGGACTTCGTCGACGGCCCGCTCGAAGGCTTCCGCGTTCGCCTGCGACGGCTTGGTGAAGCCGCTGACCTTGCGGACGTACTGCAAGGCGGCGTCGCGGATCTCCTGTTCGTTGGCGGGCGGCTCGTAGTTGTAGAGCGTGTGGATGTTCCGGCACATGCCCCAAGGCTACCGGCAGTTGCAGGGAGTAACGTGTTACGCACGGCTAGCCAGATCACCTTCGAGAACGGCAATCGGGCGTCCTTGGTGGCTGCGGACGTCGAGTTTGACGCTGCGAAGCTCCTTTCCGACGTTGGGCTCGAGCCCGAGCAAGAGCGGTCTGTCGTGGTCATTTTCGGCGGCGCGGACTCGCTCGGCGGCGCGAGTCTCGACCGTGCGAACGGAGTCGTCGGTCCGGGTGTCGTGCGTGGGGCGGACCTCGCGGACGCGGTCGTCATCGACGGCGGCACTGCGTCCGGGATCATGTCCGTCGTCGGGGACGCTGTCGCCCGGACTGGAGACGGCCGGCCGTCTCTGCTCGGCGTCGCGCCGGCCGAGCTCGTGTCCTACCCCGGCTCGGACACCGCGAAGAACGGCGCCGCCCTGGAGCCCAACCATTCCCATTTCGTCCTTGCCCCGGGCGCTGCATGGGGATCGGAGACGCAGCTGCTCTTCCAGCTAGCGGAGGCGCTGGCCGCGGGGGGTCGCGTCGTCGCCGTACTCGTCGGCGGGGGTGAGATCGCCAAGGCCGAAGCCCTCGAGGCCGTCCGCCGGAAGTGGCCGCTCCTCGTTGTCGAGGGAACCGGAGGAGTCGCGGACGACGTTGCCCGGCGTCATCGGGACCTAGGCGAGGGATCCCCCTCGGCCGATCCCGATGTCGACGTGATCGCCGCAGCCGCCTCTATCCGCGTTTTCGACGGTCCGAGCTCCACCCAGCTCGGACGTGACCTCGCCTGGGAGCTTCAGGACGAGCCGACGCTCAAGCGGGTCTGGCGCACGTTTGCGGGCTACAACGACATCGCCGACCGGTCGCGCCGGACGTACTCGGGTTTTCAGATTGCCGTGCTCGTGCTCGGGATCGGGGGAACATTCCTCGCTCTGCTCGCCAGCGCCGTCGACTTTGGCTCGTGGCGGGAAGACGTCGCTCACTGGGCGGTGGTCGCAGCCCCAATCCTTCTCTCGCTCGCGCTCGCGCTGCGGGTCGGGTTCGGGAAGCGGTGGGTGCTCATCCGGGGCGCGGCCGAGGCGATCAAGAGCGAGATCTACCGGTACCGGACTCGAACCGGCATCTACTCGAACGCGCCCCGCAGGGACGGGCTCGACGCCGACGAGCTGCTCGCCATCCGCGTGAACGCCGTCGACGCGAGGCTGCTGCAGACGGAAGCGAGCAGTGCGCCGTTGACGCCATACGAAGGCTCGTTGCCCCCCGAGATGTTCGGGGCCAGCGTCGGCGACGACGGTCTCTCGCGACTGGACGCCGACCGCTACCTCAAGCTGCGCGTCGGCGACCAGCTCAGCTACTACTACCCCAAGACCGCCCAGCTCGGACGCCGGTTACGAATGCTCCAGGTGTTGGCTCTGGTGGCAGGGGCCGTCGGAACGCTCCTCGCCGCCGCGGGCTACGAGGTGTGGATCGGGCTCACCACGGCGATCGCCGCGAACGTCGTCGCGTACCTCGGCTACCTCCAGGTCGAGCCGACACTGGTCGCGTACAACCAAGCGGCGGGCAGGCTGGAGGCGCTGCGGCGCGCCTGGGATGCGCAGCCGGCCGAGAAGCGTGATTTCGGGAAGCTCGTCGACAGGTCCGAAGCCGTGCTTTCCACAGAGCTGTCGGGCTGGGTGCAGCAGATGAACCAGGCGATCGAAGAAGCTGCCCGAAGCGGTGCGGGCAAGGATGAGCCGCTGGGTGGTACGGGACTGCGGCGCTGAGATGTCGCATCTGGCACTCGCCGTTCACGACGAGGAGCGCTCGCGGCGCTTCTACGAGACGTACTTCGGGTTCGGCGCCACGCCGGCCGAACGCATGTCGGACGGCGTGCTCATGCTCTTCGACGCCGACGAGTTCAGCCTGGCCCTCAAAGAGACGCAGGAGCCGATCTCGCTGCCTGCCTTTCTCCATTTCAGCTTTCGCAGCGCGGCGAGCCCCGACGAGGTGCGCGCTTTCCGGGATCGGCTACGACAGGACGGGGTTCCGATCACCGAGGAGTGGGAGGAGCCCGACTACGTGAGCGTCAAGTGCCGCGACCCGGACGGGTACGTGATCGAGCTCGCCTGGGAGCCTGACTAGCCTCGCGCTTGCTCGAGCTCGTCCTTGGCCGCCTCGAGGCGCTCGGTCAGGTGCTCTAGCTCCTCTTCCGCCTTCGCCACCGCCTTCCTCGCGGCCTCGGCGGCGCGTTCGGCTTTCGTTGCCTCGGCCTTCGCCTGGCGCGCCCTCGCCTTCGCTTCGACGATCTCGGCACGGAGACTGTCAACGTCCCGCTTCGCCTCCTCGACGCGGCGTTTGCGGGCTTCGGTCTCCTTCCGGCTGGGTTGCCGCGCCGCCCGTTTCGTGCCTTTGCGCTTCGCCGCGGCTCCTGAGCTCGGCGTGAGCGTCAACCCGCCGAAGCCCGCGGGCTCGAGGTCCTTCGTCAGGCGGCCTCGCTCGAGGAGCGCGGCTCCCTCGAGGTCCGTGGCGGCCGCGGTGAGCGTCCCGCGAATTCGCTCCAGCGTGGCCTCCGTGGTCGCATGGTCGGCCGAGCGCAGGATGCCGGTGGCGCTTTCGACGAGCGCGGTTACCGCCTCACGCTGCCGCTGGAGCGGCTCCTGGAGCTCGCCCGGGCCTGCTCCGCCGAGAACCTCTGCCTGCGCCTCGCGCAGGTGCTCGCCGGCTGTGAGCAGGGAGCGAACCTGCATGCGCTCTTTGCGGGCCAGCTGGTTGACGGCCCAGGCGGAGATCGAGGGCTTCGCGAGCGCCTTGACCTCGTCGGCCGCTTCGGTCTCTCCGTCCTTGCGGAGCCCGCGGGCGAGCTCGTCGCGCGCGCGCGTGAACTCGGTGAGCGGTAGCCCGTAGAGCCGGTCGAGCTCCTTGTCGGGAATCACGGCGAGTCGAGCATGCCAGACCGCATGCCGTGCGGAATGCCGATCGGGTCGAGGTCGTTCTAGTGACTAGTGGAACGAAGCAAGGAGGCGAAGCTGGCATGACCGTATTCTTTGTGCTCGCGTTCATCGCTCTGATCGCCCCGCTCTCGTACTTCTACGGGGTCGATTCGCGTCTACTCAAAGATCGCGGCTGGGTCGCGGAACCGCGCCGCGAGGGCGGGGACCGAAGCCCCCGCCCTCGGTAGCCGGATCAGCAGCCGCCCGCTTCGAGCCCGGCGCACGAAGCTGCGCGAGCTAGGGCCGGAGCGTGTGCGGGGGCCTTGTAGGCCCAGGTGGCGAAGAAGGCGGTCGTACCGGGATCTTCCGAGTTGCCCGAGGCCTGGAAGCCCCACTTCACCTCTCCGTCACCGCCTCCCCAGATGTAGCCCGTGAGCACGCCGATGTTCTCGTCGAAGTACGGGTAGATGCACACCCATCCGGGCTTCGCCGTGGGGTTCTCGACGCTCCCGTTGCAGTCCCCCGTGTCCTCCGGCGTGTTGTTGACCGTGACGTGCCCGTCGTTGAGGGCGAACTTGGCCGCGCGCGGAAGGCTCGCGTTGGCGGCGACTTCGACGTCATCGGCATCAACGGTCTCTTGGGCGCCGATGGTGCCTCGCACCGTCTCCCCGGGCTGGATTGTCGCCCGCAGGTAGCGATCGTCGGCCTTAGGCCTGACGTGCTTCTTCCAAAGGTGCGAGACCGTTCCGAAGTGGCTCGCCGCCGGCGATGCCATCAGGGCCGTACCGATCACAACACCCACGGCGAGGACTGCGATCGTCCGCCACCGCCTCGAGACGGGCTTGCTTCTGGTCCATATCGCTCCTTTCGCTTGGGTGGGAAGCTATGGAAATGACGTCAGAGCTCGAGAACGTCTTCCCGGAGACTTTCGTCGGCGGCTAGAGAAGCTCGAGGTTCTTGAGCGCCGAGCCCGTGTTGATCAGGACGACGGAGTCGTCGGCGCGGAGCTCACCTCGCTCGCGAAGCGCGATCGCGGCGGCAAGCGTCGCCGCGCCCTCGGGAGCCGCCGAGATGCCGGCCTCGCGCCCCAAGAGCGACATCGCCTCGCGGATCGCATCGTCGCTGACCGCCAGGGCCGTCCCTCCGGTCTCGCGGATCGCGCGCAGGACGAGGAAGTCGCCCAGGGCGTGGGGGACGCGGAGCCCGCTCGCGATCGTGGTCGCTCCTTCCCAGTATTCCGAGGCATCCTTGCCTTCGGCGAAAGCCTTCACGAGCGGAGCGCAGCCCTCCGCCTGCGTGACGATCAGGCGCGGAAGCGGCCTCCTGGACCCAGCCGAGGGATGCGAGCTGGGGAAGGCGCGCCAGATCCCGATGAGGCCGACGCCGCCGCCGGCCGGATAGACGATCGCGTCCGGGCTTGCCAGCTCGAGCTGCTCGGCGATCTCGAGCCCCAGGGTCTTCTTGCCCTCGATCCGGTACGGCTCCTTCAGCGTGGAAGCGTCGAACCAGCCGTGCTCGGCGATGCCCGCGGCAATGATCTTCCCGGCGTCCGAGATGAGTCCGTCGACGAGGGTGAGCTCGGCACCGTAGAGCCGGCATTCGAGCTGGTTCGGCAAAGGAGTGTCGCGGGGCATGGCAACGTGAACGTTGAGCCCGCCGGCGGCGCCGTAGCAGGCCCACGCGGCGCCGGCGTTCCCCGCGGACGGCAAGGCGACCTCCCGGATCCCGAGAGCACGAGCCATCGAGATCCCGCACGAGGCTCCCCGCGCCTTGAACGTTCCCGTCGGGTTCAGCCCTTCGTCCTTGACGAGCAGGCCGGGAAGCCCTATTCGCGACCCGAGCGCCCTCGGGCGGAGCAGGGGCGTCGCGCCCTCTCCCAGGCTCACCGCGTCCGTCTCCGGATCGAGTGGTAAGAGCTCGCGATACCGCCACATGTCGGGCGGTCGAGCAGCGACCGTCTCCTTCGTGGCACCCACGCCTACGGCCTCGAGGTCGTAGTCGACCAGCAGCGGGGAGCCGCACGAGCAGACGTTTTGGGGCACGCCGGCCTCGTGCCGGCGACCACACCGGGGGCAGCTCAGGTCGGTGACGAAGGAAGGCATGCTGGGTGCCGGGGACGAGCTTGGCAGAACAGCCTAAGGTGCCATGGGCTGCTGGCTCGCCGTCACGGGGGGTGCCGGTCCGAGCTCGACGGGGGATAGTCAGTCCTCGCGAGGCCGGGCGGTCAGCGTGCTCGGCAAGCGCTCCCCTCGAGGAAGGGGGATTCGCCATGCGATCCGGAAAGCGATTCGCGCTGCCGGTCCTGGCTCTCGCCTTGGTCATCGCCGCCGCCGTTCCACTCGGCGGAGCGGCCTCACCACCGCCGGAAGACACGCCCGATCGGCCCCACAGCGAGAACATGCACCTGATCGGAGCCAGCCTGCGTGCGGGCGCCGTGACCGGGCCGCCGCCCGTCGGCCCAGGAACGGTTCCGTGGGACACGCGGAACACCGACCTGGCGTTCTGGGGAAGACCGTGATCCAGGGCCGCTACGACGGCTTCCGGGTCATCGACATACGAACAACAAGGAGCCGGGGGAGCTCGCCCTCTTCGAGTGCGTCAGCCCGCAGGGCGACGTCGGCGTCTACGGAACCTCGTGTTCCGCTCCGTCGACTCGCCCCAGCTGACCGACGGGTGCACCGCTGAGGGCCAGACCGGGAATCCGCCGACCGACTGCGCGCCGGTGCCGGCGCCGTGCACAGGGTTCGAGGGCATCCAGATCTTCGACATCAGCGACCTCGAGCAACATCGAGCGGTCGCGTCGGTCGCCCTCGACTGTGGCTCGCACACGCATACGGTCGTCCCTGACGAGCGGGAACGACCGCGTGCTCATCTACAACAGCGTGAGCGGGAACACGCTGCAAGCCGAACCCGGGGAAGTACGGGAACCGCTGCCCCGGTCCGCCGTTCAACCGCGAGGACATCGTCGAGGTCCCGCTGTCTGACCCGGCCTCGGCGAGCGTGATCGGCTCCTTCGAGCTGGGCGAGCACGGAGGGCAATCCACATCGAGATCTGCCACGACATCGGGCGTCATCCTCGGCACGGTGAACCGGGCCGCCTGCGCCGGCCACCGGCGGTCGCCGGTCTTCGACATCTCACCGACCCGGCGGAACCCCGAGTCTTCCTGTACGCGACCACGGCGCCGACGGTCGACCGCTTCCACTCGGCCGCTTGGAGCTGGGACGGCACGATCCTCGTCACCGGCTGGGAGCCGGGCGGCGGCACGCAGCCGCGCTGCCAGGCGACCGGGGCCCCACTCGACGGCGGGCTCGTGCAGACGGACGAGATGAAGACGCTCTTCTTCCACGACGGCGAGACCGGCGAGATCATCGGCCGGCACGTCCTGCCGCGACCGCAGTCGCGAGTACGAGAACTGCACCATCCACAACTACAACATCGTTCCGAGTCGCAAGAGGAACCTGCTCGTCCACGGCTCGTACCAGTCGGGCACGGCGCTCGTCGACTTCACCGACCTGGCGAACATCCGCGAGATCGCCTGGATGGATCCGGATCCCCTCGATCCGCCGTCGGCGGACGAGCCCAGGCGGCCGCACGAACTTCCGCGGCGGCGACTGGTCGTCGTACTGGTACAACGGGCACATCTACGAGAGCGACACGCGGCGCGGCCTCTACGTCTGGAACGTGAGCGCGCCGGGAGGACCAAGCGGACCCATGGTCAAGCTCGACTACCTCAACCCGCAGACGAGTCACGTCTCGATCGACTCACGCGGCAAGGTGCAGGACTGACCTCGACTCGGCGACGACGCGGGCCGGCCACGCCGGCCCGCGTCACGCCCTAGAATCCGCCCGGTGTCGACGGCAACGGGCGACGTCGAGCACGTCGAGTCGAGCGACGGAACGCCGATCGCCTATCGGCGAAGCGGGGAAGGGCCGCCGCTCGTGCTTCTCCATGGGGCGACGAGCGCGCACTGGAGCTTCGATCTGCTCGTTCCGGCTCTGGTCGATCGTTTTACGATCTTCGCGGTCGACCGCAGGGGCCGCGGCGAAAGCGGCGATCGCGGTGAGTACGCGATCGAGAGGGAGTTCGAGGACGCGGCCGCGCTCGTGGACTCGATCGACGAGCCTGCGAGTCTCTTCGGACACTCGTACGGGGCGACCGTCGCACTGGGCGCGGCGCTCGGCGCGCGCAACCTGCACAAGCTGATTCTCTACGAGGGCTCTCCCGGCGTCAGGGCGGCTGCGCCTGAGGATCTCGACCGGGTCGACGAGCTGATCGCCGCGGGCGAGCGTGAGGAGGCGCTCGTCCACGCGCTCCGGTCGTTCGGCTTCACGGCTGAGGAGCTCGAGCAGCTCCGGGCTGCGCCGTCCTGGCCCAGGCGCGTCGAGCTTGCGCAGACGGTCGCCCGCGAGGCCAGGGCCGAGGAGGCATGGACTCTCGATCCGGAGCGGCTCGGCGCGGTGCACCACTCCAACGCTCCTGCTCCTCGGCGACCAGAGCCCTGCCTGGGCGAGCGAGGGAACCGAGCAGATCCGAGCCGCCCTTCCCAACGCCCGGATTGCCATTCTCCCCGGCCAGGCCCACATGGCCCACCTGACCGCGCCCGAGCTCCTCGCCGACGAGATCGCCCGCTTCCTAGACGAGTGAGAAAGCATTGCACGCGCGTTTTCCCGAGTCGAAGCTGACGTGCTTACGCGACGGCTGGCTCCCGACCAGCCAGCGCTCGCCGGGCGTGTTCAGGTCGTGACCCAGATGGGTAGGACCGCCCCAGGATTCCCAAGGGGAGGTCGTCATGCACCGTTCCTGGTTTCGCCCGTTTCTCGCGCTGACGGCGATCGTTGCGGCCCTGGCCGTCCCGGCGGCGACGACGGCGCAGCTGCCGCCGCTCGTCAAGACTCCGACCGCAGTCGGCACCGGCGGTGCCGCCGCCACCGTCGACGTGCTCGCCACCGAGGCGGCCGTCGACGCGCTGCGAGCCGGCGCGAACGCGGTCGACGCGGCCGTCGTGGCCGCCGCCGTGCTCGGCGTCACCGAGCCGTTCTCGTGCGGGATCGGCGGCGGCGGCTTCATGGTCATCCGCACGGCCGACGGCGACGTGACGACGATCGACGGCCGCGAGACCGCGCCGGCGGCGATGCGCCCGACTCGTTCTGGGAGGGCGGGGCGCCGCTTCCGTTCAACGACGCCCGTTACAGCGGGCTCTCCGCCGGCGTGCCCGGAACCGTCGCGCTCGCTGGGACGAGGCGCTCGGCGCTACGGGACGATGAAGCTCGCGCGAGGCGTCGCAGCCGGCGATCGAGGTGGCTCGGACGGGCTTCGTCGTCGACCAGACGTTCTTCGACCAGACGCTGGCGAACGTCGACTTCTTCGACGACATCCCCTCGACCGCGGCGATCTACCTCGACCCGGACGGCACTCCGCGCGACGTCGGCACCGTGCTCCGCAACCCGGACCTGGCTCGGGCGTACGAGCGGATCGCCCACCTCGGCGCCAAGGGCTTCTACCGCGGCGCGATCGCCGCCGCGATGGTCGAGGCGGTCCAGGACCCGCCGATCGCGCGCCGACGCGAACCACGTCTGGCGCCCCGGCGTGATGAAGATGCGCGACGTCAGAGGGTACGCCGCGCCCGAGCGGGCGCCGGTGCGAGTGGGCTACCGCGGGCTCGACGTCTACGGCATGGGCCCGCCCTCGAGCGGCGGCTCGACCGTCGGCGAGGCGCTCAACATCCTCGAGGGCTTCTCCCTCGGCGCCGGCCGATCGACGCAGGCGCTCCATCTCTTCCTCGAGGCCTCGCGCTTCTCCTTCGCCGACCGGAACGCGTACCTCGCCGACCCTGACTTCTTCGACGTGCCGCTGGACGGTCTGCTCTCCGACGGATTCGCCGCCGAGCGGCGAGCCTGATCGACCCGGCGCACGCGGCGATGAGCCCGGTGCCGCCCGGCGACCCGTACCCGTACGACGACGGCGCCGGCACAGGCGTCCAGGCGCCGGCGAACGAGACAGAGCGGGACGACGACCCACCTCACGGTCGCCGACCGGTTCGGCAACGTCGTCTCCTACACGTTCACGATCGAGTCGACCGGCGGGAACGGGCATCGTCGTCCCCGGCTGGGGCTTCCTGCTCAACAACGAGCTGACGGACTTCAACTTCGACTCGCTCACGCACCCGAACCGGGTCGAGGGCGGAAGCGGCCGCGCAGCTCGATGAGCCCGACGATCGTGCTCGACGACGGGCAGCCGTTCCTCGCGCTCGGCTCGCCCGGCGGCTCGACGATCATCACGACGGTCCTCCAGCTCCTCGTCGACCGGCTCGACCTCGGACGCGACGCTGCCGCAGGCGATCGCCGCGCCGCGGGCGACTCAGCGCAACACGGCGGCGACGCTCGCCGAGGCGGCGTTCCTGAGCTCGCCCGAGGCGCAGGAGCTGCAGCGAGCTACGGGCACGTGCTGGCGCCGACCGGGGAGATCGGCGCGGCGACCGGGATCGAGTTCCTCGGCGGCGGCCGCATGCTGGCCGCCGCCGAGCCGGTGCGACGCGGCGGCGGCAGCGCGGCGGTGGTGCGCCTGGAGTAGGTCTTAGACGTCGACGTCGATCAGCCGGTCCCCGGTCGACCACGAAGCGGAAGGTGCCGGAAGGCCCGATCGAAGGCGAGATCAGGAGCCGGAGGGCGATCGCGGGTGGGATACCTGCCGCCCGGCTGGGAAAGCGTCAGCGACCGCACCCCGTAGGGGCGGGTGACAACGTTCCAGAACCAGCCCGAGCGCTGACCGACCCTGAGCGCGCGGCCGAGGCGGTCCCATTCGCCGCCGGAGCGCTCGAAGGCGGCGATCTTGACCGTGGCCGTGTCTTGTGTGGACCGAATTGCCGTCACCTGGACGCGGAACCCGTTCGAGACCGCGGTGCCGATGACTCGCTTCTGGTTGCCGGCCGCTCCTGCCTCGGCGCTGCCCAGGAACAGGAACGCGAGCGCAAGGGCGACGCCGGCGGCGAGCGCAAACGGGAGCAAGAAGCCGTCCGTGCCGCGTGTGAACGATGTCACCATGAGAGAACCCCTCTTCCTTCGTCTGTTGCTTGCAGGTCAGACGAAGCGTGGAGGGCGATTCCTTCACTCAGGTTGTCGCAGCGCTTCTTGCGTGCCCGGCTGGGCGCGACCCGCGGAGGCTCGTCCGGCTGTTTCGGGTAGACAGGCGGCCACGGTGCGTCCATGAGACCCGCGGCCCGGTCCTGCTCGTGGAGGGCGAGGAGCGGCTCGAGCGACTGCGGCTGCTCGTTGATTTCCTCCCACGGATCACCCAGCGTCGCCACCCGCTCGGGCACGCTCGCGATCGTGAGCTCGTCGGGATGCAGCGTGTCGATCTCGTCCCACGTGAGGGGCGCCGACACCTGCGCTCCGGGGCGGGCGCGCACGGACCAGGCACCGAAGACGGTCTTGTGCGGCGCGTTCTGGTTGTAGTCGACGAAGACTCGACGGCCGCGCTCCTCTTTCCACCAGGCCGCGGTGATCAGCTCGGGCCGGCGGCGCTCGAGCTCACGCGCGGCGGCGACGGCTGCGGCCCGCACCTGATACGAGTCCCAGCGGGGCTCGAGCCGGACGTAGACGTGCAGGCCCCGGTTCCCCGTGGTCTTCGGGTAGCCGACGATCCCGAGCTCGTCCAGCAGCCGCCGCACCTCGGCCGCCGCGGCGCGCACCTCGTCGAAGCCGATGCCGGGCTGCGGGTCGAGGTCGAGGCGCAGCTCATCCGTGACGTCGGCGCGGTCATGGAGATAAGGCCACACGTGGAAGCCGAGGCAGGCCAGGTTCACCGCCCAGGCCACGTGCGCCATGTCGGCAAGCACGAGCGCGCGGGAGGTCGTCCCGTTCGGCGTGCTGACGGTCGTCGTCTGCAGCCACTCAGGCGCGCCCTTGGGGACGCGCTTCTGGAAGAACGATTTGCCCTGCGCGCCGCCGGGGAAGCGCTGCATGAGGGTTGGCCGCCCGCCCGAGGCGCGCAGGAACGGCTCGGCGACCGCAAGGTAGTACCGCACCAGGTCGAGCTTGGTCTCCCCGCGCTCCGCGAAGAAGACCTTGGCCGGGCTGGTAACCGTGATGCGGCGCCCGGCGATCTCGAGCGTCTGCTCGTCCGGCACCAGCCGAACCGTACCTCGTTAGGAAGACTCGTCCTCTTCGGCCATCGCGAGCAGGTCCTCGCGGGAGATCTTGCCGACGAGGGCCGGATGGTCACGGTTCACGTGCTCCTCGGCGTTCCGGACCAGCTCCACGTCGGTCTTCGCCGCGCACGACCTGCCCGCACTCGCAGTTGATCACCTTTGGCATGGCCGCCTCCTTCAGTACGTGAGTACGCGGTCGTTCTCGAGCGCCAGTTGGACGAGGCGGGTCGGCGTCGCCATCTCGGCGGGCTTCCCCGCGACATCATCCTCGCAAAGGCCACGCGCCTTGCTCGACATGACGGAAAGGTAGAAGCGGCCGCCCCCGGCCACGATTGCCTCGTACGATTCGCGCAGGTTGCCGGTTCCGAGCCCGGCGAGGCTGTCGAGGACGCCGTCACGCAGCAGTTGGACGCCGTCGGCGGCGAGGTAGAAGGAGACTTGGTGTCCCTCCTCGAGCGCGGCCTTCCCGACGAGAAAGCCGAGCGCGGCCCGCGTTGGATCCTCGGGGCCGCGTGTGATGTGGATCAGAAGATTAGGCATGCGAAGGAGCATGAACGAGGGTGCTTGGCGCGACCTTGGAGAAATCTTGGTGTGACCGACGTCGGACGGCACGGGGCGGTGTCGTAACCTCTGGCGCGAGGTTGACGACTCGCATTCACCTCTGTGGTCGCATCACCGCCGAGCTCGACGGCCGTCGGGTCGAGCGCGACCTGCCGGGTCGCCAGGGGCGCCTTCTCTTCGTCTATCTGGCCGTCGGACGCGCGCGCCAAGCGGCGCGAGCCGAGCTCCTCGACGCGCTTTGGCCCGGCGAGCCCCCCGCCGGCGCCGACGGCGCCCTCAGCTCGCTTCTCTCGAAGCTACGGCGGATACTAGGTCCCCAGCGGATCGAAGGGCGCAGCCACCTTCAGCTCACGCTGGCTCCTGACGCCTGGATCGACCTCGAGGCTGCGACCAACGCCGTCCATCGGGCCGAGGGTGCCGCCGCCCGGGGCGACTGGCATGCAGCCTGGGGCCCGGCAAGGGCGGCGCAGCACATCGCGGCCCGCGGCTTCTTCGTAGGCGAGGATGCGCCGTGGATCGACGAGCGGCGGCGGCAGGTCCACGCCCTCTATCTACGCTCGTTGGAGCTTGCCGGACAGGCCTGCCTCGAGATCGGCGGCGGCGAGCTCGCCACCGGGGAACGAACCGCTCGAAAGCTGATCGAGGCCGACGGTTACCGGGAGACCGGTTACCGATTGCTGATGGAGATCCTCACGGCCGGCGGGAACCGGGCGCAGGCGCTGCTCGTCTACGACGAGCTGCGGCAGCGGCTGCACGACGACCTCGCGATCGCCCCGTCTGACGCCACCCAAGCGGTCTACAAATCGCTGCTCTAGAGGGTCAACTCACGAGCTGCGGGTAGCGGCCGGCGTCGAAGTCGCAGATGAAGCCGGTGAGCCCGTGCTCGAACCTGACGCCCCGGCCGTACGCGCGCCGGTAGTCGACGACGACGACGCCGAGGTCCTCGAACGCGCGCTCGAGCACGCAGCCGCCCCCGTCCCATGCCGTGCAGGCCGACGGAAGCTCGTAGAGCGGGTCGACGCCGTGCTCGATACGAATCCGATTGATCCGCCGCAGCACCTCGTCGAGCCCGCTCGCCGGCGCAGCGGAGGGGGTGGGAGCGTCTCGAACCGGTGCCGTCATCGCCCCTCAGTGTACGAGAGCTACCAGCCCCAGCCGTTGGGGCGATCGGTGCACGTGGTCAATGGTCCAAGCTCGTCCAGAGCTGGAGGGCGGCGTATGCACGCCAGGGCCGCCATCGCTGTTGCATGACGGCGACTGAGCGGGGGTCGTCTGGGCGACCCAAGGCCTTCAGTGCGCGGCGAACGCCGGCGTCGCCGGGCGGGAACGCATCGGGATCGTGAAAGCCTCGCATCGCTACGTATCCAGCAGTCCATGGTCCGATCCCAGGAATGTCGAGTAGCCGGGTAAGCGCTTCCGTCGGGTCTGAGCCGGCGTCGATGCGAACGTCACCGTTTGCGAGTCGGGCGGCGAGGGTCTGCAACGTCTCGCGCCGTCGGGCCGGCCCGACGAGCGACTTGGGCTCAGCTTCGGCGAGAACCGCCGCGTCAGGGAACAGATGTGTCACCGTCCCGAGCGGCTGCTCGAGTGGCGTACCGAATGTTTCGACGAGACGAGCTGTTTGCCTCCGGGCGGCCCGCAGCGAGACCTGCTGACCGAGTACTGCGCGCAGGGCGAGCTCGGCGCCGTCGACACAGCCGGGCACTCGCAGCCCCGGACGCGTGCGGACGAGGTGGCCGATCACCCCGTCGCGGCCGAGCGCCTCGGCGATAGCCAGTGGGTCGGCGTCGAGGTCGAGCAAGCGCCGGCAGCGTGCGACTGCCGTCGCGAGGTCGCGAAGATCATCGAGGCGGAGCACGCAGCGGACGGCACGCTGCTTCCGGGGTCAGCTCGACGATCCCGGTGCCGTGGGCGAGGACGAGCGCTCGCCGATAGACATCGTCCCTGACCTCTTCGAGACCGGGCACGGCGCGCTCTTCGAGAAACCGAAGCAGGGCGGCTCCGTCGAAGGGCTCCCGGCAGTTCAGGCGAAGCTCGACGACTCCCAGCGGGCGGGGGGTGCCACGGCTCGACCGGCGCCGCATCTCGCTCGGGGTAGAGGCGAAGACGTCTCTGATCGTGTCGTTGAACTGGCGGACGCTGTGGAACCCGGCCGCAAAGGCAGCATCGGAGAAGGGCATGGCTGTCGACTCGATCAGGAGCCGGGCCGTGCTGGCGCGCTGTGCACGCGCGAGTGCGACGGGGGTGGCGCCAACCTGATCGGCGAGGAGTCGCCGAAGATGGCGTTCGCTGAAGCCCAATCGCCTGGCGAGGCCGGGGACGCCTTCGCGGTCGACGGTGCCGTCTGCGATCAAGCGCATGGCGCGCGCGACACTGTCGGCGCGCCAGTTCCAATCGGGTGAGCCAGGCGCCGCGTCGGGGCGGCAGCGCTTGCATGCGCGGAAACCGGCCGACTGCGCGGCCGCCGCCGTTGGGTAGAAGCGGACGTTCGCGCGTTTCGGTTGGCGCGCCGGGCAGCTCGGCCGGCAGTAGAGCCTCGTCGACGTGGCGGCGATGAAGAAGATGCCGTCGTAGCGCGGGTCACGGCTGTCGCTCAGCCGGTAGCAGCTCTCGAAGTCCTCGACGATGTTGCTCATCGTCGCATCTGTCGTCGAGCGTACCAGCGGTTTTCGGCCAGCCCGGTGGTCGGCCACTGAGTTGGCCGAATACCGCCAGTTACCGCCGAGCTAGAGGCGTAGCGTCGAGCCGAACAACAGCGAAAGGAGCGGGATGACCGACGAGAAGCAGCCGCAGCTCGCCGGTGCACAGGGACGGAAGCCCACGAAGGTGCGTGCACGATCGACGTCGCCGGACTCGACGGCAGTCTCGTGGGGCTGACGGTCGGAGCAGCTCGACGAGCTCGACTCGCGGGTCGAGCGTCCGTTGCTGCGCGCGGGCGACGCGGGCTGGGACGATGCCGTACTGGTCTGGAACGGCATGGTCGCGAAAGTCCCTGCGCTCGTCATCCAGCCGACCTCGGCCGTCGATGTCGCCGCGGCCGTCGGGTTCGCGCGTGACCACGGCCTGTCGCTGAGCATCAAGGGCGGGGGTCACAACATGGCTGGAACCTCGATCGCCGAACGTGGTCTGACGCTCGACATGTCCCGCATGCGCGATGTCACCGTCGAGCCGGAAGCAAGGCTCGCGCATGTCGGCTCTGGGTGTCTGCTCCAGGACGTCGACCAGGCGACACAGGCGCACGGACTGGCGACGCCGTTGGGCTCCTTCGCCTCCGAGGTCGGCGTCGCCGGCCTGACCCTCGGCGGCGGGTTGGGTTACCTCACGCGTCGCTTCGGCTGGACGGCGGACAACCTCGAGGAGGTCGAGATCGTCACCGCGGACGGCCTGATCCGGACGGCGAGCCGCGACGAGAACGCCGACCTCTTCTGGGCGCTCCGCGGCGGTGGAGGCAACTTCGGCGTCGTCACCCGATTCACGTTCCGCCTGCACGAGGTCGGCCCGACCATTACCGGCGGCCTCATCGTCTGGAGTGCCGAACGCGTCGACGACGTGCTCGCGACCTACCGCGACCTCACCGAGTCGGCACCGCGCGAGTTGACCGCGGCCGTGGCCGTGCGCCTCGCGCCGCCGGCCCCGTTCCTCCCCGAGAAGTGGCACGGCAGGCCCATCATCGGGCTGCTCGTGTGCCACAGCGGCGCGGACGCCGAGACCGACCTCGCCCCGCTTCGCGCCCTCGGCGATCCGATCGCCGACCTCGTCACCGAGAAGCCCTACGCCGACCAGCAGTCGATGCTCGACGGCATGGAGCCCAAGGGGCAGCACTACTACTGGAAGACCGAGTACTTGGCCGAGCTCTCGAGTGAGTTCCTCGACGCGTTCCGCGACAGTGCCTTGAAGGTGACATCCCCGCTGTCGGAGTCGATCGTCATCCACCTCGCGGGTGCGCTGAACGAACGGGCCGACGACGACGGGGCGGTCGGCAACCGCGACGCCCGGTACATGACCGCGTTCGCCGGCCAGTGGCCGGCCGACGCCCCCGACGACGAGCACGTGGCCTGGGTACGGGAGGCGTGGAAGAGCGTCCGGTGCTTCTCGACGGGAGGCAACTACCTCAACTTCCAGACCGCCGACGAAGACGAGGAGCGTGTCCGGGCGACCTACGGCGCCAACTTCGACCGCCTCGTCGAGGTCAAGGAGAAATCCGACCCGGAGAACTTGTTCCGCTCCAATCGGAACATCCGTCGTCGAGCACAGTGAGGAAGACCGGCCGAGTTAGCCGATCTCTCATCGTCTAGCCCTCTCCGCAGGCTGGCACGCCCTCGAAACCGCCTACCCGTTCCAGCCGGCGGAGCGTGTCAACGGGGATGGCAAGCCCGAAGCCGGTGCGTCTTTCGATTGCGTAGACGATGGCGGCGATGCGCCCGCGGCGGTCCAGAAGAGGCCCGCCCGAGTTCCCGGGACGAACGGCCGCGGTGAGGCGCACGACCGTACCGGGCACGCCGAACGTGTCACCGTCTACCCGATCGACGACCTCTCCTTCAGAGAGCGTGAGGGGGCCGCCGCGCGGGTAGCCGACGGCGGTGACGGGGTCGCCTGCTCGAGGCGGGCGCCCATAGGCGCCGGCGAGAGGCAGGCGCCCCTCCGTGCGCACGAGCCCAATGTCACCGAGGACACCCACTTGGGCGGAGGACACGTCGAACGTGCGCCCGTCCCAGGTGGAGACCTCGAGGTCCTCCGCGCCTGCGAGCACGTGCCGGTTGGTCATGAGCAGGTTGGAGGCCGAGAGCGACGCCGGAGCCGAGGGCGACCCCCTGGCAGGAGAGGTTGCGGACGCGTACCGTGATCCGTCGCGCCCGGCGCGCCGCCGAGTCGCGGGCCAGACGCGGGAGGCGCCTGTGCTCGGCTGCGGCGACCGCGTCTGAAACGTCCACGAGCTCGGGCACCGTTACCTCGGGAACTTCCTCCGGCGGTTCCTTCGCCTGGAGCGCGCAGCCGCCCGCAAGCAGCGCAAGCGCCTGCGCGCAGAGAATCGCGGCGCGGGCGCTCACTCGCCGTACACGGACAGGTAGGAGGAAAGCTCGCTGTCGGCCCGTTGACAGTCGCTGTCTATCTCCGGATAGACGGCGTCCGCGCTCGCGAAGTCGTCGTCGAGCACGTAGCCGAGCAGCTCGTTCATGCCCGCGTTGCAGGCCACGGCAGCCGCGACCACCTCGCCGAGCGCATCTCGCTCGAGCGCGACCTGCGCACGAGCGTCCTCGACCTGCGCCTTCTCGTTGGCGAGCTGGCGCTGTCGGCGCTCGAGCGAGCGCACGTCCGCTTCGGAGCGGGCTATCGACTCCTCGGCCTGTGTCACCTTGACCGCCATCGCGTTCAGGTCCTGCGTGCGCTCGTTCAAAGTGCGGCTCCGCTCGCCGAGCAGCTGGTTCACGGAGGCGAGACTGCTCTCGAGCTCATCGGCACGTGCCTCCCAACGGTCTGCGCGTTCCCTGTTCTCGTACGCCCAATAGCCGGCCACGCCGGCAACACCTGCGAGCAGCAGGAACAAGAGCGCAAGGGCACTCAGGATCAGGCGGCGGCGCCCCCGCGGCCCCCCGACCGGCTCGGTCTCGCTCACTGCTTCCCACAGTAGCCTCGCGCCGGAGGGAGATACAACAAGGTGGCCTTCCGGCTGGCAAGAATTCAGGCGCGATGCAGACCCTCGAGGACGTCGCGGCGGCCGTCGGCACGCCGTTCTACACCTACGATGCCGACCTCTTCCGCGAGCGCATTCGCCGCTTCCGCGCGGCCTTTGCCGAGGCGCCGTACTCGCTCTGCTACGCGCTCAAGGCTAATGACGCGCTCGCCCTCGTCGCGATCGCGGCCCGGGAGGGGCTCGGGGCGGACATCGTCTCCGGCGGCGAGCTGCGGAAGGCCCTCAGGGCCGGAATCGCACCCGGGCGGATCGTCTTCTCCGGTGTCGGCAAACGGCGCGAGGAGATTCGGGAGGCATTGGCGGCCGGCGTGCACGCGCTCAATGTCGAGTCGCTCGGCGAGCTCGAAACAGTCGCGGAGGAAGCCGGCGCACTCGGTCTGGTCGCACCCGTCTCTGTCCGGCTGAATCCCGACGTAGCGACTGACACGCACGCGTACGTGGCGACCGGCTCGGCGGCGAGCAAGTTCGGTCTCGCGCTTGGCGATGCCCGTCTGGCCTTCGAGCGGGCTGCGACAGATCCGGCGCTCGATCCGGTAGGGGGTCTCCTTCCACGTCGGCTCGCAGCTGCTCGACCCGGCACCGGTCCTGGCCGCCGCCCGGAAGGCGTCGGAGCTCTGGCGAGAGCTCGCTGCGGCCGGCATCGCCCTGCGGGAGCTCGACGTCGGCGGTGGGCTCGGGATCGGGTACGACGGTGGTGTTGACGCGGCCGTCGAGCCTTACGCCGAGGCGCTGACCGAAATGGCGGCCGAGCTGGGCGCTGACCTGGTTCTCGAGCCCGGCCGCTGGCTGGTCGGACCGGCGGGGACGTTCGTCACGCGGGTGCTCTACGTCAAGGACGTTCCGCGGACGCCGGATCGCGGTCTGCGACGGCGGAATGAACGACTTCCTCCGCCCGGCGCTCTACGGCGCTAGGCATCCGATCTCGCTGCTCGGCGACGCCGAGCGCCCCCGACGTCTCGTGGATGTCGTCGGCCCGGTTTGCGAGACGGGTGACTTCTTTGCCCTTGGCGTCGAGCTGCAGCTCCCCGAGCCAGGCGACCTCGTGGCGATCGGGCAAGCGGGAGCGTACTGCCGGGTCATGTCTTCGACCTACAACGCGCGGCCACTCTGCGCGGAGGTGCTGCTCCAGGACGGCACCTACCGCGTCATCCGCGAGCCCGTCCCACCGGACGAGCTCGCGGCCGGCGAACGTCTCTAGAGGTCAGGCCGTCGCGCCGAGCCGATCCAGGAGCGCGTCGGCGTCAGCCTCGATCTCGACCGGCCGCAGCCGCCCGGCTACGGGCTCAGGCGTCTTGAGGCCGTCGCCGGTGACGAGGAGCACCACCTCGTCCTCGGCGCCCAGCTCGC
The DNA here is from genome assembly GCA_963733155.1 of uncultured Actinomycetes bacterium. Lineage (GTDB taxonomy): Bacteria > Actinomycetota > Thermoleophilia > Gaiellales > Gaiellaceae > JAIBJN01. The sequence continues at coordinate 97,556 of CAVTCK010000020.1, forward strand.
CCTGCCGCACCGCCTCCAGGAGGGCGCCGAGCGTGACGCCCGCGGCCGTCTCGCCGAAGACTCCCGCGCGCTCGGCCAGGAGGGTCATGTTCTCCCCGATGTCCTGCTCGGCTACGGCGTAGACGGCACCGTCCGAAGCGCGCGCCGAGGCCACGGCGGCGTCGCCGTCGGCGGGGTTGCCGATGGCGAGCGAGCGGGCGCCGGTCCGGGGCCGCACGGGCACGACGCGGCGATCCTCCGCGAACGCCGAGGCCACAGGCGCGCAGCCCTCGGGCTGGCCGCCGTAGAGCCGCGGCCGGCCGCCGTCGGCGAGGCCGAGGTCGAGCAGCTCGGCGAAGCCGCGGTGGATCCTGGAGAAGAGCGCGCCCGAGGCGATCGGCACGACGACGGCGTCAGGAGCCCGCCAGCCGAGCTGCTCGGCGATCTCGTAGGCGAGGGTCTTCGAGCCTTCGGCGTAGTACGTGCGCAGGCCGACGTTGACGAAGGCCCAGGGGAGCTCGAAGGAGAGCTCGACGGTGAGCCGCGAGCAGTCGTCGTAGGTGCCGTCTACGGCGTAGAGCGTGGCGCCGTAGACGGCGGTGGCGACGAGCTTCTCCGGCTCCAGGTCGGCCGGGCAGAAGACCGCCGCCTCGAGGCCCTCGGCGGCGGCCCGCGCCGCCACGGCATTGGCCAAATTCCCCGTGGAGGAGCAAGCGAGCGTCGTCAGCCCCAGCTCCTGCGCCTTGGCGCACGCGACGGCGACGACGCGGTCCTTGAAGGAGTGCGTGGGGTTGGCGGTGTCGAGCTTCAGCCAGAGCTCGCGCACGCCCACGGCCTCGGCAAGGCGCGGCGCGCGCACGAGCGGCGTGAGGCCGGGCGCGAGGCGCTGCTCGGCCGGCGGGGAGACGGGCAGGAGGGGCGCGTAGCGCCAGAGCGAGGGCGGGCCGGACGCGATCCACTCCCGCGTTGCGGTTCGGTCAGCTCCTCACGGTCGTAGACCGGCTCGAGCGGCGCGAAGCAGCCGGGCACGCGCCGATCCCTTCGAGCGCGAGCTCGTTCTGGCAGTTGGTGCAACGGAGTGCGGTGGCGGGCACGGGGGCCTCCTCTGAATCGCTCGACATCCTTCGGGCCGAAGCCCGCCGGGCTTGGCACCTTGCCCCTGGGGCAGGTTGCCGAGGCGTCACAGGGCCGGTTCCCTCAGCCTCTCTCGATGCGGAGCGGGGTTGGCCCGCTCGACGTCGAGACTTTACCTTTGAAAGCCCTGACGCCGCAACTGCGCGCTGCCTGGCCGAACACGGCGTCCGTCCTGGACGTTGCTTGCCTCCGGCCCTTCGTTCAGCAGCCAAGCCCCACGCCGTCGCGCGAGATCGGGCTCCGGCGCTTCGCTGCTGCCAAGGCGGGTGCGCCAACTCTCGAGCGTGCTCGAGAAGCTAGCTCCCTGCGTCAAAGATGGACTTGGCTCAAGATCCCGGCGGCGGAGCCACGCCGACCGCGCCCGGGATCTCGGCGCGCAGAGACGTTCCAGCTCCGGCGGGGCTCACGACTTCGAGCGAGCCGCCGAGCGCCTCGACCCGATCCGCCAGTCCTCGGAGGCCGGATCCGCCGGACGGGTCGGCGCCGCCGACGCCGTCGTCCGACACTTCGACGAGGACACTCCCCTTGCCCGCGGCAACCCGGACGCGCACTGTCGATGCCTGGGCGTACTTCGCGCGTTGGTAAGCGCTTCGGCGATCAGGTAGTAGGCAGCGGCTTCGACGGGCTCCGGCAGCCGCTCGGCGGGGATCTCCTCTATCTCGACCGGGATGGGCACCCGGGCGGCGAGCATCTCGACCGCGGCCCCTAAGCCGCGATCCATGAGCACCGCCGGATGGAGCCCGCGGGCGAGCTCGCGCAGCTCGTCGAGCGCGAGGGCGAGCTCGTCGCCGGCATCCGCGAGGACCGCGCGCGCAGCCGCCGGATCGGAATCGAGCTTCGCAACGCGACCCGCTGGGAGAAGAGAGCGCCACCAGGCGCTGCTGCGCGCCATCGTGGAGATTGCGCTCGAGGCGGCGCCGCTCGACGTCACCGGCGGTGAAGATTCGGGAGCGCGAGGCGGCGAGCTCCTCGAGCCGGGCGTGGAGCTCGGCGTTGAGACGGTGGACTTCCGCCTCCTGCGCCTTCCGCTCGGTGATGTCGGTGTAAGCGACCATGTTGCCAAAGACCCGGCCGGATGCGTCTCTGACCGGAGCAGAGGCGATCGAGACGGCGACGAGCGTTCCATCCTTGCGCAGCCGCACGGTTTCGTAGTCGTTCACCCGACTGGCCCGCGCGGACCCTCTCGAAGAGCTCCTCCGCTCTCGGCCCGCTTCGAAGGCGGCGCCATCGGGAGTCCGCGACGGCCGACGCATCTCCTCATGTGACCAGCCGAAGATACGCTCGGCAGCCGGGTTCCAGAGCCGGATGCGCGTATCCAGGCCGAACTCGACGAGCGCGAGCGGCGAGGAGTCGATCAGCGCCTGCAGGCGCTCCTTCTTGCGCCTTGCGATTGGTGGTGTCGGTGTAACGATCCTCCTCGCCACGACCCGGCCTAATCCGTTCGCCACGAGTGTACGGCCGTACAGCCTCGGCCGGCTGCGCTCGCGCCGCCCTCGACGACGGCGCGAGCGAGTCGTGGTTGGGGGCACGGTGCCTTGGCCCGCCGGGGCCCCTTTCCTCAGTGCTCGCCGGGCGCGAGCGGGAATCTCGGGTCGAAGAGCATCATGTGCGGGCCGGCCGGGCCGGTCGTCGCCTTCTTCGGGACGTTGGCGAAGCTAACCCAGGGGCGCCCGCGCGTTGACGGCCTTGAGGCCCCCGGTGCTCTGTTGACCTCGAACAGCCAGATCCCGTAGTCGTTGTTGCGCGCCGGCCCGAAGTCCGCGTCGTTGTCCCATGGCGTCAGCAGCGAGTTCGTGACGTAGAGGCGCCGGCTGTCGCGGCTGAGCCGCAGCATGTTCGGGTGCGGAACCGAGACGGTGGACTTCAGAACCGGATTGAACGGATCGCCGAGGTCGAACTTCTGCACCGTGTTCCCGAACCAGTTGCTCACGTACATGTACCTGTCGTCGTGCGAGAGGATCATGTCGGGCGGGTAGGTCGAGCCCGTCCTTCGGGCCGAGCACTTGCTGGAAGTCGAAGATGCCGTCGCCGTCGTCGTCGTCTGCGAGCCACATCGCGCTGGTCCCGGGCGCGTTGATGAAGGCCCGCCGGAAGCCGGGCTGTACAAGCCAGTGCACCATGAGCGCTCCGCTGTGCTCTCCGAGATCGGCCGTCTGGATCACCTGCGGTCGGCGCAGGTCCAGACGGTTGACCTCGCCGCCGAGGCAGGCTGGGTCGATGCCGGCTGCGCACAGCGCCGGCGAGCCGAACGTCGTGCTGATGCCGCGGTTCGATGCCGGGCAGCGCTCTCGAAGTCGTACATGTACTTCGCGGCCGACCTCGCCGACGCCGCGGACCGGGCCTGGGCCGAAGTGGTCGACGAACCGCCCGTCTTGTCGTCGATCACGACGACCCCGCCAGGGTGCGTGCTCTCGGTCGCCGCGCCGATCATCGTCACGAACGCGCGGCCCGTGGATATCGCCATGACGCCGTGCGGGACGACGTAGCCGCTGTTCGCGGCCAGCTGGTCGTTGACCGCTCTGAGACGCCAGTCGCCTGCCGCCGCCCTTGATGTCGAAGACGTGCATCCGCGAGGAGAAGAGGACCGGGCACGAGCAGCCGCTTTCTGATCGAGCCGAGTAGCCGAAGTGGTGCAGCTCGTCGCCGACGTTCGGCATGTCGACGCGGTTGACGATCTTGCCGAAGTCGGAGCGAAGCGGATCCGCGCCGATCACGGCGATGAAATCCGGGTCGGTCGGGCTTGCGCAACGGTGCTGACGTAGAGGAAGCGCTCCTGGAGCGTTCCCGCCGCGCTTCACGGCGAGCCGGGGTGCCGGGTCTGCGCGGATGTCTGGTCCATCGCCGGGGGTCGTGCGCCGGGAGCGGCGGCGATCGCCGCAGCCACCGCCAGGCTGGAAAGGCGAAGTGAGCCAGATTGTCGGTCCGAGCTCTCATTTCTCGTCTCCTTGTGGTCGTCGTGTTTGAGGCGTCAGTTGTGGAACCGGCAGCGACGACGGAGCTTGCGGCCGAGCCGGGCGAGCTCCGCTCGGAGTGGAAGAAGCAGGAGCGGCACGGCCGCGGCGGACGCGCGAGCGCCGCTTGGAGGAGCGGAAGCTCTCCGCCGTGGTGTCCGAGGATCACGCGAACACCTCCGAGGTGGAGTTGTCGCCGCCCTGGAGCCGCACCTCGTGCGCCCGTGCGGGGCCGTCGGGCCGGTCGTGGAAGTCGACGAAGAACTTCGGGTCGAGCTGCATCGTGCCGTCCGCGCCGATGTCGATCTTGAGCATACGAGTTCAGCCCGGGTAGAACTGGTTGTCCCACGTCGAGAGAGCGAGTTGGTGACGTACAGCCGCCGCCCGTCCAGGCTGAGCTGCAGCATCTGCGGCCCGCCAGTGAGCGGCCGGCCGGCGTCGCTCGTGCTGCCCGAGCACCCGCCGAGCCAGAGCTGGCCCGGTCAGCCGTGGGTTCGCCGGGTCGGAGACGTCGTACCGGCGCAGGTCGCCGTGCAGCCAGTTCGAGAAGTAAGGTACTGGTCATCCATCGAGAGCACCTGGTCGGTGATCAGCGCCGGCACCGGGAACGGCCAGCCGGCGAGCTCTTTGGGCTCAACCTCGACCACGGGATCGGCTGCCAGGCACCGTTCTCGCGGCGGAAGCACCAGATGGCACTGCGAGAGCGCCGCCGCGACGAAGCCCGCGCGCGCCTCGGGTCGTGGAAGCCGCGGATCTCGAGCGGCACCAGCCCCTTCTCGCCGAGGTCGATCGTCTGCAGGTGCCGCGGCTCTCCAGGTCCCAGAAGTGCAGCCGCTGGCCGTATTTCCCGGCCTTCGCGTCATCGAGTTCGAAGCCGGCTCGAAGGATTCGGCACGGCAAACTCGCTGGAGACCAGCACGTTGAAGACGAGGCTGGTACCAGAAGTCGTAGTTGCATCAGCGCCGCGTCGCCGCCGTTCTCCCAGCGGCCCGTCACCTCGAACGTCTGTAGCGTCGAGGACGCGCGAAGCCGCCCGGCGCGTTGCCCTCCGGGTCGCCGAGCATGCTCATCACGACGATACCACCCGGCATGCAGTGGACCGTGTGCGGCCCGGTGTAGCCGGTCTTCCGGACAATCTCCTCCGGCTCGATCACTTTCGCGATCTGCGGCCGCGCGGGTTATCCGTCACGTCCAGAACGTGGACCCGCGACGGAACGGAAGCCGGGCACGATCAGGTGGAGCATCTGGCCCGTGGCAGGACGAGCTGCACGTTCCAGCCGAAGTGGTGAAGCTCGTCCCCAACGTACGGCATCGACGTCTCGTGCACGATCTGGCCGTAATTATCCGAACCGCGGGTTCGCGTCGACAACTGCGAGGAAGTCGGGCTCATCGACGCCGGTGCCGGCGCGCATCGCAGCGACGTAGAGGTACTCCTCGCGGGAGGCCCTCTGCGCCTCCGCGGGCGAGGCGTAGAACGAGGCAGGCCTTGTGCGTGACCTCGCCCGCTGTGAGGTCAGCGTCAGGTGTCTCCTTTCGCGGAGGGACGATGTGGCGTCCCGAGGAAACTCGGTGGCTGCCTGGCGGGCAGTAGCTTCGCAGTAATGGTTCGGTAAATCAGGGGCTCGACTTAGGGAGGTGCTCGTGACAGCGACGACGCGCGACCTCGTCGCCGGCTCCGGCTTCCGTTTCGCAGATCGCGGCCAGCGGCGGCTGAAGGGCATCGACGAGTCGCGTAGGCTCTTCGCGGCGCAGGCCTGAGTCGCCGCGGGTAGCCGGCGGCGCGCAGGAGCAGGGTCGTGCACCGTGGTTCGTTCACCGGAGGCACCTGTGGACTTTCGAATCCTCGGCCCGCTCGAGGTGCGCGACGGGGATCGCGAGGTGCGTCTACGCGGCGGGAAGCAGCGTGCGTTGCTAGCGCTCCTACTCGTGAACGCCAATCGGACACTGCCGATCGACCGCATTGTCGACGAGCTGTGGGGCGAGGAGGTACCGGAGACCGCGCAGAAGATGGTGCAGATCTACGTCTCGAAGCTGCGAAAGCTGCTGCGCGCCGGGGACGCTGCATACACGCCCGCCGGGCTAACGCTCGCAGCTCGACGCCGGACGAGCTCGACCTCAACCGATTCGAACGGCTGGTCGCGGAGCGCGGGCGCGAGAGCTCGAGGCGGGCCGGGCTGAGGAGGCGGCCGGTGGTTTCCGTGCGGCGCTCGAGCTGTGTCGCGGGGCCGCGCTCGCCGAGTTCGAGTCGGAGCCGTTCGCAGAGGCGGAGGGAGCGAGGCTCGAGGAGCTCCGGGTCACCGCGCTCGAGGGACGGCTCGAAGCAGACCTTCGGCTCGGGAGGCACGGTGATCTCGACGACGAGCTCGAGGCGCTAATCGCGCGCTCACCCCTGCCGCGAGGGTCTGCGCAGGCAGCACATGTTCGCGCTCTACCGGTCAGGCCGACAGGCGGAGGCGCTCGCCGCGTATCAGGAGGCGAGGCGCGTACTCGCGGACGAGCTCGGGATCGAGCCTTCGACGACGCTGCGCGAGCTAGAGCGAAGAATACTCCAGCAGGACTCGAGCCTCGACCTTGCGTCTCCGCCGGCCGTTCCGAGTGGAAGACGGCCACAGCGTCGCGCGATCCTGGCCGAGCTGCGGTGCGGGTCAAGCCGGAAGGAGCGCCAGAGCAGATGCTGAAGCTCGTCACGATTCTGTTTGCGGACGTGGCCGGCTCGACCGCGCGGGCGGAGTCGCTCCATCCGGAGGACGTGCGCGCGCTGATGGCCGACTACTTCGCGGCGATGGCTCCGGAGATCGAGGCTGAAGGGGGCATGATCGAAAAGTTCGTCTGCGACGCGATCATGGCGGTCTTCGGGGTACCGGCGGTCCACGAGGACGACGCCGTGCGCGCCGCACGCGCTGCCCTGGCGAATGGTCGAGCGCCTTCGGCGCTTGAACGAGGGCCGAGACCCGGAAGATGGCTCGAAATCCGCATCGGAGTGAACACGGGCGAGGTGCTTGCTTCCGGCGCGCCGGGAGACGACCTGCTCGTCACCGGAGACGCCGTCAACGTCGCCGCGCGCCTCCAGCAGGCCGCCGAGCCCGGGACGATCCTGATCGGCGATCGCACCGCCCGTGGCGTGCGCTCGCAGTTCGAGCTTCGCGCGATCGACCAGCCCCCCGTGTTGACAGGAACTCGGTAGCCCTCGCTACCTGGTTAGTCGGCTAAATCAATGAGGCGGGGAAAGGCCGGTGGACGCACCTGCGATCGCAGCGCCGCTGGTGGGTCGCAACGACGAGGTCGCCTTTCTGAGAACGACTTTCGACCGCGTCCGCCGAGAGCGCCGCCCCGCGCTCGTGACGATCGTGGGGGACGCAGGCGTCGGGAAGAGCAGGCTCGTGCGCGAGTTCCTTTCGCCGCTCGAGGGCCCGGCGAAGCAGCTGATCGGTCGCTGCCTCCCCTACGGGCAGGCCGTCACCCTCTGGCCCTTGGCCGAGATCCTCAAGACGGAAGCGGTCGTGCGCGAAACGGATCGTGCGGACGAGGCGTCAGCGAGGATCACACGGCTCGTGGAGGAGAGCATCAGCGGGACCTCGCCACTGACCGGTCGCGCACTGCGGCGGCCCTGGCCTCGACGCTGGGAATGCGGCTGCCGGGCGACCCGCTCAAGTCGCTCGATCCGCGCGAGCTGTACCGCGAGCTCGTCGGGGCGTGGGCAGCGCTGCTCGCCTCGCTGGCGAGACGTAGCCCCGTGGTGGTCGTCGTCGAGGACCTCACTGGGCCGACCCGACGATGCTCGACATCCTCGACGAGCTCGCCGAGCGCCTCGAGGGCCCGATCACCTTCGTCTGTACGGCGCGTCCCGACCTGCTCCGGTCGCGCCCCAACTGGGGCGGCGGGCGCCGCAGCTTCAGCTCCCTCCCGCTCGACCCGCTGAACAGTGAGGAGACTGCGCGGCTGGTCTCGTTCGTACCCGGCGGCGACGAGTTGCCGTCCGGCGTGCGCGGGCAGATCCTCGAGCGCTCCGGCGGCAATCCGTTCTTCCTCGAGGAGATCGTCCGGCACTTGATCAACGAAGGGCTGCTTGGCTGGGAAGGCGACCGGTGGCAGGCTCACCGGATCGACCAGGTGGAGATCCCCGACAACGTCCAGGCCGTGATCCTCGCCCGGCTCGACCTCTTGACGCCGGACGAGAGACGAGTCGCTCAGCGTGCAGCGGTCGTGGGGCGGGTCTTCTGGGACGGCGCGCTAGCCCGTCTTGTGCGAGTCGACGATCTCGACGCCGCGCTGCGAACTCTTCGCCGTCGAGAGTTCGTCATGGAGCGGCTCGCGTCGTCGATTCCCGGCCAGAGGGAGTACTCCTTCAAGCACGTCCTCACCCGCGACGTGGCCTACGAGAGCCTGCCGCGAGCGGAGCGAGGCAGCGCGCACGCGGAGACGGCGGCCTGGATCGAGGAGACGAGCGGCGACCGAGCAGGCGAGCTCGCGGAGCTCCTCGCTCACCACTACGACGCCGCATTCTCGTTCCTGCGTGACGACGAGCTTCGGCGGAGGGCCCGAGCGTATCTGCTCGACGGCGCGGAAAACGCACACCGGCGCTTCGCCATCCAGCAGGGCGACCGCTTGGCGCGGCGCGCCGTCGAGCTGTCCGAGGGGAGTGCGGAACGTGTGGAGGCACTCGAGGCACTCGGCGACCTCCACTATCTCTCGTTCCTCGGCGACGCCGCGTGGCGCACGTACGGCGAGGCCCTCGGAGCTCTCGGATCGCGATCCCGCGTATGCGCGCCTCGCCGGCAAGGCCACGCTCTTCGCGGCTCGCTTCCTCGGGACCGTGCGTCGCTGCCCGACGTGGACTCAGTGCGTCGCATCATCGATCGCGGCTTGCGTGCGGCACCGGGGCGCGGGCCGGATCGCACGCGGCTGCTCGTCAACCGGGGCTTTCTCATCACTCAGCGCGAGAACCGTCGCGACGAAGCGGCGGATGCCGCCGTTCGAGAAGCAGTCGGAGCTGCCGAGGAGCTCGGCGACGCCGACCTGCTCTCGGCTGCACTCGATCTCATGCAGGCAAACGCTCAAGAGGGCGGCCGTCACGGGGAGTCGTACCGCACGTTCGTCTACGACGCATCGAGCTTATTGCTCGCGTTACCGACGTAAAGGAGATCGGGGACTGCTACGCGACGTCGCCGCGATGTCGGCATTCCGTCTCGGCCGCTACCGCGAGGCCGAGGAGCGTGCGAGCACGTGCATCGAGCGTGCCCGAGGGATCGACTCCGGCTCGTATCTCCACGGGCTCACTTGGCGCATCCAGGTCCGCTTCGCCCATGGCGACTGGGAGGACGCGTTCGCCGATAAGGCCGAGCTCGAACGCGTTGTGGCGCTCGGCTCCGCGAGAGCTTCCGCCTGCCTACACGATGGGGAGCTACATGCGGGCCGCACTCTGTCACGAACTGCGCGGCGAGCACGACGAGTCGGATGGGTACATCGCGCTCGGGCTCCGCTACTTCGAGAGCGGATCTACGCCAGCACGGACCGACCTCGGTTCACCTGGCGCCGCTCGCGCTCGTACTCGCGCGTCGAGGGCGCTTCGACGAGGCGCTCGCGCTCATCCCGCTCGTGGCCCGGAGCATCAGCGCCGGGGGGAGGCTCGAGGCCCTCTGCGAGATCGCGGCCGCCCGCGAGCGGTGGGGCGAGGCGGCCGGGCTGGTTGCCGCCGCGCGCGGGGAGGCCGAGGTGGGAGAGCAGCTCTCTCTTCCCCTGTTCGCCGACCGGCTCGAGGGCCGGGCGGCGTGTGCGGCCGGCGATGTGACGGCGGCAGCGGAGCTCCTCGGCAGGTCAGCCGAAGGGTTCGCCGCGCTCGGGGCCGCCTGGGAGGAGGCGTGGTCGCGCCTCTTGCTGGCCGAGGCGGTCGTCGGCACCGACAGGCGGGCCGCGGAGCGCGGAGCTCAGGGCCGCGCTGCCCGTCGTCGAGCGGCTCGGCTCCATGCTGGAAACGGAGCGGACGCTCGCGCTACTCGAGACGATCGCGGCGGCGACGGGCTGAGGCTGACGTCGTGGACGTGGTGGAGCCTGTGCTTGTCGAGGCGGACGAGCGGGCGACGCTCAGATGGTGGTCGCGCTGCTCCGACCTCCGCGATCGTTCCCCGGTCGGAAGCATGCCGATCTCCTGGCTTCGCGACCTCGGTGGTACGGCGCTCCCACTGCTCGCGCGTCATCTCGTACTCCACCTCGCCCTCCTCGATGCCCTCAATGGGCGCGGTTTCGGAGGTGGGGAAGGTCCGCACGTAGGTGAGACCGATCCGCTCCATTACGGCCCGCGAGCCGGCGTTGACGGTCAACGTCTGGGCGATGATCCGGTCGAGCCCGACGTCGTCGAAGCCATAGCGCACCAACTCCCGCGCTCCCTCAGAGGCAAGGCCCTGGCGCCAGTGCCGCTGCAGCAGGCGGAAGCCTAGGTCGGCGACGCCCGGGTCGTCGGGCTGGTCGGGGCCGTCGGCGGGCTGAAGGATCCACCAGCCGACGAACTCGTCGTCGGCGAGGCCGACCCAGTAGCCGAGTCCGTCCACCTTGTGCGCGGCTGCCATCCGCCGCGCGTGCCTGGCCGTGACCTCCTCGCGTGTGCTCGCCCGACCGCTGAGGTAGCGCATGACCTCGAGATCCGAGTCCAGCTCGACCTCCCACTCGAGGTGCTCGTCGGCGAGTGGCACCAGGGTGATTCGCTCGGTCTGCAAGGTCTGCTGGGGCATGCGCCCGATCATGACGCACCCGCAAATGACGAGCGGGCTTGCGTGACCGCCGTGACCGACCTACGCAACGACCCGGGCCCGTCGAGGGCCGTCATGCGCTGGCCTCGGGTCGGTTTCCGATCGGCGCGTGTACATGAACGACGGGCGCTCTCGAACCTTCGGGTGTCGATCACTCTCAAGGGCCTAACGAGCCACGGCTAGGCGGCAGCGCGCAGCGGCTCCTCGGCCGGGGAAACGGCCCGCGCCTTATGGAACGCGCCGGCCAGCCGGCCGAGCGTGAGCGCGCCGAGCATGAGGCCGAAGTCGCGCAGTGCGATGTCGTAGTAGGTGGGCGGATCGACGGTGAGCAGGTTGACGATGATGCCCGCCAGCCAGGCGGCGACCACGTAGGCGCCGAGGCGCGGCGCCACGGCGACCAGGATCCCGGCCGCGATCTCGACTACGCCGACGAAGTACATGAAGTCCTGGCCGCTGCCGGGGACGATGTCGTTCACCCAGGGCGCCAAGTAGTCGGTCCAGTCGACCATCCAGTTGAAGAACTTGTCGAGGCCGAACAGGATCGGCGCCGCGGTGAAGCCGACCCGCAGCAGCATGTACGCCTGGTAGACGGGGTTGCGCAGCTCCCCTCTCTCGGTCGTCGTTGCCATGGTTGTCAGCACCTCCTGTGTAACTGCATGGAGACCTCTCACCAGCTGTTCGTGTCGCCGATGAGCGCGCTCTTACGTCGAGAGCCGCGCGCCGATTGCGATCTGCGTGGTCTCGGTGAAGACAGGCTCGCGCATCGGCCTAGACCTGGACGAGCAGGTCGCCGCGGGGACCGATGAGGTACCACGCCTCGACCTCGCCCTTGCCCTTGACCGCGATCATCCCCCGCCGCTCGCACTCGAACTCGTCGGCGATCAGCTCGTAGGTCGCGCGCGTGATCTGGATCCGCCCCGGCGTCCCATGGGACTCCATGCGACTGGCCGTGTTCACGGCGTCGCCCCAGAGGTCGTAGAGGAAGCGCTTCCGGCCGATCACGCCGGCCACCACCGGGCCCGAATTGATGCCGACCCGGAGCTCGAGGCCGAGGTGCCCGAGGCCGACGTCCCGATCGCGTCGTCCGAGCGCATCGCCTCGAGCATGTCGAGCGCCATGAGCGCGAGCGCGCGAGCATGGTCGGGGCGTGGGCTCGGAACGCCCGCCGCGACCATGTAGCAGTCGCCGATGGTCTTGATCTTCTCGAGCCCGTACCGCTCCGCGAGCTCGTCGAAGTGACTGAACAGATGATCCAGGTAGCCGACGACCTCGGCGGGCTGGAGCCGCTCCGACCAGGGCGTGAAGTCGGCCACGTCGGCGAACAGGATCGAGGCTGACCCGAACTGATCCGCGATCGGCTGGGTCTGGGCCTTCAGCTTGTCGGCGATCGAGCTCGGCAGGATGTTGAGCAGGAGGCTCTCGGCCTTGACCTGTTCCTGCCGGAGCGCCGCGAGTGCATCACGGCGCTGGCTGGCGAACACCGCGAGCAGCGTGAACATGATGGCCCCGCCGACGGCGATGTTCATGGCCAGCATCACGCTCGTGAACCAGCCGGGCACGGGCTCCCAGACTGGGCCGACGACCTCGCCGACGATCCCCGCTCCGAGGAACACGACGACGTACGCGGCGTACCAGCGCACAGCCGACCGAACCTCGCTGAACACGAGCGCGCCGAGCGGGGCGAGAATCCCCCACAGGCCAACGCCGCCGGACTCGAGGAATCCGCCGAGCGGGATCATCGACAGCGTCGGAGCAAGCAGGATGTCGACCTGGCCCACTCTGAGCAGCCACTGGAAGTCCGGGTGCGCGAGAACACGACGATCGCACCAAGCAGGACGACGAAGTACACGAGCGGCACCACGCCGACCGGCGATCCGAACCCGAGGTACAGCGCCCCCCACACCGCCGCGACCGGCAGGATCAGCACCGAGATAAGGACCAGCAGCGCTTTACGAGCACGCAGGTCCTCGTCGTCGTGGGATCCGCGCCGACAAGCGCCAGGCGCCCAATGACACGATCTGCCGCGGCTCGGAGCCAGCCCAGGAAGTGCATCGCAGAGGACGTTACTTGTGACCTTGTTTCTGACTTGAATGCTCTGTGCAAGGCTCCATACCTACCGCACGTTGGATCTCGCGACGTCTTAGGAGACCAGCAATGTCGCTCGAACCCATCAATCCCGAGGATCTCCACTCCCCTCGGGTACTCACAGGTCATCGTCGCGACTGGACGGAGGCTGGTCTTCGTCGCCGGCCAGGAACCCGAAGATGAACGAGGCAACCTCGTTGGTTCCGGCGATCTGGCCGTCCAAGCCCACCAGGTCTTTGTCAACCTCGGTCGCGCCTTGCTGCTGCCGGTGCCCGGCCCGAGCGAGTCGCCAAGATCACGATCTTCGTCGTTGGCTATCGGCGCGAGTACTTACCGGCCATCGAAAAGGCGAGGGTGGCGCTTTTCGGGAATCACAAGCCGGCGGACACAATCGTGGGCGTGGAGGCGCTGTCCAGACCCGAATACCTGATCGAAGTCGAAGCGATCGCGATCATCGACGACTGACGACGCAGACGTCTGGCGGTTTCGGCGTGAGCTCCTGGATCAGCCACCCCCGCACCGGTGCGGGAGAGTCGACACAACCGACGTATGCTTAGGATCTCGCTGTGATAGCCGGCGCACACGCGATTCTCTTTGCCGAGGACGCCGACGCGGCGCGCGCGTTCTTACATGACGTCCTCGGGCTTGCGGGCGTCGATGCGGGCGAGGGCTGGCTGATCTTCTCGCTGCCTCCTACGGAGCTCGCTGTCCATCCGGGCCCGGGCTGGGGGCGGACGGTCGGGCAGCACGAACTCTTCCTCATGTGCCACAACATTGAACGAACGGTCACAGAGCTGCGCGAGAAGGGCGTCGAGTTCGTTGCGCCGATCTCCGACGAGGGATACGGCCTGATGACCAGGCTCAGGGTCCCGGGTGGAGGCGAGATCGGCCTGTACGAACCGAGGCATCCGAGCCCCCTCCCCGAGTTCTCGGCAGGGTGACGACCAGGGGCCCGGCGCCGTGCTGAAGGCCCGCGAGGGCGGCGGGCGTATCAGGCCGATCCAACCGACGTCCGTGCGCTCGCCTCTGTGGCGAGAACGCCCGAGGCGCCTTTGGGCCGCTCCTGGAGCGTCCACAGCCGGATTCTCGGGGAGATCCGGCACGACCTCGACGTTCGGCATGTGCTGCCCGCGATTCAGTGTCCCGTCCTGATCCTGCATCGAGCCGGCGACGCGATCGTCCGGGTCGAGCACGGCCGGTATCTGGCCGAGCACATTCCGAGCGCTCGGTACATCGAGCTGCCAGGCGAGGGCCACGCGTTCTGGTCGGGCGACCCCGACCCGATTCTCGGGGAGATCCAGCAGTTCCTCACCGGCGCTCCACCCGTTACCGCCGTCGACCGCGTGCTTGCGACCGTGCTCTTCACCGACATCGTCGGCTCGACCGAGACCGCGGCGCGCCTGGGCGACAACCGGTGGACGAGACTCCTGGACGAGTATCGGATGCTCGTCCGCCGGGAGCTGGGCCGGTTCCGTGGCCGCGAGGTGGACACGGCTGGAGACGGGTTGCTGGCCACATTCGATGGCCCGGCTCGGGGCATCCGTTGCGCGGCTGCAATCCGGGACGCCGTGCGGTCGCTCGGGGTCGATATTCGAGCCGGGCTGCACACCGGCGAGGTCGAGCGGCGCGGCGACCGCATCGTCGGCATCTCCGTGCACGTCGGCCAGCGTGTGCAGGCGGAGGCCGACCCCGGGGAGATTCTCGTATCGCGAACCGTCGTCGACCTCGTTGCCGGATCCGACATTCGCTTCGAGGATCGAGGCACCCGCTCGCTCAAGGGCGTTCCGGCGCAGTGGCATCTCTTTGCGGCACTCGTCCCCGATGCGCCGTCCGCCTAGTGAGAACAGACGTTAAAGGAGGGAAATTCAATGCGCATAGAGTCATCGGTCACGTCGATTTCCTGGATTCCTTCGGAAGCCATCGAGGGGATGCCGAAGCTGCCGTTCGAGCTCGGAATCGGGCACTACGACGCACCGCCGCCGGACCGGCTGGAGGAGGGCGACCTCGAGCGCCTCATCGAGGACGACAGCGTCCGTGAGACGAACGAGCTCAAGGCCTGGATCGACGTCGACGGCGGCAGGATCGTTGACCACGGGTACGCAGGCGGTGGCTTGGTCGGCAAGACGACCTTCCGACTCGGCGTCGGCAGCATCGTGTTTCCTGGCGTCGCGTTCGAGACGATCCAGCACGAGCCGGAGCTGAACGAACACCAGGTGCGCTTCGTCCAGACGGCAGGCGGGCACGCCGGCTTCCCTGCCCCGCGACAGGTCGTCGGCGCGCCCTACTTCCGAATCACATCGGCAACCGCGTGGACGACCCTCGCGCTCACCATCAGGGCCGACGGCTCGTCCGAGCACGAGCTCGCGGGTGCGAGCCCGTTCCCCCGTCACTGGATCTACGACCAGAACGGCGAGCTCGTCCAGAAGGCCGGGACGATCGACTTCAAGAGGTGGTATCGGGAGGTGCACGGGCAGCGCACACCTTGGGGCGATGAGGAATCCGAAGCGTTCCTGGCAGCCGCCGAGAGCGCGCTCGAGCGCCGGCTTTCACGCGAGCTCATGGTCGACAGCCGGAGTTTCCTGCGGCGAAGGCTCGACTCCGGAGAGACGCTCGTCGAGCAGGGCGAGGAGGGCGAGGAGCTCTTCCTGTTGCTCGACGGCGTGCTGGTCGCCGAGGTCGACGGCCACGAGCTCGGGGAGTTCGGGCCGGGGTCGATCCTCGGGGAGGGAGCGCTCCTCGAAGACGGCAAGCGGCAGGCCACACTGCGCGCACGGACCCGGTGCCGCGTTGCGGTCGTTCCTCCCGGCCTGGTCGAGCGTCGATTCAGGAAGGCGCTGGCCGCTGACCCGAGACGCCGCTGAGAAGCAGACTCGCGCCAATAGGACCAAAGGAGAATCGAGATGGGAAAGCTGATCGCGACCACGCAGGCCACCCTCGACGGCGTCGTAGACCCGGTCGGCGAGTGGGTGCAGGCGGACGGAGACCACGGCGACTACTCGTTCGAGCGTCAGGCTGAGATCCAGCGGGCTGGTGCTCGGCCGCAAGACCTACGAGGGGCTGGCGGGATATTGGCCGAGCCAGTCGGGCAAGTGGGCGGACATGGTCAACGCGATGCCGAAGTACGTCGGGTCCAACACCCTGTCCGGAGATCTCGAGTGGAACGCGACCCTACTGGAGGGGGACATCGAGGACGCGATCCCGAAGCTGAAGGACGAGGTCGGCGGTGACCTGTTCATGCACGGGAGCGGCGAGTTCGCGTACGCCCTCGCCGAGAAGGGCCTGATCGACGAGTACGAGGTCTACCTGAACCCGCTCGTCTGGGGTGAGGGAAACGTCCACGTGCTCGGTGACAGGGGAACCGTCCGGATGGAGCTCGACGAGATAAAGCGGTTCGACTCCGGAGTGGTCCTCCTCACCTACCTCCCGTCGCCTTGACGGCCGCTTGGGACCGCAGAACTCCAAGCAGATTGATCAGCCTTGGCGAAGTCTCTGACCGGCCGAGAACTTCGCTTGGCGCTTTCCATTCTGCTGGCGGTCGTCGCACTCGCGGCGGTCGGATGCGGCGACGGTAACGACGAGGGATCCGCCAGCCTCCCGAAGCTCATCGGGACCGTCGGATCCACTGACGACCCAGATGCCTACGAGATCCACCTCACAACAGAAGACCGTGCTGAGGTCACCACGGTGCTCCCGCCCGGCGAGTACATGCTCGAGATCAACGACCTGTCCACCATCCACAACTTCCATCTGGGCGGGCCGCGCGCAGCGGTCGACGTGGCCACCGATGTCGCAGGTACGGGTCAGAAGGCGGCCATCGTCCTGCTCCAGGAGCCGGAGTCGTACATCTACGTCTGCGACGCGCACCCGACCACGATGAACGTGACCTTCAGCATCCACGGCCGGATACGGACGCAGAACTAGTACGTCCTTTCCCCCTCGATCGCCCGTATGGCTTCTAACATTGCCGAGGAACCGCTTGACTGAGCGGAAGGGGTCGTTGGTGACTTCAGCGAGGAGGTCGAGGCGCTCGGCTGGGAGTCGAGCTATCTGTCACGTCGAGCTCGTTAAGCAGGAACCGAGTGTCCGCGGCGAAGGAATCACCTTCAACGCACGTCAGAAGCTCAACACCTTGAGGACAGGAAGGGAATTCCCCGTGACAACGCGACCACATTGTGGCCGCTGCGGCCCTTGGACTCGCCCGCGCTCGGCCGCTCGGCCACGTTCCGCTTCGTGGCCGACGGGAGTCAGCTGCGGCACGGCGACGGCTAGCCGGATGCGGGAGCCGGGCAAGAGGATCGGCGCGATCGGGGCTCTCCACGCCGACGGGCGCCCCGCGGCCCACCCCGGCGGGTCGGAGCGCGGCGGCTACCGCGCTGCGGGGCTCCGGCGGGTACGGCGCGTTTTCCTGCTCGCCTTGGCCGCCGTCTTGGCCCCGCCGGGCGCCGCGTATGCCCAGGACGCGCCCGCCCGGGCCACAATCACCCTGCGGATCGAGGGTGCCTCCGGGGGCAACGTCGACGTCGGGAGGCGGGCTCGGCTCCTAGGCATCTTGCGCCCCTTCGTGGCCGGCCAGGAGGTGGTCGTGGTCCTCAGGCGAGGGCAAACGACGGTCAGCCGGGTCGTGCGCCCGGTCGAGCGAGTCGCAGGCCGAAACGCGGGCCGCTTCGAGGCGCTCACGCCGTATCTGATCCGCCCCGGCCGCCATCGCTTCATCGCCTTCCACCCGCGGACCGCGCAGCAGCTCGGCGCCCGCGCCGAGAGTGATCGCTTCTCGGTCAGCTACCCGAATCTCGACCCAGGGGATCGCGGCCACGCGGTGGCAGTCTTTAACAACCTGCTCGCGCGGCAGCGCTACCACACCGCCCGCAGCCGGCGCTACGGAGGCGCGACACAGCGCGCGGTGATGGCCTTCCGCAAGGTGAACGGGATGCGGCGAACGTACGACGCCAACCGACGCATCTTCAGGCGGCTGGCGGCCGGCCGAGGCGGCTTCCAGCTCGCGCGCCCACGGGCGGGCCGCCACGTCGAGGTCGACATCTCCCGCCAGGTGATGGTGCTCGCAGCCCGCGGCAAGCCCCAGCACGTGTTCCATGTCTCCACCGGGGCGCCGGCAACTCCCTCCGACCGGGGAGTGTTTCGCTTCTACCGGCGCCAGCCGGGCTACAACAGCCTCGGCATGTACTACTCCGTCTACTACAACCGCGGCGAGGCGATCCACGGCTACCACTCGGTGCCCGGCTACGCGGCCAGCCATGGCTGCGTGCGCAACCCGATCCCCAACTCGCGCTTCATCTACGACTGGGTGCGGCTCCGGATGCGCATCTACGTCCGCCGCTAGACGCGATCTCGCCGGCGCGGGATCCGTGGCACAGTCACGGGGTGGCGACCATGGCCGATCTGGACGAACTCGCGCTCGCGTTTCCGGCGACGACCAAGGAGCTCTCCGAGGACGGCCGCCCCGCCTACAAGGCGCACGGGAAGCTCTTCGTCCTCCACCGCAGCCGCCGGCCGGACGCGGTCGACCCGGACACGGGAGAGCGGATGGACGACGTGCTCATGTTTCGCGTCGCCGATCTCTGGGCGAAGGAGCTGCTGCTCTCGGACGAGCGGGGCGTGTTCTTCACGACGCCGCACTTCGACGGCTATCCGGCCGTGCTGGTGCGGATCCCCGACCTCGAACGGATCGATCGCGACGAGCTGGAGGACCTCGTGGTCGAGGCGTGGCTCACCCGGGCGCAGAAGCGCGTCGCCAAGGCCTGGCTCGCCGAGCATCGGGTCGAGGAGGACTGAGCCCTGCGATACCGCCTGGACGCCGAACGTTGCGTGCTCGCCGTGATCGACACGCAGGACGGCTTCCTGCGCAAGCTCCCGGAGCAGGCGGCGGCCGAAGTCGTCGACCGCATCCGCTGGCTGTGCGGGCTCGCGGGCTGGCTCGGCGTGCCCGTCGTCGTCACCGAGGAGGCGCCCGATGAGAACGGAGAGACCGTCTCGCCGGTCAAGGACGCCCTCCCTCCGGGGACGCTGAGGCACGCGAAGCCCGTCTTCGACCTCTCGGCCTCCCCGGAGATCCTCGCGGACGTCACCCGGCACGAACGGGACACCGTGGTGCTATGCGGGCTCGAGACCGACGTCTGCGTCGCCCAGTCGGCGCTCGGACTGCTCGAGCGCGGCAAGCGCGTGGTCGTCGTCGAGGACGCCGTCGCCTCGCCGGGGACGGCGCACGACCAGGGGATCGCCCGCCTGTCCCGCGCCGGAGTCGAGCTGATCGGCGTCAAGGGGCTCGGCTACGAGTGGCTTCGGACGGTCGAGCGCGCGAACGAGTTTCGAGACGCGGTCGGCGGTGACGCGCCCGCGGGCATCGTCCTCTGACCAACGGAGCTCGCGGCCGGCGGGACCGACCACGGTGCGTCGGGCGTGCGCGAGCTCTTCCACCCGACGCACTACCCCGCGCGGCGCAATCCCGACATGCGGCGGTTGCGACAAGTGGGGCGACCTCATCCGCCGACGCGGGTCTTGTCCTCGAGCACGCGCCGTCTCAGCCCCCTTGCGAACGACGAGTCGCAGACGATCTCCTCGAGCTCGATGTCCTCCGAGTCGAGCAGCTGCAGCCGGAGGTGGTCGTGGCCCTCCGAGCCGTGCAGGATAAGGCCGGCGACGAAGAAGCCGAGCTCGTTCAGCTCGGCCGCCGCCTCGTCGACGTCCCCCACCGCCACTAAATCGACGTCGGCGTAGACGAGGTCGACGTGCCGCGAGAGCAGCTGGCGCACAGACTTCTTAGCTGCGTGCCTGCTTCCTTGTCCCAGCTGCCGGAGCCGCAGGAAGCCGAGGGAGCGTCGCTCATCGACGTTGGCCGTCACCACCTCGTCCTCGAGCAGAGCCGGCTCTCCGCGCGCCTCGACCGAGAGCCCGACGTTGGCGTAGACGCCCTCGAGCAGCTCTCGGTAGGGTGCCGGCACCGCGACCTGCCGCGGGTGCTCGTCGAAAGGACGGTACGAGCGGAGCGTGGCCGTTCGTCGCCTCGGCCCCTCGCCGCCGAACCCGCGCATCGTCGTCTGCGCCGGGACCATGCCGAGCTGAAGCGCCGTCTCGCGGTAGCCGTGCGAGCGCTCGGCGCGCTGACTAAAGGGATGGATGGTGACGGCATCGCCGAAGACCGAAGCAAGACCGCGCTTGATCGCCGTGTCGAGGGTGTACTCGAACAACCGGCCGAAGACACCGAGGCCGCGATACGCGGAGTGGACGACGGCGGCGCCCGTCTCGGCGGACGGGACACCGGGGAGCGGCATAAGCGCGTGATGCCCGATTACTCGCCCCTCGTGGACAGCGACCGTCGACAGCAGCTCGCCCGACGCGAGCGCCGCCATCAAGTAGCGCGGCCGGTAGAAGTCGGCATGCACGTAGCTCAGGTGGTAGTTCTCGTAGAGGAGCTGGGCGATCGCCTCGGCGTCCTGGGGCATAGCCGCCCTCACCTCGACCGCGCCGGGTGTTTCTGCACCCACCTGTGCGCGCCTGGGCACAGCCTCGATGTGGTGACTTCTCGCCTGTACTGCGCCGCTCGAGCGGACGGCGACTTCCGCCGCGAGGCGCTTTCCGTCCGAACCAAGGTTCATCAGCAACACGTTGCGGGCGTCAGGGGCGAGAGCGGCGAGCGGCTCCGGCAGCGGCCCGAAGTCGCCCCCGGCGCTCGTCAGCGGCAGGCCCCAGTCGTGCACGGCCACATGGACGAAACCATCGCCCGCCTCGAGCGTCACCTCGATCTCGCCGAGGTCGTCGTCCGGGTACGCGTTGTCAAGAGTGAAGCTGACGAGTCCCGCGACGACCGTCTGCAGCCGCCTCGCGTCCGCCGCGGGGATTCCGGCAGCGGCCGCAAACGCAGGGAGGAGAGCCAGCACTAGCGACGGCGCACTCGCGTCGCTTAGGACGGTGACTTTCACCCTCGACACGGCAACAGGCGATGTTAGAGACCGTGCTCGGGTACAGCGGTCAAAGCGACCGCCGCACTCATTGGCTCATCAGTAAGCCAGTGAGCAACTGATGTTGTTGCCTGAATCCGGACGCCAGCCAGCTGAGCTTAGGATCACTCGGCAGCCCAGAAACCCGTTTGAACAAAGGGCTTTCGGGCGGAGGCGGAGGGGGAGGGATTCGAACCCTCGATCCGCCTAACGACGGATAACGGTTTTCGACGACTGGCAGGTGCGTGACGTGGTCGAGATCGCTGCCTCGGGCCGAAGGTGGGCGTGACATTCAGGCCTCGCCCGGTTAGCGTGTTGCCCTCGGCACAACGGATGAGAGGAGCTGGCGATGGCAAAGACCGTGACGTTGAGCGCTGCGCAGGCCGTGGTCGAGGCGGCGAGAAAGAAGGCCGACGAGATCGGCGTCCCGATGGACATCGCTGTTGTCGACGAGGGCAACAACCTCACCGCTTTCGCCCGCATGGACGGTGCTTGGCTGGGATCCATCGACATCGCGCAGAACAAGGCGTACACCGCCCGCTCTTTCGACATGTCGACGAAGGATCTGGCGCCGCTGGCCCAGCCCAACCAGCCGCTCTACGGCATCGAGGCCAGCAACCAGGGCCGTCTGATCGTGTTCGCCGGCGGGATCCCGCTCGAGGCCGACGGCAAGGTGGTAGGCGCGATCGGGGTCAGCGGGGGTAGCGTCGAGCAGGATCACGAGGTCGCCGAGGCGGGCGCCGCCGCCTTCTGAGACTCAGGGAGGGAGGTCGCTATGGCCGACAACAGGGGAGTCGCCTACATCGAGCCGGGGAAGGTCGAGGTGCAGTCGATCGACTTCCCCAAGCTCGAGCTGCAGGACGGGCCTGGAGTGCACCCCGACAACGTCGGACGCAAGACGCCGCACGGGGTGATCCTGCGCATCGTCTCTACGAACATCTGCGGCTCGGACCAGCACATGGTCCGAGGGAGGACGACCGCACCGGCGGGATTGATCCTCGGCCACGAGATAACCGGCGGAAGTGATCGAGGTCGGCCGCGACGTCGAGTTCATCAAGGAGGGCGACCTCTGCTCGGTGCCGTTCAACATCGCCTGCGGCCGTTGCCGAAACTGCAAAGAAGGCCACACCGGCGTCTGCCTCAACACGAACCCCGACCGGCCAGGATCCGCGTACGGCTACGTCGACATGGGTGGCTGGGTAGGGGGCCAGGCCGAGTTCGTGATGGTCCCCTACGCCGACTGGAACCTGCTCAGGTTCCCGGACAAGGATCAGGCGATGGAGAAGATCCTCGACCTGACCATGCTCTCGGACATCTTCCCCACCGGCTACCACGGCTGCGTGAGCGCCGGCGTGAGCTCCGGCTCGACGGTCTACGTCGCAGGCGCAGGGCCGGTCGGGCTGGCCGCGGCTCACGCGGCGCAGTTCCTCGGCGCGGCGGTAGTCATCGTCGGGGATCTCATTCCCGAGCGCCTGGAACAGGCTCGTTCCTTCGGGTGCGAGACGGTGGACGTGTCCAAGGGCGACCCGAAGGACCAGATCGAGCAGATCCTGGGCGTCCCCGAGGTCGACTGCGCCGTCGACGCCGTGGGGTTCGAGGCTCGTGGCCACGGAGAAGGGGCGCAGAAGGAGGCGCCGGCGACCGTCCTGAACTCGATCATGGACGTTACGCGGGCGGCGGGCCGGCTCGGCATCCCCGGTCTCTACGTGACCGGCGATCCCGGCGCGAGCGACGAGGCGGCCAAGGAGGGCTCGCTCTCGATCCGAATTGGCTTGGGCTGGGCGAAGTCGCACACCTTCGTCACCGGGCAGTGTCCGGTGATGCGCTATCACCACGGGCTCATGAACGCGATCCTCAACGACCGCGTCCAGATCGCCAAGGCTGTGAACGCGACCGCGATCACGCTCGACGACGCGCCTGACGGCTACAAGGACTTCGATCAAGGGGCGGCAAAGAAGTTCGTGCTGGATCCACACGGACTCGTCGCCCCATGAGGAACTCGATCCACCGAGCATCCAGTCCTCCAATGCGACAAGAGCGTGGTGGGCTCGCGCGCTGGCGGTCGCGAACCTTGACGCAGCGACGCCCGTGGTCTCGATTCACGCCGTCGAAGTGATGCATGATTGGCGGGAAAAGCGGAGGGGGAGGGATTCGAACCCTCGATCCGCCTAACGACGGATAACGGTTTTCGAGACCGCCGCATTCGTCCGCTCTGCCACCCCTCCGACGGCTGGTGCGAGCGCTCTGCGGAGCGGAGAAGGAGGGATTCGAACCCTCGAGGGAGGTGTTCACCCCCCTAACGCCTTAGCAGGGCGCCGCCTTCAGCCACTCGGCCACTTCTCCGTGCCGGGCCATGGTACCAGTGTCGTTCTCAGCCCAAACATGACGAAGCCCGCCTCGGTGTGAAGGAACTCCACACGACCCACGCCGGACGCGCAAGTACACTGAATTTGTGATCCTTCTCTACCCGGTTCTCTTGATCGGGGCGGTGGTGCTGGCGGTTCGGAGAAGGGGCTACCCCGGGCGGCCGGGGTTGGCTCTGGTTCGCCACCTGGCTGGCCACCGGGGTGCTGTTCACTTTCAGTCTTGCCGCGGGCTTCAGCATCGGTCTGCTCATCCTGCCCCTGGCGGCGGCGGCCTTGCTCGGCGTCGCCTGGCTGTCGCCGCACCTGCGCGAGGCCTCGGGTCTCGTCGTGGGCGCCGCCGCCTTCGTGGTCGCTGTTGCCGTTCTCCTCTAAGGCGTGAGCAAGGAAAAGCCTGTTACTTGCGGGCCAGGAGCCCGCGGACAGTAGGATCGCCCTTCTTCGGGCGGGGGCGGACCTGGCCGACCGTGCACTGCTCCGGATCCTTGTCGGGCCTGAAGCGCAGGAAGCGGGAGTTGTGGCGGAAGCGACCCTTCTGCCACTTGTCGTAGCGGACTTCGACGACGAGCTCGGGCGGGACCGGGCTCCATTCCAGGTCGGCCTTCGGTTTCCAGCGGCTCGGAGCTCCGCGCGGCCTCCGCTCCGGGTTGGGCCCGAGGAGCGGCTCGACGCGCTCGAGGATCTCGGTGCGCTTCTTCCCGGTCGCCGGCGCCGAGCCGACCGGCCGCAGCTCGTCCCCGTCGTAGAGGCCGAGCATGAGGCTGGCGATGCCGGTGCCCTTCTCGCTCCAGGTGACGCCGAGAACGACGCAGTCCGCGGTCCGCTCGCCCTTCACCTTCTGCACGGCCTCGCGAGACCCGGGCATGTACGCGACACCGAGCCGCTTGGCGATGACTCCGTCGAACCCCGCCACCTCCAGGCGCTCGAGCCAGTGGGCCGCCTCCTTCGCGTCGCGGGTCGAGGGCGAGACGTCGAAGGGCAGCGTTTCCACCTTCGCGCGCCGCTCCTCGAACGGCTTGCCGTGAAAGTCCTCCCCGTCCCAAAGCAGCACGTCGAAGCAGACGAAGCCCGCGGGGATTTCGGCCGAGAGCTTCCGCACCCGGCTCTCGGCCGGGTGGAGCCGCATCTGGAGCGCGTCGAAGTCGAGCGCGCCGTCGCGGACGACCACGATCTCCCCGTCCACCGCCGACCGCGGCGGGAGGAGCTCTCCGAGCGCCGCCAGCTCGGGGAAGTAGCGGAGGAGCGGGCGCGCGTTCCGGCTCCAGAGGTGGAACTCGCCCTCGAGGTTCTCCCCGATCCCGCGGAAGCCGTCCCACTTGGGCTCGAACTGCCAGCCGTCGCCTTCGGGGAGCTCGTCCACGAGCTCCGCCTCCATCGGCGGGAAGGGAAGTTTGGTGGGAGGCGCAACCTCGACGGCCATCTCGCGCGTCTAACGCTAACGACATGCGACGCGTGGTGATCACCGGTATGGGCGCCGTCACCCCCCTCGGGAACGACCTGCGCACGACCTGGAGGCGGTTGCTCGCGGGCGAGAGCGGGGTCGACCGCATCCAAGCCTTCGACCCGAGCCCGTTCCCCGTGCAGATCGCGGCCGAGGTGAAGGCCGACTACGACCCGAGCGGCGCGGCGCCGGCGAAGGAGCTCCGCAAGCTCGATCGCAACGTCCTCTTCGCGCTCAGCGCGGCGAAGGAGGCGATCGGCGACGCGGGACTGAACGGCTTCGACCCAGAGCGCGTGGGTGTCGTCGTCGGGAACTGCATCGGCGGGTTCAACGAGCTGATGCGCCAGTACGACGTGCTGCGCGAGCGCGGCCCCGACCGCGTCTCGCCGACCTTCCTCGCCAACGTGCTCGTCGACTCCGCGAGTGGTCAGCTCGCGATCGAGCTCGGCCTGCGCGGGCCCAACTACGCGGTCGTGTCGGCCTGCGCGACCGGCTCGCACGCGATCGGCGAGGGGGCGGAGCTGATCAAGCGCGGCGACGCCGACGCGGTTCTCGCCGGCGGCACCGAGGGCTGCATCCACCCGCTGATCCTCGCCGGCTTCTGCACGATGCGCGGGCTGGCCGCCGGCAACGGCGACCCGCCCCGTGCGGCCCGCCCCTTCGACGCGATGCGCGAGGGCTTCGTCATGGGCGAGGGAGCCGCCGTCGTCGTCCTCGAGGAGCTCGACGCGGCGAGAGCGCGGGGCGCCACGATCTACGCGGAAGTGCTCGGCTACGGCGCCTCGAACGACGCGCACCACATGCTGCAGCCGGATCCCGAGTCAGGCGGCGTCGTAGCGATGATGCGCGCCGCGTTCAAGCGTGCCGACGTCTCGCCGGACGAGGTGGACTACATCAACGCCCACGGCACCGGGACACCCCTCGGCGATCTGGCCGAGACCGTGGCGATCAAAGAGGTCTTCGGCGACCACTCCTACGAGCTGGCGATCTCCTCCACGAAGTCGATGCTCGGGCACATGTTCGGCGCGGCCGGTGCAATCGAGGCAATCGCATGCGCGCTCGCCATTCACGACGGCATGATCCCGCCGACGATCAACTACGAGAACCCGGACCCGGAGCTCGATCTCGACTACGTCCCCAACGAGGCGCGGACCGCCCAGGTGCGCGTGGCGCTCTCGAACGCCATGGGCCTCGGCGGCCACAACGGCTGCGTTCTCCTCGGACGGGTCGACTAGCGGTCTACGTGGTCGGGGGTTGATTTCTCCGCTCAGGGCGCTACAGTCCGCGCACTCTGCCGACGCGTCGAGGTCGTATTGGGGCGGTTCTCGCGGGCGCACTCGTCCTCCTTGTCGCCGCAGGCTGCGGCAGCGGAGGCGGTGGGGGCGGCGAGGGAGGGGACGCGGCGGAGCTCGCAGCGCAGGCGAGCGAGGTCGGGGCACTCCTCGACCAGATCGAGGCTCTGCCGACGACCGCGACGACGGCGCAGGACTTCTCCGCCCAGCTCGCTCCCATCCGAGAGCAGGTCGATGGGCTGGCCGGTCAGATCCAGGAGACGTCCGCTCCGGAGGGGCTCAGCTCGCAGCAGGACCAGCTCAGCAACCGCCTGGTCGGCCTGAAGACGCAGCTCGGCCGCATTCAAGGCCTCCTCGCGAGCGGCGACCTCGAGGGCGCGAAGGCGGCCACCGAGCAGCTCATCTCGATCCGCCAGCTCCGCCAGACGATCGCCGCTATCGAGGGCGCGGCCTAGGGCTCCAAGGCCTCGTCGGTGAGCTCCCCGATCGAGTCCAGGACGAGGTCGGCCTCGGCGAGGGCGTCCGCGGCGGGCGGGTAGCGCGGGGTTCGGGAACGGCGATCGTCGCGCATGCCCGGCGGCCTTCGCGCTGCGGATGCCGTTCTCCGAGTCCTCGACGGCCGCGCAGCGCTCGGGCGCGACGCCGAGCCGCCGCGCCGCCTCCAGGTAGACGTCCGGCGCCGGCTTCCCGCGCGGCGACCTCCTCGGAGGAGACGGTCGCCTCGAACGAGGCGGCGAGGCCCGACGGCCTCGAGGACGAGGTCGATCAGCTCGCGGTTCGAGGAGGAGGCGAGGCCGAGCGGCCAGCGGGCAGCAAGCCGCCCCACCGCCTCGACGCGCGCCCGGAATCAGCGGCAGGTGCTCCCGGTAGACCGCCTCCAGGCGGCGCACGACCTCGGCGTTGATCTCCTCCGGGGGCTCCTGGAGCCCGATGACGTCGTGCATGTAGCGCGACCACTCCGGCGAGCTCATGCCCATCATGTCGCGAGAGGCCTGGTCGTGCCAGCGGCCGCCGCGCTCCTCGGCCAGCTGCTGCCGGACCTCGTCCCAGACGTGCTCGGAGTCGACCATGACGCCGTCGAGGTCGAAGACGACCGCTTCGATCACAGCGCGGCGTAGCCCTGGCCGACGTGGACGAGCGCCGGGCCGGAGCGGCCGCGCTCCACGGCGACGACGTCGCCGACGAAGAGCGTGTGGTCGCCCGTCTCGTGCTCGTCGGCGAGGCGCGCCTCGATCCAGCCGAGCGCCCCGTCGAGGAGCGGCGCGCCGGTCGTGCCCTCGCGCCACTCGATGCCGTGCCAGTGCGCGATCGGCGGCACGCCCGCGGGCGAAGTGCTGAGCGACCGCCTCCTGGTCGCCGGCTAGCAGGCTGAGCGCGAAGGCGCCGGCGCCGCGCAGCAGCTCGTGCATGGCCGCCTGCGCGGCCGACGGAGACGCCGACGAGCGGGGGCTCGAGCGAGAGGGAGACGAGCGGTGCCGACGGTAAGCCCGAGCCGCTCGCCCTCCGCGTCCACGGTCAGGACGGCCAGCCCGGCCGGGAAGCCGCGAAGGAGCGAGCGGAGCTCTTCGCCGAGGCTGGGACCGTCAGGCGCGGAGCGGATTCGTATTGCATCCCGCTCGTGCCGCCAGGTGCGAGTGCTGCAGCGCCGTGCCGCACATCCGGCAGATCGAGGTCGACGAGGCGACGGGGACGCTCGCGACGAGTACGCGGCGGCGATCGAGCGGGCCGGGAAGGTCTTCAACATCGTCAAGGCGATGTGCCTGAACCCGCTCGTCCTCAGCCGTTCGATGGGGCTCTACAAGGCGATCATGTTCGGGCCGTCGGAGCTCTCGCGGGCGGAGCGCGAGCTGCTTGCCACCGTCGTCTCGACGGCGAACGACTGCCACTACTGAATGCACGCGCACGCCGACGACCTCCGTGCCGAGGGCGCACCCGACGAGCTGGCGGAGCACGCGAAGCACGACTACCGGCAGGCCGACCTGGATCCGCGCCGTCCGCGCGCTCTGCGACTACGCCGTCAAGCTGACCGCGGCGCCCGCGACGGTGGGTCGCGAGGACGCCGATCTCCTGCGCGGCCCGGCTGGAACGACGCCGCCATCCACGACGCGATCCAGGTCATCTCGTACTTCAACTACATCAACCGCGTCGCCGAAGGGGTCGGCATCGGGCCCGAGCCGGAATGGGACAACGAGCCCAGGAGGGTTTGACGGAACGCCGCTCGTTTCTCGGGGTGCGATGGTCGTTCCGAGGCAAGGACGCAGGGAGCGCTCGATAGCAGCGCTATCGACGCGACTGAGGACGACGTCCTCGGGACGAGCAGCGCGCGCCGGGGACACAGTCTGCGCGTCTCGTCAAACCCGCCTAGTTAGGCTCCGGTCGGCATGAAGATCGTCGTCCTCGGAGCCGGGCAGGTCGGCGCGACCATCGTCGAGGCGCTGCACGACGACCACGAGGTCACCGTCATCGACCTCGACGCTGCGCGGCTGCAGGCGCTCTCGTATCGGCTACGACGTCCGCACCGTGCGGGGGAACGGGGCGACGCGGCGCGTGCTCCAGGACGCCGGGCATCGAGCAACGCGGAGCTGATGATCGCCTGCACGTCGCGGGACGAGATCAACCTCGTCGCCTGGATGCTCGTCAAGAAGCTCTCGGAGGCGCAGACGATCGTGCGGACCTCGAACCCCGAGTACCTCGAGGCCTGGCAGGAGCGCCAGATCGACGTCGACTTCATGGTCTCGTCCGAGCTCGAGACCGCGCATGCGGTCTCGCGGACGATCGGCGTGCCCGCGGCGAAGCAGACCGACGTCTTCGCCGACGGGCAGGTGCAGATCGTCGAGTTCGAGTCCCGAGAGGGGAGCGCCGGGAGCCCGCAGGCGGACGCTTTCAAGGAGGTCGTCGGCCTCCAGCTCAAGGAGGCGGAGATCCCGGCGGACTCGAAGGTGGCGAGCATCATCCGCGGCGACCGCGTGCTCGTGCCGCGCGGCGACGAGTCGATCCTGCCCGGCGACCGGATCATCGTCATCGGCTCGCCCGACGCGGCGCGGGAGTGGAGCCGGATCATGGCGCAGCGGGCGAGCGCGCGTCGACGACGTCGTCATCTTCGGCGCGGGGGCGACCGGCGCTCGCCATCGCGCACGTCCTCCTCGAGCAGCAGATCCGCGTCCGGCTGATCGAGCCGCTCGAGGACCGGGCCCGCGAGGTCGCCGAGGAGCTGCCCGACGCCCGGGTCTACTGCGCCACGGGAATCGACCCGGACTTCATCGAGCGCGAGCGAATCGGGCAGGCCCAGGCAGCGGTCTTCGCCATGCGCGAGGACTCGAAGAACCTCTATGCGGCCGCGCTGGCGCGGGTGCACGGCGTCGGCTTCACGATCGGGATCGTCCACGAGCCGGTCTCCGATCGAGGTCTTCGAGCACGCCGGCATCGACGTCGCCGTGAACCCGCGCTCGGTGACCGCCGAGGAGATCGTCCGCTTCGCCCACGACCCGCGCGTCCGCCAGCTCGCGATGCTCGAGGGCGACCGCTTCGAGATCCTCGACATCACCGTTCGGGCGGAGAGCAAGCTCGTCCGCATGCCCTTCAGGGAGCTGCCGATGACCGGCTCGCTGATCGGCGCGATCGTCCGCGACGGCACGGCGATCTTCCCGCACGGAGACGACCTGCTCGAGCCCGGCGACCGGGCGATCATCTTCACCGAGTCCCGCCGCGTGGCCGAGGTCGAGAAGGCGCTCTAGCGATGCGCTTCGCGCGCCCGCGGGCGCTCGGCGTGGACGTCGGGAGCGCCGTCAACCTCGTCGGCGCCGTCCTCAAGTACCTCGGCGCGGCGTTCCTCTTCCCGGCCGCGATCGCGCTCGGCTCGAGCGAGCCGGCGTGGCCGTTTCTCGCCTCGGCCGCGATCACCAGCGGCAGCGGCTTCGTGCTGGAGCGCGGGACCCGCGGGAAGGAGCTCGTCGGGCCGCGGGAGGGATTCCTCGTCGTCGCGCTGATCTGGCTCGCGCTGCCCGTGTTCGGCGCGCTCCCCTACTTGCTCGCCGACGAGCCGCAGCTCGCGCGGCCCGTCGACGCCTACTTCGAGGCGATGTCCGGCTTCACGGCCACCGGCGCGACGGTCCTCACGGACATCGAGGCGGTGGACAGCTCGCTGCTCATGTGGCGCCAGTTCACGCAGTGGCTGGGCGGGATGGGGATCATCGTGCTCGCCGTGGCGATCCTGCCGCGGCTCCGCGTCGGCGGCCGGCAGCTGCTCCAGTCCGAGCTCGCAGGCCCGACCGAGGTCGAGCGGCTCTCGGCGACGATCAGGGAGACGGCACGGCGTCTCTGGGTGCTCTACGTCGCGCTCACCCTGGCCGCGATCGCGATGTTCACCCTCTACGGCTGGACCGGGGCCGACCCGGCCATGAACCTCTACGAGGCGACCGCGCAGGCGTTCTCGACGCTCTCGATCGGAGGCTTCTCGACCCAGAACGAGTCGGCGGGGGCGTTCGCCGCGGTGACGCAGTGGACGATCGTCGTCTTCCTCGTGCTCGCCGGCATCAACTTCCTGCGGCTCTACCTCGTGCTCGTGCGCGGCCAGGTCCGGGCCGTCGCCCGGGACGACGAGTTCCGCCTCTACCTCGCCTTCCTCGGCGGGCGGCTCCGTGTTCCTGCTCCTCGAGCTCGTGGGCGGCGACCTCTTCGGCGGGGAGGCGGCCGTCCGAAACGCGCGTCTTCCAGGCGGTCTCGATCATGACCACGGCCGGGTTCGCCACCGCCGACTACACCCAGTGGAGCGCGCTCGCCGAGCTGACGCTCCTCCTGCTCATGTTCGTCGGCGCCTCGGCCGGGTCGACCGGCGGCTCGATCAAGGTGATCAGGCATCTGCTCATGTTCAGGATCATCAGGCGGGAGCTCGAGCAGACCGTGCACCGGGAGGTCGTCGTGCCGGTACGGCTGAACGCGAGCGTCGTCGACGACCGCGCACTGCGCGGGATCGTCGCGTTCATCGTCCTCTACATCGGCCTCTTCGCCCTCGGTGCGCTCGGGCTCGTGGTGGACGCCAAGCGCGCTGCCGTGAGAGTGCAGTCGTTCGAAGCCCTGGGCGCGGCCGCGGCCTGTCTCGGCAACGTCGGCCCGGGCTTCGGCTTCGCCGGCCCGTTCGGCTCCTACGCGCAGTTCAGCGATCTGTCGACCGGCGTCCTCACCGGCCTCATGTGGCTCGGCCGCCTCGAGATCATCCCGGTCGCGGTCCTCCTCAGCAGGGGCTACTGGCGAGCGTGACGGCGATGCCCCGATCGCGCTTCGCCTGCGCGTGGACGTCGGCGCCGCCCTCAACCTGGTCGGCGCGCTGCTGAAGTACCTCTCGCTGGCGTTTCTCTTCCCGGTCCCGCTCGCGATCGGGTACTCGGAGCCGTGGTGGCCCTACGCGGCCTCGGGGCGCGCTGACCGCGCTCGGCGGCTGGGGGCTCGAGGCGGCGACGCGGGGCAAGGACCGGGTCGGCATGCGCGAGGGCTTCCTCGTCGTCGCGCTGACCTGGCTGCTCGGCTCGGTTGGGATCGCGGTCTCGTACCTCCTGTCCGGAGAGGACCAGCTCTCCCGCCCGCTCGACGCGCTCTTCGAGGCGATGTCGGGGATGACGACGACGGGTCGAGCGTCGTGGTCGACGTCTCCACGCTCGACAAGTCGCTCGCCATGTGGCGCCAGTTCACGCAGTGGTTCGGCGGCATGGGGATCATCGTCCTGGCGCTGGCCGTGCTGCCACGGCTGCGCGTCGGCGGGCGCCAGCTCATGGAGTCCGAGGCGCCCGGGCCCGAGCTGGAGACCCTGACGGCGTCGATCCGCGACACGGCCCGGCGGCTCTGGCTGCTCTACGTGGCGCTGACCGTGCTCCTCATCCTCATCCTCGCCGCGCTTCGGCTGGACGGGCGTCGACGAGCGCATGAGCCTCTTCAACGCGGTCGCGTACGCGTTCGCCGCGATGCCGACCGGCGGCTTCGGCATCGACCCGCGCTCGCTGGAGGGGTACGCGCCCGCGTCGCAGTGGGTGCTCGCCCTCTTCATGGCGATCGCAGGGGCCAACTTCGCCCTCCTCTACCGGGCGTTCGTGCGCCGCAAGCCGGTGGCGCTCGTCCGCGACGAGGAGTTCCGGCTCTACGTCGGGCTGCTCGTCCTCGCCTCGGCCGTGCTCGCCGTGCTCCTCTGGGACAACGGCATCAGCTCGGGGGAGGAGGCGATCCGGCAGGGAGCCTTCCAGACGGTCTCGATCATGACGACGACCGGCTTCGCCAGCACCGACTTCGCCACGTGGGTCGTGGCCGCGCCGGCTGCGGCGATGCTCATCGTCGCGCTCATGTTCCCCGGCGGCTCGGCGGGCTCGACGGCAGGGTCGATCAAGGTCGTCCGCCACCTCGTCATCGGCCGCGTCCTGCGCCGGGAGCTCGACCAGGCCCTGCACCCGGAGTACGTCGCGCCCATCCGCGTCAACCGGGTCGCGGTCGACGAGCGGACGGTGCGCGCGGTGATCACGTTCGTGCTCCTCTACGTCGGCATCTTCGTGGCCGGCGCGGTGCTGCTGCTCCTCGACGCGCACCGGGTGGGCCTCGAGCTGTCGCCGTTCGACGCGCTCTCGGCCTCGGCGACGACCCTCGGCAACGTCGGCCCCGCCTTCGGCTTCGCCGGGCCGATGGGGTCGTTCGAGCCCTTCAGCGACGTTTCGATCGGCATCATGACCGGCCTGATGTGGATCGGCCGCCTCGAGATCGTGCCGGTGGTCGCGCTCCTGACGAGGGCATATTGGCGGGCGTGACGGGCTGGCTGGGCCGGCGGCATCCGACGCAGCTGATCGTCGCCGCCTTCGCGATCGGCATCTTCGTCGGCGGGGGCCTCCTGATGCTGCCGTTCGCCACCGAGAGCGGCGAGAGCGCCTCGTTTCTGACCGCGATCTTCACGTCGACCTCGTCGATCTGCGTCACGGGCCTCGTCGTCGTCGACACGCCCACGTACTGGTCGACCTTCGGGGAGGTCGTGATCATGCTGCTCGTCCAGGTGGGCGGGCTCGGGATCATGACCCTGGCCTCGCTGCTCCTCTTCCTGCTGGCCGGGAAGCTCGGGCTGCGCGGGCGGCTGCTCGCGCAGGCGGAGGTGGCGGCGCCGCTCCTCGCCGACGTCCGCCGCCTCGTCTTCGCCGTCGTCAAGCTCAGCCTCGTCTTCGAGGCGATCGGCGCGACCATCCTGGCGCTGCGCTGGTGGACGGGCTACGACTACTCGCTCGGCCGCTCGATCTACCTCGGCATCTTCCACGCGATCACGGCGTTCAACAACGCGGGGTTCGCGCTCTGGACCGACAACCTGACGCAGTTCGCGACCGACGGCTGGATCTGCGTCACCATCGCGCTCCTGATCATCGCCGGCGGGCTCGGCTTCCCGGTGTGGCTCGAGCTCTCGCGGTTCTGGCGGCGGCCGCACAGCTGGAGCCTGCACACGAAGCTGACGGTGCTCGTGACCGCGGTGCTCGTGGTCGGCGGGCACGGGGGCGGTGCTCGCGTTCGAGTGGGCGAACCCGGGGACGCTCGGGCCCCTTCGGCCGGGAGGGAAGCTCCTCGCCGGCTTCTTCCAGGGAGTGACGCCCCGCACGGCCGGCTTCAACACCGTCGACTACGGCGAGATGGAGCTCGAGACGCTCTTCGTCAGCGACTTCCTCATGTTCGTGGGCGCGGGCAGCGCCTCGACGGGCGGCGGGCATCAAGGTGACGACGCTCGCATTGCTCGCCCTGATGGTCTGGGCCGAGGTGCGCGGCGATCCGCACGTCACGGCCTTCTCGCGCAGGCTGCCCGCCCACGCCCAGCGGCAGGCGTTCGCCATCGCCACGATCGCGCTCAGCGCGGTCGTCGTCAGCACGCTGGCGCTCATGGCCAACAGCGAGTTCACGCTCTCCCAGTCGCTCTTCGAGGCTTTCTCGGCGTTCGGGACGGTGGGCCTCTCGACCGGGATCACGGCCGACATCGCCGCCGCGGCCAGTGGATCCTGATCGCGCTCATGTACCTCGGCCGCGTCGGGCCGCATACTCTCGGCGTCGCGCTCGTCCTGCGTGAGCGGCAGAGGCTTTACCGTTTCCCGGAGGAACGACCGATCATCGGCTGAAGTGCTCACCTGAAGGTACAATGGCTGCCAAGGAGTTCATCGTCATCGGGCTGGGCCGCTTCGGCGGCGGCCTCGCGGAGACCCTCGTCGGCATGGGCCACGAGGTGCTGGGCGTCGACGCCGACCCGAAGCCCGTGCAGGACTTCTCCGGCGTCCTCACGCACGTCGTCGAGGCGGACTCCACCGACGAGCCGCGATGCGCCAGCTCGGCGCGAACGAGTTCGAGACGGCGGTCGTCGCGATCGGCACCGAGGTCGAGGCGAGCATCCTCACGACGTCCGTGCTCGCCGACCTCGGCGTGCCCCGGATCGTGGCGAAGGCGGTGACACAGCCGCACGGACGCATCCTCGAGCGGGTCGGCGCTCACCGCGTCGTCTTCCCGGAGCGGGACATGGGCGTGCGCGTCGGCCACAGCCTCGCGGGCTCGATCCTCGACTACTTCGAGCTCGACCCGGGCTTCGCCATCGTCGAGACGACGGCGCCGCGGGAGCTCGTCGGCAAGACGCTCGCCGCCGCGGAGGTGCGCAAGCGCTACGGCATCACCGTGGTCTGCGTCAAGCCCGAGGGCGGCTCGTTCACCTACGCGACGCCCGAAACGGTGGTAACGAGGGAGACATCCTCGTCGTCGCCGGCGAGAAGCGCCGCGCCGAGGCCTTCGGCGAGCTGCGTCCTAGACGCCAAGTAACAGACTGTTACTTGTGGGAGCGCGCGCTCGAGCACCGCGCGCGCCTGGGCGAGGGCGCCGGGGCGATCTGGTGCGCGACCGGATCCTCGCGGTAGGCGACCTCGAGGCCCGCCGCATCGAGCCGGTCGCGGGCCTCGCGGCCGAACTCGACGCCGATCACCGGGTCGTAGGTTCCGTGCGAGATCGAGACCGGCAGGCCCGCGCGGCTCTCGAGGTCGAGCTCGAACCCCTCCACGGTCGGGATGAACCCGCTCATGGCGAGGATGCCGGCCGGGCGCGGGCCGTGAGGCCGCCAGCCCGAGCGCGTAGGACATCACCGTTCCCTGCGAGAAGCCGCCGAGCACGGTTCGCTCGGGCGCGATGCCGGCTTCCGCCAGCGCGAGTCCAGCCACTCCGAGGCCTCGGTGAAGGTGGGGAGGAAGGTGTCCGGGTCGGGGAAGCCGACCTCCTCGACCACGTACCAGTGGGAGCCGCCGGGCGGAAGCGAGAGGGGGCCGCGGGGCGCGAGCCCGAGGAGGCGCTTCTCCGGGTCGAGCAGGTCGAGCAGGGGGCGAGGTCGAGCTCGTCGGCGCCGCGGCCGTGCAGGAGCACGAGCGCGCCGACGGGGTCGCCGGCCGCTGGACGGGTGCGATGGCGATCGGGCTCACGCCCTGAGCCTAATGACGTCAGGCAGGTGTCCGGCGGTCGAGCACGCGCTGGAGCTTTCCGCCTTGCCGAAGTGCCCGAGCGTTCCGGTCCAGTCGGGCGTCGGCTCGGCGGCCCCGACTCGTCGTCCTTGTCGTCCTCGGCCGGCTCCGCCGGCTGTCGTCCTCGTCGTCCTGCTTCGCTCTGCGCTCCTCAGCATGCCATCGGGCTCCTCGGCAGGCATCTTGGGCTCCTCGGCAGGCTCTCGGGCTCGGGCCCTCAGGCTTCTCGGCCTTCTCCTCGCTGCGGTCTTCCTTTGGTGCCTCGCGCTCCTCGGCCTTCTCCTCACGCCTCTCGTCCCGCTCGGCCGCGCGCTCCTCGCGCTCCTCGGCCTTCTCCTCGCGCCTCTGCTCCTTCTCGGCTCGCGCGCTCCTCGCGCTCTCGGCCTTCTCCTCGCGCCTCTGCTCCTTCCAGTCGACTGGAGCGGGCTTTCCCACGGTCGGCGGCTCAGGTGGCTTGGGCGGCTTGGGCGGGGGCTCCGGCGGCTCCGGCGGCTTGGGCGGCTTGGGCGGCTCGGGCGTGGGCGGGGTGGGAGAGCCTACTCCGCCGCCGGGGCGCCCAGGGATCGAGCCTCCTCCAGGGCGGTCAGGGTCGGAGCCAGAGGGCCCGTCGCCGTCGCCGCTGCTCCCGGAGCCGGACGAACCGGAACCGGAGGACCCGGAACCGGACGTCCCGGACCCGCCGGAGCTTCCGCCGGAAGACACGTTGGAGACGGGCGTTGCCGCCGGAGCCGGCGCGGCGACAGCAGCTACGTCGGTCGTCTCCTCGGGGGCTGGAGCCTGGGACTGTTCGGGAGAAGGCGCTGGAGCGGGAGCCGGAGCAGGAGCCTCGGCGACTACCTCGCCGGCCTGCGCCGTCCCGCGAAGCGGCGCCGGAAGGCCGTCGAGCGGGCGATCTCCGGGCAGCACGAAGGGCGTCAGCGCGATCAGCGTGATTACCACACCGAGCGCGACGGTCCAAAGCGCATGTGTGCCTAGCCGGCTGCCCACCCTGGTCCCATCGGCCAATCTTCCCTCCGACTTGAACGGTACTCCACTCCTTAGCCGTTGGGAACCCCAGAAACGTCAAGGATCTTCCTCAAAGTTGCCGCATTCGCCGGTGCTTGAGCGGCAAGCTCACCGCTGGGTGCCTTGCTCCAGCGGTTGTTGTTGAAGAGGACGTAGACCTCGTCAGCCGCTGTCCCGAGCTCCTTCAGCGGCTCGACCCACTCCCGTAGCTCTTCTTCGGTGTAGAGGTAGTCGAAGCGGTCGCTCGCGCTGCCGCCGCGAACGTTCCACGTACCGGCGTTTCGGCCGTGGAAGCGGACGTACGCGAACGGGCTCGTGGCGGCAACAACCGTCGGAATGAGGTTCTTCGCCTCCGTCTTGGGCGCGTCGACGACGACGTTGGATGCGCCGAGCTCTTCGAGCAAGTCGAGGGTGGAAGCGCGGTTCTCCTCGTCGAGCCAGCTCCGGTGCCGGAACTCGACGAGCGCTCGGTCACCGTCGAGCTGCTCGACGCCCAGCGGAGGTAGTCGACCGACAGGTCCTTCGCGACGACGTAGGGCGGGAACTGGAGCAGGATGCCGCCGAGCTTCCCCGTCTCCCGCAGCGGCTCGAGAGCCGCGTGGAAGCGCCGGAAAACCTCGGCGCGAAACTCGCGGGGCGGCCGGTCGACGCGGCCTCGGTCGTCGACGGGCGCTGCCTCGCGCAGGTCGGGCGGAAGCTGCTCCACCTTGACTGGGTGTCGCGTCATCACGCCGAAGGCCTTCACGTGCATGACGAAGCCCTCCGGCGTGCGCTCGGCCCAGCGCGAGACCATCGCCTCGTCGGGGAGGCGGTAATAGGTGGAGTCGACCTCGACCGTGGAGAAGTGCTGCGCGTACCAGCGGAGCCGGGCCTCTGCCGACTTGACCTCCTTCGGGTACCAGTGTTTCGTCAGCGCCTCGTCGGCCCAGGAGCACGTGCCGATGCGGATGGGCGCGCTCAGAGCGCGTTCAACGGGTGAGGATGTAGAGCACGATCAGCAGGATCGGCGCCCCGATGTCGTACCAGAAGATGTAGCCGGCATTGCCCGGGGCGAAATTGTGCTCCGCAGCCATCGACCGAACGTGGCCTACGGCGGCTCCCAACATGAAGATCGAGAACGCGATGATCGTCGCGAGCCAGAATCCCCGGTCGAAGCTGGGGGCCATGACCCCGATCACACCGTACGAGACGCCGGCCAAGCCGACCTCCCACTGGAACCGACTGGTGGGCCAACCGATGCTCGCGGCGGTCGGAGCAGGCATGAACAGGTGTCCGCTCCCCAGGATGATGCCGTTCACGCCGACCAGCCAGGTCGAGCCCCACCTTCAGGGTCGTGACCTTCCAGTCGTCGTCATCTCCGGCCAAGGCGATCGCGAGGTTGACGAGGAAACCCGCCAACGGCACGTAGATGATGTAGCGCCCGATCAGGGCGCCGACGTTCTTTCGCCCCGTTTCCTCCGAGGCTCGGCTCGCCATGGCGCCGTGACTTTACGGTGTCGTTCCGATCGTGGCAAGATCGACTGAGGCCGCGCGTTGTAGCCTTGCGCGGTGCCGCAGGAGGAGCGAGCCCCAGGCATCGAACGGGGCAGCGCGGAATTCGGCCGCGTCGTCAACTTCAGCGACGCGATCTTCGCGATCGCGATGACGCTGCTCGTCCTCCAGATCGACGTGTCGGGGCTTCCCGTGGATGGCGGCAGCGCCCGCGACATGCTCGAGGCGCTCAAGGACGTCCTCCCCGAGATCATCAGCTTTGCCGTCTCTTTCTACGTGATCGGCCGCTACTGGCTGGCGCACCACTGGTTCTTCTCGCGGCTCGCTCGCATCGACCGCCGCTTGCTGTCGCAGAACCTCGTCTACCTCGGCTTCGTCGCCTTCCTTCCCTTCCCGACGGCGCTTATCGGGGAGTACGAGGGTAACGCGGTCGCCTTCGTCGTCTTCGCGCTCTCGATGGCCGCCGTGAGCCTGATGGAGCTTGTCATCGCCGGCCACGCCTTCCGGTCGGGCCTCATGCGGACGGGGGCGCCACCGGGCGCCTGGAAGGCGGGGCGCACAGCCTCACTGTTTCCAGTCGTGGTGTTCGTCCTCTCGATCCCGATCGCGTTCGTCAACACGACGGCCGCGCTCCTCTTCTGGCTCGTTATCGCCCCCGTCGGGTACCTCATCAACGCGAGGATGCCGGCTGACGTCAGAAGTACTTCGGGAAGTACTAGACGGCGAGCGCCAGCTGCTCCTGCCGGCGGGCGGGGACGGGCCGACCCCCTCCGCTCGGAGCGAGCCCATGGCGCAGGCGCAGGCGCGCGAAGCGCTCGCCGACCTGCTCCTGGTAGGCCTTCGGCGCATAGGCGCGACTTCCATAGAGCTCGACGTAGCGCGGGTAGAGCCAGGGGTAAGCCTGCTTCATCCAGGGCATGAAGTGCTCCCTGATCCCGGGGCGGACGTGGAGGACGATCGCGGACGCCCAGGAGACGCCGGCCTCGGCGCAGGCGGCCAGCACCTCGTCCAGGTGCTCGTCGTCGTCGGTCAGCCCGGGAAGGACGGGCGCGACGAGCACGCCGGTGCGGATGCCGGCCTCCGCGAAGCGGCCGAGGATCTCGAGCCGCCTTCGTCCCGGCGGCGTCCCCGGCTCGACAACACGGCGCACGTCCTCGTCCAGCGTGCCCACGCTCATGGACACGGTGAGCGGGGCCACCTCGTTCAGCCGGCAAAAGACGTCGAGGTCGCGCACGATCAGCGTCGACTTGGTCAGGAGCGAGAGCGGGTTGGCGAAGTCCGCGAGCGCCTCGACGACGCCGCGCGTCAACCGGTAGCGCCCCTCGCAGTGCTGGTAGGGGTCGGTGGCCGTGCCCATGGCGATCGTCTCGCCCTCCCAACGGGGGGAAGCGAGCTCGCGCCGCAGCACCTCGACGACGTTCGTCTTGACGACGATCTTCGAGGAGAAGTCGTCGCCGATCCCTAGGTCCAGGTAGCTGTGAAACGCGCGGGCGAAGCAGTAGTGGCAGCTATGCGTGCACCCGCGGTACGGGTTCACGGTCCAGCGGAAGGGGATCCGGCTCATCTCCGGGACTCGGTTCAGAGCCGACTTGCAGGTGTCCTCGAGGTACTGGGCGCGGGCCACGTCTGCTTCAGTATAGAACATATGTTCGTATACCTAGGCGCGGGCGATCAGGGAGTGGAACTCGTTCTCGAGCCGGTAGTGGCCGTCCTCGGTGCAGAAGGGCGCGAGACCCTCGACGATCGCGGCCTTGACGGCCGCCTCGCGCTCGGGCCCTGCGAGCACGGCGAGGCCGGCCGGCGCGACAGGGCGCGGCCGAGCGTCTTCTCGTCCGGGTACTCGTAGGCCGACGTGGTGTCGAGATTCGGTCTCGGGGGTGAGCCCCGCCTGGACGGCGAGCGCCTCGAGCGCGCCCGGTTGCGAGAGATCGGGGTCGGGCGGTGCGTCCGGCGGGCGCGGCGAGAAGGGCCTCGCGATCGCCTTCATCGCCTCGAGGTCGCAGTGCTCGTGCCGTCCCCAGACCTGGACGACGACCGGGGCCGCCGGCTTCGCCACCCGTCCAGCCTCCCGCAGCGCGGCGACCATGTCGTTCGCGAAGAAGAACGAGGTGAACCCCGTGACGAGGTCGAAGGTGTCGTCGGGGAACGGGAGGTCCTCCATCTCGCCGACACGGAGGTCCACGATCGGGCAGGCGGGTGCGCGCGAGCGCGATGAGCACCTGCGAGGCCGATCCGGCTCGAGCGCTCGCGCAGTAAGGCGACGAGCGAAGCGCCGACGCAGACGTGGACGCCTGGCGGGCTCGCCGAGCTGCGGAAGCGCCGCTCCTCGTAGGGGGTCGTCGTAGCGCGGGTAGAGCCAGGGGAGGAGGGGTGTCGCCAGTGGCTGCGGTCCGTAAGGCGGGGAAGGACGAGGCGATCTGGTCGGCGGCGCGGATGAGCCGCTGCGGATCACGGCCGAGGAGCGTCGAGACGCTCGGCCGGCTCGGCGCGCACGGGGCCCACCACCAGTCCGCCCGGCGTTCATGAGGAGTGCCGCAAGCGTCGTGGCGGCCAGGGCTGCAGCGGCAAGGGTGAGAACGGCGTCGCCCCGAAGCGCGCCGCTCGAAAGGCCAGCCGCGACGCGGAGCTTCGCCCGTCCCAACCACGGCAGGACAGAGGAGGGAGGCCGTGGCGACGATCGCCCCGAACACGGAGGCCTTCGGGTGCGAGCCCTCCACCAGCCCCCGGACAG
Source organism: uncultured Actinomycetes bacterium (assembly GCA_963733155.1). Lineage (GTDB taxonomy): Bacteria > Actinomycetota > Thermoleophilia > Gaiellales > Gaiellaceae > JAIBJN01. The sequence goes on from CAVTCK010000020.1 coordinate 138,211, forward strand.
CCTGAAAGCCGACGTACAGGGCGACCGCCACCATGGCGAAGGCGACCCCGTACTGAGCCCGGCGCTCGAGGCGCTCCGCGCCGGCGGGATCGCGCCTTTCCCTCGAGAAGCGCCACACGAGCACCGCCGAAGCCGAGGAGTCGAGCAGCGCGTTCAGCGCTAATCCGGCCAGGGCGGGGCTGTCGTCGATCACGGAGACGACCAGCGCCAACGAGCCGACGACGCAGTTCCACGCGATTGTGAAGTACGAGAGCCGGAGCGCCGACCTCAAGAGCTCCGACCGACCCGGTTGGACCGGCTTGGTTTGAGACGTGCCGTGGACCGCTAAGACGTTGCGCAACGCGCTCCTCTCGGTGGGGCGCGTCCTCCCGCCTCCTCAGTCTCCAGAACGGAGCGCTATCCAGCGCGGCTGGGTCGGCGGACGCTCTAGCTACCAGTGTACGCGGAATCCGCCGCGCCTCGTTCCGGCCTCTGACAGCGGCGAGCGGCTAGGCGTATCGTGGATGCTGATGGACCAGCAGCTGCACGCGCTTCTCGATCGCGGCGAAGAGCACGAGTGCCTCGAGTACTCCGAGGTGGACGCGCTCGTCGAGGCGCTCGAGCTCGGCGAAGAGGAGCTCGAGGACCTCTACGAGCAGATCGAGCGGCGCAGGATCGAGCTTCGCGACGACTGTGGCCGCGAAGCAAAGACGGCCTACGTGAACGGCGACCTCGCGGTCGCCACGACGGACGCGCTCCAGCTCTTCATGCAGGAGATCGGTCGCTACCCGCTCCTGACCAAGGAGGAGGAGATCGAGCTCGCCAAGCGCGTCGAGCGCGGCGATCTCGAGGCCAAGGAGCGGATGATCAACTCCAACCTGCGCCTCGTCGTCTCGATCGCCAAGCGCTACCAGGGCCACGGGCTCTCGCTGCTCGATCTGATCCAGGAGGGGATCATCGGCTTGATCCGCGCCGTCGAAAAGTTCGACTGGCGCAAGGGCTTCAAGTTCTCGACGTACGCGACGTGGTGGATCCGCCAAGCGGTGCAGCGCGGCGTCGCGAACAAGTCGCGCGAGATCCGCGTGCCCGTGCACATCGTCGAGCGCGAGCAGCGCATCTCGCGCGCGGAGCGCGATCTTGCGCCCAGGTTGGGGCGGATGCCGACGGACGAGGAGATCGCAGAGGCCGCGCGGATCACGGTCGCCCAGGTCGGCGAGGTGCGCGCCGCCGCGCGGGCAGTGACGAGCCTCGACAAGCCGATCTCGGAGGCAAGCGGGACGACGTTCCAGGAGCTCCTCGCCGGCGAGGAGGAGGACGTCGAGCAGGAGGTGACAGTCAACCTCGCGCAGGAGGCGCTCAGAGACGCGCTCGCCGAGCTTCCCGACCGCGAGCGCGAGGTCCTGAAGCTCCGCTACGGGCTGAACGGCGAGCGCGATCCCGAGTCGTTGGAGGAGATCGGCCGGCGCCTCGGCCTCACGCGGGAGCGGGTGCGCCAGATCGAGGCGAGCGCGCTCCAGCGCCTGGCCGTGCGGCGCGAGATCGCCGCTCTTCAGGGCGTCGTCTGAGGATCGTGCGCGGGGCACTCCTGCTCGCGCTCGCCGTCCTGCTTCTGACGGCCCCGCTTGCGACTGCGTCCACCTGGGAGGAGCGGACAGCCGCGGCCGCCCGCTATCTCGAGACGCGGGCAGGCGTCGAGAGCTTCGCGCTGATCGACGAGCCGCGGCCGCATTCACGGGCAGCGACGGGCGGCGAACGTGCCGTCGGCCAGCCTCCTCAAGGCGATGGCGCTCGTCTCGTATCTCAATCTTCGGTCGGTGCGGAACCGCGCCCTCAACGATTCCGACCGCAGGTTGCTCCGGCCCGATGATCCGCCGGTCGGACAACGCGACCGCGGGCACGGTGCTCCGGCGGGTCGGCGGCCGGCGGCTCTATCGCCTGGCAGAGCGGGCCGAAATGCGTGACTTCCGCTTTGCCTGGCCGATCTGGGGTCACTCGACGACGAGCGCACGGGACCAGGCGCGCTTCTTCTCGAGGATCGATCGGCTCGTGCCGCGCCGGCATCGAGGCTTCGCGCTCTGGCTGCTCGCGCACATCGTGCCGTCGCAGCGCTGGGGAATCCCGCGTGCCCTTCCGCCGGGCTGGAGGATCTATTTCAAGGGCGGCTGGGGCTCCGGCACGGGGCTGGTCACCCACCAGTCCGCGCTCCTACGGAAGGGGAGGAGCGGATCTCCCTCTCCGTGCTCACCCGCTGGAACCCGAGCCATCGCTACGGAACGCGCACGATCCGAGGGGTGGCGAGGAGGCTCCTGGCTCCGCTCTGATCTACGGAAACGCCGAGTCTTCCGGGTCGCGGTCGAGTGCCCCGCCGTTCCGGCATTCGGGCGGGACGCGATATTCGGCCGTCGCGGCGCCTCGCCCCGCGTTCTCGGCGAGCTGCTGGCTCATCATCTGCCGCGCCGTTCCCTCCGAGAGCCCGAGCCGCTCGCCGAGCCCGACGCCCGACTGGAGCGCATAGCACTCGGTGGTTCCTTCCTCACGAATCCCGCGGAGGTGCCAGGCCTCGTGCGCGAGCACGACGAGCGCCCGGGCCGTCTGACTGCCGGTCACCTCGCCCTCGAAGGCGAGCCGGTAGAGATCGTGGCAGCGCTCCGGCGTCAGGTAGGCGAGGTCGCCGCCGACCGTAGCGACGCCGTCCGCATGCTGGACCGCCCCGACGTATTGGCCGGACTCGTCACAGCGGATCCGCACCTCCTTCCCGGCGATCACCGAGGTCTCCAAGGAGAAACGGTCCTGCGCCTCGGTACGGGTCTCGACCGAGAGCGAGTCCCAGCCGGTCCGGCTCTCGACGAACCAGAAGAGGAGCGCCAGCGCCCCGATGACGGCGACGCCGACGAGGAACCGGCGCACCGGCGCCCAGATGCCGGCATCGTCTTCGACCTCCTCCAGGTCTTCGTCCGGCCAGCCGAGATAGCCGTACCGCTCGCGGTCGACGAGCTGGGGCCCCCGGTCGGGCCGAGGCGCCGGAGGCCGGCCGAGGGCGCCCAGCAGGAAGTTGAGCTCGAGCCCGAGTGCGATCAGGAAGGCGACCCAGACCGGAATCGCCGAGCGGAGCTCGTACGGCCCGAAGATCCAGGCGAGCACGAAGACGACCAGCGCGGCGCGCAGCGCCGTCGGAAGGAGCGGGAGCCGGTCCGCGAGTCTCTGCACACCTCGACGGTAGCTCGCCGGAGGGGGTCTCAGGCCCCCAACGCGGCTTCCGAGCCATAGGCGACCGGGAAGCCTTGCCGCCAGCTCGAGATACTGGAGCGCCCAGCCGAGTTCGGCCTTCGCTTTTGCATTCGAGGCGCCGCGAGCCTCCGTCATGAGCACCACGCCGCTCTCGCCGGCCAGCAGGCGCGCCAACCAGCGCGGAACCTTCCGCGGGGGCTTGGCGCCCAGCACCGCGGCGAGCTCCGGCAGCCACTCCCGCACGGGCGCAGGGTCGTCATCGACGATGTTGTAGATCCCGGTCTCACCCCGCTCGACGGCAAGCACGGTGGCGGAGGCCGCGTCGTCGAGGTGGACGAACGACCAGACTGCCCCGCCGTCGCCGACGAGCGGAAACTGCCGCTTGCGCACGAGCTCGAGCTGCGGGTCGTCGGGCGAGCCGTAGAAGCCACCGTAGCGAAGCACGATCCCACTCTCGGCGAGCGACGGCTCCCTCGAGGTGCCGGATGGCGGCGAGCGTCTTGCGCATCTCGGCTGCCGGCTCTGGATCGAGCGGGTCATCCTCGGTCTTCACCGGCCCGCCCACGCGCGCGTAGGGCCAGCCGGCGTAGCTCTGCGCGATGAACCGGCCCGCGCCGGCCTCGCGGGCCGCGGCGAGCAGCGCGTCGGTGCCCTCGGTTCGGAGTCGGTTCGTCTGTGCGAACGATTGGTCGAAGTGCTTAATGTCGGACATGCCCGTGAGAGCCGTGGCCTGGTGCACGATCGCGTCAGGCCTGGCTGCGGCGACTTCCTGCCGGACAGCGTCGGAGTCGAGCAGGTCGAGCGCGACCGGCTCGGCGCCGAGCGGCGCGCAGCTGCTCCGCCTTCTGCGACGAGCGGGACGTGCCGATTACCTCGTGCCCGCGCCGGACGAGCTGGGGGACGAGCCGGGTGCCGATAGCCCCGGACGCCCCTGCGACGAAGACTCTCATCGTTCTCTCCTTTCCATCTCGGGAATGGAGACGAAACGGCGCGGGTAGGTGTGACAGTGTCACGCACTCTTCGTTTCCCTCGTCCTGCTGAGTGATGGAGAACCAGGAAGAGCTCCGGTCATACCTCTTCGCGATCGCTTACCGGATGCTCGGCTCGGTCGCCGAGGCCGAAGACGTCGTGCAGGAGGCGTTTCTCCGCTGCCACGAGTCGGAGGTCGAGGCAGACTCGCCCAAGGCGTACCTGGCGACGATCACGACCCGGCTCGCGATCGACCAGCTGCGGTCGGCCCGCGCGCGGCGCGAGGTCTACCCCGGCGAATGGCTGCCCGAGCCGCTCGTGCACGACGAGGCCGTTCGCCATGCCGAGACGGCCGATTCCCTCTCGCTCACCTTCCTTCACCTTCTGGAGAAGCTCTCGCCTGTCGAACGCGCGGTCTTCCTGCTCCGCGAGGTCTTCGACTACCCGTACGACGAGGTCGCGGAGATCGTGGGCAAGAGCCCCGACAATTGCCGGCAGATCCTCTCCCGCGCGCACGCGCACATCCGGGAGGGAAGGCGGCGCTTCGACGTCTCGCGCGAGGAGCGGGAGGAGGTCGCCCGCCGGTTCATTGCGGCCTGGGAGGAGGGCGACACGGGCTCTCTGGTGCAGCTGCTGGCGCCCGATGCCACGGTGTTCGGCGACGGCGGCGGCAAGGCGCCCGCGGTGCCTGTCCCGCTCGTCGGAGCCGAGCGCGTGGCGAAGGCGCTGATCGGCTGGGGCCGCCAGGCGCATGAGCGTGGCTTGACGCACCGTCCTGCGGTGGTCAACGGCGAGCCCGGCGTCGTCTTCTACGACGAGCATGGAGTCGTGCTCTGGGTCGCGGCCCTCGAGATCGCCGAGGGCGTCGTCGTCGCGGTCAGGTCGGTGCTGAACCCCGACAAGCTTGCTCATCTGCGCGGCGCAGGGTAGCGCTTAGCGCCTGCTGAGAGAGCTCCGCGCGCAGGCTCCCTAGGCAGAAGCCTGCTGACCGCCGGAGTCGAACGGCAACGGGAGGGGGCGGATCGCCCGCCCCCTCCGCACACGTGCGTCAGCCGCGCGGATACTGAGCTTCGATCGCGCGCGCCAGCTCTGCGGCCGTGACGTCGCGGACGACCGCGTCCGGATGCAGCTCGGTGAGCGAGAGGTTGCGCCGGTTCTCCGCGTTGTCGGGCAGCGTCTCCTGCGTTCGGACGACCGTAGTCGGGACGCCGAAGGCCTTGGGGCTCGGGATCCACGCAACCCCTTCGCCGGTCTCGGGATCGACGAGAACCACGTTGAGGCCGTCCTCGGTCACGAGCTTCGTGTACTCGCGGCCGTCGAGCACCATCGTGCCATCCTCGCGGACCGCATCCCGGCGGAAGGCCTCGACGACGTCCTCCCTGAGCCAGTCCGCGCGAGTAGGAAGATCGGCGGACGAGCCGTCGGCCCCGACCTCGAGAACCTTGTAGTACTTCCCGTTCCGCTTGACCACGATGTCGGCGTCCTTGCTCCCATCCGGAAGCTCGCGCACCCTGAAGTACCTCGGTCCCTCGCCTGCGGCCGAGGCTCCCGAATCCTCGTGCGCCGAATCGTTCTCCGATTGCGTGCCCACCTGCGCACGCAGGATCTGGTTCTCACCCGGCAGGTAGAGCTCGACTACGTCATCCGACGGCAGGCACGTCGTCAACCGCGTGTCCGGGACCGCCCGGCCGGGCAAGCCTTCCACCGTCCGACGGCAGGACGCGCCGTCGCCTGCGATCCACGTCTCGTGCTCGATGAACGTCTCGCCGGAATCCATGCGGTACTGGACGAGGATGTGCTCGATCGTCCCCGGAGCAGCCTGCACCGGCGCCAGGACCGCGGCCTCGGCCTTGTCGACAATCGACGTGCTCCCTGGCCCTCCGAGAGCTCCGACGACGGCGAGCGCGACGGCCGCCGCCGTCGCGGCGGCGCCCACGCCGACCGCGGCACGCGTGACTCGCGAACGGCGGCGGGCACGGTCCGAGCGCTGAACCACGTCGTTCCAGTCGGCGCTCGAGTGCGACGCGCCGAGCCGCTCGAGGTAGCGATCGGTCTCGGTGTCGAAGATGGTCATTGCCCCTCCTCCCGTTCGAGCTCGGCGCGCAGCGCCGCGTGAGCCTTGGACAAGAGCGCACCCACGGTGCCGACCTCGATCCCCATCACGCCGGCGATCTCCCCGTACGAGAGGTCGCCGTAGTAGCGAAGCACGACGCAGTCGCGTTGGCGCGAAGGAAGCCGCCTCAGCGGCTCAGCGAGGGTGCTGTCGACGGAGGCTGCCGGAGCCGTGTCCCGCTCGAACCGGCGGAACAGCCGAGCGGCGAGACGCTCACGTCGAACGCGCCGGCGTTCGGCATCTCGCGCAGCGTTGAGCACGAGCCGCCAGAGCCAGGCCTCGAGCGGTCCGTCCCCGCGCCAAGTGGCCCGCCTGCGCAGGGCGAGGGCAAACGCGTCCTGGACCACGTCGCTTGCCGCGTCTGCCCCGGCGACTGCCGCCGCCAGCCCCCGAAAGCGTGCGGCCTGCGAACGGTAGACCGCCTCGATCGCGCTCGCGGACGCGACTCGACGCCGCGCAGCCGCCGCGCGCCGAGCCGCTTCCAGGGCTTCCGTGGTTGTGTTCATGGAGAGATCGACGCTTCGAACGCCATGTTCTCTTTAGTAGTCGCTTCGCACCCCTCTCCGACGTCCTTCCTTCCGAACACGAGGAGGCTTGGTATCGAGCCCACAGAGAAGCTACGGCACTGACTCCGGCGCCGCGGTTTAGAGGCTTTGCAACACGGCGAACGGGAGCACGTAGCTGAATCCGCGACCGTCCACCTGGAAGGCATAGCAGCCCGGATCGGGGATCTGCGCCGGGATCTTGGCCGCGCGCCAGCCCGGCGGGATATCGATGGGTTGCGAGGGCCAAGGCGCACCGGCCCGCAGTCGCAGCTCGTAGCGAGGTCGAGCGCCCCGGCCGAAGCCGATCCTGCCGGGCCGATCCAGTCGACCCCCGCGGACGAGGACCGGCCCGTCGTAGCCGGGGCGGCTCACCCAGAGCGTGGCTACGGCCCACGTGCGAGAGCCTCGGACCATCCGCTCCTCGGAGAGGAACACGATCCGAGGAGCACCCCGAAGTAAGGCGGCGTAGACCGGTCCCCGCCTCAGCTTCGCTTCTCCCGGGTAGGGACCCAGCGGAGCCTCCCCGATCGCGGGCAGAACGATCGCACCTGGCTGCGGGGCTCCCCGGGACCAGCAATCATCCGCGTGGCGCGGAAACGTACGTCCCGCCGCGGTGGCGCCGGCAGGGACCTCGACATTGGGCAGCTCCAGCGGACGCCGCTCGAGCTCGGCAAACCCGCCGATCGCCGCCATCGGTGCACCGTCGCCGGACTCGTCTGCCTCCCCGTCATCGCCGAGGCAACCGGCGGCCGCCCCAGACAGCACAAGCGCGGTCGCCACGAGCCCGGTGCGCATCGCAATCGAGAGCATCCGCCTCGGGTACGGCAGCGAGTCGCCACCGGGTCCGGACGACGTGGAACTCGACTTCGACTCGTCAAGGAATCGACCGGCCGCAGCGACGACTTCTGCGAAGTCGTGGTGCCCGCACTGAGCTGAGGTGAAGCGAGGCGGGCGGGCTGTTCAGTCCGCCCGCCTCGAGCCGAGGGGCCGCTCCGAAGTCTGAATCCAGCCGTCGAACCCTAAGTACCGGCCGCCACCTGGCGGCACACTTTGTAGCGACTCAGTCCTCGTTCAGCTTGTAGCGGACGTCGCTCCCCGGGATTCGCTCCTGCTGGCGACCAGGTGGATGGTCGGTTCAGCATCGTCGACGCCGGTGATCTTGTAGGTGCTGAAGGGCAGCCCGACGAAGGAGACGTTCGCCTCCTGGTCGAGGTCGTCGGTGTTCATCTCGATCAGGTAGTGGATGAGTTCGCGGTAGGTCATCAGACGTCCAGCTCCGTGATGTGGGCGACCTGCTCGGCGTGCATGCTCGCGGTCGCGCCGTTGCGGCAGTCGAGGATCACGCCCAGCTGCGCGCCTGGCATACCTCGTCTCGGCAGGGGCGCGCGGACTTCTTTTGTTCTCACTCAGGCATCGGCCGCTCGGGCCAATTCCTTTAGAGCAGAATGCTGGGTCGAGGGCCGCAGGGTCTCCCTAGGACTACTCTGCCCGCGCTCCGGCAGGACTCGAGCCCGTGCTCCGCGACGGAGCTCGACGGCCAGGTCAGGCTTTAGGTATCGGCACCTCTGCCGATGACTGAATGTGCAAGCGAGCCCTGGCCGTTCCGGCGCCGGGGGAAATCTGTCGAAAGGACACACCTTGAAGAAGGAAGCACCGCGCCCGCACGGTGGCGGGCAGCAGGCGGCTTCCCCGACGTGCTGGAAGTGCGGGAAGCCGTTGAACCGGCCCCATTGCGGGGCCAACACGCTAGGAGCGAGGAAGGCATGAAGTTCGAGAGAGGACGTCGCTACCGCCTGGTGCTCAGGCCGCCCGGCGCCCGCACGCAGACCCTGACGACGGAGTGGAACTACCTGGGGCGTTGCATGTTCGAGGGCGACTACGAGTTCGACGCCCGCCCCGAGGGCGGCACGCAGCGGGTGCCCGAGGAGCTGATCGTCGAGGCCGAGGACATCGGGCCCGCGATCGGGGAGCGGAGCTAGGGCGCTCACGGCGTTGCTCGCGCTACGTCGCTTGCGCGCTCGCTCCTTGAGGTACGCGGCGTCGCTCGGGATGATCCTCGAGGAAGGCGGCGAAGTCGTCCTCGTCGGGCTCGCGGCGCTGTCCAGCTTCCGTCGTCGCGGCTGGCAACTTCCGGCGATCTCGTGCGGCAGTCGTGCGGCAGTAAGCGCCGAAAACGACGGACTTGGACGGACGACCGCGGACACCCCCGCTGCTCCCGGGTGCTGCTGAACCCCCATGGATAGCGGGATTCCGCATGGTAGAGCGGCGGGGGTGGGATTCGAACCCACGAAACGGCTCAGCACCGTCTAGCGGTTTTCAAGACCGCCCCTTTCGACCGCTCGGGCACCCCGCCCGGGGAATCAGTCTAGTGCTCCTCGAAGCTAGGCAGCATTACTCGAAGGGGCACTAGTCGCCGGGCTCGATGCGGCTCGGCGCGCCGAATCCGACCAGAACCTCCGGCACGGCCACCGCGCCGCCCTCGTCCTGGAAGTTCTCGAGCATTGCGATCATGGCGCGCGCTGTCACCGCCGTTCCGTTGAGGGTGTGGACGAACTCGAGGCCCTGGCCACCGCGGAAGCGGATGTCGAGCCGGCGCGACTGGTAGTCGGTCGTGTTCGAAGTCGAGGTGAGCTCGCGGTAGCGGCCCTGACTGGGGAACCAGCCCTCGATGTCGTACTTCCTTGACGGCGCGGCGCCGAGGTCGCCGGCGGCGATGTTGACCACGCGGTAGGGGAGCCCGAGCTCGCCGACGAGCGACTCCTCCATGGTCAAGAGGCGGTCGTGCTCGGCCGGCGAGTCCTCCGGGCGGCAGAAGACGAACATCTCGACCTTGTCGAACTGGTGGACGCGGAACATCCCGCGCGTGTCCTTCCCGGCCGCACCTGCCTCGCGGCGGAAGCACGTCGAGTAGCCCGCGTAGCGAAGCGGGAGGGAATCTGCGTCCAGTACCTCACCGCCGTGCATGGAGGCCAGGGCAACCTCGGAGGTTCCCGTCAGGTACAGCTCGTCGCGCTCGACGCGGTAGAGGTTTACCTCCTCGGTCGGGAGAAAGCCTGTCCCGTGCATGGCGTCTTCGCGAACGAGCACAGGTGGAAGCACCGGCGTGAAGCCGGCTGCAGTCACGCGATCGAGGGCGAAGCGGTACAGCGCCAGCTCGAGCAGCGCCGCTGCGCCGATGCGGTAGACGAAGCGTGAGCCCGAGACCTTGGCGCCGCGCTCGGTGTCGATCCGGGCAAGCTCCAGGTGGTCGCGCGGCTCGAAGGAGAAGTCCGGCGGCTCGCCCACGCGGCGGAGCTCGACGGCATCCTCCTCCGCGAACCCGTCGGGCGCGCTCGGGTCGGGCGGCGAGGGGACCCGCTCGAGCAGCTCGGCGCGGCGTTGCTCGGCGGCCGCGAGGGCCTGCTCGACCTGCTGGAGCTCCGCCTTCACGCCCTTCAGCTCCTCGATCTGCTCAGGCGTGGGCTTCCCCTTCAGCTTCGTCTTCGCGCGGAGCTCGTCGGCCTGCGGCACGAGCGCCAGCCAGGCCTGGTCCGCCTCCATGAGCGCGTCGAAGTCCTCGGCCGCACCCTTGCGGGCCAGGGCCGAGCGATACGCGTCCGGATCGGCTCTGGCTGCCCGGATGTCGATCATGCGCTGGAGTCTAGGAGCGTCCGCCTCGATCACCTGGGCGACCCCCTCCTCCTCGGCCGAGGGGCAGACCCAGTCGGCGACCGCGAGGACCCGCGGGTGGGCGTTGGCGACGGCGATGCCGAAGCCGGCCCACTCGAGCAGCTCGATGTCGTTCTCGCCGTCCCCGAAGGCGAGCGTGCGCTCGCGCGCGAAGTTCAGGTGCTCGCCGACGAAGGCGAGGCCGGAGCCCTTTGTCACGTCGGGGCTCGCGAACTCGAGGAAGTGGGGCAGCGACTTCGAGATGTAGAGGCGGCCGGCGAACCGCTCCTTCATGCGCATCTCGAGCCCGTCGAGGACGTCCGGCTCGTCGATGGCGACGAGCTTCGTCGGCGGCTCGGACAGCCACGCGGCCAGGTCTCCAACCGGGTGAATGGGGATGTCCTGGAAGCCGGCATAGCGCTCGGCCTCCGGCGTCACCTCGGCGACGTAGAGCTCGTCGTGCACGTAGCAGTTGACGTGGAAGCCCTCCTCCTGGAGCGCGACGATCGCCGTCCGAGCCAGCTCGAGCGGGATCGGCTCGTGACGCAGGAACTCGCCGGTTCGCGGGTCGGCGACCACCGCCCCCTGGTAGCAGACGACGGGGTCGTCGATGCCCGCTCGCTCCAGGTACGGCTTGACGGAGCGGAACATGCGGCCGGTGGCGATGACGACGCGTAGACCGGCCGCGCGGGCACGCGCGATCGCCGCCAGCGTCCGCGGCCGCAGCTCGCCGTCCTCCCAGATCAGCGTCCGGTCAAGGTCGCAGGCGAGGACCTCGACCTCGCGCGGAAGCTCCGGCGGCAGGATCAGCCGCGCGCCGAGACGACGTAGGCGGCCACGTTGGCGATCTCCTCTTCGCTCAGCGTGCCGCTGTAGGCCTGCATGCCGCCGCCGCCGTTCGTGATCTGCTCCTGGGCCGCGGCGAAGTCGACGCTGGACTCGTCCAGGTTCGGGCCGATGGTGCCCGTGGTGCCGGCGTCGGCGAGCGTGTGGCAGCTTCCGCAGCCGGTGGAGGCGAAGACCTCCTTCCCTGCGGCGGGGTCGCCCTCGCCCTCTCCGCCGCCGTCGCCTTCGCCGCCGTCGTCTTCCTCGGTGGGCACCTCGCCGACTACGCTCTCGGGCGCGGGCGTGGTCTCGTCGCTGCCGCCGCAGGCGGCGACGAGGACAAGAGCGCCGAGGACGAAGAGAAGCGTGACGATGCGGGCCATCGCGGGCGAAGCATATCGGCCGTGACGGCGGCGTACCCGGTGACGCCGACGAGCAGGACGTCGATGGGAGAGTCGTTCACGATCAGGGAAACGGCGATCGCGGTGGCGAAGGAAAGCGGCACCGCGAGCTCCCGCAAAGACTCGGGGCGACGGAGCGTCCGAACGACGAGGAAGGCGAGGACGCCGACCAGGAGGACGACGGCGAGGCCGGCCCACCAGGACGAGGTGGCGCGCGCCCAGGAGAGCTCGACTCGTTCGACCAGGTCGCCGCCGAGGCCGAGCGGGCCGTCGTCGAGCGCGGACGTGACATGGCTCGAGCCTCCGGTGGCGGCATCGAGCCCGATCAGTCCCAGGGCCAGCGCGAGCGAGCCGCCGACGGCGAGCGCGAGCGCCCGCCGGCCACCGCCGGCGAGCAGGACGGCGAGGACCGCCAGCCCGGCGGCCAGGACGATCGCGCCGCCGCCGTCGGCTCCGAAGCGGTTCCCGGCCACCGTGACGAAGGCGAGCAGCGCCGTTCCCGCATAGGCGGCCCACCCGAGCACGGCGTAGAGCAGGGCGGCACCGGCGAGCATGGGCACGAGCAGCATCGTCTCGAGGAGGTTCGAGAGGCCGTAGTAGCGGGAGTTCTGGCTCGGCCCGAACGGGGAGAGCGCCACCGTCGAGCCGTCGATCCCGAGGGCGAGCAGGTATGCGGCGAGCACGCCGACGAGAAAGGAGCCCAGGGCGAGCTCCGATCGGAGGGCCGCCGCCAGGATCGGTCCAGCTACCGCGACTGCGACTGCGAGAACGGCAAGGACGGCCCAGAAGCTCGAGACGCCGGCGATCCCCAGCGCCAGGTTGGCGAGGAGCGCAGCCGCCAGGCCGGGCACCGCCGCCCGCGGCGCAAACAGCGCCAGCGCGAGAACCAAGGCGCAGACGAGGATCGTCGCCGGCAGCCGGACATCGTTGTTCTCGTCGATCCGCTCGTCGAGGCTCCGGAGCTCGTCCACCGCGTCCGAGGCCGCCTGGGAGCCGAGCCCGTCCTCGCCTCCGAGTGCGGTCGGGGCGACGTCCACGACCGAGACGAGACCGGGGATCCGCGTCGACTCGGAGGTGAGCAGCCCGTCGTAGCCGGGCCCGACGACGAGGACGGGATAGCGCCGGTCGTTCGACTGACGTCCGCCCTCGGGAAGCCCGAGGTAGATCGCGGGGCCATCCGCGGAGCCGAGCTCCCCACGGGTCGGGGTGAGGAGCGCCGGGCCCGAGGGAAGCCCGCCGCGCAGTGAGTTCCGCACCTCCCCGCGCACGAGCGCCGCCTCGGCGAGCTCGCCGCTCGTCTCCGGCCCCGCGCCCGGGTTGAGCAGGCCGACGGCGCCGAGATCCTGGGCGGCCTCCAGATCGTCGAGCGTCAGGCCCGGCACCACGACAACCTCGAAGTCCGTCGTAGCACTACCCTGCGCCGGGCCGGCCATGAGCACCATGAATGCGAGAGCCAGCACCGCCGTCCGGGCCATGCCGGGAACTCTAGGCGCGGCGGCGCTCGCGTTGGTCGTCGGGCTCGCGCTCGTCCTCTTCGGGCCACCGCCGGGCGATCTCCCGGCGCACCTCTATCGCACCGAGCTGGTCGAGGACGGCGTGCTCGTTTGGGACACCTTCTGGTATGCAGGCCATTACCCGCTCGCGGCCTACAGCCTTCTGTACTACTTCCCCGCCGCGCTCCTCGGCAACGACGTCGTCGCGGTCGTCTCGGTGGTCGCGTCGTCTGTGCTCTTCGCCTCGCTCGCGCGTCGGGAGTGGGGAGAGGCTGCCCGCTGGCCCAGCCTCGCCTTCGCCTTGGTCGCCTGCGGCTCGCTCTTCTCGGGGACGTATCCCTATGCGGCCGGCCTCGCGGCGGCCCTCGGGACGCTGAAGGCGCTCCAGCTCGGACGGGCCTGGGTCGCCGTCGCGCTCGCGGCGCTCACACTCGGGCTCTCGCCGCTCGCCTTCCTCTTCCTCGTCGTGGCGTCGCTCGCCGTCTTTCTCGGGCTCGGCATGCCCCGCGGCCGAAGCTCGGTCATCTTCGGCGCCGGGCTCGTGGTCGTCGGGCTCTTTCAGGGAGTCCTGCTCCTCGTCTACCCCCAGGACTCGGAGTACCCGTTCTTCCGCCTCTCCGAGCTCCTCGCCGTCGTCGGCCTCTCCGCTGCCTGCGCCGCGCTCGCGCTGCGGGGCGGCCCCCGCGGACGCACGCTTGCCTTCTTCTTCGGGCTCTGGGCGCTCGCCACTGCGGTTGCCTTCCTCGTCTCCTCGCCGATCGGCGAGAACGTCACCCGCGTCCGGGGAATCGTGCTCCCGCTCGCCCTCCTCTGCGCGGCCCTCGCCTCCTACCGGCCGCGCTGGCTCGCCGCGCTCGCCGTCTCGGGAGCCCTCGCCTTCACGCTGGTCCCGTACGTAGGCGCCGCGCTCCATCGGGGCGACACGCGCTCGGCGGAGCTCGACTTCTGGGAGCCGTCGCTGCGCTTCCTCGACGAGAACTGGACTCCCGACTACCGCGTCGAGGTCGTCCCTACGGGCGACCACTGGGAGGCGTACTGGGTGCCGCGCGCGGGCTTCCCGCTTGCCCGCGGCTGGTACCGGCAGATCGACATCGCCCAGAACGAGGTCTCTACGAGGAGCCGCTCGAGCCGGACGCCTACCGGGCCTGGCTGCGCTCGCTCGGCATCCGCTACGTCCTCTTGCCCGACACCCAGCTCGGGCGCGTCGGCGAGGAACGTGAGGCCGAGCTTCTCCGCTCGGGGCGCTCAGGCCTTCGCGAGGTCGCGCAGGCAGGCGACGTGACCGTCTACGAGCTGCCCGACCCCGATCCATTGCTGACCGGGCCGGGAGCGGCTCGACTCACCGCGGCCGGCCACGATCGCATCGCCGGCGAGGTCGACGCCGCCGGCACCTACAGGCTGGCGGTTCAGTGGACGCCGACGTGGCGCGTCAAAGCCGGAGTCGGTCTGCGTCGAGAAGGCGCCGGACGGGATGACGAGCGTCGTCGCCGAGGAGCCGGGCGCGTTCGAGCTCGGCGTCTCTCCCCTCCCGAAGACGCGCGGTTGCCCTGTCCCCGCTCAGTAGAATTCAGCCTATGAGACGCAAGTCGTTCGGCCGGGACAGGGGCCTGTCCACCCGCATGTTCCTGACCATGTTCCTGCTGGGAGCCCTCTACGTCGGCTTCTTCGTCGTCATCGTGTCGGTCTTCAAGGTGGGCATCGTCCCGATGGTCCTGATCTTGGGCGGGCTCGCCTTCCTCCAGTACTTCACGTCGGACAAGATCGCGCTCGCGGCGTCACGGGCGAAGGTCGTCGGGCCTGAGGAGGCGCCCGAGCTTCACGCAATGGTCGACCGCCTCTGTGCGATGGCCGATTTGCCCAAGCCGCGCGTGGCAATCATCCCCACCGAGATGCCCAACGCATTCGCCACCGGCCGGAGCCCGAAGCATGCGGCCGTGGCGGTCACCGAGGGCCTGTGGCGGCGGCTCGAGCCGCGCGAGGTGGAGGGCGTGCTCGCGCACGAGCTCTCCCACATCGCGAACCGCGACGTCGCGGTCATGACAATCGCCAGCTTCTTTTCGATGCTCGCCGCGTTCCTGATGCGGATGGGCATGTTCGCGGGGATGTTCGGCGGCGGCCGCAACCGGGACGGCGGCGCTCCCGCCTTCCTGATCATGCTGGTCGTCTCGCTCGTGACGTACGTGATCTCGTACGTCCTCATCCTGATGATCTCGCGTTACCGCGAATACGCGGCCGATCGCGGCGCCGCACTGATCACCGGCGCGCCGGAGCAGCTGATGAGCGCCCTCCAGAAGATCGCAAGCGACATGACGCGGATCCCCCAGCGCGACCTGCGCGAGGTCGAGGGCATGAACGCCTTCTTCATCATCCCGACCAACATCAAGTCGGCCTTCGGCGAGCTCTTCATGACGCATCCGCCGCTCGAGAAGCGCCTCGCGAGCCTCGCGGAGATCAGCGCCGAGATGGGCCGGCCGCTCGCCGCCTAGGCTTGGGCCTGGGCGACGTCCTCTTCGGCAGGAAGAAGCTCAAGGGCGCGAAGCTCGACCAGCTCTTCGCCCTCTCGACCGCCCGGATCACGCTCGAGACCGAGCTCGGCCTGAGGCCGGCCGGCGTGGCCGGCGTCGTCTTCAAGCCGCTCTCGGCGGGTGAGTTCGTGCGCGCCGAGCAGGCGATCGACGAGCTTCTGGGGGTGGTGGCGCAAACGTCGGGCTCCGAGGTCCGCCGCCGCCAGGACGCGCTCGGCTACCAGTGGCTCGTCGTCCGCGACCGTGACTTCGAGGACCTCGTCACCGGCGTCCACCTGGTCGCCGGCGAGCTGTCCGCGCACGGCTTCGGCGAGCAGCTGCTCGCGGCGCTCTTCGCCTTCGAGGGCGGCGACCGCGACGGCCCGGTCTACCTGATCTACGGCTTCAAGCGCGGAGCGTTCTGGCCGTTCATCCCGACCGGCGAGGATCAGGAGCGCGACAACGCCGAGGAGCTCCGCCTCAGGAACGAGCTGGAGGGCGAGCTCCCGATCGAGCCCGACCTCACCCACTGGCTGGGGCTCTTCGACGCGCCGCTCGAATAGCCCGGCGAGATCGGCATACTTCGCGCTCGTGCGGCCGGACGGCTCTCCCTCGAGGCTACGCGAGGCGCTCGCACAAGGCCGGCGTGAGCTCGCGCTCTATCTGGTCGCCGGAATCATCTACGTCGCGATCGGCGTCGCCTTTCCCGAGTTCCTCTTCTCGTGGGTCGTGGCCGCCGGCTACCTGCTGCTCATGGTCGTCGCGCTCCCCTTCGTCATCGGCCGTCTGCGCCGGTGAGCTGGGCCGCCCACGATCTCGAGCCCTACGTCATCCAGAAGGAGCTCGGGAAGCGCGTCGCCTTCGTGCCGCTGCTCGTGGGCTCGTACGCCCCGGATCTCCTCTCCAAGTGGTTCGTGTACGGCGTCACGCTCGCGGGCTTCGAGCTGAAGGCCGACAACCCCGCGCAGTTCCACCGGGGCTGGCCGGGGTTCGGCTTCACCCACTCGCTCGCGTTCGGCGTTCTCATCGGACTGCTGCTCTACGTCATCTGGCGCAACAAGGTGGTCGCGTACAGCTTCGTGATCGGACACTGGGCGCACGCGCTGACCGACGTCGGCGACACCGTCGGAACGATGCTCCTCTTCCCCTTCACGGACCACCTGTTCGCGGCGGGAGCCTGGGCGTATGCCGGGCAAACCGGCCGGTACACGGACGCGGGCGCGTACTTCAGCGGCCTCGGCTTCGTCTGGGACGGCGTGTTCGTCGTCTGGGGGATCCTGAGCTGGCGCGTGCTCACGCGCGGCTACTTCAGGACGACGGTGATGGCCGCGGACCCGTTCTGGCGCTGGGCGGGCCGCTACCTCTCGGAGACGACGCTCGTCGCCCTCTACCGTGCTTCCTTCTTCTACGGCATCGGCCGCTGGACGGCGTGGCTCATCTGGGCTCACGTCGTGCGGTCGTTCACCTTCGACCTCCGCTGGGGCGGCCCCCGCTGGGTCCCGCGCGTCTACGCAGATGAGCTGAACTCCGCCCCTGCGTGCCGGTGCCCGGGATGCTGCTCGATGAAGCCCAGGCTCGGCTTCTACGGCGCCGTGGCCGTCTGCGCTTTCGCCAAGGGACGTTCGAGCTCGATCCGCGAGACGCTGCGCAGCGCGCCGCGTCGAGCTAGGCGGGCAGGTCGGGGATCAGGCCTTCGTCGGAGAAGAGGCGCTTCGTCTCCTCGAGAGTGAGGTCGCTCGGCGGGATGACGACGTCCGACGGATGGAGGTCGTCGTCGGCCAGGCGCTCGCCCGTCGACTGCACGAGCTGCCACATCTCGTCGAGGATGCGGTCGAGCTCGGGCTCGTTTCCCGCGTCTGCTGCCGCCTGCGCCTGATCGTCCAGCCCGTCTAGGCGAGAGCGCAGGTCGTCGTCCGCCCGGAACTGCCCCTCGCCCATCAGCCTGACGATCACGACTTCTCCTCCAGCTCCTTCTGAGCCCCGCCGGCGGCCAGCTCGCCCTTCAGCCTTGCGAGCTCGTCATCGACCTGGCTTTCCGCCGAGAGCTGCGCGAGCTCGCGGTCGAGCGATGTCTCGCCCGTGGTGAAGTCCTCGAGAGCGCCCGATCTCGACGAGCTCGTCGACGGCCGCCGCGCGCGCCTGCATCTGCTCGGTCTTGTCCTGCGCGCGCTGGATGGCGAGGCCGGTGTCGGCCATCTCTTCGCCGATCCCCGTGGCCGCCTCGCCGATCCGCACCTGGGCCTCGGCGGCCGAGTACTGGGCCTTGATGACCTCCTTCTGGCTGCGGAACGCCTCGACCTTGGCGGAGAGCCGCTTCTCGTTGGCGAGCAGCTTCTCCTGCTGCGTCTCGAGCCCCGAGATCTGCTGGTCGAGGCCCTGGAGCTGCTGCTGGGCGAAGGCTTTCCGCTCGAGGGCGGCGCGCGCGAGATCTTCGCGGCCCGCGGCGAGCGCCTTGCGCGCCTGGTCGTCGAGCTTGGGGAGCTCCTGCTCGAGCTTCTGCGTCTGCAGCTCGAGCCGCTTCTTGGCGGTGACGACGTCGGCGACGCCGCGCTTGACGTTCTGCAGCATCTCGAGCTGCTTCTCGTAGGAGTAGTCGAGTGTCACCGAGGGGTCCTCGGCGCGGTCGAGCAGCTTCGAGATCCATGCCTTGACGACGTTCGAGGTTCGGCTGATGAGGCCGGCCATATGCGAGTCATCCTCCCGGTCTGGTGAGCCCGCCATGCTACCGCTCCCGGCCTGTGTTCTAGGCTGATCCGCGTCATGGGGAGGATCGATGGGCGCTTGGGCGTCGTCCTGGCCGTCCTGGCCGTGCTGGCCGGCCCAGCTGACGCCGGAGCCCAGACTCCGGCCGAACGACTTGCGGCCCGCTACGTCCCGATCATGATGATGAAGACGAACCCCGACCCGCCCTGCTCGCGGAAGGGGGAGCAGTACCGCCTCGCCCCGGTCGACATCACGCTGGGGAACCCCGAGGTGCAGCTTCTCCGGCAGCACTCCGGCGGGAGCTTTCGGCAGACCAACCTGCTCGCCACCGCGCCCACCGCCTCCGACCTGGCGGGGCTCGGGCCCGACTACTACCTCAACCTGCCCGGCCACCCGCGCCGGCCGGGCTGCACGTACGCCCGGGACTCGGCCCAGCTCATGGAGGGGCGCTCGTCGGTCACCTACGCGCACATCGCCAGGGAGCCCGGTGTGCGCGGGATCGCGCTCCAGTTCTGGTTCTACTACTGGTTCAACCAGTTCAACGACCTGCACGAGAGCGACTGGGAAATGATCCAGGTCGCCTTCGACGCCGCTACCGTCGAGCAGGCTCTGGCGCGCGGCCCCTCCCAGCTCGCGTATGCCCAGCACACAGGCGGAGAGCGTCGATCCTGGGACGACCCCAGGGTCGAGAAAGAGGGAACGCACCCGGTCGTCTACGTCTCCTCCGGGTCCCATGCAAGCATGTACTGGTCGGCGCTCTTCCTCGGCAACGGCAGACACGGTGCCGGCCTCGGCTGCGACGACACGCTTGGGCCCTCGACCCGCTTCGCGCCGACGCCGATCCTCGTCCGGACACATCCGGCCTTCGACTCGCAGCACGGCTGGCTCACGTTCAACGGCCATTGGGGCCAGCACGAGCCGGGTCTCTCGAACGGCCCAACGGGGCCGAACACGAAGCCCCGGTGGCTGGAGCCGTTCCGCTGGATGGCCGGCCTGCGCACGTCGAGTCCGACCGTCCCGAGGAGCGAAACGCTCGGCGAGCCAGTTACCGGCTTCTTCTGCGGCGGCGGTCAGCTCGGTCTCGAGCCTCCTCAACGACACGTCGTCGAGCCCGTGGACGGCGCTGCTCGTGTTCGCGACGATCGCAGCCGCGCTTGCCATCCCGGCCTTCCGCACCCGTTGGCGCCCGGTCGTGTCGGAGCCGATCCGCGAGAGGCGGGCAGGCGGGCAGATCCTCGACGCGTCCGTCCGCCTCTACCTGGAGCACATCCGCGTACTCGTGCCGGTGGGGCTGGTGGCCGTTCCACTCGGCGGGCTGGCCGTGGCGGGGCAGCTGGCGCTCTTCAACTCGACAGGCCTGCGGCGAGCCTTCGATGCGCTCGAGGACGTCAAGGTCGAGGGAGTCGTTGCTCTCTTCGTCGGCAGCCTCGCCCACGCGCTCGCGCCGATGCTCGTCGGCGCGGCCACGGTCCTGGTCCTGCGAGAGCTCGATCGTGGCGGCAAGGCGAGCATCGGCGTCGTGCTGCGCGGCTTGCGCGGGGAGCTGTGGCGGCTTGTCGCGCTCGGTTTCGCCGGGCTTGTCGTCGTCAGCCTCCTCGCGCTGACGGTGATCGGCCTCCCCTACGCCGTGAAGAAGGCAGTGGACTGGGCCTTCGTCCAGCAGGTGGCCGGGTTCGAGGGACGACGCGGCCGGGACGCCTTCCACGGGAGCTAGGGCCCTCGTTCGCGGACACTGGTGGAGAGTGGCGGCGATCACGGCCGTGCTCCTCTTCCTGCTCGTCCTCACAGGGCCCTTCACGGGCGTCCTTGTCATTCTCCTGACGGCCGCGCCCCTCACCACCGTCAATTTCTTCGGCACGCTCCTCTTCGCGCTGGTTCTTCCCTTCGCGTCGGTCGCGCTGACGCTCCTCTACCTCGACCTCGCCGTACGCCACGACTCGGAGGTGGCGAACCCTGGCATGCTTCCCGCGCCATGATCGTCGAGCGCAGCATGGACCCGGGGTGGCTTTCGAACGCGTACCTAATCGCGGACCGGACGGGTGGGCACGCCGTCTTCGTCGACTCGGGCGCGCCGATCGAGCCGCTGCTTGCCGCAGTCGAGCGGCTCGAGGTCCAGCCCACGCACCTGCTGACGACGCATGCGCACGCCGATCACGTCGCCAACCACGACTTGCTCCAGGAGCGGTACGGCCTCCGCGTGCTCGCCTCGCCGGAAGAGGAGATGGACGGCGCCGAGCCGCTCGGGCACGGCGAGGTCGTCGATGCAGGCGACCTCCACATCGAGGCGCTGCGAACGCCGGGTCACACGCGCGGGATGCTCTCGTTCGTCGTGAGCGGCCAGGCGGTCTTCACGGGCGACACGCTCTTCACAGGCTCGGTCGGCGGCACGCAGGACGGCTTCGACGACCTGCGCCGGTCGGTGATGGACGTCCTCATGGGGCTTCCTCACGAGCTGGTCGTCTACCCGGGCCACAGCGAGGAGACCTCGATCGGGCGCGAATGGGACGAGAACCCCTTCATCCGCGTCTGGCGCGGGATCGAGCCCGAGGGAAGCGAGCGCTGCCACGTCGGCGGGGCCGAGGCGACCCTCGTCGTCTGGAGCAACGACTACGACGGCGGCGGCAAGGCCTGGGTGCGGCTCGGCGACGGCCGCGACGCCATCGTGGGCGGCTCCAGGGTGACCAGGTAGCCTCGTCGTGATCGTCCCGGAGG
The DNA here is from genome assembly GCA_963733155.1 of uncultured Actinomycetes bacterium. Classification (GTDB taxonomy): domain Bacteria; phylum Actinomycetota; class Thermoleophilia; order Gaiellales; family Gaiellaceae; genus JAIBJN01. The sequence goes on from CAVTCK010000020.1 coordinate 159,331, forward strand.
AGCTCCAGCGCTACGCAGAGGCGCAGACGACGCCGCCCACCGAGCTGCAGCGCCGGCTCGCCGAGGAGACACGCGCGTCGCTGCGCTCGCCCCAGATGCTCACGGGCGTCGTCGAGGGTCGCCTGCTCGAGTTTCTCGTCTTCACACTCCGACCTCAGCGGGTCCTCGAGCTCGGCACGTACAGCGGGTACTCCTCGCTGGCGATGGCCTCGGTGCTCCCGCCCGGCGGCCACATCGACACCTGCGAGGTCGAGGAGGCCCACGCCGAGGTTGCGCGGCGCTACCTGGACGAGGCCGGTGTCGGCGACCGGGTCACCATCCACCTCGGTCCGGCGCTCGAGACGATCGAGCGCCTCGAGGGCGAGTACGACCTCATCTTCATCGACGCCGACAAGCCCAACTACCCCGAGTACTACGAGGCGCTCGTTCCCCGTCTGGCGAGCGACGGGATCATGGTGCTCGACAACACCCTCTGGTCGGGGCGGGTCCTCGAGCCCGAAGACTCGCCCGAAGCGCAGATGTTCGTCGAGCTCAACGCCCGGATCGCCGACGATCCGCGCGTGGTCGCCGTCATGCTCACGGTGCGCGACGGCGTCACGCTTGTTCGTCGGCGCAGCTAAGGGAGGACTGCGGCCTTCAGCAGGTTCGCGGGCGGGTCGGCGAAGAGACCTGTGACCTGCTCGAGGCCGACGCGGTGCGTGACGAGCCGCTCCCACGGATACGCGCCGCTCGCCAGGAAGGCGAGCGCCGCCCGCACATGCCGCGGGGTGTGGTGGAAGGCGCCGCGCAGGGTGAGCTCCTCGTAGTGGAGGCGGAACGTGTCGACAGAAAGCTCGCGGCCGCCGAAGAAGACGACGGTGCCGCCCGGGCGCACGAGCTCGAGAGCGTCCTGCCAGGCTTCGGCAGTTCCGGCCGCTTCGACGACGACATCCGCACCTCGTCCGTCTCCTAGCTCGGCGCCGAACTCCCGCGCGAGCTCGCGCCGGTCGGGCCGGCCGCCGACCGCAACCACCCGCGCTCCGGCATCCTTGGCGGCCGCGCACAGCATCAGGCCGATCGGGCCTGGCCCGACTACGGCGACGGTCTGGCCGGCCTCCACCTCGGCCCGCTCGATTCCGTGCAGGCAGCATGCAAGCGGCTCCACCATCGCCGCGACCTCGGACGCGAGGCTCGGCGGGACGGGAAGGAGGTTGCGCGCGGCGATCCGCGCCGGGACGAGCAGATACTCGGCGTAGGCGCCGTTCAGGAACGGCTGCAGGTTCTCGCACAGCGTCTCCTCGCCGCGCCGGCACGGCGGGCAGTCCCCGCACGGCGCCGAATTGGCCGCCACGACCCGCCGGCCCGTGGCGACGTCGATCCCGCAGAACTCGTGGCCGAACGGGCTCGGCACCTCTGCGAGCAGAAGCGGGTGGCCGCGCCGGAACGCCTTGGCGTCGGTCCCGTCGGTGAGCGCCACCTCGACCTGGACGAGGACGTCGCCGGGCCCCGGCTCCGGTCGCGGCACCTCCTCGACCCGCAGGTCGCCGGGCCCGTGATAGCGGAGCGCCCTCACGGGGTGAAGACGACCTTCACGGCCTCGTGGGCACGGTAGAGATCGAGCCCCTCGGCGAACCGCTCGAGGGGCAGCGTCACGGTCGGGATCGGGTCGAGCCCGGGCAGGAGCGCCACGGCTTCGCGCATCGCCGCCGGGGTCGCCGAGCAGGAGCCGACAAGCGTGAGCTCCCTTCGCAGGAGCTGCTCGAAGTCGAGCGGCAGCGGCTCGGCCAGCCATGCGAAGACGAGGAGCGTCCCACCCGGCTCGAGCGCCGAAAGCGCCTCGTCGAGGCCCGCGTGGGCGCAGAGGACGACGGCGTCGACGGGCCCGTCCGCCGGCTCCGCGCCGTAGCCGAGGGCGAGGTCGAGCCGGTGGGGCAGTGGATCGGTCGCGAGGACGTCGTCGCCGCGGCGCACCAACGCTTGGACGAAGAGCAGGCCCGCAAAGCCGCAGCCGACGACCAGCACTCGTCCGCGTGGCAGACGCTCGACCGCGCGCAGCACGCAGGCGAGCGGCTCCGCGAAGGTACCGGTGGCGTCGTCGGTGCTCGGCCGGGAGCGCGATGGTCGCCGCCGCCCGGGCGCGCTCCGCAAACCCGCCGGGAACGATCGTCGGCTCCGGAAAGCGCTCGCAGGTCGTCTCGTGCCCCGCCCGGCAGCGCGCGCACTCACCGCAGGGGAGGTGGTGGACGAGAGCCACGCGCCTGCCCTCGGAGTCGTCGGCGACTACCTCGTGCCCGAGCACGGTGCCCGGCGCCGCACGCCCCAGCTTCTGGACGTCCGTGCCGCAGAGCCCGCAGGCGCGCACGCGCACGGGCTCGCCCGGCCCTCCGGCTCCGGAACCTCCGCCAGCGCCGGCAGCCCGGCATCGTCGAGGACGACCGCCCGCACGACGTCATCGTAGGGGCGCGCCGGGGGCGGGCGAGGCGCCCGCCCCCGCGAGCTTGCCTAGCTGGCCGCGAGCCCCACGGCCCCGGCGGGAAGCCCGCCGACCGAACCGAGCACGTCGAGGCTTCCGTCGCCGTTGACGGCGAATCCCTGCACCTCGGGCGCGCCGCTGTTCAGGGAGTAGAGGAACCGGCTGTGCCTGGCCAGAGCCAGGTCGAGCGGCCCGGCGCCGGTGGCGGCGGTGACGCCGTCCGCGTCGAGCAGGGTGAGGCCGCCGTCGTTCCCGATCCTGTACCCCGAGATCGAGTTGCTGCCGGTGTTCGTCGTGTAGGTGTACCGGCCGTTCTTCGTCACGACGACCCAGCACGCCGCCGTCTCGGTGGTGGCCACGTTGGGCGTGATCGGCGTGATCGTCCCGTTCCCTGCGAGGGAGTACGACGAAAGCACGCTTGCGTCCGGAGCGCCGCCGAAAGCCTCCGAGACGATCAGGCGGCCACGCTTGTCGAAGGCGAAGCCGAACGGCGTCTCGCCGGCGGACGGCTGGGCGTTCGGGTCCCTCGCATAGCCGAAGAACCCGACCCTGTAGGTCACGATCATGTTCGTCGCCTTCTCGGTGACGACGAGGTGGCGCCCGCTCGGGCTGAACTCGATCTGCGCCGGGTCCGGCGTCGCCGAGCTCAGCGGCCGGCTCGACCCGGGGAGCGGGACGAGATGGCCGAAGAGCGCGAGGAAGCCCTTGATGCTCGCGGACGTCGTCGCGTCCCCGGCGTTGAGTACGTAGACAAGCCTGCCGTGGACGGTGAGGCTGATCGGCCTGACGCCGCCGGAGCCGGCGACGTCCGTCAAGCTGACCTGCCCTCGGTGCCCGACCCGGAGCATGGAGATCGTGTTGTCGCCTGCGTTCACGGCGAAGAGCCGGTCGTCGTCGAGGACGAGCGCGCCCTGCGAGCCGAGGCCCGCGCCCGTTCCGAGGCCTCCGGTCGCGACGGTGCCGTCGGGCGTGAGCGAGCCATCGGCGGCGCGGTCGAAGACCGCCACCGCGTTCCCGGACGCCGAGTTCGTGAGCGTGTAGACCGCACCGCGCCCGCCGGACGCCATGGCCGGGCCGGCCAGGGCGAGGAGGGCGAGGCCGAGCACGGCCGCCACGGCCAGTGTCTTGAGCCTGTGCATCCCGATTCTCCTTTCGTTGGAGCCCGCGGGACGCTACGAGGCAAACCTTGCGCATCCGTTGCGCCGGCCTTAGCAGATGCTTAAAGCCGGTCGGCCGCCGCTAGACTGTGACCTGCGCGGGGCTATAGCTCAGTTGGGAGAGCGCCTGGATCGCACCCAGGAGGTCGCCGGTTCGAGCCCGGCTAGCTCCATCGAAAAGCCCCGTAACCGGGGCTTTTCGATGGACTAGCGACGTGGCGCACCTGATCCGGGCCCACGCCGCACGACCCAACCTCTTTGGAGCTGAGCTCCACTGGGTTGAGCTTCGCGTCGAGACAGGCGCTTACGCCTTGACCGCGCCGTTCAGCTTGTGGACGATGACCTCGCCGACGGTGATCTTCGGCGAATTCGGGACAGCGTCCTCGAGCTTCTCCTCGCGCAACCAGCTGGCGACGAAGCGAGTCGACTCGTCGGCCTGCGCCGAGGTGTCGAAGAAGCTGATGGAGCTCATGACGTCCTTCTCGGCGTCGATGAGGTAGTAGCCGTTGAAGCCCGGCAGCTTGCTCAGGCGGGGCAGGAGGTTCTCGTCGACCTTCTTGGCCAGCTCGGACTTGCGGTTCTGGTCGATCCCTTCGTAGCGTTTCACGGTGGTGTGCATGGTGCTCCTAACTCTCTTCGTTCAGGGCGGAGAACTCGGTTGAGTCCTCCTGATGCACTCAGGCCCGGTGTGACAGTCGAAGAGCGGGTTCGGAGCCTCGACGGCTTCCGTCTGGGATCTTCTGGCGCATCGCTAGTGTAGCAGACTTCTTGACAACGTAGGTTTACGGAGATACGTTTTATGTGTATATCAACGTAGGAGGCGGGATGTGCCCCTTTTCGGTCACCCTGCAGCACGTTCCGGATCGGGAGCTCGGCCCCCTTCTGATCGAGCTGGCGCAGGCGGGCTTCCACAACCCGATCATCAGGCCTGTTGATGCTGGCGGCGCGTCGGGCGAAGAGGGCCCTCCTGCGCGGGGGACGATGACGGACCTCCCGGAGGACTGGCGGCTCCTGCGAGAGCGGGAGGGCGAGTCCTATCAGTGGCCGGAGGAGCGCGATCGCTACTCGCGCTATCGCGTGTTCCTGGGCACGACACGCGCCGAGGGCGCGGTTCACATCGGACTTGGCGAGACGGTACGCAAGAACAGATGGGGACGCGACCGCGAGTACATCGTCGCCTTCCGGAGCAGTGGTTCTCCGCAGCAACCGCTGGTCGAGTTCGTCGCAGCAGACGACTACGAGGAGACGCGCGAGCTCGTCGCAGTCATCCGTGGTAGCGACGGAGGCCGGCGCATGTACGGCGCCGGCGACACGCTTCCCGCGATTTATCAGGAACGCTTCCGAACGCAGATGTACAGCGAGCGGGTCGTCTATCGGGGCGTCTGGAACAAGGTCGTTGTGGTCGCGGGTGAGGACGATGACGAGGCGATTCTCAACCACGCGCTGATCCAGGGTCGGCGACGCTTCCCGACGTAGGCGCTCTGCCGGGGCCGTACCGGGAGTCGGTCGAGCAGCCGCGAACGACCGGTTTCGGTAGTCGATTGCTACCATGTTCGTAGACGAGCGAGTACCGGCTGCGCTTACTGCGCCTCTCCTGCCCGTTCCTTATTGGCAGAGGAGGTGTTTTTTTATGGCAACCGGAATCGTGAAGTGGTTCAACGACGCGAAGGGGTACGGCTTCATCACCCCTGACTCGGGTGAGAAGGACGTTTTCGTCCATCACAGCTCCATTGCCGGCGACGGCTTCAAGTCGCTGTCCGAGGGTGCGAAGGTCGACTTCGAAGGTGCCGAGGGCGCGAAGGGCCCTGAGGCAAAGAACGTCCGGCTCGTCGCGTAGCGGCGAGACGGATCCACGCGCGGGGGGCGCCGGTGGCGTCTCCCGCGTCACTCCGTGAGGCTCGAGGGCCGAGGCTCACGTGCCTACCCCGCCGAGTGGGCGCTACCCGACTCCACCGAAGGGGGCGTGGTCGACGGCAGCAGGAGCAGATGGCTCTCGACCACCGCGTCAGCGACGTCGAAGAGCTTCCGGCCGTTGTGCTGGGAGTGACCCCGGAGCATCTCGAACGCCTTGTCTGCATCGATCGCATGTCGGGCCATCAGGATCCCCTTCGCCTGCTCGATCGTCGCGCGGCGGCCGAAAGCCCCCTGCAGGGTCTGGTACTCCGCGAAGCGCTGGAGCGTGATCTCGATCGCACTCTGCAGCTCCTGGGAGTCGCCGTCGACGATGTAGGCGAAGACGCCGCGTTTCGCCGCTTCGCGGACGTAGGCGGGATCCCTGGCCGAGAGTAGGGCGATCACCGGGCAGGAGGCCTCGCGAACGATCTCTGTGATCAGGTCGAGCGAATGCTCCGAGTGCAGCCCGAGGCCGACGAGCGCGACGTCGGGGCGCTCTCTGAGGGTCACCGCGCCGACCTCCGCCACGTGGATCTCGCGCGCAATCACCTCGTGACCGAGCCCGATCACCACCTGGGCGAGCAGCTCGAGCCGCTCGCGCTTCTCGTTGGCGATCAGGACTCGCAGGTGCTGGATGTCGTTCTGGGTCATCGCTCTCGCGGCTCACGCCGGTCGGCGGGAGGATGCCGCCGCGCGCACACGGTCGAGGACCGCTCGAGTGTACCCGGAGCTCGATCGCGGCCTCTCGGCTTGGGCCCAGAGACGGGTGGTAGACTGGGGCGCGACCGTCGCCTCGATCGGGACGGTGGCGAATCTGCACCGGTGCCACAACAATCGGCCCGGCAGCGGATCTTCCCTCAGCAAACGGGTTGAGTGGCAGAAGGCCGGCCCCAATGCCGTGGCCGGCGGGGCGGCGTCGACCCTGGAGCGTCTGATGGTGGAGGTTCGTGTCATGCCGGATGCCGCGGGCGTTCATGCCGGTGCCGGCTCCAGTCGGGAGCACGCGGTTGTCGGTGCAACCGCGGCGTCCCGTTCGGCCGGGGTGGAAGCCTTGCGCACTCTGTATCGCCGCGCGAGATTCGCGGGTGGCATCGCGTTCTGCGTGCTCTCGCTGGGCGCATGCCTCCTTGTCGCCCGGCGTCTGAGCGACGCGAGCTGGCCTCTCGAGGGCGCGCACGTCCCCCTGGTCTTCCTCGCCGGAGGTGCCTATCTCGCCAGTTTCGGCTTCCGCGCGTTCGGATGGAACCGGCTTTTCCCCAGCCACGAGCGCCCCGACAAGGCGCGGTGTCTCGCGGCCTGCGGGGCGGCTGCGGCCAGCGGAGTCGTCCTGCCGTTCCGGCTCGACTACGTCGTCAAGGTCTCCACCCTGCGCCGGCTCGGCGGGGTCAGCCTCGGGCTCGAGTCGATCGCCATCTCGATCGTCGCCCTCGGCATGGTCGACGCAGTGGCGATGCTCCCGCTCGTCGCCGCCGCCCTCGCGACGTCGGGGTCGGTCCTCCGTGCGCCGCTGATCGTCGTCGTCCTCTTCTGCATCGGATGCCTGGCGATACTCACGCTTGGACAGCGGGTGGAGCGGCTCCCTGTCGTCGGGCGCTCGGACCGCCTGCACGCCGCCTACAGGCGGGCTGCAGAAACCACTCGCCTCACGCGGTCGACGTTCGTCGCCGGTCTCCTCCTCCTGGGTTGCTGGACGTCGCGCACCCTGGGAAGCACCCTCCTGCTGAGCGCGCTCGGCGTTGGGTTCTCGCCTACGCTCGCGCTGGTCGTCCTCTGCATGAGCGCCGCGACGGCGATTCTGCCGATCACGGCCGGCGGAGCCGTCGTCGGCATAGGGACGACAGCTGGGGTTCTGTTCGCGCTCGGGGTCACGAAGGGCGCGGCGGTCAATTTCGCGTTGGCTTCCGGACTCCTGCTGACCAGCGCGGCGCTCGCTGCTGCCGCGCTCGGACTCGGCGGGTCACTACTCCTCACCCTCCGCGCGCGCCGGCCGCTCGGCGACTGGGTCCCGGCCACAGCGGGCGCGCCTGGACCGCACGTTGTCGCACACTTCGACGATGGCCTCGGGCAGCTCGCTCAGTCGGTCCGGCGGGTTTGAAAGCTGCCCGGTCAGGTCCGTCACGAAAGGCCCTGGACGCAGGAGCTTTTCGTTAGGAGGCGCCGCTCGCCTCGTCGGCATGACACGAATCTGACACATCCCCAGCCGCTCTCGCAGCGAAATCGTCGAGAAGACGCATGTTGCGCTCGTCCACCGCTCGGACGAAGCGGGCGTAATGCTTGAGTGTCGTCCGAATGCTCTCGTGCCCAAGCTCTGGTAGGTGCTTAGAGTTGGACGCACTGCGATGCCGCATGCGACGAACCCCGTGGACGGCGTCCGCACCTACTTCGAGGACTCTGGAGGTGCGGGTCCGCCCATCCTCTTCTACACCGGCTTCGCCGATCCGCTGGAGATCGCGAAGGCCTCGCGCCTCGCTTGGGCGCTGAGCGCCGAGTTCCGGCTCATCTTCGCCGACCACCGCGGTCAAGGCGGCAGCGACAAGCCACACGAAGCGGACGCCTATGCACTGCGAACGCGCGTGGGCGACGCCGCCGCCGTTCTCGACGCGCTCGGCATCGGGCGGGTGCACTTCCTCGGCTCCTCGTGGGGAGCACGGCTCGGCTTCGCCCTCGGCGAGCATGCGCCGGAGCGCGTGCTCTCGCTCGTGCTCTGCGGCAACCAGCCGTATGCGTGGAACCTGGAGTCCCCGACCGCGCAGGCTGTCGCCGCCGCGATCGCCGCTGCCCGGCAGGAAGGCATGACGGCCTTCGTGGAGACCTTCGAGTCGGCGCTCGGTTATCGCTTCCCCGAGCCTGAGCGGACGTGGACGCTGGAGAAGAACGACCCAGCTGCGCTCGAGGCAGCCTGGCGATCCGCCCAGGACGAGGGGCCCATCTCGCGCAATCTGAGCGCGTGGCGGGTGCCCTGTCTGATTTGCGCCGGCGAGGCGGACGAGATGCACGACCACGCCAGGCGGGCGGCCGGCGAGATACCCGGCGCGAAGTTCGTATCGCTTGCCGGCCACTCGCACATCTCCGCCTTCTACGAGGCAGATGATCTCCTGCTCCGCCACATCCTGGAGCTCATCCGTTCGGGCCCAGAGCCTCGGTGACCACCTGGTAAGGGGCAGGCCGAGGCGCTCTCGTTAGCCGCCTCGGAAGAAGCGGTGCTGGAGCCCGACGCAACAACGTCGAGATCGTCTGCCACCGGCCGGCGTGATGGTGCCGGGGGAGGGCCCCCGAGGTCGGAGGCCCTCCCGCCATTGCCCTAGAACTTGACGCGGTCGAGGTAGTCGAAGCCCTTCTCGGCTGCCTCGAACGGGTCGAACGTCGGGTCGCCAAAGCGTGGGTCGTGCTCGACGACGTAGTACCTGATGTGGCCCTTGGCCGCCCGGAAGATCTTCGGGAAGTCGATGATGCCCTCACCGACGATCTCGATCGGCCCCGGGAACGGGCCGGCCGCCATGTCCTTCACGTGGAACAGCTGGATGCGCTTGCCGTAGCGCTCGAGCACCTTGACCGGATCGGCCCCGCCGTTGGTCACCCAGTACAGGTCGAGCTGGAAGACGACCTTCCCCCGGTCGGTGTGCTCCATGAGGATGTCGTATGCCGTCCGGTCGCCGAACACCCGCTGGAACTCCCAGTTGTGGTTGTGGACCATCAGCTTCTGGCCCCACTTCCGCGCCGTTGCACCGAGCTCGTTGAGGTACTCGGCGTAGGCGATCCACTCGGCTTCCGTCGCGTAGTTCGGCGTCGCTCCTGAGCCGAAGTACCGGATCCCGAGCGTCCGGTTCTCCTCGAGGATCGGCCCGATGTCCACCGGGCTCTCCGGCGAGCCGACGTTTACGTGCCGACCGGAGGCCCTCAGCTTGTACTTGTCGAGAAGGGCGCGATAGTCCTCCGCGCTCAGGCCGCTGAGCGTGAACGGCTCGACGTTGCGGTAGCCCATGTCACGCAGGCTGCGAAACACTTCCTCGGTGCGCGCGATGGTCGCCGCATCGGTGCCGAAGCCGATGTACTCGGCGAAGGTCCAGAGCTGGATGGAGATCTTGCTGTCCGGGACGCCCCGGCCGCCGCCGTCTCGCCCCTTGCCCCCGTCCGCGCTCGCGGCGCTCGCGGCGAAGAGAGTCAGGCACGCCACCAAGGCCGCGAGCAAGAGTCCGCACGCGCCCCGTGCTCGACCGCTGGATGTCTTCATCGTTCCCCCTCTTTCACTTGGTTGTCCGCGACGCCGGCTGCCCGCCGACGCCTCTAAAGGGTTGCCATTCATGCAGCTCTGGAAACCCGCGCGGCTACCCAGGCGGTCGCCGGTTCGAGTCCGCCTAGGCGGGTGAAGCCTCGGCGGGGGAGTA
>CAVTCK010000021.1:0-247535 GCA_963733155.1 uncultured Actinomycetes bacterium
TATCGAGCGCCTGCTGGCCGGTACCGAACCTACCATTGGCCAGCGGGCCAAGCTATCGTAGTATCGACCGCCGTCCGGTAAATCACCTCATCCCAAGAGCGATACATGACCCCTGGCATCCCGAACGCCGGACCAGCGCGTGTAGAGAACCGGCGGGGAACAGTATGCTAGCGCGATGGTAGAGGATTTGCCCCCGAAGTCGAGCAGCCGTGGGTGCAGGCATCGTGGAGGCTGAGGGCCACAGCGCCTCATGAACCGAAGAGGTAAGGAGATTCCATTGCACCATGGTGTCTCTCATGAAGCGGCCGACAAGTTCGCTCCCCGTCCCAAAAAGCGCTTCGGGCAACATTTTCTCGTCAGCCCGACGATCCTCGCCGGTATCCTGCGCCTGGCTGAGCTTGCTCCAGACGATGTCGTGGTGGAGATCGGTGCCGGAACGGGTACACTGACCGAGGCGTTAGCCAGGACCGTGGGGCGACTGTGGGCCCTGGAGTTGGATCGAGATCTCATCCCCTCCCTACGACAGCGCTTTGCCGATAGGCCTCAGGTGGAAATCGTGCATGCGGATGCGCTGACCTTCGACTTCGCTCAGCTGCCCACCCCAATCAAGGCCGTCGCCAATCTCCCCTATGGCACGGCGGTGGCCATTCTGACGCGACTGCTCAGGCAGCGCTCCCGCCTGCGCTGTGCCGTGATCATGCTCCAACGTGAGGTGGCCGAGCGGCTGTATGCCAGTCCAGGCACCAAAGCGTATGGGAGTCTGACGCTCCTGACACAGTGGTATGCTACCGTTGACAAAGGCTTCCACGTCCCGCCAGCGGCTTTTTCTCCACCACCAAAGGTGATGTCCACGGTGGTCCGCGTCACCCCCCGCCCGACCCCTCCCGTGGCAGTCCAGGATGAGGCTTGTCTCTTCCGCATCATTCATGCAGCGTTCGCCCAGCGCCGGAAGACGCTCCCAACGCGCTGCGCCATGCGTTGTCGCCGCTCGATCCCGCTATCCTGCACCAAACCCTCGAGCACAGCGGCATTGCACCCAGCCGCCGTGGGGAAACCCTGTCTCTCAACGAGTTTGCCCGCCTGAGTGACGCCTTACAACCGATGTTACCTCTCTACAGGGGTGACGATCCGGTATATTTCCCGATGAAAAACCAACATATCGCGCCAAGAGGCTTTGATGCCCGCAATCAGGCCTATGCCAGGTGTTCATCGACACGATTTGGACTATGAGCGTGGGTTTATTGGACGGGCATGCGTTTGCCGAGTGGCGCTTCGGCCCGATACAGCATACGCACGAGCTGGTTGGCATAGTGGACGCCAGCCGCGATGGCTAAGAGGGCGGTGGCGACGAAGACCGGCAACAGAATATACGGCCGTACGGTAGCAATCACCGGCCAGTCTTCGAAAACATAAAAGAAGAGTCCGAGGGTGACGGTCCACATCTGGCCAAAGATCGCCGCCCTGCCCAACAAGGTCGGCCCGGATAATCGCCGTCCGGTGGTCCACAGGACTATGCCGATTAACAGGCTGAGGAGGATATCACGGCCGATCAGCAGGATGCTCAAGGACAGGGGTAAGGCCTCTAGCATGGCCAGCGCGGCGAAGGTGGTCACCATTAGCAGCTTATCGGCGATCGGGTCCAGGAAAGTGCCCAGAGTGGTTTGCTGCCGCCAGGTGCGCGCGATATACCCGTCCAGAACGTCGCTGATGCCGGTGAGCAAAAACACGATGAGCGCAGCGATGCGCGCATCGTAGACCAGCAAGAGGACGAAAACCGGGATGAGCAGGATACGAAGGACCGTCAGTTGATTGGCCAGCGTCATCGAGGTCCTATTCCGCATTCGGAAATGTCTGCTTCTGTGGTTGTAGCCTGCAGCGCCCACCCAGTGTGCAGGACGCGTCTCCCACGCGCGCAACCGAATGCTAAGACGCGTCACGTCCCAGCGTGGGGGAACGCAACCAACAGCCGTGTGGAGGCGAGAAGACGCTGAGGGGAGTGCAGGCGTCGCATTGTATATGAGAGCGGCAATATTCTAGCAGAGTTTTTCCTGAAATGTCAAAGACAACGCCCACGGCAAACGTCTGTCCCGGAGAGCTAAGTCACGGTGGCTGGTGGTGGGAGCGGTGCACGGCGTCACGAGTTGACGCGCCTCGACGGTGGCTCAAGGCCGGCCAACTGCTTGAGAATGCGAACTTCTGTAAGGGTCAGGGGGCGGTACTGGCCGGATGATAATCCCATGGTGTCGAGGCCGGCAAACTGCACCCGACGCAACCGTCTGACCGGATGCCCCACCGCTTCGCACATCCGTCGGACCTGGCGGTTCTTGCCCTCCCAGAGCCGTATTTCTAACCAGGCATGGCGTTCCCCAACCTTGATGATCCGCCCCGTTGGGCGACGCTTTTGGGGGGCTGCTGGGTCGCCGGCAGTGCTCAAGCGCTGTAAGGCTTGCACTGTCGGGATCCCCTCAACCTTGGCCAGGTAGGTCCGCCGGATGTGAAAGCGCGGATGCAACAACCGTTGCCCCAGCTCGCCATCGTTGGTCAGCAACAGCAGGCCTTCGCTGTCCCAATCCAAGCGGCCGACAGGGAAGAGACGAAATTTGACCGGCTTGAGCAGATCGAGAACCGTTGGACGGCCGAGCTCGTCCGCACAGGTACTGACATAGCCAGTGGGCTTGTTCAAGAGATAGTACACCTTGGGCTCCAGACGATTGATCACCTTACCATCGACCGCAATACGGTCGACTACTGGGTCCGCCTGTGTGCCAAGTGTGGTGACCACTTTGCCGTTGACCGAGATGCGCCCCGCCTGAATCCAATGTTCAGCCTCTCGACGAGAGGCCAGACCAGCTTGTGCAAGCACTTTTTGTAAGCGCATGTCCATGGTATATTCTCATCCATGCTACAATAGAGCACTCCTGCCACGTTTCTCCAATGTAACCAGTGAAGGAGGCCGCGTCAACAGTTGACACGCATTTGAAGATTCATTATCGTGGCTGTGCTGCAGCGGCGACACGCCCCCAGGCATGGGGAGGGATGACGCAAGGGAGCAGCGCAACACACCGCGGTGAGACTACCTATCTTGAGGACTCCATGGCGACCTCGACGAAAACGGATCCGAAGGCCCAGTGGCGTGGCACAGTCGTGGAATTCTTTGTCGATAAGAGGTTGACGCTCGGGGTTTGTCTAGAGATCAAGGGGGAGCGTTTCTTGATCTTGACTGAGGGCGACCGTGAGATCAATCTCCCCGAGAGCCGTTTTCTCCACGTTGCCCCCCATGCCCTCAATGTCCAGAGGGGCCGGGATCAGCTCATTCAATCGCTACGGGACATCGCCAAGCGTCGCGAGGAGCTGCGTGCGCGGATTGCGCTCGCCGATGTCTGGGAACTCGTCTGGGCTGAGCCGGAAGCCTATGACTGCGCCTTTCTGGCTGGTCTCGTCTTTGGCGAGGAGGTGACGCCCGATCATACCGCGGCCATGTATCGCGCCTGCTGGGACGACACCATCCACTTCTCCCGCAAGGCGGATACCTTTGTCCCCAACCCGCCGGAGACGGTCGAACAGCTCCTGCATCAAAAGATTCGCAAAGCCGAGCGCGAACGCGAGCTTACGGCCGCTGCGGCATTCGTCAAGGCCATCTGGGAAGGGTACACGCCAGCCCCCGCAGAATTGGCGGCGCAGGAGACCTGGATCGAGCTCCTGAAGGAGTATGCGCTGCACGACACCGAGGCGCCGCGCTACCGCTTGGCGCGTGACCTCATGAACCGGGCCGAGGTCACGGCGACCGATGCACCATTCAGATTGTTGGTTCGTCTCGGCGTGTGGGATGAGGACGAAAATATCCTGTTGCTGCGGCTGGGCGTACCGACGAGCTTTAGCCCCGAGGCACTGGAGGAAGCGGCGCACGCGGCGCACGAGGTCATCGAGCGGGAAGCGGGAAGGGTTGATCAGCGCCGGGATTTGACGGCGCTTCACACCATGAGCATCGATAGTGAGTTGACCCAGGATATCGATGATGCGGTGAGCTGTGAGGTTGCCGATGGCTTGATCTTCCTTGGGGTACACATTGCCGACCCGGCCAGCGTGATCCGGCCAGATATGCTGCTCGACCGTGAAGCATGCGACCGCGCCACCTCTCTGTACTTCCCCGAGGGGAAGATCCCTATGCTCCCACCGCTCCTGTCTGAAGGCGCGCTGAGCCTCGTGGCGGGAGAGGTGCGACCAGCCATGAGTTTGATGGTGACGCTGACACCAGAGGGCGAGATCGTCGATTACCAGATCACCCCCAGCCTCATCCGCGTCGCCGAACGCTTGACCTACCAGGACGCCGATGCCCGCATCGGCCATGAGCCACGCCTCACACAGGGGTTCGAGATCGCCCAACGTCTGCGCCAGGCCAGATTCGACAACGGTGCGATCGCTTTGCCGATCCCCCAGGTCGAGCTCTTTGTCGATCGTGACAAGCAGATTACCATGCGGCTCACCGATCGTGAGGCGCCCAGTCAAGTCCTCGTCTCCGAGTTCATGATTCTGGCCAACTCGCTGGTTGGGCAGTTCTGCGCTCAGCGTCAAATCCCTATTGTGTATCGCGGCCAAGCCGCTCCCCGCGAGACCTTTCCGACGTCCTTAACCTACGATCCGGTCTTGCATTATCGCCAGCAACGGGCCATGAGTCCTGCCAGAATCGGGCTGCAGCCGACTCGTCATAGCAGCTTGGGCGTCGACATCTATACGACCTTCACCTCACCCCTGCGGCGCTATGTGGATTTACTCTCACACCGGCAACTGCATGCCTATCTGGAGCGCGGTGAGCCATTGTACGATGAAGAGCGGGTCAAGACCTTCCTCACCGAAGTGGAAGCGGCACTGAGCCGGGCTGGAACGGTTGATCACGACCGGCGCCGGTACTGGCTCTTGCGCTATCTCGGCCAACATCAAGGCGCTGTGTTCGGAGCCATCGTGTTGGATCGTTTCCCACGGAATTACCTGGTCTTGCTCCGCGAGGTGATGCAGGAGATCGACATCCCGGTCGGCGGCAAAGAACTTGCCCCAGGCGACCCCGTGCAGGTTCGCATCGAGACGGTTCAGCCACGCACGGGAACGCTGAAAGTTACCCCCGTTGCCTGAGTCGGGGGAAAACCCTGTTGATGCGTTGGGACGTCCACCATAATCGATGCTGCCCTGATACCTCAACGCTGCTGAGGCAGCGATACTGGATCGTCGTGGGGTGGCTATTGTGGTTGCTCATGCCCATGCTCTACACCCTGGGAGGTGAAGGGAAACCGCTGCCCCAGCAGGCGGATCCCCCACAGGATCCCTGCCAGCTCTTGCTCCGGGAGAGCGTCACCCACCTCCAGAATATCCTCGATATGCGTCTCATGCGTGGCTTCCCCGCAACGGCGCAGCTCGATGAAGGCAATGCGCGACTCTCACCGCTGTCAATCCTCAGCATCGACTGCGCACAGCGGCACGTCGTAGTCTCCGGCAACTATGAATTTCGCGGCAACCTCGGGGTCATGGATATCACCCGACGGGGGACAACGGTGCTGCAACTCCGCGTGAGCCCCAAGCTCGAACAGCGTCAGGTCTGGCTCGACGCCCCGGAGGCTCTAGAGGTGACCTTCGACAATCCGGCCCCTTGGTTTGATGGCAAAGCGATCAGCAACTGGGTGCTTTCTCTCTTTGCCAACCCTGTCTGCGCCTCGCTGGTCAATGGCCAGCCTTGTTGAGTGCTGCCCGCTCGTCGATCGTGTCACCTCAGGCATCCGGCCTAAAATATTGACAAGAAAGTTTTTTTTGCTCTCGATGGCAGGGGCAATGTTCACACAAACGGCTGACTTCGGACCTCATCTCCACGCCTGGTGAAAGTTACCTTCAATGGCACGACTGCATGACCCACCGTTGACCCACCGAATTCCCGTCACGAAGGGCTCCACGCCCTGGGTCGCTCCCGATCATCCAGCCTATAAGTGGTGGGTCACTGCCACGGTGATGTTTGGGGCGTTTCTGGTGGTGGTCAGCGGTGCAACGGTCAACGTCGCCTTGCCGCCGATCATGACCACCTTCAGCATGAATCTCGACGAAGTGCAGTGGATCATCACGGCATACATGATCGCCAGTGCGGTGCTCATCCCCACCGTCGGCTGGTTGGGGAATTGCTTGGGGAATCGCAATCTCTTCCTGCTCAGTCTGTTGACGTTTATTGCCGGCTCGGCACTTTCCGGACTGGCGTGGAGCGGAGGCGCGTTGATCTTTTTCCGCATCGTGCAGGGGGTAGGCGGGGGACCGTTGATTCCGATGGCGATGGTCCTGTTGAACGAGGCCTTCCCGCCACGAGAACGTGGGCTGGCGATGGGATTGTTTGGGTTGGCCGCGGCGTTTGGGCCGGCAGTCGGCCCGGTGATCGGGGGCTATCTCACCGACTTTTTGAGCTGGCGGGCGGTGTTCTATTTGAATCTCGTTCCCGGTCTCCTATGCATGGTATTGGTGTGCCTGGTCCTGCCAAACACGCGGGAAGCGCAGCGACGCTCGCTCGACCTGCCCGGTCTGGTCACCCTGGCGGTGTTCCTGGTGTGCTTACTGATCGCCTTGAGTCAGGGGCATCGTCATGGGTGGGATGCGCCATTCATCCAACGCCTGTTCGTGGTCGGCGGCGTGACGTTTGTGCTGTTTGTGGTGATCGAGCTCTGGCGGGACGAGCCCTTGGTAGACCTGCGCTTGTATACCAACGTTGGCTTTGCCATTGTCTCCGTGGTGATCCTGATCAATGCCGTAAACTTCTGGGCCAGCAATTTCATGCAGACCATTCTCATGCAACGCACCCTGGACTACACACCGGCGCAGGCGGGATTTGCCACTCTCCCCGGTGCCTTCATCATGGCGTTTACCACCTTGGGGGCGGGCCGGCTGGCAGATCTGATCGATCGGCGCTTGATCGTGCTCTTCGGTCTGGGGCTGTTTGCCCTGTCGTGCTATTGGTTCTCGTCTGTGACGCTCGACACGCCGATGCAGGTGATCATCTGGCTGATCGTCTGGCGCTATTTCAGCATTGCCTTCGTGTTCACACCGATGAACGCCGCCTCGTTGATGACCCTGCCGACCGATCGGGTGCGCATGGGCTCAGGGCTGATCAACATCATGCAGCAGGGGCTTGGGGGCACCGTTGGCATCGCGGTCATGGCGACGTTTCTCGAGCACCGGACACTCTATCACGCCCATATGCTCGACCAACAGCAAGTCCTCTCATCGCTCCCCTGGACAGACGTATGGGCGCCCATTGGAGCATTTCTGGCCGAGACTGGTGAGACCGGGAGCATGTTAGGGCTGAAATCACTGGGCCTGATGCAGCGGCAGCTCATCCTCGAATCCACCATGACGGCCTACCAGGATTGCTTTCTCCTGATGACAGCGCTGGGCGTCGTCGTTATGCCGCTGGTGTTTTTCATCAGGCGCGCGCCCGGACGGGTGCACTAGCGGTGCCCGCCGCTAGCGGAAAGGGAATTCTTGACCTCGACCACGCGCTGCGATAGATTGAGCCTTGCTAACCCGACTCATGGCACCGCTCAAAGGTCCGGCACACACCTCAACCACGACCTCGAGGCATGGAGGCTGGCGCAACACTATGGCAGAGAAAACTGTGGCGGTATTATTTGGTGGGCGCTCTGTCGAGCATGAAGTATCTGTCATCACCGGTCATCAGATCATGGATGCCCTGAAGGCGGCAGGGCATCGCGTCCTGCCGATCTACATCGAGAAGGATGGCGAATGGTATGCCGGCGAAAGCCTGCACAACCTCAAATTATATACCGATCCTGCGGGTGAGCCAACCCGTGCCACGGGTGTCGTGCATGTCAGTTTAAGTCCGGATCGCTCGATCCGACAATTAGTCGTCCATCCGGGCAGGCGACAGGGCCTCTTCAGGAAACCGCCCCAGCTCTGGGCCGAGGTGTTTTTCCCCTGTTTACATGGCAGCTTCGGAGAAGATGGCAGCATACAGGGGCTGTTCGAGCTTGCCGATGTCCCATACGTCGGCGCGGGGGTCGCTGCCTCAGCCATCGCCATGGATAAAGCCCTGACCAAGGTCATCTGCCGCGGCGTTGGTATCCCGGTGCTGGATTGGCTCGTCCTCTCGCGTGCCGAATGGGGCCAGGATCCGGCCGGGAGCGTCGACCGCATTGAAGCGGCATTTGCCTATCCGGTCATCGTCAAACCCGTCTGCCTGGGTAGCAGCATCGGGGTAAAGCGCTGCCATGATCGTGGGACCCTGCGCGAAGCGATTGCCGCGGCGTTGATCCTGGATGGCCGTGTCATCGTAGAACCTGCTCTCACCAACTTCATCGAGATCAACTGCGCCGTCATGGGGCCACCGGAGCGAGTTTCAGTCTGCGAACAACCACTCACGCATGAGGCGATTCTCTCCTTCGATGCCAAGTACAAACGTGGCGGCAAAAGTGCCAAACACGCCAGGCCACCCGGGGGCATGGCATCGCTGGATCGCCTCATCCCTGCCCCTATCACGGCAGAGCTTGCGCAACGCGTGCAAAACCTCGCCATGCAAGCGTTTCGTGCCATTGACGCGGCGGGAACCTCGCGTATCGACTTCCTGTACCAGTCAGATCGCGATGCCCTGTATCTCAACGAAGTGAACTCCATCCCCGGCTCTCTAGCCTTCTATCTCTGGGAAGCGACGGGCCTTCCCTTCGATGAGTTGGTGGACACCCTCATCACCATCGCGTGGGGGCGCCATCAAGAACGCACCAAGACCCAGTTCTCGTTCGAGGTCAATCTGCTGCGCAAAAAGGATGAGCCCGCCTCCGAAAGCGTGCGGCAGAGGCCATGAGACAATCCTCAACCACGCTCGGCGATGCTGCCATAGGCCCCTGGCGCCAGGATGTGCTCCATATCGATGGCCTTACGGTGCGCTGCTCAAGTGGGTGGTCAGGGCCCTCACGTGCTGTTGTTGCACGGTTGGGGAGGAGCCATCGAGAGCTTTGCCCCGGTGCTGGACGATCTACAGCGCTCGTATACGGTGGCCGCTTTTGATCTCCCTGGTTTCGGCAACAGTAGCTTGCCGCCGACCACCTGGGGATCGGCCGATTATGCGCGCCTGACTCTGAAAATCATGGAGCACCTGCAGCTGGACCGACCCCACCTGATTGGCCATTCGTTCGGCGGACAGGTGTCCATCCAGCTGGCGGCGACCGCGCCAGAACGTGTTGGCAAGCTGGTCCTGGTGTGTAGCGCCGGCATTCGGACGCGCCCCGCCCTGGCGACCCGTCTGAAACGGACAGCGGCACGTCTGGGCAAATGGCTGGCGGCCCATGGAGGGTGGATCGGGGAAAAGGCGCGGGCAGCGATTTATCGCCGGGTGCAATCGCAGGACTATGCCAGCGCTGGTCCCTTGCGACCGACGCTGGTGCGAGTGATTACCGAAGACCTGACCCCATTGCTGCCGCGGATCACATCGCCGACACTGCTGGTGTGGGGTGCACAGGACCGCGATGTGCCTCTGGCATCCGGACAGCTGATGGCGCGACTGATTCCCGCCGCCCAACTTGTCGTGTTTGAGAACGCCGGCCACTTTGCCTATCTGGATCAATTCGACCGCTTTCGCCTGCTCGTGCGACGGTTTCTGCGCGAGCCAGACGAGCAGCGTGAAAGTCCTTCCACATGAGTCTACCGCTCAATCTGATCGTCGTGGCGTTGGCTATCATGGTGACCCTGGGGTGGGCATTTTTTCGCACCCAGCGGGCGTTGCACATGCTGCAACTTGATAGCTATGCCAACCATCGCCTGGTGCAGTGGCTGCTGGCCCAGCCACGAAGCCGTCTCCTAGAGGCTCCTTCGGGACTTTGCCAGGTGCTTTTCCTGAGCCTGGCGCTTGTGTTGCCGACGGGGTTCGTCGACGGGACCTTCCTGCTCGCTGCTTGGGTCGTGTGTGAGGCGGGTCTGCTGCTATATGCTTATCGCCAGGCCGAACCACCGAAAAAACCGCTGGTGTACACCGGTCGTGCCCGGCGCATTCTGGGGGCGTCGCTGGCCATCTCCGGCGCTGTCATGGGGTTCGGCACCTGGTTAGCGCTTTCCTCCCTGCAGCCAGACCTGTCGACGGCTTTGAGCCCGCATGCCGTGCTGGTCATCGTGCTGGCGGCGCTGGCAGTGATCCAGTTGAGCCCGCTGATGACCGTGTTGGCCAACCTCATCCTGTCACCCGTACAGAATGCCATTAATCGGACCTATCTGCGCCGTGCCCAGCATCGCTTGCGTGACGTGCAGCCGCTGGTGATCGGCATCACCGGGAGTTACGGTAAGACCTCGACGAAGTATCTCCTGGAGCATCTGCTCGCCGGCCACCGTCGGGTGCTCAAGACGCCCTTGAGCTATAACACCATGATGGGTGTTTGTCGGGTGATCAACGAAAATTTGGCAGCCGATACCGAGGTGTTCATCGCCGAGATGGGCGCCTATCGTCAGGGGGATATCAAGGAACTGAGCGAGTTTGTGCATCCTACCATCGGCATTCTGACGGCCATCGGTCCCCAGCATCTGGAGCGCTTCAAGACCATCGACAACATTCAGGCCACGAAGTACGAGCTCATCGAAGCGCTGCCAGCCTCTGGCGTGGCGATTTTCAACAACGATGATCCGCGCTGTCGCGCCCTCGCACACCGCACCACACACGTGCGCGTCATGCGTTACGGCCTGCAGACGGCCGGGCAGAACCTTGATCTCTGGGCGGAGCATATCGCCATGGGCCCAGAGGGTCTGTCGTTTACCATGGTGAGCCAGGATGGCAGGCGCGTTGCTGTCCGCACGATTCTCCTCGGGCACCACAATGTCCTGAATATCCTCGGGGCATCCTGCGCTGCCCTGGCCATCGGTATCCCTCTGCTCCATCTGGCCAAAGCGATTCAGGAGCTTCCCCCCGTACCCCACCGCTTGCAACTCCTCGACAACGGCAGCGGCGTGACGGTCATCGATGACTCCTACAATTCCAACCCGATCGGCGCCACGGAGGCTTTGGAGGTCCTTGGCAGCTTTACCACCGGGCAACGCATCCTGGTCACGCCAGGAATGATCGAATTAGGCCCGCTGGAGGCACAGCTGAATGAAGCACTGGGGGCGAAGGCCGCTGAGGTGTGCGACTATGTCGTGCTCGTCGGAGTGGAGCGGACGAAACCCTTAGTGGCAGGGCTTAAGGCCAAGAACTTCCCCCCCGACAAGATCCGCGTCGTCCGCGACCTCAAGGGCGCCACCATCGTCCTGCCCACCATCGTGGGGGTGGGAGATACCGTGTTATTCGAAAACGATCTTCCGGACCTGTACACCTGAGTTTGTCTTGATTGACTTCCTGCCGATGATTTACCGGCCTACTGGCCGATGTCCTGGCTTCCCGAATCCCGCCGCTTGACCTGAAGAGCCGCCAACCTTCGCTGTTCCTGACGTCCAACGTGAATGCCTCGCTCAAAATGACCCGACTGGCCCGAAATCGGGTGGCCGAGTGAAGAGGACAGTGGCGATATGCTGGCGGAGAGTGGGATTCAAGGACGATAGTGGAAGCTCGTCCACCGGGAACGGTTGCGGGCTTTGCTGTTCGGCTCGCACCTGGAAGAATTCCTCAAAGCGTTCGACCGGCCCCTCTATCGAGAAACTCACGCCGACTAGAGGGCCTATTTGAAAGCCTGCTGCCTTAAACTGCTCCATCACCCATGGTGCCTGCTGGAGGCCTGAAGTGTTGAGCACGACTTGTGCTGCGAGCACGCTCGTATTCATGGGCATCACCTCTCTACGTTAAGCGGCTCCGGTGCGCGGAAAGACCGATTTGCGGCGTAGGCTGTGGCCGGTCCTTCACCGCCATAACCTATTGTAGCGTAGCATATTTCTACACTGCTGGCGAGAGCAGCTTCCGGTATCCTTTCCTTTCCGATGTGCGATAGGGATTGGCTATGCGGTGATGGGGAGCGTCGGGGCCCAGAAGGTTCAATGGTGCAGAGCAGAGCTGAAGTTAGCTGACCGTACGCCGACACAACTGATGTCGTCGTAATCAGTTGATTCTTATATCAATATCTGCCAAAACATCAGGACATGCATTTCCCTTGACATAAATGAGCGTGTTGGTGTATATAGGTAGAAATTGAGTCTTTCACTCTGGATCACTTGCTTGTCTTCGTTTCTGCGGTCGACGCTGTCGACAGAATAGTCGACAAGGGGGTCGTAATATGACGCAGACGAATACCCCACAGGCTGCTGCATTTGGCTTCATAATTTTCCCCCCCAGAGGTCTCTATTTCCTGACCAAGCTTCGCCGATTTATATGGCTTGAGCCTTCCGGCAAGAGGCTGTAGCTCCGACGCTGGTTACTCCCGTGCCTAATGAAGAAGACTGGCTTCTGACTTTGGCTTCGTCGACCCCAATATCGGCGAAGTTGCCTAACATTGAGTCCTCACTCGGCGTAAACCGACGCACCTGGGGCAAGGGTCATGGCACTCCCGGATCTAGTATACGCGCAAGCATCCCCTCTTTCAGTAGGAGGCGTCCCTCTGTTTCATGCCGGGGGCCATATATCCCAAAGGACAGTCCACGCAGTGGCGTCGCCTCCCAGCGTCATTCAAACAGCTGTAGCACAACTACGCACAGCTGGGTTTGAAATCCTGAGTGTTACACCTGTAGCCATCAATTTTGCCGGGCCGCCCGATCTCTTCGAAAGGACATTCCACACGAAGATCGTCGAGAAAGAAGTCGACCTCGCGCGCGGGGCGACAACAACATACCTCGACTCTCCGGATACGGACATCTTAGGTCTGATATCCACGGCTGGTACGCCGTTTGCCGGCGTCATCGAAGGTGTGGCGCTCGAAGTTCCTCGTGCATTCTTTTCAGAATCACCCCTCCCGACGGCAGCGGACTACTGGCACTTGCAGGTTCCGAGGGATGTCGCGACAGCTTCGCATGCAACTCAGGTCCATCAATATGGCATTACAGGGCAAGGCGTGCGAGTGGCTATGGTAGATTCTGGATGGTACCGACATGCGTTTTTCCAGGCCCAAGGCTACAATGTCTCACCGGTAGTGCTGGCTCCTGGAGCGGCTGATCCGAATGATGATGAGTCGGGTCACGGGACCGGGGAGTCGGCGAATATCCTGGCCATCGCTCCTGGATGCGAGCTGATCCCCGTCAAGATGAATTTCGTGAACACGATCGCAGCGTTCAACACCGCAGTGGCGTTACAGCCGGACATCATCACCTGCAGTTGGGGGTCGAATTCTCCGTTCGAACTAAGCGCCGCAGATATGGTACTGGCCGCCTCAGTGGCGGCTGCCGTGGCCAGCGGAATTACGGTGATCTTCTCGGCGGGCAACGGGCATGCGGGGTTTCCAGGGCAGCATCCGGACGTGATCTCCGCCGGTGGCGTGTTCATGGGGCCAGACGGCAGCTTGCAGGCTTCTGACTATTCGAGCGCGTTCAGTAGTCAGATCTATCCGGGGCGTCAGGTTCCGGACGTATGTGGGCTCGTCGGCATGAGGCCAAAGGCCATTTACATCATGCTTCCGGTGCAACCAGGGGACAATATCGACACGGGCAATGCGGGCAGCATTTTCCCAGATGGTGACCAAACGGCACCCGACGATGGATGGGCGGCTTTCAGCGGTACATCGGCTGCTGCTCCACAATTGGCGGGCGTCGCGGCGCTCATCAAGCAAGTGGCACCGAGCATCACTCCGGCCTTACTCAAGGCTGTGCTGACATACACCGCCCGCGATGTCGTTGATGGGTTCAGCGGGGCCGTTTCTCCATTTCATGCCGGTCTCCCTGCAGGTCCAGGGCCCGACGAAGCGACTGGGGCCGGTCTTGTGGATGCACACTCGGCTGTGTTGACCGCCTACTGGGCGACAGTCGTCGTAGGCACGTTGTATGGGTACTGGCTATGGCCAGTCACCTGAGGAAGGCCAACGCGGATACCTGTGGCCATGGCAAATAATCGACAGAACCCCGAGGGCAGGAGGAGGGGCCGACAGCCCAGGAAGCGAGCCGCGGGGGCCGAGGAAGAACCAAGGCTCGGCTGAGCCGGTGGAAGGCGTGGCCGTGCCCGGTGAAAGGGGGCAGAAACCCGACAAGGAGCCCCAAACTGTGGCGGAAGAACAAACACCGACATTCCGAGCGAGGGTACCCCACCTCCCGGCGGGTCAGCGCCGCCGGTGACCGAGAAGCCCTGGGTGGCCGAGGAAGTCCAAGGCTCGGCTGAGCCGGTGGAAGGCGTGGCCGTGCCCGGTGAAAGGGGGCAAAAACCCGAAAAGGAGTCCCAAACTGTGGCGGAAGAACAAACACCCGAGATTTCGAGCGAGGGTACCCCACCTCCCGGCGGGTCAGCGCCGCCGGTGACCGAGAAGCCCGTTCCGACCCGGAGGACAGAAGTGCGACCCCGAGAAGGGACCCAGAAGTGCGACCCCAAGGAAAATATCCCAGTACGTCGTTTCAGTTGATGACGCAACGGGCGCCATCGTCAAGATAGAGAAGCTGGACGAGCAGACGGGCAAGCCCAGAGAGTTCACTCAGGAAGAGTATGCGGCAGCATACGGCTTTGCATGCTATGCAGCGCCGTACTATGCTGCATACGCCGCATCCCTGTATGACCCCCTGAGCAGTCCTGCGATGCAAGCATACGTGAAAGGTATTTCGGATTATATAAAGCGTTCACTGGAAAGCGCTGAGCGCCGATTGAACGTGAGGACAAAGACAAGGAGAGGAGCGATGGCCAACGCTTACGATTATGCTGATGCGTTCGGCGGTTACGCTGATCCGCTGGGCGGCTACACCGACGCCTACGGCGGTTACGCTGATCCGTCTGGGCGGCTATACCGATGCCTACGGTGGTTATATTGATCCGCTGGGCGGCTACACTGATGCCTATGGTGGTTAGCCGATCCGTACTGGCGGCTACACCGATGCCTACGGTGGCTATGCCGATCCTCTGGCGGCTACACCGATGCCTACGGTGGCTATGCCGATCCGTCTGGCGGCTACACCGATGCCTACGGTGGCTATGCCGATCCTCTGGCGGCTACACCGATGCCTATGGCGGTTATGCCGATCCTATGGGCGGCTACACCGATGCCTACGGTGGCTATGCTGATCCGTCTGGCGGCTATACCGATGCCTACGGCGGCTATACCGATCCCTCTGGCGGCTATGCGGACTGTTACGGTGGCTACACCGATGCCTATGGCGGCTATACCGATCCAGATGGTGTATATCATGCTCCGACTGGCGCTTAGTATGCCGTGGCAGAAGAGCTTCCACGGTTGCTCTCTTACGAGCGCGGCTTCTATGCCTGTCAATGCATTATAGAATGCCACGCGCGTGAGCGAGTGGGGGGACCTTCGCCGCGCTGCTAGTACGATCCGACCCCGGCGGTGCATGCGCAGGTAGTACGGCGTCACCGTTGGCCTGCGCATGCCGCCCCACTAAAATTCCCGGCAAGACTTAGGTGGTGTTGAGTTTGGCCAACTATGTGGCTGTCTATGTATCGTCCAGGGTTGGCACTGGACCATAGCTGGCTCTCGGCCACCTCTCACGCCACTGCACTGAATGGGACACGAAGGTGAGGTTGCTGTGCTTTCCATTTGCCGGCGTGGGCACGTCATCCTAGCGGTCTTGGATAGGCGCGCTTGGCCCTGAGATTGAGGTTCGACCTACCCAGCTGCCCGAGAGCGAATACTAGGCATAGGGTGGTCTCCCACAAAGTCTGGGCGTGCCTGGAAGACACCTCATGGCTCGACGAGACAAAGTCCAAAGTACGGTCAGCGGCTATATGTGGTGGCAACAAAGTCATCTCAAGATCACAAGTACAGACTGTGAGCTCCGGCTAAGATACTCAGCGCTCGAGCGCTGAGTCAAGGAGTGAACTAGGATGGCTGGGTAGTTCACATTTGTAGGTCTTGAGGAGTGAATTTACACCCTCAATACTACAACGGGGGCCGTCGTTAAAGTCGAAAAAGAGGATAAAACCACAGGGCAACGGTGGGAACTCTCCCCCCAAGAATATGCGGCATTATAGGGGACTCTCATACCCTAGGTTGAAGAGTGATCACGCTAGCCGCCTCTAAAGATCCACACCTTAAGGATAGATAGAGATAGCACTGAGTTGACTGCTCACAGACCAAGGCTGCTTCAGTAAGGGGGAGGGGCATGGCACCACACAGTGGCGCGTTGAGAGCGTCCTCTCAGATGTCGTATTCAAGGTGGATCAGCAGAATTCCCATAGAGCCACCTTCAAAAGCCCGCTTGCGTCTGTTCTGTTTTCCCTATGCAGGTGGTGGTGCTTCAATATTTCGGGAATGGTCCGCCAAATTGCCGCCCACGGTAGAAGTTTGTCCTATTCAGCTGCCTGGCCGGGAGCACCGGTGGCGGGAGAGGCCGTTCACCCGTCTGTTGCCTCTCGTTGAGACCCTGGCTTCAGATCTTCAGCCTCTGCTTCATCTCCCGTTTGCCTTTTTCGGGCACAGTATGGGAGCGCTCATCAGCTTCGAACTCGCCCAGCAACTTCGCAGAAGACACGGGAAAACCCCGGTGCACTTATTTGTCTCCGGTGCCCGTGCTCCGCATCTCCCAGCTCTTGATCCCCCTATCCACCATCTGCCCGATACCGTCTTCCTGGGGGCACTACGGCGACGCTACAATGGCATGCCCGAAGAGGCTCTGCTAAACGCCGAATTGATGCAGGTAGTGCTGCCTGCCCTTCGTGCAGATATTGAGATGTGCGAAACATATGTCCCTACCATCGGGGCACCCCTTGCGAGCCCTATCTCTGCATTCGGCGGCCAGTACGATACCAAGATCGGCTACGACGGTGTCGTCGGGTGGTATGCCCAGACGTGGGGGGCATTCACCTTTCGGTTCTTTCCCGGTGGTCACTTCTTCCTCAGCAGCGCTCAACTGGCTCTTTTTCGTGTCATATCTGCCGAGCTGTCAAGAATAGTGCGGGAAGCCACGCCACCGACCGCGTACAGGAGTATACAGCCGTCTCGGCCATCGCCCTAGGTGCTGTTGGCCCAGAATGCTTGGGTCAGTCCACATTTGCTTCCGCGTCTGTAATAACGGCACCATGTTTTGCCTGTCAAGAGACACCAACGGTGTCCGGCCACGGATACTGGCGTCATGGGAGTTGGATGGGTGAGCCAGAGGACGCCTTTTATCATGCACTAAGGAGGTGAAGTGAACGACGCCTTACAGAACATCCAAGAGCTTTCCCCCGATGAAAAGCGTGCGCTGCTGGCAGAGCTCATGCAAAAGCGGTCTCACGAGCCCAAGACTTTCCCCTTGTCCTTTGCCCAGCAGCGGCTATGGTTCCTGGATCAGGTAGCGCCTGGGAGCCCATTTTACAACGCCGATGTCGCTGTACCCCTCAAGATGCCCCTCAATCCGGCGGCGCTGGAGCAGACGTTCAACGAGATTGTGCGCCGGCATGAAGCCTTGCGCACGACGTTTCGCTCGGTGCATGGGGAACCCATCCAGGTGATCGTCCCAGCTCTCAGTCTACCCCTGTCGGTGGTGGACCTGCGGCATTTGCCGGAGCCTGCGCGCGAGGTCGAAGCCCTTCGCTTAGCCACCGAGGAAGCCCGCCGGCCTTTCGACCTCGCTCAGGGTCCGCTGGTGCGCACAACGCTGCTGCATCTGGGCGAGGAGGACTACGTGTTCCTCCTGACGATGCACCACATCATCTGCGATGGCTGGTCCATACGGTGTTCCTCAACGAAGTTATGGCCCTTTACCCCGCCTTCTGCGCCGGGCAGCCGTCGCCGCTACCGGAGTTGCCCATTCAGTATGCCGACTTTGCCGTGTGGCAGCGCAATTGGCTGCAGGGGGAGGTGTTGGAGGGGCAACTGGCATACTGGAAGCAACAGTTGGCCGACCTGCCTACCCTGCAACTGCCCACGGATCGCCCGCGACCGGCGGTGCCGAGCTTGGAAGGTGCTTTTCATTTCGGGACGCTGCCCAAGAGGCTAGCCGAGAGGCTACAAGCGTTGAGCAAGCGGGAAGGTGTCACCTTATTCATGACCCTGTTGACGGCTTTTAAAATGCTGCTTTCCCGCTATACGCAACAGGGCGACATCGTCGTAGGCTCGCCGGTTGCCAACCGGAACCGGGCCGAAATTGAGGGGTTGATCGGGTTCTTTGTCAACATGCTGGTGATGCGGACCGACCTGTCGGGCAACCCAACCTTTCGACAGGCCCTGAGACGGGTGCGGCAGGTAGCGCTGGCAGCCTATGCCCATCAGGATCTGCCCTTCGAGAAGCTGGTTGAGGAACTCCAGCCAGAGCGTGACATGAGCCTGAATCCGCTGTTTCAGGTCTCATTTCAACTCTTCGAAAACACGGGGCTTGGTCACAGATCTGCCGGATGACACCTCCCGACTTCCTATGAAGATCGAGCGCGGGACGGCGAGCATCGACCTGGCATTCGACCTCTATGGGAGCCCAGACGGTCTTACGGTACGGATTGAGTACACCACCGATCTGTTCGACTGCGGCCACGATTGCCCGGATGGCGGGACATTTTCAGATCTTGCTGGAGGGCATCGTAACCGATCCCGATCAGCTCCTGTCGGATTGCGGCTTCTTGACCCAGCCAGAACAGCGGCAATTGCTGGTGGAGTGGAATGATACGGCAGCCTCCTATCCTAAAGACGTGTGTATACATCAATTGTTCGACGCCCAGGTAGAGCAGACGCCGGATGCCACCGCCGTGGTCTCTGAAGGCAGCAACTGAGCTATCGCGAGCTAAACCGGCGAGCGAATCAGTTGGCGCATCACTTGCGGGCGCTGGGGTGGGACCGGAGGTACTGGTGGCCATCTGCGTGGAGCGCTCACTGGACATGGTGGTGGATTGCTCGCCATTCTCAAGGCAGGAGGGGCGTATGTCCCGCTGGATCCCGACGTA
The DNA here is from genome assembly GCA_963733155.1 of uncultured Actinomycetes bacterium. Lineage (GTDB taxonomy): Bacteria > Actinomycetota > Thermoleophilia > Gaiellales > Gaiellaceae > JAIBJN01. Next base: position 18,938 of record CAVTCK010000021.1, read on the forward strand.
TCCGAAGGAGCGTCTGGCCTTCGTGATCGAAGACGCACAAGCGGCGGTGCTCTTGACGCTGGAGCGGTTGCGAGCGACGCTGCCCACGCATAATGCTGCGCTGGTACTCTTGGACGCTCACCGGGACATCATCGCCCAGCAGCGTGACGAGAACCTCAGCAGCAACATCATGGCCGATAACCTCGCTTACGTCATCTACACCTCAGGCTCCACAGGCTGGCCGAAAGGAGCCATGGTCACTCACCGCGCGGTGTGTAACCGCTTGCATCGCGGTCAGGCAACCTACCCGTTGACCGAGGCGGACGGCCTCCTGCACATCGCGGCGCTGAATTTCGACGTATCGGTCTGGGAAATCTTTGCACCGTTGCTCGCCGGCGCTCGGTTAGTCCTAGCACGGCCAGGTGGGCAACTGGACATGGGCTATCCTCGTCAGGCTGATTGCCGAGGAACAGATTACCGTCGCTGTCTTCGTGCCTTCCATGTTGCAAATCTTCATCGAGGAAAAAGAACTCGAGGGTTGCCAAGGCCTGAAGCGGGTGTTCTGCGGCGGTGAGGCATTACCCGTTGCACTCCAGGAGCGCTTCTTTGCCCGCCTGGATGCCGAGTTGTACAACCTCTATGGGCCGACGGAAGCGACCATTGATGCCGCCGCCTGGACCTGTAGGCCCGGGATCAAGAGGTATCGTCCCTATTGGTCGTCCAATTGCCAACACGCAGATTTATATTCTGGATGCCCACCTGCAGCCAGTCCCCATTGGTGTGCCAGGTGAGCTACACATCAGCAGCGCTAGCCTGGCTCGCGGGTACCTCAAGCGGCCCGAACTGACCGCGGTAGGTTTCATGCCTAATCCCTTCAGCGCCGAACCGAGCAGCACACTTGTACAAGACGGGCGATCGGGCTCGTTACCTCCCGGACGGCAACATCGAGTTCCTGGGCCGCCTCGACCACCAGGTCAAAATCCGAGGCATGCCGGATCGAATTGGGCGAGATCGAGGCACGGCTGAAACAACACCCGGCGATTCACGATGCCGTAGTGCTTGTCGGAGAGAACGACGAGGGATTGCGGCGAACTCTGTCCAAGGATGCCGAGAGCGTGCCCGATCCGGATATCTTGCTCCAGGAGATATCGTCTTGGGGCGCGGCAGAGGCAGACCGGTTGTTGACGGACCTGGAAGCGCTTTCCGAGGCTGAGACAGCATTTCTGTTGCTCTACGAGACAGACGCTGAGGCTAGGAGAAACACGATGATCCAAAGGTTTCCCGAATTTGAGATTTTTCTCAGACTACTGGACAAGGAGTTTATCCGACCGCCCCAAGAGCACCAAAAACACTGGTTGCTGCAAAGAGCGCTGGATGAATTCGACAACGATCTACGGCATTTAGATGCGGTATCCCGGCGCTTTGTCACCGGTTCGCCACGCGTGCGCATGCAGCATAATTGGGGGACTAGTCGCGCTCGGTACAATGACACTCAACTCGTCATCGAGGACCAGCAGGTCATGCAGGCTTGGGAACGCCCCTTGATGCAGGCCATGGCGGATGTCGTGACCGAGACCCATGGGGACATCCTCGAGGTCGGTTTCGGCATGGGCATCTCGGCGACGTACATTCAAGAGCGTGATGTACGATCCCATACCATTATTGAATACAACGACGACGTTGTAGCAACATGTCAGCAATGGATGAGTCGATACCCAGAGCGAGATATTCGACTCATGCATGGAAAATGGCAAGATGTTGTGGACCAGTTGGAAACCTATGATGGGGTCTTCTTCGATGCGTATCCCCTTAGTGAAGATGAATTCCAGCGTGCCATCCTCAACAGTATCACCTTTGCTGAAGCGTTTTTCTCCACGGCGGCTGCCCTGCTCCGGAGCGGAGGTATTTTCACCTATTTCACAAGCGAAATCGATTCGCTCAGTCGCAGGCATCAAAGACTCATTTTCAAGTACTTTAGCTCCTTTACTCTCAGTGTTGTAAGGTCCTTGGTTCCTCCGGACGATTGCAACTATTGGTGGGCGGATTCGATGGCTGTCGTCAAGGCGGTGAAGTAGTGGATTGATCTGTGGAAGACGCGTGGAGGACCGTGGCAATGGCAGAGCAGCACGTTGTAACAGCTCCGACATATCAAATACCGACCGTGAATTCCTACAATGAATGGGATCCGCTCGAAGAAGTAATTGTGGGGCGTTTAGATAAAGCATGTGTTCCATCCATGGCATATTACCCTTGAATCAACGATGCCCGAAAGGCAGTGGCATTTCTTCCGCACGCGTGGAGGGTGTCCCTTTCCACAAGAACACATACAAGCAGCAAACAAAGATTTAGAAGAATGTGTCCACATACTGGAAGCAGAAGGTGTCACTGTACGGCGGCCTGAGGTTGTCGACCATTCTAATTCTATGCGACGCCGGACTGGGCCAGCGCCAGTGGCATCTATGCCGCCATGCCTCGGGATGTGATGCTCGTCATTGGGGATGAAATCATTGAGGCTCCTATGGCTTGGAGGTCCCGATACTTCGAGATTAACTCCTATCGTTTGCTTATTAAAAACTACTTCTTACAAGGGGCACGATGGGCTGCTGCTCCCAAACCGCAACTAAGCGATGATCTATACAATTATGATTACAATCCTCATGGAATAATGCAAAAGACTGAAGAAGAGCATGTGATTACAGAGTTTGAACCCACTTTTGATGCTGCTGATTTCATACGATGTGGCAAAGATATTTTTGTTCAGAAAAGCCATGTTACCAACAGTTTTGGTATCAACTGGCTCAGAAGGCATTTGGGGAGATACATACATCATTCATGAGCTCGAGGTTGACGATCCCCATGCTATGCATATAGACGCAACCTTTATGCCACTCGCTCATGGAAAACTTTTGGTGAATCCCGAGAGGTTAAAAAAGATTCCAGAAATGTTTAAAACATGGGACATCTTATATGCTCCTGAGCCATGCATTCCGAATAGTCATACGATGTATATGAGCAGTACATGGGTAAGTATGAACATCTTAATATTAGACAAAGAAAGGGTAATGGTTGAGAAGCATGAGATTCCGCTGATTAAGGCGCTGAAGGAATGGGAGTTTAAGCCAATACCCTGTAATTTTCGAAATTTCAATACCTTCGGCGGTTCATTCCACTGTGCTCTCTTAGATATCAGAAGGAGAGGAATACTCCAGTCGTATTTCTAAATCTAGGCGGCGACAAGCACGGCCTGAAAGGAGAAAGGGATTGACCACATGGATAGTCTCGCGACACGCATCGCAAATCTCTCCTTGCAAAAGCGAACACTCCTCGCGCTACAACTCAACGGTCGTGTTGCCTCACCCGCTGTCAGTAGCGCCCTGGGTGATCTGAAGCGGCTGGTAGCTTATGTCGTGCCGAATCTGCACTACCAAGGGGAACTGGGGTCGCCGTCAGATTCGGGGTGGCACGCCGAGCGGGTCTCGCAATGGCGAGAAGATTACAATGAAATGTACAGCAAGGCTGCCAGGCCACAGGATCCGACCTTCAACATTGTTGGTTGGGACAGCAGCTACACAGGCTTGCCAATTCCGGCGGACGCCATGCGCGAACAGGTGGAGCACACCGTCAAGCGGATTCTCCGCTTGCGGCCGCGCCGGGTGATCGAGATCGGCTGCGGCACGGGGCTGCTGCTGTTCCGGATTGCGCCCCACTGCACCCACTATGTCGGGACGGACTTTCTCCCCGCAGTCCTGGACTATATCCAAAAACAGTTTGAGACCTTAACGCTCCCCCAGGTGCGCCTCCTGCAACGCCCGGCAAATGACTTCGAGGGGATAGAGGCGGGGGCCTTCGATACCGTCGTCCTCAACTCGGTGGTGCAGTATTTTCCGAGCATCGACTATCTGCTGCGCGTCCTGGAAGGAGCCGTCAAGGCGGTCTCAGGGGGCGGCTACATCTTTTTGGGGGACGTGCGGAGTCTGCCGCTGCTGAAAGCCTTCCATGCGGCTGTGGAACTGCAACGGAGCCCACGCCGCCCTGTCGACGCAGGAGTTGCGGGAGCGTGTACACGAGCGGATGCGGCAGGAGCAGGAGCTGGTCATCGACCCGGCGTTCTTCATAGCCCTGAAGCAGCATCTGCCGCAGCTCCGGCAGGTCGAGATCCAACCCAAGCGCGGCTGGCACCGTCACGAGCTGACGCAATTCCGGTATGACGTGATCTTGCAGGTGGAGGGAGGAGGAGCAGCCTTTCATGATCCCCCATGGATGGCCTGGTCGCAGGTTGCAACCCTGGAGGCGTTGCGGCAGCTACTCCGGGACACCGAGCCGGAGGCGCTGGGTATTGCGGGGGTGCCGAATGCACGGCTGCAGGCGGAGGTGCAGATCCTGGAACTGCTGACAAGGCCCGATGGCCCCGAGACGGCAGGAGAGTTACGGAAGGCGCTGGAGAGGCTGAGGAGATGGGGGTGAGCCAGAGGCACTGTGGGCCTTGGGCGAGGAACTGCCGTATGAGGTCCGCATCAGTTGGGCGCGTTCGGGCGCCGAGGACCAATGTGACATGATCGTGCGGCGGCGGACGCCGGAGGGGCTGCCGGTCGTGATGGATTACCCGGCAGGGCCCTCGGGGCCGGCGCGGACCTGGACCTTGTACGCGAACAACCCACTGCAGGGGGAGTATACCCAGAGGCTGGTACCCATAGTGCGAGGCTTCCTGCGCGAACAACTGCAGGAGGACATGGTGCCGTCGACGTTTGTGCTGCTGGATGCGCTGCCGCTCACACCCAATGGTAAGGTGGACCGACAAGCGTTGCCCGCCCCAGACCATGGGAGGCCCACGATGGAAAGAAGCTTTATTGCGCCAAGTACGGGAATCGAGCAGACCATCGCTGTTGCATGGCAGGAGGTGCTGGGGCTGGAAAAGGTAGGGGTGCACGACAATTTCTTCGATCTTGGGGGTCATTCGATGCTCATGGTGCGACTGTACAGCAAATTACGTGAGATGTTGAACCACCACGAGCTCTCGATCATTGATCTGTTCCGCTATCCCACGATCAATTCCCTGGCGCAGTATATATACCAGGGGCAGAGCGAGCCACTGGCGTTGCAGCCCGTGCAAGCGCGTGTGGAGAAGCAACGCGAGACGGTGAGCCGACGGCAGCCACACATATTTCAGTCAGTCCAAGAACGTGCGGAAAGGCAACGGGCGGTGATGGGCCAACGGCGGCCACGTCTACAGGGGAGGACAGCCACCAATGAGTACATGCAGAAACCACAGCAACCTACTGAAAATATTGCTATTATCGGTATGCGCGGCCGGTTCCCAGGCGCACGAAACCTGGATGAATTCTGGCAGAACTTGCGCGATGGGGTTGAATCCATTTCCATTTTCTCGGACGAGGAATTGCGGGCTGCGGGCACGGACTCTACTTTGTGGAGTATCCCAGGCTTCGTGAGGGCCGGCGGCGTGCTGGAAGATATCGATCTGTTTGACGCGCACTTTTTCGGCTTCAACGCCAGAGATGCTCAGCTCTTGGACCCGCAACAGCGGCTCTTCCTGGAGTGCGCCTGGGAAAGTCTTGAGCTCGCCGGTTACAATCCGACAACGTATCCGGGCTTGATCGCTGTTTTCGCTGGCGCAGATATGAGTAGTTACCTGCACCTCATCTATGCAAACTTCGACAAACTGGGCTACGTTGACGACTTCCAGTTAATCGTCGGCAACGATAAAGATCACCTGACGACCCACGTCTCGTACAAACTCAACCTCAGGGGGCCGAGTATTGTGGTGCAAACCGCCTGCTCCACCTCCTTGGTTGCGCTGTGTATGGCATGCCAGAGCTTGTTGACGTACCAGTCCGATATGGCGCTCGCCGGTGGCGTTACCGTCAGCGTGCCGCAGAAGGGCGGCTACTTTCATCAGCCGGGAAGCATTGTTTCTCCCGATGGGCACTGTCGGACATTCGATGCCGCGGCGCAGGGCACCGTGCCCGGTAGTGGGGTGGGATTGTGGTCCTGAAGCGGCTGTCAGATGCGCTCGCGGACGGCGACTACATTCATGCCGTGATCAAAGGGTCAGAGATCAATAATGACGGTTCGACGAAAGTGGGTTACACCGCCCCGAGCATAGATGGCCAGGCGCAGGTGGTGGCTATGGCCCAAGCCATAGCTGGGGTGCGTGCGGAAACGATCACCTATATCGAAGCGCACGGAACGGCAACCTCCCTAGGCGATCCGATTGAGGTCGCAGCCTTGACGCAGGCTTTTCGCGCCCAAACGCAAAAGAAGGGCTTCTGTGCTATCGGTTCCTTAAAGAGCAATATGGGACATCTGAGTTCGCGGCCGGTGTCGCAGGGTTGATCAAGACGGTCCTCGCACTCGAACATAAGCTGCTGCCACCCAGCTTACACTTCATGCGACCCAATCCGGAGATCGACTTCGCGAATAGCCCCTTTTACGTCAACACCAAGCTGTCGGAATGGAAGACCAACGGTCACCCCCGCCGGGCCGGAGTCAGCTCCTTTGGTATTGGTGGCACAAATGCGCACGTGATCCTCGAAGAAGCCTCCCCTCGCGAAGCGTCAAGCCCTTCCAGGTCTGTCCAACTGCTGGTGTTCTCCGCCAAGACCAGCTCTGCTCTCGAAACCGCGACCGACAATGTGGTGCATCACCTGCAACAGCATCCTGAGCTCAACCTCGCCGATGTGGCCTATACCTACCAGGTCGGTCGCGTAGCCTTAAATCATCGGCGCATGCTCGTTTGCCCGCACCCTGATCTGACCGATGCGGCGAGTGCTCTGGAAAAGCGGGAGCCACACCGGCTCTTGACGCATGTCGTCGAGCCCAAGGATCGCGCTCTCGTCTTTATGTTTCCCGGACAGGGCACGCAGTATGTCGATATGGCCCGCGAGCTATACCAAACGGAACCAACGTTCCGCGAGCAGGTGGACCAGTGCTCGGAACTGCTCGGCCCCCTTCTGGGATTTGACCTGCGCCAGGTGATCTACTCCGATGCCGAAGACCATGCAGAGGCGACGCGGAGACTCACACGGACTGCGGTCACACAGCCGGCGCTTTTCACCATCGAGTATGCCCTCGCGCGGTTGTGGATGGAGTGGGGTATATCTCCTCGGGCAATGATCGGCCATAGCATTGGTGAATATGTGGCCGCGTGTCTGGCCGGCGTGTTCTCCTTGGAAGATGCCCTGGCGTTGGTCGCCAAACGCGGTCAATTGATGGATCAGATGCCTGCTGGTGCCATGCTGGCGCTGACCTATCAGAGCAGCAGGTGGAACCACTTCTCAACGATGACCTCTGCCTTGCTGCAGTCAATGGCCCCTCGCTGTGTGTACTGTCAGGTCCGACAGACGCTGTCGACGAGCTGGAAAAACAGCTTGCAGACCGAGGCACATTTTGTCGCCGTCTGCATACTTCCCATGCCTTTCATTCAAGCATGATGGATCCGATTGTGTGGCCGTTTATCCAGCAGGTACAAACCGTTAGCCTGCATCCCCCTGAAATCCCCTATATCTCGAACGTCACGGGAACTTGGATCACCGCCGAGGAGGCCACGAATCCGAGCTACTGGGGAAGACAGCTGCGCCAAACGGTGCGCTTTGCCGACGGCCTACAGGCGCTGTTGACCGATCCGCAGCGGCTCTTCCTGGAAGTGGGCCCCGGGCAAACCCTGAGTACACTCGCCCGGCAGCAGCCCGGGCACGAGGCGGAACGGGTCTTTCTTTCTTCCATCCGTGCGGCCCATGACCAGCAGTCTGATGTCGCCTTTCTCCTGAACACGTTGGGCCGACTGTGGCTTTGCGGCATGCAGGTGGATTGGTACGGCTTTGCTGCCCATGAACGACGCCAACGGATTCCGCTGCCCACGTACCCGTTTGAACGGCAGAGTTACTGGATTGGACTACCCGAATCGCAGGCTGCTGGCATGGATGCCGCCGACCAAAGAGGAGACCAAGACGTCGCCGATCTGTTCTACCTCCCAACTTGGAAGCTGGCCGCGCCGTCTACGTCTGCTCGCAGCAGCGACCGGGGGCAGGTACAAGGCCACTGGCTTGTATTTAGCGATGCCGATGGGCTCGGGTCGCAACTGGTCAAGCGCTTGGAGACTGACGGACAGGAAATCACGAGCGTGGTTATGGGCGAGCAGTATGCCAGGCTCGATGCGCATACCTATGCGATTCGCCCGCAACAGCGCGATGACTACGAAGCTCTGCTCACCGACTTGCGCATGCAGACCAAAGCTCCGGACACCATAGTGCACTTGTGGAGCGTGACGCCGACCGAGCCACTACCATCCGATGCCGAGACCTTTCAACAGCTCCATACCGGGGCTTCTACAGTCTGTTGTTTCTGGCGCAGGCACTGGAAAAACAGCACGTCACGTCTCGCATCCACATCGGCGTTGTGTCAAACCAGGTCCAGGCCGTCACCGGCGACGAGCCCTTGTGTCCGGCGAAGGCCACTGTCTTAGGCCCTTGTAAGGTCATACCGCAGGAATATCCCAACATACGGTGTAGAAGTATTGATATTACGACCCACAGCACCAACGGCGGCTCGGAACAAAGACTCCTCGAGCACTTGCTTGCCGAGCTCACGGTTGAACCATTTGAAGCCGCTGTGGCATACCGTAACGGTCGTCGATGGGTGCAAACCTTTGAGCCAGTGCGCCTGGGGGCAGTCGATGGCGATGCGCCCAGACTCAGGCACGGGGGAGTCTACCTCATCACAGGTGGACTCGGACAGATTGGTCTGGCACTGGCAGAATATCTGGCCAAGACTGTGCAGGCGAAATTGGTCTTAACCGCCCGTTCAGCTTTGCCAGAGCGTACCGAATGGGACCAATGGTTGACGCAGCACGGCGACGATGACGTGAGCGACAAGCTTCGGAAATTACTGGCGCTCGAGGAACATGGTGCAGAGGTCATGGTCTGCAGTGCCGATGCAGCCGATCGGGACCAAATGCGCCAGGTGATCAACCAGGTCTATGAAAGATTTGGTGCTATCCATGGCGTGATCCACGGCGCCGGAAATACGGCGGCAGACGCCTTTTATGCGGTAAACCAGACCGATCCCACTGCGGGTGAGCGGCATTTCCGGCCGAAGGTGCAAGGGCTACTCGTCCTGGAAGAGCTGCTGCACGGCAAAGAGCTGGATTTTTGCCTGCTGCTCTCCTCCCTCTCCGCGGTTTTGGGAGGATTAGGACTCTGTCCCTATGCTGCGGCCAATCTCTTTATGGACGCCTTTGCAAGTCAGCAGAACCGGGCGAACGCTGTCCCCTGGATCAGCGTGAACTGGGATGCCTGGAAATTTCCGCAGGATGCCCTGCCTGGCAGCATGATGGATTTCATCTTGCCGCAAGAGGGGGTGGAAGCGTTCGCGCGTATTTTGGATAGAGCCCCGCGGCAGATCGTTGTCGCGGCCGGCGACTTGCAAGCCAGATTCGAGCAGTGGATTAACCTCAAGGATCTCGGCCAGACGCAACAATCTCGGGGAGCCCAAGTGGCTACTCTGCTGCCCAGGCCAAATCTGAGCAGTGCCTATGTTGCGCCAACGACCGAGCGCGGAACAAGTCATTGCTGAGCTCTGGCAAGAACTCATGGGCGTGGGGCCCATCGGCATCCACGATAATTTCTTCGAACTGGGGGGACACTCCCTCCTCGCGATTCAGCTGACTTCCCGGATACGCGACGCCTTCGGGATGGAGCTACCCTTGCAGAAGATTTTCGCGGATTTGACCGTGGCCGCACTTGGCGAGAGCATCGAGCAGGCCCTTAGGGCGACACAGGAAGATGAGGAAGAACTCGCCCAGCTGCTGAAACGCGTCGAACAACTTTCGGAAAGCGAAGTCAAAGACCTCCTGGTGCAACAGGAGAAACTGGTCCAGGAGGAGACGTCAAATGAGTGAGCTGACCAAACGTATCGCCGCTCTTTCTCCAGAGAGACGCAGGCTTTTTGAGCTGCTGCAGAAAGGGGAAGCCACCTCGAAGCCCGCACCACCGCCCATGCGAGTGTATGAGCGCCACGTCTGTGCCAAACGCACCTGAGCGTGTAGAGTGCGTCTCAGGTGCCGCTGTCGAGATGGAAGACGCTCCGCTGACATTTGAGATAGGCTCCTCTCCTGCTGAACGCAAGGCCAACTATAGGCGCTTTTACGATGCGGTAACCAAACAACTCAACGCCACAGAATTTGGCCAGTTCTCCTTTTTTTTGAACTGGGGCTATGTTCCTGACCACAATCCCCAGTATGCGGTGATCGCCCTGCCCGACTACTTCCTCAACAAGAACTCCGTCAAGCTCGTGCTGGAAGTGATTGGCGACTGTGTTATGACAGACCGCCGCGTGCTCGATGTCGGGTGTGGCAGAGGTGGAACTGCCTATGTGATCCGTAACTTTTTCGCCGTCAAGAGCATAACGGGGATCGACCTTTCTGCGCAGGCGATATCGTTCTGTACGGAAACCTATAGATACCCTGGAGTAAGCTTTCTAGAGGGCGATGCGGAGTACCTTCCTTTCAAAGATGGATCCTTCGACGTGGTCACGAACATCGAGTCTTCCCATAGCTATCCTGATATCAAGGCGTTTTATGCGGAAGTCTTCCGCGTGCTGACCAACGAAGGCTACTTCCTATATACGGACTTGATAGCTGTGCCGCAGATGCGCGAGTATGTGGCCCTGCTGAAAGATACCGGCTTTATCGTTGAAAGAGATCAAGATATTACCTCGAACGTGTTGTTATCCAGCGACCAGATCGCCAGCTCGCGCGTGCAGGCCTTTGGCAAGGCTAACGATGCGCAACTCATGAACGAGTTTTTGTGTTTGCCGGGGTCCTATCAGTATAACGAGATGGCCACGCGCGCCTCGAACTATAGAATTCTCAAGTTGAGAAAAGACGCAAGGAAAGCCTAAAACGTCAAGACTGTTAATGAAGACTCACTGGAGGAAAAAGCTATAGGTTTGGTGAGTCACAGGCGGCTCCGGACGGCGATTCCACGAGGCGAAGTGCTCCATTTCACAAATAGCTCTAGGGTTGGCTGACGCCGAATGACTGCACCGACCTAGAAGCGATCCGGCTCCGGTTGACCTGATATGAAGAACTATCCAACCACCGCCCAAGGCTTTTTCGGTGGAAGTTTGACCGCCCCAAACTGACCACCTTGTGAGCCAAGCTTGAGGCCCATCAAGAGCCCCTCCCAGATGTGCAACTCCATTGTCCACGGGAGGCAGTATAACCCTGGGCTTCATTTATGAAACGGAGCACTAAGCATTGGGACGAGTGCTATGGGAACTGAATCAAGGCCAGGTGCAGCCTCACTCGAGGAGCGAATTGCCAAGCTCTCTCCGGAGAAGCGTGCGTTCCTGGAAAGGTTACGACGCGAAAAGTCGGAAGCGGGCTCACGCCCGTTGGGAATCTCTCGTCGACAGGCGTCGAACACGGCCCCCTTGTCTTTTGCCCAGCAGCGCCTCTGGTTTCTGGACCAGTTAGCGCCAGGAAACTCCTTTTACAATGAGACCAATGCGATACGTCTCGCGTTTCCGCTCGATGTGACAGTGCTGGAGCAGAGCGTCAACGAGATCGTGCGGCGGCATGAAGCCTTGCGCACCACCTTTGCGGTGGTGGAGGGGCAGCCGGTCCAGGTCATCGTCCCGCGCCTTACTCTAGCGGTGCCGGTCCGCGACCTGCGCGCTCTACCCGCAGCCGAGCGTGAGGCTGAGGCGTTACGACTGGTCGCGGAGGAAGTACAACGGCCGTTCGACCTGGCCCATAGCCCTTTGCTGCGGCTCACCTTGCTGCGTCTGGACGACGAGGAGTACATCTTCCTCCTGACGATGCATCACATCGTCTGCGACGGCTGGTCGATGCAGGTGTTCTACCGGGAACTCAGGCGCTGTACGGTGCCTTTTCCCTGGGACAGCCCTCGCCGCTGCCGGAGCTGCCGATCCAGTATGCGGACTTTGCGCGTGTGGCAGCGGGAGTGGCTGCAGGGGGAGGTGTTGGCGACGCAGCTGGCCTACTGGAAGCAGCAGCTGGCGGAGCTGCCGGTCCTGCAGCTTGCCCACAGATCGGCCGCGGCCGGCGGTGCAGAGCTTTCGCGGGAGCGCGTCAGCGCTGTTGACATTGCCTGCCAGCCTGCAGGCGGCTCTGAAGGCGTTGAGCCAGCGGAAGGGGTGACGCTGTTCATGACGCTGCTGGCGGCCTTTCAGACCTTGCTGCTGCACCGCTACACGGGCCAGGACGACATCGTGGTGGGGGCGCCGATTGCGAACCGGAACCGGGCGGAGACTCGAAGGGCTGATCGGGTTTTTCGTCAACACGCTGGTGATGCGGACGAATCTGTCGGGCAATCCGAGTTTTCGGGAGCTGCTGGGGCGGGTGCGGGAGGTGGCGCTGGGGGCGTATGCGCATCAGGATCTGCCGTTTGAGAAGCTGGTGGAGGAGTTGCAGCCGGAGCGCGACTGAGCCGCAATCCGCTGTTTCAGGTGGCTGTTCCAACTGTTCAGACACGGCCGGGAGCTGCCGGGGCTGCCGATGCTGGCGGGGCGAGCCTGCCGGTGCTGCCGGTGGACAGTGGGCACGGCGAAGTTTGATTTGAGCTTGAATTTGTATGCGACAGCGGCGGGGCTGACGGGGCCAGTTCGAGTACAGCACGGATCTGTTCGAGGCCGCGACGATTGGGCGCATGGTAGGGCACTTGCAGACGCTTGTTGGCGGGGATGGTGGCGCATCCCGAGCAGCGCGTTGTCGGAGCTGCCGCTGTTGACCGCAGCCGAGCGGCAGCAGCTGGTGGTGCGAGTGGAACGCAGACGCAAGGCCGAGTATCCGCGCGAGCAGTGCATCCATCAGCTGTTCGAAGCGCAGGTGGAGCGCACCCCGAGGCGCCGTGGCGGTGGTATGTGGAGCCGAGCAGGTGAGCTACGCGGGAGCTGAACCGGCGCGCCAATCAGCTGGCGCACCACCTGCAAGCGCTGGGGGTGGGGCCTGAGGCGCTGGTGGGCCTGTGCTATGGAGCGCTCGCGTGGAGATGGTGGTGGGGCTGCTGGGCATTCTGAAGGCGGGCGGGGCCTATGTGCCGCTGGACCCGACCTATCCCGCGGAGCGGCTGGCGTTCATGCTGGAGGATGCCCGGGCTGCCGGTGCTGCTGACCCAAGCAGCGGCTGGTCGAGAGGCTGCCTGAGCACGAGGCCGACGATCGTATGCCTGGACACCGGCTGGGAAGCCATCGCCGCCGAGAGCGCGGACGAACCCGACCAGCGGGGTGAGGGCCGACAACCTGGCGTATGTGATCTACACCTCAGGCTCCACCGGCAGACCGAAGGGGGTCCCAGTAGCGCACCGGGGACTGTGCAACGTAGCCGAGGTGCAGTTCCGAACCTTGGACGTCCAGCCGGACAGCCGTATCCTCCAGTTTGCCTCCTTGAGCTTCGATGCCTCGATCTTCGAGATTGTCATGCTTTGCGGGCGGGGGCGACGCTCTGTCTGGGTGCGCAGGACGTCTCTTCTCGCCCGGACCCGCTCTAATCCAGCTGCTGCGCGACCAGGCGGTCTCGCTCGTGACGCTCCCACCGTCGGCACTGGCGGCTCTGCCTGCCGAGCAGCTCCCAGCGTTGCGGACAATCACTGTCGCGGGAGAGGCCTTTTCGGCCGACCTCATCGCGCGCTGGGCCCCAGGCCGCCGTTTCTTCAACCTGTACGGTCCGACGGAATCAACCATCTGGGCCACCGTCGCTGAGTGCAGCGACGGCAACCAGCGGCCTCGATCGGCCGTCCGATTGCCAATATCGCAGGTCTATGTCCTGGATCGCCATCTGCAACCCGTCCCCATCGGCGTGCCGGGCGAGCTGCACATCGGCGGTGATCGGCTTGGCGCGAGGTTATCTCAACCGCCCCGAGCTGACCGCTGAGAAGTTCATTCCCCATCCGTTCAGCGCCGAGCCGGGGGCCCGGCTGTACAAGACCGGGGACCTGGCGCGCTACCGGCCGGACGGCAATCATCGAGTTTCTGGGGCGGCTGGACCACCAGGTCAAGATTCGCGGCTTCCGCATCGAGCTGGGGGAGATCGAAGCGGTGTTAGGCCAGCACCCCGCGGTGAAGGAGGCCGTGGTCGTGGCCCGTGAGGACGTACCGGGTGACAAGCGGCTGGTGGCGTATGTGGTCTCGCGCCAGACGACAACCTCACCATTCGTTGAGCTGCGTCAGTTATTCTGAAGCAGCAGCTGCCGGAGTACATGGTGCCTGCCGCGTTCGTGCTGCTGGAGGCGTTGCCGCTGACGCCGAACGGGAAGGTGGACCGCCGTGCGCTGCCGGCGCCCGACCGGCGCGCCCCGAACTGGAAGGGCCTATGTCGCACCGCGCACGCCGGTTGAGCAGTTGCTTGGCGGAGATCTGGGGCAAATGCTCGGGCTCGAGCAGGTCGGTATCCACGACAACTTCTTTGAGCTGGGTGGGGATTCCATCCTCAGCATCCAGATCATCTCTCAAGCCAAGCAGGCGGGTCTTCAACTCACACCCAAGCAGCTTTTTCAACATCAGACGATCGCCGCACTGGCGCAGGTCGGCCAACACCACGCCAATCAGTCAGGCCGAGCAGGGCGTGGTGACAGGTGCGGTGCCGCTGACGCCCATCCAGCACTGGTTTTTTGCCCAGGAGTTGGTGGAGCCTCATCACTTCAACCAGTCGGTACTGCTGGAAGTGCCAGCTGCGATAGAGGCGGAGGTCCTGGCCACGGCGGTGCGGCACTTGCTGATCCACCACGATGCCCTGCGCCTGCGCTATGTGCGTGACCAAGGCGGCTGGCGACAGTTTCACGCGGGCACAGACGAGGCGGTGCCCTTTGTAGAGGTGGACTTGGCGGGTGTGGCAGAGGCGGAGCAAGCGGCGGCGATTGAGGCAGCGGCGGCTGAACTGCAGGCGAGCCTGAACCTGTCGGCAGGCCCAATCGTACGAGTGGCGCTCTTGAAGCTTGGCTGTGGAAGGTCGCATCGGCTGCTGCTGGTCATTCACCATCTGGCAGTAGACAGCGTCTCATGGCGGATTCTGCTGGAAGATTTGTATACCGCCTATGGGCAACTGAGCCGCGGGGAGGCGGTGGTGCTGCCGGCAAAGACGACCTCGTTTAAGCAGTGGTCGCAGCGGCTGGTGGAGCGCGCGCAGTCAGCAGCGGTGCTGCAAGAGATAGACTACTGGCGTGCGGCGGTGCCGGCTCAGGCCGTAACGTGCCTGCCGCGAGACTACAAGGGAGGGGCAAACACGGTGGCGTCGAGCGCGGCAGTGCTGGTAACGCTGAACGCCGAGGAGACGCGCGCGCTGGTGCAGGACGTGCCAGCGGCGTATCATACGCAAATCAATGATGCGTTGCTGACGGCGCTGGTACAGGCGTTTGCGGCGTGGACAGGAGAGCGGGCGCTACTGGTGAATCTAGAAAGGCACGGGCGCGAAACACTTTTCGAGGATCTCGACTTGACGCGAACGGTTGGGTGGTTCACGACGATCACGCCGGTGTGGCTGGAGGTAGGGGCGGCTCTAAGTCATCCTGGGGAGGCGCTGAAGACGGTGAAGGAGCGGTTACGCAGCATACCGCAGCGGGGCATTGGCTATGGGCTACTACGGTATCTGAGTGGGAATGCAGAAATAGCCGAGCAGTTGGAGTCGCAGCCGCAGGTGGAAGTAAGCTTCAACTACCTGGGTCAGTTTGGTGAGAGCGCGTCGGTGTCTGGGGAGTCTGGAGCCACGGGGGTTAGAGCAGTGCAGGAATCAGGCGGGCCGATGGCCAGCCTCCGGGGTGAGCGGGCCCATCTGCTGGAGATCAATGGGAGTGTCGTCGGCGGTCAACTACAACTCGTGTGGACCTACAGCGAGAATTTCCATCGCCGGGCAACCATCGAGAGGGTGGCGCAAAACTACATGGACGCGCTGCGGCGGCTGATCACACATTGCCAGGTGCCGGGAGCAGGCGGCTATACCCCTTCAGACTTCTCGGCTGCGAGATTGAGTCAGAAAGATCTTGATCGGTTCCTGACTAGGCTTGGCCAATCAAGGGAGCAGCAGTCCGAATAAAACATGGGGATAGAAATGGAGAATATAGAAGACATTTACGAGCTGTCACCGATGCAGGAGGGCTTGCTGTTCCACACCCTGTATGAACCAGATTCATCAGTCTACTTTGAGCAGCTCAACCACCTTATGTATGGCAAGATCGATATCCCAGCGTTCGAGCGTGCGTGGCAGCAGGTAGTAGACCGTCATCCTATTCTGCGTACCTCTTTCCATTGGGATGACATTGAAAAGCCACTCCAAGTAGTACACCGGCAAGTGAAACTGCCATTTGAGTGGCAAGATTGGCGTCGTCTCTACGCGGCCGAGCAAGAGGAGCGGTTTGATGCTTATCTCAAGGCCGATCGCGTCCGGGGCTTCAAGCTGCAGGAGGCACCGTTGATGCGGCTCGCTCTCCTCCAACTCACCGAGGAGAGCTTTTATGTGGTTTGGAGTTTTCACCACATCCTGCTCGACGGGTGGTGCCTGCAATTGATCATCAAGGAGCACTCGGTCTTCTACGAGGCGGCCTGCCTGGGCCAGGATGTGCGCCTGGAACCGGTCCGTCCTTACAGAGACTATATAACATGGCTGCAGCAGCGGGATTTATCGGCAGCCGAGGCATTCTGGCGGCGGACACTCCTGGGCTTCAACGCGCCGACGCCGTTGGTGGTGGATCATGCGGCAGAGCCGGTGCTCGACCCGGATGACACCTATGGTGAGCGGCATGCCTGGTTGTCGCGGGCGACGACCAGTGCACTGCAGACGCTGGCCCGGCAGCATCAGTTGACCGTAAACACGTTGGTGCAGGGAGCCTGGGCGTTGCTCTTGAATCGCTACAGCGCGGCGGAGGACGTGGTATTCGGGGCGACCACTTCAGGTCGCGGAGCGCCGCTGCCGGGTATAGAGACAATGGTGGGGCTGTTTCTCAACACGCTGCCGGTACGGGTGCAGGTGTCGCCGCAGGCAGAGTTGCTGCCCTGGCTGCAGGAGTTGCAAGCGCGGCAATTCGAGGCGCGGCAGTATGACTACAGCCCGCTGGTGCAGGTGCAGGAATGGAGCGAAGTGCCGCGCGGCATGCCCCTATTCAAGAGCATTCTAGGGTTCGAGAACTACCCGATGGAGGGTATAAGGGTGAGAATAATGGAAGTCAGATCCTGGAATCTCGCCATACGGAAGAAATGAAATTTCGTCATATGGAAAGAACTAGCTATCCAGTTACCGTGATTGCGGTGCCGGGTGCAGAGCTGATGCTGATAATTTATTACGATCGCCGGTGTTTTGAGGGCGCCACGATTAGCCGCATGATGGGTCATTTTCGGACCCTGCTAGAGGGGATCGTGGCACATCCCGAGCAACAGCTGTCGGAGCTGCCGCTGTTGACCGCAGCCGAGCGGCAGCAACTCGTGTGCGAGTGGAACCAGACCAAGACCGACTATCCAGGCGAGCAGGTGCATCCATCAGCTGTTCGAAGCGCAGGTGGAGCGCACCCCGGACGCCGTGGCGGTGAGCTATGGCGAGGAGCAGGTGAGCTACGCCGAGTTGAACCGGCGCGCGAATCAGCTCGCGCACTACCTGCAAGCGCGGGGGTGGGGCCGGAGGTGCTGGTGGGCCTGTCTATGGAGCGGTCGGTGGAGATGGTGGTGGGGCTGTTGGGCATTTTCAAGGCGGGCGGGGCGTATGTGCCGCTGGAGCCGGCCTATCCGAAGGAGCGGCTGGCGTTCATGCTGGAGGACACGGGGCTGGCGGTGCTGCTGACGCAGCAGCGGCTGGTGGCGACCCTGCCACGCACGAAGCGCAGGTGCTCGTGTCTGGACACAGACTGGGCCGTGATTGGGCAGCAGAGCGCCAGACCCGCCGGGCAGCCCCGTGACGGCCGACCAACCTGGCGTATGTGATCTACACGTCAGGGTCGACGGGCAGACCGAAAGGGGTTGGCATTGCGCATCGGGCTATCAGTCGGCTGGTTATGCACACAAACTATGTGACATTAGACTCTGCTGACCGTGTGGCCCAGGCCTCAATATTCCTTCGACGCCCAACATTCGGAGTCTGGGGGGCGCTCCTGAATGGAGCTCGGCTCGTGGGGGTGAGCAAGGACATGATGCTTTCGCCCCAGAGTTGGCTGCCCATCTGGCGGCCCAAGAGATCAGCACATTGTTTGTGACCACAGCCTTGTTCAATCAACTGGCCAGCGCCGTGCCAGAATTTTCCATTCCCTCCGGCATCTGTTGTTTGGCGGCTCAGCCGTTGATCCCAAGTACGTGCGGCAGGTGCTCCAGTCAGGTTCGCCTCAGCGCCTACTCCATGTTTACGGGCCGACCGAAACGACGACATATGCCACCTGGCACTTGGTCGAGGAGGTCGGCGAAGCCGACATGACGGTCGCCATCGGGCGGCCGATCGCGAACACGCAGGTGTATGTCCTGGATCGCGCAGCTGCATCCGGTGCCGATTGGGGTGCCGGGGGAGCTGCACATCGGGGGCGAGGGGCTGGCGCGCGGCTATCTCCACCGTCCCGAGCTGACGGCGGAGAGGTTCATTCCCCACCCGTTCAGTGACGAGCCGGGGGAACGGCTCTATCGGACGGGGGACCTGGTGCGTTACCGGCCGGACGGCACTTGGAGTTTCTGGGGCGCCTGGACCACCAGGTGAAGATCCGGGGGTTTCGCATCGAGCCGGGCGAGATCGAAGCAGTGTTGAGTCGCCATCCGGCGGTGCAGGAGGCGGTCGTCGTCGCACGGGAGGAGGCCGCGGGGACAAGCGCCTGGTGGCTTATGTCGTGCCCACGGCGCACGATGGGAATACGGAGAGCCCCACTGCCGACACCCCAATGGCAGGCCGAGCACGTCGCCCAGTGGCAGATGGTCTTCGACGACATTGTGAGCCAGAGTTCTGGGGGGAAGAGCCACAGTTCAACATCGTCGGTTGGAACAGCAGTTATACGGGCTTGCCGATCCCCGCTACTGAGATGCACGAGCAAGTGGAACGGACTGTCGAGCGCATTCTCCGATTGCAGCCGAGCCGGGTGCTGGAGATCGGCTGTGGCACAGGGCTGTTGCTCTTTCGCATTGCGCCCCACTGCACCCACTACGTAGGGACGGACTTCTCGTCGGAGGGGCTGGGCTGTGTCCAGCAACAGTTGGGGCAGTTAGCGCTGCCGCAGGTGCGTCTGTGGCAACAGATGGCTGATGACTTCGAGGGGGTTGTAAGCGGGAGCCTTCGACGTCGTCATTCTCAACTCGGTGGTGCAATATTTCCCGAGTGTCGACTATCTGATGCATGTCCTGGAAGGAGCCGTACAGGCGGTTTCGGCGGGCGGCTACATCTATCGATGACATGACGGTGAGGCCGCAACGACTCTTCCCTCATCTGCTCGTCGTCACCGCTCTGCTCGTGCTCCTCGCCGCCTCGGGGCCTGCGTCCGCAGCACCGACGCGGGTGCGGGCGGTCGCGAACGAGTACAGCCTCACGCTCTCGCGCGCCGCCGTACCCAACAAGAAAGTGCGCATCAGGTTCGTGAACAACGGGGCGGTTCAGCACAATCTCAAGCTGCGAAGGCGCGGGGGCACGAGGGACGTACACGATCCCGGTGACACAGCCCGGCGACGGGAAGACGCGGACGTTCCGCCTCAGGCCGGGCCGGTACGACGTCTGGTGCTCGGTGGGCAGCCACCGCGCGGCCGGCATGGAGACGGCGCTCCGCGTTCGGCGCTGAGCGGCCCGGCAGGACGCCGGCTTCTTGCTTCCGGCCGAGGAGTGTAAAGATGGCGCCCTGCGGCTCGTGCTCCTCACCTGGCACTCGGCCGGCTTCCATGTAATCGACATCGCCAACGAGACAAGACCGAGGCAGGCGGGCTGGTTCAGCCGGACGCCGCTCCCCGCCGTGGCCAACGATGACCCGGCGCTGAACGGCGGCCCGAACAAGGTGACCATGTGGAGCTACCCGATCGTCGACGACGGGCTTATCTACGTGGTCGACCTCCGCAACGGGCTCTACATCCTCGAATACCGAGGGAAGTTCCCCGGGCAGATCAGGAAGCTCGACTTCCTCGAAGGGAACTCGAACCAGGGGGACGGCGCAGGCTAGTCAGAACATCCGCACGCGGGCGCCAAGTAACGCTGTGCTACTTGGCGCCCGTGAGCCCCTGGGCGACGTCGCCCATGCGCTCGAAACGGGCGCCGGCCTCGAGGCAGTGCTCGACAAACGTGCCGAGCATGGCCACCCGGTGGCCGCGGCCGATCACCTGCGGGTGCATGGTCACCGTGAGGATCCCGCCCTCGACGTTCGCGGCCATCCAGTCGAACTCCGCCTGCCAGATCTCGAGCACGTCGCTCGGCGTCGCGCCGCCCTTGCGGTAGGGGTCGAAGTTGAACTGGAAGTGCACCCAGTCGTCAAGCTCGAAGCAGAGCGGCAGCTCCCAGAGCGTTGACTCGCGGCCGCGCTCGAGCGGTACGCCGCGCGCGACCTTGTCGCCGATGCGCGGATGGAACGGCCGGTAGTCGTCGGTCATGAGGCTCGAGTCGTAGAGGAAGCCGTGCTCTTCGACGAGCGCGAGCGTCGACTCCGAGAGGTCGGCCGAGGGCGCGCGGAAGCCGAGCGGCGTGACGCCGATCCCCTCGAGCACCGACCAGGCGCGCTCCATGTCGGTGCGCTCCTCGTCGCGCGTCTGGAGGCTCGGGTCGATGTGCGCGTAGGAGTGGTGGGCGATCTCGTGGCCGGCTTCCAGGATCGCCGACGTCTCTTCCGGAAAAGACTCGACGGTATGGCCCGGGACGAAGAAGGTTGCGTGGAGCTCGCGCTCGTCCAGGAAGCGAAGGAGGCGCGGGACGCCGACGCGCGCTCCGTACTCGCCTCGGTTGAGCATCGCCGGCGTGACGCGGTCGTACGCGAGCCAGACCGAGAGCGCGTCGAAGTCGAAGCTCAGGCAGACGGTGCTGCGCGGCACGTGGGGGAGCCTACAATCTGACCATGGAGGATCCGGCCCCGCTCGCGATCACGCTCGAGCCGCTCGACGACCACCTGATCGTCGAGCCGGTCGACGAGGACGTCGAGACCCGCACGGGCCTGATCATTCCGCAGAGCGCCGAGGCCGGCGCTCGCTCGGGCATCGTCACCGCCGTCGGCGCCGAGGCGCACGGCATCGACCCGGGCGACAAGGTGCTCTTCCCGAAGGACGCCGGCTACGACGTCAGGCTCGGCGGCGTCGCGTGCAAGGTGCTGAACCGCCGCGAGCTCATCGCCCGGGTGCACGACTAGCAACGCTCCCCGGGCCCAAACGGCCTGGCCAGGCGCTCGCGTCGCCGAACAACGTCATCAGCGCGGGGATGAGCACGGGCCGCACGACGAAGGTCTCGAGCAGGACGCCGACGGCCATCATGAACGCGAACTCGCGGAATCCGTCGATCGGGACGATCGCGAGCATCGCGAACGACGCCGCCAGCGCGATCCCGGCGACGCTGATCGCGCGCGAGGCTCGCGGAGCCGCCACGGCGATCGCCTCCCGTAGGGGGCGGCGCTCAGCCTCCTGCCAGATCCGGCCGGCGACGAAGACGTTGTAGTCGGAGCCGAGCGAGACGAGGAGCACGCCCGCCGCGAACGGCACGTAGTAGGTCAGGTCGCTGTGACCCAGGAGCCCCTGGAAGACGTAGGTCGTGAGGCCGAGCGTGGCGGCGACGGAGAGGACGCTCGCGGCGAGCAGGTAGAGCGGCGCGACGAGAGCCCGTAGGAAGAGTGCGAGCAGCACGAAGTTGAGCGCGAGCACGACGGCGCCGACGAGCGCCGAGCTGTCGACGATCGCCTTGACCGTGTCGGAAGCGACCGCCGTCTGGCCGGTGAGCGCCGCTTCGGTGCCCGATAGGCCCGCGTCCTGCAGGAGGCTCGGGAGCCGTTCGCCGAGCTCGCGCGATGCCTTGATTGCCTCGGAGTCGAGCGGCGGCGCTTCGAGAATCGTGACCACGCGCGCGGCGTTCCCGTCCTCGGAGACGAGCACTCCGGCGGGCGCCTCCACGGGCAGCTCGCGCGGGCCGACGACGCCTGCCACGCCGGGCACATCCTCGATCCCCTCCTCCAGGCGGGAGAGTTCCCGCTGCCGCTGGGCCACGCCGGATCCCTCGACCAGCACGATCGTCGGCGCGAGCACCCCGGCGGCGAAGCCCTGGTCGGCGGCGACGGCGGCCTGCTGGACCTCAGTGTCCTCGGGCAGTCCGCTTCCGAGCCTGAGGGCGAGCTCGGTGTCCCTGACGCCCGAGGCCGCGGCGGCGAGCGCGCCGACCGTGATCAGCGCGACCACGGCCGCGACGGGTCGCGAGGTGAGGCGCCGGGCGAGCGCCGACCTGCCGGGGGAGGGCCGCTCCTCGTCTCCGGCAACCGCGTCCTCCGCCGGAGCGACGGCCAGAAGACGGCCCGGCCGAAGAGGCCGAGGGCTGCCGGCACGAACGTGATCGAGACGGCGAGGGCCACGGCGGCCGTCAGCGCGAGCGCGGGCCCGAAGGCCCGGAAGAACTCGAGCTCACCGACGACGAGCGCGAAGGTCCCGGCCACGACGATCAGCCCCGCCGTGGCGACGATCGGGGCCACCGCGGTGCACGACCGGCGGGCGGCCTCGAGCCTGGTGGCGCCGGCGGCGAGCTCGCGCCGGCACGCCGAGAGGAAGAAGATCGTGTAGTCGGTGACGATCCCGAGCGTGAGCGCGACGACCAGCGGCTCGACCTCCTGCGGGATCGTGGCGCCGAATCGCTCTGTGACCCAGGGGATGGTCCCGCTCGCCACAACGAACGCGATCGCCGAGGCGGCCAGCGTGAGCAGCGGCGCTCCGAGAGAGCGGTAGGTGAGCCCGACCACCAGCGCGATCGCCAGGATGGTCCCCAGCTCGACGAAGAGGAGGGCGTCCTCGATCTCCTCGAACTGCGCGAGCCGCGCCGGGCCCGGGCCGGTAACGCCGGCAAAGTGTCCCTCCTGGCCGCGGTCGGCGTACTCGTGGGCGAGCTCGACCCGGTTGGTCAGGCTCACCTCCGGAGGGAAGAAGAGGTGGGTGACCGCGGTGGTCCCGTCCTCCTCGGAGCCGGGGAAGAGCTCGCGAGTGTTGAGGACAGGGAGCGCGAAGCGGATCTCGTCGCCGGTTCCCTCCTGGGTTGTGGCGTCCACCGCGCGTTCGACGATCGCCGCTTGCGTCTCCGCCGAGAAGCCCTCCGGGTTGCGCTCGACCACCGCCGTGTCGGCCGTGAGGGGAACGGTGAAGAGCTGTTGCGAGCGCTCGCCGGCGTCGATCGCCGGGGAGTCCTCAGGGAGCAGGCCGCCGAGCTCGAGCGGCTCGCCCGATCCGAGGCCGGGAAGGTAGATGGCCGTCGCCGCTGCGGCCGCAATCCAGGCGGCAACGACGAGGTAACGGAGCCAGACGACGACGGATGCGAATGCCTTCGGCACGCCGGGTCCTATGCCCCGGCGCAGCCGAACTCATGCACGCCGATGCCCTGAACGCCGCCGGGCAGGCGGTAGGATCCCGAAACCGCCGACCACCGAAGGAGGCACCGTGGCCACGCAGACCGCGCCGCTGACGAGGGAGCAACTCGCCTCGCTACCTGACAGCTACTTCAAGGCAGTCGACGCGCAGGACATCGACGCGATCCTCTCGCACTTCGCCGACGACGCGACCCTGACCGTGCAGACGGATCATGCCGTCTTCGAAGGCGCCGAGGAGATCCGCCGCATGTTCACCGACTTCTGCGGGAACTCGAACTCGATCTTCCACGAGATCAAGAACATCGTCGTCGAGCCCGCGACCGGCAAGGTGGCAACCGAGCAGAGCTACATCGGCGAGCTAACCGACGGCACGGAGAACGACATGCACAACTGCAACTTCTTCGACGTCGACGCCGAGGGCAAGTTCTCCCGGGTCATCATCTGGATGGCGGGAACGAACCCACTGAAGTAGCCCTGATCGTCACCGCGTCGAGCTCTAGCCCCAGCCGAGCTCGCTGATCCGGTCCTCGTCGATCCCGAAGTGGTGGGCGATCTCGTGGACGACCGTGATCCTGATCTCCTCCTCCAGCACTTCGGGGTCGTCGCCGAACTCCTCTTCGAGCGGGATCCGGTAGATCGCGATCTTGTCGGGGAGCACGCCGGCGTAGCTCTCGACGCCGCGCTCGGTCAGGGGGATGCCGAGGTAGAGGCCGAAGAGATCGGGCTCCTCGGCGTTCTCCTCCTCGACGACGATCTCGACATTCGACATCGCCTCCCGCAGCTGCGGCGGCAGCGAGTCGAGCGCCGCGCGGACGTGGTCTTCGAAGGCCACTACGAGATGATCAGTGCCATAAGCGCCTTCTGGGCGTGCAGGCGGTTCTCGGCCTGGTCCCAGACGGCGGAGCGCTCGCCGTAGAGCACGTCTTCCGCGATCTCCTCGCCGTAGTGGGCGGGGAGGCAGTGGAGGACGATCGCGCGCTCGGAGGCAAGGGCGACGAGGTCCGCGTCGATCCCGTAGCCGGCGAGATCGGCGAGGCGCTGCTCCCGCTCGGCGTCCTGCCCCATGCTCGTCCAGACGTCTGTGTAGAGGACGTCGGCGCCCGCCGCGGCCGCGCGCGCGTCGTCGGTCAGCTCCACGGCGGTCCCGCTCGCTTCGGCGGCCGCGCGCGCCCAGCCGACGACCTCGGCCGAGGGCTCGTATCCGGGCGGCGTCGCGGCCACGAAGTCCATGCCCAGCTTCGCAGCAGGCGACCATCAGCGAATTGCAGACGTTGTTCCCGTCGCCGAGGTACGCGACGCGGACGCCCTCGAAGCCGCCGAGGCGCTCGCGGATCGTCATCACGTCGGCGAGGGCCTGGCAGGGGTGGAAGTCGTCCGTGAGGCCGTTGATGACCGGAATGTCCGCGTGCTCGGCGAGCTCGTCCACGTCGGCCTGTGCGAACGTCCTGATCATGATCCCGTCCAGGTAGCGCGAGAGGACGACCGCCGTGTCCTTGATGGTCTCCCCGCGGCCGAGCTGCAGGTCGCCGGCGGCGAGGTAGAGGCCGGTGCCGCCGAGCTGAGCGATGCCGACCTCGAAGCTGACCCGCGTGCGCGTGGACGGCTTCTGGAAGATCATCCCGAGGCTCCGGCCTTCGAGGAGGCGGTGCGGCTCGCGTTCGCTCTGGCGCGCCTTCAGGTCGTCCGCGACGTCGAGGACGAGCGTCAGCTCCTCGGGCGCCCAGTCGTTCACGCGGAGGAAGTCGCGGCCCTGCAGATGGGCGGAAATCACGCGCCCATCCTAGTAATGCGCGTTCCGGCCGCACCGTTCCTCACGGCCTCCGCGCTCGTGATCAGCGCCTCGCCGCCGGTCTGCGTGACGAACGCGAATGCGGCCTCCACTTTCGGGCGCATGCTGCCGACGGGGAGCTCCTCGACGATCCCCGCGTCCCGTTCGGGGCTGAGCTGCGAAATCGGCTCGCCGTCGCCCCCGCCGGCGCCGAAGTCCCGGTAGACGCCGGGCACCTCCGTAAGGATCACGAGCCGCTCGGCGCCGAGGCCGACTGCCAGGAGCGCGGAGGCGTGATCCTTGTCGATGACGGCGTCGATGCCGTCGAAGCCACCGTCGCGCGGGACTACCGGAATTCCACCGCCTCCTGCGGCGACGACCAGCCGCCCGGATTCGAGGAGCGTCTGCACGGCCCCGAGCTCCACGACCTCGAGCGGCCGCGGCGACGGGACCGCGCGGCGCCAGCCCCGGCCCGGCTCCTCCTTCATCGTCCAGCCGCGGTCATCCTCCAGCTCCTGCGCACGCGCGCTCGGGTAGTGCGGGCCGATCGCCTTCGTCGGGCTCCCGAAGGCAGGGTCGGCAGGATCGACGACGACGTGGGTGAGGACGACCGCCACCGGCTTCTCAACCACCGCCGCCAGCTCGGACGCCGCGAGCGTCCCGATCTCGGCTTGCGTCTGCGCGACCGCGACCCAGAGCGGGAGCGCCGGCGCCTCGGCCGCGCCGAGCTCCTGCCGGAGCAGCTCGTTGCCGACCTGCGGGCCGTTTCCGTGGGTGACCACGACCTCGCCCTCGAGCAACGGCGCGACCGCCGCGAACGTTGCGGCGAGGTTGGCGCGGTGCTCGGCGGCGGTTCCGCGCTCCCCGGGGCCGAGAAGCGCATTCCCGCCCAGCGCGAGGACGGTGAGCATCGGCGTGAGCTCCTGGTCAGGTCAGCGCAGCCGCCGGCTCGATGATCCCGCGCGCCTCGAGGATCGAGCCGAGCGTCGGCTCGCCCAGTTCCTGCAGCCTGTACGTGACCCGGAGCGCAGGCTTGTCGATCGAGATGACGCGGCGCAGGTCGATCGGCGTGCCGATGAGGACGAGGTCAGCGTCGGAACGGGCGATCGTCTCCCGCAGCTCCTCCATCTGCCCGCGCCCGTAGCCCATGGCCGGCAGCAGCTCGCTGACGTGGGGGTAGGCGGCGAACGTCTTCTCGATGGAGCCGACCGCGAACGGCCGCGGGTCGACGAGCTCGGCGGCTCCGTGCTGCTTGGCGGCGAGCACGGCGGCCCCGTAGGCCATCTCCCCGTGCGTGAGCGTCGGCCCGTCTTCCACCGCCAGGACGCGCTTGCCGCGGATCTCGTCGGTGCGCCCGTCCTCGACGTGGAACGGCGAGGCCGCGAGCACGACCTCCGAGCGCGGGTTCACGCGGTGAATCGAGTCGAGCACCGCCTCGACGCCCTCCGGCGGCGCCGTGTCCGTCTTGTTCACGACGCAGACATCGGCCATGCGCAGGTTCGTCTCGCCGGGGTGGTAGCGCAGCTCGTGGCCCGGCCGGTGCGGGTCGCAGACGACGATGTGCAGGTCCGGCTCGATGAAGGGCGTGTCGTTGTTGCCGCCGTCCCAGACGATGACGTCCGCTTCCTCCTCGGCCCGCGAGAGGATGGCTGCGTAGTCGATGCCCGCAAAGACGAGATTGCCTTCGGCGAGATGAGGCTCGTACTCCTCACGCTCCTCGATCGTGCAGTCGGCGGCGTCGAGGTCCTCGTAGCGCTCGAAGCGCTGCACCGCCTGCTTCGTCAGGTCGCCGTAGGGCATGGGGTGGCGGAGGACGGCCACGCGCTTGCCCGCCTCGCGCAGCAGATGGGCGACGTAACGGGTCGTCTGGCTCTTGCCGGAGCCGGTGCGCACGGCGCAGATTGCGACCACCGGCTTCTCGGACGGGATCATCGTCTTCCGGGGGCCGAGGAGGACGTAGTCACTCCCGGCTGCCAGGGCTAGCGAGCCGACGTGCATGACGTGCTCGTGTGTGACGTCCGAGTAGGCGAAGACGACCTCGTCGACCCGCTCGCTGCGGAGGAGCTCGGCGAGCTGCTCCTCCGGAAGGATCGGGATGCCCTCCGGGTAGCGCGAACCGGCCAGCGCCGCCGGATAGACGCGCCCCTCGATGTCGGGGATCTGGGTCGCCGTGAAGGCAACGACCTCGACGTCGTCACGGCCGCGGTAGACGACGTTGAAGTTGTGGAAGTCGCGTCCGGCCGCGCCGGCGATGACGACTCGTTTCACGCAGTCACCTCCTCCTCAATTCTCTCACCCACGGCGGCCAGCTCCAGCGGCGCCCCCGCGACCTCGTCGAGCAACTCAGCCGCCGTGAGCCGCTGGCCTTCGGCCCAGACCTCCCGGAGGAGCGAACCGGCCTCGGGGCGGGTGAACCAGGCGCGTCCGAGCTCCTCGCGGAGGTGCGACTCGATCTGGGTGTGGAACGCCCACGCTCGCAGGTAGCACGTGCAGTAGAAGCCCTCGTCGACGTCGGCCAGGTAATCGGCCGGCGACGGCTCGATCTTGGTCGCGTCGTGCAGCAGTTCGACATAGCGGCCGCGCATCGACTCGAGCTCGACGTCGCCGTGGAGCTCCAGCTCGTACAGAAGCTTCCCCGCGTACCGCCTGACGACGTAGAGGAGGGTGACCGCCGATTCCTCGGCGAAGTCCTCGGGCCGGGCGAAGTCGAGCCGGCGGGAGAGCCAGGCCGGGTCGTCGACGAGGTGCTCGAAGAGCATCGCCCAGCCTTCCGTGACGGAGTTGTCGCCGAGCCGCCTGAACTCGACCGGGAGGTCGGGGGAGACGTGCGCGAAATGCTCCGTGTGCCCAGCCTCGTGGAAGAACGCGTGCCAGTCGTCGGGGCCGCCCATCGGCTTGATCACGAGCATCACCCGACCCGGCACTTCGATCGGCGCGCAGAAGGCGCGTGGGCTCTTGTTCGGGCGCGGGTCGAGGTCGAGGTGGACGTTCTCCTGCGCGCGCAGGTCGATGCCGAGCCCGTCCAGCGTCCACTCGAGCGCCGGCACCATGCGGTCGCCGGGAAAGGCCTCGTCCCAGTCGCTGCCGCGGAACGCGCGAATGACGTCGTGGCGCCGCGCCTCCTCGAGGGGCACGCCGACCCGCCTCCGCAGGAGCCGGTCGAAGGCTGCGACGTGGAGCGCTTCCGTCTCGTCGAGAAAGGAGCGCGCCTGCGCGGCGAGCTCCTCGAGCGGAAAGCCGAAGCGCTCGTAGAGCTCGCGATAGGTCTCCGCGCCCAGTTCGCGCGTGCCCTCGCGCCGCTTCTCGGCATGGGCTACGAAGCTCGGCTGCAGATGCTCCTCGGCGAGCTCGACCCGGGCCTCCTCGAGGCGCTCGCGCCGGCCGCGGTCGGCCTCGTTCGCCACCGTCGGCCGCAGCATCCGGTAGGGAATCTCCTCTCCGTCGACCGTAGCGGTCAGCGAGGCCTCGAGCCCAGCCACGGTCTCGGCCTCTTCCCGTGTGAGGTTTCCGAGGTATCCCTCACACGCGAAACGCGTGAGCTCGGTCTCGCCGGCACCGCCGGTCTCGGCGTGCTCGGCGAGGCGCTTGGCCGCCGCGAGTGTCGTGAGATCGGAGAACCGCTCGTAGATCGGCTCGAGCTCGAGGCCCTCCTTCAGGCCTGCGTAGTGGAGGTAGTACTCCTCGTCCAGCGCCGCGATGAAGCGATCTGCCTCGTCGCGGTAGGCGTCGAGGCTGCTCGCAGGGGCCGTCGCCATGGGTCGCGTAGGATACCCGCCCGTGCTGGAGATCCAGGTCACAACCGAGCGGAAGACCCAGCTCCTGGACATCACGACAAAGGTGCGCGAAGCGATCGGCTCCGACGCCGAGGGGAGCGTCGCGCTCGTCTACGTCCCGCACACCACGGCAGGCGTCACGATCAACGAGAAGATCGACCCGAACCTGCTCGCCGACTTCGAGATGGCGCTCGCAGGCATCGTCGACGACGGCTGGTCGTGGAAGCACGTCGACGCCGACGGTCCCAACGCCCCGTCGCACCTACGCGCCTCGCTGCTCGGCCCGCATGTGCTCGTCCCGCTCAGGGACGGCGAGCTCGCGCTGGGGACGTACCAGGGCATCTTCTTCTGCGAGTTCGACGGCCCGCGCTCGCGGAAGGTCTTCGTCTCGGCTCTGAGGTAAGGCGCTACCAGCCGCCGCCGAGGCCGCCGCCCCAGCCCTGCCCTTGACCGCCGGCTTCGAGCTTCTGGCGCTGCTCCGCCATTTCGAGCTCGGCGCGCCGCCGCTCCTCTTCGGTCTGACGCCGCAGAGCCTCCTCCTCGGCGAGCTCGCGATCGGTTCGCGGCCGGCGACGCTCCTTCCACCACGCGCCAATCCTCTCGAACATGGGGCGAATGATACTCCGAAGCTAGGCTCCCCGAGATGGCCGCGCCCGTCAAGAAGGACCAGGAGCTCGAGCTCCGCGTCGACTCGCTCGCCTACGGAGGGAACGGCGTTGCGCGCCTGAACGGCTTCGTCGTGTTCGTCCGGCGCGGGCTTCCCGGCGATCTCGTTCGC
This sequence comes from uncultured Actinomycetes bacterium, assembly GCA_963733155.1. Classification (GTDB taxonomy): domain Bacteria; phylum Actinomycetota; class Thermoleophilia; order Gaiellales; family Gaiellaceae; genus JAIBJN01. The sequence goes on from CAVTCK010000021.1 coordinate 48,737, forward strand.
GCGCGGGTGACCAAGGTGAAGCGGAGCCACGCCGAGGCGGTCGCGGTCGAGGTGGTCGAGCCCGGCGCGCCTCGTGTCGAGGCGCCCTGCAAGCACTACCCGGCCTGCGGCGGCTGCCGCTTTCAGGATCTCGCCTACGAGGCCCAGCTCGAGGCCAAGGCGCAGCAGGTGGGGGATGCGCTCCGCCGCATCGGCGGCTTTGCCGAGCTGGAGCCCGAGCCGGCTGTGGCCGCGCAGTCGGTCTTCCACTACCGGAACAAGCTCGAGTACTCGTTCACGACCTTGGACGACGGCTCCGTCGGCCTCGGCTTCCACCGGGCAGGTCGCTGGGACGAGGTGCTCGACGTCGAGCGCTGCTGGCTCACGACCGACCTCGGCAACGGGATCCGCGAGGCGGTGAAAGGCTGGGCGCGGGCCGAGGGCCTGCCCGCGTACGACCAGGAGCGGCAGGAGGGGTATCTCCGCCACCTCGTCGTTCGCGAGGGGCGAAACACCGGCCAGGCGCTCGTCGTCCTCGTCACCGCGCCCGGGGACCTCGCGGGCGCGGAGGCCTTCGTCGAGGCTCTCCGCGCCTTTCCGGAAGTGCGCTCCATTCACTGGGCGGTGAACGACTCCCCGGCGGAGGTGACGAGCCTCCCCACCGACCTGCTCTGGGGCGAGGAGGCGATCGAGGAGGAGATCCTGGGGCTGCGGTACCGGGTGCGGCCGAACGCCTTCCTCCAGACGAACACGGAGATGTGCGAGGTGCTGTACGACCTCGCGCGGGAGTACGCGGGGCTGACCGGCGACGAGACCGTCTACGACCTCTACTGCGGGATCGGCACGATCGGGCTCACGCTGGCCCGCGATGCCCTGACGGTCTGGGGGATCGAGTCATCGGAGGAGTCGATCGCCTGCGCGGTCGAGAACGCGGACGCGAACGGTCTCTCGAACGCCGCCTTCTTCGCGGGCGACGTCGGCCGTGACCTCGACGAGCTGCGCGACCGGGCGGGCGCGCCGGATGTCGTCGTGGTCGATCCGCCTCGCGCGGGCCTCGCGGGGAAGGCCGTACGCCGGGTCGGGGAACTGCAGGCGCCGAAGCTCGTCTACGTCTCCTGCAACCCGACGACCCTCGCCGGGAACGCGAAGGAGCTCGTCGGCGACTTCGGCTACAGGCTCGAGCGCGTGCGCCCCGTGGACATGTTCCCCCACACGCCCCACGTCGAGACCGTCGCCCTCTTCACGCTGCGGCGAAAGCCCTCCCAAGTAACAGACTGTTACTTGGGAGCGTCGGCTGCCCGGGCCATCGCCTCGAACTGTTCCGTCGCCTCCTCGGCGGTCGGGACGGTCAGGACGTTCTCGGCGGCCAGCTCCTCGGCGCCCGGGAAGCCGGTCGCACGGATCGCCGCGGCCGCCGCCTCGAGGTCGTAGCTGGGTTCGGCGCAGCTCCACTTCCGGGCCGAGAAGCGCCCAGTACGCGCCCGGCGCCGCTCGTAGGGCATGCCGACGCTGCCTGCGTTCACCAGGCGCTTGCCGGCCACCTGCCGGTCGAACTGGACGTGCGTGTGCCCGCACACGACCACGCCCTCCGAGACGCCGTCCACGGCCGCCGCCACGCGCTCCTCCGGCGAGATCCGCGTCAGGATCTCCTCGTCGCTCCGTGGCGAGCCGTGGCAGAAGAGGACTGGGCCGAGCCCGTTCACGTCCAAAGACTGCGTGTCCGGAAGCGCAGCGAGCCAGGCGCGCCGGGCGGGCTCCAGCTGCTCGGCCGACCAGCGCGTGCGCTCGAGCCACAGGTCCGTGCCCGCCGAGGGCGTCGCGATCTCACGATCGCCGTTCCCGCGCAGGAAGCGGGCTCGCTCGCCCAACCCGAGCAGGCGCTCGAGCGTGGGCCGGGGCATCGGCCCGATAGCGATGTCGCCTCCGACCACGACCGCATCCACCTGGAGCGCATCCACCTCCGCCAGCACAGCCTCGAGTGCCGGCAGGCTGCCGTGCACGTCGTAGAGGGCCGCGACCTTCACTCGGGAGCCACCGACGGTCGCGGGCGCAGCTGCTTCCAGATCAGGTCGCCGTTGGCGAGGAGGAAGGCTGCGGACAGAAGCGGCAGCGCAGGCAGGCCGTTGATCTCGAACGCCACCGCGAGCGCGAGCGTGGCCGCGAACGAGAGCGCCATCAGGGCCCACGTCAGCCATGGCCGCAGGCGGAACCGAACCGCCGCGCCGAGGAAGAGGGCGAAGAAGAGGACGTCCGGCAGCCCCAGCTGCGCGGAGTTGTGCTCGCCGGGGATCGGGAAGGCGATCGAGAGGGCGTCGAAGACCTGCGGCTGCTCCTCGACGATCACCTTGGTCGGGCCCTGGAAGACCGAGTACGTATCCACGGGAATGATCAGGATCGCGACGAGCAGCACCCAGCTCACCGACTCGAAGAACTCGAGAAACCACCAGCCGAGCGCGGTCACCGCCGCGAATTTCGCAAAGTTGGCGGCGATGTCGAGGTCCGCAAGGTCGAAGAGGACGGCCAGGAGGACGAGCGTGAAAGCGGCGCCGCCGAGCGCCCACGTCGAGGCGGCCTGCTGCAGCGGAAGCGCGAGCCACGTCAGCAGGAAGAACGCGGGGATGAGCACGAGCCCGACGAAGGCCACGTCACCCCAGAGACCGAGGTCGAAGAACGACTCCGAGAAGCCGTAGTAGACGGCGAGGACCGAGACGACCGCTAGTACGGCGGCAGCTCGGACCACCAAGGGCCGAGGGCCTTGAACGCCTCCCAAAAGGCTCGCTTCGCCTTCGGCTCGTCCAGCGAGGAGTCCACGTCCGGCGTCACGAGCGCGTCGATCGTCGGCGTGAACCGCTGGATCTCTCCCGGGCTGTCCTCGATCTCCGTTGCGAGCGGAAACCTGACCGCGTTCAGGCATGCACGCGCATCTTGCCCCATGATCACGATGATCTTCGGCTGGACGACGTGAACCTCGCGCGCCAGCCAGCTTCGTGCATCCTCGTCGCTCACTCCCTCGAACTTGAGGCAGTTCGTCCCGTAGATCGCCATCGGGTCGACGCGGAGGCGCTGGATGGACTTCAGCACCGCCTGGCCGGAGCGGCCGAAGAAAGCGACGCCCTCGTGGACCTCAGCGGTCTGCGGCGCGTGCTTGAGCAGCATGATGTCGGCCAGCGGATGCCCCGAGCCGAGCACGGGCACGCGCTCAGCGCCTGCCGCCTGGGCGATCTCGTGCCCCAACTCGTTGATCTCGGCGATCGCCTTCTTCAGGTAGCGCTCGGAGATGTCGTCGGCGGAGACAGGCACGGGGTCGCGGTGGTATTCGGGGTCCGCTCTGGTCCTCCTACCGGACCGATGCCTTCGTCCGCCGCTCGCGGGCCTGCGCCACCCACTTGAGCCCCTGCAGATAGAGGAGCGACTTCGGCCGGCGCACGATCTCGGCGGTGCGCAGGCTGATGAGGAACTCCTCGGCCGTCTCGAACGCGCGCAAGCGGACGAGGCCGGTGCCGACCCCCTGCAGCACGTGGGCATCGGAGCCTGCGCCCATCGTCAGGTTGTACTTGCGCGCGAAGCGCAGCGCCTCGTCGTTGAACGTCTCGAAGAGGAGGCGCGCGTTGTAGACCTCGAAGACGTCGATCTCGCCGAGATGCCGGTGGAGCGTGCCCGCATCCGGAATCGTGTGCAGGCGGTCGAAGGGGTGGGGGAGATAGACGACGCCGCCCTGCTCCCTGATCGCTGCGATCGTGTCGACCCAGGACATCCCGCGTGGGATCTCCTCGCTCAGGAAGAGGCCGATGACCTCGCCGGCATCCGTCTTCACCTCCTCGCCCGGGATGACCGTCAGCGCGCGATTGCGGGCGAGCTCGGCCGCCTCCTCCGCTCCCGAGAAAGCGTTGTGGTCGGTCACGGCGATTGCGCCCAGGCCGATCTGCTCGGCGTGGTCGAGAAGGTCGGGCACCGGGACGGCGCAGTCATGCGAGTGCTCGGTGTGCATGTGCAGGTCGGCGAGGATGAGCGGCCGGTCGGCGAGCGGATCGGCGCTTGCCGGCGCAGAGGCACGTCGCTTGCCGAGGACGGTGCCGTAGAGCCGCTCGAGGTCGTCGGCGAGGCGGCCGAAGCTCTCCTTCTCGGCACGTCGCCGCGCGTCGGTGGAGGACTTTGCGCGCCACTCAGCGTCCTCGGCGAGCCTCGCCAGAGCGGCGCCGATGAGCTCCGGCTGGACGTGCGATCCGGGCGGATCGACCAGCGGCACGCCGGCGGCCTGCGCTTCGAGCGCAAGCCTGGCGTTCGGGACGGAGCGACGGGACGAGGCCCGCTGCGCCCGCCAGCTCGGTCGCGCGTGACCGCTCGTCGCGCGCCGTCCGCACGAGGACACGGCCGCGCAGCGCCCGGGGGACGTACGGCCGGCCGGCCAGCGCCTTCGTCCGCAGGACGACCAGCTTCCAACCGGCCAGGCCGGTGAGGGCGCGGAAGGCGGCGCGCAGGCGCGAAGGCTCCTCCGGCCCCCACTCGACGAGGAAGTGCTTGCGGGGGGTCGTGGGCGAGAAGAGCTCCAGGTCGACACCCAGCGGCAGCACCCTGTAGTCGCCGGGAAACCGCGCGGCGGCGGCCTCGGCGGTTGCCGGGCTCGTTGCGGTCAGGGCGTCGAGTCGGCCGAGGAGCCTCTCGCGCTGCTTCTTCCCGGGCGGATACCCGAGGCGCTCCGGCGAGTGGAAGGTGGCGACGGCGATACCGCGCGCGTCGCGGAGCGCGAGGTAGGAAAGGCTGGGCAGGCCGGGCTCGTGTCCGTGGACGACGTCGAAGCGGTCGCGCGTGAGCGCCAGCTCGAGGTTCGCGCGCACGCCGATGGGAACGCCGAGGCTGCTCCGGCGGGAAACCGGAATCGAGGGGCCGAGCGCGACGACGCCTTCGAGCGGGGCTCCGGTGGCGCCGAGCCGCTTCAGCGAGCGCCTGCCGGCGGCCAGCTCGGTCGCCCGTCCGGAAGGCGCCAGGACGACGACCTCGTGGCCTCTCCGGCGAAGCTCGGCGGCCGCGCCCGCGACGTGGTCGTTCACCGGGTGCGGCTGCGACCAGGCGAACGGGGTGACCATGCAGATCCGCGAGAGGCTTCACACAGCCCGATTCTACGGCTCCACTTGAAGGCTCCCCCGGCCCGCGGTACGGTCGTTCGGTCAACCCCGTGGAGAGGAGCAACCATGTGTCTTCCGGGCACTGCGGAGATCGTTCGCGAGCGGGTCGAGGCGGAGGGGAGGCCGAAGGTCGACAGGCGCACGGCCCTCCTGGGCGCGGCCGGGCCGGCGCGCGCTCGCGGCGAGCTTCCCGGCGAGCGCGCTCGCGAACGGAGGTCGCCGGCGAAAGGACCGCTTCTGCGACCTCACGCACACATTCAGAGAGGGCTTCCCGGTCTTCGTCACCGGCGAGGAGCCCGAGCGCGAGACGATCGCCGACTACGCGACGGCCGGCTTCTACGCTCAGAGGTGGACGTTCGGCGAGCACTCGGGCACGCACATGGACGTCCCGGGCCACTTCCATCCCGGGCGGCCGGCTCTCGCCCGAGATCGAGCCGCGGGAGCTGATCGCCCCGATCGTCGTCATCGACATCCGCAAGCGCGCGCGCACCGACCCGAACGCGATGGTCGAGCTCGACGACATCAAGAAGTTCGAGAAGCGGCACGGCAAGATCCCCGAGGGCGCGCTCGTCGCGGCCGACTCCGGATGGGCCGAGAAGGTCGACGATCCCGACGCGTTCAAGGGCGGGCCGGCGTTCCCGAACTACAACTTCCCGGGCTGGGGGCTGGAGGCGGCCATGTTCCTCGCCGAGAGGCGCGACATCACCGGGATCGGGATCGACACGCTCAGCCTCGACCCCGGCAACTCGGCCACGTTCCCGGTGCACGTCACCTATCTGGCGACCGACCGCTACGGGATCGAGAACCTCACCGGCCTCGACTGCATCCCGCCGAGCGGCGCAACCGCCTACGTCGGGCTGATCCCGTGGGAGGAGGGCTCCGGCGGCCCCTGCCGCGTGATCGCCAACTGGTAGCCCGGTTGTCAAGTAACAGTCTGTTACTTGGGATCGTCGAGGGGCCGGCGCGAGCCGGCCCCTCGTCGTTCGCTGCTAGGCCTTACGCCTTCGCCGGCGTCTTGGCGGTCTTGCGCGCGTAGCGCTTGATGAACGCCTCGACGAGGTCGTAGGCCTCGTCGTCGGCGATCTGCTTCGGAGGCGACTTCATCAGGTAGGCGCTCGGGCCCTCGAGGGCGCCGCTGACGCCGTTGTTCAGCGCCAGCTTGGCCAGCCGGACGGCGTCGATGACGATGCCGGCCGAGTTGGGGGAGTCCCACACCTCGAGCTTGAGCTCGAGGTTGAGGGGGACGTCGCCGAAGGACGTGCCCTCCATGCGGATGTAGGCCCACTTGCGGTCGGTCAGCCACGGCACGTAGTCGGAGGGGCCGACGTGGACGTTCCTCGCGCCCATGTCGTAGTCGAGCATGGACGTGACCGCGTTCGTCTTCGAGATCTTCTTCGACTCGAGGCGGTCGCGCTCGAGCATGTTGAGGAAGTCCGAGTTGCCGCCGACGTTCAGCTGCATCGTCCGGTCGAGGTGGACGCCGCGCTCGCGGAAGAGCGACGTGAGCACCCGATGGGTGATCGTCGCGCCGACCTGGGACTTGATGTCGTCGCCGATGATCGGAAGGCCGTGCTGCTCGAACTGCTTCCCGAAGTAGCCGCCCTTGGCGATGAAGACGGGCATGCAGTTCACCATCGCGCACCCGGCCTTGAGGATCTGCTCCGTGTACCACTTCGTCGCGCGTCCTCCGAGCCGACCGGAAGGTAGTTGACGACGACGTCGGTGTTCGTCTCCCTGAGGATCTCGGCGACGTCGTCGGTGTCGCCCGGCGCCTTCTCGACGACCTCGGAGATGTACTTGCCGAGGCCGTCGTGGGTCATGCCGCGCGAGACCGTGACGCCCGTCTTGGGCACGTCGGCGAACTTGTACGTGTCGTTCGGGTGCGCCCAGATGGCGTCGGCGAGGTCCTTGCCGACCTTGTCCTTCGTGACGTCGAAGGCGGCGGTGAACTCGACGTCGCGGACGTGATAGCCGCCGAGGTCGACGTGCATGAGGCCCGGGACGAAGGTCTCGGGATCGGCGTCCTTGTAGTACTCGACGCCCTGGAGGAGCGAGTTGGCGCAGTTGCCGACGCCGATGATCGCGACCCGGACCTTGTCCTCGGAGCCGAACGCGGCCGTTGGCCTTGCCGTTCGTGCTGGCCATGGGTTCCTTTCCTCTGTTGGACTGGAAGGGGATCTCGAGCTCGTCTGCCAGCACCTGCAGGATCACGTCGTTGACGTGCGCGCCCGTGCGGGCGGCTTCGGCGTCGATCGCGTCCTTGAGCGCGCTCCGGCATGCGCAGGAGCGTCTCGCCGCTCGCGCCGGCGAGCGGGCTGCGCCGCCCCGTGGGGGAGTACGGGAAGCCGAAGCGCTCGGCCAGGATCCCGGTGGCGAGGTCGTTCAGGTTCCCACCGCGGCGCGCAACCTCGCGGACGAGCGCGCGCTTCAGGGAGGAGGGCATCCGAACGAGAACGCCGCGTCGGTCAGAACTGCTAGCAGTCAAACTGCTAGCACTATAGCAAGAGTGCGCTAACCGCCGTTCGGCGAGCTGCTTGCGCACGAAGAGGATGCGCTGCAGCACCGTCAGCCAGGCGGTCGCAGTCAGGACGGCGACGACGTACGGGAGCGAGCCGAAGGGCGCGAGGGCGAGGCCGACGGCGATGACGACCACCCGCTCGGCGCGGCTGCCGAAGCCGACGTCGCCCTTGAGGCCCATCGCCTCGGCGCGGGCGCGGGTGTAGCTGACGAGGAACGAACCGCCCATCGCCGCGAAGGCGAGCGCGACGCCCCACTCGCTTCCATCGCGCATGAGCACGAGCCCGATCGCGCCGAGCATGAACCCCTCGCCGACCCGGTCGACCGTCGAGTCGAGGAAGGCGCCGAACGGCGTGCCCTTGCCGCTCGTCCGGGCGAGCGCGCCGTCGAGGATGTCGAGGACGCTGCCGATGACGAAGAGCGCGCCGCCGAGGATGAAGAGCCAGTCGCTCCGGTACTCGAAGTAGACGGCGACGGCGCCGGCGATGCAGAGCCCGACGCCCGAGATCGTGAGCGCGTCGGGGGTGATGCTCGTCCGCTCGAGGCCGGCGACCCAGCGGCTCGCGACGCGGCGGACCTCGTCCTGGTACGTCCGCTTCGGACGCTCGGCTTGCTCGGGGCTGCTCACAGCGCGCCGAGGCTACCAGCGCCGGTAGCCGCAGCGATAGAGCGCGGGAGACGGCGGTCAGCCGCCGCTCCTGCGCCCAGGCGACGATCGTCCCGCCGACGAGGGCGACGCCCGACGCCGGCCGCGATGTCGAGCCAGTAGTGGTTGCCGGTCGCCATCACGGAGAACCAGACCCAGGTCGGCCAGAGCGTCCAGAGCATCGCCGCCCAGCGGCTCTTCACGAGCGTCGCCATGGCGAAGCCGATGATGAGCGCGTCAGCCGAGTGCACGCTCGGCATCGCCGCGTACGGGTTCGAGGCGAGCTCGATGAGGCCGCTGCCGTGGTTCACGGCCGACGAGGCTGCGCAGCGTGTCCACGAAGCCCTGCTCCGGGAACATGCGCGGCGGCGCCGTCGGCATGAGGACGTAGCCGACGAGCGCGAGCAGGTTCGTGGCGAAGATCCAGTTCCTGACGGTGATGAAGGCGTCGTTCCGGAAGAGGTAGATCCAGAGGAGCGAGAGGCCCGAGCACGGGGAACTGCGAGAGCCAGTAGGTCAAGTTGACCGCCTCGAGCGCCCAGTCGCCCGCGTGCAGGACCGCCCGCTGGATGTCGATCTCGATCAGCGAGTTGAGCGCCCGCTCGGCGTCGATGACCGTGAGGCCGTTCTGGATCGCCTCCAGCGTGCTGCGATCGGCGATCCCGCGCGCGATCTGGTAGACCAGCCCGAATCCGAGCCAGAGCGAGAGCTGGAAGAGGAAGTCCCTCCAGCCGTGCGGAAGAAGGCGTCCGACGGCGGTCACGCAGCCGAGTCTACCGACCGTGTCGGTTCGGTTTTCCCCCGTTTAACGTTCGGTAATTGCGTTAGCCGCCGATGTAGGACATCTCGACCTTGGGCAGGTCGGCGGTCTCGGCGGAGCGGAGCTCCGAGTAGCGGTCGGTGCGGGCGCGCCAGATGTCGGCGATCGCCGCGCTCAGCTCCTCGTCGGAGGCGCCGCCGCGCAGGAGCGCGCGCAGGTCGTGGCCCTGGACGGCGAAGAGGCAGGTGTAGACCTGGCCGTCGGCCGAGAGGCGCGCGCGCGTGCAGTCGCCGCAGAACGGCTGCGTCACCGAGGAGATGACGCCGATCTCGCCGCTTCCGTCCCGGTAGCGCCAGCGGTTGGCGACCTCGCCGCGATAGGCGGCCTCGACCGGCTCGAGCGGGAGCTCGGCGTCGATCGCGGCGACGATCTCGGCGGCGGGGACGACGTCGTCGATCCGCCAGCCGTTCGTGTGGCCGACGTCCATGTACTCGATGAAGCGGAGGACGACGCCGGTGCCGCGGAAGCGCCGCGCCATCGGCAGGATCCCGCTCCTCGTTCAGCCCGCGCTTGACGACGACGTTCACCTTCACGGGCGCGAGGCCGGCGGCGAGCGCGGCGTCGATGCCCTCGAGCACGCGGGCGACCGGGAAGTCGACGTCGTTCATCGCGCGGAAGACCTCGTCGTCGAGCGAGTCCAGGCTGACGGTGATCCGGTTCAGCCCCGCGGCCTTCAGCGCCTCGGCCTTGCGCGGCAAGGAGCGAGCCGTTCGTCGTCAGCGTCAGGTCGAGCCCGTCGATCCGGGCGAGCAGCGCGATGAGCGTCTCGAGGTCGCGGCGGAGGAGCGGCTCGCCGCCCGTGATGCGGATCTTCTCGACGCCGAGCCCGGCGAAGACGCGTGCGAGGCGCTCGATCTCCTCGAAGGTCAGCAGGTCGGTGCGGGCGAGGAAGGCGTAGTCGCGGCCGAAGACCTCCTTCGGCATGCAGTAGACGCAGCGGAAGTTGCAGCGGTCGGTGACCGAGATCCGGAGGTCCCGCACCGGCCGCCCCAGCTTGTCGGTCAGCCGCTCCACGGATGAAGCGTAGCCCAGGGGTTTCGTCGGCCGGGCCCCTGGGGTACCTCGGCGGCGATCGACTGTTCGCCCGAAGCGGGCCCCTGGGATTCTGCGGGCGCCTCGCCCACCATCAGGCGAGCTGATCGAGTCGCGCGGGAACTCGAATTGAGCTGATGGTCCCGCGACCGGCATGCTGCGGCATGGCTGCGCGGTACCCGGCTCGGGTCTGGCTCGCCCTGGTGACGATCTACCTCGTCTGGGGCTCGACCTTCATCGCGCTCGCGATCGTCGTCCGCGACCTGCCGCCGCTCCTCTCCTGGCGATCCGGCACTTGCATCGCCGGGCCTCTGCTGCTCGCCTGGGCGCTGCCGCGCGGCGACCGCGAGGGCGACCCGGTCGGGCGGGCGCAGATCCTCGCCGGCTTCGTGTTCGGCGGCCTGCTCTTCCTCGTCGGCCACGGGAGCCTCGCCTGGGCGCAGCAGACTGTGCCGGCCGGCGTCGCCGCGCTCCTCGTCGGGAGCATCCCGATCTGGATGGCGCTGCTCGACCGCGTCTTCTTCGGCCGGCGCCTGCGCTCCTCGGCGTACGTCGGCTTCGCGCTCGGCTTCGTCGGCCTCGCCTTCCTCGTCGACCCGTTCGGCGCGGGGCAGGTCGACCGCGTCGGCGCGCTCGTGATCATTCTCGGCGCCCTCGCCTGGTCGGCCGGCTCGCTCTACTCGCGCGGCGCCGCGCTGCCGAAGCGCCCGCTCGTCTCCGCCGGCCTCGGCGCCATCTGCGGCGGCCTCCTCTGCCTCGTCGTCTCGGTCTCCGCCGGCGAGCTCGGGCAGGCGACGTGGACGATCGAGGCCGTGGGCGCGCTCACGTACCTCGCTCGTCGTCGGCAGCCTCGTCGGCTTCACGGCCTACGTCTGGCTCCTGCGCGCGGCTCCGGTCTCGCTCGTCTCCACCTATGCGTACGTGAACCCGATCGTCGCCGTCGCGCTCGCCTGGCTGCTGCTCGGCGAGACGATCACCCTGCAGATGGCGTCGCCGGCGCCGCGATCGTCGTCGCCGTGGCGCTCATCCTGCGCGCGAGCGGCGCCGCGGTCGAGCCCGGCCGCGGCCTCCTGCGCCGCCGCGCGCGCCGGCGGGCCGGCTGAGCGCCTCCTGACCCCCGAGCTTTCCACCGGCACAGTGAGTCCCAGCTGTATCCCGGTCAGGGCTTGTGCGGTGACAAGCGCTCGGCGCGGTTCCGGTGTCCAGAACCGCGCTCCGTGGACCAGCGCGAGACACCACTGGCTGACGCGGCCGCGGCCTTTCTGGCCGCCGGAGATCATGCCGTTCACGACGCCGGGGCACAAGCGGCGGCCCGACCTCGCCGACGAGTTCCTGCTCCTCGACCTGCCGCTCTCGTGCGGCGCCGACGACCTGCACATGCGCTCCGACGTCCTCGGCCAGGCCGAGCGGCTCGCGGCCGAGCCTCTGGGGCGCCGACCTCTGCCGCTTCTGCGGGAACGGCTCGACGCAGGGGAACCAGGCGCTGGCGCTCGCGCTCGGCCGTCCGGGCGACCGCGTCGTCGTCTCGCGGAGCCTGCACAAGTCGGTCCTCGCCGGGCTCGTGCTCTCGGGGCTCGAGCCGGTCTGGGTGCGCCCCGACGTCGACCCCGCGACCGGGCTTCCGCTCGCGCTCCCGCCCGAGCGGGTGGCGGCCGCCCTCGCCGAGGCGCCGGACTGCGTGCGGCGTCTTCCTCGTCGAGCCGAGCTTCGTCGGCGTGCTCTCCGACGTGGCCGCGATCGCGGAGCTCGCCCACGGCGCCGGCGTCCCGCTCGTCGTCGACCAGGCCTGGGGCGCGCACTTCGGCTTCCACCCCGCGGTCCGCCGCACGCACTCGCCGCCGGCGCCGACGCGTTCGTCGCCTCCTCGCACAAGACGCTCGCGGCCTTCACGCAGAGCGCGTTCCTGCTCGCGCGCGGCGGCTTCCTCGACCTCGAGCGGCTGGACGAGTCCTTCGAGCTTCTGCACACGACGAGCCTCTCCGCGGCGCTCCTCGCCAGCCTCGACCGCGCGCGCATGATCATGGCCACGCGCGGCGAGGAGCTCCTCGGCGAGACGCTGCGCCTGGCCGCCGTACGCCCGCGGGCGCCTGGCCGAGGTGGAGGGCCTCGGCGTCGTCGACTCCGACGACCCGACGAAGCTCGCGCTCGCGCTTCCCGGCACGGGCGCGGACGGGCTCGAGGTGGAGGCCGACCTCTTCGCGCAGGGCATCCGCTTCGAGCTCGCCAACCGCGACCTGCTCGTCCCGCTCCTGACGATCGCGGACACCGAGGAGGGGGTCGAGCGCCTCTGCGACGCGCTGGTCGCCTCGCTCGAGCGGCGCCGGGGCGAGCCGCGTCCGCCCGGCGCCGCGAGCGCGGTCTGGGACGTCACGCCCGAGACGGCCATGACGCCCGCGGGAGGCGTTCTTCTCCGCGCGGGAGACCGTGTCGGCCGAGGACGCCGCCGGCCGCGTCGCCGCCGAGATGGTCTGCCCCGTACCCGCCGGGGATCCCGGCGATCGCTCCGGGCGAGGTCGTCTCCCGGGAGCTCGTCGAGGCGCTGCGGCAGGCCGCCGCGGCGGGCACGCGCCTCGCGTACTGCGCCGACCCGGCGCTCGGCACGCTGCAGGTCGTCGCGCGCGCGCTGAGCCGCCGCTCAGCGATCTGCTATAAAGAGGCTTAGATTTTCTGAGCCATCACGCAAGTCACGAACGGAGGACTCACCACATGGCACGAACCATCGGCATCGACCTCGGCACGACGAACTCCTGCGTCGCCGTGCTCGAGGGCGGCGAGCCGACCGTCATCCCGAATGCCGAGGGCGGGCGCACGACGCCGTCCGTCGTCGCGTTCGCGAAGGACGGCCAGCGGCTCGTCGGGGCGCCCGCGAAGCGCCAGTCGGTCACGAACCCCGAGAACACGATCTCCTCGATCAAGCGCTTCATGGGCCGCAAGTTCGACGAGGTCACCGAGGAGATGAAGATCGTCCCCTACGAGGTCGTCCACGGCCCGAACGGGGACGTCCGCGTGAAGGTCGGCGACAAGGAGTACGCGCCGCCGGAGATCAGCGCGATGATCCTGCAGAAGCTGAAGGCGGACGCCGAGGCCTACCTCGGCGAGACGGTCACCGACGCCGTCGTCACCGTCCCCGCCTACTTCAACAACGCCCAGCGCGAGGCGACGAAGGACGCCGGCAAGATCGCCGGCCTCAACGTCCTGCGCATCATCAACGAGCCGACCGCGGCCTCGCTTGCCTACGGGCTCGACAAGGAGGCCGACCAGACGATCCTCGTCTTCGACCTCGGCGGCGGGACGTTCGACGTCTCCGTCCTCGAGCTGGGCGAGGGCGTCTTCGAGGTGAAGGCCACGAACGGCGACAACCACCTCGGCGGCGACAACTTCGACAAGGCGGTCGTCGACTGGATGGTCGCGGAGTTCAAGCGCGACCAGGGCATCGACCTCAGCCAGGACAAGATGGCGCTCCAGCGCCTCTACGAGGCGGCGGAGAAGGCGAAGATCGAGCTCTCCTCGACGACCTCGACGCAGATCAACCTGCCGTTCATCACCGCGACGCCGGAGGGCCCGAAGCATCTCGACCTCCAGCTCACGCGCGCGAAGCTGAACGAGCTCACGCACGACCTGCTCGAGCGGACGGTCGGGCCGACGAAGCAGGCGCTCGCCGACGCCGGGCTCACGCCGGACAAGATCGACCACGTCGTCCTCGTCGGCGGCATGACTCGCATGCCGGCGGTCCAGGACAAGGTCAAGGCGCTCGTCGGCAAGGAGCCGCACAAGGGCGTCAACCCGGACGAGGTCGTCGCGGTCGGCGCGGCCATCCAGGCAGGCGTCCTCAAGGGCGAGGTCAAGGACGTCCTCCTGCTCGACGTCACCCCGCTCTCCCTCGGGATCGAGACGAAGGGCGGCGTTTCGACGACGCTGATCGAGCGCAACACGACCATCCCGAAGCAGAAGTCCGAGACGTTCACGACCGCCGAGGACAACCAGCCGTCGGTCGAGATCCACGTCCTCCAGGGCGAGTCGGAGATGGCGGCGTTCAACAAGACGCTCGGCAAGTTCCAGCTCGTCGGGATCCCGCCGGCGCCGCGGGGCATGCCGCAGATCGAGGTCGCCTTCGACATCGACGCGAACGGGATCCTCAACGTCTCGGCGAAGGATCTGGGCACCGGAAACCAGCAGCAGATCCGCATCGAGGGCGGCTCGGGCCTCGACGAGGCCGAGGTCGAGCAGATGGTCAAGGACGCCGAGGCGCACGCCGAGGAGGCGCACAAGCTGCGCGAGCTGGCCGAGGCCCGGAACCAGGCGGAGACGCTCGTCTACTCGACCGAGAAGAGCCTCGCCGAGCACCGCGACTCACTCGACGAGGAGACGGTGACGACGATCGAGGAGCGGGTCGAGGCGCTCAAGGCCGCGGCTGACGGTGAGGACGCCGCGGAGATCCGCACCAAGAGCGAGGAGCTGATGGAGGCGGCGCACAAGCTGGCCCAGGCCGTCTACGAGAAGGTGCAGGCCGAGCAGGCCGCCGCCCAGCCGAGCGCCGGCAACGGCGAGGCTGCCTCCGACGAGGAGGTCGTCGAGGAGGCGGACTACGAGGTCATCGACGAGGAGGCGAAGCAGTCCTGATGGCCTCGGAGGAGACCACCGGCGCCGACCCGGCCGCCGCCGAGGAGAAGGCACTCGCCGAGCTCGAGGAGCGCGTCGCGCTCCTCGAGCGGGAGCGGGACGAGCTGATCGGCGACCTGAAGCGGGTCGCGGCGGACTTCGACAACTACCGCAAGCGGGCGCTGCGCGACCAGGAAGCCCTGGTCGCGCGGGCCCACGAGCGGCTCGTGAAGGAGCTCCTGCCGGTTGTGGACGACCTCGAGCGCGCGCTCGTCGCCGCCGAGGAGCACGAGGAGGCGAAGCTCGAGGACGGCGTCAGGCTCGTCCACCGCGAGCTCCGCCACGCCCTCGCCAAGGAAGGGCTCGTCGAGATCGAAACCGACGGCGAGTTCGACCCGCACGTCCACGAGGCGCTCCTGACGCAGCCCTCCGACGAGGGCGACGGCGCCA
Source organism: uncultured Actinomycetes bacterium (assembly GCA_963733155.1). Lineage (GTDB taxonomy): Bacteria > Actinomycetota > Thermoleophilia > Gaiellales > Gaiellaceae > JAIBJN01. The sequence continues at coordinate 63,903 of CAVTCK010000021.1, forward strand.
TCCTCCAGGTGATTCAGAAGGGATACCGGCTCGGCGACCGGGTGCTCAGGCCCGCGCGCGTCGTCGTTTCCCAGGGGCCCGCGGAGTGAGAGACCTCTACGAGGTCCTGGGCGTCTCCAAGTCGGCCTCGCAGGACGAGATCAAGAAGGCCTACCGGAAGCTCGCCCGCAAGCACCACCCGGACTCGAACCCGGGCGACGCGTCTGCCGAAGAGCGCTTCAAGGAGCTGCAGGACGCCTACGACGTCCTCTCCGACCCAGAGAAGCGCAAGCAGTACGACCAGCTCGGGCCGCGCATGTTCGAGGGCGCCCGGCGCGGGCGGGCCCGGCGGCTTCACCTGGTCCGGAAACGTCGGCGACCTCGGTGATCTCGGCGACCTCTTCGGCGGGCTCTTCGGCCGCGCAGGGGGCGGGCAGGCGCGCGCCCGGGAGCGGGGGCAGCGCGGCGCCGACGTCGGCGTCACGCTCAATCTTTCCTTCGAGGATTCTCTGAACGGCCTGACCACGAAGATCCCGGTCGAGCTGGAGACGAACTGCTCGACCTGCAAGGGCTCCGGCGCGGAGCCCGGCACCCAGCCGGTCATCTGCCCCGAGTGCCGCGGCCGCGGAGTGACGTCCGAGGACGAAGGCTTCTTCGCCTTCTCGCGGCCGTGCCCTCGCTGCCGCGGGAACGGCACGGTGATCGAGAAGCCCTGCCGCACGTGTCACGGCACGGGGCGGGAGCTCCGGACGAAGAGGTACACGGTCAAGATCCCCGCCGGGGTCAAGGACGGCACGCAGATCCGCCTCAAGGGCAAGGGCGAGGCCGGCTACGGCGGCGGCCCGGCCGGCGACCTGATCGTGACGACGCGCGTGACGCCCTCGCCGCTGTTCAAGCGCCGCGGCTCCGACCTCGAGATCGAGGTCCCCGTGACGTATGCCGAGGCCGCGCTCGGCGCCGACGTGGAGGTGCCGACTCCCGACGGTCGCATCTCGCTGAAGGTTCCGCCGGGGTCGCAGGACGGGAAGCTTCTGCGCGTGCGCGGCAAGGGCGCGCCGAAGCTGAACGGCGGCGGCAAGGGCGACCTGCTCGCCCGCGTTCGCCTCGACGTCCCGACCAAGCTGACGAAGGCCGAGCGCGAGGCGATCGAGGCGCTCGGCAAGGCGTCCGCCCGCGACGTCAGGGAGCAGTTGAGAACGTGATGGACGAACGCCCGCGCTACATGATCAGCGTCGCCGCGGAGCTCGTCGGCATGCACCCGCAGACGCTCCGGGTCTACGAGACGAAGGGGCTCGTGCGGCCCCGGCGCACGCCGGGCAACACCCGGCTCTACTCCGAGGCCGACCTCGAGCGCCTGCGCCTGATCCAGCGGCTCACCACCGAGCTGGGGCTCAACCTCGCCGGCGTCGAGACGGTGCTCCGCCTCGAGGACGAGCTGAGCCGCCTGCGGGCGCGCCTCGAGCGGCTCGAGCGCGAGATGCGCGAGGAGGTCCAACGCGTCCACCGCCGGTACCGCCGTGAGGTCGTGCTCTACAGCGACCCTGACCAGACACTCCCACAACCAACCAAGAGGACATGGACTTCAACAGGCTGACAATCAAGTCGCAGGAGGCCGTCGGCGCCGCCCAGGAGCTGGCGCGGCGCAGCGGCAACCCCGAGATCTATCCGGAGCACCTCGTGCTCGCGCTCCTCGACCAGGAGCTCCCGCGGACGCTGGTCGAGCGCGCGGGCGCCACGGTCGCGGACACCCGCGCCCGCGCCGAAGCCGCGCTCTCCGCGAAGCCCGCCGTCCAGGGGCCGGCCGCGCAGCAGCCGCGGATCTCGACCGCCTTCTCGGAGGTGCTCGACCGCGCGGAGCAGGAGATGCGGAAGCTCGAGGACGAGTACGTCTCCACCGAGCACCTCCTCCTCGCGCTGGATGTCGTGCCGCGGGACGCTCTCCTCGCCGCGCTCAAGGACGTGCGCGGCTCGCAGCGAGTGACCTCGCAGGACCCCGAGGGCTCCTACCAGGCTCTGGAGAAGTTCGGGCGCGACCTCACCGAGCTGGCCGAGCAGGGAAAGCTCGACCCGGTGATCGGGCGCGACGAGGAGATCCGCCGGGTCATCCAGGTGCTCTCGCGCCGGACGAAGAACAACCCGGTCCTGATCGGCGACCCGGGAGTGGGGAAGACCGCGATCGCCGAGGGCCTCGCGCAGCGCATCGTCGCCGGTGACGTTCCCGAGGGGCTGAAGGGCAAGCGCGTCTGGGCGCTCGACATCGGCGCGCTCCTCGCCGGCTCGAAGTACCGCGGCGAGTTCGAGGAGCGGCTGAAGGCGGTGCTCACCGAGATCAAGGACTCGGAGGGCGAGATCGTCCTCTTCATCGACGAGCTGCACACGATCGTGGGGGCGGGGGCGGCCGAGGGCGCCGTCGATGCCGCCAACATGCTGAAGCCGATGCTCGCCCGCGGCGAGCTCCGCGCGGTCGGCGCGACCACGCTGGACGAGTACCGGAAGCACATCGAGAAGGACGCCGCGCTGGAGCGCCGCTTCCAGCCGATCTTCGTGGGCGAGCCGTCGGTTGCCGACACGATCGCCATCCTCCGGGGCCTGAAGGAGCGCTACGAGGCCCACCACGGTGTCCGCATCCGCGACGCTGCTTTGGTCGCGGCCGCAGTCCTCTCCGACCGCTACATCTCGGACCGGTTCCTGCCGGACAAGGCGATCGACCTCGTGGACGAGTCCGCCTCGCGCCTGCGCATGGAGATCGACTCCTCGCCGCTCGAGCTCGACGAAGCCGAGCGGCGCGTGCGCCAGCTCGAGATCGAGCTGGCCGCAATGGGAAAGGAGTCGAAGGACGTGCGCGAGCCGGTCGAGCGCGAGCTTGCCGATGCCAAGGCGAGCCGCGACGAGCTGGCCGCCCGCTGGGCCAAGGAGAAGGAGCTGCTGGACCGCGTCAAGGAGATCACGCAGCGAATCGATGACCTGCGCATGGAGGCCGAGCGAGCCGAGCGCGCCGGCGACCTCCAGCGGGTCGCGGAGATCCGCTACGGCGAGCTGCCCGCGCTGGAGGGTGAGCTGGCCGAGCGGGAGGAGCAGGAGTTCGCGCCGATGGTGAAGGAGGAGGTCGACGAGGACGACGTCGCCGCCGTGGTCGCCCGCTGGACCGGCATTCCGGTCACGCGCCTCCTCGAAGGCGAGACCGAGAAGCTCATCCAGATGGAAGAGCGGCTCCACCGGCGGGTCGTCGGGCAGGACGAGGCGGTCGAAGCGGTCGCGAACGCACTGCGGCGGGCGCGCACGGGCCTGCAGGACCCGAACCGCCCGATCGGCTCGTTCGTCTTCCTCGGGCCAACCGGCGTCGGGAAGACCGAGCTGGCCCGTGCCCTCGCAGAGTTCATGTTCGACGACGAGCGCGCGCTCGTCCGGCTCGACATGTCCGAATACCAGGAGCGGCACACGGTCGCCCGCCTGGTCGGCGCCCCGCCGGGCTACATCGGCTACGAGGAAGGCGGCCAGCTCACCGAGGCAGTTCGCCGCCGCCCGTACTCGGTGGTCCTCCTCGACGAGATCGAGAAGGCGCACGCGGAGGTCTTCGACGTCCTCCTGCAGATCCTCGACGACGGCCGCCTGACCGACGGCCACGGCCGCACCGTCGACTTTCGCAACACCGTGGTGATCATGACCTCGAACCTCCGCACCGCCGAGGCGATGCGGGAGTTCTTCCGCCCCGAGTTCTTGAACCGGATCGACGAGATCGTCGAGTTCAAGCCCCTTTCCCGCGAGCAGCTCGGCGAGATCGTGGAGCTGCAGCTCGAGCGCCTGCGGGCGCGGCTGGGGGAGCGCGGCCTCGGGCTCGAGTTGACCGACGCCGCCAAGGAACACCTGGCCGAGGCGGGCTGGGACCCGACCTACGGCGCCCGTCCCCTCAAGCGCGCGCTGCAGCGCCTGGTCGAGAACCCCCTCGCGCTCAGGCTCCTGGAGGGCGAGTTCTCCGAAGGCGACACGGTTCGGGTCGACGTGGCCGACGGCGAGCTGGTCTTCGCGAAGGCAGAGGCCGCGGAGCCGGCGCCGGCGTAGCCTCAGCGGGGCGCGCGCGCCGGGCGTGTGTCTCTCCTGGGGCACCCCGGCCCACCACCCGCTTTCAAGCGTACAGCGAAAATCGCACGGGTGGCGCGCAGCTTCGTGTCGAAAGTGTGACGTTGCCGAGCTACGGAACCGAGTCGAAGAACTCGGACTTGCCGGTCTCCGGCGGGGCGCCGTAGATGAAGAGGACGAGATCCGTCTTGCCCGCGTTCCGAAGCTGGAGGATCGTCCCGCGCTCCACGACCACGACCCCGCCGCGCGGCACCTCGTGGCGCTCGGGCGGCTCCCCGAGGTCGACGGTCAGCGTCCCCTCGAGCACGACGAAGACCTCCTCCTGCCCCAGGTCGCGATGCCGCCTGCCCTGCGCGCCCGGCGGGTAGCGCCAGACGTTGGCGCGAGACGCGGAGAGCGCGTCCGAAAGCGGCGCGACCGTCCGCGGGTCGTCTTCCGAGCGGGGAACGAACTCGAGCTCGTCGGCCTGGAAGATCGTGTAGCCCATCTGCGACTACGCTAGCCGCTTCTCGAAGCAGACGCTCTTCGGATCGTCCACGAACGGCCCGTAGCGCGGGATCGGCCGGAAACCAGTGGAGACGTACAGGCCGATGGCCTCGGACTGGAGCTTCCCGGTCTCGAGGCGGACGAAGGAATAGCCGAGCGTCCGGGCCTCGTCCTCGAGCGTGGTCAGCACGCGGCGGGAGAGCCCACGGCCACGTGAGCCCGGAGCGACGTACATCCGCCGGATCTCAGCCGTCGCCTCGTCGTAGCGGGCGATGCCCCCGCAGGCGACCGCCTCGCCGTCGATCCGGCCGACGAAGAAGGCTCCGTCCGGCGGCTCGAAGATCGACGCAGACGGCAAGCCGCCCGAGCCGGGAACGCCGTCGTAGGTGTCGAGCAGCTCCGCCTCGAGCGCCTCCACGAGCGCCCGGGCGGCCTCCGAGTCGAACTTCTCGCGGCGGATGTCCACGCGCGAACCCTAGAGGCCGGCCCGGCGCCTCCAGCACGCGCGGACGATGCCTGCGACGCGGCGCCGGATTAACACGCTCCCCCTCGCCCTGCGCGACACGGGCTACGGGCGAGCGGCCCCGGCTTGGTCGCAGGCGCCCGCAGCACGGAAGCCCCGGGCCGCCTAGACGCCGGCCCGGCGCTTCACCGCGGATGACGCCTGCGACGCGGCGCCGGATCACCACGCTCCCCCTCACCCGTGCTGCCGGCACGGGCTACGGCGAGCGCGGAGCTCGGCTTGGTCGCAGGCGCCCCCGACGGGCACAGGAAGCCCCGGGCCGGCCTCTAGAGTTCTCGAACGTGACTCCGCCAGACCGCCCGCTTCCCCTCGGCGAGCTCCTTTCCGAGACGATCCGCATCTACTCCCAGCGTCCATGGGCGGCCATCGGCCTCGGCCTCGTCGAGGGCGGTGCCTACCTGCTGGCAGCGGTGACGCCCGATCTTCTCGACGTGCTCGTGATCGCGCTCGCCTTCACGGCCATCTACGGGGCGGCCGCGAGGTTGGTCTCCGGGGACAGCTTCGCCGAGTCCTGGGCGCAGGTCGGGCTCCGCGCGCCGACGCTGCTCGTCCTCACCTTCGTCGTCGCCGTCCCTGCCGTGATCGCCCTGACGTACCTCTTTCTCCTCGTTGTCGGCGCGCTCTGGATCGCCCTCATGGGCTTCTCCATCCCTGCCGCCATGCTCGTGCGCGATCCGAGCGTGAAGAACTCCCTCGACCGGATCGCCTTTTCCCTCCTGCGCTCGATCCACCTGGCCCGAGCCGAGTATCTCCACGCCCTCGGAGTGATCGCGGCGCTCGTGATCCTCTATCTGCTGCTCGGCGTCGTGCTCGGCATCGCGCTCGTCGGCTTCGCCGACAACGGCAGGGTGATCGCCGCCGCGCTCGTACAGGTAATCCTCGCGCCGTTCTTCTTCATCGGGCTCTCGCTCCTCTACTTCGAGCAGCGGGCCCGGGCCGCGGTATCCTCGCCTCCCGAAGCCGCTCAGAGTTCCTAACGTCATGATGATCCGGCATCGATGCTTATTGCGTTAGGAGCCCCTAAGGAGGAGAGATGCCCAAGTACCTGATGCTGTCGACGCTGAGCGAGCAGGGCCTGCAGACGCTGCGTGCGAACCCCGAGCGCCTGCGGGAGGTGAACAAGGACGTCGAGGAGCTGGGTGCAAAGGTGCTCCACCAGTGGTTCGTGCTCGGCCCGTACGACTTCGTCAACATCGTGGAGGCGGAGAGCGCGGCGGTGATCGCGGAGGTCTCGATCGGGCTGGGCGCGCGCGGGAGCGTGCACACGCAGTCGTACGAGATGCTCGAGGTCGACGACCTGATCAAGCTCCTGGGCGGTTGATCAGCGCCTCTCCGGTGAAGAGACACTGATGGCCGACCCCGCGCGCCTGCCCGACTGGCTCGCGGCCGAGGTGGCCGCCTGGCCGCAGGACGCATGGGGTGCTCATCAGACGCGGCTCCTCCTGCGCGACGGCCGCGTCATCGAGCCGGTCGCCGTGCTCCCGAGCGGGGACGTGGTCGGCTGGGGGGAGGCGGGCTCCGTCGACTTCGCCGCCGAGGACATCGTCGCTATCGAGCGGATCGACGACTGACTAACGCGTGAAGACGTAGTCGGTGTCGAGCGCGCCGGCGTGGCAGCTCCAGCAGACCGCGCCGCGCGCGATCTCCTGGAAGCGCTCGCTCCGCGCTTCCCGCGTGTACTCGACGAACCGCCAGTCGTTGTGGGCCGGGTCGGCGCCGCGCTCCTTGCGCATGATCGCGATCAGGCCGATGAAGTCGCGGCCCGGGCGGCTAGCCTCCTTGACCACGATCGTCCCGAACGGGAAACGCCCGTTGGCACGACGTTCCCTCGACGCGTAGACGTTCTTCGTCCCTTCGTGCGGATCGTCGGCGCGCGGAGGGATGGGCGCACGGTTGAGCTTCACCCAGTCGCGGTAGCCGGCGACGAAGGCGGGGACGCCGGGCGGTGCCTTCGGCGCTGGTGGCGGCTCGGCTTCGGTTGTGGTCTCCCCGGTCGTCGGCTCCGCCTCGGTCGTCGTCGCCGGGCGCCTCCTCTGACGTGGCCGGATCGGCGACCGGTTCGGACTCGCCGCCGCAGGCCGAGGCGGCGACCAGGAGGAACGAAGCTGCGAGGAGCAGGCGGCGCCTCACGAGCACGACGATAGCGAGCGCTCCTTACGCCGCTCTTAACGCCCGTGGATCACTGCAGGCGGGAGTAGGCCACCGCCACCTCGGCGGCCAGGGCTGCGTTCTCGACGATGAGCTTCTTGTTCACCTCGACCGTCGCGCCGCCGCTTGCCTCGTGCAGGTAGGCGAGCAGGAACGGAGTGACGTCCTGTCCCCCGATCCCCTGGCGCTCGGCCTCGGCGATGCCCTCCTCGATCAGCGGCTCGACGTCGAGGCTCTCGTCCGGAGGGCGTGCGAGGAGCACCGCCGAGTGACGCCCGAGACGCCAGTGGAACTGCGCGATCTGGGCGACTTCCTCGACGGTGAGGACGCGGGCCGAGACCGGAGGCCCGCCGTCGCGGGCGTAGAAGAGCGGCAGGGTGTCCGTGCGCCAGCCCAGCACCGGCACCCCGATCGTCTCGAGCATCTCGGCGGTCGCCGGCACGTCGAGGATCGACTTCGCCCCAGAGGCGACGACGAGCGCCTCGGTGCGAGCAAGCTCCCCGAGATCCGCCGAGATGTCGAGGCGCTCCGCCCACCCGCGGTGGACGCCGCCCAGCCCGCCCGTGCCGAGGAAGCCGATGCCGACCGCTCGGCAGACGGCGAGCGTCCCTCCCGCGGTCGTGGCGCCGAGGACTCGCTGCGCCGCGCAAACGGCCAGGTCGCGCGGCCCCACCTTGCGCGCGTCCGGCGAGCTTCCGAAGCGGTCGAGCTGCTCCTCGGTGAGGCCGACCTGAATGACGCCGTCCACGACGCCGATCGTGGCCGGAACCGCCCAGGCGGCGCGAACGCGCCGCTCGGCTTCGGCCCCAACGGCGGCGCCCTCACCGCGCGGGAAGCCGTGCGAGACGAGCGTCGTCTCCAGCGCGACGACCGGCCGCCGGGATTCGAGCGCGGCCCGTACTTCGGGATGAATTCGAATGAGGTCCATCGAGAGCTCTAAGGCATTGCCCCCATCTTGGCGACGCAGCGGGCGGCCGCGTCGAGAGCCAGCTCCGGCCCGCCGAGGAGGAAGCCGGCCGCAAACGCGTCGCCCGCGCCGGTCGTGTCGACCACCGTGGCCTCGCTCGAAGCAAGCTCGGTGGGCCCCTCCGAGGTCACGACGACGCAGCCGCGGCCTCCGCGCTTGATCACGACGGTCGGCGCCTCGAGGTCGCCGACAAGCTCTGCCTCGGCCTCGTTTGCGAAGACGGTCTGCGGGCCTAGGCCGTCCAAAGTCTCGCGAAAGGCGTCCACGCCGAACGCCTCGATGGCGGCGGTGGACGAGAGGTCGAAGCTGACCTGCGGCGCCAGCGCTGCCGCGGCCAACGCTGTCTCGCGGAGCGGCGAGCGCACGATGCTGTAACCGGGCACATGCAGCCACTCGCAGCCGTCGAGCCAGGCCGGCTCGAGCTCGTCCGGCCCGAGCTCGGTGGAGACGCCGCGGTCGCTCAGCATCGTCCGCGCGCCGTCCGGCATCGCCAGTGAGACGACCGTGCCCGTGCCGGTCTCGACCTCGGGCCCGGCCAGCTCGACGCCGCGCCCCCGCAGCTCCTCGGCGAGGATCCGACCCGCCGGGTCACGCGCGCGCTTGCCGAGGAAGCGCGCCCGCCCGCCCAGCGCCACCGCCCACGCCGCGACGTTTGCAGCCTGCCCCCCGACACCGGCTCGCGTGCGGCCATAGGTGTCCGTATCTTCCGCGATCGGGCCGTCCAAGCGCACGATGACGTCCAGGAGGAGGTCCCCGAGCGTGCAGATCACGCGTCGCAGCCTACAATCGGGCACGTGGACGACGAGCGGCGCAAGGGGCTCCGCCCCTTCCTCCTCGGCGGGCTCCTCGGCAGCATCGCCGGGCTCGCCGCGGCCGGGCGGATGAAGGTCAGGGCGCAGGCGCGGAAACGGGAAACGCCCGCGGGGCTCGCCGCCTTCGAGGAGGCTCCTTGCTACCAGGAGCTGGTCGAGCGCGAAGCCCGCGGCGAGAGCCGCCGCTAGTCGAGCTCCGCCGAGCTCCTCGAGAGCCTCCTGCGCGGTCAGGGCGTTGCGGCCGGCGTCGCCGACTCCGAGCCGGGCGCTCAGCTCCTGCACCTCGAGCGTGTCCTCGAGGAAGCGTTCTGGCGTCCCGGTGGGCTCGATCGTCCGAACCACCAGGAACGGCCCGAAGACCGCGGTCTCGAACCCCGCTCCCGGAGTGGTGTTCGGGATGGTCAGGCGCGGATCCGTCTGGTCGAAGCCCTCGGAGGCATCGAGCACCCAGACTCCCCGACCGAGGGGCTCGCCTGCCTCCTCCAGCGCCTCGAGCGCCAGCCCGGCATCCGCACGCGGCACGAAACGCGAATCGACGGGCGCGCCCTGCTCCCACGCGTCCAGATACGTCGGCTCGTAGCCGAAGAGAACGTCGTCGGCCCGGCCCGTTCGAGCGAGCCATTCCGCGGCCTCGGCCCGCGCCTCGGAACGGGCCTCCGGCTCGCCGGTATACAGCCAGCGGGTCTTGTCGAGGCCCCAGACGACCTGCGAGGCGAGGACGAGCCCGAGGAGCACCGCCACGACCGGCGGGCCCGCGCGGCCCAGGGCGGTTCCGATCCAGAGCACTCCGGCCGCGATCGCCATCGTCGCGAAAGGCAGGAGGAAGATGAGATGCCGCGTCTCGAGCGAGACCCCCGGGCCCGAGCCGCCGGCGACGAGCGCTAGCGCGGGCACGCCGGCGACGATCGCAGTCAAGATCGCGGCCTCCGGCCGGGCCCGCGCGAGCACGACGAGGCCGGCGGCGGCGAGCAGGGCGGCCGGCACCGCGGCGGCAGGCCACCCGGCGAAGAAGTCGCCGAAGACTTCCCACAGATACTCGACCACGTCATAGGGCGAGCCGAGCTCGGAGCTCGACTCGCCGACGCCGACGTCGAAGCGGGAGGCAAGGAGCGCGTACGTCCCCCAAAGTGGCGTCGCCAGGACGAGCACTGCGGCAAGCGCGAACAATGGTGAGCGAAGCGAGAGGGGCCGCCGGAACCGAAGCACGGCGACGTACAGGACCTCGGCGGCGAGCACGAGGAGGCCGTACGGCTGGGTCGCCAGCAGCGCAAGCGTCGCGGCCGCCCACGCGGCCCAGCGGCCTCGGGTTCCTTGCTCCAGCGCTCGGAGAAGGAGCAGGAGTGAGAGGGCGGCGGTGAAGAGGAAGAGGCTGTACATGCGTGCGTAGATGCCGTGGTAGAGCGTCGTCCAACTCACGGCGGCGAGCAGCGTCGCCACGAGCGCAGTCCGCCGGTCGGTCAGCCGCGCGACGAGCGCGGCGATCACCGGCACGCTTGCGACGGCAAACGCCACGGAGATGAGGCGCAGGCTCGTCAGGCCTGGGTCGACCAGGCCGGCGAGGTAGGCGAGCAGATAGTGGAGCGGAGCACCGTGCCGCTCGCCGAGCACGGATGCGAGCACGTCGCCGAGCGGCTCATGGCTGAGGAAGAAGACGAGCGCCTCGTCCTCGTGCGGCGGCAGGGCGTGTAGGCGAAGAAGCAGGAACGCCGCCAGTCCCGCGGTGATGGCCGCGACGCCCAGCCGAAACCCGTCGACCGCGCCCTCGACGCGTGTTCGAGCGGCCTCAGCCTCTGGCACTCCCCTTGCCGGAGTGCCGGAGGCCTCCGTCCCCCCTGCTAGCATCTCCCCCTGCACAGAGCGGCCTTTCGACGATGCCAATTTACGAATATCGCTGTCCCAATGGCCACACCTTCGAGCTGTTCCAGCGCATGGCCGATGAGCCCCCAGCGGCCTGCGAGGTGTGCGGCGAGGGGCCGGTGGCGAAGGTGCTCTACCCCGCCGCGATCCACTTCAAGGGCTCGGGCTTCTACTCGACGGACTACGGGCGGGGAAGCCGCCGCCCGGCTTCGAAGGACGGCGATGGCGCCGGCGACTCGGACGCGACGACGAAGGCCGACAAGGCCGCGCCGAAGCCGTCCGAATCGAAGGCCGCCGACTCCTCCTAGAACACACTCGTTCACCGGCCGGGCGACGCTCGTGCCCCTCCAGGCAATACGCGCCTGCCTCTGCCCCGCGATCACGCGGCGCCTCAGCCCACCCTCGCCCTTGTCAAGGCTTCTAGCCTTGGCTGCGGACGAGTGCGGGCTCATGCTTGGTGCTCGCGACGCCGAAGCGAGGCAGCATTGCCTGAAGGGACACTAGTCGTTCCGGCCGACCTGACAGCCGGGGCCAAACGTGCTCGTGCCCGGCCGCGGAGGCTGCGGCGCAGTCTTGCCCTCCACCATGGCGACCACGGAGGCATTGTCTTCGCTCCCGATGATGAACGACTGACCGCCGAGATTTGCGATCGTGCCGCCGAGCCGGCAGCGGAGGATCCCGCTCGACGGCGTCCGGCGCTTCACCCACGCGAGCTGGAGCAGCTGGTTCGCGGACAGGTCCGTGGCGAGCGGCGCCACCAGTTCGTCGCCGATGAACGGCATGCGCAGGAAGGTGCCGAAGCTCGTAACTTCGTCGGTGATGGCCTGGACGACTGCCTGCTGGCGCTCGCCGCGCGTGATGTCGTTGTCGGCGGGGTCGAGCTTGTTCACGCGCACGCGGGCGTAGATGAGCGCGCGCTGCCCGTTCATCGTCTGCTCTCCCTTCCTGAACCGGTGGCCCGGCCAGCGGTCGCACTCGGCCTGAGTCGAGAAGGGGCATTTGAACTTGTTCGAGAGGATCGGCTTGGGCACGTCGATGGTGACGCCGTCGAGCGTGTCGACCACCTCTTTGAACCGCGCGTGGTTGACGACGACGACGTGGTTGATCGGCATCCCGGTCAGTGCCCGGACCGTGCGAATAGCGAGGGTGGGCCCTCCGAAGGCGTACGCGGCATTGACCTTGTCGAGGCCGTGTCCCGGGATCTCGACCCGGAGGTCACGCGGGATCGCGAGGAAGGCGATCCTGTGCTCATCGGGATCGGTTCGAACGATCATCATGGCGTCGGAGCGGAAGGGGCCCTCGCGGCCAGGAGCCTCGTCCGTTCCGAGCACGAGGGTCGTCGCGGGATTCGAGAGCACCAGTCCGTCCTGGGGGGCGAGCACGGCGTAGGCGCGTGAGTCGAGCCGCTCGTTCGCCTCCTTCACGCCGCTCCGGAAGGCCAGATACCCGAGCAGCGACCAGACGGCGACTGCGAGCACGGCGACGAGCAGGACGACGAGGCCGATCCGAAGCCAGCGGCGGCGGCGTTTTCGGGGGCTCGGCTTCGGCCGGGCGTAGCCGTCCTTGCCGTCGCCCAGCCGACCGGAAGCGGGCTCCGGCCCCTTCCTCGACCGGGTGGGAACGGGCCCTTTGACCCGGCCTCCCCGATAGACCCTGTACGGCTTGTCTTTGGACGCCACAGCGACCGGTTATCGTAGCCACACCCGGAATGAGCGCTCCCCAGGTGATCGCGGTCGACTTGGGCGGGACGAAGGTGGCCGCGGGCCTCGTCGATCGAGACGGAGCGGTCACCCGTCGCGCCGTCGAGCCGACCGAGCTGACGGACGAGGAAGCCCTTCTCGCTCAGCTCGAGCGCCTCATCGTCGCCCATGCAGACGACGGCTTCGCGGCGCTCGGCGTAGGGGTCCCGTCGACGATCGACCAGCGCTCTGGGCAGGCCGTCGCCTCCGTCAACATCCCGCTCGCGGACGTCGATCTCCGCGGCAAGCTCGAGGAGCGCTTCGGAGTGCCGGTCTGGATCGAGAACGACGCCAACGCCGCCGCCGTGGCGGAGCACCGCCTCGGGGCCGCCCGCGGCGCCCGCTACGTGGTCATGCTCACGCTCGGCACCGGGGTCGGCGGCGGGCTCATCCTCGACGACAAGCTCTATCGCGGCTCCGTCGGCGCCGGGGGCGAGCTCGGCCACATCACTCTCGACCTCGACGGCCCGCGCTGCCAGGGGACCTGCCCCGGGCGGGGTCATCTCGAGGTGCTGGCTTCCGGCGCGGCGGCCGACAGGCACGCCGACCGAGTCGCCGGAGGACACCCGGACGGCGACCTCGGCAGGGCGGCGGCGGCCGGCCGTGTCGTCGATCCGCACCTGCTCGTCGAGCTGGCGTCGGCAGGGCCCGGCGACGCGCTCGACGTGCTCGAGCACGTCGGCTTCCACTTGGGCGTCGGCATCTCGGATCTCGTGAACGTCTTCAACCCGGAGCTCGTCGTCGTGGGCGGTGGGTTCGCGGGGGCCGGAGATCTCCTGTTGGAGAGCGCGCGCAGGGTCGTGGCCGACCGGGCCCTTCTGCCGGCCCGCGAGGTGGTCGAGATCGTCGAGGCCCAGCTGGGGCCCGACGCAGGCCTCATCGGCGCCGGGCTGCTCGCGTTCGACGCGCTCGACGGAGGCTGACGAGCATGCCGCTCGTGGTCTGCCCGACGCCGATCGGGAACCTCGAGGACATCACGTTGCGGGCGCTGCGAGAGCTCGCGGGCGCGGATCTCGTCCTCTGCGAGGACACGAGGCGGACGCGGGTCCTGCTCGACCGCCACGGCGTTCGTGCGCGGCTGCTGTCGCTCCACAGGCACAACGAGGCGAAGCGAACCGCGGAGCTCTTGCCGCGACTCGAGGCCGGAGAGCGGATCGCACTCGCCAGCGACGCTGGGCTCCCGGGCGTGAACGACCCAGGCGCGTTGCTCGTGCGCGCCGCGCTCGAGCACGGGCTGGAGGTGACGGTGCTGCCGGGGCCGTCCGCGGTCGAGACCGCGCTCGTCGCCAGCGGGCTGATCGGCGAGCGCTACACCTTCCTCGGCTATCTCCCGCGAACGCGCGTCGGGCTCGACCGCCTCTGGCGAGAGCTGGCCGGCTGGGCCTGGCCGGCAGTTGCATTCGAATCTCCGCGCCGCCTTCCCGCGACGCTTGCGAGCCTGGCGGACACTCACCCCGGACGGCCGGTGGCCGTCTGCCGTGAGCTGACGAAGAGGTTCGAGGAGGTCGTTCGCGGAACGGCCGAGGAGGTCGCAAAGCGGTTCCGGACCGCTCCCAAGGGTGAGGTGACCCTCGTCCTCGGCGGCGCGCCGGCCGACACGGCGGCTGGGAGCGACCGCGAGGTCGAGGCGTTGGCGGCCGTTGCCGAGCTGATTGCTGCCGGCGCTCCCCGCCGCCTCGCGGCCGAGGTCGTGGCCCGCCTGACGGGGGTTTCGCGCAATCAGCTCTATCGCGGCTCTCTCTAGGGGGTTTGACGAAAACGCAGTCTGTGCCGAGCGACGTTCTGCCACACCTCTCCTAGTCGCCAGTATTGACAACGTCCGCGCGTGATGCTACTGTGGTCGAAGCGTTGACATAGTGGACAACAGGAGGCAGGAGATGAAGAGCTTGGTTGCCCTGCTTCCGGTTCTGATCGCGTTCCAGGCCGGCGCGCCGCCCGCACTCGCCTGGACCTGGCCCGCCGAGGGGCCGGTGCTAGGACCATTCGTCCTCGGAGAGGATCCGTACGCCGGAGGGCAGCATCGAGGGGTCGACATAGCCGCCGACGAAGGAGCGTCCGTCCGCTCGCCTGCTGCAGGAGTCGTGAGCTTCGCCGGCACCGTTCCCACGAGCGGGCGAGCCGTCACCGTGAGAACGGAGGACGGCTACTCGGTCACGCTCGTCCACCTCGGCTCGATCGCGGTCGACCGCGGCGCGACCCTCGGCGAGGGCGAGCCGGTCGGCACGATCGGTCCCAGCGGCGAGAGCGAGCACCCGGTCCCGTACGTCCACCTCGGCATCAGGGTCACAGCGGATGCGAACGGGTACGTCGACCCACTCTCGTTCCTTCCCACGCGCGACAAGTCCACGCCGGACGCCGCTCCCGCCCCGCCCGCCGAGCCTGTCCCGACCGCCCCACCCGCCCCTGCGCCCGAGGCTCCGGCTCCTGCGCCGGAATCCCCGGCTCCTGCGTCCGAGGCGCCCGCTCCGGCGCCGGAGGCTCCTGCTCCTGCGCCCGAGGCGCCGGCTCCCGGGCCGGAGCGCGAACCGGCGGCGCCGGAACGTGAGAACCAGCCTCGAGCCGGTGCGGCCGTCGCAGTCCTCGCAGACGGCCGCCAGGAAGCGAAGGGCGTTCGTGGTGAGGCATCGACCGCAGGCGAGGCAAGGGAAGGGGTCGACGGGACGTCGGGGGCCGACCCTTCCCGGCCGGTCCGGCTCGCCCTCAGCGGGCTGCTCGAGGCTCCATCAGTCCGCCCGACTCTTCCGGGAACATCTGCCGATGCAGGCGCCTCGAAGGTGGCGGCCCGCGGCCGGCACGTCGATGTTCCGATTCTCGCGGCCTCGGCGCTGCTCGTCTGCCTGGCGGCAGCAGCGCTACGAGTCGCTCGCCGTCGTCAGCTCGGCCACGCAGCTGTGACAGACGCCCCGGCCCCGGTGCTCGACGACCGAGCGTGTCGTGCCACAGAAGACACACATGCTCTTGGGCCGGCTCAGGAGGATTGTCTGGTTCTTGACGGCGATCTCGAGCGCGTCGCGCTCGGTGAGCCCGAACCGCTTCCGGATCTCGATCGGGATCACGATCCGACCGAGCTCATCCAGATGGCGAATGATGCCTGTCGTCGTCGTCCGGCCTTGGTTTCGCTTGGGCGTTTCCATCGAGTGGGCCCCCGTCCCTCCTCGCATTGTCGCGGGGCCAAATCGGTCTCGGCCTGCTGACCCCATGCATCGCTTTCACCCCTCAGTTCCCGTCTCGGCTGGGTTGAAACCGCGAGTCGGTCGCTGGAAGCGCCTCCGTATGATTGGCGCCGATGAGCTTCTACCTGACGACGCCGATCTACTACGTCAATTCGACGCCGCATGTCGGCCATGCGTACACGACGATCGCGGCGGACATTCTCGTCCGCCACCGGCGCCAGCGCGGGGAAGAGACCTTTTTCCTGACGGGGACGGACGAGCACGGCTCGAACATCCCCCGGGTCGCGGAGGAGGCCGGGCTGGGGCTCCAGGAGTTCGTCGATCGCAACGCAGCCGCGTTCGAGGAAATGACGGTTCGCGTCAACGCGTCGAACGACTTCTTCGTTCGCACCAGCGACGACCGCCACAAGGCCCTGGTGCAGGACTTCCTCCAGCGGATCTACGATCGAGGCGACATCTTCGAAGGCGTCTACGCCGGTCTCTACTGCACGCGCTGCGAGGCTTTCTACACCGAGGACGAGCTCGTCGACGGGTTGTGCCCGCAGCACGGGATCCGGCCGGAGTTCGTCGAGGAGAAGAACTACTTCTTCCGCCTCTCCGCCTATCAGGAACCGCTCCTGCGGCTCTACGACGAACGGCCGGACATCGTAATTCCCGGCTTTCGCTACAACGAGGCGCGCAGCTTCATCGAGCGCGGGCTCGACGACATCAGCGTCAGCCGGGCGTCCCAGCGCTGGGGCGTGTCGGTTCCGTGGGATCCGAGCCAGGTCGTCTACGTCTGGGTGGACGCGCTCATCAACTACTGGAGCGCCCTCGCTTTCGCCCGTCCGGACGAGGACCTCCGGCCTCGCTTCTGGCCGGTGGTTCATCACCTGCTGGCCAAGGACATCCTCAAGTTCCACTGCGTGATCTGGCCGGCGCTGCTGCTCGGCGCGGGGCTCGAGGTTCCGAGGCAGCTGTTCGTTCACGGGTATCTGCTGATGGACGAGCGGAAGATGTCCAAGTCGGTGGGAAACGTCATCGACCCGCTCGATCTCATCGATGTCTACGGGGTCGACCCGGTGCGCTTCTACCTCTTCCGCGTGGCCACGTTCGGGCAGGACGGGAGCATCTCGGTCGAGGGCCTGCACGAGCGCTACGAGCGTGAGCTCGGCAACGAGCTCGGCAACCTCCTCTCGCGCACGACGGCGATGATCGCCCGCTATCGGGAGG
This sequence comes from uncultured Actinomycetes bacterium, assembly GCA_963733155.1. Taxonomy (GTDB): domain Bacteria; phylum Actinomycetota; class Thermoleophilia; order Gaiellales; family Gaiellaceae; genus JAIBJN01. The sequence continues at coordinate 80,876 of CAVTCK010000021.1, forward strand.
GAGAGCTTCGGCCGGCCCCGGTCTCCGACGAGCACGCGGCGCAGCTTTCCCGGGCACATGACGAGATTGCCGCCCGCCTGGCTGAGTTCGACATCACCGGAGCGCTCGAGCTCGTGTGGGAGCTCGTGCGGGGCCTGAACCGCCGGGTGGAGAAAGCGGCGCCGTGGGAGCTCGCCAAGGACGAGGCGCGGGGGGACGAGCTCGACCGCGTCCTGCACGAGCTCGCGGACGGCCTGCGGGCGGTGGCAGTCGCCCTGGTCTCCTTCGTCCCCAGCACCTCCGAGCGGATCCTCGAGGCGCTTCGTCAGCCGATCGACCCGGCGTGGGAAGGGGTGGCGGCCGGGAAGACCGTGGCCGCGAGCGGCATCGAGCCGGCCGAGCCGCTCTTCCCGCGCGTCGACGCTCCGACAGCGGCCGCGTGAGCGCGGGCAGCTGGCCGCGATCCCGGAACGATGATCGACACGCACGCACACCTCGACGCGTTCGAGGATGCGGGCGCGGTTCTCCACCGTGCGCATGCGGCAGGGGTCACGCGGGTGATCACGATTGGAACCAGCATCGAGTCCTGCCGGGCGTCGCTGGCTTTGTGCGACGAGCAAGCGGGCGTGTTCGCGGCGCTCGGGCTCCATCCGCACGAGGCGGGGTCCGTGGGCGAGCGCGAGGTCGACGAGCTGCGCAAGCTTCTCACTCACCCGAAGGCGGTGGCCGTAGGGGAGACGGGGCTCGATCACTACCGCGATCTCGCCCCGCGCGACCGGCAGGCGTGGGCCTTTCGCGCCCAGGCGGAGCTCGCTGCCGAGGTTGCCAAGCCCCTCGTCGTCCACACGCGGGCGGCCGACACCGACACGGTCGCGACGCTGCGAGCTCCTGCCGGACGACCTGCCCGTCGTCCTCCACTGCTTCTCGTCTGCGGCGCTGCTCCAGCCGGCGCTCGAGCACGGCTGGTACGTGTCCTTCGCAGGCAACGTCACCTACCCGAAGGCGCCGGAGCTCCGCTGGGCGGCGGCACGCGTCCCTGCCGAGCGGCTGCTCGCAGAGACCGACAGTCCGTATCTCGCGCCCCAGCCGGTGCGCGGCAGGCGAAACGAGCCGGCGTTCGTCCAGCACACGGTCGCCGCCCTCGCCGACGCACGCGGCGAGGACGCTCGCTCGCTCGAGCAGCAGATCGAGCGGAACGCGGCCACGCTCTTCGTCCTGTCGTGAGCATCCGGCCGAAACGAGCGCTGGGCCAGCACTGGCTCGTCGACGAAAACATCCTGCACGTGATCGGCCGGCTGGCCGAGCTCGAGGCCGGAGGACATCGTGCTCGAGATCGGCCCCGGCCTCGGCGTGTTGACGACCTACCTGGCCGACCGCGTCCATTTCGTGCATGCGATCGAGCTCGACCAGGCGCTCGAGGGCGCTCTGCGCGAACGGCTCGCCGGACGGGAGAACGTCGAGCTCGTCTTCGGCGACGCGCTCGCGCTGCTGCACGCCGGCTTCGAGCCGCCGCCCGGCAAGCTCGTCGCCAACCTGCCGTACAACGTCGCCACGCCTGTCGTCGTCGAGAGCGTCGCGGCCTTGCCGACGGCCGAGCTCTGGTGCGTGATGGTTCAACGGGAGGTCGCCGACCGCTTCTTCGCTGCGCCGGGCACCAAGGACTACGGCGCCGTGTCGGTTGTTCTCCAGCTCGCCGCCGAGCGCACGGGCTTCCATCCGGTGGCGCGAACGTGCTTCCGGCCGCCGCCCAATGTGGACTCGGCGCTCGTCGCCTTCCGCAGGACGCAGCCCTGGAACCCCGAGCTCGAGAGCGCCAGGCGCCTGGCCCAGGCCGCGTTCGCGCACCGGCGAAAGACCCTCGCCAACTCGCTCGCGCTCGCCGGCTTCGCCGACCGCGAGCGCGCCGCCGCCGCCCTCGCCGAGCTCGGCCGGAGCCCCGGAGTACGCGCCGAGGAGCTGGAGCCCGTCGACTTTCTCCGGCTCTCGGAGCTGCTCGCGTGAGGGCCCGGCGCGCCGTCGCAGCAGCGAAGATCAACCTCGCGCTGGTCGTCGGGCCCGCGACGGGACGACGGTCTGCACGAGGTGGCCACGGTCCTCCAGCGGATCGACATCTGCGACCGCATCGAGCTCGCCGCGGCCGATGGGCTGGCGATCGAGGGGTTTCCGGGCGATACGATCGTCGGCCGCGCGCTGCTCCGGCTGGCGGCCGAGGCGGGAAGCGAGCCCGCCTGGCGCGTTCGCATCACGAAGGAGATCCCGGTCTCGGCAGGCCTGGGAGGCGGGAGCGCCGACGCGGCCGCGGCGCTTCGGCTGGCCAACGGGGCGCTCCCGCAGCCGGTCTCGCCGAAACGGTTGCACGCTCTCGCCGCCTCCCTCGGCGCCGACGTCCCGTTCTTCCTCGAGCCGGGCCCGAAGCTGGCCGAGGGCACGGGTGACCGCCTGAGGCCGCTCGAGCTGCCCCAGGACTTCTGGCTGGTACTCGCCCTTCCGCGCGAGCTCGAGAAGGGCTCGACGGCCGAGGTCTATGCGCGCTTCGATGCGCTCGGCGGCGGCCCCGGCTTTCGCGGGAGGAAGGACGAGCTCCTCGAGCCTTGCCCGGGTGCGCCGGCCGGGGGACCTCGCAGCTCTGCCGCCGAACGACCTTGCCGAGGCGGCCGGAGCCGCGTCGCTTGTCGCGCGCCTTCGCGCCGCCGGCGCCTTCCGGGCGGACGTGAGCGGCGCCGGGCCGGCCGTTTACGGGCTCTTCGAGACGCGTCGGGAGGCCCGCGCGGCGGCGCGCCGACTGGGTCGCCGAGGCCGTGTCTGGGTCGCCGCACCCGTCTGGTAACGTCGCCCGCGTGACCACCTCCCCCGTGATCGAGGCTGGTCGGAGCACGCCGGCAGCCCTGGCTGCGCGCGCCGAAGGCTGCGCCTCGCCCTCCTGATCGGGCTGGTGGAGAGCCTGCTCGTGGTCTGGGGCGGGCTCGGCTGGTTCTGGGTCCTCGCGTTCGCGGCGGTCGCAGTCGCCCTCTACATCTTCGTCGCGCCGGCGGGCACGATTCCATGCTCTTCGCGAGATCGTCTGGATCCTGGCCGCGTCGCAGCTGATCGCGGTCCTGGTGCCGGTTCTCTGGGAGGTCGCCAAGACTCTCGCCATCGTCATCCTCGTCGTCATGGCGGGGCTCCTCCTCGCGATGCTGCTCATGGATCGCCGGTAGGGGCCCGGGCCTATACTCGGTCGGCGGTGGGGCGTAGCCAAGTGGTAAGGCAACGGGTTTTGGTCCCGTGACCGGAGGTTCGAATCCTCCCGCCCCAGCCATGAGTCCCTCGTGACCGACACGCCCCTCGCAGCGGTGGTAATGGCCGCCGGCCTCGGCACGCGCATGCATTCGAGCCGCCCGAAGCACCTGCACGAGCTGCTCGGACGCCGTCTCGTCGACTGGGCGATTGCGGCCGGCGGAGGAGCTCGAGCCGAGCCCGCTCGTGGTCGTCACCTCGCCCGAGTCGGTGTCCGAGCTCGAGGGCACGCTCCCGGAGGGCGTGGAGCTGGTCGTCCAGGAGACGCCCCGCGGGACCGGCGATGCCGTCGCGGCGGCGCGCCCGGCCCTTGCAGCATTCGCGGGCGACGTCGTGGTCATGGCCGGGGACTCTCCGCTCCTCTCGGGCGCCGAGCTCCGCCGGCTGCTCGACGAGCACAGGAGGGCCGGCGCCGGGGCGACGGTGCTCTCCTTCGAGCCTGAGGACCCGGGCTCCTACGGACGCATCGTCCGTGACGAGTCGGGGCAGCTTCGCTCGATCGTCGAGGCGCGCGACGCCAGTCGCGGAGCAGCTCGCGATTCGGGAGGTGAATTCCTCCGTCTACGTGTTCGCGGCCGACGCGCTCTGGGAGGGCCTCGCCCAGCTCGACACCGACAACGTCCAGGGCGAGCTCTACCTGACCGACGCCGTGCGGCACCTGGTGGATGACGGCCGCGCAGTTGCCGTGTACCGTGCCGAAGACCCCCGTGTCGGCGAAGGCGTGAACACCCGGGCCGATCTCGCAGCTGCCGGCGCGCAGCTCCGCGCCGAGATCGTTGCAGGGCACCTGGAGGCAGGGGTCACCGTCGTCGATCCCGCGACGACGTGGATCGAGCCCGAGGTCGAGATCGAGCCGGACGCGGTCATCCATCCCTTCACGGTCCTGCGCGGCCGGACCGTCATTCGCCGGGAGGCGGAGGTCGGCCCGCACGCCGTCCTCGTCGACGCCGAGGTCGGCGAGGGGGCGCTCGTGGGGCCGTTCTGTTACCTTCGGCCTGGAACGGCGCTCGCCGCAAGGGCCAAGGCTGGAACCTTCGTGGAGCTCAAGAACGCTCACATCGGCGAGGGCACGAAGGTGCCGCATCTCTCGTACCTCGGAGATGCCGAGGTCGGCGAGGGTACGAACGTCGGCGCCGGCGACGATCACGGCCAACCTCGGCCACGAGCCAGGTCGGGAGAAGGGTCGCACCACGATCGGCCGGAACGTCCAGGACCGGCATTCACAATGGCTTCGAGGCTCCTGTGACGATCGGAGACGATGCATGGATCGGCGGCGGCTCGACATCACCGAGGATGTCCCGCCCGAGTCGCTGGCGATCGCGCGGGCCAGACAGGTCACCAAGGAGGGGTACCTGCGTGGAAAGCGGAACGACTGAGCTCTCGCTTCCGGGCCTCGACGTGACGCCCGAGCGGACGCCGCAGGCGCAGGGCGAGCGCGGCCGCTGGATCGAGCGAGGGCCGTCCGGGAAGCTCATGCTCTTCGCCGGGCGCTCGCACCCCGTCCTCGCGCAGAAGATCGCCGACCAGCTGAACATCGAGCTGGGCGACGTCAAGCTGAAGACGTTCGCCAACGGCGAGACGTACTGCCGCTACAGGGAGTCGATCCGCGGCGCCGACGTCTTCATCGTCCAGACGTGCTACGGGCGCGCGACGAACGACTACCTCTGGGAGCTGCAGATCATGATCCAGGCGGCCAAGCTCGCCTCCGCCAACAGGATCACCGCGATCATGCCCTGGTTTCCCTACTCCCGGCAGGACAAGAAGTCCGCCCCACGGGAGCCGATCACCGCGAAGCTCCTCGCCGACGTCCTCGACGCGGCCGGCGCCGACCGTGTCCTCACCATGGATCTCCATGCCGGTCAGATCCAGGGCTTCTTCCGGATCCCGGTCGACCACATGACGGCGCTTCCTCTGTTCGCCCGGTACTACCGGGAGACGCTCGGGCTCCACGGCGAGGGCGTCGTCGCAGTCTCGCCCGACCCGGGGAGCGCCAAGATGGCGACGAAGTTCGCGCAGATGCTCGACGCCGACTTCGCGCTCATGAACAAGCAGCGCCCCGCGCATGACGTCGCCTCGGTCACCGAGGTCGTCGGCGACGTGCAGGGGAAAGTGGCGATCATGAGCGACGACATCATCGTCACGGGCGGGACACTCGTCGCCGGGGCGCAGGCGCTGCTCGAGGCGGGCGCGACGAAGGTATATGCGTGCGCGACGCACGGGCTCTTCCCCGGCGACGCGTTGGAGAAGATCGCTGCCTCCCAGCTGGCCGGGCTGGCGGTGGCGGACACGGTGCCGGTCGGCGAGCTCGATCGGCCGGAGAAGCTGACCGTCCTCACGATCTCCGGCATCCTCGCGGAGACGATCGAGAACGTCTTCGCGGACGAATCCGTCTCGGCCATCTTCGCGGGCGAGAACCAGCTCTTCTAGCCGACTCGCGCAACCATGCGGGTTTGCAGCCCACTTGCTAACCAGACGCTAACGCGCTGGACTCGATCCTTTGGGGAAGCCTGAGCGGCGAGGGCCTGCTTCGCATCGCGCCCTCGCTGCTCTCGACGCTCCCGCGCTCGAAAGGACTAGACCGAGTCGTCTTCGATCTCGGCCTCGAGCTCGGCGAGGGAGCTCGAGCGCGAATCCGAGCGCCCGGGCGATGTTCCCGGTGGCCGAGGCGATCCAGGGGTGCCCACGATCGGGGGCGATGCCGTGAGGACGCCCCGAATCTGCTCCTCGTCGATGCCGATCTCGCTGGCCGCGCCGAGGTTCAGCAGGTACGAGGCCGGGCGGCGTCCACCGCGACGAGCGCGGCGATGCGCGTAAGCATCAACGTCTCGGCGTCGAGGCTGGACGCTTCGATCGCATCCGCATTCATCTTGCCGAGCAGGTCGAGGACGGAGTCTCGGCGTCGGCCATAGCTGCCTCCTTTGACGTTTGCCTCTTGCGTGCGGATGCTACGACCTGCGGCTCGGGCCGGCAAACGGAGATCCAACGCCCGTGAGGATTGCCGGTTCCGCGGCTCTGCTCACCCTTCCGCGCCCGCAGGGTAGGGCTCGGCTTCGCGCGGACTCAGCCCCGGACTATTCCGCTAGAAGGTTCGCTACGCAGAAAAACACCGCTACTAGGCGCCAAGGAGAGCGGCCACCCGCTCGGCCGCCTCGGCGTCCGACGTGGGTAGTAGATGAGCGTAGGTGTCGAGCACCGTGTTCGGGTCGTCGCCCAGGCGGGCGGCCGTGACGTGGACAGGAACCCCGCTCGTGAGCAGGTCGTCGCGTGAGTGTGGCGGAGGATGTGCAGCGTCCCGGTGGGCATGGCGGAGCCTTTCGGAGCTTCCCGAACGTCGCTGTTAGCCGCTGGGAGTGAATCCTGCCACCGAGCTCGTCGGCGAAGACGAGGTCATTGTCAACATGAGCCTCGCCCTGGCTCTCCTCCAAACTTACGGCTGGACGATCTTCCAGTAGGAGTCCTTGCGCCGGATACGTCCGTCAGCGGCGAGGTCGAACAGGTCGCAGCCATGCACTCGCACCTGTTCTCCCTCGTTCGTGGTTCCGGTGAGCAACCAGCGCGAGACGCCACGGTCGCCGCACACCCAATGCTCATCCTCGGCGTACTGCACGTCCGGCAAGCCGCGGAAGCGCTGCGCCAGCCCCTCGCGTACCGCCGAGGGTCCTTCAAAACGAGTCCCCCACGGGTGCTCGCCCCGAGGCGTCTCCAGCACGCAGTCGTCGGAGAAGAAGCTCATGATCCGGTCCAGGTCGTGGGCGTTGAAGGCAGCCAGGAGCTGTGTGAGGACGTCAGCATCGCCTGCGCACACGCGGTCAGCATGTCAGCGCAAATGCCTGAGAACACTGGGCGGGGTGGCACTCTTCGGCGGGTTCGACGTCCTCGAGTACGGCAGCCTGCGTTCGAATCCAGGCTGACTCCTGGCAGGCGAGGTAGCGCCGCTCAGCTACACTTGCCCGCCGAAATGGCCGGTGAGCGGATCAAGCTGGACGTCAAGCCACGCGAGGAGGCGGGGAGCGCCGTCGCGCGGCGGCTGCGCGCGCGACGGATTCGTTCCCGGCGTCCTCTACGGCGCCGGCAAGAACGCCGCACCCGTTCGCCGTCGAGGAGCGCGAGCTTCGCCGCGTCCTCACGGGAGAGCACGGCCTCCACGCGATCCTCGACGTCGTCTTCGACGGCCAGAAGACCGCGCATCACGCAGTGCTGAAGGAGTACCAGCTCGATCCCGTGCGTCCCCGGCTGCTCCACGTCGACCTGCACGAGGTCCGGCTCGACCAGGTGATCCAGGCGCCAGGTCGCGCTCGAGCTCATCGGCGAGTCGGCGGGCGTCAAGGAGGGCGGCGTCCTCACGCTCGTCCTGCGCGAGATCAACGTCGAGGCGCTGCCGATGGAGGTTCCCGATCGGCTCGAGCTCGACATCTCCGCGCATGACGATCGGCGACAGCCTGCGGATCGCGGACATCGCCGCGCCGTCGGGCGTCGAGCTTCTGGACGATCCGGACGCGGTGGTGGTCGACCGTGACGCCGCCGACCAAGGTCGAGGAGCCGGAGGTCGAGGAGGAGGAGCTGGAGGGCGAGGAGCTCCTCGAGGGCGAAGAGGCTCCGGAGGGCGAGGGCGAGGGCGAGACCGAGGGCGAGGGCGAGAGCTCGGCCGACGAAGAGTCAGGCCGAGGGCTAGGTCCGTCCCATGCGCCTCTTTCGTCGGGGCGAGCGAGGCCTCGACGCTCGACCTGCTGGTCGCGGGTCTCGGAAACCCGGGCCGCGAATACGCTCGGACCCGCCACAACGTCGGCTTCATGGTCTGCGACGAGCTCTCCCGGCGCCACGCGGGCTCGTACCGTTCGAAGTTCTCCGGCGAGCTCGCAGAGCTTCGCCTCGACGGCGAGCCGGGTCGCCCTGCTCAAGCCGCAGACCTTCATGAACGAGTCCGGGCGGTCGGTCGGAGCTGCCGCGCGCTTCTTCAAGGTGCCGCTGGAGCAGCTGCTCGTCGTGCACGACGAGGTCGACCTCGAGCTGGGCCGGCTCCAGGCGAGGATGGGCGGCGGGCTGGCCGGGCACAACGGGCTTCGCTCGGTGGCGCAGCACCTCGGCGATTCCGGAGTTCATGCGCCTCCGGATCGGCGTGGGGCGGCCGGAGCGGGGCGACCCGCGGCCTGTCGCGGACTGGGTGCTGACGCCCGTTTCCGCCGCGACGTCGACGTGGGGAACCTCGTGACTCGTGCCGCCGACGCTGTGGAGACGATCGCCCGGGACGGGCTCGAGGAAGCGCAGCTGCGCTTCAACGAGCGGCCGTAGAGGGCCGTGTGAACGCCGGCACAGTTTTGGCCCGGTGCCGCGTGCAAGTTGCGCAGCCGTCCGGGCTAGCCTGAACTCAGGGGGGCTTTGCGCCCCCTCCCCGGGGTCTGGGCCTGGGCCGGCGCTACGGTGGTCAGATCGGGCGGGATGTGCTCCTCGGCGATCCGCACGCGAACGGAGAGCCCGCCTGCCGGTGCTCGGCCGTACTCGACGCGCAACGCTTCCGGAGGCACGCCCGCCAGCGTGTCGGCGTGCCGCTCGCGCCAGGCTCGGAACGCTTCGTCCGCACCCGGCGGCTCGAACGACGCCACGAGCCGAGGGCGGGTCCCGATGGGCACGAGCTCGCCGGCCACGGGGCAATCGTACGGTGCTCGGGAGGCGGCTACGATGACCCCGCGGAACCGCGTGTCCCGCCCTTCGTCATGGACCGGCCGGTTACAGCCGCAGCACCGGCGCTCGCGCCGATCGCCCGCCAGCTGGCGGCGATCCGAGCGCCTGCGCGCGTTCCTGGCCGGGCCGGGCGCGGCGCGCGTCTCCGAGCCGCTTCTGCCGCTCTTCCTCGCCGCCCTTCATCGGGCGCGCGGAGGGCCCGCTCGTCGTGTGTCCTGCCCGACGACGCCGACGCCCGCGACGCCGCCGAGGGCGCGGGCTGGTATCCTGGGCGAAGGTCGCGTCGGTCTCTTCGCCTCGCGCGGCGTTCGCTGGGGAAGCGGCGCTCGAGCCGCCGCCGCACCTCGTCGGCGAGCGGGCGCGGGCGCTGGAGGTGCTGGCGGCCGGGGGGCTCGTCTGCGCGTCGGCGCTCGGGCTCGCCGAGGGAGCTCCTCCCGAGGAGGCGCGGCCGGAGACGATCGTCCTCCGGGTCGGGGACGAGCCCGGGGCCGAGGCGCTCGCGGAGCGCCTCGCGCTCGCGGGCTACGAGCGCGTCCCGCAGGCTGAGGAGCGCGGGCAGTTCGCCGTGCGGGGCGGGCATCGTCGACGTCTTCCCCTCCACCGGCCGCGAGCCGGTGCGCCTCGAGCTTTTCGGCGACGAGGTCGAGTCGCTCCGTGCGTTCTCGCCGTTCACCCAGCGCACGCTGCACGCGCTGGACGAGGCGACGTCTACCCGGCGGCCGAGCGACGCGCCGACCTGGTCGAGCCGTCGCTCGCGCGACGAGGGAGAGGCGGCGCCGGTGCCCGACGACCTCGTCTCGCCGCTCGCCGCGCCTGACCTCGTCTGGCAGGCGGACGAGGTGGAGCAGGTCGTGCGCGAGGAGCTCGGGCGTCGAGCTCGAGCTCGGCGGCGCGATTCGAGCTCTCCCAGCTCCCCGCGGGCCAGCGCCATGCCTTCGAGGCGCAGCGGCCCGCCGTCGCCGCGCGCGGGCTCGCCGAGGCCGAGCGCGACCTGCTCGCGTTCGTCCGCGGCGGCAACCGCGTCGTCGTCACCTTCGCCCACCGCGGCGAGGCGCTGCGGACGAAGGGGCTGCTCAGGCGACGTCGAGCCGGCCGTGCTCGAGCCGGGCGACGAGCTCCCGGCCGAGCCGGGGCTCGTGTTCGCCGTCTCGCCGGCCCGCCGCGGCTTCGTCCTGCGCGACCTCGGGCTCGTCCTCCTCCCGGACACGCAGGTCTTCCGCAAGCGCCCGCCGCGCGCGGACGTCCGCCTCGGGCGGGCGCTCCAGAGCTTCGCCGACCTCCGCACCGGCGACCACGTCGTCCACGAGGATCACGGCGTCGGCAAGCTGCTCGGCTTCGAGACGAAGACGGTCGCCGGCGTCACGCGCGACTACCTCTTCCTCGCCTTCAAGGGCGACGACCGCCTCTACGTCCCCCACGAGCAGATCGGCAAGGTCTCGCGCTACGTCGGCGCCGAACGGGCACGCTCCGGCGCTCTCGCAGGCTCGGCGGCAAGGCCTGGCAGACGATCAAGACCCGCGCCCGCGCGGGCGCGCGCGAGCTCGCCGGCGAGCTGCTCGCGCTCTACGCGCAGCGCCAGCGCGCGGAAGGCGTCGCCTTCGAGGTGGACGACGACCTCGTCGAGCAGCTCGAGGCGAGCTTCCCGTACGAGGAGACGCCCGACCAGCAGCAGGCGATCGAGGCGGTGAAGGAGGACCTCGAGGCGCCGCGGCCGATGGACCGGCTCGTCTGCGGCGACGTCGGCTTCGGCAAGACCGAGGTGGCCGTGCGCGCCGCCTTCGTCGCCGTCGCGAACGGCGCGGCAGACGCTCTTCCTCGCGCCGACCACGATCCTCGCGCAGCAGCACTGGAACACCTTCCGCGAGCGCTATCGCGACCTGCCGGTGACCGTCGAGATGGTGTCGCCGCTTCCGGAAGCCGGCGAGACGTGAAGCGCGTGCTCGGCGGACTTCGCCGAGGGCAAGGTCGACGTCCTCATCGGCACGCACCGCGTGCTCTCGCGCGACGTCGTCGCCGAAGAACCTCGGGCTCGTGATCGTCGACGAGGAGCAGCGCTTCGGCGTCGCGCAGAAGGAGCTCCTGCGCCAGCTGCGCCTCGAGGTCGACGTGCTCGCGCTCTCGGCGACGCCCATCCCGCGCACGCTGCACATGTCGCTGCTCGGGCCTGCGAGACATCAGCGTGATCGAGACGCCCGCCGCGAGGGCCGCCGGCCGATCCGCACCCACGTCGGCGAGTACGACGAGGAGCTCGTCCGCGAGGCGCTCCGCCGCGAGCACGAGCGCGGCGGCCAGTCGTTCTACCTCCACAACCGCGTCGAGACGATCGAGGAAGCGGCCGAGCACCTGCGCCAGCTCTGCCCCGAGCTGCGCTTCCTCGTCGCGCACGGCCAGATGCCGGAGCGGGAGCTCGAGGGACACATGCTCTCGTTCCTCGCCGGCGACGCCGACGTCCTCGTCTCGACGACGATCATCGAGTCCGGCCTCGACATCCCGCAGGCGAACACGCTCGTCGTCGAGCGCGCCGACACGCTCGGGCTCGCGCAGCTCTACCAGATCCGCGGGCGCGTGGGCCGGAGCGACGTCACCGCGCACGCCTACCTCTTCTATCCCGACGGCCAGGAGCTGACGCCCGAGGCGCGCGCCCGGCTCGCGACGCTCGCCGACCACACCGAGCTCGGCGCCGGCTTCGCGATCGCCATGCGCGACCTCGAGATTCGCGGCGCCGGCAACCTGCTCGGCGCCGAGCAGTCCGGCCACGTCGCCGCCGATCGGGTTCGAGCTCTACGTCGAGCTCCTCGGCGAGGCGGTGGCGGAGCTCAGCGGGACGCGGCGCGCCGGTCGCGCGGCCGGTGCGCGTCGACGCCCAGGTCGACGCGTACGTCCCGGCCGACTACATCGCCCGCCGAGGCGCAGAAGATCGACCTCCACCGGCGGCTCGCGCTCGCCGAGTCCGAGGACGAGCTGCGCGAGCTCCGCGCGGCCACCGAGGACCGCTTCGGCCCGCTGCCCGAGCCGGTCGAGAACCTCTTCGCCATCCAGGAGGCGAAGCTGAAGCTCGCGCGGATCGGCGCCGACTACCTCGTCTTCCGCGGCGGCCGAGCCGTCGTCGGCCCGCTCGTGCTCGGCTCGGCCGAGCTGCGCGAGCTCCGCGCGTCGGCCGCCACCGCCGTGTACTCGAGCGCGCAAGCGAGAGCTGTCCCAGCGGGGCGACGGTTCCCCGAGGCGCTCGCGCTGGTCGATGCTATCCTCGATCTACGGCTTGCGGCCTAGCCAGGCCGTTCCATGCTCCTTTTCGACTCGTCTCATCGCTGCTTCTCGCTGCGCTCGCCCTCGCGCTCGCCGCGGCCGCCTGCGGCGGCGGCGGACGACGAGGCGAGACGCCTCCAGCGACGTCCCGGCGGACGCGGTCGCCGTCGTCGGCGACACGGAGATCCCGAAGGCCGAGTACGACCGCCTGCTGAGCCAGGCCGAGAAGACCTACAAGGCGCGGAAGCAGGAGTTCCCCGAGGCGGGCACGCCCGAGTTCGCAGCAGCTGCAAGAAGCGCGATCGTCCGCAGCCTCGTCGAGCAGGCCCAGTTCGAGATCGCCGCCGAGGAGCTCGGCGTCGAGGTCACGGACGAGGAGATCGACGAAGCGCCTCGACGAGATCAAGAAGCAGTACTTCCAGGGCGACGACGAAGAAGCTCAAGGACGAGCTCGAGAAGCAGGGCCTGACCGAGGAGCAGGTGCGCGAGGACCTGCGCGCGCGGATCCTCTCCGAGAAGATCTTCGAGGAGGTCACGAAGGACGTCAAGGTCACGGACGAGGACGATCAAGACGTACTACGAGGAGAACAAGGCGCAGTTCAAGCAGCCGGCCACGCGCGAGGTGCGCCACATCCTCGTCGAGAGTCGAAGGCGAAGGCCGACCGAGCGATCCACCGGCAGCTCGAGGACGGCGCCAACTTCGCCAAGCTCGCGAAGCAGAACTCGACGACCCGGCCTCCAAGAACGAGGGCGGCAAGTTCACGGCGCAGAAGGGCGCGACGGTCGCGCCGTTCGACAAGGTGGCGTTCGCGCTCGAGACCGGCGAGCTCTCGCAGCCGGTCAAGACGCAGTTCGGCTGGCACATGATCGAGGCCGCTGGCCGACGTCAAGCCGGCGAGCGACGCACGCCGCTCGCCGACGGTCGAGGAGGCGATCCGACGACGCTGCTCGAGCAGAAGAAGAACGACGCGCATGACCGAGTGGGTCGAGGAGCTCAACGCCCGCTGTACGCGCGACCAGATCGCCTACGCCGCCGGGCTTCGAGCCGCCGCCCGAGGCCGAGACGACCTCGGGCCGAGACGCGAGACCGACAACCGCCAGCGAGTAACCCTGTGGGCGGCGGGGACGGGCTCGCAGCAGCGCTCGTCGATCTCCAGGAGCTGGCCGAGCGGCTCCGCCGCGAGTGCCCCTGGGACCGCGAGCAGACGGCGCGCACGATCGTCCCGCACACGGTCGAGGAGGCCTACGAGGTCGCCGACGCGGCGCTCGCGGGCGACGACGCGAAGCTCGCTCGACGAGCTCGGCGACCTCCTCTTCCAGACGGTCTTCCTCGCGCTCCTGCTCGAGGAGCGCGGCGCCGGCGACCTGGCCGAGGTGGCGCGCGGCATCCACGCCAAGCTCGTCCGCCGCCACCCGCACGTCTTCGGCGACGCGGAGCTGGCGACACCCGGCGAGGTCAAGGGCCGCTGGGAGGAGCTGAAGGCCGAGCAGGAGGAGCCGCGAGGGGATCTTCCACCACGTCCCCGAGACGCTCCCGGCGCTCCTCCTCGCGCGCAAGGTGCAGCGCCGCGCCGCCGCGGTCGGGTTCGACTACCCGGACGCCGCAGGGCGCGCTCGCCGAGCTCGAGGACGAGGTCGGCGAGCTGCGACGAGGCGCTGGCGGAGGCGCCGGCGCGCCGGCGCCGAGACCGAGCCCGACCAGCGCGTCGTCGAGCGAGGTCGGCGACGTCCTCTTCGCCGCCGTGAACGTCGCGCGGACGCTCGAACGTCGACCCCGAGCTCGCGCTGCGGGCGACCAGCGGGCGCTTCGTCGCAGCGCGTCGAGCGAGCCGACCGAGCTCGCCGCAGCGCGACGGACGGGACTGGCGCGAGCTCGCCGCTCGAGGAGCAGGATCGCTACTTCGACCAGGCCAAGGAGGCAGCTGCGCGTGAAGATCGACGACCGTCCACGCCCGCCAGATCCTCGACTCCCGCGGCAACCCGACCGTCGAGGTCGAGGTCGCGGCTCGACTCGGGCGCGCGTCGGCCGCGCCGCGGTGCCGTCCGGGCGCGTCGACCGGGCAGCTTCGAGGCGGTCGAGCTGCGCGACGGCGACGCCGAGCGCCTACGTCGGCAAGGGCGTCTCGAAGGCGGTCGACAACGTCGAGCGGCGAGCTCGCCCCGGCGCTGCGCAGGCCGGACGCCGGCGACCAGGCGCGCGTCGACCGAACGCCTCCTCGAGCTCGACGGCACGCCGAACAAGGCGCGCCTCGGCGCGAACGCGATCCTCGGCTGCTCGCTCGCCGTCGCGAAGGCGGCCGCGCACGAGGCGGGCGTGCCGCTCTTCCGGCACCTCGGCGGCGAGCGGCGCGCACGTCCTCCCGGTGCCGCTCATGAACGTGGTCAACGGCGGCGCCCATGCCCAGAACTCGCTCGACCTGCAGGAGTTCATGGTCGTGCCGGCCGGCGCGTAGACGTTCTCCGAGGCGCTCCGGATCGGCGCCGAGACCTTCCACCGGCTCAAGGACCTCCTGCACGAGCGCGGCCTCGCGACGGCGGTCGGGGACGAGGGCGGCTTCGCGCCCGATCTGCCCTCGAGCGAGGAGGCGATCGAGGCGTCCTCGAGGCGGCGGAGCGGGCCGGGCACCGCGAGCAGCGTCGCGATCGCGCTCGACCCGGCGACGACCGAGCTCTGCGAGGGCGGCCGGCTACCGGCTCCCGGGCGAGGGCCTCGATCTCGACGCGGACGGCCTGATCGGCTTCTGGGAAGAGCTGTGCGACCGCTATCCGATCGTCTCGATCGAGGACGGGCTCGCGGAGGACGACTGGGACGGCTGGAAGGCGCTGACCGAGCGGCTCGGCCGGCGCGGAGCAGCTCGTCGGCGACGACCTCTTCGTCACCAACGTCGACCGCCTCCGTCGGGGCATCGAGCCGGCGTCGCCAACGCGATCCTCGTCAAGGTGAACCAGATCGGGACGCTGACGGAGACGCTCGAGGCGATCGAGCTCGCCCGGGCGAACGGCTACGCGGCGGTCATGTCCCACCGCTCGGGCGAGACCGAGGACACCACCATCGCCGACCTCGCCGTGGCGACCGGACGTGGGGCAGATCAAGACCGGGGCGCCGTCGCGGAGCGACCGCGTCGCGAAGTACAACCAGCTCCTGCGGATCGAGGAGGAGCTGGGCGACGAGGCGGTCTACCCCGGCTGGTCCGCCTTCCCGCGCGCAGGCCGCTAGGAGGGCTCGGCGGAATGCCGCCAGACTGTATTTCGCCGAGCCTCCTGAGCGGCAGGAGTGGTCCTCGCGCCCGCTAACGTGACCCTGTGATCGACGGGCTCCGCCGCACGAAGATCGTCTGCACGATCGGCCCCGCGACGTCCACGCCGGAGGCTGCTCGACCAGCTCGTCGCGGCCGGCATGGACGCCGCCCGGCTCAACTTCTCCCACGGCACCCACGACGGAGCACGCCGAGCGGGCCCGACTCGTGCGCGAGGCCCAGGAGCGGGCGGGCCGGCCGCTGGCGCTGATCGCCGACCTCCAGGGCCCGAAGCTCCGCATCGGCGAGCTCGAGGCGCCGCGCGATCGTCGTCGAGGGCGACGAGGTGCACGTCGCCGGCGAGGGCGAGGCGGCGCCGGGCGACCTGCCGGTGATGCCCGCCCGTGCTACTCGAGGTGCTCCGGCCCGGGCACGAGGTGCTGATCGACGACGGGCTCGTGCGCCTGCGCATCGAGGACGACGGCGGTGAGCGCGTCCGCGCCACGCGTCGTCGTCGGCGGCGACGGTCGGGGCGCACAAGGGCGTGAACGTTCCCGGGGTCCCGATCCCGGTCCCCTCGGTGACCGAGAAGGACCTGCGCGACCTCGAGTTCGCGCTCGCGCTCGACGTCGACTACGTCGCGCTCTCGTTCGTCCGCTCGCCGAACGACTGCCGCGGCCTGCGCGAGCTCCTGCACGCGGCGGACTCGAAGGCGCACGTGATCGCCAAGATCGAGAAGGCCGAGGCCCTCGACGAGCTGGACGAGATCGTCGACGCGCCGCCGACGCGGTGATGGTCGCCCGCGGCGACCTCGGCGTCGAGATCGGGCCGGCCGCGGTGCCGCTCGTCCAGAAGCGGATCATCCTCTGCCGCCCTCGAGCACGGAAAGCCGGCGATCACGGCGACGCAGATGCTCGAGTCGATGATCACCAGCCCGAGCCGACCCGCGCCGAGGCGAGCGACGTCGCCAACGCGATCCTCGACGGCACCTCGGCGCTCATGCTCTCCGGGGAGACGGCCGTCGGCCAGTACCCGGTCGAGAGCGTCGAAGTTCATGGACCGGATCGCGCGCGCGGTCGAGCCGAGCCTCGCCTACCGGCACGAGCTCGCGCAGGCGGCCGACCAGCCGTTCCCGACGGTCGGGGAGGCGATGTCGAACGCCGCCTGCGACATCGCCGAGGTGCTCGGCGCCGCCGCCATCCTCGTCCCGACCTACAGCGGGCGCACGGCGTCGGCCGTCGCGCGCCACCGGCCGCGCCGGCCGGTCATCGCCGTCACGCACAAGCGCCAGGCCGTGCAGCAGCTCGCGATCGAGTGGGGCGTCGTCGCCGGCCGAGATCGAGGAGTGCCGAGACGTCGAGGACCTCTGGTCGCGCGCGCTCGAGGCGGCGCGCGAGACGGGCATCGTCGACGCCGGCGACCGCGTCGTCATCACCGCCGGCACGGCCGTGAACGTCCCGGGCACCACGAACCTGATCAAGGTCGAGACGGCCTAGGAGGCTCTGGTTCGTCCGACGTGCCCTGTAGCCTGATCCAGCCCCGAGAAGGAGGGCGTGGCCTGCGGTCGAAGGTCGCACGCCCATGGCCGCTCGGGATTCCCGCCGACCCTCGCGCCGTCCGCCGAAGCGGAAGGCGCGCCGCATCCGGAGGCCGGCACACGCGCTTCGCCTGATCGGCCTCGTGGTGCTCCTCGTCGTCGCGGTCGGCTACGTCCAGCCGCTCCGCGCCTACCGGGACGCGCGCGCCAACGTCGCCGAGCGCAAGGCCGAGGTCGCGCGAATCGCGAGCGAGCAACGCCGAGCTCGAGCAGCGCATCGCCGAGACGCAGACGCCCGAGTTCGTCGAGCAGGAGGCCCGCAAGCTCGGGCTCGTCCGGCCCGGCGAGCGGCTCTTCATCGTCACGGGACGTGGACGAATGGCGAGCAGGCAGCGGCGGCCGAGGGCCGAGCGCGGCTACGATGATCGCGTGGACGACCGGGCAGTGGTCTCCTGGCAGCTCGGGCGGCCCGCGCGCGCGTTTCGGCGGGTGGCGGTCCGCTGCCCGTACGGCTTTCCGGCGGTCACGGAGCAGGCGCCGTTCGGGACGGACGGCGAGCCGTTCCCGACCACGTACTACCTGACCTGCCCCTGGCTCGTGGCCGCGATCGCCCGCCTCGAGGCGGCCGGCGGCGTCGAGCGCTGGTCGCGCGGCCGCGGCCGAAGATCCCGAGCTGCGGCGAGAGCCTGGCGCGCGCCGACGCGAGCAGCGGCGAGCTCCGGCCGGAGCTCGACGTCGGCATCGCGGGCACGCGCGCGCCCGGCAACCTCAAGTGCCTGCACGCCCACGCCGCCTTCGCGCTCGCGCGGCCCGGCTACGAGCTCGGCGAGCGCATCCTCGCCGAGGTCGGCGAGCGCTGGTGCCCCGACGCGCGCTGCGCGCGCGCGCCGAGGAGGCGGCGGCGCCGTGATGCTCGACAGCGCGCGCCACCAGTGGGACGAGGGCATGCGCCGGCTCGAGGCGGTCGGCGCCGAGACCGCCCGCGGCCGCCACCTCTGGCTGCTCGTCGAGGCGGTGCTCGGACGAGCTCCGGCGCCGGGTCGGCCAGACGTTCACGCTCGCCGAGCTCGCCCGCGCGTACGAGGGCTCCGAGGACTGGGTCCGCGACGTCGTCCGAGCGCGCGGCCCCGCCGAGGCCCGGGCGGGGATCCGCGACGCCGCGCTCGTCCAGGACGCGGCCTTCGCCCACTACGCCCGCGGGGCAACCGACTACCGTCCGTGACCGTCGGCGGCGACCCCGGAGCGGCGCGCGCCCGCGAGCGCGGGCGGAAGCGGGCGCCGTCCAGCGGGCCGGCGGATCGTCGGCTGGATCCTGCGCCTGGTCTCGTCGGCGCCGTCTTCTTCGCCGGCCTCGCCGTCGGCCGGGCGCTCGAGGAGGCGCCCGAGCCCGGGCGGCACGCAGACGCTCGTCCGCACGCTCGAGCCGCTGACGGTCGAGCCTCGCGAGCGGACCGTCACGGTTACGACCTCCGGGCGCTGAAACCGCGAGTACTAGCCGCCAGGCCAGGGGAAGAAAGCTGAGGATTTGGTAGATTTTTTCGAAGCGGCCCATGCAGAATGACCGACAGCGCGAACCCGCCGGCGGAAGCCGGCTCGGAGGCGATGGCCAGAGTGGCTGACCCTCGGGCAGGCGGCCAGGTACCTCGGCGTCGCGCAGAGCACCGTGCGCAAGTGGGCCGACGGCGGACGGCTGCCGGCGTTCTACACGCCCGGCGGGCCACCGGCGGTTCCGCCGCTGGCGACCTCGACGCGTTCCTCGGCCGACTCGCGCGGCGCGGCCTCCGCCGAGCCGGCGCCTCGAGTCCTCGTCGTCGACGACGACGCCGGGCTGCGCGAGTTCGTCCGCGTCGAACCTCGAGGCCGAGGGGTACTCGGTGCGCGAGGCCGGCGAGCGCCGAGCGAGGGCCTGGCCGCGCTCGACGAGGAGCCGCCCGACCTCATCCTCCTCGACGTGATGATGCCGAGGATGGACGGCTGGGAGATGCTCTCGGCGCGTCCGCGAGCGCCACGGCGTCGACGCGATCCCGGTCATCATGTTCAGCGGAAGGTCGAGCGACGCCGGGGACGGCCGCGGAGCGCGGCGCGCAGGCGTTCATCGGCAAGCCGTTCGACCCGGAGCAGCTGCTCGCGGCCGACCAAGCAGCTGCTCCGCTCCTGAGCCAATACTGAGGCGCATGGCTCCTCTCGGCGTGACCGAGCTCGACCGCGACGTCTTCATCTGGGTCGTCGAGCACCGCGTGCCGGCGGCTCGACTGGCTCTTCGTCGCGCTCTCGGCGATCGGGTAGGCGGCCTCGTCTGGATCGCGCTGGCGCGCCGTGCTGGCGCTCTGGGCGCGGAAGCCGGTCGCTCTTCACGACGCTGGTCACCGCGGCGACCGTGTGGGCGGCCGACCTCTCACGCGTCGGTCCTGAAGGCGCGTCGTTCGACCGCGCGCGGCCCTACGAGGTCGTCGCCGAGCGCCGACCCGCTGCTGCGCTGGGACGCTCGGGCTCGCTGCCGTCCGGCCACGCCGCGACGAGCGCCGCCGGAGCCTTCATCCTCGCGTACCTGTTCGGCCGCGGCGGCGCCGCTGGCTCGGCGCTGCTCGCCGTCGCGATCGGCTTCTCACGCGTCTACGTCGGCGTCCACTACCCGCTGGACGTCCTCGCCGGCGCCGCGATCGGCGCTGGCCGTCGCGTCGCGGCGATCGGCCTCGTCAGGCGTCTTCGGCCGACTTCAGGAGCCCGGCCACGATCAGGAGCAGGGCCGCCAGCAGGCTGATCCAGATTCCGATCGAGCGGCCGACGGCCGGCTCGAAGCGTCTCCGGGATGTCGATCAGGCGCATGAGGACGAGGATCGTCGCCACGAGCGCCGAGCCCGGCGATGACGATGCCCGATCGGGACGCGGGCGGCAGCTCGACGCCGAACGCGCGGAGCGCGAGCAGGACGAGAACGACGAGGCCGACGACGAAGACGAGCTTGCCGAGCGTGCCCGTGTGCCAGCCGAGCACGGAGAGGCTGCCGCGCAGGTCGCCGGAGATCGAGTACCAGCCCATGAACGCGCCAAGCGTGAGAACGAGGCCGCCGAGCCACGCGAGGAGCTCGCCCGTGCGCCAGAGGCCGGCTCCGCCGGCGGCTGCCGGCGGGCGGGTCGCCGTCAGCGCCGCTCGGCTGGGTCTCGGTCTCCAAGGCTCTACGCTAGAGGCCGAAGACCGAGCCGATCGTCTCCCAGATCGACAGGCTCAGGAAGAGCGTGAGGAAGATGAGCGAACCCGATGAGCGCGAGGAAGCGGATGCCGGCGAGCCGTCGCTCGCGCTGGTGCTCGTGCAGCGCATGGCGCTTCGCCCGCTCGCGGCGCAGCCGCCGCGCTGACCGCCTGCGGGTCGACCGGCGGGTCGTCGGACGGGACATCCCGCTCGGGGACGCCCGGCCACGGCTCGCGACGACGCGCAGGCGCTGCCACGGCGGGATTCTTGCGGCTCTGCGGCGGCTGCCGCAACCGGACCGGCTTGCGACACGGGGCGATAATGGCACGGTGAAGGCGCCTCGACGCATCTCCCGCCGGCGAGGAGGCCGCGCCGATCGAGACGGCCGGCGACGCGCTCTCGGCGTTCGCGCCGCTGCTCTCGCTCCTCGTCGAGGGAGCCGCGACCGAGCGCGCGCTCGGCGCGCTCCTCCGCGCCGTCGGCGCTCGGACCGGCGCCGAGCTGCGTCGTCGTCGCGAGGCTGGCGGCCGAGGACGGGCACCTGGTCGCCCGTGCCGTTCACTCGAGCTCCGCCGCGCTCGACCGCCGAGCTCGCAGGGGACGCGCCTGTTCCCGCCGAGGCGCCCGATCGCGCGAGCTCGAGCTCGAGGACGCCCCGGCGACCCGGCGCGCCTCGCCGGCGTGCGTCGGACGCTGCCCGCGCCGGGCTGCCGCTGCGCGCTGCTCATGCCGGTTCACGTCGACGGCGCGGTCGTCGCCGTGCTCGAGCTGTACCGCTCCGGCCTTCCGTTCGGCCCCGAGGAGCGGCGCTCGCGCGCGCGGCCGCGGCCGCACTCGCCTCGGCTCGCCGGCTCGATCTCGCGCGCCGCGCGGGCGGGAACGGCGGCGCCGCAGCTCTCCAGGCGACAGCTCGAGCTCCTCGGCGAGGCGCTGGCCGCGGGCGCCGACGAGCAGGAGGCCGCCGAGCAGGTCGTCCGCCTTGCCGCCGAGGCCACCGGGGCGGCCGGGGCGACGCTCTGGCGCGTCGAGGCGAGGGGACGCCGCTCGCTCCTCGCCTCGCACGGCTTCGAGGCGCCGCCGCGCCGGACCTCGTCGAGGCGGCCGAGAGCGTGCGCCGCTCGCTGGCAGGGGGCGAGCCCGACCGGTGCGCTCGGGCTCCTGGCTCCTCTACACGCTCCCGCTCGGCGAGCCGCCGGCGGCCGCGCTCCGGCTCTCCTTCGACGCCGAGCTGGGCACGCGAGCCCGGGCTCGACCGGCTCTCGCCCTTCGGCGCGGGCGCCGCGCTCGCGCTCAGGCGCAGCCGCCGGGCCGCCGAGGCGAGTGGCGCTCAAGCGCTCCCAGACCCTCGTCGCGGTCGTCAGCCAGGCGATCGCGCAGCTCTCGCTCGCGCACACGCTCGAGACGGCGGTCGAGCGGGTCGCGGAGCTGACCTCGAGCCGCCACGTGGCGGTCTACCTGCGCGAGGAGGGCGGCTGCGCGCCGCGGCGTCGCGCGGCCTGGCCGGCCCGCACGCGGAGCTCGCCGAGCGGCTGCTCGAGCTGGCGCTCGGGCCCTACCGCAGCCGCGGCTTCCTCTTCGTCGAGGACATGCGCCGCGACCCGCGGCTCGCCGGCCTCGAGCGCGTCGTCGAGGAGAGCGGCGTCCGCCGGGCGCTCTTCATCCCCCTGCTCGTCCACGACGAGGTGATCGGCGCGCTCGGCGCGTCTTCAGGAAGCGGCCGCGCCCCTACCGGGAGGGGGAGGAAGGGCTCCTGCTCGCGCTCTCGAGCCAGCTGGCGGTCGCAGTCCAGAACGCGCGCCTGCACGAGCGGACGAAGGAGCTCTGCGACGTCCTCGAGCGCACCCTCGAGTCCGAGCGCGCGCGGCGCGCCAGCTGCGCGGCCTCTACGCGATCTCGCAGTCCTTCGCCGAGAGCCTGTCGCTCGACGCGACGCTCGACAGCCGTCGCGCGCGACGATGGTGGAGCTGCTCGGCGTCGACGCCGCGGTCGATCCGCATGCCGGACCCGCGGCGAGGCGCTCGAGGCGCGCGCTCGTCCACGTCGCCGACGCCGGCGCTCCGAAGGACGCGTCGGCGAGCCTCTGGCCCGGCCCCAGCCGCTCTCGGCGCCGCTCGCGCGCAGGCTCGCCGTCGCGAAGCGGCGGTCGATCCTGCGCCCCGGGCACGGCCGCGCCGGAGGATGCCGCACCTGTCCTCGAGCCGTTCCTCCGCCAGGGCGCGACGGCCGCCGTCCTTCCGCTCGCCACGCCGGGCGAGGTGCTCGGGACGCTGACGCTCGTCTCGCTCGACCCCGCGCGGCCGCTGGAGCGGGTCGAGACGATCGACGCGGCCATGGCGGTGGCCGCCCAGGCGGCGCTCGCGATCGACAACGCGCGCCTCTACCAGCAGCAGAAGGACTTCGCCGAGACGATGCAGCGGTCGCTCCTCCCGCGCGCGCTCCCGCAGTGTGACCGGGCTCGAGGTCGGGCCACGTCTACGAGTCCTCGGCGCGCGTCGACGTGGGCGGCGACCTCTACGACTTCCTCGTGCTCGAGGACGGCCGCCTCGCCGTCGTCATCGGCGACGTGCTCGGCAAGGGGATCCAGGCCGCCGCGGACATGGCGATGGCGAAGTACCTCTTCCGCGGCGCTCGCGCGCGGACGACGCCGAGCCCGCGGCGTTCCTCGCGCAGCGCGAACGACGTCGTCGTCGAGGAGATCGAGCAGGGGAAGTTCGTCACGCTCGCTCTACGCGCTCGTCGACGCCGAGCGCGCGCGAGGTCGCGTGCGCGAGCGCCGGCCACCCGCCCGCCCGCGGTCGTCGACCCGAGCGGCCGGGTCACGGCGCTCGCCGGCGACCGGCCTCGCCGCTCGGGATCGAGGCCGACCAGGAGTACGAGGAGGAGCGGGTCGCAGCTCGAGCCCGGCTCCGTCGGTCGTCCTCTACACGGACGGCGTCGTCGAGGCGCGGCGGGACGGCGAGCTCTACGGCGAGGAGCGGCTCGACCGCCTGCTCGCCGAGCGGCGCGAGCCTGCCGGCCCAGGAGCTCGCGGAGGAGATCCTGGCCGACTGCCGCGCGTTCGCCGGCGGCGAGCTCGACGACGACTGCGCCGTCGTCTGCTCCAGCTGGCACGCTGAGCACGTGACCACCGCCTCGGACGCTGCCGCGCCCGGCCGCGCCGTCGCGTCCGTCGGCCGCGACGCGGCTCGGCGTCGTCGTCTTCACCGCCGGCGCGCGGCACGCTCGCGACCGAGATCGCCGCCTCGCGCCTGCTCGCGCCCTACTTCGGCAGCTCGACGATCGTCTGGGCGAACATCATCGGGCTGATCCTCGCTCTACCTCTCGCTCGGCTACTGGCTGGGCGGGAAGGTGGCCGACCGGCGGCCGGAGCCGCGGCTGCTCGGCGGCATCGATGCTGGTCGCCGCGCTCGCGATCGCCGTGACGCCGTTCATCGCCCGGCCGATCCTCGACGTCGCGCTCCGCGGGCCTCGACGCCGTCTCGGTGGGCGCGGTCGTCGGCTCGTTCTTCGCCGCGCTCGCGCTCTTCGCGGTCCCGATCACGCTGCTCGGGGCGGTCGCGCCCTTCGCGATCCGGCTCGCGCTCGTGGACGTGAGCGAGGCCGGCGCCGTCGCCGGGCGCCTCTACGCGCTCTCGACGGTCGGGAGCATCGTCGGCACCTTCCTCTCGGCGATCGTGCACGATCCCGCTCCTCGGGACGCAGCGGACGATGCTCGGCTCGGCCGTCCTCCTCGTCCTCGCCGCCGCGCTCCTCCTCGGCACGCCGCTGGCAGCTCCTCACGGTCGCCGTCGCCGGCGCTCCTCTTCGTCCCGGCCGGGACGATCAAGGCGAGCTCCGGGCCTCCTCTTCGAGACGGAGTCGGCGTACCAGTACATCCAGATCGTCGAGCGCTCGGACGGGTCGCGCGCGCTGAAGCTGAACGAGGGCGTCGCCGTGCACTCGGTCTGGCACGAGGACTCGGTGCTGACCGGCGGCGTCTGGGACACGTTCCTGCTCGTGCCGCCGCTGCTCGACCGGCCGGTCGAGCGCATGCTCGTCATCGGAAACGCCGGCGGCACGGTCGCGCGCGCCTACGGCGAGCTCTACCCGGACGTCGAGATCGACGGCGTCGAGATCGACCCCGAGGTGAGCGAGGCCGCGCGCCGCTACATGGGGCTCGAGCGACAACCCGCGCCTGAACGTGATCACCGGCGGACGGGCGGCCGTTCCTCGAGCTCACCGACGAGACGCTACGACGTGATCGTCGTCGACGCCTACCACCAGCCCTACATCCCGTTCTACCTCGCGACGCGAGAGTTCTTCGCGGCCGTCCGCGAGCACCTGCGGCCGGGCGGGGTCGTCGCGCTGAACGTCGCCGGCGTGCCCGGGGACGAGCGGCTCTCCGAGGCGATCGGGAGCACGCTGCTCGCCGAGTTCCCGCAGGCGTGGCGCTGGCGGCCGCTCCGCTTCAACGAGCTCATGCTCGGCTTCGACCGGCCGAGGTCGGCCGGGAGGAGCTCGTCGAGCGCGTGGAGGCCGCGCCGGCGCAGGTCGGCTCGCTCGTCCCGCTCTTCCAGGCCGGGCCTCGAGCCGGTGCGCGGCCGTCGAGCGGCCGCTCACGGACGACCGCGCGCCGGTCGAGTGGCTGACCGACCGGATGATCGTCGACTTCGTCGCCGCGCGGCGGCGACCTCGACGAGGACTACCTGCCGACGCGCCCGTAGCGCGCCCGGCCGCGAGCGCGCCGAGGAGCGCGCCCGCGGCGAGGAGCTGCAGCCGAGGCGGGCAGCGCCGCCCGCCCTGTGCCAGCCGCGGACGCGGTGGCTGGGGAAGAGCTTGCGCCCGCCCGGGCCGCGGCAGCGGGAGGACGTGCTCGACGTCGGGCACCGACGGCGGCGACGGCGCCCGACGACCGCCGGGTCGAGCGGCCCGCGCGTCGCCGCCAGGAGCGCCAGCCCGGCGAAGCCGCTCAGCGTCTCGAACCGCCGCGAGGCGACGTCCTGATGCGGGCACGGCGTCGCCGGCCGCGTGCGCGAGGAGCCCGAGCAGGAGCGCGCTGCGAGCGCGACGCCGGCGAGGCGCCCGACGAGCCCGCCCGTGGCGACGTGGAGGGAGACGATCACCGCGCGAAGGATTGCAGCCGCGCGCGTCGGTCTAAGATCGCATGACCGTGGGTCGTGTCGCGGACTCGTCATGCCTGGTCGCTTCTCGCGGCGCTCGTCGCGGCGGCTGCCCGGCGAGCCGCGCAGGTTCCGCCCGATCCGGTGATCGCCGACGGCGTCGACCGTCGCCGGCGTCGACGTCGGCGGGCCTGACCGCGGCCGAGGCGACCGCCGGCGGTGCGGGCGTTCTTCGCAGCGAGCCGGTGCAGGCTGGCCGCTCGGCTCGCGAGACGTCTCTCCGTCCGGCCGCACCGGCTGGGCGCGCGGGCGCGGATCGGCCGAGGCCGTCGACGGCTGCGCTCGCCGGCGCCCGCCGGACACGGCGCTCCCGCTGCCGTGACGCTGGCTCGCAGCTCCGCGCTGCGCAGCCTGGGTGAGCCGCCGCGCGAAGGCGCTTCCACCGCAAGCCCGTGTCGGCTCGCGGATCAAGCTCAGGCCGCGCTGACGCCTCGGATCGTCGCTGGCCCGGCCGCGGGCGCAAGCTCGTCCGCAGACGGTCGCGCGCCGCCGCATGCTCGCCGCGCTCCTGGCACATCGCCGCGACGGTCGGCCTGCCGGTCGCGCTCGCTCCGCTCCGACGATCACGGCGCGCGAAGGTCGGGCCCGGCGATCGTGATCCGGCGCGGCTCGCGGCGCCTCAACCTCTACCGCGGCTCGACGCCGCGGGAAGATGCGACCAGGCCACGTCTTCCCGGTGGCCGTCGGCAGCCGGCCTACCCGACGCCGCTCGGCAGCTTCAACATCCGCATGATGACGCGGAACCCGTGGTGGTATCCGCCCAACCGCGCCTGGGCCGAGGGCGCTCAGCCGATTCCGCCCGGCCCCGGCAACCCGCTCGGCACCCGCTGGATGGGCCTCGAGCATCGGCGGCGTCGGCATCCACGGGACGTACAACTCGGGCTCGATCGGCACCGCCGCCTCGCACGGCTGCATCCGCATGCACATCTCGAGCGCCGAGTGGCTCTTCGAGCGCGTGCGCATCGGCACGCCGGTCTTCATCGTCGGCGCCTAGAGGCCTCGCGACGGCCGGGTAGACTTGATCGCGGTTCATGGCGCGCCGCGCGAAGCTCATCCTGCAGGCGGCGGCCGTCCTCGTGGTCGTCCTCCTCGTCGTGCTCCTCGGCTGGAAGGTGGCCGCAGCAGGAGGAGGGCCGCGGCCTCGACGACGCCCTCGAGCGGGGCGAGCGGCCGCACGCCGCCGGCCCTCGTCTTCGAGACGCTCGACGGCGAGGGCGAGATCCGGCTCGCCGACTACCGCGGCAAGGCGGTCGTGCTCAACTTCTGGGCCTCCTGGTGCGAGCCGTGCAAGGACGAGGCGCCGCTGCTCGAGGAGGCCTGGCAGCGCTACCGCGACGAGGGCCTCGTCGTCCTCGGCATCGACGCCCAGGACTTCCGCAGCGACGCGCAGCGCTTCGTCGAGCGCTACGGGCTCACCTATCCGATCGCCTTCGACGGCCACGGCTCGAGCCTCGGGCGCTTCGGCAACACCGGCTTCCCGGAGACGTGGTTCGTCGGGCGCGACGGGCGCCTCGTCGGCGAGCACATCGTCGGGCCGTTCGACCGGGAGCAGCTCGAGGAGAACATGCAGGCCGCGCTGGACACGCCGGCGCGATGAGGCGCGCGCTCGTCCTCCTCGTCGCGCTGGTCGTCGCTCCTGGCCGCCGGCGTGCGGCGGGGAGAGCGACGAGCCGCCGACGCTGGCCGAGCTCGAGAAGAAGTTCATCTGCCCGACCTGCCAGACGACGCTCGAGCTCTCGAACGCGCCGATCGCCGAGCGCATGCGGGAGTTCATCCGCGAGCGGATCGAGGCCGGCGACTCCGAGAGCGAGATCGAGGAGGCCCTCGTCGACCAGTTCGGCGAGGCCGTGCTCGCCTCGCCGCCGAAGGAGGGCTTCAACCTGCTCGCCTGGGTGCTGCCGCTCGCCGGGGGCGCGATCGCGGTCGCCGCAGTGGCCGTCGCCCTGCGCCGCTGGAGCCGGACGCGCGCCGGAGGGCGCGCCCGCGGCCGCGGGCGGCCCGGCGCTCGACCCGGAGCTCGAGCGCCGGGTCGACGAGGAGCTCGGCCGCTTCGACGGTAGAAGATGCTCGACCGCCGATCAGAGCACTCGCGGATGGCGGCTGCGACGCGGCGCCGGATCGTCGCGCTCGCCCTTGCCCGTACTTCATCAGTACGGGCTGCTGACGATCGCGGCGCCCGGCTTGGTCGCAGCCGTCCCCGCAAGCCCTCCGACCGACGGCCGAACATCTAGCGTGGAGGCCAAGATCCCACTCGCCTTCGTCGCCGGGCTCGTCTCGTTCGCCACGCCGTGCGTCCTGCCGCTCGTCCCCGGCTACCTCGCCGTCGTCTCCGGCCAGGAGGTCGGCGTCGGCGGGCGGCGCGTCGTGCGTCGCCAGCCTCCCGTTCGTCGCCGGCTTCACCGCCGTCTTCGTCGCGCTCGGCGCCGCTGCCGCTGCGGCCGGCAGCCTCTTCGGGGAGAACCGCGAGCTCCTGCTCGCCGTCGCCGGGCTCCTCGTCGTCGTCCTCGGCTTCGCGCTCATGGGGCTGCTGCCGCTCCCGTTCCTCGATCGCCTCGCGGCTCCCGGCCTCGTCGAAGGGGCGCGGAGCACCGGCTCGGCGGCGCTCCTCGGCGCGCGCCTTCGGGCTCTGCGCCGCGCCGTGCGTCGGCCCCGTGCTCGCGGGCATCCTCGCGCTCGCCGGCGAGGGGCAGACCGTCGCTCAGGGAACGCTTCTCCTGCTCGTCTACTCGGCGGGCCTGGCGCTGCCGTTCCTGGCCGTCGGCGTCGGCTTCGACCGCGCGCTGGGCGCCTTCCGCTGGCTCCGCGACCACTACGGAACGCCTGCGGATCGTCGCCGGCGCCATGCTCGTCGCGCTCGGGCTCCTGCTCTTCTTCGACCGCTTCTGGTGGCTGAACGTGGCCGTGAACCGCGTCTTCGAGTTCTTCGGGATCGGCGTGTGAGGATCCGGGAGGCACGGCCGGAGGATGCGCCGGCGCTCGCCGCTCTCCTGGCCGAGCTGGGGTATCCCGACGCCGTGGAGCCGCTTCGGGCTCGCCTCGGCGCCTTCACCGCCGACTCGGCCTCCTTCGTGCTGGTCGCCGCAGAGCAGACGTCCTGCTCGGACTGGCGTCCGCGAGCGTGGTGCCTCTCCTCCACGAGGACGGAAGCTGGTGCCGGCTCTCGGCCCTCGTCGTCGGCGAGCGAAGCCGCCGGGCGGGCATCGGCCGGAAACTCGTCGCGGAGGTCGAGGAGCGGGCGCGGGCCGCGGGCTGCCGCTACCTCGAGGTGACGAGCGGCGAGCGACCCGAGCGTGAGGCGGCGCATGCCTTCTACGAGGCGCTCGGCCTCGAGCAGGTCTCGCGCCGCTATCTCAAGGAGCTCTGAGGACGGGCGGCGGCAGGTCCGGGAAACGTCCCCGGGCTGCCTCGACCGAGGCGAGCAGGGCCGCGACGTCCAGCCCGCGGTGGACCGGCTCGTACGGGCCCAGCCTGCGCATCGCCTTCTCGAGCTGGCGCTCGCAGCCGACCTCGTTGCCGCGACCGGCCTGGTACCAGGCGACGGCGACGTGGACGAGGCCCTGGAAGAAGTCGCGCTCCGGCTCCTCGGCGGCGCGCCAGACGTCCTCCAGCACCTCGTGGGCGGCGAAGTACTCGCCGCGTGCGGATCAGCTCGAGCCCGCGGGCGAGCTCGTCTCAGAGGACGACCTTCACCTCGCCGTCCTCGACGACGACCTCGTAGGTCTCGAGCTCGAGCGCGCGGTCGAACTCGTTCTCGCCCGTGCGGACGTCGTACTGCCAGCCGTGCCACGGGCAGGTGACGACGCAGCCCTCGAGCCTCCCGCGGCCGAGCGGGCCTCCCAGGTGCAGGCACTTGGCCTGGGTCGCGTAGAACCCGTCGTCGCAGTGGAAGACCGCGACCTCGGTGTCCCCGGCCTCCGCGGCGATGGCGGTTCCAGGAGGCAGGTCCTCGACGCGGGCGACGGTGTGGAGCTGGCCGACGGGCATCGCGGCACGCTAGCAGAGCCCTTTCCGCGCCGGTTCAGGCTGGTACGCTCCGCCCGTGGCGACGATCCTGCTCGTTGGGGTCGATCTCTTCTTTCGAGGGAAGCTCGATGTGCTCCTGGGTGAGAGCCACCGCCTGACGACGACCGAGAGCATCGATCCACCGGACCTCGTCATCTGCGATCTCGCCCGGATCGAGGCCGACGAGGTGGCCGACACGTACCCGGACGTGCCCATCCTCGGATACACGAATCACACGGACACGGCGGGCCTGCGGGCGGCCCAGGCGGCCGGCCTGGACAAGGTGGTCGTGCGCTCCGCGCTCGCCGAGCGAGCCTCGCAGCTCGTCGACGAGCTCGTTGCGTAGACTGGCGTGAAGTGACGTACATCATCGCCGAGCCCTGCATCGACATCCTGGACAGGTCCTGCGTGGACGTGTGTCCGGTGGACTGCATCCACGAGGCCGAGCGCATGCTCGTGATCGATCCCGAGGAGTGCATCGACTGCGGCGCGTGCGAGCCGGAGTGCCCGGTCGAGGCGATCTTCCCCGAGGACGCGCTCCCGGAGAAATGGGAGCCGTTCGTGAAGATCAACTACGCCTTCGACGAGGGGATGGACGTCATCAACAAGCTCGTCGACGAGTACGCGACCGAGCACAACGTCCAGAATCCGCCGCTCGACCAGCGCTAGTCAAGCCCGACGAGGGCCCACGCCGCGACCACGGCCCAGGCCGCCTCGAGCAGCAGGAAGCCCCACTGCGTCTCGAGCCATGCCTCGACGGCGAGGACGCTCGCCCCGACGACGTTCAGCACGAGGTAGGCGTACGAGCTCGTGCGGAGCACGCCGACCTGGGCGAGGGCGAAAGCGGCAAGGATCGCGAGCGCGCCTGCGATCTGGACGATCTGTCCCATGACGAACCTCCTCGCGTCGTCTTGTCTGGCCGGGTACGACGCACCTCGTCCGGGACAGACCACGTGCGGCCCGTCTCACGTCCAAAGGTAGCACCCCGGTTCTCAGGCGGGCGTGAGGCGGAGCTCGCGCGGGAGGTCGCGCTCGAGGGCGAGCGCGCCCGCGCCGGCGAGCAGGCAGACGGCCGCCGCCGCGGGCCAGAGCGCCAGCGGCTCCGCCGCGAGCACGAAGCCTCCGATCGCGGGGCCGACGATGAACCCGATGTCCCACGAGATCGTCGAGACGGCCATGTAGCGGCCGCGGAGGCGAGGCGGGCGCGAGGTCGGCGACGAGCGCGCCCTGCACCGGCCCCTGGAAGCACTCGCCGAGGCCGAACACGATCGCGGCGAGGCCGAAGGCGACGGCGGCCGCGACCGCCTCGAGCCGGGCCCCGCCCAGGAGGACGACGATCCAGGCCGCCGCCCAGAGGACGCACATCAGCCCGAGGGCCGGCATCCGGCGCCGACCCTCGAGCGCCTTGGCGACCGGAAGCTGAGCCAGGACGATCACGAGCGTGTTCACGAGGAAGATGAGGCCGATGCCCACCTCGGCCACGCCCGCCTCGTTCTTGGCGAAGACCGGCAAGAGCTCGAACTGGGCGTAGCCGGCGGCGACGAAGAGGACGTTCAGGAAGACGACGCCGAGGAAGACCCGGTCGCGCAGGACCTCGCCGTAGCGTCCAGGCGCGAGGGCCTCGCCGCTCCTCGGCCACGACCGGCTCGGGAACGAACGCGAGCATGCCCACGAAGACGAGGAACGTTGCCGCGTCGAGGAGGAAGAGCACCGTGAAGCTGGTCGGGTTTCCGGTCGTCGCGATCAGGCCGCCGGCGAGGCCGCCGAGCCCGATGCCGAGGTTCCGCGTCACGCGCTGGAGCGCGAAGGCGGCGTGGCGGCGCGGCTGCGGCGTCAGCCCGGCAAGGAGCGCCGACTGGCTCGGCCAGAAGCCCGCGTTGCCGACCCCCGCCACCGCGCTCGCCAGGAAGGCGTGCCACGGCTCGGTGATCAGCGGGTAGCTCCCGTACCCGACCGCGAGGAGGACGAGCGCGACCGCGAGGGTCGCGCGGCCGCCGATCCGGTCGACGACGATGCCGACCGACCGGCCCGGCGAGGAGGCTGACCGCGCCGGTTGTCGCCAGGACGAGACCCGCCGTCCCGAGCGAGAAGCCGCGCACGTTGTGCAGGTAGATGACGATGAACGGGAAGGCGAGGCCGTTCCCGACGGCGTTCGCCAGGCCGCCGAGGTTGAGGATCCAGACGGAGCGGGGGAGCCGTGGGTCGAGGCTCCGCACGTACCTCCGGAAAGCCCTCAAACCTCTCCGAGCGTCGCCCAGACCTCCAGCTTGGAACGGATACGGGAGATCACCTCGTCGGTGAACTCCGTCGTCGAGGCGTGCCCGCCCAGGTCGGCGGTGCGCGTGCCCGCCGAGACCGCCTCGAGGCAGGCCTCGCGGATCGCGCGGCCGGCCGTGCGCGCCTCGTCGTCGTCGATGTGGGAGAGGAGCGCGGCGCCGGCGAGGATCATCGCCATCGGGTTGGCCACGTCCTTCCCCTTGAGCGCGGGCGCCGTCCCGTGCGCGGCCTCGGCCATCAGGGCGCGCGGCGTGTAGTCCTCGTTGAAGGCGACGAGCAGCGACTCCGAGCCGGCGATCGAGCCGAAGAGCGGGAGGACGAGGTCGGAGAGGATGTCGCCGTCGCGGTTGAGCGCCGGGATCACGAGCGCCTCGCCGGCCGAGCTGATCAGGAGCGCGAACGTCGCGTCGATCAGCTGCGGCTCGTACTCGACCTCGGGATGCCGCTCGGCGGCGGCGTCCATCTCTTCCTTCAGCATGCCCTTCGTAGACCGGCGAGACCGTGTACTTCGGCCCGCCGAAGACCTTCGCCTTGGTGCGCTCGGCGTGGCGGAAGGAGAACTCCGCCACCGCGCGGCAGATGCGCCGCTCGATCCGCTCGGTGCGGTAGGCGACCTCGTCCTCGCCCTCGCCCTCGCGCCACTCCTTCGCGCCGTAGGCATCGCCGACCGCCATGCGTACCACCGAGATGGGGAAGTGCGCGCCGCCGATCGGCACGACGCCGGGGATGCGCCGTCCGGTGCGCACGATCACGTGGCCGCCGATCTCCTCGCGCAGGATGCGGTTCGGGCTGCCGACGTCGCCGGAAGCCTCCGGCGTGATCGTCGCCGCCTTCAGGCCCAGGCCGTGCTCACGGACGGCCCTCGCGGCTTCGTGGACGACCTCGTTCTGTGTGGCCCGCCGCGACTCCAGGGAAAGGTCGAAGCGGGGAAGGTCGAGCTCGAGGCCGACGACGTCGGGAGTGAGGATCCGCAGCGCCTCCTCGAGCAGCTCCTGGCCGGTATCGTCCCCCTCGAGCACCACGATCGTCCGCGTTTCCATCGCGAGGCTGAGTCTAGACGTGGGTTTAGACCGAAGAGCTTCCGGCAAGGAATTGGTGGACGCTGGAAATCAGGACGGGTGAGAAGGGGCTTTCCTACTGGCCACAGTCAGCTTCGACCGCGTAAGCAAGGTCTATCCGGACGGAACGAGGGCAGTCTCCGACCTGGACATCGAGATCGGAGACGGCGAGTTCATGGTCCTCGTCGGGCCGTCCGGTTGCGGCAAGACGACCGCCCTGCGGATGGTCGCCGGACTCGAGGACATCTCGGAGGGCGTGGTCAAGATCGGCGAGCGGGTCGTGAACAACGTCCCGCCGAAGGATCGCGACATCGCGATGGTCTTCCAGAGCTACGCGCTCTATCCGCACCTGAGCGTCTACGACAACATCGCCTTCAGCCTCCGGCTCAAGCGCGAGAAGAAGGACGAGATCGACCGGCGCGTCAAGGAGGCGGCTCACATCCTCGGGCTCGAGCCGTTCCTGAAGCGGAAGCCGCGCGCTCTCTCCGGCGGCCAGCGCCAGCGGGTCGCGATGGGTCGCGCGATCGTTCGCGAGCCGCAGGCCTTCCTCATGGACGAGCCGCTCTCGAACCTGGACGCGAAGCTCCGGGTGCAGATGCGCGCCGAGATCAGCCAGCCTCCAGGGCGAGTCTGGGGACGACGACGATCTACGTCACGCACGACCAGGTCGAGGCGATGACGATGGGCGACCGGATCGCCGTCATGCGGAAGGGCGAGCTCCAGCAGGTGGGGCGGCCGCAGGACTCTGTACGACAGGCCCGTCAACCTCTTCGTCGGCGGCTTCATCGGCAGCCCGGCCATGAACATGTTCGAGGCCCGCCTCGCTCGCGACGACGGGGGCCTGGCGGTCGAGCTCGGCGACCAGCGTCTCGCGCTCGACGCTGAAGCCTTCGGCGCGCGGCCCGCCTTGCGCGCCTACGAAGGCAAGGACGTGATCCTCGGGCTCCGGCCCGAGCACATCGAGGACGCCGCGCTCGCTAGCGAGGCGCCCGCCGACCGCCGTCTGCGGGGAACCGTCGAGCTGACCGAGGCGCTGGGCTCGGAGATCGTCGCCCACATCTCGATCGATGCGAAGCCGGCGCTGACGGAGGACGTCCGCGAGCTCGCCGAGGACCTCGGCGAGGAGATCGAGGAGGAGGCCGCAGCCGAGGGCAAGACCACGCTCGTCGGCCGCATCGGCGCGCGGTCGCAGCCTGCGCGCCGGCGAGACCGCCGAGCTCGCCGTCGACACGGGCGCGCTCCACTTCTTCGATCCCGCGACCGGAGCCGGGATCTACGACGACGAAACGACGAAAGGAGCCAGCTGATGAGGAAGCATCGCCTTCATCTCCTCGTACTTGCGCTGATGCTCGCCCTCTCCATCTTCGCCGCCGGGTGCGGCGGCGACGATGACGACGAAGAGGCCGGGGACACAGGCGCCGCCGATACCGGAGGAGGAGGCGGTGACGTCTCCGGCGAGGTCTCGGTGATGAGCACGTGGTCGGGGCCCGAGCAAGCCTCCTTCGAAGCGGTCATCGCCGGGCTTCAACGAGCAGTACCCGAACGTCGACGTCAGCTACGACTCGGCGGGCGACGCGCTGCCGACCGTGCTGTCGACGGCGGTCGAGGGCGGCAACCCGCCGTCGGTCGCCGTCGTTGCCCAGCCGGGCCTCATCCAGGGCTACGTCGAGCGCGGCGCGCTGCAGCCGATCGACTTCGCGGAGGAAACCATCGCCGAGAACTTCGGCGAGTCGGTCCTCGAGGTGGGGACGTTCGACGACCAGCTCTACGCCCTCCTCTTCAAGGCGGCCAACAAGTCGACCTACTGGTACAACGTCCAGGCCTTCGAGGACGCCGGCGTCGAGGCCACGGAGGACTGGGATGAGTTCCTCACGAACGCCGAGACGATCAAGGCCTCCGGCCTGCCCGCCTACTCGATCGGCGGAGCCGAGGGGTGGACCCTCACCGACCTCTTCGAGAACATCTACCTGCGCACGGCCGGCGGCGACATGTACGACCAGCTGCTCGAGCCACGAGATCCCCTGGACCGACCAGTCCGTCAAGGACGCTCTGACCGAGATGGCCAAGATCGTCGGCGACGCCGACAACATCGTCGGCGGCACCGAGGGCGCGCTCCAGTCCGACTTCCCGACCTCGGTGAGCAACGTCTTCGCCGAGGAGGCGAAGGGCGCCATGGTCATCGAAGGCGACTTCGTCCCCGGCGTCGTCGAGTCGCCGCTCGAGCCGGAGACCGGCTACAACGTCTCCGCCTTCCCGGCCATCAACGACTCGCCCCCGTCGGTCGTCGGTGGCGGCGACCTGGCGGTCATGTTCGACGACACCCCCGCAGCCAGGGCGTTCATCGAGTATCTGGCGACGCCGGAGGCTGCCGAGATCTGGGCCGGCCGCGGCGGGTTCTCGTCCGCTAACCAGAACCTCGACGCGAGCGTCTACCCCGACCCGATCACGGAGACGACCGCGAGCGCGATCGCCGAGGCGGAGGAGTTCCGCTTCGACCTCTCGGACGTGCAGCCGTCCGAGTTCGGATCGACAGAGGGCCAGGGGCTCTGGAAGCTCTTCCAGGACTTCGTGGCCAACCCGGACGACGTCGACGGGATCGCCCAGCAGATGGAGAAGGCCGCCGCGAACGCGTACGGGGACGTAGAAGGGCACGAGGAGCCGCTCGTGAGCGGTGCCAGCATCACGGCGGAGCCCTCGGCTTCGGGGGCTCCGCCGCCGGCAGGAAAGGCCGCGACTGGCGGGGCTACGCGGTCGCCGCGGCCTTCCTCGCGCCCACGATCCTCTTCCTCGGGGTGTGGGTCATCTATCCCGCGCTCGACACGATCAAGCGCAGCTTCTACAGCCGCACCGGCGACGAGTTCGTCTGGTTCGACAACTACGAGCAGATCTTCACCAGCGACGTCCTCCTGACGGCGGTCAAGAACAACGCACTCTGGGTGCTCGTCGTCCCGGCGCTCGTGACCGCCATCGGGCTCGTCTTCGCCGTGCTGACGGAGCGGATCGGCTGGTCCGTCGCCTTCAAGACGGCCGTCTTCATGCCGATGGCGATCTCCGCCTTCGCAGCGGGCGTCACCTGGCGGATCATGTACCTGCAGGACCCGGAGCAGGGCGCGATCAACGCCGGCATCGCTGCGGTGAGGGACGCGGTCGACCCGCCCGGCGTGCTCTCCGAGGCCGCGCCGTCCAGCGACGCGATCGTCGGGACGCCGCAAGGAGGTCTCGAGCTGGCGGAGCCCGTCGAGGCGGGCTCCGCGGTCGCGCTCGGGCTCACCCGCATCCCGGCCGACGAGGTTCCCGAGGACTCCGCGCAGGCGGTGCTGCCCGAGGCGCTCTCGGGAGGGATCAACGGCGTCGTCTGGCGAGATTTCAAGCCGGGCGGCGGCACGCCCGGCGAGGTGGAGAGCGAGGAAGTCGGCTTGCCCGGCGTCACCGTCGAGCTCAGATCGGCGGACGGTGAGACCGTGGACTCGAGCACGACCGAGGCGGACGGCACGTTCGCCTTCGAGGACGTCGGCTCGGGCTCCTTCAGGGTGGCGATCGGCGCGGAGACCTTCGCGCAGCCGTTCAACGGCGTCTCCTGGCTCGGCCCGCGCCTGATCACGCCCTCGATCATGATCGCCTACATCTGGATCTGGGCCGGCTTCTCCATGGTCGTGATCGCCGCCGGCCTCGCTGCCATCCCACGCGATGTCATGGAGGCCGCGCGCACGGACGGAGCGAGCGAGTGGCAGGTCTTCCGGCGCGTGACTGCGCCCCTGCTCGCGCCGGTCCTCACTGTCGTCTTCATCACGATGCTCATCAACGTCCTGAAGGTCTTCGACATCGTGATCGCGGTCGCCCCGGGCTCGGTTCAGGACGACGCCAGCGTGCTGGCGCTCGCCATGTGGCGAACGGCCTTCGGGGGAACGAGCAACCTCGGGGTCGGGTCGGCGCTCGCCGTCTTCATCTTCGTGCTCGTGATCCCGGTCCTGCTCCTCAACGTCCGCCGCTTCCGGAGGGAGGCGTAGTGGCCCTCTCGACAACCGCCGAAGCAATCGAGCAACAACAGGCCCCTCGCGAGAGCACTGGCAGCCGCTTCCTGCACTTTCTCGGGCGTACGCCGTTGCACATCGCGCTCGTGGTCCTCGGCCTGCTCTGGCTCGTTCCGACGATCGGCCTCTTCCTGACCTCGTTGCTCTCGGCCGAGGACTACCTCGAAGGCGGCTGGTGGCAGATCTTCTCGGAGCCGAGCAAGTTCACGCTCGAGAACTACTCGGCGATCTTCGACAACGAGACGATCACCTCGTCGTTCGTGACGACGATCTGGATCGCGATAGGCGGCACGTTGCTTCCCATCCTCGTCGGCGCCCTCGCCGGCTACGCGTTCGCGTGGCTCGATTTTCCCGGGCGAGATTGGTTCTTCGTGATCGTGATCGCGCTCCTCGTCGTGCCGCTGCAGATGGCGCTCATCCCGATGTTCAGGCTCTACGAAACGCTCGGGATCAACGACACGATTCTCGCCCTCGTCCTCTTCCACACCGCCTTCGGCCTGCCGTTCGCCATCTTCCTCCTCCGCAACTTCTTCATAGGCATCCCCAAGGACCTGCTCGAGGCCGCCCGCATCGACGGCGCCTCGGAGATCCGCATCTTCCTGCGCCTGATCCTGCCGCTCGGCCTGCCCGCCATCGCCTCGCTGGCCATCTTTCAGTTCCTCTGGACCTGGAACGACCTCCTGGTCGCGTTGGTCTTCGGGCGCGAGACCCAGCCGATCACCGTGGCGATCTACCGTCAGCTGGCACAGTTTGGCGCCAACATCGAGATCATCGCTCCCGCCACGTTCATCTCGCTCGTGATCCCGCTCGCCGTCTTCTTCGCCTTCCAGCGCTATTTCGTCGAGGGCCTGCTGGCAGGCTCTGTGAAGTAACCGTGTCGAGAACGTGCGCGATCGTCGGAAGCGGCCTCGCCGGCTTCTGCGCCTATGCAACCCTCCGGAAAGGGGGGCTGGAACCGGCCGAGATCGCCGTGTTCGGAACGGACCCGGATCCGGCGGCCGCGTGGCGCGTTCGCGCCGCGGCGATCCGCCAGCGCCGGATGCGGTCCGAAAGCGACGGGCACTGTGCGCCGAACTCCTTCCCCGGCCTCGCAGTGCGGGCGGCCCGCCGGCGGCGGAGCCCCCGGCCGCTCCTCCAGAGCGTGTGCGACCGCTACCACCCGACCGTGGGCGAGTTTCTCGAGCACGTCGAGGAGCTGCGGGCGGCTACGGGCTGGGACGAGAGCGTTCACCTCGCCCGGGTGAAGCGTGTGTGGGCAGTCGACGGAGGGTTCGAAGTCGACGGCCACGGCATGTTCCCGCACGTCCTCGTCGCTCCGGGCCACCCGGGCCTCGCCTGGCCGGAGAGCCTGGCCGGCGATCCACGTGTCGTCCATGCCTACGAGCCGCACGATTTTGCCGAGACCGTGGAGATCGTCGGGGCGGGGATGGCGGCGGCCACCGAGTGGCTCAACGCCCTAGCCGCCGGCGCTTCGGTCATCTCCGTGCGCCGGCGGGAGCCGGAGCGCCGTCCGCTCAATCTCCCCCGCGAGCTCTTCACCCGTCGCGGGCTGGCCGGATACCACCGGCTGCCGCCGACCGAGCGGATCGAGATCCTGAAGCGGTACGGGACGCCCTCCTATCCGACTGGCCGCGAATGGGACGAGCCGGTTGAGACCGCGCGTCGCCGTGGCCGCTTCCGGGTCGCCGCCGAGCTGAACGGAGCGCCGCAGGTCGTCTGCGCCACCGGCTTCAAGCGCGGCTTCCGCCACGACGATGTGCTCGCCCGCCTCGTTGCCGAGCACGGCCTCGAGACCGCGGCGGACTGGATCGTCCTCACACCCGACTCGACCGTCGAATCGCTGACCGATCGGGAACGGACGTTAGCGCTGGCGGGTGCGCCTGCTCAGTGGGCGTTTCCGGCGGCAGACACACTCACGGGCGCCAAGTACGCGGCGCGCCGCTTCCTTCGGAAGGTGAACGCATGGCGTACACGCTGAGAGGGCGCATCGAGTCGCGGGTCGCGGCCGCGCTCGCTCCGCTCGTCGCAGGGTGCATCCTCGCGCTCGTGCTGCAAGCGTGGTGGCCGGTCGAGCTCGCAGGGCTCATGCTCGGCGTCGGAGCCCTCTTCGACACCGCCTACCACAGGCTCGTGCGGTACCAGCCCGGCTGGGCAGCGCTCCCCCTCGGCCTGCTCGAGCTGGGCGTGATCATGGGCCTCGCGCGCCTGCTCCACGTCGGCGCGCCGCTCTGGGCCGCGCTCGCCTTCTACGGAGGTTCCTGGCTCCTCGCGCAGGTTCTGGGCCATGCGGTCTTCCCGCTGGCGCGGCTCTCGTACGGCGAGGACGGAGGCGAGCTGGGTCGAGCTGGGCCAGGCCTGGCGGTAACCACGCGTCGTCCTGCTGGCCGCGGCAGGCGGGATCGCCTGGGCTACGCAACCGCCGGTCGTCCACCTCGGCGCCGGCGTCCACGACGGGCCGCTCGTGCTCGACCACTCCCAGCAGCTCGTCGGCGAGCCGGGCGCCGTCGTTCGCGGAGGGATCGTCGTCACCGCCGACGACGTCACCATCCGGGACGTGACCGTGCTCGGAGGGGAGCACGGCATCCAGGTCGAATCGGCCGAACGCGTCCTCCTCGAGCGGGTGAGCGTCCTCGGCGCGACACTCGACGGAATCAACGTCCGGCGAAGCCACGTCACGATCCGCGACTGTTCGGTCTCCATGCTCGGGAGCGAGTACGGACAGGGCATCGACATCTCGTTCACCGCCGACCTCGCGCCGAGCCTCGTCGAGAACTGCCACCTGACGGGCGGCCAGGAGGGCATCTACTTGGGCTCGGTGCACGCGATGGCTCACGACAACTACGTGCGCCGAACGACACTGCGCGGGATCACCGTGACCGAAATGTCCATGGCTTCGGTGGAGGAGAACACCGTGGAGGACGCTCTCGGGATCGGCATCTTCTGCAGCGACTACTCGATGTGCGATATCCGAGAGAATTCGATCGCGGACATTCGCGCCGACCACGATTCTTCGGACAGCATGCGCGAGGGTTATGGGATTGTCTCCCATTACTGGGCGCACGCGGAGGTCGAGGACAATGACGTTGCGCGAAGCCCCTACGTGATGGGCGAATTCTCGGACGCCTACATTACTCACGAGTAGAGCGCGTCCTTTTCCGTTATCTTTCTCTCCAACTTTCACGACATCGAGCCCGGGAGGCGTTTCTGTGGCACGAAAGACGATCCTCGTATGCGACAACTGCGGTACCGAAGTCGAAGAAGGAAAGGGCGCGGCGCTCCGCGTCACCTACACCGACGCCCGTCGCGGCGCCAAGGCGGCAGACCTGTGTGACAGCTGCG
Organism: uncultured Actinomycetes bacterium; assembly: GCA_963733155.1. Taxonomy (GTDB): domain Bacteria; phylum Actinomycetota; class Thermoleophilia; order Gaiellales; family Gaiellaceae; genus JAIBJN01. Next base: position 120,883 of record CAVTCK010000021.1, read on the forward strand.
CGGGCAAGATGCCCGGCCGCCCTGCCGCCCGCCGAGGCCGCCGGCCCAAGAGCGGCGGCGTAGGCCGTAGCCCGGAGAGCGAGCGCGACTCGCGAGCGCTCGGCTGTGCCGTCCGCAGACGTCCCTGCAAGCACCGGACTCACCCGACCGGACATCTAAACTGACTCGGTGCCGCTGGCGTTGCTGGTTGGCCCGGCGAACGCCGGGAAGGTTTCGCGGCTCCTCGATCGTTACCTGGAGAACCTCGACCGCGAGCCGTTTCTCGTCGTCCCGAACCGGGCGGAGGTGGATCGTGTGGAGCGCGACCTGTTGGCGCGCCGCCCTGCGCTCCTCGGCGGCGAGATCGGGACGTTCGACGACCTGTTCCGCGCGATCGCCCGCGGGGGCGGGGAACGGCGAAGCGTCGCGACCGAGGCACAGCGGGCGCTGACCCTCCGCCGGGCGCTGGCCGGCGTCAGCCTCAACGGCCTACGCCCTTCGTCCCGGTTCGCCGGTTTCGGCGAAGCGCTGCTCGGCGCCGTCTCGGAGCTCGAGTCGGGTCTCGTCGACCCGGGCGAGGTCGCCGGCGACCTCGGCGCCCTGTTCGCGGCCTACCGCGCGGAGCTCGACCGGCTCGAGCTCTGGGATCGCGACCTCGAGCGCCGGCACGCTGTCGCCAGGATGGAGAACGAGCTCGACGCGTGGGACGGCAGACCCGTCTTCGCGTACGGCTTCGAGGATCTGACCGGGGCGCAGTGGGCCCTGCTCACGGCGCTGGCAGGCCGCGCCGACCTCCACGTCTCGCTGCCGTACGAGCCCGGCCGGCCGGCCTTCGCCTCGCTGGCGCGCACGGCAGAAGACCTCGGCGGCCTGGCCGGGCCCGAGGTGGAGGAGCTCCCGCCGGCGTACGCCGAGATCGCGCATCCGGCGCTCGCGCACCTCGAGCGAGCGCTCTTCTCCGACGGGCCGCGCCCGGCGCCGCCGCCGCTCGAAGGCGCGGTCCGCTTCCTCGAGGGCGCCGGCTCGCGCGCGTCGCTCGAGCTCGTCGCCGACGAGGTGCTGCAGCTCCTGCGGGAGGGTGCCCCGGCCGAGGCTGTCGGCCTCGTCTGCCCGTCCCTCGAGCGGCTGCGCGCGGCGCTCGAAACCGTGCTTTCGGCCGCCGGGATCCCGTACGCGATCGAAGGGCGCGTCCGTCTGGCCCAGACGCCGTTCGGCCACGCACTTCTCTCGGCGCTCCGCTTTCTCTGGCAGGACGACAGCCGGCGTCATCTCTTCGGCTTCTTGCGCTCCCCCTACTCGGGCCTTCCGCGTGCGTCGGCCGACTACCTCGAGGGCCGTCTCCGCGGTCTCGGAGTCCGTTCCGGCATCGAGGAGCGGGTCGTCGCCCTGCGGGGCCAACCGCTGCCCGCGCTCGACGACGTCAGAGCGGCGGAAACCCCTACCGAGGCCGTTCGTGTTCTCGGCCGTGCGATGCTGCGCGGCGCGCACGGGCTCGAAGAGCCGCCGGTGGGAGAGGCCTCCCGCCTCGACCTCCGTGCGTGGGAAGCGGTGCGGAGGCTGCTCGACGAGCTCGAAGGCTGGCGTGAGCTGGCCGGGGAGCTTGCCCGCGAGGACGTTCTCGCCGCGCTGGAGCGCGTGCCCGTCCGCCCAGGATCGGCGCCGGAGCCCGGGCGTGTCGCCGTCCTCGACCTCCTGCGCGCGCGGACGCGCCGCTTCGAGGCGGTCTTCGTGCTGGGGTTGGAGGAGGGAAGCTTCCCGCGCAGGGCTAACCCATCGCCCTTCCTCGACGACGACGCACGCCGCAGCCTCGACGAGCGCACGCGCTCGCGGCTGCTGCGCCCGGACCCCGTATCACGCGAGCGCTACCTCTTCTACGCGGCCTGCACAAGGCCGTCCCGGCGCCTCTACCTCGTGCGGGAGGCGGCGACCGACGAGGGGGCGCCCCGGGTGGCGAGCCCGTTCTGGGACGAGACGCGCGTGCTCTTCGACCCCGGGGAAGTCGCCCGCTGGACGCGGCGGCGGCCGCTCTCGGCCCTGACCTGGCGGTTGGAGGAGGCGCCGACGGAGCGCGAGCGGCTCCGGGCGCTCGCCGTGCTTGCCGAGCGCGACGCAACCGAGGCGGAGTCACTCGCCGCCGCCAACGGCTGGGAGCGGCGCCTCCAGCGCGCGCGCTCGGCCTTCGACCGCCGAACGGTGTTGACCAACCCGGCGGTACTCGCCGTGCTCCGGGCGAGGGAGAGCTTCAACGTCACGGAGCTCGAGGCGTTCGCGTCGTGCTCGTCCATCTGGTTCCTCGAGCGGGTCGTCTCGCCGCGCTCGATCGACGCCGAGGTCGACGCAAGGCTGCGCGGGTCGATCGCGCACACGACCCTTCACCGCTTCTACGCGGGCCTCCCCAAGGAGGTCGGCACCGAGCGGGTGGAAGCCGCCCGCGTCGAGGATGCCGTCCGCTTCCTACGCCGCTGCTTGGAGGAGGCGCTCGAGGGCGTCCGCCAGGAGCTCACCGACCTCGAGCGCCGCGAGCTAGAGGGCCGGCTCTGGCGGGACCTCGAAGGCTTCATCCGCGACGAGGCCCAGTCCGAGTCTCCGCTCGTCCCGCGCCGCTTCGAGGTCGCGTTCGGCACCGAGCGCTCGTCGCCCGAGCTTCAGCGCGGCCTCGCGCTCGAGGGCTTCTCGCTCGCCGGGAAGATCGACCGCATCGATGTCGACCCCTTCAGCGCCCGCGGGATCGTCTGGGACTACAAGTCGGGAAAGACGGCGTTCTCGGCGGCGAAGATCGACTCCGAGCTCAGGCTCCAGATCCCGCTCTACATGCTCGTCCTGCGCGACCTCGTCGGCATCGAGCCGCTCGGCGGCCTCTACCGCGCGCTTGCGGGCGAGCGCCAGGCGCGCGGTCTCCTGCGCGCGAGCGCGCGCGAGGACGGCATCCCCGGCTTCCAGAAGAACGACTACCTCGACGAGGACGACTTCTGGGCCCAGATCGAGCGCGCGAGCGACAGTGCCCGCGGTCTCGTCGAGCGGGTCCGGGCCGGCGACGTCAGGCACGATCCGCTCGGCGACGCCGGTTGCCCCTCCTGGTGCGATCTCGCCCCGATGTGCCGGGTGAAGCGGCAATGAACGCTCCGAATCCCGAGCAGGTTGCCGCGATCGAGGCGCCGGGCGTCGTCTTCGTCAGTGCCGGCGCGGGAACGGGGAAGACCACCGTGCTGGTCGAGCGCTTCGTCAAGGCCGTCTGCGAGCGCGGGCTCGACATCGACTCGCTGCTGGTCATCACCTATACGGAGCGCGCGGCCGGGGAGCTCCGCGAGCGCATCCGCATGCGGCTGGCCGCCGCCGGCCGTCCGGAGCTCGCGCGCGAGCTCGACGCTGCGTGGATCTCGACGATCCACGGCTTCTGCCATCGCTTGCTCAGGGCACATCCCTTCGCCGCCGGCATCGACCCGCGCTTCCGCGTCCTGGACGACGCGCAGGCGCGGGTGCTCCAGCGCGAGGCGTTCGAGCAGGCCCTGACCGACTTCTGCGCCGACGACGACGGGGAGTGGCTCGGCCTGCTCTCCACCTACGGCGTGCGGGCCCTCCGGCGCATGCTCACCGGCGTTCACGAGACTCTGCGCGCGGCCGGGCGGCCGCTAACGCTCGAGCTCGGCGCGCGGATCGGACTGCCCGCCCGCAGCGAGGAGCTCAGGGAGGCGGCGCGCCTGCTGGCCGCGGATGAGGAGGCGGGGGAGACCGCCCGCGCCACCGCCGCGCGCGCGCTCGAGGTGCTCGCGGAGCGGACGCTGCCCGAGCGGCTCCTCGATCTCGCCGAGCTCAAGGCCACGGGCGAGCGTGCGGCCGGTTACGAAGAGGCCCGGCGAGGCGTCGAGCAGGCGGCGCTCGACGAGCTCGCGGCCCGCGATCGCGACCTTCTCCAGGAGCTTCTGGAACGGTTTGGAGCCGCCTATCGGGCCGCCAAGGAGCGGGAGTCGGCGCTCGATTTCGAGGATCTCCAGCTGGCAGCGCGAGACCTCCTGCGCGAGGACGCCGCGGTGCGCGAGCGAGAGAGCTGGCGCTTCCGCTCGATCATGGTCGACGAGTTTCAGGACACCAACCGGCTCCAGTGCGAGATCGTCGACCTGCTCGCCGAAGGCCCTGACGGGAAGGAGCTCTTCTTCGTCGGCGACGAGTTCCAGTCCATCTATCGGTTCCGCCACGCCGACGTCGAGGTCTTCCGCGAGCGGCGCGAGCAATCCGGCGGCGTGCTCGCGCTCACGCAGAACTACCGCTCGCGCCCGGAAGTGCTGGCGGCGGTCAACCACCTCTTCTCCAGCGAGTTCGGTGACGACTTCCAGCCGCTCGCGGCGGCGGGGCGCTTCCCCGACCCCGTCTTCGGGGCCCCCGTCGAGCTGCTCGTGACGGACAAGTCGAGCTACGCGGGCACGCGGACGCACTGGCGTCGTGCCGAGGCACGGCACATCGCCGCGCGGGTGAAGCAGCTGGTCGAGCAGGGCGAGGCGAGCGCCGGCGAGATCGTGCTCCTGTTCGCGGCCGGGACGGACGCCGAGCACTACGAGGACGAGCTGCGCCGGGCGGGGCTGCAGACCTACCGGGCGACCGGGCGCGGCTACTTCGGCCAGCAGCAAGTCGTCGACCTCCTCGCGTATCTCCGCCTCCTGCACAACCGCTACGACGACGAGGCGCTCGTCACGGTCCTCGCTTCGCCCTTCGTCGGGCTCTCGAACGACGCACTCGTGCTCCTCCGCCGAGCGGCGCCGAAGCGCCCGCTCTTCCTGCCCTTCGAGCGCGGGCTCCCCGGGGACCTCTCCGAGGAAGACCTGCGCCTCTGCAGGGCCTTCCTCCAGCGCTTCGAGCGGCTCGCCGATGCCGCCGTCGGCCTTTCCCTGGAGCAGCTCTGCGAGCGAATCGTCGCCGACCACGACTACGACCTCGCCGTCCTCGCCCAGTGGGACGGGCGCCGCCGGTACGCGAACATGCGCAAGCTCGCGCGACTCGCCCGGTCGTACGAGGAGCTGCGGGGCCGGGACATCGAAGGGTTCGTGCGCTTCGTCCGCGAGCAGGAGGCCGTCGGCGCCCGCGAGCTCGAAGCGGTCGCCGAGGAAGAGGACGCCGACGCAGTGCGGCTGTTGACCATCCACTCCGCCAAGGGGCTCGAGTTCAAGGTGGTGATCGTCGCGGACGCCGGCCGTGACCGGAACGCGCCCTCTCCCGACGAGATCCTCTGCCTGCCCGACGGCCGCTTCGGCTTCCGGGTAGCCGACCCGGCTACAGGATCGCGCCGGCCTGCGTTCGGGTACGAGGAGGTGCGGGCGGCCGAGCGCGAGGCCGAGCGGGCCGAACGGCTCCGCCTCTACTACGTCGCCATGACGCGGGCGATCGACCGGTTGATCGTCTCGGGCGCCATCGACCCGGCGCGGACGGCCGACCAGGCGACCCCGATCGGCTGGGTCCTGGCGCGGCTCGAGGCGCAGGAGCTGGCCGCCGCCGGTGACGGGCCGATCGAGCTCGTCCGCGACGGCGCGCGCCTGCTCGTCCGTGTCGACCGCCACCGGACCGAGCCTCCTGAGGTGGCGGAGGCGGGTGGGGCCGATGTTGCCGTGCCGGAGGAGGGCCAGCTCGCCCTCTTCATCGGGGGCGAGCTCGCCGCCGCTGCCGCCGCCGGCGCCGCGGCTCCCCGAGCTCCCGCCGGTGCCCGTGCCACCGCTCCATCGCGTCCGCAGGCTTTCCTATAGCGCGCTCGCGCTCTTCGACCGCTGCTCCTATCGCTACTACGCCGAGCGCGTCGCCGGAATGAGGGCGGACGACGCGCGCGGCACCGTGCCCGGAGCAACCGGGCTGGCCGCGACGGAGATCGGTGACGCCGTCCACCGGCTGCTCGAAACCGTCGACCTGGCGGCGCCCGCGGTCCCGGACGTCGAGCAGGTGCGGGCCTGGTACCCGGCGGTGACCGAGGAAGAGCTCGAGCGGATTCGCGGCTTCGTGTCCTCGTACTGCGACTCCGAGCTGGCCCGGAGGGTCGGCGGGCTCGCCGGCGCCGTCCCCGAGCGGCCGTTCGCCTTCGAGCACGACGGCGTGCTCCTGCACGGTCGCCTCGACGTCCACTGGAGCGACGGCGGGCGCGCGCTCGTTCTCGACTACAAGACGAACTCGCTCGCGGAGGGCACGCCCGAGGAGATCGTGCAGGCTGACTATCGGCTGCAGCAGCTCGTCTACGCCCTCGCGTGCTTCCGCGCGGGAGCCGACGAGGTGGAGGTCGTCTACCACTTCCTCGAGCGGCCGGACGCGGTCGTCTCCACGACGTTCGCTCGGGGCGACCTGGGCGCGCTCGAGGCTGAGCTCTCCGTCGCGATCGCCCGCATCGACGAAGGCGACTTCCGTCCGACGCCGAGCGAGTTCACCTGCGCGGGCTGCCCGGCCCTCGACCGGGTGTGTGCAGGCCCGCGGCTCCTTTCCGTCCAAGTTCCGGCGGAGTACGCCGAGGTCTAGTGCCCCTCCAGGCATTACCTGCACGGGCGCGACTCAGCGCGACGGCAGTGATCTCCGCTCCGCGCAGCTACGTTCGCGAGGCGCGCCGGCGCGTCGCCCCGAAGCGGGAGCGCATCCGCGAGATCATCGCCAGGCTCGCCTGGGCGCACCCGGATGCGACCATCGCGCTCCGCTTCCGCGACCCGGTCCAGCTGCTCGTCTCGGTGATGCTCTCGGCGCAGACCACCGACGTGACCGTGAACCGGGTCACCGAGCGGCTCTTCCGCAAGTACCGGCGGCCCGAGGACTACCTCGCCGTGCCCATCGAGGAGCTGGAAGACGACATCCGCCCGACCGGTACGTTCAGGCAGAAGGCGAGGAACCTCCGCGGCACCATGGCGATGCTCCTCGGGGAGTACGACGGAAAGGTGCCCGAGCGGCTGGAGGATCTCGTGCGCCTGCCCGGTGTGGGCCGCAAGACCGCGAACGTCGTCGCCGCGGAGCTGGGCGCGACCCAGGGCATCGTCGTCGACACCCACGTCCGGCGCCTCTCGCAGCGGCTCGGGCTGACGAAGCACGACGACCCGGTGAAGATCGAGCGCGACCTGATGCGGATCGTTCCGCGCGAGGACTGGGCCCGCTTCCCGCACCTCCTCATCTGGCACGGCCGCCGCGTCTGCGACGCCCGGCGCCCCCGCTGCGAGGACTGCGTCCTCGCAGCGGATCTCTGCCCCTCGAGCCGCGTCTAGCCTGCTCCGGCCACGTTCGGGGCCTGTCCCCGGGCGTGGCCGCGATGCGACTCCCGAATCGCCCACAGGCTGTGACGCCGGATGCCGGGATGCGGCGAGGCCACCGGTTCACGCCGGTCAGGAGCCACGCCCAGAAGCCTGGCCACGGCGGAGCCTGTCCCCGGCCGTGGCCGGAGAAGCCTGGCTAGCGGGGGGCGACGGCGACGAGGAGGCCGCCGTCTTCGTCGTACGCGGGGAAGAAGTCGGCGCGGACGACCTTCTTCACGCCGGCCCGCGTGCGGAGCGTGAGCTTCTGGTCGAACCGGCGGACGCCGTACTCGAGTGCGAGGGCGGCGGGCGTGGGACCGTTCTCCTCCAGCTCGAAGAGCGCCTCCATCACGTCGTGGCCGATCAGGTCGTGCTCGCGGTAGCCGGTCAGCTCGAAGAACCCCTTCCCGATCGCGATGATCCGGCCCTCCCGGTTGCAGACGACGAAGCCGGTGCCGGGTGCCGGGTAGTAGTCGTCCATGATCTCGAAGAGGAAGCCGAAGCCGCAGCTCGTGCAGGCGACCGGCCTGCCGGTGAGGCCCTCGATCCCGTCGTCGTCGACCGACCGGCGCCGGCAGTTCGGGCAGATGAAGTACGGCACGGAGAGAAAGCTAGCGGCCGAGCCTACGTCCGGGGCGCAGCGAGCGCGTCGAGCAGCCGGCCGTGCTCGGCCGCCAGCCAGCGCTCGGCGTCGAGCGCCGCCATGCAGCCCGAGCCGGCCGCGGTCACGGCCTGGCGGTAGACGTCGTCCTGCACGTCGCCCGCCGCGAAGACGCCGGGCACGTTCGTCTCGGTCGTCTTGCCCTTCGTGATCAGGTAGCCGCTCTCGGGATCCATGTCGAGCTGACCCTTGAAGAGCTCCGTGCTCGGATCGTGGCCGATCGCCACGAACAGCCCGTCCGCGGGGATCTCCGAACGCTCGTCCGTCTTGACGTTGCGGACGACCACGCCGGTGACGACGCCGTCGCCGAGCGACCTCCTCGACCACGGAGTCGAGCACGAAGTCGATTTTCTCGGTGGCTCGGGCCCGGTCGACCATGATCGGCGAAGCGCGGAAGACGTCCCGCCGGTGCACGACCGTCACCCTCGAGGCGAACTTCGCGAGGAACGTCGCCTCCTCCATCGCCGAGTCTCCGCCGCCGACGACCACGACGTCCTTGTCGCGGAAGAAGGCTGCGTCGCAGACCGCGCAGTAGGAGACGCCGCGGCCCTGGAGGGAGCGCTCCGAGGGAAGCCCGAGCTGGCGGGCGTTCGCGCCCGTGGCCACGATCACGGTCTCGGCGCGGTACTCGTCCTCGCCGACCCAGACCCGGAACGGTCGCTCGGAGAAGTCGACCTTCGTGACGTCGTCGGTGACGAACTCGGCGCCGAAACGCTCGGCCTGCTTCCGGAAGTCCTGCATCATCTCGGGCCCCAGGATCCCGCCGGGATAGCCGGGGTAGTTCTCCACGTCGCTCGTGATCATGAGCTGCCCGCCCCAGTTGACGCCCTCGATCACGAGAGGGTTCATATTCGCTCGCGCGGCGTAGAGAGCGGCGGTGTACCCCGCCGCTGCTCCGCCGATCACGATGACTTCGCGCACCTCGCTCGAGCTCACTCGTCCCACCTCAGTCGAATTCTGCCTCGTAGTCTTAAACGACGACCGTCGAGATCGTGTTCCATTGTGTAGCTTCTGGACTCGATCGGATGGCACGAACCGTCACTTGGGACGAGCTGCGCGACCTCGCAGGCTTCGAAGCCGAGAACGGGTTTGCGATCAGCGTCTACCTCGACCTGGATCCGAGCCTGGTTCCCATGGCGGGCGACGCGCACACGCGGCTCAACTCGCTGCTCGACGGCGCCGCGAAGGAGAACGGCGGCAGGGCCCGCGAGCTGACGCACCAGCAGCGGCTCGCGCTCCGAGGCGACCTCGAGCGTATCCGGCGCTATTTCGAGGCTGAGTTCGAGCGGAACGGCGCGCACGGCCTCGCCATCTTCTGCGCCGGCCTCGACAACGTCTGGCGGCCACTGCCGCTCACGGAGGTTGTGCCTGACGGCATCAAGGTCGGTCAGCTCCTCTACCTTGCGCCGCTGGTTCCGCTCGTCGGTCGCGGGGAAGGCGCGCTCGTCCTCGTGGTCAGCCGAGAGCAGGGCCGCTTCTACCGTCTTTCGGCAGGACGACTCGAGGACCTGGCCGACCACTTCGAGGAGCAGCCGAGGCGGCACGACCAGGGCGGCTGGGCCCAGGCACGACTCCAGCGTCACGTCGACGAGCTCGTCCACGAGCACCTGAAGCGGGTGGCGGACGAGCTCGACCGCTTCGTCCGCCGGCTGCGGAAGCCCCAGGTGGTCGTGATCACGAACGAGGAGACCTGGGGCGAGTTCGGCGAGCTGCTCTCGCAGGAGGCGCGCGCGATGATCGCCGGAGTCGCGCACGCCGAGGCGCACGCGCAGCCGCCCGAGCTGCTTGCCGCCGCCGCGCCTGCGCTCGAGCGCTGGCAGGCCGAGAAGGAGACCCAGGTCGTCGACCGTTGGCGTGAGGAGCTCGGCAGGAACGGCCGGGCCAGCACGGGGTGGGAGGCGACGCTCGAAGCGGCGTCGGATGCACGCGTCGAGCTTCTTCTCTTCCGTGAGGGCGCCAACCACCCGGCGAAGCGGTGCCCTGCGTGCGGACGGCTCTCGGTCGGCGGCTCCAAGTGCCCGCTGGACGGGACGCAGCTCGACGAGTCGAGGGACGGGCTCGACCTCGCGGTTCACCAGGCGCTTGCCCACGGCGGCCGCGTCTGGGCCGTTCGCCATCGGGACGACCTCGCCGCCGGTGACGGCATCGGAGCGCTTCTGCGCTTCTAGGCTCAGAACCTCGGTCAGCGGGCTTGCGCTTCGGTGGCCTCCGCCGGCTCGTCGACGGCCTGCGCCTCCGCCGCGGCGGCAGGAATCTCGAAGAAGAACGTCGATCCCTCGCCCTCGCTCGAAGCAACCCAGATCCTGCCGCCCATGCGGCGTACCAGCTCGCGACAGATGTAGAGCCCGAGCCCGGTGCCCCCGACGCCGCGGGTGAGGTTCGGGTCGAGGCGGAAGAACTTCTCGAAGATCCGCTCCTGCTCGCGCGGCGGAATCCCCAAGCCTTCGTCGCGCACGGCGAAGAGCACCCGCCCCTCGTGGCCTTCCAGCGACACGTTGACCCGGCCGCCGCTAGGAGAGAACTTGACGGCGTTCTCGACGAGGTTTGCGAGGACCTGGCGCAGCATGTCCGGGTCTGCCGCGACCGCGGTCAGGTCGTTGTCCGGAGCGAGTGCGATGACGATGTCGGTCGGAGCATGGGCGCGCGCCGCCTCGACAACTTCGACTGCGAGCGGGCCCGGCTCGCAGTGTTCCACCGCAAAGGCGAAGCTGCCCGAGTCGAGGCGGCTGGCCTCGAGCACCTGGTCGACGATCCGCGCCAGCCGGTCCGACTCGCCGGCGATCACGGCGAGCAGCCGGCCCCGATGGTCGTCGTCCAGCTCGACGTCCTGGCGCCGGAGTGTCATCGCGGCGCCGTAGACGGCGGCGAGCGGTGTCCGCAGCTCATGCGAGACCGTGGCCACGAACTCGCTCTTGAGCTTCTCGATGCCGCGCTCCTCGGTCAGGTCGCGCAGGGCGTAGACCGTGCCGTCCGGGAACTGCACGGCCGAGATCGAGACCCAGAGCTCGCGGTCGCCGAGATCGAGCGGCAGCGTTTCGGCGTGTTTCGCAGCGTATGCGGGCCCGCTCGCAACGGGCACCAGTGGCTCGATCGCCGCCCAGCCCGGCAGCACGTCGGGAGGACGACGTCCGAGCGTCTCGACCGCCGAGAGCCCGGTCACGGCTGCGATCGCCGGGTTCCAGAGGCGGATGAGGCCGGCGCCGTCCACGACGAAGACACCGTCGCCGATGTGCTCGAGCACGCGCGCAGCTCGCTCGCGCTCCTCTCTGACCACCTCCTGGAGCCGGGCCCGCTCGAGGATGTCGGCGGCCTCGTTGGCGATCAGCTCCGCGACGGCGACCGCGACGCTGTCGAACTTGCGGGGAGCGGTGACTGCGTAGAACGTGAGCGTTCCGACCGGGGTGCCCTCATAGCGGATCGGAACGACGAGGGCGCTCCGCGCGCCGAGTGCCTTCGCCAGCTGCATCTTCAGCCGCCGCTCGTTGGCGACGTCCGTCACGACCAGCGACTTCCCCTGAGCCATGAAGGTCTGGTTGAAGGCGTCCGAGACCTGGATCTCGAACGTCCTCCACTGCTCCTCGGGAATCCCGCTGGCCGCCGCGGCGGTGAGGGTGCGCTCCTCCTCGTCATAGAGGAGCAAGACCGCCGCGTCCGCGCCTACCGCCGGGGCTGCCGCGTTCAGGATGTCCCCGCCCACCCGTTCCACGGATCCGGGCTGAGAGCTCAGCCGCGAGATGGCGCTGAGGACTTCGAGCTCCCGGATGCGCTGAGGGCGCGCAGCACCCCGCCGAAGGCTCTCGCGTCCGCGCCCGGTGGCGAGCGCGATCCAGACAACTGTGGCCAGGGCGGCGGCGATGCAGGCGAGTACGCCGAACGGCGTCGAGTCGACCTCCCACCGGCCGCTGATCCCCATCGCGAAGATGACGAGTTGCTGGGCAGCTGCGGCGACGAGCAGAAGCCCCGCCGAAAGCGTCAGCAGCGTGCCGGGAAAGCGCCGTTCACGCCACCAGGCGATGAGGAGGAGCGCGCCGAGGCCGAGCAACGCGACCCCGAGCCACAGGAAGAACCAGCTGTACTCCACGGCACCGTCCTTCTCGCGAGTATAAGAACCACGAGGCCCGAGGCTTCGGGTTCGAGACTACGCCGCGTCGACGGCTCGTGGAAGCTCGGCCAACTCGACGGCCTCGCCCTCGGGCAGCTCGGACTCGGCGGCCCGCTCGAGCTTGGCTTCGAAGCGCGACAGGCGTCGCTCCGACTCCGCGTACTTCGTCTGCGCGTTGCCCAGGTGCTTGCCGACCACGTCGAAGTCGGCCTTGAAGCGTCCGAAGTCCCGCGTGAGGTCGGCGACGTAGGCCATCACCTCGCGGGCATGTTCTTCGATCTGGAGGCCCTTGAGCCCCTGAACGAGCACGAGCAGGTAAGCGTGGAACGTCGACGGCGAGACCGGGATCACCTTCCGCTCCTGCGCGTAGGCGAGCGGGTTGGCGTCCCCGCCGATGCGGTTGCAGACGAGCTCGTAGTACACCGCCTCGGCCGGCAGGTACATGAGCGCGAACTCATAGGTGCCCTCGTCCGGCCGGATGTACTTCTGGGCGATCGCGTCGACGTGGCCCTTGACGTCCCGCGCGAAGGCCTTGGCATGGAGCTCACGCGAGGCGTCGTCGTCGGCCTCGACGAACCGCTGGAAGTTGTCCAGCGGAAACTTCGCGTCCACCGGGATGAGCGCGTCGTCGAGCCGGATGACGGCATCCACGCGCTCGCCGCCTCGGAATCCGTGCTGGAGGCCGAACCTCGCCGCGGGGAGGATGTCTGCGAGCAGGTTCTCGAGCAGAAGCTCGCCGACGCCTCCGCGAGCCTTGGGGGGCCGGAGCATCTGCTCGAAGCGCTGGAAGTCCTTGGCGCGCTCGTTCATCTGCGCCGTCGCCTCGTCGACCTTCCCCAGGCGCTCGTGGATCCGCGCCGAGGTCTCCGTCATCCCGGCGAGCCGGCGGTCGACCTTACCGTCGAGCTCGCCGAGCCGGCGGTCGACCTTGGTGTCGAGCTCGCCGAGCCGGCGATCCATCGTCTCGGTCAGGCCGGCCAGCCGCCCGTCGATCTCCGTGTTGCGACCTGTGAGGTCGGCACGCAGGACACGCGTGAGCCAGAAGCCGCCCAGCACGGCTGCGGCGGCGATCAACACAAGGAGCACAAGAGTCCCGGTCATGGGCCGACGAACAGTAGGTGCGGCGTCGGACGGAGCTGCGCTGAACCCGGGTCGCTTAAGTGCCAAATCCGGCGAGTCCGAAGACTTACCGGATTTGACATGCGCGAGCCTATACGGGCGCGGGACAGGGCGTCAAGCAGCATGTCAGGCAACTCTCCGCAAAGAGCAAGTTTTTTCGGTAGAACCCCTCAGGTGCGCCGCCCCGTCACCGCCGCCTGCGCCCAGATCGAGCCGGTCGTCCTCGACCGGGAGGCCTCCCTCGAGCGCCTGGCGGAGCGCACCGCGGAGGCGGCGGGCGCAGGCGCCGACCTCGTCGTCTTTCCCGAGGCGTACCTCCCCGCCTACCCCTCCTCCGTCTGGGCCAAGCACCTCGCCGGCTGGGTGGACCCGCGCGCCAAGGCGGCCTTCGCGCTCCTCGCGCAGGAGTCAGTGGAGGTTCCGGGGCCCGACGCGGAGCGGCTCGGCGAGGTCGCGCGCGAGCACGGCGTCTGGCTCGTCACCGGCGTCACGGAGCTCGATCCGGCGCGCCCGGGCACGCTCTACAACACGCTCCTCTACCACGACCCGGACGGCCGACTCGCGCTGCACCACCGCAAGCTCGTCCCGACGAACCACGAGCGGCTGATCTGGGGCAGGGAGACGGGCGGGGCCTTCGGGCGATCGAGACCGGGCTCGGGCGGCTCGGCGGGCTCATCTGCTGGGAGAACTACATGCCGCTCGCGCGCTTCTCCCTCTACGAGTCCGGCGTCGAAATCTACGTGGCCTCGACCGCGGACGACTCGGACGACTGGCAGGCGACGCTCGTCCACATCGCGCGCGAGTCGCGGGCCTTCGTCGTCGCCCCGAGCCACTTCCAGCGCGCGGCCGCCTATCCGGAGGACTTCCCTCTCCGCGAGGCCCTGGACGGCGTCGACGTCATCGGCCGGGGAGGGAGCGCGATCCTCGGCCCGGACGGCGCCTACCTCGCGGGGCCGCTCTACGACGAGGAGGGCATCCTCTATGCGGAGCTCGATCCGGTGAGGCTGCACGAAGAGCGTCAGCGCTTCGACCCCGCGGGTCACTACCACCGCCCCGACATCCTCAAGCTCGAGGTCAGCGCGCCTCCCGACGGCGTGAGCGCCGGACGCCCCGCCCTCTCGGCGCGAAGCGACTTCCCGGTGCTCGAGGAGGTCGTCTATCCGAACACAGGCTCGATCGGGCTCGAGCCGCTGCCGGTGCAGCGGGCGGCAGAGGAGCTCGGGACCCAGATCGCCGGCCGCGGGACCGTCGGCTTCGACGACGAGGTCGAAAAGCGAGTGGGCGACATTCCGCGGGCGGCGGCGGCGCGCCTCCTGGGAGCGCGCCCCGACGACGTCGCGGTCGTCACGCACGCGACGGAGGCGCTTTGCCAGCTCGCCTGGTGGCTGAAGCCCGGCGAGGGCGAGAACGTCGTCTCCGCCGACCTCGAGTTTCCGAGCGTGACGTACCCGTGGCTTCGCCTCGCACGGGACACCGGGGTCGAGGTTCGGCTTGCGCCCGCGCTCCGCGACCCTGCCTCGTTCTCGCTGGACACCGTCGCCGCCGCCGTCGACGAGCACACCGCCGTGATCTGCGTCAGCCACGTCCAGTACGCGACGGGCCATCGGCTCGACCCTGCAGGCCTCGTCGAGCTCGCGCGGTCGGCCGGCGCCACGCTCATCCTCGACGCCACGCAGTCGGCTGGCGCCGTCCCGCTCGACGCGCCCGCGTTGGGCGTGGACGCGCTGGTCACCTCCGGATACAAGTGGCTCTGCTCGGCACCAGGCGCGGGCGTCTGCTACCTCCGCCCGGAGCTCTGGGAGCAGCTCGACCCTCCCTTCGTCGGCTGGAAGTCGACCGAGGACGCGATTGCCTTCGACGCGACTACGATCCCGCTCGCGCCTTCGGCGCGCCGGCTCGAGTACTCGACGCCGTCCTACGCGGCGGGCGCTGCGCTGACCGCTGCGGTCGACTACCTGCTCGAGCTGGGCATCGAGAACGTGCTCGAGCACGACCTGGCGCTCGCGGCGGAGCTGCGCGAGGGCCTGGAGCGCCTCGGCGCCGAGGTTCTGACCCCGGCCGAGGACGACCGTCGTGCCGGGATCGTCATCGCCCGCTTCCCAGGGCGGGAGGGGCCGGAGGTGGCCGCCGCGCTGGCCGAGGCAAACGTGATCGTCTCGCCGCGGCTCGGCGCCGTGCGCTTCTCCTGCCACCACTTCAACGACTCCTCCGACGTCGAGCAGGCGCTCGCCGCCCTGGGGGAGATTCTCTGAGCTCTCGCCTGGCCAGGCACCTGCGGGAGGCGCCGGCCCCGCTCCTCGTCGTCGGCGCCGCCTTCTCCGTCCAGTTCGGCGCCGCGTTGGCGACGACCGCCTTCGACGAGGTGGGCCCGCTCGGGTTCGTCTGGATCCGGGTGGCCCTTGCGGCGCTCATCCTCCTCGCCGTGACCGCGCCGGCTCTGCGCCGCTCGGAGATGCCGCCGCTTCGCTGGGTGATCGCCGCCGGAACCGCGGTCGCGTTCATGAACGGGTGCTTCTACCAGGCAATCGACCGGATCCCGCTGGGGCTGGCGACGACCGTCGAGTTCCTCGGGCCCCTCGCGGTCGCAGTGATCGGGTCGCGCCGGGCGCTCGACTTCCTCTGGATCGGCCTCGCCGGGGCCGGCGTTGCGCTGCTCGGGAGCCCCGGCGTCGAGCTCGACCCCGCCGGCCTCGCGTTCGCTTTCGGCGCCGCGGCCGGCTGGGCCGCATACATCCTCCTGGCCAAGCGCATGCTCGCCGACTGGCCGGTGGGCCCGGGGTTGGCCCTGACGCTCCTCGTCGCCGCGATCCTCCTTGCCCCGTTCGGCCTCGTCGCGGGCGGCGGCGACCTGCTCGACCCGGGAATCCTGGCGGTAGGGCTTGCGGTCGCGGTCCTCGGCTCGGTGCTTCCGTTCACGCTCGAGCTCGCGGCCCTGCGCCAGCTCTCCGCCGGGACGTTCGGCATCCTGCTCAGCCTGGAGCCGGCCGTGGCTGCCTTTGCCGGCGCCGTCGTCCTCGCGCAGGTCCCGAGCGCGGTCGAGGCGCTCGCCATCGTCCTCGTCATCGCCGCGTCGGTGGGCGCCAGCCTGGGCGCGCGGCGCATTGTCCCGCTCGACGTCTGACCGTACCCTTACGCACCGTGGAGTGGGCGATCTACTTCGACGAGCGAACGGAGACCATGCCACCCGCCTGGACGCGGCGGCTCGAGGAGGAGCTCCTCGTCGACCAGGTCACGCGCTGCTACGAGAGCTCGCCTTTCTGGAGGCGCAAGCTGGCCGGCGCGGGCGTCCGCCCCGAGCACGTTCTCAGCGGGGAGGACCTGAGCCGGATCCCCTTGACGACCAAGGAGGAGCTGAGAGCCTCCCAGGAGGACGAGCCGCCGCTCGGCGACTTCGTCTGCGTCGATCCGGTCGAGGTCGTTCGCATCCACCTCACGTCGGGGACCACGGGCAAGCCGCTCGTGCTCGCCTACACCGCCGAGGATCTCAGGACATCCGCGCGGATCGGCGCCCGGGCGTTCTGGGCCGCCGGCGCGCGGCCCGACGACGTCCTCCTTCACTGTCTCAGCTACAGCCTGTACACCGGCGGGCTGGTCGACCACGCCTCCCTGGAGGAAACCGGCGCGACGATGGTGCCCGTCGGTCTCGGCCAGAGCGCGCGCCTGCTCGAGCTCTGGGGCGACCTGCGCCCGACGGCGCTCTTCTCGACGCTCACGTATCCCCTCTACCTCGCCGAGGCTGCGCGGGCGAGCGGCCTCGATCCCCGCGTACTCGGTCTGCGGAAGCTGATCGTCGCCGGCGAGCCCGGCGGCCAGCTGGCCTCGACCCGGGCACGACTCGAAGGGCTGTGGGGCGCAACGATGCGCGACACGTACGGGCTCTCCGAGGTCTGGGGAACGCTCGCGGCGGAGTGCGAGGAGCACGACGGCCTCCACTTCTGCGGCCAGGACGGCGTGCTCGTCGAGCTGATCGATCCCGAGTCGGAGGAGCCCGTGGCGATCGAGCCCGGTGCGACCGGCGAGCTCGTCTTCACCCATCTGGCGCGCGAGGCCTCGCCGGTGCTTCGCTTCCGCTCCCGGGACCTCGCCGAGATCCTCGGCGTCGATTGCGCCTGCGGCCGAACGGGCTTCCGCTTCACCGTCGCGGGCCGGAGCGACGACATGTTCCGGGTGCGGGGCGTCAACGTCTTTCCCAGCTCGATCGAGGGGCTGCTGCGCGAGCACGGGCTCGATCGCTTCGCCGTCGTCCTCGAGCGCTTCCCCGTCGAGCCGCCGGTCGAGGTGCTCGTCGAGGGCGTCGACGGGAGGGAGGAGGAGCTGGCCGAGGACGTGAAGGCGCGCCTCGGCTTCACCTGCGTCGTCCGCGCCGCCACGCTCCCGCGCACGGAGGCGAAGGCGAAGCGTCTCTACCGGCTGTACGAAGGGGAGGAGCGCCCAAATTGAGCCTGCGGGTGGAGCGGGACGGTGCGGCCGTCTGGATCCGCTGGTCGCGGCCGGAGCGGCTGAACGCCTGGGACGGCGAGACGCTGGCCGCGCTCGGCGGCGCGCTGGCCGAGGCGGGGGACACAGATGCGCGCGCGATCGTCCTGCACGGCGAGGGCGGTGCCTTCTCGTCGGGGGACGACCTGCGCGAGACGGCGACGCTGACGCCGGAGGAATGGGCGGCCACTCTGGCCGGGTTCAACCGGTTGACGCGAGAGGTCGTGGCCGCGCCGCAGCCGGTGATCGCCGCGGTCGAGGGCGTCTGCGTCGGCGGCGCCTGCGAGCTGGCGGCGGCGTGCGACATTCGCATCGCCAGCCCGGGCTCGCGGTTCGGCTGCCCGGAGGTCGCGATCGGGCTCTCCATCTCGAACGGCTTCAGCTTGCTCGCTCCCCGCGCGGCCCGGCGGCTCGTGCTCACCGGCGAGCTCGTCGGCGCGGAAGAGGCACTCCGGCTCGGGCTCGTGGACGTGGTAGCCGAGAATGTGGAGGCCGAGGCGCGGCGGCTCGTCGAGCGCGTCGCGTCGCTCGCCCCGCTCGCAGTCGCCGGGTCGAAGCGCTTGCTGGACGCATCGGCGCGCGAGGCGCTCGAGCGCGCGCTCGACCGCGAGGCCGCGCTCTGCGAGCAGCTCTTCGAGACCGCCGACGCCCGCGAGGGCCTGGCCGCGTTCCTCGAGAAGCGGGAGCCCCGGTTCCGGGGCGCCTAGGACAGGCTGATCGAGCCGTCTTCGCGGAGCGTCCAGCCGGGGTTGTGCGCGACCTCCCACGGGTGGCCGTCCGGGTCGAGGAAGACACCGGAGTAGCCGCCCCAGAAGGTCGGCGCGCCGGGGCGCCCGATCGTGCCGCCCGCGGCCTCGGCCTCGGCGAGGACGGCGTCGACTTCCTCGGGCGAGCGGGTGTTGTAGGCGAGCGTGACCCCGCCCCAGCCGCCCGTGTCCTCCACGGCTGAGTCCTCGGCCAGCTGCTCCCGCCCCCAGAGGGCGAGGATCATTCCGCCCGCCTGGAAGAAGACGACGTCATCGGCCGGCGCCGCGCCGGTCGTCCAGCCGAGCCCCTCGTAGAACGCCTTGGCGCGGGAGAGGTCGGAGACGCCGAGCGTGACGAGGCTGAGCCGCTGCTCCATCGCCGGCGAGTCTAGCCCGCTAGAAAGGGATGCTCGGCAGTATTTGACTATGTTTGGTACTATGCCAGCATGAAGTCTCGCGAGCACGACCCACAACTCCTCAAGGGAGCGCTCGGGTTGATCTTGCTCCGGCTGCTCGCCGAAGGCGAGTCGTATGGATACGAGCTGGTCACGCGAATCCACGACCTCGGCCTCGTCGAGGTGGCCGACGGTTCGATCTATCCGGCTCTGACACGGCTCGAGCGCGAGGGGTATCTGGCCTCGCGCCTCGTTGCTTCGACGTCCGGGCCGGCGCGCAAGTACTACCACCTCTCCGAGAGTGGACGGGAGGCGCTCAAGGCCGGTACGCGCGCTTGGCTCTCGCTGACCGAGCTCGTGACTCCTCTTCTGACGGGCCCGACAGTCGTCCGGCGAAAGGACGTCGTATGAATCTCGCCATCGAATGGACCGTGTGGCGGCTCTCCCGTCGTCTGGGTCGAGATGTTCCTTTCTCGGCCCGGCGAGCGATCCGCCGGGACGTACGCGCGAACCTTCACGCCGCCGCGAAGGAGGTTGGGGAGGCGGAGGCACTGCGCCGCTTCGGCGACGTGACCTCGGTTGCCGAGGATTACCGGACTGCTGCGGCGCGGCCGGATGTAGTCCGTGTCGATCGCGGGCTCATGGCGGCTGCCTATACCTTCCTGGCGCTTCTGTTTCTGGCCGTCGTCCGTATCCCGACGTTCGGGATGGTCACGACCTTCGACGCGTTCACGGACGAGCAGGAGTGGCATTTGCAGTTCTGGCGCCTGGGCGAGTTCTCGGGCGATATCGCGACGCGCACGCTGTTCGAAGCGACCGTCTACAGCTACTCCTTCGTGCTCTTCCCGCTACTCGCGTTTGTCGTCTGTTCGCGCGCGTGGCGCAATCTCGCGCGCAAGAGCAACACTCGACCGCCCACGCCGACGCCGGTCGAGTAAGAACATACGTTCGCTATGCTGACCGGCGGGCCTTCTACCCTCGACATCCCTCGATGCGCGCGTTCTTCGCTCCCGGCGGACGGCTGGCCGCCTCACTTCCCGGCTTCGAGCCCCGGGACGGGCAGGCTGCGCTCGCGCAGGAGGTGGCCGACGCCCTCGAGCGCGGCGAGCACCTGCTCGCCGAGGCCGGGACGGGCATCGGGAAGAGCCTTGCCTACCTGATCCCGGCGCTCGAGTCCGGAATGCGCGTGGTCGTCGCGACGGCGACGAAGGCGCTCCAGGAGCAGCTCTTGACCAAGGACGTCCCGGCGGCCTCGGCCGCGCTCGGGCGAGAGCTCGACGTCGCCGTCCTCAAGGGCCGCCAGAACTACCTCTGCCGGAAGAGCCTGAACGGGCTGGCGCTGCCCCTCTTCCGCACGGTCGAGGACGCACGGGAGTACGAGCGGCTGCAGGACTGGATCGAGACGACGGAGACCGGCGACCGTGCCGAGCTCTCCTTCGAGCCGCGTCCGACGCTCTGGGCTGAGGTCGCAGTCGGGCCCGACCGCTGCGCGGGGAAGCGGTGCCCGTTCGTCGCCTCGTGCTTCTCCGAGCAGGCGCGCGCCAGGGCGCAGGAGGCCGAGCTCGTGATCGCCAACCACGCCCTTTACTTCGCCGACCTCGCCGTTCGCCAGAAGACCGGCGACGGCGCGGGCGTCCTGCCCGAGCACGATGCTGTCGTCTTCGACGAGGCCCATCGACTGGAGGAGAGCGCGGCGGCGTGGCTGGGCGGGCGCGTCTCCCTGGGGAGCCTGCGCCAGCTGCTCCGCGACGTCGGAGCGCGCCTGCCGCGAAGGGGCGAGAGCGGTGCCCGGGCGGGCCCTCGACGCCGTCGACCGGCGGGGCGAGGAGCTTCTCTCGGGACTCGACCCGGGTCGCGGCCGCCGGCGCCTGACCCCCGCCGACGCTGAGGCTGCCGCCGGCCCGGCCGTGGCGCTGGCCGCAGCGCTCGGCCAGCTCGCGGAGGGGCTCCGGGGCGGCAGCGAGGACCTGGACCAGCTTGCGCGCCGCGCGCTGGGGACGGTGGACGACCTCGAGGCGTGCCTCGCCGTCGAGGACGAGGACTCCGTCTCCTGGGCCGAGCAGGGTGCGCTCGCCTGGGCGCCGATCGATGTCTCCGACACGCTGCGGGAGATCCTGTGGGACCGCGACGTCGTCTCGATCCTCGTCTCGGCGACGCTCGAGCCGCGCTTCCTGCGCGGCCGGCTCGGGCTCGATGAGGCGCGCGAGGTCTCGCTGCCCTCCCCCTACGACTACCGCGAGCAGGCGCTCCTCTACGTCCCGCGTAACTTCCCCGAGCCCCGCTCGGTGGGCTACGACGCGCGGCTCGCCGATGAGGTGCTCGCCCTCTGCAGCCTCTCCGAGGGGCGCGCCCTCGTGCTCACCACCTCGTACCGCCAGCTCGACGCCCTGGCGGAGCGAGTGGCGCCCCGCATCCCCTACCCGGTGCTGGTCCAGGGAGAGGCGCCCCGCGAGCGGCTGCTCGAGCGTTTCCGCGCCGAGGTCGACTCCGTGCTCATCGCCACGCAGACCTTCTGGCAGGGCGTGGACGTGCAGGGGGAGTCGCTCTCGCTCCTCGTCATCGACAAGCTGCCCTTTGCCGCCCCCAGCGACCCGCTCGTCGAGGCGCGCTGCGAGCGAATCGCCCGGCGAGGAGGAGACTGGTTCGGGGAGTACGCCGTCCCGTCGGCCGTGCTCCAGCTCAGGCAGGGCTTCGGACGGCTGATTCGCGGCCATGCCGACCGGGGCGTAGTCGCGATCCTCGACCCGCGGCTGCGCACTCGGGGCTACGGCCGCCGCTTTCTCGACGCGCTCCCGCCGGCGCCGCTCGTCGGCGATCTCGGCTCGGTCGCCGAGTTCCTAGGTGCCGAGGTGCGTGCAACTGCCTGATACCTTTTTCGGCGCACGTGGCCAAGAAGGATCGAGTTCCAACACCGCCCAAGCGACCCGTCCAGGCGCCGAAGGCTTACAAGCCGGAGGCGAGCCCCCGACGGACCCGGCTGATCTTCATCGGCCTGGCCGCGGCGATCGTGATCGCCGCCGGGGCGATCGGTGCTGCGTTCATGCTGGGCAGTGACGACGACGCCTCCGGGCCGTCGACGCAGGGCGACTGCACGTTCGAGACCTTCGACGCCCTCGAGGCAAGCCACGTCGAGGAGCTGCCCGACGGCTACGAGTACAACTCGGTCCCGGCGACCAGCGGGCTCCACAACGCAACCCCGGCGATCTGGAACCTCTACGACCAGCCGGTACCCGAGATCAACTCCGTTCACAATCTCGAGCACGGCGGCGTCCTCGTCCAGTACGGAAGCGAGGTGCCCCAGGAGGCGATCGCGAAGCCTCGCCGACTGGTACCAGCAGGACACCCGCGGCCTGATTGTCGCGCCTCTCGCACCGGACTTCGAGGAGGACGAGCCGGCGCTCGCCGACCAGATCGTCGCCACCTCGTGGACGCACATGCTGCGCTGTAACTCGTTCGACGAGGGAGCGCTCGACGACTTCATCGACGACTACCGGGGCCCGCAGGGCGACGCTCCCGAGAAGTTCGACCTCGATCAGTTACAACAGGGCTCGACCTAACGAGACCCGTGGACGCCGGGGTGGCGGAACGGTAGACGCGGGGGGTTTAAAACCCTCTGCCCGCAAGGGCGTGTGAGTTCGAATCTCACCCCCGGCACTGTCTCTCGCAGACCCAGCCGTTCGGCCAGGAAATGGCCGGAACCTCTTGGAATCGGGCGCCGCAAGGCGCATGCTGGTCTTTCCAGCAGGCAGGCCGGCGGGGACCGGTCGTCACCCAAGAGGGAGAGCGAAGAATGAGCGGAAAGCGCGGACCACGGGCGGTCGTCGGCCTCCTGGCTCTGGCGATCACAGTTACAGCGTGGGGAGTCGTACCGGCGTCCGGAGCCACGTCGGCGATCCCAGGCGAGTGCCCGGCCATCCTGCCCCTTGCGCAGGTTTCGACGGGGATGACCGGCACGGCCGTCTCGGTCACCCGCGGGCGCACGCTCTCCACCTTCGACGCCGAAGTCCTCGGCATCCTCCGGGATGCCGTCGGCCCCGGCCGCGACATCATCATCGCCAACCTGTCGGGGCCCGCCGTCGACGAGGCGGGCGGGCTCTGGGCCGGAGCCTCCGGGTCGCCTGTCTTCATCAGGAGCGCAGGCCAGGACAGGCTGGCCGGTGCGATCGCATACGGCCTGGCCGGCGGAGGCTCGACCCTCGCGGGCTTGACGCCTGCGGAAGACATGGCGGCCCTGCTGGACGGCGGCGCGGAGGCGAGTGCGGCCGCTACCCTGAAGGTGCCGAGGGCGCTGGCCGCGCGGATGGCGGAGGCAACAGGCCTGTCGATCACGCAGACGGGGACGATGACGCGCCTGAGGACGCCGCTTTCGGCCTCAGGGCTCACCGACCGGGGCCTGCGCCGAATGCAGGCGGCGATCGACCGGCAGGGGCTGCCTTTCATCGCCTACATGGGCTCGTCGGCGCCGAGCACTCCGCCGCCGCCGGCTCCGGGCCGGCTCCGCGCGGGCGACTCGTTCGCCGCTGCGATGTCGGTCGGTGACGTCACGGTGGCCGGCATCGGCACGACGACCTTCGTTTGCAACGGCCAGGTCGTCGCCTTCGGTCATCCCTTCACCTGGTCGGGCGATACGACCATGTCGATCCATGCAGCCGACACGATCACGATCGTCGAGGATCCGATCTTCGGGAGCTACAAGCTCGCCAACATCGCCGAGAGCCTCGGCACGCTCACGCACGATCGCCTCGCAGGTGTCGTGGGCGTCCTCGGTGCCTCTCCGGAAGGGTCGCCGGTCACCTCCACGGTCACTGACCTCGACCTCGGGAGGACACGCACAGGGCAGAGCGAGGCGATCTTCCCCGACTTTCTCCCCTTCCTCGCCTTCTCGCACCTCTTCCAGAACATCGACGTGACCATCGACCGGATCGGTCCGGGCAGCTCGGCGATCTCCTACACGATCCGAGGCACACGGGACGGCGGCGCAACCTGGGCGCTGACGCGTTCGACCCGGTACGCCTCGCCGTTCGACATCTCCTTCGAATCGGTCTTCGAGGTCGCGATCACGGCCGAGGTGCTGCAGGGGTTCGAAGACGAGGACATCGAGGTCACGAGCATCGACGTGCCGAAGCTCGACGTGACGGAGACATTCGAACGCTATGAGCTGAGGCGGCTGCTCGTCTGGAACGGCTCACGCTACGCGCGCAGGAACGTCGTCAGGGCTGAGGCTGGCGAGCGAATCCGCCTTCGCGCAGTCCTGGACCCCGTGCACATGGCTGGGACGAAGGGCGTCGACGTCTCCCTGCGAGTGCCGGCAAACGCGAAGCGCGGCGGCTTCATCGAGGTGACGGGCGGCGGTTCGGGCGTGTTCGAGGATCCGTGCTTCCTCTTCCCGGAGGAGTGCGGCGAAGAGACGACGCAGACCTTCGACCAGCTGCTCAGGGCATTCAAGAACCAGCCGGCCGGTGACGAGCTCGTGGCGCGGCTCTGGCTGCGCCGATCGGAGAGACCGCGTGCCCAGGCGGTCGCGCAGCAGGACGCGGTAGTCGCCGGGGGCATGGCTATCGGCTTCCTCCTCGAGAAGTAGCACGAGCGTGAACGGGCAGAATCCCGCTGATGATCCTGATCGGCGGGATTCTCCTTGCGATCTTCGTCCTGCCGGAGCAGTGGCGCCTCCCGGTGATTCTCGTCGCGGCCGTGATCGAGGTCGCGGAGACGCTCTTCTGGCTCTGGTACTCGCGTCGCCGGCAGGTGCAGATGGGGCCGGAGACGCTCGTCGGCGCGATCGGCCGGGTCGTCCTGCCGTGCACTCCCCTCGGCCAGGTGCGCGTGGAGGGGGAGCTCTGGCGTGCGCACTGCGCCGAAGGCGCCGGCGTCGGCGAAGAGGTCCGCGTCGTCGGGCTGGACGGGCTCACGCTCACGGTCGAGCGAGCGGCGTAGACCTCTTAGACTCCGCCGATGATCGTCCGGGAGGCACTCGTCGCCGACCCTCGCGTGCTCCAGGCCGACGCCCCCGCGCGGGAGGTTGCCGCGGTGCTCGCGAAGCCGCACGTGCTCAACGTCCTCGTCGCGGACGGCGACCGGCTCGTGGGCTCCGTTGGCGAGGAGTCGATCGTGAACGCCGTCGCGGAAGGCCGCGACCTGCGGAAGCTGACCGCGCGGGACCTCGCCGATCCCGGACGTCCCGACGGTCGGTCCCGAGACGCCGCTCGACGAGGCGCTCGTGCTCATGGGCGAGAGCGGCCTCGAGCGCGTCGCGGTGGTCGAGGACGGACGCCTCCTCGGCATCCTCCCGCGCGAGCCCGTCGTGCGCCGTCTGGCCGAGGACGAGCCGCCGCCGCCGCCCGACGCGGATCAGCAGCAGGTGTAGGCGCCGGGAGGCGCGGGGCCCTCGGCGGGGGCCGGGAGCTCGGCGGCGGCGAGCGCGGCGCCGTGCAGCAGGTCGTTCTCGCTGACCTCGAGCTCCGCGAGGCCGTAACGGCGGAGGATCTCGGCGACGACTACCGCTCCGGCGACGATCACGGGCGCCCGGTCCGGATGCATGCCGCGCACCTTCCTGAGCTCGGAGACGCGAAGCGCGGCGAGCCGTTCGGTCTCGGCGTCGATCCAGTCGCTGCTCAGCCGGTGTCCGTGGACGAGCGCGGGGTCTTCCTCGTCCAGCCCGAGGGAGAGGACGGCCAGCGTCGTCACGGTCCCGGCGACGCCGATCGCGTGGGCCGGCCTCGGCTCGGTGGGAAGCAGGGTGCGGACATGCTCGCGGCACGCTGCGAGCTCCTCCGGCTTCGGCGGGTCCGTTCGGAGGAAGCGCTCGGTCAGGCGGACGCAGCCGAGCTCGAGGCTTCGATGCCAGTCGGCGAGGACCAGCTCCGTCGAGCCGCCGCCCACGTCGAAGACGAGCGTCCCTGGTTCGAGCTCGCGCCCCGCGGCGACGCCACGGAAGGTGAGGCGTGCTTCCTCTTCTCCGTCGAGGAGGCGCGTGTCGAAGCCGTAGCTCCATTCGATCTCGCCGAGGAAGGCCTCGCCGTTCTCTGCGTCCCGGACGGCGCTCGTCCCCACCGCGAGCGTGCGCTCGGCGCCGCTTTCCTCGAGGATGCGCCGGTAGTCGGCCAGCGTGTTGCGAACGCGGGCGAGCGCGGTGGGGAGGAGGATGCGCCGCTCGTCGACGCCCTCGCCGAGACGCGTGATCGTCAGCCGGCGCTCGACCTCGCGCACCTCACCGTCCTCGACATCGGCCACGAGCAGGCGCGTCGAGTTCGTCCCCAGGTCGACGACGCCGACGCGGGTCACTTGCTCAGGTACCGGCCCCGTGCCCGCCGCGGGCCGCCGAGCGCCTCCGAGAACGTCGACTTGAGGTACTTCAACTGCCCGATCGATGCCTCCGTCCCGGCGCGGCGGCGCTGGAACTCCTCCAGGTGCTCCTTGTTCCGGGCTTGCTTCCGCTCGAGCTCCTGCGAGGCGGCGGCGAGCTCATCGAGCTTCGCCTGGATCGCCTCGAGTGCCGCCGAGTGTCGCTTCAGCCGGCCGAACGCGAAGACCGAGAAGACAGCCGCGGCCACGAGCGCGAGGAGGAAGATCCCGAGCGAAAGCCAGGTCCACCAGGGCACGGGTGTGATGCTATCCTTGCGCCCACGCCGCGGGGTGGAGCAGTCAGGTAGCTCGCCGGGCTCATAACCCGGAGGTCGCGGGTTCAAATCCCGCCCCCGCTACCTCGAAAGGCCCTGGAAACGGGGCCTTTCTCATTCGCCGATCTTGACACCGGAAGGGAGACTTTTGCCGAACTTTTGCCCGACCCGCTGCAGCCGAACCAACGGTGATGAAGCTCTCCTCAACGATCGGGTCCCTGGGCTCGTGAAGGAACCGGCGCCTCAAGGTGGCCGCGCGAGTGTCTGACCGAGTGGAGCATCTGACCGCGGCCCAGAAGGCCGACCTCGAGACCCAGTTGGCGGAGCTCGAGGGTCCGAAGCGTGCCGAGGCTGTTCAAGCGATCAAGACGGCACGCGGTTTTGGAGACCTCTCCGAGAACTTCGAGTACCACGCCGCAAAAAACGAGCAGGGACTCCTGGAGCGGCGCATCACGATCCTCCGTAACCGCCTGCAAGGTGCGGTGCTGATCGACGAGGAAGCGGCCGCTGCCAGCGATAAGGTCTCAGTCGGGTCGCGGGTCACCATCGATCGAGACGACGGCGAGACGATGGACGTTGAGATCTCGAGCGTTGGCGGTGTCTCCCCCGACTCCCCGCTCGGGAAGGCGCTGATCGGGACGAAAGTCGGCGACGAAGTCGTCGTCGAGGCGCCCAGGGGAATCTGGCGCGCCCGCGTTACCTCGATCGGACGCTAACCCTCGCGCCTCCGCGCCGCAAACCCGGAGGTCGCCGGTTCGAGTCCGGCTAGCTCCATCCCGAGAACGCCTGCAAATGCGGGCCTTCGTTTTCCACATCGACAAGGAAATGACGGGAAAGTGTCCCGTGGTCAAGTTTTGGCCAAGCTCAGGCTTGGAAAGCGAGGTGACAGCGTTCGGCACGCTCCCAGTCACGTCCTTCCCCACCGCCTCGAGGAACTCGGCCGGGGCCCGCTCGATCACCGACCAGTCCTGCTCGGTGCCACGAACCGCCACGATTCACCCAGCCGGTTCTCGCCGTGCTTGGCGAGGACACCGCGCCGACGTTTCCCGAGCGACGCGAGCTGCTCCTCTCCTGGCTGCCGAACGTCGAGGCGTTCGACCTCCCCGGCGCGACTCACCTGCTGCACGCGCAGAACCCTCGGGGCATGGCCGAAGGCCTCGCCGCCTTCTATGCGCGGCATCCTCTGACTGCGGCCTGACTCGGCCTTCGCCGGTGGGTCGTCGAGCAGGTCAGGCCGACCCGTCAGCCGAACCTTCCGAGGTGACCTCCGTACGGCGCTCCTGGAAGTCGAAGTAGAGGAGCGTGCCGGCGATCGCCGCGTACGGGAACACGATCATGTAGATGACGGATCCGACTGCGTTGATCACGATGGGGGCGATCCCCGTCGTGAAGAGGAGCACGAAGCCAATGACCGGCCCGACCCCGATGAGGATGAGGTAGAGCAGGCCGAGGAGGAGGGCGGTTCGCCACCAGTGGCCGCGCACGAGGTCGACCGAGGCGCCCTGCGAGGAGCGGGCGCCATGGCCGCGCAGGACGACCTCGTGGAGAACGAACACGCGCCTGACGAGCCGGTAGACGGCGATCGGGATGCCGACGATGGTGAGCAGGAGCAGGACCTGGACGAGGACGACGATGAGGGCGGCCCCGAGCAGGCTCCAGAATCGGCGGAGGACGAACCTGTACGCCTTGACGCAGCCGAGGATGCGGCCCGAGTCGAGGTTCCTGAGCACGAGGGCGATCGCAGCAGTCGCGAGGATCGTCGAGAGCGCCGTCAGCGAGATGTCGAGCCGCAGGCCGCTGACGAGCTCGTCGAGAAGCCACTGGAGGCCGGCGGCGGCGGCCTCGAGCACGAGGAACACCGAGCCGAGCGCGAGGAAGCGGAGCGGGTAGCGTGCGTAGATCCGCCCGGCGGTTAGGAGGATCTGCCCGTTACCGCGTTGCTGGCGTATCGGCTCCCGTTGCACCGGCCGCCAGTGGGTGCGCCACACGAGCAGCGCCACTAGCCCGAGCACGGCCGCGATCACGAGGATCGTCACCACCGGGTTCGCGAGGTAGTCGGTGAGGAGACCGGAGGCGAAGCCGATTCCGGAGCAGAACGCGCCGCTCACGCTGGGGCCGAACGTCCGACCGGCGGGAACCGAGACGCTCGCCTGGCGAAGGCCGTCCTGCCAGCTGATCGGCTCGAGCCAGCGGTCCTTCGTGTTGGGGCCGGTCGGACCGTTGTTCGGCGCCTTCTCCCTTTCACCCCAGAGGCCCTCGTACGCGAGCCAGGCAAAGGTGGCATCGCGCGGCGGCGGCTCCGTCGGCACGACGACGGCGGCCAGCTGAACTCGCCGGGAAGGCCCCGTCGAGTTGTCGCAGCCGATTCCCTCGCTGGCGGAGCGGCCGAGCCAGAGCGTGTCCGAGTAGTAGCTCGCATGCGAGCCGGCCGCTGGGTAGACGACGGGGTGGTCGCCTACCTTCTCGAGCTTCTCGTCGTTCCAGTCGGCGCTCTCGCCGCCCTCGTGCTGTGCGAAGCCCGACCTCGCTCGGCTCCGTGCGGAGCGCCTCGGCCACCGTGTCGGCGTCGAAGACGAGCTGGATGCCTTCCCAGTCGCTCTCGTGCTTGTTGTTGAAATCGTTGAAGTAGTAGTAGAACCAATATTCGAGGGCGAGCTTCCCGGGCACGCCGGCCTCGGTGGTGATGTGCGCGTAGGCGAGCGACGGCTGACCCTCGGCGAACCGTTCCCCGTCGGTCTCGTATCTACAGCCGGGACGGAGCGGGTTGCCCGGGAAGTTGAGGAAGTACTCGTCGCCTCGGCCGTGAAGGTCTGCGGCCGTCGGCGCCGTCCGGACGACCGTTCCTGCATCGGGGCCGCGGAGCTCGATCTCGGGGTTCCCGAGCACGATCTGAACGGTGGTCGGGCGCCACGGCTCGCCCTTGACCGTCGTCTCTCCACACGGCTCCTCCTTCTCTTTCAGTGCGACGATCGGGGCGTAGCGGTTGGCGAGCTCCTGTGCCGGGCTGACCGCAGTCTGGGCGGAAGCACCGGCCGCCGCGATCAGTGCCGCCGCCACCGCTCCCAGGAGCAGGCGGGCGCTAGTGGCCGTCAACCTTCGATCCGCCGGAAGGCTCGCCCGGCGACTCACGGCTCGGCGCCCCGCCGAGCACGTCGTAGAGCGCCAGCTGTCGGCCCTGCCAGCGCTCCCGCCGCTTGGTCTCGCGCGCGACGGCCCGCTGGTACTTGCGCGCCCTGCGCCCCGTCCCGGCGGGATCGTAGAAGCGCTGCGCCCACCAGGAACGTGGCTTCGCGAGCCGGAACGCGCCGAAGAGCGCGAACGGCGGGAGGAACACTCCGGCCAGGGCGAGCTTGAGCTTTCCCTTCAGAAACGTCACCGCCACGAAGACGACGTTGAGACCGATGGCGAACCAGAAGCCGGCCGCAGTCTCCTCGTTCTGGTCGGCGCCGAAGGGGGCCGAAACCGTGAGGCCGAGCGCGAGCAGGACGGCGGCGGTCACGACCGCGTCGACGGAGCTGCGTCCCTCGGGCGACCAGTAGACATCGTCCAGGTGGAAGACCATCGCGAACTCGTCGAGCGTGAGGGCGGCGCCGACGCCGAAGAGGATCGCCAGCCACTCCTCGAAGACCTCGCCGGGAGCGAAGCCGAGCCCGATTACGCCTGCGACGATCATGAAGACGATGCCGACGACGACGTGGTGCATGTGCACGTCGCCGACGTGGGTGCTGCCCCACCCGCGCACCCTGGCGATACGCGTGTACGCGCGTGTGAGCAGGAAGGCGACGAGAAACGCGATCAGCATCAGGAGGAGGGGCTCCTTCCCAGCGTCGTAGACGTACTCCGTGTAGCCGGGAATGAAGCGGAAGAGGTTCATCTTGCGCCGATCCGCCCCACCCGAGTCTACTCCCCGGCCGCCGCAGCTCCCGGGCGAGCGCCCGAGGGCCTCGAAGCACGTAGCATGGGCATCCATGCCGGAGTCGCCCGCGTCGACCAAGCCGGCCGCTGCCGAACTGGAGCACCGCCTCGAGCAGCACCGGGTCGAGCTCACCGCCTACTGCTACCGGATGCTCGGCTCGGCGTTCGAGGCCGAGGACGCGGTACAGGAGACGTTCATCCGCGCCTGGCGAGGCTACGACCGCTTCGAGGGCCGAGCCGAGCTTCGCTCCTGGCTCTACCGCATCGCGACGAACGTCTGCCTGGACATGCTCGGCGGCCGCAACCGCCGGGCGCGCCCCATGGACCTCGGGCCGGCGCGGGAGCCCGAGGCCGCCAACTTGCGCACACTGCCTGAGGTCACGTGGATCGAGCCGATCCCCGACGGCCACGTCGTCCCCGAGGGCGACCCGGCGGAGGTCGCCGTCGGACGCGAGACCGTGCGGCTCGCGTTCGTCGGCTGCGCTCCAGCAGCTCCCGCCGCGCCAGCGCGCCGTCCTCATCCTCCGCGAGGTCCTGCGCTGGAAGGCAGCCGAGGTCGCGGAGCTCCTCGACACGAGCGTCGCGTCGGTGAACAGCGCGCTTCAGCGTGCGCGGGCGACCCTCGAGGACGCCGACGTCGGGGCGGCGAGCGAGGCTGCCGACCTGGACGAGGCGGAGAGGGCGCTGCTCGAGCGCTACGTCGAGGCGTTCGAACGCTACGACATGGAGGCGCTGACCTCGCTGATCCACGAAGACGCGACCCAGTCGATGCCGCCGTACGACCTCTGGCTGAGGGGGCGTGACGACATCCTCTCCTGGTGGGTAGGGCCTGGTGCGATCGTGTCGGAACTCCCGCGTCGTCCCGACCATGGCGGCAAACGGCTCCCCCGCCTTCGGCCAGTACAGGCCCAGGCCGGATGGTGAAGGCTATGAGCCGTGGGCGCTCCAGGTGCTGGAGCTTTCAGGCGGCCGGATCGTCGAGCTCACGTTCTTCCTCGACACCGAGAGGGTCTTCCCGCTCTTCGGGTTGCCGCTCGAGCCCGACTTCTAAGGTTCCAGCCCGCAGATCTCAGCCAGACCGGTGAGGCGGAGAAGCTCCTCGAGCTCGCTCGGGGCGTGGCGGACGCAGATCCGGCCGCCGAGCCGCCGCGCGGTGAGCTGAAGCCGGGCGACCGCGTCCACTGCGACCGCGTCCACCTCCCTGAGCGTGCTCATGTCGCAGACGAGGAGGTCGGCGCCGCTTGCCTCCAGGAGCGCGGCGCCCCGGTCGCAGAGCCCGGGCAGGTCGGCCCGGGCGAGCGGGCCGCCGAGGGAGAGGACGATCGTGCTCGACCCTGGACCCATCTAGAGCATTGACCGGCCGGCGGGGCCAAAGTCATCGCGGAACACCGATGAGTTTCGCCTCGTTTGAGGGTCTGACCTCCCGAGAAAGCTTACGAGGGATGCGGAAAGGACCACCGCAGTGACCATGAACAGCCGAACGCGCTGGCTCGCGCTCTACGTCCTCTGTCTCGGCGATCTGATGATCGTGCTGGATGGAACGATCGTGAACGTCGCGCTGCCGTCGATCAAGGATGACCTGGGCCTCTCCGAGACGTCCCTTGCCTGGGTGGTCAACGCCTACCTGCTCACGTTCGGAGGCTTCCTGCTGCTCGGCGGCCGGCTCGGCGACCTGTTCGGGCAGCGTCGCATGTTCCTGATCGGGATCTCGCTCTTCACGGTCGCGTCGCTCGCCTGCGGCATAGCGACCTCGCAGGAGCAGCTCGTCGTGTCACGTGCGGTGCAGGGGCTCGGCGGCGCCCTTGTCTCCGCGGTGGCGCTCTCCCTCGTCATGACGCTCTTCACGGAGCAGGCCGACCGGGCGAAGGCGATGGGCATCTTCGGCTTCGTCCTCTCCGGTGGCGGGGTAGCGGGCGTGCTGCTCGGCGGCGTCCTCACCGACGTTCTCAACTGGCACTGGATCTTCCTCGTCAACCTGCCCGTCGGCGCGCTCGTCTTCGTCCTCTCCCTGCGGCTCTTGCCGGCGGCTCCCGGAATGGCTGCAGGCGGCCGGCTCGACGTCGCGGGCGCCCTCACGATCACGGGGTCGCTGATGCTCGCCGTCTACGCGATCGTCAACGGCAACGAGACCGGTTGGACGTCAGGCGAGACCCTGGGCCTGCTCGGGGGCGCGCTCGCGCTCCTCGCGCTCTTCCTCGCCCTCGAGTCGCGCATCTCCGCGCCGCTCGTGCCGCTCGGCCTCTTTCGGAACCGGAATATCTCCGTAGCGAACGGCGTCGGCGTCCTGATGGCGGCCGGCCTGTTTTCCTACTTCTTCTTCTCGGCGCTCTATCTGCAGCGGGTTCTGGGCTACACGCCGCTCGAGGTCGGCTTTGCGTACCTGCCTTCGATGGTGATCTGGGGCGCCTCCTCGCTCTACTCGGACAAGCTCGTCATGCGCTTTGGGATCAAGCCGCCGATGGTCGTGGGCCTCGGCTTGATGACCCTGTCCTTGCTTCTCTTCGCGCGGGTGCCGGTGCAAGGTGATTTTCTGGGCGACGTGCTTCCGGCCACGCTCGCCGTGGGCCTCGGCGCCGGGATCGGCTTCAATCCGATCCTCCTCGCTGCCATGAGCTGCGTCTCGCCGAAGGACGCAGGGCTCGCCTCGGGCGTGGTCAACACCTCGTTCATGATGGGCGGCGCGCTCGGCCTCGCCGTCATGGTCAGCCTGGCCGCCTCGCGGACGGACAACCTCGTCGCATCCGGGGAGGGCGCCGTTTCAGCGCTGAACAGCGGCTACCACGTCGCCTTCCTCGTGGGCGCGGTCTTTGCGGCCGGGGCGGCCGTGCTCGGCGGGATGCTCCTGCGGCCGACCGAGGCTGTGCCGCACGGCGAGGGCGAACCGGTGACCGAATCCGCCTAGGGAAGGCGGCGACTGGCAAGCTGACGCGATGAGCGAGCTCGCCATCCGGCTACGCGGTGTCGTCAAGCGCTACGGGCCGATCACCGCCGTCGACGGGCTCGACCTGGACGTTCCCGAGGGCACCTGCGTCGGCCTGCTCGGCCCCAACGGCGCCGGCAAGTCGACCACCATGCGCCTCCTGACGGCGCAGGCGATCGCGGACGAGGGCGAGCTCAAGGTGCTCGGGTTCCGACTGCCCGAGGAGTCCAAAGCCGCCCGTGCGGAGTGCGGTGTCTCTCCGCAGCTCGACAACCTCGACACGACGCTGACGGTCGAGCAGAACCTGCTCGTCTTCACGCATCTCTACCGAATTGGACGGGCCGACAGGCGGGCTGCGATCGAGCGCGCGCTCGAGATGGCGAACCTCCGCGATCGCCGCGACAGCCGGGTGGACAAGCTCTCGGGAGGGATGCGCAGGCGGCTTCTGATCGCCCGCGCGCTCGTCCACCGCCCACGCCTCGTCCTCCTCGACGAGCCCACCGTGGGCCTGGATCCCCAGGTCCGCCAGGAGCTCTGGGCGCTGATCGACGCGCTCCGCGCCGAGGGGACGACGATCCTCATGTCGACGCACTACATCGAGGAGGCCCAGCGGCTCGCGGACACCGTCCTGATCATGTCGCATGGGCGCTCCGTCGCCGCCGGCCCGCCCGGCCGAGCTCGTGACCCGGCATGCCGGGCGTGAGGCGGTCGAGGTCTACGGCTCACCGGCGCGGCTGGCCGAAGCAGAGCTCGCCGCCCGCGAGGCGGGATTCGCCACGCGCCGCACGGGGACGAGCATCTCGGTCCTCGGAATCGAGGGCGGTGACGGCCGCGTTCCCGAGGGCGAGCGACGTCCCGCCAACCTCGAGGACGTCTTCGTTCTCCTGACGGGCGAGGAGATCGAGTGATGGCGACGAGGCCCGCGCCCCGGACGACGCTGGGCCGGCTCGAGCGTCCTGCGATCACGGGCGTCCTCGTGCGCGAGGTCGTCAACTTCTCCTCGTACTGGCGCTCGTCGGCGTTCTCGTCGACGGTCGAGCCGACGATCTACCTGCTCGCCTTCGGCTTCGGCTTCGGCTCCCTCGTGAGCCGGGTCGGCGGCTACGACTACGTCGAGTTCGTCGGGACGGGCATCGTCGCCACCGCGGTTCTTTTCTCGAGCGCGTTTCCGGCGATGTTCGGGACGTTCGTCAAGTACCAGTTCCAGCGCACCTACGACGCGATCCTCGCCGCCCCCGTCGACACCGAGGAGCTCGTCACCGCCGAGGCGCTCTGGATCTCCATGAGGGCGAGCGTCTTCGGGTGCGTTCCCATGGTCGTCGCGATCTTCTTCGGCCTCGACCCGTCCTGGGGGATGCTCCTCGTGCCCGGGATCGCCTTCGTCTCGGGCTTCGGCTGGGCTTGCTTCGGAATCGCCATCGCGGGCTTCGCGAAGTCCTTCGAAAACTTCAACTACGTCGTCAGCGCCGTGCTCACGCCGCTCTTCCTCGTCGCGGGTACCTTCTTCCCGATCGACACCCTGCCGGAGTGGGCCCAGGTCCTGGCCAACTTCAACCCGCTCTACCAGTGCGTCGAGTTGGTGCGGAGCGCGGTCTTCGGCTTGGAGGGGTGGGTGGACCTTGCCCGCCTCGGTGTCCTCGTCGCGTTCGGGCTGGTTCTCTGGCGGATCGCCATCCACGCGATGACGCGCAAGCTCGTCCTCTAGGCGCTGGCGGAGCTAGCGCTCGACCGCAGTCACGAGCTCCTTGTCGGGCGGAGTCGCGTTGAAGCCGACGCAGACGAACTTGACGTCGGGGTCCGGATTGTGGGCTCGATGGACCTTCCCGATCGGCTCGGCGTAGACGTCGCCGACGGCGAAGGTCCGCACCTCGTCGTCGAACTCGACCTCGATGCGCCCCTGAAGGACGGCGAAGAACGAGGCGCCGTTGTGGTAGTGCCAGGCCGTGTAGCTGCCCGGGTTGTGGACGCCGATGTACACGACGACAGTTGACGGAGGGGTCGCGCGGCAGGTGCTCGTACGCGGCCTCGTAGAGGACCTTCCGGACATGCGGAACGTCGGCCGGCAGAAGGCTGTCGAAGTCAAGCAGGGTCGTATCCGGGTCTTGGCTGGGGTACACGCGCGCTTCCTCCTCGGTTCCGTTTCCGTGAGCGTAGAGGCCGTGCCCGCCCGGCCGCTGGCAGTCGTTCATGAGGCCCTCGCTATCGTTGGCGGAGATGGCGACCGCCACCGCCTCGATTCCCACGACGACGCGCATGGGCGCCGTCCACCTCACCGTCGGCGACCTCGACCGCTCGCTCGCCTACTACGCCCGCGACATCGGGCTCGAGCTGCTCGCGCGCCAGGATGGCCACGCGTCGCTGGGAGCCGGTGGGGCCGAACTGCTCGGGCTCGTCGAGGAGCCGGGCGCTGGGCCGGCAGCCGGATACACCGGCCTCTACCACTTCGCGTTGCGGGTCCCGGAGCGCTCCGATCTCGCGCGCTGGCTTGCCCATGCCGGGCGGGAGCAGGTGCCGCTCGGCGGCATGTCCGACCACTTCGTCAGCGAGGCGCTCTACCTCACCGATCCCGACCGCCACGGCATCGAGATCTACCACGACCGTCCCCGCGAGCTGTGGGAAGGAAAGGTGGGCAGCCGCCTGACGTCCGACCCGCTGGACGTCGGCTCCCTGCTCGGCGAGCTGGACGATCCGTCGACGGCGCCTTTCGACGGGCTGCCTTCGGGCACCGACATGGGCCACGTCCACCTGCAGGTCGCCGACGTGGCGGACACCGTGGCCTTCTACCGGGACGTGCTCGGCTTCGACCTGATGGCCGAGCTGCCCGGGTCCGCCGCGTTCCTCGGCGCCGGTGGTTATCACCACCACGTCGGTGCAAACACCTGGCACACCCGCGGCGCCCTGCCGGCTCCCGAGGGAACGGCGGCGCTCCGCCACGCGACGATCGTGCTTCCGAGCGCGGAGGACCGTGACAGGGTCGCCGCCCGCGTCGCCGCCGCCGGCCAGGAGCCCGAGGAGCGCGAGAACGGCGTGCTCGTCCGCGATCCTTCCGGCATCAGGCTCCTGCTCGCGACCGCTTCGTGAGCCGGCGGAGCCTGCTGGCCGCCGGCCTCGCCGCCGTGGCCGTGGCGGCGGGCTGCTCGTCCGGCGGCGACACGCTGGCCGATGGCGGCTCGCGCCGGGCATGCCTGCGCGGCGCGGGTGAGATCGACGAGCCGCTCGTAACCTTCAGCTGATGGAACGATGCGCCTGGGTGCCGGAGGATGACGAGCTCTACTCGGCGTACCACGACGAGGAATGGGGCGTGCCGGAACGCGACGATCGCGCCCTCTACGAGCTGCTGACGCTCGAGGGCGCGCAGGCGGGGCTCTCCTGGTCGACGATCCTGCGCAAGCGCGAGGGCTACAGGCGCGCCTTCGGCGGTTTCGACCCCGCGACCGTCGCCCGCTTCGACCGGAAGCGGATCGAGGAGCTCCTCCAAGACGCCGGCATCGTCCGCAACCGGCTCAAGGTCGAATCGGCGGTCTCGAACGCCGCGCGGGTGCTGGAGACGCAGGAGGAGCTCGGCAGCTTCGCCGCCCTCGTGTGGAGCTTCGTCGACGGGGAGCCGCACGTCGGCGCTTGGAAGACCGTCGCCGAGGT
The DNA here is from genome assembly GCA_963733155.1 of uncultured Actinomycetes bacterium. Taxonomy (GTDB): domain Bacteria; phylum Actinomycetota; class Thermoleophilia; order Gaiellales; family Gaiellaceae; genus JAIBJN01. The sequence continues at coordinate 157,689 of CAVTCK010000021.1, forward strand.
ACCGGCCGAGACCCCAGTCTCCAAGGCCATGAGCAAGGAGCTGAAGCGCCGTGGCTTCCGCTTCGTCGGGCCCACCGTCTGCTACGCCTTCATGCAGGCGGCCGGGCTCGTCAACGATCACGTCGTGTCGTGCTTCCGCTACGAGGAGCTGACCGCCTGACGCCCAGGCCGGGCGTACGATGCATCATCTCCGCGGAATGCGGGTAGGAAGGAACGGCGATGAGGCTCGAAGGGATCCACCACGTCACGGCGATCACGGCGGACGCGCCACAGAACGTCGACTTCTACACCCGCGTGCTCGGGCTGAGGCTCGTGAAGAAGACCGTGAACCAGGACGATCCCACCGTCTACCACCTCTTCTATGCGGACGAGAAGGGGAGCCCCGGCTCCGACATCACCTTCTTCGAGTACCCGGGCCTCCCGCGCGGCCGCGCCGCCGCTGGCATGGTGCACACCGTCACGTTCAGAGTCGCCTCCGAGGAGGCGCTCTCGTTCTGGGTCTACCGTCTCGGGGACGAAGGGATCAACTCGGAGCTGGACGGTCTGCGGCTTCGCTTCGCCGACCCGGAGGGGATGGGCCTCGAGCTCCAGGCCGTCGAGACTGGTGACGAGCCCCTCGTCGCCAACCACCCCGATATCCCCGCTGAGCTCGCGCTCCAGGGCTTCGACGGCGTCCGCGCCTATGCGACAGAGCCCGAAGCCAGCCGCGCGTTCGTCGAAGAGGCACTGGCATTCGAGCCCCGCGAGAACAGGACGTGGGAGGCCCGAGGGGAGGAGCGCGGCTCCTTCTACACCTACGACGAGCCCCCTGCGGAGCGCGGTCTTTCAGGAGCCGGCACGGTGCACCACGTCGCCTGGGCATCGCCTCTGGACGAGCACGAAGCCTGGCGGGAGCGGGTCGCCCAGGCCGGCGGCCGGCCCACGCCCGTGATCGACCGCTTCTACTTCCGTTCCATCTACTTCCGCGAGCCGAGCGGCGTCCTCTTCGAGATCGCCACCCTCGGGCCCGGCTTCACGGCCGACGAGCCGCTAGAGACACTCGGGGAGGCACTGTCGCTTCCACCTGCCTTCGAGCCGCTCCGCGAGCGCCTCGAGCACGTGCTGACGCCGCTTCCCGAACCGCGCCCGGCCAAGGCCGCCAGGTAGGAACAAGACCCGCGGTAATCTCGCGCGGTGGCTTTCCTCCAGACCGTCCGCGTACGCGCGTACCGCTCCGCGCGCGATGTCGAGATCCGGCTCGGGCCGGTCACTGCGCTCGTCGGCGAGGCGCGCTCGGGCAAGTCGAACATCCTCGCGGCGATCCGGACGCTTCTCGATCCCGCTGCGCCGCCCCGCCCCGAGGATCTGCGGGGACGTGCGCCGGAGCTGACGGTCGCGGCCCGCCTGACCGACGGCCGCCGGATAGGCCTCAGGGCACGACGCCGCGAAACGCCTCGCGCCAGGCGCAGCGGCGCGCCGCCCGTGATCTTCATCCCGGCCGCGCGACGATCCGGCCCACTGGTCGATTTCGACGGCTTCTCGGACGCGGCCGAGCCCGCCGTCATGCACCTCCGCGCTGCCCTTCGCGACCCACCGGAGCGGCAATCCGGTTCCGCCGGGGCCTCGGCCCTCGTCGCCGGCGTCGATTCCTGCTGCCGGGCCGGCGTCGACGGGGTCGTCTTCCTGATCGAAGAGCCGGAGCTCTTCCTCCGGCCGCAGACGCAGCGCTACCTCTACCGCCGGCTGCGCGCGTTGGCGGCGAACGGCAATCAGGTGATTTACTCGACGCACGCGCCGGCCTTTCTCAACGTTGCGCGGCTCGAGGAGCTCGTCCTCGTCCGCCACGCGGCCCGGCGCGGGACGCACATCGAGCAGCCGGAGCCGCTCGACGCCGACGAGGCGTTCAGGGTGGTGAGCGAATTCGATGCCGAGCGGAGCGAGCTCTTCCTCGCGCGCTCGGCCATCCTCGTCGAAGGCCGGACGGAGAAGCTCGTCCTCCCGTCGATCTTCGCAGCCCTGGGACACGACGCCGACCGGGCACAGGTCTCGATCGTCGAGTGCGGCGGCAAGTCGAACATCCCCGTCTTCGCGCGTATCTGCCGCTCCTGCGAGGTTCCTTTCGTTGTCATCCACGACCGCGACGCCGATCCGGGGGAGCAGCCAATTCCCGCCGAGGTGGAGCTCAACCGGCTGATCGCCTCTCTCGCGGGCCGCGAGCGCACGATCGCGCTCGCGCCGGACTTCGAGGGTGCGACCGGCCTCCGTGGGCACAGAAACAAGCCCGAGCGGGCCTGGGAGCACTTCACGAAGGAGGGCGTCGACGTCCCCGAGCCGTTGGCGCGCGCCGTCCGCCTCGCCCTCGAGGCCGCGCGCTAACGGGTCACTCGGTCCGCACGTATGGGTCCCGACCAGCCGACGGCCGGCTCGATCTGCTCCACGACGTCGACCCACATGCCGGCGGGGTCGAGCACGGCGAAGCGCCGCTGTCCCCACGGCTCGTCCGTCAGGCCGAGCGCGAGCTCGAGCCCTGCGGATCGGAGCCGCTCGTGCTCGGCACCGGCGTCTTCGACCTGAAGCGTCAGGAACATCCCGTCCCCGCCGTATGCCGCCGGTTCGGGAGGCGACGAGGGATGCTCGACCCGCATGAGCGCCAGTGCGAAGAGACGGCTCTCCCCGACTCTTCAGCAAGATGAACCAGTCGGCCGCGAAGACGACCTCGAAGCCGAACCATCGAGCGTAGAAGTCGCGGCATTCGGTGATTCGCTCGGTCACGATCACGGGATAGGCGTCGACGAGCTGCACGGGATTCTCAGGCGAAGGCCGTGATCCGCGGCGGTGGGTCGCCCTCGATGCTGACCTGCGACCAGGACTCCCCGCCGTCCCGGGTCGCGTAGACCGTCCCGTCGGCGAGCCCGGCTGTGAGGAAGCCGTTCACGAACGCGAGCGCGTAGGGCATCTGCTCCAGGGGCTGCGGCAGGCCGCCTCCCAGTTGCTCCCAGGGCCCGGGGCCGCGCCAGCGATAGACGAACGCCTGGGCCGATCCGCGCCCGTGGGCCGCGAACGGGCCCGTGCTCGCCGAGACGAACCAGCAGTCGGGATCCTGCGGGTCGACGGCTACCGCCCAGGTGTAGTGGCGGTCGCGCCCCGCGTCGGCCGCCTCCCATGTGGCGCCGCCGTCCGCGCTCCAAGCCGCCCCGCCTCCGCCGGCCTCGTAGGCGCGGCCGATCGCGGGCGGGGTGCCAGGCGAGGGAGTGGCAATCCAGCTGAGCGCCCGGCCGGTGGTCGCTCCACGTCGCGCCGCCGTCCTCGCTTCGCATCACACCGCCGAGCTCGATCCCGACGAGGAGGAGCATGGCGTCATGCGGGCTCGGAGCGATCCAGCGGACATGCGACGTCCACGGGCGCGGTGGGAAGCTCCACGTCGGAGCCGAGGGAATCTCGCGCAGGCTCTCGAGCTCCGCCCACGTCTCGCCGCGATCGCGGCTGACGAAGAGCATGCTCGGCTCGCAGCCGGCGTAGACGGCTCCGTCCGCCGGGCTGACGGCGACAGAGAAGACATCGGGGTGGGGGAAGTCGAGCTGCTCCCAGTGCTCGCCTCCGTCGCCGCTCCGCCAGACGCCGCCCCCGCGAGCCCCTCCGAGAAGGAAGTCGGCGTCGCGCGGATCGCGGCCCAGGCAGGAAATGCCGCTCTCCCGGGCGGCGAGATCGGCTTGCCAGACATCCCCGTCGAGCGCGAAGCGGGCGACCCCTGCTCCCGTCGCGGCGGCGAGGAGCGTCATGTCGGGCGGGTGAAGATGACGAGCAGGCTCAGGCGCTCGTAGGCGGTGAAGCGGTGCTCGGCGTGGGCGGCGACGAACATCGCCTGTCCTTCCTCGAGGTCGACCGCCTCGTCCTCGACCTTGAGCGTGCCGCTGCCCTCGAGCACGACGTACACCTCGTCGTCCTCGTGCGGCTGCTGGCGGTCGGGCTCGGGCGCGACGAGCACGTAGACGCCAACTTCGAGGCCGGGCGAGGTGTGGACGATCTCGTAGCCGCCGTTTCCCTCCTCCAGCCGCCGCTTCGCCGCCTCGACGTCGAAGAGGTGCTCGTGGACGGCCGCCATCAGACGGCGGCCTGCTTGAGCTCCGGGATGATCGAGGAGCCGTAGGCCTCGAGGATCTCCTCCTGCCCGTGGGTCATCAGGTAGATGTTGAAGTGGTCGACGCCGATCGAGTCGAGCTCCCGCAGCTTCTCCTTGATCGTGTCGACGCTCCCGATCACGCTGAAGCGGTCGGCGATCTCGTCGGTGACGAACTCGCCGTGCGCCGCGCCCTCGCGGCTGTGGTCCTTGTAGTCGTAGAACTTCCGCGCCTTCACGTATTCGGTGAGCTCGAGCGGGATCTCAGAGTTCTCGCCGTAGCGCTCGATCAGGTCCATGACGTGGTTCGAGACCATGGCCGGAAACCAGCGGACGGCGTCTCGGGCCTCCTTCATGTTGTCGGTGACGATGCTGGGCGCGCAGACGATGCACTCGAGCTCGTCAGGGTCGCGGCCGGCCTCGGCGGCCGCCGTTCGCGCCTGCTCCATGATCCACTGGATGATCACGGGGTCTGCCAGCTGGATGATGACGCCGTCCCCGACGCGGCCGGCGACCCCGAGCGCGCGCGGCCCGTAGGCGGCGATGTACATCGGGATGGGCTCCCGATCCTTGGCCCAGGTGAGCTCCAGCTCTTTCCCGTTCCACTCGACGGGCCGCCCGTTCATCAGCTCCTTGATCATGGCGCAGGAGGCTTCGAACTCGGCCATCTTCACGGGCTTCTGGCCGATCACGCGCCGCGCCGAGTCCCCGCGGCCGATGCCCATGACCGCGCGCCCGCCCGAGATCGCGTGCAGCGTTGCGTACGCGCTCGCCGTCACCGTGGGCTCGCGCGTCCCCGGGTTCGTGACGCAGTGCCCGAACGTGAGCGTGCGGGTCTGCGTGGCGAGCAGGGTGAGCAGGGGGTACGCGTCGTGCCAGAGGATGTGGGAGTCGTACGTCCAGCCGGTGTCGAAGCCGTTTGCCTCCGCGAGCTGCATGAGCTCGAGAAAGCGGGTGTGGGGCGGGTCGGGAAGAACGGTGACGCCGAACGTGAGCATCGGGGCTGGACCTCCTCGGCTGGGGACGCAAGCGATTCTACGCCGCCAGGCGAGGGTCGCCGGAATGCGTAAGAAGGCTTCCGCGTTCGACACGAACAGGAGATGGGTACGCTCCGGGCGATGCAGATCGAGACTCTTGACCACGTGGCTCTCTGGGTAGACGACCGCGATCGGCTCGCTGACTTCCTGACGACTCATGCGGGGATGCACGTGATCGACCGGACCGAGAAGTTCACGCTGGTCGGCTCGGACGCGCGGCGCGGCAAGCTGACGCTCTTCGCGGCGGAGGGCCCGCGCGATGCCGGCGTCCTCGCGCGGGTGGGCCTGCGCGTCTTCGACGTGGAGGAGGCGCTCGCGGCGCTTCCTCCCGAGATAGCGGTCGAGCGCGGCGACGGTGTCGCCGAGTTCGAGGCCGGCGAGGGGCTCCGGCTCGCCTTCGCCCAGGCCGGCGAGGGCGTGGCCTACGACCTCGACCACGTCGCGTTCCGCGTGCCCGACCCCAGGCGACCTTCGAGCGGCTCGCCGAGCCTCGGCTTCGAAGCCGCGAACGGCAGCCTCAGCGCCGGGGAGCGTCGATCGTCCTCGAGGAGGGCGACCCGGGAGAGAGCGACCGCCCGCTGCTCAACCACCTCGGCCTGCGGGTCGAATCCGCTGAGGATCACATCGAGGAGGCGGAGCGGCGCGGTCTCGAGATCGCCGACGTCGTCGACGCGCCGAACACCTATGCGGTCTTCGTCTGGGGCCCGGACCGCATCAAGCTCGAGTACGTCGAGCACAAGCCGACGTTCTCCCTCACCTAGGCGTCGGCCGCGTGCCGGACCTCGTGGTCGCGGGAGCCGGGATGGCCGGCCTCGCGGCGGCGGTGCGGGCGCGCGAGCTCGGCGCGGATGTCGTCGTCCACGAGAAGGGCGACCGGCCGGGCGGCTCGATGCTGCTCTCCAGCGGCGTCGTCTGGCGCTATCGCGACTGGGAGAGCTTCCGCGCCGAGTGCCCCGGCGGGGATCCGGCGCTTCAGCGTGCGGTCTGGGAGGGCCTCGACGACGCGCTTGCCTGGCTCGAGTCCCTCGGCGCGCCCGTGGTCGCCCGCGAGACCGGGAATCCCCGCACCACCGGCGTCCGCTTCGACCCCCATGGGCTGACGGAGGCGCTGGTGCGCCGCTCGGGGGAGCTCCGCCTCGGCGACCCGCTCGTCGAGCTGCCTGCCGGCGTCCCGGTCGTCGTTGCCACCGGAGGCTTCCAGGGCGACCCGGACCTCGTCCGCCGCTACGTCACCGGCGAAAGCTGGTCCTGCGCGCGAACCCGTGGAGCACCGGCGACGGCCTCCGCCTCGCGCGCGGACGGGGCGCCGAGCTCTCGGAGGGTCTCGACGAGTTCTACGGGCGCAACATGGCGGCCGTGCCTCGCCCATTCGAGCCCGACGAGCTCGTGAGCCTCGCCCAGGTGTACGCCCGTCACGCGCTGGTCGAGAACGTCCACGGCGAGCGTTTCGAGGCGCACCACTGGGCCGACCTCGACGTCGTCCAGTGGACGGCGCGCCAGCCGGCGGCGCGCGCCTGGTACGTCGTGCCCGACGAGGCCCTGGCGGAGCGCGTGCGCGAGCGCACCGTCGGCGAGATCGTCGAGGCCGCGCGGCAGGCAGGGGCTCCGGTCGAGCGGCGCGAGGGCGCCACACGCGTGGAGGTGGTGGCGGCGATCACGACGACGCTCGGCGGGATCCGGGTCGACGCGCGGGGCAGGGCCGCCGACGGCCTCTGGGCCGCGGGCGCCGACGTGGGCGGGATCTCGACCGGCGGCTGGTCGAGCGCCCTCGCGTCAGCCCTGGTCCTCGGCCGAGCGGCCGCCGAGGACGCCCTCGAGTAAAGACTGTTACTTGGACGGGCTACGCGGCGTGCAGGTAGGCACAGGGGCGGCCGTCGTCCGGAAGCGGCGAGGGTCCGAGCTTCGAGACCGTGAAGCGCGCGCCTTCCTCGAGCTCGACCTCCGCGCCGGGCGCCGGCGGCTCGCCGTCGCGCTCGAGGAGCTCGTAGCCGGACGGCTTGGAGACGAAGAGCAGATACTTCCCCTCGGCGTTCATCGCGCGGCAGTCTAGAGCCGCATCGCCGGGAGGCGCACGCTAACTACCGCGTGCGGCCGCTACGTACGGAGGAACCACGACCCGCACGAGCGTCCCGCCGTGCTCGTCGCTGTCGATCGAGAGCCTGCCGTTGAGGATTTTGACCCGCTCGTCGATCGCCTCGATGGACGCCCGGCGGCGCTCCTCGACGCCGTCGTCGACGATCTCGGCCTCGAAGCCGCCGTCCGCGCGCTCCCGCACGGCGACCTCGATCTTCTGGGGCCGCCGGCGCACCGCCTGGTTGAGCGACTCGCGGATGATCTGGTAGAGCGCGACCTGGGTCTTCTCGCCCAGGCGCTCAGCAGGCTCGACCTCGGTGAGCACGGTGATGCGATGCGTTCCTTCGATCTGGTCGCCGAGAGCGCGCACGGCTTCGTGGAACCCGGCGTCCCTGAGCACGAGGGGCTCGATCGCGAACGAGAGATCGCGGAGCACCCGGATCGTGTCGCGTTCCTTCTCGAGGGAGCTCGCGATCACCCTGGCCGCGTCCTCGCTCCGGCCGTCCTGGAGGGCGGCAAGCGCTGCGTCGTGCATGAGCGCGATCCCGGACATCGACTGAAGCGGCCCGTCGTGGAGGAAGAGGGAAAGTCGTCGGCGCTCGTCCTGCTCGGCAGTGATCAGGCGCTCGGTCAGGCGCTCGCGCTCGGCCTCCCGGTCCCGCGCCTCGGCTAGGAGGCGCGAGTTCTCGACGGCGCGCGCCGCGAAGTCGGCGAGCACGGTCGCGCGCATGTGGTCCCAGCGGTCGAATGGCTCTGGACGTGTCAGCTCGAGATCGCCGAGCCGCCGGCCGTGAACGGCGAGCGGGATGACCATCCGCTCGCCCCCGGACCATTCGGCGTCCAGGGTCGTCTGCCCGGGCGCGATGATCCGCGCGGCCTGCGCGCGGAAGAGCCGCTCGGCCTCGTCGCAGGTGCGGTCGAGGATCTGCGCGGTATCGAGCGAGGAGGAAACCTCTCCGATCGCGTTCACCAGTGATTCGAGGAAGGTCGCCTCCGCCTGGAGCTCGTCCTCGGCCGACTCGTGGCGGCGCCTCTCCGAGACGACCAGGTAGAGGGCGAAGGCTGCGAAGAAGGCCGTCGAGGCCACGAGTCCCCCGGCCGCGACCGACGTCGCGCCGTACGCCAGGCCGCACGCGCCGCCGACGGCGGCGCCGACGGTGCAGGCGACGAGCAGGCCGCGCGCATGACGGGAGATCCAAGTGCCCACGCTCACCTCAGAGCGCGGCGGTCAATCGATGATCGATTCTCGGAGCGCGATCGCGACCGCATGGGTGCGCGTGTCCGCCTCGAGCTTGGCGAGGATGTGCCGGACATGGCTTTTCACCGTCTCCTGGCTGATGAAGAGCCTCTGAGCGACGTCTCCGTTCGACATGCCGTCGGCGAGAAGCTGGAGGATCTCCCGCTCACGCACCGTGAGCATCTCCTCGCGCTCGCGCGGAAGCAGCGCCGGCATGAGGGCCGGATCGACGTAGCCCTCGCCGCTCGCGACCTTCTGGATTGCCCGAAGCAGCGTCTGGTGAGGCGCTTCCTTCAAGATGTAGCCCTTGGCGCCGGCCTCGAGACCGCGGCCGAGGAGGCTTCGCTCGCCGTAGGCCGTGAAGATGAGCACGGCCGTCTGCGGCAGGCGCTCCGCGATGATCTTCGTGGCCTCGAGCCCGTCCATGCCCGGCATGCGGACGTCCATGATCACGACCTGCGGACGCCTGCGCTCGGCGACCGCGACGGCGCTGGCGCCGTCCGAGGCCTCGCCCACGACGCGGATCTCCGGCGAGCGCGAGAGGGAGAGGCGGAGGCCCTCCCTCACGACCTCGTGGTCGTCGGCGATCAGGCAGGTGATCTCGCTGGACATGGTGCGCTCGCTCCCAAGGCACGATGATAGATGGGGTGCAGGGGCGTCACACCCTCGAGGGACTTCTCGTCGACCCGATCGAGGGCCCGTTTGCCGGGGCGGTCGTCGTCGAGGACGGCCTCATCGCGGCGATCGAGCGGCGCGAGAGCGGAGCGGAGGAACCGCTCGTCTTTCCGGGCTTCGTCGACCTGCAGGTCTACGATCCGGCCGGCCTCGCGGCGACGCGGCGTCACCGGATACCTGCTCGCGACGAGAACAGTGGCGGAGAGCGACGATCCGCTCTGCCTCGGACTGCACCTCGAGGGGCCTTTCCTCAACCCGGAGGCGGCCGGGGCGATTCCCGTCGACGAGCTGACCCCGGTGGACCTCGGGGCCGTCGACGAATGGGCGGCGAGCGGCCACGTCCGGCTGGTGACGCTGGCCCCCGAGCTCCCGCTCGCGCTCGTGGCGATCGAGCGGCTGGCGGCCGCCGGGATCGTCGCCGCCCTCGGCCACACACGTGCGAACGACCTGACGACCGCTGCGGCGCTCGACGCGGGCGCGCGCTTCGCCACACATCTCTGGAACGCAATGAGGTCGCCGCGGCCCCGCTCGCCCGGCCCGGTCCTCTCCTTGCTCCTCGACGAGCGCGTGACGATCGGCCTGATTCCCGACGGGCGCCACCTGCATCCGCTGGTCGAGGAGCTTGCTGTCCGCGTGGCCGGGCCGGGGCGGATCGCGCTCACGAGCGACCTCGTTCCCGCGCCGCAGCACCGCCTGGACGGCTCGCTGCTCGGCGGCGACAAGAGCGGGGCGGCCATCGTGCGCCGCATGGCGCGGTTCGGGCTGGCGGAGGCGGCCATGATGGCGAGCCTCGTGCCGGCGCGGGTTCTCGGCCTGGAGGACCGCGGGCGGCTCGCCCCCGGCTACCGGGCAGATCTGGCCGTCCTCTCCGGCAAGTTGGAGCCGCTGCGCACGCTGGCGGCAGGCGAGGACCTCTGAGGCCTCAGCTATCCTCGTACGGACACTTGGACGAGCTACCACCTAGTACCCACGCTCACGGGCCGGAGCGCCTGTGAGCGATTCTCTCCGTCTCCTCGTCATTCTCCTGCTCGTCCTGGGGAATGCGGTCTTCGTGGCGGCCGAGTACGCGCTCGTCACCGCCCGGCGAGGCCGCCTCGAGGAGCTGGCGAAGCGGGGCAACCGTCGCGCGAAGACGGCGCTCGGGCTGCTCGACGAGCCTGTCCGCTTCATCTCCACGGTGCAGGTCGGGATCACCGTGTTCGGCATCCTCCTCGGTGCGCTCGGAGAGCCGTTCCTCTCGCGCTTCTTCGACGACTGGGTCTCGCGCGGCGTCGCCTTCCTGCTCTCGTTCCTGATCCTCACCTACCTGAGCGTCGTCCTCGGCGAGCTCGTGCCCAAGTCGATTGCCCTCCAGCGGGCCGAGCGCATGGCGCTCTGGCTGGCCGTCCCGCTCGACTGGCTGGGGCGGCTCGCGTACCCGCTCGTCTGGGTGCTGCAGGCCTCGGCGAGTGGCATCGCGCGGCTCTTCGGCGTCAAGCCGGCGCCCGCCGGGATGACCATGCACACGGAGGAGGACATCCGCCTGATCGTCGCGCAAACCGAGGAGATCGAGCAGGCGGAGGAGGAGATGCTCTACAAGGTCTTCGACTTTGCCGACAAGGAGGCGCACGACGTCATGGTCCCGCGGCCCCAGGTCGTCGCCCTCTCGGTCGAGCTGCCCCCGCAGCAGGCGCTTGCGGCGGTGATCGACTCGCCGTACACCCGCTATCCCGTCTACCGCGACTCGCTCGACGACGTCCTCGGCATCCTCCACGTCCGCGACCTCTTCGGCGCCCTCTACGACCGCGGGATCGACCAGGTGGTGATCGAGGACATCGTGCGCCCGTCCTACGTCGTGCCGGAGACCAAGGACCTCGCCTCGCTCCTGGGCGAGTTTCGCCGTCAGAACCAGCACATGGCGCTCGTCGTCGACGAGTACGGCGCCGTCCAGGGAATCGTCACGCTCGAGGATCTGCTCGAAGAGATCGTCGGCGAGATCGAGGACGAGTACGACCTCCCGGACGAGTCCGTCGAGCGGATCGACGACCACAGGATCCGCATCCACGGGACGTTCACGATCGACGACTTCAACGAGCAGTTCGAGACCGAGCTGCCGCAGGAGGACTACCACACGGTCGCCGGCTTCGTCTTCGGCGAGCTCGGCCGGGCGCCCGAGCCCGGGGACGAGGTGGAGCACGACGGGCTCCGCTTCGAGGTCGAGGAAGTGGACGGGCAGCGCATCGAGCGCCTCGAGGTCGAGTTCGTGGGCCACGAGCTCACGGACGAGGAGGCTCCCGAGGAAGCGGCCGGTGCCGAGCCCACTTGACGTCGCTCGGTAAGCTCCTCGCGGACCTCGTCCGCATCGACTCGATCAACCCGGACCTGATCGAGGGCGCGGCAGGCGAGGGTGAGATCGCGCGCTTCGTCGCCCGCTGGCTCGAGGACGCCGGGCTCGAGGTGGAAGTCGAGGAGGTGGCGCCCGGCCGCTTCAACGTGGTAGGGATCGCGCGCGGCTCGGGCGGCGGGAAGACGCTGCTCCTGAACGCGCACATGGATACCGTCGGCGTGGCCGGGATGGAGCGGCCGTTCGAGCCGCAGGTCGAGGACGGGCGGATGCGCGGGCGCGGCTCCTACGACATGAAGGCCGGGCTGGCCGCGATCATGCTTGCCGGCGCGGAGGCGGTGCGGGCCGAGCTTCGAGGCGATGTGATCGTCACCGCGGTCTGCGACGAGGAGGTGGCGAGCATCGGCACGGCCCGCGTGGCCGAGCGGTACCGCGCCGACGCAGCGATCGTCGCCGAGCCCACCGAGCTGCGCCTCGCTCTCGCCCACAAGGGCTTCGTCGGCTTCGAGATCGAGACGAAGGGCCGTGCGGCGCACGGCTCGCGCCCGGATCTGGGCGTCGATGCGATCGCCCACATGGGTCATGTCCTCGTCGGGATCGAGGAGCTCGACCGCCGGCTGCGTGCCGAGCCCACGCACGCACTGCTCGGGAGCGGCTCCCTGCACGCCTCCGTGATCGAGGGCGGCCAGGAGTTCTCCAGCTACCCGGAGCGCTGCCTCCTCAAGGGGGAGCGGCGCACTGTCCCCGGTGAGTCGGACGCCCAGGTGGAGGACGAGCTGCGGGAGCTGCTCGGCGAGATCGACGGCGAGACCCGCGTGGTCGTCGCGCGGCAGCCTTTCGAGACGCCGGCGGACGCGCCGATCGCCCAGGTCGTTGCCCGCCACGCCGGGAGCCCCGAGATCGTCGGCGTGCCCTTCTGGGCCGACTCGGCCCTGCTCGCGGCCGCCGGCATCCCCACGGTCGTCTTCGGCCCGGCCGGCGAGGGCGCCCACGCCGTCGAGGAGTGGGTCGACCTGGCGAGCGCGGAGCGCTGTGCCGAGGTCTACGCGGCGGTAGCCCGCGAGCTCTGCGCCTGACCCTCGCGGCCACGCCCGGTGGGGCGCGTTCGCGCGTCGCTGCTGGCTAGCCTGCCTCTGTGAGCGCCGTGCCCAGGACGTTCCGGATCGGAGGCGACCTCGAGGTGTCGCCGGCTGGGCTTCGGTGCCATGAGGATCTGCGGTCCGCAGATCCTGGGCTGGCCCAAGGACCGCGAGAACGCGCTGCGCGTGCTCCGCCGGGCGGTCGAGCTCGGCGTCGACCTGATCGACACCGCCGACGCCTACGGCCCCGAGGTGAGCGAGCTTCTGATCGCCGAGGCGCTGCACCCCTACCCGGACGGGCTCGTCATCGCCACGAAGGGTGGGCTGGTGCGCGACGCCTCGGGAGCCTGGACGCGGGACGGGCGCCCCGAGCACCTGCGCGAGGCCTGCGAGGGGAGCCTGCGCCGCCTGCGCCTCGACCGCATCGACCTCTACCAGCTTCACGCCGTCGACCGAGGACGTCCCGTTCGAGGAGTCGATCGGCGAGCTGGCGCGCCTGCGGGACGAAGGCAAGATCCGCCAAGTCGGCCTCTCGAACGTCAGCGTCGAGCTGCTCACGCGGGCGCAGGAGCTCGTGCCCGTCGTCTCCGTCCAGAACCGCTACAGCCTCGTCGACCGCGAGGCCGAGGGAGTTGTCGACGAGTGCGAGCGGCAGGGCATCGCCTTCCTCCCCTGGTATCCGCTCGCGGTTGGCGAGCTCGCAAAGCCCGACGGCGCGCTCGGCGGGGTCGCCCGCGACCGCGGCGCCACGGCCGCGCAGGTTGCGCTGGCCTGGCTCCTGGCGCGCTCGCCGGTCGTTCTGCCCATCCCTGGCACCGCCTCGGTCGCGCACTTGGAGGAGAACGTCGCGGCGCTGGGGCTCGAGCTCACCGCCGACGAGCGCGCCGCGCTGGGCTAACGGGCGGCTGGCTGGAGTTGGAGCAGGACGGCCATCCGGTCCCAGCGGTCGATCTCGCATCCGTTGGAGCGCTCGAAGGCCGCGTCGACATTCTCGCCGTCGAGAACGCCGACGACGGTCGCCTGCTCGGGACCGCCGAAGATCATCGTGCAGACCGCGTCCGGCAGGAACCGGCTCGAGCGCCTCCGGGTCCACTGCCAGCGCCGTGCACGCTGCCTCCGGGTCCGGATGCGTGCCGCCCGCCGGGTCGCATGTGAGCGTTGCCTCCAGTGACTCGCCGTCGCGACCCTGAGGCCAGAGCGTGATCGTCAGCTCCGTCGTCGGGGTCGGTTCGGCGGCCCGGCGCCGCCCTCGCTCCTGCCGTTCCGAGCCGCACCCGCCGTAAGCAGGCGATCAGTGCTGCGAGAACGACGAGGCCAGCTCGTCGGTGCGGCGGGCCATTTCGACGTCTCGCTCGGTGATTTCGCGCTTCACGTGCGTCCACCAGCGAACCGTAACCGCGTTCCAGCTGATCGCGATGTCCGGGTGGTGGTTCGCCGCCTCCGCCGCCTCGGCCAGGCGGTTGACGAAGGCGATCGCCTCCGCGAAGTCCTGGAAGCGAAAGCCGCGCTGCAGCGCGCCGCGAACCTCGTTCCAGCCCTCCGGATACCGCGGTCATCGGCGTGCATTCTCGCTGACCGTCAGATGTCGCCTTCCCCTGGGAGTCGTTCCACAACGCCGAGAAGCTCGATCGGGCGATCCGTCCAGCTGACGTCGCGTTCGGTCATCAGGCCGTCGACCTCCTCGAGCTCGAGGCCCGTCGACGGCGAGCGAAGCCCCGCCGCATTGCGGCGGGAAGGACTCCGCGAGCGCCGAGCAGAGGCGGACCTCGCCGCCCTGGGCAAGGAGGTTGCCCGTAACGAGCAGCGGCTCGTCGGAGCCGGCGGCGAGAGCGTCGTCGATCGAGAGGGCGGGACCGCTCCGTCGGGGAGCTCGTGCCGGCGTCGGCCGGGGCGTCCTCGCCGCCGCAGCCGGCGAGCGCGGCTGCCGCGACCAGCGATGCGAGAAGCGTGAAGGTCTTCATGACCGTTCCGACGGAGCGTTCGGTGCGGAAGGTTCCCGGGCCTATGACAGCGGCAGGCTGTCCACCCGCTCGTCCGTGATCGTCCAGGCGGCCAGCTCACCAGTGCGGAGCGAGAGGATCACGTACGGCTTCCCTTCCCAGAGGCCGATCGACTCGACGTCCGTGCGCGAGGGCCGCGGCGGGCGAGGACGGGTGCGAGTGGAAGACGGCGAGCTCGTAGCCGTCGTCCTCGAGGAACCAGACCTCGGGATCGATCTCGAGCTCGAAGCGGTACGGGCTCTCGGCGCGGTTCCGCCCGGGGAAGAACCGCTCCGCGACGCCGCCGCGGAGCGCCAGCAGCCCACAGGCCTCGTTCGGGAGCTCCGCCTCGGCGTGCTCGACGAGCGCCGAGCGCACCTCGGCGGGGATCACCACCAGAGGCGGTCCTCCATGGACGCGCCCACCTCGTCGGGTGGACGCGTCCAGAAGTCGGCGGAGAGGTACTTCCAGCCGCCGTCGGCAAGGACGGCGACGACGACTCCTTCGTCGAGCTCCTCGGCGAGGCGGCGGGCGACGTGGATTACCGCTCCCGAGGAGACGCCGGCGAAGATTGCCTCGCGCTCGAGCAGCAGCGCGCAGGGCCGCGACGGACTCCTCGTTGGTGACGAGCACCTTCCGGTCGAGCTTCGAGACGTCGAGGATCGGCGGCACGTAGCCGTCGGCGAGCGAGCGCAGGCCGTAGACGAGGTCACCCTGGAGCGGCTCCGCGGCTGCGACGATCAGGTCGGGGAAGGACTCCCGAAGACGGTCCCCGGCGCCCATGAGGGTGCCGCCGGTGCCGAGACCGGCGACGAGGGCGTCGACGTGCGGGAGGGCGTCTGCGATCTCGGCGCCCGTACCCTCGTAGTGAGCGCGGGGATTGGCCTCGTTGCCGTACTGGAAGGGCATGAACCAGCGCGGGTCCTGCTCGGCCATTCGCAGAGCGAGGCGAACGGCGCCGTTGGAGCCCTCCGAGGCCGGTGAGAAGACGATGTGCGCGCCGTAGAGCTCGAGCAGCTTGACGCGCTCGGGCGTCGCGTTCTCGGGCATGACGCAGGTGAGGGGATAGCCCTTGAGCCGTGCGACGAAGGCGAGCGAGATGCCGGTGTTGCCGCTGGTCGGCTCCAGGAGCTCGCGGCCGGGCTCGAGCTCGCCCGAGGCCTCGGCCGCCTCGATCATCGCCTTGGCGACGCGGTCCTTGATCGAGCCGGTCGGGTTCTGGCCCTCGAGCTTCGCGTAGATCCGCACGCCGGCGTGCGGGGCGAGGCGGGGCAGCTCGACGAGCGGCGTCGAGCCGACCGTCTCGAGGAGGGACGGGCGTGAGCGTCCGCTCCCCGCCGGCCATCGCCGGGAGCAGGATCACCGTCGAGCCCTCGCGCACAGGCGTGTCGAGCCCGTCCAGCGTGCGCACGTCCTCGCTGTCGAGGTAGACGTTCACGAAGGGCGCGATGCCGTCGCCGTCCTCGAGCACCTGCCTGCCGAGGCCGGGGAAGCGCTCGGCGAGGTCGGCGAGCACGTCGCGCATGGTCGCGCCGTTGGCCTCGACCTCGCGCGCGCCGCCGACCTCGGAGCGCAGGGTGGGCGGGATGCGAACCCTCGTCACTGCGCCACCTGCGGCGCGCGGCCCTGGCAGAACTCGACGTAGTCGATGTAGTCCGTGATGGTCGGGTTGTCGCCGCAGACCGGGCACTCCGGGTCGCGGCGCAGGCTGATCTCGGTGAACTGCGTCTCGAGGGCGTCGAAGAGGAGCAGGCGGCCGACGAGCGGCTCGCCGATCCCGAGGGCCAGCTTCAGCGCCTCGTTGGCCTGCAACGAGCCGACGATGCCGGGCAGGACGCCGAGGACGCCGCCCTCGGCGCAGCTCGGAGCGAGCTCGGGCGGCGGCGGCTGCGGGAAGAGGCAGCGGTAGCACGGCCCTTCCTTCGGCTTGAAGACGGTGGTCTGACCCTCGAAGCGGAAGATCGACCCGTGCACGACGGGAATGCCGTGCCAGACCGACGCGTCGTTCAGGAGATAGCGGGTCGGGAAGTTGTCGGCCCCGTCGACGATCACGTCCCAGCCCTCTCCGAGGATCCGGTCGACGTTCTCGGAGGTGAGCCGCTCCCGGAAGACCTTGACGGTGACGTCGGGGTTGAGCGCCTCGATCGTGCGCTTGGCCGACTCGGCCTTCGGCTCGCCGAGGCGCTCGGTCGAGTGGACGATCTGGCGCTGGAGGTTGGAATCGTCCACGACGTCGTCGTCGACGATCCCGATCGTGCCGACGCCCGCCGCCGCGAGGTAGAGCGAGGCGGGCGAGCCGAGACCGCCGGCGCCGATCAGGAGGATGCGCGAATCAAGAAGGCGCAGCTGGCCCTCCTCGCCGACCTCGGGGATGAGGAGGTGTCGCGAGTAACGGCGCCGCTTCGGCTCGTCCAGGACGCGCGGCAGGTCGAAGCCGTAGCCGCTCCGCTTCCATTCGTTGAACCCGCCGGCGAGCGAGACGACGTCCTCATAGCCGAGCTCCTCCAGCGCCTTGGCGGCGAAGGCCGAGCGGGCGCCGGAAGCGCAGTAGACGACGATCTGCGCATCGCGGTCGGGAACGGCGCCTTCGATGCGCGACTCGAGGTTCCCCCGCGGCACGTGGACGGCGCCCGGGATGTGGCCCTCGTCCCACTCGTTCCGGTCGCGTACGTCCACGAAAACGGGCGCCTCGGAGTCGCGAAGCTCCGCGGCGGCGGGAGCGTCGATCTCGTCGATCTCGCTCTTGACCTGGTCCAGCAGCTCCCGGTAGCTCGGCATTGCTTCAGGAAGTATAGCTACGTGCCTGCGGCGTCTTGCAAGGTCCCGAAGCTAGGCTCGCCGCGTGTCTCCGCGCCGCGCCCGCGTCCTCGTCGGCCTCGCTGCGGCAGCCGCCGCGGCCGTCGTCGTCGGCGTCGCCGTGCTCCAGGGCGAGGGGGGATCGACTCCCACGACGACCGAGGCCGAGCGCCCGGCCGCCGCCGCTCGAGCTGGGCCTGCTGGCGCGGAGCGACGGGGAAGCCGAGGCCCTGCGCGAGGCCGAGCAGCTCCTCGACGACGGCGACCGGGCGGCCGGCCGCGCCCGCTTCGAGGAGCTCCTCGCCGCGAACCCCGAGTCGGTGGAGGCTGCCGTCGGCGCCGCGATCGCCTCGTGGCCCGAGGGCACGCTCGCGCAGCTCGAGACGCTCGCAGCCGAGCAGCCGGAGAGCGGCGTCGTCCGGCTCCACCTCGGCCTGGCGCTTCTCGCCGCCGGCGACGAGGAGGGCGCGCGCGCCGCCTGGCGCGAGGCCGAGCGGGTCGAGCCCGACTCTCCGGCGGCTCTGCGGGCAGAGGACCTCCTCAACCCGCAGTTCGCTCCCGGGCGGCCGCCCTTCGTCGCACCGCTCGCCGCCCCGCCCGAGCTGGAGGGCCTCTCGCCGGAAGAGCAGCTCGCCGAGCTCGAGCGCCAGGCCGAAGCAGGTGGAGTCGAAGAGCGTCTCGTCTACGGCATCGCTCTCCAGCGGGTCGGCCGCCCTGTCTCCGCCAGCGCAGCGTTTGCGACGCGCACTCGAGGCCGACCGGACAAGCGTCCCGGCGAAGGTCGCCGACGCGATCGGGCGCTTCGACAAGGACGATCCGTCGCAGGCATTCTCGCGGCTCGGCCCGCTGGCGGACGCCGACGAGAACGGCCTCGTCCGCTACCACCTCGGGCTGGCGCTCTCCTGGCTCGGCCAGGTCGAAGAGGCGATTCGTCAGCTCCGTTTGGCTCGTGAAGCCGATCCGGACGGGTTTTACGGGAGGGAAGCCGAGCGCCTCCTCGACCGTCTAGAAGACGTCGAATAAACCAACACTCCCCCAAAAGGGGCATGACGAACGTCCGACCGCCGTGCAAGAGTCGCGTCGCTTGTGCAGGACATTTGCGGCGAAGCGACCATTGACAAGTCGCCGGCTCGGACTACGTTGAGGAGACGAGATAGGGGCTTTCGTGGAGAGGAAAGTGAGCGAAGTGGGCGTCATCCTCGACCATGAGGACGCCAGAGCACTCGTTCGGCAAGGCCAAGAGGCCGGCTTCCTCACGCACGAAGAGATCGCCCTCGCGCTCGGCGACGAGTTCGAGCCCGTCCAGCTGGACGAGTTCTACTCGGCGCTCGAGGAGCTTCACATCGAGATCGTGGACGAGGGAGAGGACGCGGCGGTCATCGTCATCGAGCCGGAGGCGCGCGAGATCTCGACGGACGCCCTCCAGCTCTTCCTCAAGGACATCGGCAAGGTTCCTCTGCTCACGGCCGCGCAGGAGGTCGAGCTCGCGAAGCTGATCGAGCGCGGAGAGCACCCGGCCAAGCAGAAGATGGTCGAGTCGAACCTGCGGCTCGTCGTCTCGATCGCCAAGAACTACCGCAACCAGGGCCTGCCCTTCCTCGACCTGATCCAGGAGGGGACGATCGGGCTCGTGCGCGCCGCGGAGAAGTTCGACTACCGCAAGGGCTTCAAGTTCTCGACGTACGCGACCTGGTGGATCCGCCAGGCGGTCGCGCGCGCGCTCGCCGACAAGGCGCGCACGGTCCGCATGCCCGTCCACGTCGTCGAGAAGCTGAACAAGATCGGCAGGGTCGAGCGCAAGCTGCTCGGTGAGCTCGGTAGGGAGCCGTCCGTCGACGAGATCGCCGAGGAGCTCGAGCTGGCAGCCGACGAGGTCGAGCACATCAGGCGGAGCGCGCAGGCGCCCATCTCCCTCGAGAAGCCGGTCGGGGACGAGGAGGAGTCCGAGTTCGGCCACTTCCTCGCCGACGAGAGCGCACCGGCTCCCGACGAGGCGGCCGAGACCTCGCTGCGCAAGGAGACGCTCAGCCGCGTCCTCGAGACGCTCTCGCTTCGCGAGCGGCGCGTCCTCGAGATGCGCTACGGGCTCCACGGCCAGCAGCCGTGCACGCTCGACGAGGTGGGACGCACCTTCAACGTCACGCGCGAACGCGTCCGCCAGATCGAGAACCAGTGCCTGAAGAAGCTGCACGCGCTGGCCGAGACGCAGAAGCTCCGCGACGTCGCCTAACCCCGAGCCGAACGCAACTCGGCGCATAGAGTTCCGCGCGTGAGCGACCCGATCGACCCCGCCTGGCTCGGCGAGCTCTTCGAGTGGCTTCGCATCCCGAGCGTGAGCGCCGACCCGGCGCACGCCGGCGACGTGCGCGACTCCGGCGAGTGGGTCTGCGAGTTCGTCCGCGGCGCCGGCGGGAAGGCAGAGCTCGTGGAGACGAAGACGCACCCCCTGGCCGTCGGCGAGATTCGCGCCTCGGCGAGCGCCGCCGAGGCGCCGACCGTCCTCCTCTACGGCCATTTCGACGTCCAGCCGCCCACGCCGCTCGACCTCTGGGAGTCCGATCCGTTCGAGCCGGAGGTGCGGGACGGCTACCTGTACGGCCGCGGCACCGCGGACGACAAGGGCAACGCCTACCTCCTGCTGAAGGCTGCCCGGCTGCTCGCCGAGGAGGGGGCGCTGCCCGTCAACGTCAGGGTCGCCTTCGACGGCGAGGAGGAGATCGGCGGCCACTCGATCGTCGACTTCCTGGCCGCGGACGAGCGCGGTGCCGACGCCTGCCTCATCTTCGACAGCGGCATGCCTCGGGAGGACACGCCCGCCTTCGACCTGGCAGTGCGGGGGCTCGTCTACTTCCACGTCCGCCTGACGGACCGGCGAGCGCGACCTTCACTCCGGCATGTTCGGCGGCGCGGCGCTGAACGCCGTGCACGCGCTCTCGCGGTCGCTCGCAGGCGGTCGTGGCGCTGCCGGACGAGCTTCGCGCCGGGGTTATTCCTCCGACCGAGGAGGAGGTCAGATCGTGGCAGGAGCTCGACCCGGGAGCGCACGTGCTCGCCGAAGCCGGCGCGAGGCCGCTGGAAGCGGACGCCGCCGACGAGCTCTACCTGCGCACGTTCGCCGCCCCTGCGGTCGACGTGAACGGGATCCACGGCGGCGAGCCCGTCCTCCAGAAGACAGTCCTGCCCGTTTTCGCCGAGGCCAACGTCTCCATCCGGCTCGCGCCCGGGCAGGACGTCGAGGAGATCGCCGCGACGTTCGAGCGGCTTCTGCGCGAGGCTGCGCCCGAGGGCGCCGAGCTGGAGGTCGAGCGGCGGTCGTCCTCCCCGCCGGGGCTGATCCCTCCGGACGCACCCGCCGTCCGCCTCGCCCAGGACGCCTTCGAGCGCGTCCTCGGCCGGCGCCCGCTCCTTCTCCGCTCCGGCGGGACGATCCCGCTCGTCCCCGCGCTTTCCGACCGGGGCATCCCCACGATCCTCACCGGCTTCGCGCTCCCCGGTGCGAACATCCACTCGCCGAACGAGCGCTTGCTCGCCCGCTACATCCCGCTCGGGGTCGAGACGGCCCGGGAGACGCTCGTCGCCCTCCGCGGCCTCCACTGACCGTGGCGGTCGGTCAGGCGGTGAACGGGGCGCTTCGCAAGGCCATCCTCGCGTCCTCCGGCAACGCGCGCGTGCGTGGCTTCGCCTCGAAGCACGGCCTGCGCCTCGGAGCGTCGCGCTTCGTCGCGGGCGAGGATCTCGATGCGTGCGTCGCCGTCCTGCGCGGCCTGAACGAGCGCGGCCTCTACGCGAACACGACCCTTCTCGGCGAGGACGTGCTCGAGGAGGCCGAGGCGCGCCGCGTCGTCGAGCAGTACCTGGAGATCCTCGCCCGGCTCCACTCAGAGGAGCTGCGGGCGAACGTGGCGCTGAAGCTGACGCACCTCGGTCTCGACCTCGACGAGGAGCTCGCCTACGGGAACGTCGAGCGCGTCGTCGAGCGGGCGGCCGAGCTCGGCAACTTCATTCGCATCGACATGGAGTACTCCGCGCTCGTCGACCCGACGCTGCGCATCTACCGGCGCCTGCGCGAGGCAGGGCTCGACAACGTCGGCACCGTTCTTCAGTCCTACCTCTACCGAACTCAGGACGATCTCGAGAGCCTCCTGCCGCTCGAGCCCAACCTCAGGCTGGTCAAGGGCGCCTACCTCGAGCCGGAGTCGGTCGCGTATCCGAAGAAGGAGGACGTCGACGCCGCCTACCTTCGGCTGGTCGAGCGCTCCCTCACGGGCGGCGGCTACACGGCGATCGCCACGCACGACGAGCGGATGATCGAGCACGCCCTCGCCTTCGCCGAGCGGGAGGGAGTCGGCCGCGACCGCTTCGAGCTCCAGATGCTCTACGGCGTCCGTCCCCAGCTCCAGCTCGACCTCGCCGCCCGCGGCTACAAGGTGCTGGTGGCGACGCCCTTCGGCCCCGAGTGGTTCCCCTTCTTCACGCGCCGCCTCGCCGAGCGGCCCGCGAACCTCACGTTCGTCGTTCGGAACTTCTTGCGACGCTAGGCGGCAGCAGGGTGCCGGCCGCGTCGGAGGAGCACGATGATCGTGGCAAGCGCGGCGACGACGGCTAGAGCAAGCGCGACGATCCACAGAGCGGACATGGTGCTCGAAGGCTCGGGCGGCGCGGGCGCGGGCGCCGGCTCGGTTCCGCCCGCCGCCGGCGTGGTGTCCGTCACCGCCGGGAGCGGATTGTTCGTGATCGGGAAGAACATGTCGCTCGCGTGTGTGCCATCCGTGTCCGAGGCAATTCCCCGGAGCCCGATCTGGACGCCGCCGATCCCGCCCTCGGGCACCGCCACGGTCGCCTCGTACCGACCGTCCTCGTGCGAAGCTCCGCTCGCCGAGCCGATCGTGGGCTCCCCGCCGGCGTCGCCGAAGAGCCGAATGTAGACGCCTGAAGCCCCGAACGGTTGCTGCTTTCCTCGGTCGTCGACGAAGAGGAGGGTCCAGGCGACGGTGAGCTCGTCGCCTGGGGCGGCGTCGAGCGGAAGCGGCGTCAGCAGAGTCGCCTCCACGCCCTCCTTCGCTGCCACCGGGCCGGCTGTCAGGCCGACTGCGGTGGCGGCAACGGCGGCGAGGAGAAGCACACGTCTCATTCCATACCGGTTACACCCGGCGCCGAAGGAAAGTTCCCGATCGGATCAGCTACGCGGCCGGCGCGACGCGCTTGCCGCCGTGTGCGTGCCTGTGCGTCTCGTCCGTCACGAGCCACGAGCGGCCGAAACGGCGCATCTCCTCGATGATGGGGAGGAGAGCCGTGCCCTTCTCGGTCAGCTTGTACTCGGCGCGCCGGGCGGCGGCATGCTTCGAGATGATGTCGTCGTGCTCGAGGACGCGCAGGCGCTCCGAAAGCGTCCGCGGGCTGATGCCCGGGCACGAGCGCTCCAGCTCGGAGAAGCGCCGCGGTCCCTCTGAGAGGTCGTGGACGATAATCGCCGTCCACTTCGACCCGATGATGTCGGCGGTACAGGCGACCGCGCACTCCTCGTCATGGACGGGTCGCATCGTGCGCATAAGCGCATTGTACCCCTGGGCCTAGTCAGTCCCAGGGCGGCGGGTTGTGCACCCAGCGGCCACCCAGCATCGTGGCCACGACCTGGATCTCGCCGAGCTCCTCGACGGGGCAGCCGAGCGGATCACGGTCGAGGACGACGAGGTCGGCCAGGAAACCGGGGAGGAGCTTCCCCCGGCGGCGCTCGTCGCCCGTGAGCCAGGAGGGGGTGACGCAGGTCGCGTGCAGGGCCTGCTCGAGGGTCACCGCCTGCTCGGGGTGCCAGGGCTCGCGGTCGTCGAGCGTGCGCGTGACGCCGGCCCTGATCCCGAGGAGCGGGTCGAGCTCCTCGACCGGCGCGTCCGAGCCGTTGGCGACGAGCGCGGCCGAGTCGATGAGTGAGCGGAAGGCGTAGGCGCCGTCCGTCTTGCCCGCCCAGAAGTCGTCCGCGAGGTCACGGTCGGACGGGGCATGGCTGAACTGAACGGAGGCGGCGATCCCGAGCTCCGCGAAGCGGCCGACGTCCTCGGGCGCGAGGAGCTGCGCGTGCTCGATTCGCTGGCGGAGGCCGCGCGGTCGCCACTCGTCCTGCGTCTCCTCGAAGGCGTCGAGCGCTCGCCGGTTGGCGAGGTCGCCGATGGCATGCACCGCGACGGGAAAGCCGGCGCGGGCGCTCCGGCGGACGATGTCGACGAACTCCTCGTAGCCGACGATCTCTACTCCGGAGCCGTCGAGCAGGAGCGCCGTCCGCGAGCCGAGCGTGCCGTCGAGAAACGCCTTGATGTACCCGACGCGAAGGAGGTCGTCCCCGACGCCGGAAGCGAGGCCGATCTCCTCGAGGCGGTCGAGGAGATCCCAGGGGAGCGACTGCCAGACGCGCAGGTTCAGGGCGCCCTCGGCGCGCAGGCGCTGGAAGACGCGAAGCGCCCCCAGCCAGCCGTCCTTGTCGTGCACCGAGACGACGCCGCGCGAGATCGCGAGCGGGATGCCTTCCCGGCAGGCCTCGACCATCTCGTCCTCGGTCGGCCGGACGTACGTGTCGCGGAAGTGCCAGGCGCACTCCTCCCGAAGCACGCCGGTGGGTTCGCCGCGCCCGTCGCGCTCGACGACTCCACCGGGCACCTGGAGCTCGCCGTCGGCGAGTGCGAGCGCCGCCGAGTTGACCCAGAGCGAGTGGTAGTCCTTGGACATGAGCGCGACGGGCGCGTCGCCCGAGACGGCGTCCAGGGCCTCCTTCGTCGGCTCGGTCGAGGGCGACCACTCGCCGCTCCGCCAGCCGAGGCCGCGCAGCCAGCCCCCGCTCGGCAGCTCTCCCACCGCGGAGGCGACCCGGGCGAGCGCCTCGTCGAGCGAGCGCGTCCCCTCCAGCCTCACCTGGCGCTGGGCGAGCGCCCACGTCGGGAAGTGGACGTGCGAGTCGGTGAACCCAGGCAGGACGCAGCGTCCGCCCAGGTCGACCCGGTCCGGGCTCGCCAGGGCGGTCTCGTGCGTGCCGACCCCGCCGGCGATTCGCTCGCCGGCGATGGCCAGCGCGGCAGCCCTCGGCAAGGACGGGTCGAGGGTGCGGACGACGCCGTTCTCCAGGATCACGGAGCGAGGATAGACAGAGTTCCACGAGCGGGAGGCCGACGCCCCCGGGGCCGCAGGGGGGTCACCGGGGGCGTCGGGGCGGAGCCGGGCCGCGGCTCCGTCACCGGGCTGCAACTGATTCGCAGCCGGTGGGGGATCGGTTTGTCGGCGCTAGTGTCCGAACATCTCGGGGTTCTGCTGGGCGATGCCCTGGGCGAGCGTGTCGCCGGTGGCGATCATGTGCTTGTACGCCTCGCGGGCGAGCGACTGGGCCTTCTCGTAGTTGCCCTTGGCGTAGGCGTCGAGAGCGCCCTTCAGCTGCATGACGTGCATGGTCACGCCTTCCTGGAGGGCGTGCTGGGGCAGGCCGGTTGCCTGGGCGAGGAAGCCGGAGAAGGCGCCCGTGTAGCCGATCAGGTTGTCGACCGCCTCCTTCTGGCCGGCCTTGTCGTTTCCGGCGAGGGCGACCGTGTAATCCACGAAGAACTGGATGTGGTCGCGCCAGAGGCTGGGGGCGTCGAGGAACTGCTCGGCGGCCTCGTCGCCGTAGACCGAGGCGATCGCCTCGGAGACCTCGACCGAGTTCGCGTCGAGCGCCGCGGCGGCGGCCTCGAAGTCCTCGGCGCCGTCGAGGCCCTTCTGGGTGGCGGCGACTGCGAGGAGCGCGTGCTCGCCGAGGAGCGTGTCCAGCGTCACGCGCAGGTCCGCAGCCGGGGTCATCGTGTCCGCCTCACCCGTCGCCATGTCTCTGTGCAGGCGCCGGCGTCTGGGTGGCGGAATCGTCGTCGTCCCCACCGCAGGCGGCGACCCCGAGGGCGGCGCACGCGCTGACGGTGAGAAGCGCGAGGGGCTTTCTGACTCTCATCGTGTCTCCCTGGTCGGTGTCATCATCTGGCCACGCCTAGTTCGCCCAAGCTGCGCTCGCGGTTCGTCGGCCGCCGGTCGCGAAACCGGTCGACTGCGCTCCGCGTATGGATCTCCGATGCGTCGTCTCCTCCTCGCCGCACTCGCTCTCACACTCCTCCCAGCCTGCGGCGGGGAGGAGGGGGTCGCCGACGAGGACGCCGCGCCGGGGGACGGCACCGTCGTCGAGGTCTCCCTGGGGGAGTTCGCGATCGAGCCCTCTACGATCGAGGTCGACCCCGGCTCCTACACGTTCCGCGTGACGAACGACGGCGGGGCCGTGCACGCGCTCGAGATCGAAGGCCCGTCCGGCGAGGTGGAGACCGCCGAGCTGGCCGCGGGCGAGTCCGCCGACCTGAACCTCGACCTCGAGGACGGCGAGTACGAGATGTACTGCCCGGTCGGCGACCACCGCGACCGCGGCATGGAGGGGACGATCATCGTCGGTGGGGGCGGAGGCGGCACGACCACCGACGAGACGACGACGGACGACGACGACGAGGACGAAGACGACGAGGACGAAGACTCTGGCTACCGCTACTAGTCGCTAGCGGCAGCACCACTCGGCCACGCGCGGGAACGACGTCGCGCCGATGCCGCCCGGGTCGAACTCGCGCCTGATACCGGGCACGGTCGACGAGGCGCCGGACGCCGGGAAGGCCGAATGAAGAGAAACTGATCGGCCTCGGGCCAGCCGGTGAGAAGCCAGCGCCCGTTCGGCGAGAAGACGACGTCCTCGAAGCGACCTTCTCCCTGCTGAAGCCGCCGGCCTGCGAGAACGATCGAGCTCTGGCCGGTTTCCGCGGCGTAGACCGAGTAGGCGATCTCCCGCGTCCCCGGTGCGAACGACGCGTCGAGGATGTCCTGGCCCTCCGGCGTCTCGAGGGCGGGCCCGGCCGGCTTGCCGGCGGCGAGTGTAGACCGGATGGCGCCGGCCCGCGGTGACGACGAGCAGCAGGCCCGCGTCGTCCGACCAGACGAGCTGCTCGGGCGCCGCGCCCGGGTCGACGGCCCAGAGCTCCTCGCCGTCGGCCTCGACCACGTGGACGCGCCCGTCGGTCGAGGCATAGGCGAGCACCGTGCGGCCTTCGCCGGGTCGCCACGCCGGTGGCACCGGGGCAATGTTTTCGGCGCGAAGCCGGTCGCCCTCGCCGTCGCCTCCGACGATGCGGAGCGTCGCGCCCTCGCGGTAGGCGACCCGGAAGCCCGGGGTCGGCGCCCAGCGGGCATCCGCCACGGGCGTCGGCCTGGTGACCGTCCAGCGCACGTCGCCGTCGGGCTCGAGCGCGACGACCTGCCTCTCCTGGGTGGCGACGAGGAAGAGCGCGTTCGGGGAGAAGGACGCGCCCTCGTAGTTCCCCGAGCGGGCGCTTGGAGCCGTCGGGCCGGACGAGCCAGGGCCCCTGCTCGGAGACGACGAGGAGGCGGCCCGCGCTGGGCAGCCGGACGAGCGCCGGCTCGGTCGCCTCCTCGCCGGCGACGCGGTCGCGGATCCAGCCGCCGACCGAGCGTCCCGGCGGAGAGAGCGCGGCGGCAACGAGCGCGGCGAGCACGGCGAATGCGACCAGGAGCCGCAGCCGCCGCCCGTGTCGCGGCGCCGGCTCTCGCTCGGCATAGGCGCCGCGCACGACCGCCCAGGTTCGGCGCTGTGCCTCGAGCTCGTCGGGTACGCGCACGGCGAGGAGCGCGTCGCGGACGGAGCTTGCCGTCATCGCTCCTCCGGGCGACCGATGACTCCCTCGAGTGCGTCGAGCCCGCGACGCAGGCGCGAGTTCACAGTTCCCCGGGGAAGCTCGAGCATCCGCGCGATCTCGCCGGGCGTGTACTCGAGGACGTAGCGAAGCACGACGACGGCGCGGTGGTCCGGCGAGAGCGAGGCGAGAGCGGCGACGACGTCGTCCGGGAGCGGGGCAGCGGGGTCTCCCCGCTCCTCGGCCGCGAACGTCTCGACGGTCTCGCCCGCGCCCACCTCGCGCCGCAGAGCTCTGGCCCGCGCCCAGTCGATCGCCCGGTTGACCACGATGCGGTGAAGCCACGGGCCGAAGGGCCGTCCGCTGTCGAAGCGGTCGAGGGCGCGTGTTGCGGCGAGAAAGGCCTCCTGGGCGAGGTCCTCGGCCGCGGCGGCGTCGTGCACGACGAGGTAGGCGGCGCGATATGCGCGCGGCCAGTGAGCGCGAAAGAGCGCCTCGAAATCGGAGGCCGACCCAGCCTGGGCGCCGAGCACCCAGGCACGCTCGTCACGGCCCGCGCCCGCCATCGCGTGCCGACTATACGAGCGCGCGCCTCCATCCGGTCCATGCGAGGGAGTACGGCTGCAGGCCGTGCGGAGGTCCGGGTGCCGTCGTACGCTTCCCGGGCGATGCCTGCGTGCGCGTGCTGCCGCGGCGAGGTCGAGGAGCGCTTGCGCTTCTGCCCTTGGTGCGGCGCCGCGCAGCGCGTGAAGATCGTCGAGTTCTTCGCCGCGCATCCGCTCGTCGAGAAGGCTCCCGAGAAGGCTCTACGAGTCTCGCGCTACCTCGGGGACGCCGAGGGGAGCCGGCACGTTCGCTTCAGCGTCTGGAGCGGGCGAGGGGAGACGCCGCGGGCCGAGGCGGCAGTCTCGCTCACCGACGACGAGGCCGAGCGGTTGGCCCGCTTCCTCGGCGACACGGCGCGCGTGCCGGGACAGCCGACCGCGAGCTAAGCCATTTCGGTGTTGACGCCAGGCGAGCTGGACATGCTCCGACACATCGTCGGCAGGTCCGGCGGCAGTTAGAGCACGGAGGCGGCGGACAGCTCGGGCGTGTCGCGCGGCCCTGTCGCCGGCGAGCTCACCCGCCGGAAGCTCGACGACGAAGGACACAGCCTCGGGAAACGTGTGGTTCTGCCAGTTGGGCGCCGTTCCGTTTGGCCAGCGAATGGAGCTGTAGCGCTCCCCGGCGAGACGGGCGTAGCGCCTCGCCGTCGCCCGGCTGCTGCCCCAAGCGCGGACGACGTCCTGGGGCTGGTGGTACCAGATCGTCACGTCGGGGCGGGCGCGGAGAACGAGCCCGCGGGCAAGCCGCGACTCCCGTTCGGACCACGGTCGGGGGCCCGAGTACTCCAGATCCCACCGGCGTCCGCTCTCGCTCCATTCGGAACCGAAGTTCCGATTCAGGTCGACGCCGCGGCCGTTCACGCGGAGACCGAGCCGCTGCCCGTCCGGATTCAGGCTGTGGACGATCCACAGATCGAGGCCGGGTGGATGTGTTCCGCGCGCCAGTCGCCTCGTGATCTCGATGCCCTCGCACTCGTCGCCGTGGATGCAGCCGACGACGAGGATCGTCTGTGGGCTCGAGACGTCGCCGTAGCGGTGCGCTCGAATCGATTGCCCTCGCTCGGAGTGCCCGAGCACGCCGTGCCACTCCTGAGAGGCATGCACTGGCGACGTCGCGGCCAGGAACGCGGCGGTTAGCCAGGCGGCGCTCACGACAATCGGTACGGTACGGGGTAAGGCCGGGGTCCGGGACCCGGCCACGATCTGGCGTCGTAGTCATCTTGTTCGTGCGAATCGCCCTCGCCACGCTGGTGCTTGCTCTCACCGCCGCCGCGGGCGCAGCCGCCTTCCCGGATTCGGGGACCGGCGAGCCGCATGTGTGGGAGCCGGCGACGCCCGAGTCCGAGGTCGCCTGGCGGCGGTCCGTTGCGATCGGGCCGCCTTCCAACGGCAGTCTGGTGCGTGGCGTCCAGTTCCCCGCCGAGGGCGAGCACTTCTTCACGTGGGATCCCGTCCTGCACCGCGTGCCCAACCGCGGTGAACGGCGCTGGGGTACCGACCGGCTTCTTCGCATCGTCCTGCGAGTCGTCCGTGAGTACGCGGAGGCCCACCCGGCGGCCCCGCGGGTCGGCATCGGCGACGTCAGCCTCCGACGAGGCGGCCCGTTCGGCCCGGTGCACATGACACACCAGAACGGACGCGACGTCGACGTCTACTACCCCAGGCGCGACCGCCAGGAGCGGCCGCCGACGCTCGTCTCGCAGATCGACCGGCGCCTCGCGCAGGATCTCGTCGACCGCTTCGTCGCCGCGGGTGTGAAGCTCGTCTACGTCGGCCCCAACACCGGGTTCACCGGCCCGCGGGGCGTCGTGCGCGTGCTGTGGAACCACGACAACCATCTGCACGCGCGAATCGGGTGGTACCCCCGGCTGAGTAAGCCCGCGCGTGCGTCGAACCGCCACCTGGTTTCTGGTCTCGGCGCTCGCCGCCCTCGGTCTCGCCGCGGCCGTGGACGCCTTGCGGACGGAGCCCGACCGGACCAACGCCACGGGCGAGTCGTCGACGACCGTCCGCGACATGTCGCGCGACGTCGGAGACGGCCGTGCGCCGGCTGCGCGAGGTGGGAGTCAGCGGCGTGCTCACGTACTCGGACGAGGATTGCCGGCTGCACGCAGTCTCGCTTCCGGAGCTCGAGCCGGTGCGGGCGCCGTCCTTTGCGATGTGCCGCCCGGCCACGTCAACCCGTGGCGTCACGTCAGTCGACGGCAACGTCGTCTGGGCGGGACTCGGCTACGGCGTCGCCGATGTCGTTCTCTCGCGAGAGGCGCTCTCGCGTGCCGTTCGGCTCGGCCTCGGCTTTCCGGTCGACGCGGATGTCGAGTTCAAGGCGGTGCGGGCGACGGGACTGGAGCGCGGCCGCTACGTCGCACTGGCGGACTCCAGCGACGAGCCTGCTGAGCGGGTGCTCGCGGGCTTCCAAGGGCGGCGCGTGCTCTTCGTCCACCCAGGTTGGTGGGTAGGAGATGCGCGCGCGATCCGCCCGAGCTCGACGGGCCGCTACTACGCGCTTCTGGGCCGCGATCAGCCGCTGTTCACGAGCGACGGCCACGAGGTGGGCATGCCCGCCGGGGTGCCGCCGGTCCACGCCGTGGCCTGGTCGCCCGACGACCGCTGGACCGCGCTGGCAACGGAGACGAGCGTCTACATCTTTCCCAGCGAAGAGGCACGAGACCTCGTCGTTCGCATTCCGCTCGCGGTTCACGATCTCGACTGGGCTTCCGCGGAAGACTCTTAACTCCCCAGGGGCACCCCGTCCCACCACCCGCTTCCGAGCGTACAGCTGAGATTCGCGCGCGTGGCGCGCGGACCGTGTCGGATCTGTACGAGTCACTGCGCGAACGAGCGGGCCGGCTGATGCCGCTGCCGGAGCCGACACTAGAATCCGCGACGTGGGGTACGAGCCGCTCTCCGACGAGCAGCGCGAGATCCGCGACCTCGTCCGGACGCTCGCCCGCGAGCGCATCGCGCCGCGAGCCGCCGAGATCGACGCGTCGGGCGAGTTCCCGTGGGACATGGTCGAGCTGCTGCGCGACCACGAGATTCTCGGGCTCCCCTTCGAGGAGCGCTTCGGGGGCACCGGCACCGGGACGCTCATGGTCCTCGTCGCCATCGAGGAGATCTCGAAGGTCTGCGCGACGACCGGGCTGATCCTCGCCCTCCAGGAGCTCGGCGCGCTCGCGATCAAGAACGACGGCTCCGAGGAGCAGAAGGAGCGCTACCTCCCGCGCCTCGCGAGCGGCGAATGGCTGCCGGCGTACGCGCTGACCGAGCCGGGCTCCGGCTCCGACGCCGCCGCGATGCGCTCCGAAGCGAGGCGCGAGGGCGACGAGTACGTCCTCAACGGCTCGAAGCGGTTCATCACGAACGCCGGTGTCGCCGGGGTCTACGTCGTCTTTGCCAAGACCGAGCCGAACGCGGGGCACAGCGGCATCTCTGCCTTCATCGTCGAGGCCGATGCGCCCGGGCTTCGAGGTCGGCCGGATCGAGCCGAAGATGGGCATCAAGGGCTCCACGACCGGCGAGGTCTTCTTCACCGACTGCCGGATTCCGGCTGCGAACCGGATCGGCGAGGAGGGCCACGGCTTCAGGGTCGCCATGCGCGTCCTCGACCGCTCGCGCCCGGGGATCGCCGCCCAGGCGCTTGGGATCGCGCAGGGCGCAACCGACTACGCGCTCGAGTACGCGAAGTCGCGCGAGACGATGGGGAAGCCGATCGCGGAGCACCAGCTCATTGCCGCGAAGCTCGCCGAGATGGAGACCAAGTGTGAGGCGGCGCGCGGGCTCCTCTACAAGGTCGGCATGGCGATCGACGAGGGCGTCGAGCCGTTCACGAAGCTCAGTGCGATGGCGAAGCTCTTCTGCGGCGACACGGCGATGGAGGTCACGACCGAAGCCGTCCAGATCCTCGGCGGCTACGGCTACATGAAGGAGTATCCGGTCGAGCGCATGATGCGCGACGCGAAGATCACGCAGATCTACGAGGGGACGCAGGAGATCCAGCGGATCGTGATCGCGCGCGAGATGGTGCGCGAGGCGCGCACGTCGCTCCTCGCCGGGGTCGGCTAGCTGCTTGGCGGCGCGGCGCGCGGCCTTGTGCGCGCGCTTCTTCTCCTGGTACTCCTCGAGCGCCTCATAGGAATCGACGTCCCCGAGTGTCGGATGCGTGGGGGCGACGTCCTCCCACCCGGGCGGGCGGACGCCGAAGCGCTTGCCGAGGATCGCCAGGAGCGATCGAGCCTTCATCTTCCCGATGCCCGGCAGGGCGAGCAGCCGGCGCTGGAGGTCCTCACCGCTCTTCGCCTCGAGCCAGACACGCTCCGCCGTCCCGCCGTAGTCCTCCGCCACGGCCGCGCAAAGCTCCTGCACGCGCCGCGCCATTCTCCGCGGGAAGCGGTGGATCGCGGGCTGCTGGCGGAAGAGCTCCTCGAGCTCGCCCGGGTCGGCGGCGGCGATGGTGGCCGCGTCGAAGCTGCCGAGCCGGCGCCGGATCTCGAGCGGGCCCGAGAACGCCTTCTGAACCGTCACCTGCTGGTCGAGGACGAAGCCGACGAGCAGCGCCAGCGGCTCCTCGGCGAGAAAGCGGTCGGCTTCGTCGTCACCCGTGAAGTACAGGTGGGTGGGGCCGGTGGCGACCATGGGTCGATTCTAGTCGCCCAGGTCTGGTCGCCCGCAACGCTCTCGGCACAACTCGTGACACTCTCGGCACGGTCCGCGCGCCACACGCGCGAACTCCGGCGCTAGGCTCGGAAGCGGGTGGTGGGCCGGGGTGCCCCAGAGGAAGACAAGGATACGGCGGCGCGGCGCGGCACTCCGAACGCAGGCGGTACGCTGGACGGATGACCGCGCTCGCGCCTTTCAGACCGGAGGTCCGCGGCTGGTTCGAGCGGACCTTCGACCGCCCGACTCCCGCGCAGGAGCTGGGTTGGCCGGCGATCGCCTCGGGTGGCAACGTGCTCATCCAGGCGCCGACCGGCTCCGGAAAGACGCTCGCCGCCTTCCTCTGGGCGCTCGACCGCGCCCGGCCCGGAGCCGGCACTCAGGTGCTCTACGTCAGCCCGTTGAAGGCGCTCAACTACGACGTCGAGCGGAACCTGCGCGGGCCGCTCGCCGGCATCGACTCAAAGCTGTCCGTGGCCGTCCGCACCGGGGACACGCCGCCGAAGGAGCGGGCGGCGATGCTGAAGAGCCCGCCCGACATCCTGATCACCACGCCGGAGTCCCTCTTCCTCATGCTCACGTCGCGCGCCCGCGAGACCCTCCGCGGCGTCGAGGTCGTGATCGTCGACGAGGTGCACGCCGTCGCCGGCTCCAAGCGCGGGGCGCACCTGGCGCTCAGTCTCGAGCGGCTCGAGCGCCTCGTCGGCGGGCCGGTTCAACGCGTCGGGCTCTCCGCCACCCAACGCCCGCTGGAGGAGATCGGCCGTTTTGTCTCCGGGGGCCGCCCGATCGAGCTCGTGGACGCTGGAACCCGCAAGGAGCTCGATCTCCGCGTCGTCGTCCCGCTCGAGGACATGCGCGAGCCGGGCGAGGGCAACTCGATCTGGCCGTCCATCTACCCGGCGCTCCTCGAGCTTGTCCGGGAGCATCGCTCCACCATCGTCTTCGTCAACAACCGGCGCCTCGCCGAGCGGCTCGCCCTTCGCCTGAACGACCTGGCCGAGAAGGAGATCGCGCGCGCGCACCACGGCTCGCTTGCGCGCGAGCAGCGGATCGAGGTCGAGGAGCTTCTGAAGAAGGGCGACATCCCCTGCCTCGTGGCCACGTCGTCGCTCGAGCTGGGGATCGACATGGGCGCGGTCGACCTGGTCGTCCAGGTCGAGTCGCCGAAGTCGGTAGCACGAGGGCTCCAACGGGTAGGCCGCGCAGGCCACCGGCTCGACGAGGCCTCGAAGGGCCGCATCTTCCCCAAGTTCCGCGCGGACCTGCTCGAGTCGGCGGTCGTCGTCCAGCGCATGCAGGAAGGCCTGATCGAGGAGACGCGCATTCCGCGCAACCCGCTCGACGTCCTCGCCCAGCAGATCGTCGCCGTCTGCGCACAGGAGGAGATCTCCGTCGACGAGCTCCACGAGCTCGTCAGGCGCGCCTGGCCCTTCCGCGACCTGTCGCGCCAGCAGCTCGAGAACGTCCTCGACATGCTCGCCGGGCGCTACCCGTCGGAGGAGTTCGGCGAGCTCCGGCCGCGCATCACCTGGGATCGCGTCGCCGGGCTCTTGCGGGGCCGCGAGGGAGCGCAGCGCCTGGCGGTGACGAATGCCGGCACGATCCCCGACCGCGGGCTCTTCGGAGTCCACCTCGTCGACGGAGGCGGCCGAGTAGGGGAGCTGGACGAAGAGATGGTCTACGAGGCCCGCGCCGGCCAGACGTTCCTGCTCGGCGCGTCGACCTGGCGGATCGAGGAGATCACGCGCGATCGCGTCCTCGTCTCGCCCGCCCCCGGCGTCCCGGGCCTGGTTCCGTTCTGGAAGGGCGAGGGCGTCGGCCGTCCTTACGAGCTGGGAGAGGCGATCGGGCGCGCCGGCCGCGAGCTGGTCGCGCTCGACGACGGCCGGGCCCGCGGGAGGCTGGTGACGGAGCATCAGCTCGACGAGCGTGCGGCCGAGAACCTCCTCACGTTCCTGCGCGAGCAGGAGCAGGCCACGAGCGTCCTTCCGTCCGACCGCGCGGTCGTCGTCGAGCGGTTCCGCGACGAAATCGGCGATTGGCGACTCTGCATTCTCACGCCTTTCGGCGCCCGGGTGCATGCCCCCTGGGCGCTCGCGCTCGCCGCCCGCGTCCGCGAGACGCTCGGGCTCGAGGTCAACTTCATCTGGTCAGACGACGGGGTGGCGCTCCACGTGCCCGACGCGGACGTGCCGCCGCTCCTCGACGAGCTGCTCGTCGGGCCGGACGAGGTCGAAGACCTTGTCGTCGCCGAGCTCGGCGGGACCGCGCTGTTCGGCGCGCGCTTCCGCGAGAACGCCGCCCGGGCGCTGCTGATCCCGCGTCGTCGTCCGGGCCAGCGCACCCCGCTCTGGCAGCAGCGGCTGAAAGCGCAGGGACTGCTCCAGGTGGCGCGGCGATACCCCGACTTCCCTGTCGTTCTAGAGACCTACCGGGAGGTGCTCCAGGACGTCTTCGACCTGCCGGCGCTCCGCGCGCTTCTGGGCGCGCTGCAGCAGCGTCGCATCGATCTCGTCGAAGTGGAGACCCCCAGCGCGTCGCCGTTCGCCGCTTCGCTGCTCTTCGACTACGTCGCCACGTACATGTACGAGGACGACACGCCGCTCGCGGAGCGCCGCGCCCAGGCGCTCGCCCTCGATCGCGACCTCCTGAAGGAGCTGCTCGGACAGGAGGAGCTCCGCGACCTCATCGACCCGGCGGCGCTCGAGCAGGTGGAGGACGAGCTCCAGGGATCGCCGGGCTCGATCGACGCGCTGCACGATCTCCTCCTCCGGCGCGGGGACCTCGCTCCCGGCGAGTTCGAGGAGCGCCTCGCCGCCGCGCTGGAAGCCGAGCGCCGAGCCGTGCGCATTCGGGTGGCCGGCGCCGAGCACCTGATTGCCGCCGAGGATGCCGGGCGCTACCGCGATGCGCTCGGCGCCATGCCTCCGTCCGGCCTCCCGGATGCCTACCTCGAGGGCGGGGAGGACCCGCTGGGCTGGATCCTCCGGCGCTTCGCTCGAGGGCGAGGACCGTTCACGACCGAGGAGGCGGCGAGCCGGTTCGGGCTCGAGCCGGGGCGGGTCGAGGAGGCTCTCGCCCGGCTCGACCTCGTCCGCGGCGAGCTCCGCCCCGGCGGGTCGGAGCGGGAGTGGTGCGATCCTGACGTGCTGCGCCGCCTCCGCCGCGCCAGCCTCGCTCGCCTGCGCAAGGAGGTCGAGCCCGTCGATCCGGCCGCGTTGGGGCGCTTCCTGCCCCGCTGGCAGGGAGTCGACCGGAGAGCCACGCTCCGCGAGGCGCTCGTGCCGCTCCAGGGCCTCTCGCTCCCGGTTGCGCTCTGGGAGAGCGACGTGCTGCCGCGCCGCGTGCCCGGCTACCAGCCCGCCTGGCTCGACCAGCTGACCGCCTCGGGCGAAGTCGTCTGGGTGGGTGCCGGCCTGGAGCGGGTAGCCCTCTACTTTCGCGAGGACGCCCCCGTGCTCGGTCGTCCCGGCGCGCTGCCACCTTCCGAGGACGAGGCGGCCGACGCGATTCGCGCCGCGCTCGCCGGCGGGGCGCTCTTCTGGTTCGACCTCCTGAACGCGACCGGCCTGGAAGGCGAGGTCGCGCTCCCTGCCCTCTGGGATCTCGTCTGGTCCGGCGAGGTGACGAACGACGCCTGGCAGCCGCTCCGTGCGAGCCGCCGCTTCCGGTCGCCGCGCCCCGAAAAGCGCCCCCGGCGATTCTCGCGCAGCCGCGCGAACGCGATCACGGCGACGCAGGGACGCTGGTCCTCTGCTGCCGGGCTCTTCGCGGGCGAGGCGGATCCCCGCGCGCTCGCCGAGCTGCTGCTCGAGCGGCACGGAGTGGTCACGCGGGATGGGGTTCGGGCCGAGGGCATCCCCGGCGGCTACGCGCCCGTCTATCACGAGCTGCGCCGGTTGGAGACGCTGGGCGTCTGCCGGCGCGGCTACTTCGTGGAGGGCCTCGGCGGAGCGCAGTTCGCGCTGCCGGGCGCCGTCGAGCGTCTGCGGGAGCGTCCGGAGGAGGAGGACGCCCTCGTCCTCGCGGCGGCCGATCCCGCCCAGCCGTACGGCGCGGCGCTTCCCTGGCCGAAGCGCTCGGGGGCGCGCGCCGCGCGCGTCGCGGGCGCCCACGTCGTCCTACTCGCCGGCGAGGCGGCGCTCTTCGCCGAGCGCGGAGGGCGTTCGCTCGTTCCCCTTCGTGACCCAGAGGAGGGCTGGCTCCGGACCGCGCTCGCCGCGCTCGTCGAGCATGTGCGACGCACGGGCCTGAAGCGATTGGCAGTCGAGCGCTTCGACGGAGAGCCTGTCGGCGAGACCGAAGCGATGGCACTTCTTGTCGAAGCCGGCTTCCTGGCCGGGCCTCGTCGAGCAGTGCTCCGGGCGTGACCCGCAAAGGCGCGCAAGGTGCCTGAGGGCGACGCGCTCCACAGAGCCGCCGAGCGGCTGCGAGCCCTCGAGGGCGAGGTCGTCGCGGTCGAGACTCCTCACCCGCGCGCCGCTGCCCTACATTTGGGCGAGCGCCTCGACGGCCGCCGGCTCGAACGTGTGCGTGCCGTCGGCAAGAACCTGCTGCTCGAGTTCGACGGCGGTCTCGTCCTCCGCAGCCACCTGCGCATGCGTGGACGCTGGCGTGTCGAGGCTGCCGGGAGCAAGCCGTTCGGGAAACCGTGGTTGGTGCTCCGCGGCCGGCTGCGCCAGGCTGTCCTCTGGAACGGCCCGGTGCTCGAACTGACACGCGGGCGGTCTCCGGCGGTGGCTCGTCTCGGGCCCGACATCATGGCGACGCCCCCTGACCTCGACGGGATGCTCGGGCGCCTCCGAGCCGTCGGGCAGCCCCGGCAGGTGGGCGAAGCCCTTCTCGACCAGCGTCTCGTGTCCGGGATCGGGAACATGTGGAAGGCCGAGGCGCTCTTCGAGGCCGAGACCTCGCCGTGGGCTCCGCTGTCGCAGCTCGACGACGCCCGTCTTCGCGGCGTGCTCGGCGTGGCGGTACGCCTGATGCAAGCGGGCCGGAGACGGCACCGCGTCTACCGTCGCGCAGGGCGCCCATGCCCGCGCTGCCGGACGCTCATTCGCTCCTACCCGCAAGGCGACAACGCCCGAATGGCGTACTGGTGCCCCGAGTGCCAGGCAGGAACGAGCCCCGCGGGGGCGTAACCGTTCCGCGTGTCCGACCGGGCCGGCGACAATCGACCTGCGCGCGGCGGAGCGGGCAAGGCTCCCCGCTCACCGAAGCTCTTCAACACGCTCCGCGGCTTCTGTCTCGGGGCGTTCTTCGACCTCGGTCTCGAGCTCGAAGGCGGTGCCGATCTCCCCATCGCGCTCGAGGAGCACGCAGGGCCGAACCGACCGACTCTGTACGAGTACCGTCCGCTCGTCGGCTCTTTCATCGAGCAGCGCGCGGGCCGCTTGGCACTTCGGGAGGACGCCCGTGAAGCGCTCGCAGCCCTGAAGGACGAGCCGGCCGCAGCGATCTTCGCGAGCGCGCACGCGGACGAACGGGTCGGTGAGGACGAGGCGCTCCGGCGGACGATCCTGATTCCGTTGCTCGTCGCGACCGCCGAGGCCTGCGGCGGCTTCGACTGGGACGACACCGGCTTCGAGCGCTCCTACGCCGAGCTCGAGCGCTCTCTCTTCGGCGATCGTCGCTCCTATACCGCGCTTGCCCCGGTCGTCGGCCTGACCGCCGGGGGCGCGACGGAGCTCGGCAGAGGTGTTCGCGTGCGTCCTGCCGCCGCGAACGAGCTGACCGCTTCCTGGCCGGACGCACGACGGCTGCTCCCACGTGGCTGGGCCCGCGAGATCGACCGCACGCTCGTCCTCGAGCTGGAGGCCGAGCTCGACTCACAGGCCTGCCGCGTTCCTGATGCCCCAGGCGAATTCGGGCGCGCGGTCAGCGCACTCCGGCTGGCGACACCCGGCGCCGTCGCCGCGGGCCCGGTCGTCTTCGAGCGCCTCGACTTCCGCCCGTACGGCGTCAGGCCGATGCCGGCGACGGCCGCACAGGTGCCGCCGGGTCAGGCGACTCGCCTCGATGTCTTTCGCGCCCCGCTCGTGATGGAGCTGCAGACGCGGCTGGCCGAAGCTCCCGACGACCTGCTGGAGGCGCTTGACCGCTGGGAACTGGCGCTCTTCCACGCCGGCGCGCACCGCTCGGACGAGCTTCGCGAGGCACTGGAGGCGCTGCTCGGCTGTGAGGAAGGGCCGTGGGCCGCGGCGATGCGCGCCGCCGTCCTCTTGGGCGAGACCGCGCGCGAGCGCGAGGACCTCTTGATCGCGCTCCGCGCCCTTCTCGACGGGGACGGGCCGGGCGCCCGGGCGGAGGACGCGGTCCGGCGTGCCCTCGTCGAGACCTTGCTCGAGGGCTCGCGGGAACAGCTCGTGGCCACGCTGGACGAGGCCTTGCTGGGTCTGCGCCCGCGGCCGCAGGTGAGCTCCTCGTCCCGCGTGCTCGCCGCCGGATGACCCTGCCGAGCCGGGCGGAGCTGATGCGCCGCCGCCGGTGCCGGCTGCTCGTCGTCGGCATGGTGCTCGGCGCGCTCCTCCCGATCTTCCAGTGGAGCTGGATCACCCTTGCGATCGCGCTCGGCGGGATCGCCGTGCTCCTGCTCGTGTACCGGCGCGAATGTGCGGGCACTTCCGCGCAGGACTCGACACAGAACGACACACACTTGCGTGGTCCCGGGGCGTAGCCTCGGGAACGTGGACGAGGCACGCAACGTCATCCGGCGGCTCGAGCGGATCGAGGCGCTCCAGAGCACGCGGGCTCCCGCCGAGGAGCTGCTGGCTGAGGTGAGGCAGCTTCTTGCCGAGGGCGAAGCCTGGCTCGCGGCGGAGCGGGGCGGAGCCCGTGGGCACGGCTGCAACGGGCTGGGGGAGGTGCGGGCGGGCGCAACGGAGGGTGCCGCGGCCGCGCTCGAAGGGTGCCGCGCCACGCTGGCCGCGAACGAGGAGGTGATGCCGGAGAGGGCCGGATCCCGACACCTATAATCGCGGCCCCATGCCGCGCTACGGCCCGCCGGACGCGTTCGAGACGCCGCGCTTCTCGGGCCCGCGGACCTTCATGCGGCTCCCTCACGTTCGCGACCTCGAGGACGTCGACGTGGCCATCATCGGCATCCCCACCGACGGGGCGGTCGTCTACCGGTCGGGAGCTCGCTTCGGGCCCGAGGCCATCCGCAGCGTGTCGGTCACGCTTCGCAACTACAACCCGTTGCTGCGCGTGAACGTGGTCGAGAAGCTCTCGCTGGTCGACTACGGCGACGTGCCGACGGTGCCCGGCTCGACCGCGGACTCACTGGAGCGCTCGTCATCTGCACTCGAGGAGATCGCGCGTACGGGCGTCACCACCGTCTGCCTGGGCGGAGACCACACGGTTCTCCTCGCCGAGCTGCGGGCGCTCGCCGCCGTGCACGGGCCCCTGTCGCTGATCCAGCTGGACTCGCACCACGACCTCTGGGACGCGTACTTCGGTCAGAAGCTCTTCCACGGGAGCGTCGTCCGCCGAGCCGTAGAAGAGGGTCTCGTCGACCCGGCGCGGTCGATCCAGGCCGGCCTACGCGGTTCCCTCAACGAGGCCGAGGACGAACGCCTGCCGGAGCGGTTCGGGCTGGACGCGCTCACCTACGAAGAGCTCGCGGCGCTCGGGCCCGGGGGCTTTTCCGAGCGAGTCCGGAACCGGGTGGGCTCGGCCGCCTGCTTCCTCTCCTTCGACATCGACTTCGTCGACCCGGCCTTCGCGCCGGGGACCGGGACGCCCGAGGTGGGCGGACCGTCGAGCAGGGAGGCGCTCACCTATGTCCGCTCGCTCGCGGGCCTGGACTTCCGCGGCTTCGACTGCGTCGAGGTCTCGCCGCCGTTCGACCCTGCCGGCGTGACGGCGCTCGTCGCTGCGAACGCCTGCTTCGAGATGCTCTCGCTCCTCGCGCTCCGGCGCTGACCGCGGGGGCGCGGCTGGTCGCCGGACCGGTCGGGAGGAGCCCGCAGATCCGCTTGCCATGCTGGATTGCGGCTTCGAGTGGCGGAGAAGGATTGTGCTACCCTGGCACGAAACAGGAGCCCTTGATGGGCCTTTCCGGAATCCTCACGCGTCCGCTCTGGCGGACGCCTACTTCGCAGGGAGTCAAGCTGGGTCAGGTCATCGCGCTCGCCAATCAAAAGGGCGGCGTCGCGAAGACGACGACGACACTCAATCTCGCC
This sequence comes from uncultured Actinomycetes bacterium, assembly GCA_963733155.1. Classification (GTDB taxonomy): domain Bacteria; phylum Actinomycetota; class Thermoleophilia; order Gaiellales; family Gaiellaceae; genus JAIBJN01. The sequence goes on from CAVTCK010000021.1 coordinate 198,120, forward strand.
GTCGCCTTCAAGGAGCAGGGGCTCAAGGTCCTCGGCATCGACCTCGACCCGCAGGGCAACTTGACCATGAGCCAGGGCATGGACCCGGACTCGGTCGAACGCTCGATGTTCGACGTCCTCGTCCACAGCCTCCCGATCGACGAGGTCATCCACCAGACCGAGATCGACCTCGCCGTCTCGTCGATCGACCTCGCGGGCGCAGAGCTCGCCCTCTCGAGCATGATCGGGCGCGAGCGCGCCCTGCAGAAGGCCATGCTTCCCGTGCGGAGCCGCTACGACTACATCCTCATCGATACGCCGCCCTCGCTCGGGCTCCTGACGATCAACGCCCTGACCGCTTCGGACAGCGTGATCGTCCCGGTGCAGTGCGAGTACCTCTCGCTCCGCGGGCTCGTCCAGCTCGAGAACACGCTCTCGATGATCCGGGAGAACCTCAACCCGACCGTCGAGATCCGCGGCATCCTCCCGACGATGTACGACGGCCGCACCCTCCACGCGAGGGAGGCGGTCGAGATGCTGAAGGAGAACTTCGGCGACCTCGTCTTCGAGACCCGGATCCGCAAGACCGTGCGCTACGCAGAGGCGCCCGTCCAGGGCAGCTCCGTGCTCAAGTACGACCCGGCGAGCAGCGCCGCCGAGGCATACCGCGACCTCGCGAAGGAGGTGCTCGATGGGGCGACGCCGCGCCAGCATGCGTGAAGGCCCTCTGGCGGACCTCTTCCGGGCAACCGAAGCCGCGCAGCGCCAGTCCGGGCAGGAAGGCGACTCCGGCCAGGAAGCAGCCGCAAAGTCCGGCGAGGAACCCGACCCCGACGCCACCGTCGAGTCGGCGGCGCCGCTCGACGAGGCCGAGACGAGCTCGGCGAAGGCGGCTCCTGCCGCTCCCGTGCCCGATCCACCTGCCACCGACCAAGAAGAAGTCCTCGCGCGCCCCGGTCGAGCCCACGCCGCGGATGCGGACGACACCGCGCCCCCCCGACTCCGCCGCCTACCTCGCGGTCGATCCGCGTCGTCGGCGTCGGCGGCGCGGGGCTGAACGCGGTCAACCGCATGATCGAGGCCGGGCTCTCCCAGGTCGAGTTCATCGCCGTCAACACGGACATCCAGCAGCTGAAGCAGTGCGAGGCGCCGATCAAGCTCCACATCGGTCGCGACCTGACGCAGGGCCTCGGCTCGGGCGCCGACCCGGACCTCGGCCGACGCGCAGCCGAGGAGGCCGAGGACCAGATCAAGCACGTCCTGCGCGGCTCCGACATGGTCTTCGTCACCGCCGGCGAAGGCGGAGGCACGGGCTCGGGCGCGGCGCCGGTCGTCGCCCAGCTGGCCCGGGACGTCGGGGCACTCACGGTCGGCATCGTCACGATGCCCTTCCGCTTCGAGGGCACCCGCCGCCGGGCCCAGGCGGACGCGGGCGCAGATGCGCTCCGCGAGGTTGCCGACACCGTCATCGTCATCCCCAACGACCGCCTGCTCGAGGTGCTCGATCGCTCGACGTCGATGCTCGATGCCTTCCGGATCGCCGACGACGTGCTGCGCCAGGGCGTCCAGGGCATTTGCGACCTGATCACGATGCCCGGCCTCATCAACCTCGACTTCGCCGACGTGCGCACCGTCATGTCCAACGCGGGCTCGGCGCTGATGGGCATCGGCTTCGCCACGGGTGACAACCGCGCGAACGAAGCCGCCGAGCGCGCGCTGCGCTCGCCGCTGATCGACACCGAGCTCGTCGGCGCGAAGGGCATCCTCCTTTCGATCGCGGGCGGAGAAGACCTGACGCTGCTCGAGGTCAACGAGGCGGCCGAGGTCGTCCGGCGCGGCGCCACCGAGGACACCAACATCATCTTCGGCGCGACGATCGACGAGCGGCTGGCGGGCCAGGTCTGGGTGACCGTGATTGCCACGGGGATCGGCCAGCCGCCGCGGGCGACCATTCGACCCGCCGAAGCGGACCCGCTCGAGCCGCCGAGCTTCCTGAGCAACCCCTAGTCACGGCCGCGTGGTCGACGTCGAAGCCGCGGCTCGCAGGTGGGTCGAAGCGTGGCGCCGTGCCTGGCCCGCGACCGACCCCGAGCCGCTCGCGGCCGTGTACGCGGACGACGCAGTCTTCCGCTCACAGCCGTTTCGCGAGCCCTCGTCGGCCGGGAAGGCGTGCTCGCCTATGCGAGGTGGGCGTTCGCCGACCAGGAGGGATTCGGAGGCTGCTGGTTCGGCGAGCCGGCCGTCACAGGCGATTGTGCGATTGTCGAGTACTGGGCGATCGTGGTCGAGAAAGGGCAGGAAGTGACGATCGCGGGTGTCGCCTTGCTTCGCTTCGACTCCGACGGACGCGTCCGCGCCCAGCGCGACTACTGGGCGCTCGAGCCCGGTAGGCGCGAGCCCGCTGAGGAATGGGGCACGTGGTAAGCCGGGGCGCCCGTTCTGGTGGACAAATAGGCCGCGCTACCCTCTGGCCATGAAGGGCGCAGTGGCCGCGGGCCACCCGCTGACAGCCGAGGCGGGCGCACGCATCCTCGCCGAGGGAGGGAACGCCGTCGATGCCTGCATCGCCGCGGCTTTCGTCTCCTGGGTGGCCGAGAGCCCGCTGACCGGGCCCGGTGGAGGAGGGTTCATGCTCGTGCACCGAGCGCGTGAAGGCGCCGACCGGCTGCTCGACTTCTTCGCCGCCGTCCCGGGAGAGGGGCTTGCCACCCGGTGAGCGGGGAGAGATGCGCTCGGTCGACGTCGTCTTCGACCCGCGCACGTCGCAGGTCTTCCATATCGGGCCCGCGGCCGTCGCCGTTCCCGGGATGCCTGCCGGGCTCGCCGCCGCCCACCGCCGCTTTGCGCGGCTCCCCTGGGCCGAGCTGGTCGCGCCCGCCGTCGAGCTGGCCCGCGCCGGCGTGCCGCTCAACGCCGGACAGGCCTACCTGCACGAGATCCTCGACGTCATCCTCCGCAGCGAGCCCGAGGGGCGAAGCGTCTACGGCGGAGACCGCCCCCTCGGCGAAGGGGAGCGAGTGGTCATGACCGACCTCGCCGGGACGCTCGAGTGGCTGGCCGCCGAGGGGGTGGAGATCCTTTATCGCGGGGAGCTTGCCACGGCGCACGAGCGCGGCGGTGCGGGAGCGGGGAGGCGCCGTTACCGAGGCCGATCTCGACAACTACCGCGTGATCGCACGCCGCCCTGTGCGGGCGGTCTACCGGAGCGCGGAGTTCGTGTCCAACCCGCCGCCTTCCTCGGGCGGGCTTCTGATCGCCTTCGCGCTCCGCGTGCTCGACCGCCTGGGGCCGATGGCCCCCGCGGGGAGCCCCGAGGGGGTCACGCTCGTCACGGAGGCCATGCGGGAAGCTGCGCGGCTCGCGGCGGCCGGGTTCGTCAGCGATCTCTACCGCGGGGGCGCCGCCCGCCGGCTCCTGGCCGACGCACGGGTCGAGCAGGCGGCCGCGGCCGCCCGGAAAGCGCGGAGGAAGCCCGTCGCTGGAGCCGGCCGGCGTGCCCTCGACGACCCACATCAGCGCGGTCGACGGGAACGGGAACGCAGCGTCGCTCTCCGCCACGACCGGCTGCGGATCGGGCTTCATCGTCCCGGGCACCGGCATCCAGCTGAACAACATGCTCGGCGAGCCGGATCTGAACCCGCCGGGCAAGGTCGCGCGGCCGGGGACGAGGCTGACCAGCATGATGGCGCCCTCCCTGGTGCTGGAGGGTGGACGTCCGCGGCTGGTCGTGGGCAGCGCCGGCTCGATTCGCCTTCGTGCCGCCATTCTCCAGATCGTCGTCAACGTGCTCGACCACGGCCAGAGCGCCGAGCAGGCGATCGCGCGCCGCGCGCGTCCATCTCGACGGTGACGTGCTCCAGCTCGAAGGAGGCATCGCGAGACGGCACTGCCGACCGGCTCGAGGAAGCGGGGTACGTGGTCAACCGCTGGAGCGACCGAAACCTCTACTTCGGAGGCGCCTCGGTGGTCGCCGTTCGCGCCGACGGCGGGCTCGAGGCCGCGGGCGACCCGCGCAGGGTCGGCGCAGGGGTGGTCGTGCACGCATGAGGGTGCTCGTCCGCCGAGCGGCTCCGGGCGACGCGGCCGCGCTGGTCGAGCTTGCGCGCGCCGTCGGCGCCGAGCCGGAGGGATGGCTGATCACCAACGGAGACTGGCGGACACCCTCGGAGGAACGCCGCTATCTGCGCGCCGTCCGGCGGCACTCGCACGCCGCCGTCTTCGTCGCTGAGACCGCGGACGGGATCGTCGGCCGCATCTCCCTCGCCCGGGACCCGCACCCGGCGAGCGAGCACGTTGCCGACCTGGGGGTGATGGTCGCCGAGCAGCACCGCCGCCGCGGCGTCGGCCGTGCGCTCATGGAGGCTGCCGAGGAGTGGGCGCGAGAGGTCGGGGTCCGCAAGCTGGAGCTGCACGTCTTCCCGTACAACGATGCCGCGATCGCGCTCTACGAGGACCTGGGGTACGAGCGCGAGGGATACCGCCGCGACCACTACCTGCGCGCCGACGGCTTCGTCGACGCCATCCTCATGGCCAAGGTGATCCGTTGACCGAGCCGTCTCGACCCGCGGCGCGGGTCCGTCCTCTTCGAGGAGGAGCAGCTCGTCGAGGAGGAGGAGCTGTGGACGGGCGACTCCGACGCGGATCATTCCGGCTGGTTCTGCGTCCGCACGGATCCCTTCCCGTGTCCGGCAGCCGGGTGCGCGCTTCGTCGCCGATTTCATGACCGCTGTCCACTTGATCCTCGTCTGGGTCGAGCGGGACGACCCGAACCTCCTCTGGCACGCGCAGCGCGCGAAGGAGGTGGGACGGAATCCCCGGATCGTCCCCTACGAGACGGTCGTTCGGCCCGAGCGCGTCGTACTACGCCTGGGAAGCGTCCGGCCGCCCCGTGCACGGCGTTCGCCGCCCGGCCTAGAAAGACCTACAGGGGCTCGACGCGCCCGTTGCCGCCGGCGCGGTGGCGGATCTCCGTCTCCCGCTCGACCGCTTCCGCCGCTTGGTTCAGCATCGGGGCGAGCCGGAGGACGCGCTGGCGCTCGGAGCGGAGCTCCAGGAGGCCCTGCTTGATTTCCGTGCCGAAGTCGACGCGGGAGGCGATCTGGTAGGCGATCGAGTCGGCGTCGAGGTCGAGGTCGTCGAGCTCGGCCTCCGCCGCGGCCACGACCCGCGCGTAGGCGGCGAGGCATTCCTCCAGCTCGTCCTCGCTCGGCGTGTCGGTCTCGTCCGGGGCGTCCTCGACCTCGCCGGTGTGAAAAGCGCGGCCCTCCCTGATGCCGAGGAGCTGGAAGCGATCGTGGGCTTCGACGACCACGTTGAGCCGCCCGTCGGGGAAGCGGTCGAGAACTTCGACGACCGCGCAGCGCACTCCGACGTCGCGCATGCCCTCGTCGTCCTCGAGCAGGAGCCCGAACTCGTTCCCGAAGTCGAGGCATTCGCCGATCAGTTCCCGGTAGCGCGGCTCGAAGATGTGCAGCGGCGCCTGCTCGCCCGGCACGAGCACCAGGTTGAGCGGGAAAAGTCCGATCTCGTCCATCGGCCAACAGGTTAAGGTTTCCGCGTGGCCCGCGATCTAACCAGGCCCGCGCTCGCGGAGCTCGTTCCGTACGAGCCGGGCAAGCCCGTCGAGGAGGTCCAGCGCGAGCTCGGCCTCGAGCGGGTGGTGAAGCTGGCCTCCAACGAGGGGCAGTTCGGGCCCTTCCCGGCTGCCCTCGAGGCACTCGAGCGTGGCCTTTCCGAGCTCAACCGCTACCCCGACGGAGGCGCCTGGCGCCTCGTCCAGGCGCTCGCCGAGAAGCACGACGTCGAGCCGTCCAACGTCGCCGTGGCAGCCGGCGCCGACGCGATCATCTCGTACCTTTCGCTCGCCACGCTCGACCCTGGGGACGAGGTCGTCTTCGGCTGGCCGTCCTTTGCGAGCTACCCTCTCGCCGCGCTCAAGATGGGCGCGGCGCCGGTTCGTGTTCCGCTCACCGACCACGCCTACGACGTCGAGCGCATCCTCGGCGCGATCACCGCCCGCACGAAGATCGTCTACCTCTGCAACCCGAACAACCCGACCGGGACGATGATCCCGCGCGAGCAGGTGGACGCCTTCTTCGAGCGCGTCCCGGGCCACGTCCTCACCGTCCTCGACGAGGCGTACTTCGAGTACATCGACGAGCCGGACTACCCAGACGGGATCGAGGAGCACGTGAAGCAGGGCCGCGACGTGCTCGTGCTGCGCACCTTCTCGAAGATCTACGGCCTCGCGGGGCTGCGCGTCGGCTACGGGATCGGCCCCAGGGAGGCAGTCGACTCGATCAAGAAGGTGAGGAACGCCTTCGACATCACGCAGTCCGCCCAGGACGCCGCCGTCGCCAGCCTCGGCGACTCGGCCGAGCTTGCGCGCCGCCGGGCGTTCAACGCCGAGGCACGGGCTCACCTCGTCGAGCTGTGCACCGGCGTGAACCTCGACCTCGCGCCGCGGCCCGTGGCCAACTTCGTCTACACGGAGGTGGCGGAGGACGCGCGTCCCGTGTTCGACGCGCTCCTGCGCGAAGGCGTGATCGTGCGCCCGCTCGCGCCCTTCGGCGCCCCCGGCGCGATCCGGGTGACCGTGGGAACGAAGGAGGAGAACGAGCTCTTCGCGCAGGCTTTCGGGCGCGTCAAAGCGCTGTCGCCTGACGTGCGAAGACCTGGACGCTGGAGGCGCTCGTGCGAGGGCGTCCGCGAGGGCGACCGGCGCGCGCTCGCTCGGGCGATCACGCTCGTCGAGAACGGCGACCCGCTCGCCTACGAGCTGATCCGAGAGCTCTACCCGGAGACCGGGCGCGCCTACGCGATCGGCGTGACCGGCCCGCCCGGAGTGGGCAAGTCGAGCCTGATCAGCGCGCTCGTCCGGCTCGTGCGCGAGGACTCGACGAGCGTCGGCGTCATCTCGGTCGACCCGTCGAGCCCGTTCACGAAGGGCGCGCTCCTCGGCGATCGGATCCGCCTCGCCGACCACTTCCTCGACCGTGAGGTCTTCATCCGCTCGATGGGGACCCGCGGCCACCTCGGCGGCCTGGCCGAGACGACCCTGCAGGCGGCGCTCGTCCTCGACGCCGCTGGCAAGGAGCTCCTCTTCCTCGAGACGGTGGGCGCCGGTCAGAGCGAGGTCGAGGTGATCACGATCGCGGACACCGTCCTCCTCGTCCTCATGCCGGGGTCGGGCGACTCGATCCAGGCGCTCAAGGCCGGGATCATGGAGATTCCGGACGTGATCGCCGTCAACAAGCGCGACCATCCGGCGGCCAAGACGATGGTGAACGAGGTGCGGTCGATCCTTGCCCTCGACACCGAGCGGGAGTGGAAGCCTCCGATCGTCCTCACGGAAGCCGTGAGGGGCGAGGGAGTCCCGGAGCTCTGGGAGAAGGTCGTCGAGCACCGGCGCCACCTGGAGGAAAGCGGGACGCTCGCCGAGCGCCGGGCCGCCAACCTCGCAGGTGAGGTCTTCGCGGTGGCGAGCGCCCGCGCAAAGACGCGTCTCGAGGAGGCAGTGGCCGAGGACGAGGAGCTGCGCCGCCTCCTCGGCGAGGTGCAGCGGCGCGAGCTCGATCCCCTCACCGCGGTGCGTGAGATCATGGAGCGGGTGTTCAGAGTGAAGGACGATGGCGACGGCGACAGGCCCGACGCTCGCTGAGATCGAGGAGGCCCGGCAGCGGCTCGATGGAGTCGCGCGCGCCACGCCGGTCATCTCCTCGGAGACGCTCGGCCGCCTGTCCGGCCGGCCCGTCTGGCTCAAGGCCGAGAACCTCCAGCGCACGGGCTCCTTCAAGATCCGCGGTGCCTACAACCGCATCTCGAACGCTGACGGATTCCGAGCGCGCGGCGGGAGTCATCACGGCGAGCGCCGGCAACCACGGCCAGGCCGTCGCCTGGGCTGCGCGGGAGTCCGGAGTCCACGCCACCGTCTTCATGCCCGAGGACGCCCCGACGGCGAAGATCGAGGCGACCAAGAGCTACGGCGCGGAGGTCGTGCTCGCCGGGCACAGCTTCGACGACGCGGCCGCAGCGGCCCAGGAGCGGGCCGAGAAGGGGGAGACGTACGTCCACGCCTTCGAGGACACCGCTCGTCCTCGCCGGCCAGGGGACGCTCGGCCTCGAGCTCGCGGAGCAGCTCGCGCCCGAGGTCGAGACCGTGGTCGTCCCGATCGGCGGCGGCGGGCTGGCCGCGGGCATCGCCCTCGCGCTCGAGGAGCTGCGGCCCGAGCTTGCCATCGTCGGCGTCCAGCCGGCCGCGTGCGCTCCCTTCGCGGGCCTGGCTCCGACGGGGAGCACGATCGCCGACGGCATCGCCGTCAAGCAGCCGGGAGAGCTGACCCGAGGCCTGCTCGAAGGCCGGCTCGACGATGTCGTCACCGTCACGGACGCCGAGATCGCCGGCGCGATCCTGCTCGTCAGCGAGCGCTGCAAGCTGACGGTCGAAGGGGCGGGTGCCGCCTCGGTTGCCGCGCTCCTGGCGGGCAAGATCCCAGGGTCGGGGGCAGCCTGCGCGCTCCTGTCCGGCGGGAACATCGATGCGAGCATGCTGATCGAGGTGCTGCGCCACGGCCTCACCCGGGCCGGCCGCTACCTCGTCGTGCGCACGCGCGTGAGCGACCGGCCGGGGAACCTCGCAGACCTCCTCACCCTCGTCGCCGAGGGGCGGGCCAACGTCCTCGGCGTCGACCACCACCGCGAGGGCATGGATCTCCCGGTCACGGGCACCGAGATCGAGCTGACGCTCGCCATGCGCGACGAGGAGCACTGCGACGAGCTCTTCGCCCGCCTAGAGGAGCAGGGCTATCCGGTCGAGCGGCTCCGCTAGCCGCGGTCGTCGATCAGCGCCTTACTTCTCGACCAGCTGTCGAAGGCGCTCGGCGTAAAGGGGCGCCGTCGGCTCGTCCTCGTGGCGGAAGAAGGCGTACACGTCGACGCCGGCTGCGACCAGAGGCTGAATCTTGCCCGCGAGCGCGGCGAGCGCGGCCTCGTCGTAGGGCGGCTCGCGCAGGCGCAGGTAGCGGAAGGCGGCGGCGCCCTCCCACGCGCCCGCGCGTGCGACGCCGCGCTCCTCCAGCCGTGCGCTCACCTCGGGGTCGTCCCAGGAGTCGTGGCGGAAGTCGAGCGCGACCGGAATCTCGGGGTCGAGCGAGTCGAGCAGGAGCCGGAGGAAGCCGTCGTCGCGCGCCTGCGGGACCTTGAAGCGCAGCGGCCCGAGCCGATCTCCCAGCCGCCTCGCCATCCGACAGAACTCGTCGACGCCCTCGACGCGCCCGAACGAAGTCAGCCGGCGACTGGCCGTGACCGCGAAGTGGAATCCGTCGGGCACCTGCGCCGCCCAGCGGTCGAACTGGTCCTCCTCCGGGACGCGGTAGAACGTGTTGTTGAGCTCGACTGCGTTGACCCGCTCGGCGTAGTGGTGGAGGAACGTGTCCGGCTTGGCGCCCGCCGGGTAGAAGTCCCCGCGCCACGAGGGGTAGGAGAAGCCAGAGGCGCCCGCGTAGAGCCGGCCGTTCACGTGCCGCTCTCCGGCGCGTGAGCGTGGGGAGGGTGTGTGAGGGAACCGGGAGGTTCCCTCACTGTCTCAAAGAAGGGGGCACGTGGGGGAAACATGGTTTCCCCCACGGGAGCGAGCCGGAGGCGAGCGACGTTCACGCCGGGAGTATGCGCACGTCGCCGCTGCCCAGGAAGTCGACGAGTCGCCGGCCTTCCGCCTCCACGGCCGCCGTGTCCTTCTTGGACAAGCGCCGAGCCGGCTTCACGAGCACGGTGCCCTTCTCGAACCTCCACACGGCGCGGATGAAGCCGCCGACGAGCACATGCCGGAAGAAGCGGCCGTCGCCGAAGCCGAGCAGCGGACGGTCGGCCGGGTCGCCGATCCGTGAGCGATCGGCGTGGGAGAGGAAGACGTTGTCGTACTCCGGCAGGAAGCGCACCGGGGCGGGCGTGTCCGGGTCGGGCAACGGCGCGTCGGGCACATCGACGAGCTCGACGCCGTTCTCGTCGCGGAACGTGCGCAGCTCACCACGCAGGCGCTCGAGGATCTCGCGGACGCCCGTCAGGCCCGACCAGGCGGCAACGTCCTTCGTGCTCGCCGGCCCGAACGCCGCCAGGTAGCGCAGCACCGCGCGGTCCGGGGACGAGCCGGCGCCGAGCGGGCGGCCCAGCCAGGCCTCCACAGTGGTCAGGGTCGCGCGGCCGCTCAGGCTCCAGAGCCCCCGGGGCGGAATCTGGACGAGCGGGAGGAGGTAGCCGACCGCGGCTGCCATCGCCTCGGCGTCGCGGTCGGGCCAGCGCTCACCCAGGAGCGCCCGAAGCTGAGAGCGCGTGCGTGGCTCCTCCTCGACAAGAGCTCGGCCGGCCTCGACGATCTCCGCCACGTTCGCGTCGCCCAGCCGCCGCCCGAACGGGCTCGCGCTCCGGAACATGCGGTCCGGGACCGAGGCCAGCGCCGGCCGGAGGACGAGGGCGTCGCGCGCCGTGAACAGATGGATGGTGCCGCGCATGAGCCCCATCCGCACCGCCTCGCGCCCGGCGATCAGGGTCTCCAGCTCCTCCGGCCGGAACCCGTCGATGCGCGACCAGAGCCCGACGTACGGGTCGCGCGGCTCCTGCGCCTGCATGCCGACGAGGTGCTCGATCACCTCCGCCGCCGGACGGTCGACGCGCCGGAGCAGCAGCTGCCGCTCCAGCAGCGCGCGATTCAGCTCCCGAAGTCCTAAAACCCGAGATGCCGAGCGATCACCATCCGCTGCACTTCGTTCGTGCCCTCGCCGATCTCCAGCACCTTCTGGTCGCGGTAGAGGCGCGAGATCGCATACTCGTCCATGAACCCGTAGCCGCCGTGGAGCTGCAGCGCCTTGTCGACCACGCGCTTGGAGAGCTCGCCGGTGTACAGCTTGGCGATCGCCGCTTCCTTCGCGAACTCCCTGTCCTGATCCTTGAGCCACGCGACCTTGTACACCAGCCCGCGCGCGGCCTCGATCTCGGTGGCCATGTCGGCGAGGGCAAACTGCACGGCCTGGAAGGCGGCGATCGGCCTCCCGAACTGCTCGCGCTCGCGCGCGTAGGAGCTCGCCAGGTCGTAGGCGCCCTGCGCGAGCCCGAGGCCCATGGCGGCGACCGAGATTCGCCCGCCGTCGAGGATCTCGAGGAACTGCTTGAAGCCCGCGCCGCGCGGCCCGAGCAGGTTCCCCTCCGGCACCCGGCAGTCCTCGAAGGAGAGCTCGCGCGTGTCCGAGGCCCGCCACCCCATCTTGCGCATGGCCGCGGAGATCCCGTACCCCGGGGTGCCGTTGGGGATGACGATGTTCGAGATCTCGTCCTCGCCCGTCCGCGCCGTGATCGTCACGCATGCCGTCAGGTCGGTGCCCGCGTTCGTGATGAAGATCTTGGAGCCGTTCACCGCCCACTCGCCGCCCTCGAGCTCGGCACGCGTGCGGGTGGCGCCGGCGTCCGAGCCGGCCCCCGGCTCGGTGAGGCCGAAGGCGGCGAGCTTCCTGCCGGAAGCCAGGTCAGGGAGCCATTCCCGCTTCTGCTCGTCCGAGCCGAAAAGGAAGAAGGGCATCGTCCCGAGCGAGGTGTGCGCCGCGACGGTGATCGCTACGGACGAGTCGACGCGCGTCAGCTCCTCGATCGCGATCGCGTAGGAGAGCGTGTCACCGCCCGCGCCCTCGTACTCCTCCGGGATGGGAATGCCCATGAGCCCCAGCTCGGCCAGCTCCGCGACGATCTCGTAGGGGAAGCGGTGCTCGCGGTCGAGCTCCTCCGCCGCCGGAGCGATCCGCTCCTCGGCGAAGGCGCGCACGGTCTGGCGCAGGAGCTCGTGCTCGTCCGAGAGATCGAGGTCCATCTACGAGCTCAGGCGGCGAGCCAGCTCGGCGAGCAGCCGCACGCCGTAGCCGGTTGCCCCGAGCCGGGTGTAGTAGTCGCCGCGCCCGCGCTCGAGGTAGGCGGTGCCGGCGATGTCGAGATGCGCCCAGGGCCCCTCGCCTGCGAACGTCTCCAGGAAGGCGGCGGCGAGGATCGGCGACGCCTGCCGGAGGTCCGAGGAGTTCTTCAGGTCGGCGAAGGCCGAGTCGTTGTAGCGGTGGTAGCGCTCGTGCAGCGGCAGGCGCCAGGCATGGTCGCCGCTCGTCTCGGCCGCTGCCTCGATCTCGGCGCACCAGTCGTCGTCGTTCCCGAAGAGCCCCGCATAGAGATCGCCCATGGCGATCACGATCCCCCCGGTCAGCGTGGCCAGGTCGAGCACGTGCGTCGCGCCGGACTCGCGCGCGTACCAGAGTGCGTCCGCGAGGATCAGCCGCCCCTCCGCGTCCGTGTTGGCGATCTCGATCGTTTTGCCGCTGAGCGCCGTCACGATGTCGCCGGGACGGTAGGCGTGCCCGCTCGGCAGGTTCTCGCAGGAGGGGACGACGGTGAGGATTCTGACCGGCAGGCCCAGCTCCGCGATCGCGCCGGTGGCCGCGAGGACGGCGCCCCCGCCGCCCATGTCCGACTTCATCTCTTCCATGCCTTTGGCGGGCTTCAAGGAGAGGCCACCCGAGTCGAACGTGATCGCCTTGCCGACGAGCCCGATGCGGAGTTCGGGCTGCGCGGCCTCGGGAGGCTCATACGCCAGCGTGACGAGGCGCGGCGGGTTGTGGCTTCCCTGGCTGACGGCCGCGAAGGCGCCCATGCCGGCGGCCCTGATCTCCTCGGGCCCGAGCGCCTCGAAGCGAAGGTGCTCGCTTCCGCCTGCGATCTCCTCCGCCCAGGCGGCCAGGCCCGCCGGCGTCAGCTCGTTGGCCGGGGCATTGACGGCGTCGCGGCAGCGATTGGCCCAGGCTGCGGCGACGTTCGCTCGTCGGGCCGCTTCGCCGGCAGCGCCGGCGGCAGGCCCGCAGAGGATAAGGCGCTCGACCTCGCCCCGGCTCGAGTCGGTCGTCTTCCAGCGGCCGTTCTCGTACGGGCCGAGCACGGTGCCGTCGACGAGCGCGCGGCCCTGCTCCTCGGCTGAAAGCCCGTCCTCCTCGACTACCCAGGCGACGGAGGTGCCGCCGACCTCGAGCGAGCGCGCTGCGACCTTGGCCGCAGCCGTTCGCAGCCGGTCGGCGTCCAGGGCGCCCTGGCCGAGGCCGACGGCGGCGACGCGGGCGGCGGCCAGGCGCCCATCGGCGTGCAGGAGGGCGACGTGGCCCTCGTCTCCCTTCAGCTCGCCTGCCTCGAGGAGGCGGGTGAGGCGACCCTCGACCAGCCGGTCGAGGCCCTCCGCGGCGCCGGACAGGACCACGGGATCGCGAACGGCGAAGGCGAGAACGTCGGCCTCGACCCCTCCCGGCGGCGCCTCGACGACGTCAATCTGCATGGGCGAGGCAGGATCGTATCCCAGCGGTGCGGAGGCGTGCCCCCTCCTCGGTAACGTTCGGCGCGTGCACGGAGGCGTCGATTCCAGGGGCATGGCGGCCCTCTCCTCGGGTCACCTGGCCACGGATCTCGCTCAAGGCTCGCTCCCGGCGCTCCTCCCCTTCCTGACGATCCGCTTCGACCTCTCGTACACGATGGTCGGCGCGCTCGTGCTCGCGGCGACGATCAGCTCGTCGATCATCCAGCCCGCATTCGGCTTCTGGTCCGACGCGCGCGGCGCGCTCTGGCTCCTGCCGGCGGGCGTCGCGCTTGCGGGGATCGGCATCGCCTTCGCCTCGATCGCGCCGAGCTACGCACTCGTCCTGGTCGGCGTGCTCGCGTCAGGGCTCGGCGTCGCCGCCTACCATCCCGAGGGCTCCAAGTTCGCCAGCTACGTGAGCGGCGACCGGCGCGCCAGCGGCATGTCGCTCTTCTCGGTGGGCGGCAACATCGGTTTCGCGCTCGGTCCGCTCGTGGCCTCGTTCTTCGTGATCACCCTCGGCCTCGGGCTGGACGGTGGGGTCTTCGTCGCGCTCCCCGGGCTGATCGTGGCCGCGTTGCTCTTGGTCGCGCTTCCTCACCTGGCGGGCTTCGCGCCGGACGATGTGGTCCAGGCCCGCCGCTCCGCCGCCGCAGGGGACAACTGGCGCGGCACCTGGCTCCTCCTCGCCATCGTCGGACTTCGCAGCCTCGCGCACATGGGGCTCTTCACCTTCATCCCGCTCTACGAGATCTCTCGTGGGCGGAGCGCGGCGTACGGGACGTGGGTGCTCGCGCTCTTCCTCTTCGCCGGCGCGCTCGGCACGCTTCTGGGCGGGCCGCTCGCCGACCGCTTCGGCAGGCGCCGCGTCCTGCTCGGCAGCTTCATCGTCTCGCCGCCGCTCATCCTCGTCTACGTCCTTGCCGGGGGCCCGGCCGGCGTCGTCGCCCTCTTCTTCGCGGGCATGGCGGTGATCGGGACCTTCAGCGTCAGCCTCGTCATGAGCCAGGAGTACCTCCCGAGCCGTGTCGGCATGGCTTCAGGGCTCTCCATCGGTCTTGCCATCGGGCTGGGCGGCATCGCCGCGGTCGCCCTCGGCGCGGTCGCAGACGCAGTCGACCTCGAGACGGCCGTCCTGCTGACGGCCCTCGGCCCCGCGATCTGCATCGTCCTCACGCTTCTCTTGCCCGCCTCGCGTACGGTTCTCCCCACGGAGCCGGCAGCGGCTCCGACCGCAAGCCTGTGACGGCCGACACCGCCAAGGAGTTCTTCGACGACCTCGCCGCGAGGACGGCCGGCGGCTCAGAGCGCACGCGCGGCCTCACCGCCAGCTACCGCTTCGACGTCGAGGGCGCCGGCAGCTGGCGCGTGGACGTCGACGACGGCGCCGTCGCGGTCAGCGAGAGCGACGGCGCCGCCGACTGTGTGCTCGCCGTCCCCGAGGAGCTCTTCCTGCGCATCGTCCGCGGCGAGCAGAGCCCGATGGGCGCCTTCCTCATGGGGAAGATCCGCGTCGAGGGCGACGTCGGCCTGGCGATGCGCCTGAAGGACCTGCTGGGTTGAGGTCGGCTAGCTCCTGACGGCCTCGCGCTGCTCGAAGAGCGGCTGGGCGAATCGCAGGCGAACGTTGCGATCCAGGCTCTAGTGTTCCCTTGCATATGTCTCTGCGGACCGTCCAGATCGGAGACCTCCGAATCGCGTATGCGGCGGCCGGGACCGGCCCACCGCTCGTCCTCCTGCACGGTGCTTGGTGCGACAGTCGAGCCTGGCGCCGGCAGCTCGAGGGGCTCGCAGGGGACTTCGCCGTCACGGCCTGGGATGCGCCCGGCTGCGGACAAAGCTCCGATCCTCCTGCGGAGTGGCGCATGCCTGAGTACGCGGACTGTCTGGCTGACTTCATCCACGCGGTCGGCGTCGAACGGCCACACATCCTCGGGCTGTCCTGGGGCGGAGCCCTCGCGCTCGAGCTCTACCGGCGGCATCCGCAGGTTCCCGTCTCTCTCGTGCTCGCGTCGACCTACGCGGGCTGGGCCGGCTCCCTGCCGCGCGAGGTCGTCGTGGACCGACTGGAGCGAGGCCTGCGCGAGCTCGAGCGCCCGCCGGAGGAATGGGTAGCCCGCTATCTCCCCGAGTTCTTCACCGAGTCGGCGCCGGCCGAGCTTGCCGAAGAGACCGCGGCGATGATGCGCGATCTTCATCCTGCCGGCACGAAAGCGATGCTGCACGCGATGGCCGAGGCCGACCTGCGCGAAGTCCTTTCCCGGATCCGTGTGCCCACGCTGCTCCTGTACGGCGAGCTGGACACGCGCTCGCCGCTCCACGTCGCGGAGCAGCTGCACGCGACCATCCCCGACTCGCAGCTCGTTGTGCTTCCGCGCGTGGGGCATCTCGCCAGCGCCGAGAAGCCCGAGGAGTTCAACGCCGCGGTGCGAGAGTTCGTGCAGGCGCTCTAAAGAACCCCTTTCAGAATGAAGCCGGGTCTCGCCGGAACGCCCTGGGCGGCGCGCTGCGGCGTCCTCGGTTGCGCCCGTAGCCTCCGGGTACGAACGCGCCCCTCCTGCATCGCACTCACCCAGGACGCCCCGACGACAGCGCGTCATTCCGAAATGGGTTCTAGGGCGCCAGGCGCTCGAGGCGCCAGAACCGCCTTCGCGCGTATACCGAAAGCGGTCGTGGAGGCGGTTCGGGCGGTTCTGCCAGAACTCGAGCCGTCCGGGCCGAAGGAGGTACCCGCCCCACCAGGGCGGGAGCGGCGGGTCGTCGCCGTACAGGGCCTCCGCATCCGCGAACGCGCGCTCGAGCGTCTCCCGGTCGGGCACTACCGAGCTCTGCCGCGAGGCCCAGGCGCCCAGCCGGCTGCCCAGTGGTCGGCTCCGGAAATAGGCCTCGGCCTCCTCCCTGGTGAGCGGCTCGACAGTTCCTGAGACGGTCACCTGGCGCCGCGGCTCGAGCGGCCAGTGGAAGACGAGCGCGGCCTCTGGGTTCTCGGCCAGCTCGCGCGCCTTGCGGCTCTCCGTGTTCGTGAAGAAGCAGAAGCCGTCCGCGTCC
Source organism: uncultured Actinomycetes bacterium (assembly GCA_963733155.1). Lineage (GTDB taxonomy): Bacteria > Actinomycetota > Thermoleophilia > Gaiellales > Gaiellaceae > JAIBJN01. The sequence goes on from CAVTCK010000021.1 coordinate 214,510, forward strand.
ACGCCCTTGAGGAGCACGGTGCGCGCCGACGGCCGTCCGTCGCCATCGGCGGTCGCGAGCGTCATCGCCTCGGGGAGCTCCAGTCCCGCCGGCGCGGGCGTCTTCCAGCCAGCGGGCGAACTGCGCGAGCGGGTCGGGGAGGAGGTCGGCGGCGTCCATCACTCCTCCAGTTCCACCAGCAGCGCCCCGCCGGCGACCCGCTCGCCTTCGGCCACGTGGACGCGCTTGACGACCGCCCCGTAGGGGGAGAGGAGCGGCGTCTCCATCTTCATCGCCTCGAGGACGACGAGCGGCTGGCGCGGCTCGACTCGGTCGCCTTCGCCTGCGAGCACGCTGATGACCACGCCCGGCATGGGCGCGACGAGCGCGCTCGTCTCGTGGGCTCCGTCCGCGGCATGGGCGGCGCTCTCGACGGTGGGCGCCGGCGCCGGCTCCGGGGCGGCTGCCTCGCGGTCTCTGTTCAGGCGCCAGTAGCCCGACCACGAGCCCCGCACGGGCGTCGGAAGCGAGAGCGGCGGATGCTCGCGCAGGAAGGCGGTGGTCGTCTCCCCGGCGCGCACGACCGGATGGTCGACGAGCCAGCGGAGGAAGCCGAGGTTGGTGGTCGCGCCGGCGACACGGGTGGCGCGCAGCGCCCGCGAGAGGTCGTCGAAGGCCTCCTCGCGCGTTTCTGCGTGCGCGCTCAGCTTGGCGATCAGCGGGTCGTAGGCGATCGGGATCTCGTCCCCTGCCTCGACGCCCGCATCGACGCGCACGCGTCTCCGGCAGCTCGAGCAGCTCGAGGCGGCCGGCCTGCGGCAGGAAGGTCAGCGGGTGCTCGGCGTAGAGCCGCACCTCGACGGCGTGGCCTTCGGGCTCGCGCGACTCCAGGTCGAGCGGCTCGCCGGCCGCGATCCGGAGCTGCTGCTCGACGAGGTCGAGCCCGGTCACGAGCTCCGTCACCGGATGCTCCACCTGCAGCCGCGCGTTCAGCTCCAGGAAGGAGAAGCCGCCGCCGTCGAGCATGAACTCGGCGGTGCCTGCGTTCTCGTAGCCGACCGCCCGCGCGAAGGCGACGGCGGCCTCGCCCATCGCGCGCGCGCAGCTCGGGGTCGAGCGCGGGAGACGGGCTCTCCTCGAGCACCTTCTGGTGCCGGCGCTGGATCGAGCACTCGCGCTCGCCCAGATGGACGACGTTTCCGTGCCGGTCGGCGAGCAGCTGGATCTCGACGTGGCGAGGGCGCTCGACGAAGCGCTCGGCGAAGACGCGGCCGTCGCCGAACCCCGCCTCTGCTTCCCGCGCAGCCGATTCGAGTGCCTCCGCCAGCTGCTCGGGCGAGTGGACGACCCGCATTCCTCGCCCGCCGCCTCCGGCCGCCGCCTTGACGATCAGCGGGAAGCCGAGCTCACCGGGCTCGCCCGATTCGACTACCGGAACGCCCGCCTCGCGCGCGATCCGCTTGGCCTCGAGCTTGTCGCCGGAGGCGCGGAGGGCCGCCGGCGGAGGGCCGACGAAGACGATGCCGGCGCCCGCTACCGCCTCCGCAAAGTCCCCGTTCTCCGCCAGGAACCCATAGCCCGGGATGGACGGCGTCGGCCTGGGTCTCGCGCGCGGCCCGCACGAGCTCGCCGGCGTCGAGGTAGCTGCTGATCGCGACCGCTTCGTCGGCATGTCGGGTGTGGAAGGCACCCTCGTCGTCCGGCGCGTAGACGCCGACCGTGGCGATGCCGAGCCGACGGCAGGTGGCGGAAGACGCGGGCGGCGATCTCGCCGCGGTTGGCTACGAGGAGCTTGCGGATTTCCATGGAGGCATGCGCCCTGGCGGCGGGGTCAGCTTAGAGCCTCGGCCGGAATGGACGTGGCTCGAAAGGCCGTTGTCGAGAGAGGCAACTCTGGTCTATCCTGAAGGAAATCGAACTCGAGCGGCGCACGCCCGCGGCCTCGGCTCAGTTCTCGAAGAGGGAGGTCGAACGTGTACGTGTCGCTCGCGTCATCGATCAGGAGGTGCATCGGAGTGATGTTCGTGGTAGCCGGCGTGTTCTGCGGCTCAGCGACCGTCGCCTCCGCGGAAACCGTCGCCACCGAGGAGCAGGTCGTGTTGGAGAACGGCGAATCGGCGCTCGAGGTTTCCCAGCTCACGGACGATGCCGTCACCACGGTGGCCGGAACGACCATCAAGTGCAAGAAGGTCCACGGGTGGCACGGGCTCAAGCATCCGCTGTTCGGGTACTTCTACTGGAAGTACATCCTGACCATCCGTTGGTGCTGGGAGCACGGGGGTTCGTCGATCGTCAAGACGACGAACCCCTGGTCGCCCGCTTACTGGCGCGACGTCGAATGCTGCCTGCAGTTCTCGGGGTGGGACTTCAAGGGCCACATCGCGCTCGACATCGACGGTGGAGTCGGCAGGAGCCTGTACCGGGTCCGGGCGCAGGGCAAGTTTCAGCAGTGCTTCCAGTTCTGCTTCAACACCAAGACGCCCTGGGTGCGGCTGACCGGGTATCCCGGCGGAGCATGTGGGGCTTCGCGCATGGCAATTAGGCGGGCCGTCTCGACGCCTGCTCGTCGTGGCCCTGTTCGCCATCGTGGCATCATCGTCTTGGTGGTCTTCCTCACCTGGGGCGCTGGCACCGGAGGAAGCGGCCTCGGGTAGACGGCCCCAGCGCCGGGTACTACCCGGGTTCCTGCTTTCCGGAATACACGCCCCAGGCGCGCGCCGGCCGGCAGCGTTGCGGGTCGCTTCTCCAGGAAGGCGCGCAGGCCCTCCTGGCCCTCTGGGCTCGTTCGCAGCTCGGCGGCCAGGTGGGCGGTCGCCTCTCCGGCCGGGCGCTCGCGGATGAGCCGCTTCGCCGCTCGCACCGCTTCCGGCCCGCCGGCGAGGAGGTCTCCGACGATCCGCTCGACAGCTTCGTCGAGGTCCTCGGCGATCTCGTGCACGAGCCCGATCCGGAGCGCGGCGTCGGCGTCGAAGCGCTCGCCGGTGAGGAAGTAGCGGCGCGCCGCGCCCGGGCCGATGCGCGCGAGCACGAAGGGCGAGATGACGGCCGGAATGATCCCCAGGCGCACTTCCGTGAAGCCGAAGACCGCATCGAGGCCGGCGACGGCCACGTCGGTGCAGGCGACGACGCCCGAGCCGCCGCCGAGGGCGAACCCCTGAACACGGGCGACGACGGGCGCCGGGCAAGCGTCGATCGTCTCGAGCATCCGGTAGAGCCGCATCGCGTCCGCGACGTTCTCGTCGTAGGTGAGGTCGATCGAGGCGCGTTGCCACTCCACGTCCGCTCCGGCGCAGAAGCTCGGCCCGTCACCGGCTAGGACGACGGCGCCCGCGTCGCCCACGTCGGTGAAAGCCTCCGTCAGCTCGGCTATCAACGCCGCGTCGAAGGCATTTCGCCGCTCCGGCTTGGCAATGGTGACCCGCAGGACGTCGCCCTGCCGCTCGACCCGAAGCGCGCTCATCGCCGCGCAGCATAGGCTTCGCCCGTGATCAAGGGCGCGCTGGCCGCTGCGGTGACCCCACTTCGCGAAGGCGGGGCGGAGGTCGACGAGGACGCGTTCGCGCCGCTGGCGGAGTTTCTGGCCGAACGAGGGCTCGACGGAGTCCTGGCGATGGGGACGACCGGTGAGGGGATTCTCCTCTCGCCGGCCGAGCGCCGGCGAGTCACCGACCTCTTCGTCGCCGCGTGCGCCGGGCGCCTCGATGTTGCCGTCCACTGTGGCGCGCAGACGACCGCCGACACGGTCGCGCTGGCCGAGCATGCTGCGGCGGCCGGCGCGGACGCGGTCGCCGTCATCGGTCCGCCGTACTTCCAGCTCGACGACGACGCGCTTCTCGCTCATTTCCAGGCGGCCGCTCTCGCGTGCGCACCCACCCCGTTCTACGTCTACGAGTTCGCCCGAGTGAGCGGCTATGCCGTGCCCGTTGGTGTCGTCGAGCGCCTTCGCGAGGTCGCCCCGAACCTCGCCGGCATGAAGGTCTCGGACGCTCCCTTCCAGCAGGTCGAGCCGTACCTGGTCGAGGGCCTCGACATCTTCGTCGGCGCCGAGAGCTTGATCGGCGCCGGCATGGAGCGCGGCGCGAGAGGCTCGGTTTCGGCGCTGGCGACCGCCTTCCCCGAGTTGGTCGTCGCCGCCGTGCGTGACCCGGGGCCCGAGCCCAGCGCGGAGCTCGGCGAGCTCCGGGACGGCCTCGAGGCGTTCCCCCGGCACGCCGCGCTAAAGCGAATCCTCGGCCTGCGGGGAGTGCCCCTCCGCGAGGACGTTCGTGCCCCGCTCCGGGCCCTCCAGGACGGCGAGCGTCAGGCTCTCGACGCATGGGCTTCAGCATGGGTGGGCCGGGCGAGCAGCATAAGCCTCGCCGGGCACGGCTAGTCCGCTTGCTTGCACGTTCCCCGACCCCTTGGGGCCACCCCGGGCCACCACCCGCTTTCAGCCTATCGCCGAAGGACGCACACATGTGTGACGGACTGGGCCGAGAGTGTGTCGGCGCGCAACATTGTGTCGGCACCGAGATTCAGCCGTGCAAGCGGCTTGCCCGCGATCGGCTCTTGGGCCTTACATGCGAAAGACGCCGAACGTGGTCTCCGGGATGGGGGCATTGAGCGCCGCCGAGATTCCCAGCGCGATCACCTTGCGCGTGTCGACGGGATCGATGATTCCGTCGTCCCAGAGCCGGGCTGTCGAGTAGTACGGGTTTCCTTCGCGCTCATACTTGGCGCGGATCTCGTCGGGGTCCGCGCGCCCGACGGTGGAGAGCACGGTGGCGGCCTGCTCACCACCCATTACCGAGATGCGCGCATTCGGCCACATCCAGAGCTGTCGCGGGGCGTACGCACGGCCGCACATGCCGTAGTTGCCGGCGCCGAACGAGCCCCCGACGATGACGGTGAACTTGGGCACCTGGGCGCAGGCGACCGCAGTGACGAGCTTTGCCCCGTCCTTCGCGATGCCGCCCGACTCGTACTCCTTCCCGACCATGAAGCCGGTGATGTTCTGGAGGAAAAGGAGCGGTACCCGCCGCTTGCAGGCGAGCTCGACGAAGTGGGCGCCCTTCAGCGCCGATTCGGAGAAAAGGACGCCGTTGTTCGCGAGGATTGCCACCGGGTAGCCTTCGATGCGGGCGAAGCCGCAGACGAGCGTCTCTCCGTAGAGCGCCTTGAACTCATGCAGCCGGCTCCCGTCCACGAGCCGCGCGACGAGCTCACGAACGTCGTACCCCTTGCTGTAGTCGGTGGGGACGATCCCGTACAGCTCCTCGGGATCGTAGAGCGGCTCTTCCGGGGGAGAACGTCCCAGGGTGGGACCGGCTTGGTTCGGTGCAGGTTGCGAACGATCTGACGGGCGAGTGCGAGCGCGTGCTCGTCGCTGACCGCGTAGTGGTCGGTGACGCCGGATACGCGGGAGTGGACGTCGGCGCCGCCGAGCTCCTCGGCGCTCACCTCCTCGCCCGTCGCTGCCTTCACGAGCGGCGGCCCGCCGAGGAAGATCGTGCCGGTTCCGCGCACGATCACCGTCTCGTCGCTCATCGCCGGCACGTAGGCGCCTCCGGCCGTACAGGAGCCCATGACGACGGCGACCTGCGCGATGCTCTTTGCCGACATCCGGGCCTGGTTGAAGAAGATGCGGCCAAAGTGCTCGCGGTCGGGGAAGACCTCGTCCTGCATGGGGAGAAATGCGCCCCCGGAGTCGACGAGGTAGATGCACGGCAGGTGGTTCTGCTCGGCGACCTCCTGCGCGCGGAGGTGCTTCTTCACGGTGAGCGGGAAGTACGTGCCGCCCTTGACGGTTGCATCGTTGGCGACGATTACGCACTCGATGCCTTCGACGACCCCGATTCCGGAAATGAGGCCGGACCCCGGAGCCTCGCCGTCGTACAGCTCCCACGCGGCCAGCGCGTTCAGTTCGAGGAAGGCCGAGCCGGGGTCGAGGAGCCGCTCGACCCGCTCGCGTGCGAGCAGCTTGCCGCGTGCTCGGTGTCGTTCGACGGTCTCCGACGGACGCTCGGCGGCCACAAGCTCGGTGCGTTCTCGAAGCTCCGCCACCAGCGCCTCCATGCGCTCCCGGTTGGCCGCGTACTCCGCCGCGGCGCGGTCCGCCCGCGAGTCGAGGACGGCCACTACTCGTTCGGCGGCAGCTTGGCGATGATCGCCTTGACCTCTTGCAAGATGTCTGCCTCCTCATGCCCGAAGTCTTCGAGATAGGCGGTCAGCGCGGACCGAACGAGACGTAACTCTTCGTCGGTGAGCTCGAGCGTGTGCATCGCGCGTAGCCTATGCCTTGCGCCGGTGGGAGCGGGAATCGAAACGGCCACTACGAACGGCTGGGGTCGGCGCTACCCATGGGAATAGCCTACGCCTGCCGAGGGGCGTGTTCGCGGCTTCTGGCCTGGAAAACGGCACTTGCGGCCGCTACCTTTCGAGTTCGATGTCGCCGGGGACACGAATGTGGGGGTTGGGCGTGCTCGCGTTCGCGCTGGTCCTGAGTTTGGCGCTGGCGCCGGCCGCGTCGGCGAAGCTGATCGTCGGCACCAAGACGGCCAACAAGCTGGTGGGCACCGGCAAGCGCGACGACGTGTTCGGCCGCGGCGGCAGGGACGTGCTCATCGGATTCGCCGGCTGGGATCGGCTTCACGGCGAAGAGGGCAATGACATCCTGCTGGGCGAGGCGGGCAACGACCGCCTTTCCGGGAGCGGGCTCGACGATACGCTCGACGGCGGCGGCGGCAGCGACGAGCTGAGGCCCGGCTGGGGCATGGACGTCGTCGACGCCGGCCCCGGAAACGACGTCATCTGGGCGGGCGAGAACGACGGCGACATGGACTCGATCGACTGCGGGCCCGGCAACGACAGCGTGGTCAAGATCCGCTGGGACCGCACCTTCAACTGCGAGCACGTTCGCCGGCTTCGCGGCCGGAAGGCGCCGGGGAGGATGCCGGCCTTCACCCTCGGCAACGACGTGTGGGACGACGATGTCGGCCAGGTCCGCGACATCCTCGTCGGCCTCGGCGGCGACGACCACCTGAACGGCCACGCCGGCCCGGACCAGATCTGGGGCAACGACGGGGACGACCAACTCGACGGCGACTTCAACTCGGACATCGTCCACGGCGGTCCCGGCAACGACGAGATCTGGGGACGCAACGGGCAGGACCGCCTCTGGGGCGGTCGCGGCCTCGACACGCTCTACGGCGACCAGCAGCTCTTTCGCTCCACCGACGGCGCCGACGAGATCATCTCGATCGAGGACGACCGCTTGGCCGATCGGATCGACTGCGGCGCCGGCCGGGACCGCGTCATCGCGCGGCCGAACGACTCGGTCGCCGTGGATTGCGAGCGCGTGATCCGGATCGCGCGCTGAGCTCAAGCCTTACGCCGGGCTAACACATCCCGCACGGGTTCCATACAGGGCCGTGGTTCAGTGCAGTCGCACGACCCACCTCGTGGAAAGGAGCGCCCGTGCAGCGAACTCTCCTCCTCGTTACGGCAGCCGCGCTCGCGGTGCTCGCGACCGCACCGGCGGCGGCGGCCGAGGTCATCGTCGGCACTACCGGCGACGACACTCTCGTCGGCACGGACAGGCGGGACCTGATCCACGGTCGCGCCGGGAACGACACGATCGCCGGGAACGGCGCTCCTGACTTCCTCTTCGGCCAGCGCGGCGATGACACCGTCAGCGGCGACGCCGGCCGCGACGCACTCTGGGGCGGCCCCGGCAACGACACGCTCGAGGGCGGCGGCGGCCCGGACGCGCTCTACGGCGGCCGCGGTCTTGACGTCCTCGAAGGCGGCCACGACCGTGATTTCCTTCATTCCGCCGACAAGGACAGCTTGCCCGACATCGTCGACTGCGGCGCCGGGCGTGACCGGGCGGTCGTCAGGGTCGGCGACGCAGCCATCGACTGCGAGCGCGTGCGGGTGCTGCCGGCGCGTCGCTCGCGCGTGGTCTTCCAGCGCGGGACGCGCGGAGACGACACGCTAACGGGCTCCGGGAAGCGCGACTTCATCCTCGCGCTTGCCGGGAACGACACGGTCTCGGGACTCGGCGCCGCCGACTTCATCTTCGGCCAGAAGGGCATGGATACCCTCAACGGCGACGACGGCCCAGACCGACTCTGGGGTGGCTCCGAGGACGACCTCCTCTCCGGCGGCGACGATCCCGACTGGCTCTGGGGCGGCCCGGGCGCCGACCGGCTGTTTGGAGAGGAAGGGAACGACCGCCTCTCCGCGGCCGCCGACGACGGGGCGGTCGACAGGCTCGACTGCGGCGAGCACGCGGACGACCGCGATCGCGCCGTGCTTCGGCCCGGTGACACTGCGGTGAACTGCGAGCGCGTCCGCTCCCTCGGCTAGCGAGGGACGTGCTTACGAGGGGCGGGGCCCGCGTCCGGTCGAGCCCCGCCCCTCGGCTCGGTGCCGCCCGCGAGCCGGTCGTCGTGCCGTGACACTCTCGGCGCATTGCGCGACACACGCATGCGTTCTTTCGGAGTACGCTCGAAAGCGGGTGGTGGGACGGGGTGCCCCTGGAGAGTTAAGGGCGGCCGCGGCTCACGTGGAGGGCGTGGCGACCGTCACTTCGTCCACGGCGGCGCGGAGCGAGGCGACGTACTCCCGTAGGCCCCTGGGGCCCGCCTCCTCGGCGACCTGAACGGCGCGGCTGCCGACGACGATGCCGTCGGCGAGCGTCGCAGCAGCCGCGGCTTGTTCAGGCGTCGAGATACCGAAGCCGGCGAGCAGCGGCACCTCCGTAACGGCGCGGGCGCGGCGAACCAGCTCGTCGAGCTGCGAGGAGACGGTCTCCCGGGCGCCGGTCGTCCCGGTCAGCGAGACGAGGTAGAGCCAGCCCTCCGTCCGCCCGGCCGCGAGGGCGATGCGCTCGTCCGTCGAGGTGGGCGCGACCAGCTGGACCCGCGGAATCTCCGGCGCCGCTTCGAGCGGGAGATCCGCCACGATCAGGCTCGTGGCGCCCGCCGTCTGCGCGTCCGCCCAGAAGCGGTCGTAGCCGTAGGCCTCGAGGATGGAGGCGTAGGTCATCGGGATCAGCGGCACGTCGTGACCGAGGCGGCGCCGCGTCTCTGCCAGGCACTCGAGACAGCGCTGCGTCCGCATCCCGCGCGCGAGGGCGCGCTCGCCCGCCAGGCGGATGACAGGCCCGTCGGCAAGAGGGTCCGAGAAGGGAAACCCGAGCTCGAGCAGGTCCGCTCCGCCCTCAACGGCGGCCTCGGCCAGCTCGGGCGTCTCCGGGAAGGACATCAGGTAGACGGACAGGCGCTTGCTCATGCTCCGTGCGAGAGGACGACCGCGAGATCCTTGTCGCCCCGGCCGGACAGGCAGACGACGATCACCTCCGCGTCCAGCTCGAGGGCGCGGGCGAGCGCGTGCGCGGGCTCGAGCGCAGCGATTATCCCCTCGCGCCCGGCGAGAAGGTGGAGCGCGGCAAGCGCCTCTTCGTCGGTGGCCGGGACGTACTGGGCGCGGCCGGAGTCGCGGAGGTATGCGTGCTCGGGACCTACTCCCGGATAGTCGAGCCCGGCCGAGATCGAGTGCGCGTCGGCGATCTGTCCGTCCTCGTCCGCGAGAACCGAGGAGCGCGCGCCGTGAAGGACGCCGGGTCGTCCAGTGCCGAGGCTTGCTGCTCCCGCGGCCTCGACGCCGATCAGGCGGACTCCGTCGTCTGCCGACGAAGCCCGCGAAGATGCCGATCGCGTTCGAGCCGCCACCCACGCATGCCACGACCGCGTCGGGAAGCCTCCCTTCGACCTCGAGGATCTGCGACCGTGCCTCGCTGCCGATGACGGACTGCAGCTCGCGCACGATCTCCGGGTATGGGTGCGGCCCGACACAGGAGCCGATCAGGTAGTGCGTCGTCTCGACGTTCGTGATCCAGTCGCGAATCGCCTCGCTGGTCGCTTCCTTCAGCGTCTGAGTTCCGAACTCGACGGGGCGGACCTCGGCGCCCAGCAGGCCCATTCGCTCGACGTTCGGCCTCTGGCGCTCCATGTCCTCGGCGCCCATGTAGACGACGCACGCCATCCCGAAGCGCGCGCACACGGTGGCCGTGGCGACGCCGTGCTGGCCCGCGCCCGTCTCCGCGACGATGCGCTCCTTGCCGAGGCGGCGGGCGATCAGCGCCTGACCGACCGCGTTGTTGATCTTGTGCGCGCCCGTGTGGCAGAGGTCCTCGCGCTTCAGATAGATGCGGCGCCCGTCGCCGATGCGCGCGGCCAGGTAGAGCGGCGTCGGCCGGCCCACATACGTGCGGTGAAGCTCCGCGAGCTCGGCGGCGTAGGTCGGGTCGCCGCGGATCTCTTCCCAGCCGCGCTCGAGCTCCTCGAGGGCGGGCATGAGAGTCTCGGGGACGTACTGGCCTCCGTACAGCCCGTACTCGGTGACGCTCACGCTCGGGCACCCAGATTGTGTGCGCGCGCCGCCTCGACGAACGTTCGAATCCGCGAGTGATCCTTCACGCCGGGCTCGAGCTCGAGGCTCCGGCTCGCGTCGACGCACCAGGGTCGAACGGCCTCGATCGCGGCGCCCACGTTCTCGGGGCCTAGCCCGCCGGCGAGGAGGACGCGGCCGGGGACCGCAGCGGTCTCGATCCAGTGGCCCTCGTCGGCCCCGAGCCAGGGGAGATCGCGAACGGCGGCTACCTCCTCGCCTTCGCGCAGGAGAACACCGTTTCGGGCGCGGTGGCCGTCCTCCTCGGGGTAGAGCTGGACGAGGGCGGTGCCGGCGGCGGCAGCCTCTCCGACGCAGACGGCGACCGACAGCATCGTCTCCGGAACCGTGAGCGGAGCCTCGGCGCGGCGCGGGCTCTCGGCGAGGACGAATCCGGCCAGGTCGGCGCCGGCCTCGGCCGCGGCCGCGACGTCCTCCTCACGGGTCAGCCCGCAGACCTTGACCAGCGGCCGGGCGAGGAGCTCGGCGAGCTTCTCGGCCGGATCGGGAGCCCGCATCAGCGTCGAGCCGACGAGGATCGCGTCCGCACCCGCCAGCTCGGCCTCCGCCGCGTGGGCGCGATTTCCGATCGCGCTCTCGGCGACGATCAGGCGGTCGCGCGGAGCTTCGGCGACGAGCGCGAGCTGGGCGTGGCGGTCGATTGCAAACGTGCCGAGGTCGCGCGCGTTCACGCCGATGATCTCGGCGTCGAGGGCAACGGCGCGCTCGAGCTCGGCGGCGTCGTGCGCCTCGACGAGGAGGTCGAGCCCGAGCTCGCGCCCACGGGCGAGGAGGACTGCGGCCTGCTCGTCGTCCAAGTCCCGCAGGAGCAGCAGGGCCGCGTCTGCGCCTGCGCTGCGGGCCTCGAGCAAGATCGCTCTGGTCGTCGAAGAAGCCCTTGGCGAGGAGCGGGACGTCCGTCGCGGCTCGGGCGGCCGCGAGATCGGCAAAGGAGCCGCCGAAGCGCTCGTCGACGAGGATGGAGACCGCCGCTGCTCCGTTCTCGGCGAAGGCCTTCGCGAGCGCCGCCGGGTCCGCGTCGGGCCGCAGGTCGCCCGCCGAGGGCGAGCGGCGCTTGACCTCCGCGATCGCCCCGAGCCCTTTCCGCGCGAGCGAGTCCTTCAAGCGCCCCATCAACCGCGCTCCTGGCCCGACTGGCCACGCCCCGGGGTCAGACCCCTGGCCGTGGCCGGAGGAGACGCGTCCAGGAGCCTGGGGCCGCTTGGACGCTCGGTCCGACAACGGGGAGGCGTCCTGACCGGACGGGCCCTTCGTAGCCCTGCTGGGGCATGGCCCATTAGGACACGGCCTCCTGCTGCGAGAAGGCGACGAGCGCCTGCAGGCGCTCGGCGGCGGCGCCGGAGTCCACTGCTGCGGCGGCGAGGCCGTAGCCCTCCGGGAGGTCGGCGGCATGGCCGGCGGCCGCGATCGCGCCCGCGGCGTTGAGGAGCACGGCCTCGCGCTTGGGGCCGGGGGCTCCGGCGAAGATCTCGCGGACGACCGCGGCATTCTCCTCCGGGGTGCCGCCGGCGAGGTCGGCGGAGGAGCAGCGGGGGACGCCGAAGTCCTGCGGATCGATCTCCCGCCGCTTGACGTCGCCGTCCACGACCTCGCAGACGAGGTTCGGGCCCGACGGCGAGAGCTCGTCGATCCCGCCCGCGCCGTGCACGACGAACGCGCGCCGAGCTCCGAGCGTGCACAGCACCGAGGCGATCGTCTCCACCAGCTCCGGAGCGTAGACGCCGACGACCTGCGCCCGCGCCCCCGCGGGGTTCGTGAGCGGCCCGAGGACGTTGAAGATCGTGCGCGTCGCCAGCTCACGCCGCACCGGTGCTGCGTGCCGCATCGCCGGGTGGTGCACCTGCGCGAAGAGGAAGCCGAAGCCGAGCTCGTCGATCGAGCGCTCGATCCGCGGCGGATCGAGGTCGAGCCGGAAGCCGAGCGCCTCGAGCACGTCCGCCGATCCCGAAGCCGAGGAGACCGCGCGATTTCCGTGCTTCGCCACGCCGGCGCCGGCCGCCGCCGCGACGAGGGCTGCCGTCGTCGAGATGTTGAACGTGCGAGCTCCGTCGCCGCCCGTGCCCGCCGTGTCCACGAGGTCGTCCCGGCGCGGGCGCACCGAGAGAACGTGCTCGCGCATGGCCTCGGCGCAGCCGGCGATCTCTCCGGCGCGCTCGCCCTTGAGCCTGAGCGCGACCAGGAAGCCGCCCATCTGCGCCGGCGTCGCCTCGCCGCTCATGATCTGGTTCATCACGTCGCGCGCCTCGGTGCGGGTGAGATCCCGCCCCTCCAGCAGCTGCGCGAGCGCCTCCTGGATCGTCATGACCTTCCCTCCAGGAAGTTCCGGCCGAGGGCCGGGCCGTCCGGCGTGAGCACCGACTCGGGGTGGAACTGGATGCCGACGACGGGAAGCTTGCGATGGCGCACGGCCATGACCTCGCCGTCTTCGGCGGTTGCGCAGACCTCGAGCTCGTCCGGCACGGCGGTTGCCGCCAGCGAGTGGTAGCGCCCGCCGGCGAGCGGGTCCGGGAGCCCCTCGAAGACGCCGCGGCCGTCGTGGGTGATGGAGCTGGCCTTTCCGTGCAGGAGCCGGTGTGCCTGCCCGATCTCGCCGCCGTAGGCCTGGATGATCGCCTGGTGGCCCAGGCAGACGCCGAGCGTCGGGACCTTCGGCGCGAGCCGGCGCACGATCTCTACCGAGGCGCCCGCGTCTTCGGGGCGGCCGGGGCCGGGGGAGATGACGAGGTGGCTCGGCGCGAGGCGCTCGGCGCCGTCCGCATCGATTGCGTCGTTCCGGATCACCGTCACCTCGGCGCCGAGCTCCTCGAAGAGGTGCGCGAGGTTGTACGTGAAGCTGTCGTAGTTGTCGACGAGAAGGATCACTGGCACTGGCGCCTTCACATTTTGCTCCGCCTCGGCAAGCGCCGCCTCCAGGGCCGCGAGCTTGCGCAGGCACTCCTCGTGCTCGGCGGCCGGATCCGAGTCGGCTACGAGCCCCGCCCCCGCCTGCAGCCGCGCGAGGCCGTCGGCCAGGATCACCGTCCGGATGGCGATGCACGTGTCCAGCGAGCCGTCCGGGAGCGCATACCCGACCGCCCCCGCGTACGGGCCGCGCCGGTAGCCCTCGAGCTCGGAGATGATCTGCATGGCGCGCACCTTCGGCGCGCCGGAGACCGTGCCGGCCGGGAAGCAGGCGCGGAGCAGGTCGAAGGCGCTACGGCCGGGCACGAGCTCGCCGGCGACCTCCGAGACGAGGTGCGTGACGTGGGAGTAGCGCTCCGCCTCGAGAAAGCGGACGACGCGCACGCTGCCCGGCGCGCAGACCCGCGAGAGGTCGTTGCGGCCGAGATCGACGAGCATGATGTGCTCAGCCTTGTCCTTCTCGGACGCGAGCAGGCGCTCGGCGTCGCCTGCTCCCGGGCTCGTCGTGCCGGCGATCGGGTTGAGAGAGGCCCGGCTGTCCTCGAGCTTGACCAGCGTCTCGGGCGAGGATCCGACCAGCGAGATGCCGTCGAGCTCGAGCAGGAAGTGGTACGGGGACGGGTTGATCCGCCGGAGGGAGCGGTAGAGCGCGAGCGCCGACACGTCGGTCGGGCGCTCTACCCGTTGGGAGAGGACGATCTGGAACGCGTCGCCGGCGCGAATGTGCTCTTTCGCCCGGCGCACGCCCGCTTCGTAGGCGGCGCGCGCGGGGGAGCGGTGAGTCGGCCCGGCCGAGGCCGCGGCCGGGGTCTCAGCCGCGGCTTCCGTGGTCAGGAGCGCGGACACGTCGGCCCGATCGCCGGCCAACACCTCGGCGACGCTGGCCGCGTGGTCGAAGCGCACGAGCGTCTCGGCGACGACGAAGCGGCTCTCGGGCAGGTCGGGGCCGGCGTCAGGGAGCCCGACGGTCGGCTCCAGCACGGCCACATGGTCGTAGCCGAGGTAGCCGACGACGGGATGCCCGCGGGCGACCTCCCGCTCCGCTTCGTCGAAGGTGACGAGCCGCGACCCGGTGCCGACCAGGCTGTGGCGGCCCAGGCGTCCCTTCTCGACCGACTCGAGCAGGAACCCGGCCCGCGTTCCTGCGCGGAGGCGCAGGTACGCCCCGAGGGGAGTGATGAGGTCGGCGTGGATGGCGGACGCTGTGGTCATGACATACGAAAAAGACCCTCCTGCGGGGGTCTACGAGCGGAGCGGGCTGTGAGGATGCCTCTGGGCTAGCAGGCGACGCTCCCGCTCCGCTCGCGGCGCCAAGCCCACCAGGTGCGGACGGGAGTCGTCATCTCCGGGGAGGGTAGGCCACCCCGGCGGCGTCCGTCAAGGTCGCCAGGTTTCCGTCGGTGACGAAGGGGAAGGAGGAACTGGCAGCGAAGGACGCGAATCCGCAAGGATGCCGGTAGCCGTGCCGATGGAGCCTCACCCGATCCGGCTCGTAGTCCAGGACGATCAGCGACGGTCGCGGCTGACCGTCTTCTTCCGGCTGCTCCTCGCGATTCCCCACTTCATCTGGTTCTTCCTCTGGAGCATCGTCATGTTCTTCGTGGCGATCCTGAGCTGGTTCATCACCCTCATCACCGGGCGCCTGCCTCAGGGGCTGCACAACCTCTCCGCCGCGTACGTGCGCTACGCGACGCACCTGTTCGCCTACCTCTACCTCGCCGCGAACGATTATCCCGGCTTCGTCGGCGAGGCCGGCGACTACCCGATCGACCTCAAGGTCGACAAGCCGGCACGGCAGAGCCGCTGGAAGACCGCCTTCCGAGGGCTTCTGGTGATCCCGGCGAGCCTTCTCGCGACCACGCTGACGAGCGCGCCCGGCGGTGGCGGCGGCGGCGGGTATTCCGGCGGCGGCGCGGGTGAGGAGCAGGCGCAGTGGGCGACGTTCTCCACGGGCGGCGCGGTCTTCGCCGCCGCCTTCCTCGGCTGGTTCGTCTGCGTCGCCCTGGCCCGCATGCCTCTGGGCTTCCGCGACCTCGCCGCCTACGGGCTTCGCTACTCGGCCCAGACCGCCGGCTATTTCCTCTTCCTGACCGACCGGTATCCGAACGCCGACCCGCGGGACCCGGCCGGCGACCCAGCCCACCCCGGAGAAGCCGGTCAAGCTGCACGTCGAGGACGACCTGCGCCGCTCACGGCTCACGGTCTTCTTCCGGCTGCTCCTGGCCATCCCGCACTTCATCTGGCTCGTCCTCTGGGGGATCGCCGTCTTCTTCGCGCTGATCATCGGCTGGTTCGCCACGCTGATCACGGGGCGGCTCCCCGAGGCCCTGCACCGCTTCATCGCGGCCTACCTGCGCTACGAAGTCCACGTGCTCGCGTTCCTCTTCCTCGTCGCCAATCCGTTCCCCGGCTTCACGGGCAAGCCCGGAAGCTATCCCGTCGACCTGGAGATCCCGCCGCCCGAGCGGCAGAACCGCTGGAAGACGCTGTTCCGGCTCTTCCTGGCGATCCCCGCCCACCTGCTCCTGTCGGCGCTGTTCGGCGTCCTCTTCGTGCGCGGCTTTCCTCGGCTGGTTCGTCGGGGTAGCGCTCGGCCGCATGCCGGAGCAGCTGCGAAACGTCGGCGCCTACTGCCTTCGCTACTGGGGGCAGACCGTCGCGTTCGAATACCTCCTGACCGAGAGCTACCCGTACAGCGGGCCGACCGAGTACGAGCCCGAGGACGAGCCGGAGGCGCTGCCAGCGTGGCCCGGCCCGCTGCGCCTGCCGTCGCCCTCCTCGTAGCGGCGCTCGCGGCCGTCTGGGCGGTCGCGGCGTGGTGGCTGTGGCAGACCTCCGTTCCCGGCGGCCTCCGCCTGCCCGAGGTCGAGGCCGCCGACGTGCTCCCCGAGCCCGAGCTCGACGAAGCGCGGGACTTCGAGCGCTTCCTTCGCTGGAGCTATGTCGCCTCGGCAGTCGTCCTCCTCGGAGCCTTCGCCCTCTACGCCCGCTACGGCATGCGTTTCGCGAAGGAGTCGGCGGCCGGGCGCATCGGCACGGGGATGCTGCTCGGCATGCTGGGCTTGGGGGTCGTCTGGTTCGTCCAGGTGCCCTTCGGGATCCTCGACCTCTGGTGGCAGCGGCGCCACGACGTCTCCGAGCTCGGGTACTTCGACTGGCTCGTCCTCAACTGGTTTGCGCTCGGTGGTGAGTTCCTTTTCGTCTGTCTTGCCCTCCTGATCGTCATGGGCCTCGCCGGGCCGCTCGGAAACTGGTGGTGGATCCCCGGCGCGGGCGTCTTCATCGGCCTGGTCGCGCTCTTCACCTTCATCTCGCCGTACCTGATCCCGGCGCAGACGAGCCCGCCGCGGGCTCTGGTCGAGGAGTCCGACCGCCTCGCCGAGGAGCAGGGCCTGCCGCCTATCCGGGTGCGCGTTCAGGAGGTGGATTCCTGGGAGAGCCCGAATGCCGCCGCGACCGGGCTCGGCCCGAGCCGGCGGATCATCCTCTGGAACACGCTCGTCGACAATTTCGACGACGACGAGGTACGGGTAGTGCTCGCGCACGAGCTCGGCCACCACTCGCGCAACCACCTGGCGAAGAACATCGCCTGGTACGCGCTCTTCGCCCTTCCCGGCACCTTCCTGATCGCGTGGGTGACGAAGCGCCGAGGCGGCATGCGTGAGCCCGCGGCGGTCCCGCTCGCGCTGCTCGTCCTCGTCGTGCTCCAGCTCCTGGCCCTCCCGGCGCAGAACGCGATTACCCGCAACATGGAGGCGGAGGCGGACTGGGTGGCGCTCGAGACCACCGAGGATCCGGAGGCGACGAGGCGCCTCTGGCGCGGCTTCGCCGTGGAGGCGAACGCCGATCCGAGCCCGCCGACGTGGTCGTATCTCCTCTTCGACACGCACCCGTCGATGGCGAAGCGCGTGGCGATGGCCGAGGCCTGGCGCGAGCGGCAAGGCGCCCTGACGAACGTAGACGCGGCAGACCGATAGGCGGTTGGTACGCTGGCCGCATGGCCCGCTCCGTGATCGTCGCCGCTGCCCGCACCCCGTTCGGGAAGCTCGGCGGCGCCCTGAAGGACTACGAGGCGCCCGCGCTCGGGGCGGTCGCGATCCGCGGGGCGCTCGACCGTGTCGACGTCCGTGACGACGAGGTCGAGTACGTGATCATGGGCCAGGTGCTCCAGGGCGGCGCCGGCCAGGCTCCCGCGCGGCAGGCCGCCGTCGGCGCGGGGCTTCCGAAGGAGGTGCCGAGCGACACGATCAACAAGGTCTGCGCTTCCAGCGTGCGCGCGGTCGAGATCGCCGATCAGATGATCCGCGCCGGCGACCACGACGTGATCGTCGCGGGCGGGATGGAATCGATGTCGAACGCGCCCTACGTCCTCAAGCAGGCGCGCTTCGGCTACCGGCTCGGCGACGGCGCGGTCATCGACCTGATGCTCCACGACGGGCTCGTCTCGAGCTTCGACGGGAAGCACATGGTCGAGCAGGCGTCCTTCGTCTCGCGCGAGCTCGGGATCACACGGGAGGAACAGGACGCCTGGGCGCTCCGCTCCCACCAGCGCGCCGTGGCCGCGATCGACGAGGGCCGGTTCGTCGAAGAGCTCGTCTCCGTGAACGGCGTGGAGACCGACGAGGCGCCCCGGCGGGACACGACCCTGGAGAAGCTCGCGAGCCTCAAGCCCGTCTTCGATCCCGAGGGGACGACGACGGCGGGCAACGCCCCCGGCGTCAACGACGGCGCCGGTGCGCTCGTGGTCGTCGAGCGAGGAGTTCGCGCAGAAGCGCGGGCTCGAGATCCTGGCGACGATCCTCGGCTCCGCGTACATCGCCGACGAGTACGCCTACCTCGCCCGCACGCCCGCGAAGGCGTCGGCGCGCGTGCTCGAGAAGGCCGGGAAGACGATCGACGACATCGACCGGCTCGAGATCAACGAGGCGTTCTCCTCGGTCACGGTCAACTCCCTGAAGATGCTCGCGGCCGATCCCGAGAAGACGAATGTGAACGGCGGCGCGGTCGCGCTCGGCCACCCCGTCGGCGCCTCCGGCGCGCGCATCCTCGGGACGATGATCTACGAGCTGCGCCGAAACGGCGGCGGGCTCGGCCTCGCAGCGATCTGCTCCGGCGGCGGCCAGGGCGACGCGCTGCTGCTCGAGGTTTAGTCAGCCGCGAGGAGCCAGGTCTCGCGCTTCGGCGCTGCGCGGCCGACGGTCTCGCCCGTCTCGAGGTCGATGATCTCGAAGCGCGTGCCGTCGTAGGCAGTCGCGTACAGGTGGCCTCCGTTCGTCTGCGAGAAGTCGGCCTCGCGCGTGAGGGTGAAGCGCGGCGTGCCGTCGGGGCTGAACGCCATCAGCGTCTGCTCCTCCGAGCCCTCCTTCCACGCCGAGGCGAGGACGGCTCCGCCTCTGAACGTCACCTGACTCGGCTCGTCGCTCAGGCGATGCACGCTCCAGTCGGTGGGGTCGATGAGCGAGAGCCCGGCCGGCGTCATCTCGACCTGGTCGCCGTCGGTCGAGTACTGCCCGCCGCTGACGGCAACGAGCCCGTTTGGCAGCCAGACTGCGTTTCGGTCGGGGCCTTCGATCATCTTCGCGTGCGCCGCCGGCTCGAGCCAGTCGCGTAGTCGTCCGAGGAGCGAAACGGGCTCGCTCGAGATCGTGATAGCTGACCTGCATGCAGGCGAGCTGGACTTCGGCCACCCGGCCGCCGGCCGGGACGACGAGCGCCCGTGCGCCCGAGGGCTCGACGGCGAGGGCGGGAACCGATTGGTGGGCCCGATAGTCCTCCTGCGAGCCCTCCTCGGCCCAACCGGCTCTGATCTCCCTGCAGCTCCGCGCTGCGGAGCTCGACGGCCGTCGAAGGCGACCAGCCGCGCCGCGCCGATGCCGCGGGACGGCGCGACGAGGAACACGAGCGAGTCGCCGGCGGGCTCGGAAGAGAGCATGGTCCCGCCGAGCTTCTGCACGGACAGCACTTCCCGCGTCACCGGGTTGATAGCGGCGACGCGGGAGGGGACGCCGCCGAGCGAGGCGAGGAGCAGGTCCCGCCGTACCCAATGGAGCTTCTCCACGAAGGCGGCCAGCGCCAACGTCGACCGTGCCGAGGGCGCGCATGCGCTCGACGTCAACGAGGTGGACAGAGCCGCCTTCGCTGTCGCCGACCGCGACGGCGCCGCCGTCCGGCGAGCGCTCCGCGATCCCGACGAAGAACGGGACCGACACGGAGCGACCGTCGACCGGCTCGAGCGTCCTGCCGTCGACCCAGGCGAGCCTGCTTCCCGCACGGTCACTGGACGCCGCGAGCACGGGCTTGGACGACGGAGGCGAGGAGGAGCCCGCGGGCGTCGGCCCGGCCCCCTCGTCGTTGCCGCCGCAGCCGGCGAGCGCGAGCACGGTCGCTGCCAGCAAGAGGAGCTTCGGTCTCATCACCGGCAATACACCACGGGGTCGATCCGGGTTCCAGTAGGCTCGGCGCCATGCGGTTCGAGCGCGTTCTCGTGGTCGGCGCCGGCCAGATGGGAGCCGGGATCGCCCAGGTGATGGCCGCGTCCGGCCGCAGCGTGCTTCTGCACGACGCTGCTCCCGGCGCCGTCGAGAAGGGGCTCGCGGCGATGGCGAAGAGCCTCGAGAAGCTCGCGGCGAAGGGTGCGCCGCTCGAGCCCGCCGACGTGCTCGGCGCGCGTCGAGCCCGTGGACGACCTGGCAGACGCCGACCTGATGGTGGAGGCCGTGGTCGAGGACGCCGGCGTGAAGCAGGACATCTTCCGCCGCGCCGACCTCGCGCTCCGGCCCGAGGCGGTGCTCGCCTCGAACACGTCCTCGATCCCGATCGCGTCCCTGGCCGAGGTGACGGGCCGGCCGGAGCGCGTGATCGGGATGCACTTCTTCAACCCGGTGCCCGTGATGACGCTGGTCGAGGTCGTCCGCGCGCCGGGTACCTCCGACGAGACGGTCGGCGAGATCGTCGAGCTCTCCGAGGAGCTGGGCAAGACGCCCGCGGAGGTGAACGACTTTCCGGGCTTCGTCTCCAATCGGATCCTGATGCCCCTGATCAACGAGGCCGCGTACGCCCTCGCCGACGGCGTCGCCGAGGCCGAGGCGATCGACACGATCGCCAGGCTTGGCTTCAACCACCCGATGGGCCCGCTGGCCCTCGCCGACCTGATCGGCCTGGACACGTGCGTCTCGATCATGGAGGTGCTCCGGGACGGCCTGGGCGACGAGAAGTACGAGCCGTGCCCGCTCCTGCGCGAGCACGTCGCCGCCGGCCGGCTCGGGCGCAAGACGGGGCAGGGGTTCTACAGTTACGGCTAGGCCCCTCCAGGCAATACACAGCCAGGATTACCTGATGGCCGTCGGTGAACCGATCGCAGCTGCAGGACGAATAACGGAGAGCCGGTGCGCCTACTGATCGTCGACGACGACGCCGCATTTCGGGCGCTTCTCCGCACGACCTTCGAGGTCGTGGACGTCGAGGTGGAGGAGGCCGCGACCGCAGAAGCCGCCTTCGAGGCCGTCAGGCTGCGCCGGCCCGATGCGATCGTGCTCGACCTCCGGCTTCCAGGCATGAGCGGAGACGAGCTCTGCCGGCGCTTGAAGGCGGACGAGGAGACGGCAGGCATTGCTGTCGTCCTGCTCTCGGCCTCGGCGGAGGACGCCGCGATCAAGGCTGAGTGCGGCGCCGACGGCTTTCTCGGGAAGCCTTTCAGCCCGCTCGAGCTCCTCGACCTCGTCGAGCGCCTCACCGGCGGCCTCGCCGCCGTGCCGCCACCGGCGCGCGGAGAGAGCCCGGTGCACGAGGAGCAGCAGCTCCTTCTCTACGCCCGCGACCTCCGCCACCTCCTGGAGATCGAGCGCGGGCAGCGCGTCCTTCTCCAGAACGCCTACAAGGAGACGGTCGCGGCGCTGGCGAGCGCGCTCGAGTCGAAGGACACGGGCACGCGCGCACACTCGCAGCGCGTCCAGCGCTACGCGCTCGAGCTCGCCCGCTCGCTGAGCCCCGAGCTCCTGGAAGACCCGAGCGCGGAGTACGGCTTTCTGCTCCACGACGTGGGCAAGATCGGAATCCCCGACCGCATCCTGCTGAAGCCGGGCCCGCTGAACGAGGGCGAGACCCGTCTGATGCGGACGCATACGCTGCTCGGCGAGCAGATGCTCGGCGGCGTCGCCTTCCTGCAGGGCCAGGGCCTCCAGATCGTGCGCTCCCACCACGAGCGCTGGGATGGAGGCGGCTACCCGGACGGGACGGAGGGCACCGACATCCCGCTCGCCGCCCGTATCTTCGCCGTCGCGGACGCGCTCGACGCCATGACCAGCGACCGGCCCTATCGCCCGGGACGCGGCTGGGAGGACGCGGGCCGCGAGATAGTACGCGAGTCGGAGGCACAGTTCGACCCGGCGGTCGTGAAGGCCTTCGTCGAGCGCGAGCACCGGCTCCGCCAGATCCGCGCCCTGATCGCCGCATAGAGTTCCGTCTCTATACTCGCCGCCGTGGCGAGACGCCGGGACGAGCCCGTGCGGCTGACGCGGATCTACACCCGGGCCGGTGACGCGGGGGAGACCAGCCTCGGCGACGGCAGCCGCGTCCCCAAGACCGATCTGCGGATCGAGGCGTACGGCACCGTCGACGAGCTCAACTCGTTCCTCGGGCTCACGCTGGCGGGCGAGCTCCCCGAGGAGTTCCGGCCATGGCTCGAGCAGATCCAGAACGATCTCTTCGACCTCGGCGCCGACCTCTCGGTTCCGCTCGACGACCCGCGCGAGCGGCTGCGCGTCACCCCGACCCAGGTGGAGCGGCTCGAAGAGCTTTGCGACCTTGTCAACGCCCGGCTCGAGCCGCTCCGAAGCTTCATTCTCCCGGGCGGCACTGAGGCCGCGGCGCGGCTTCACGTCGCCCGTGCGGTCTCGCGCCGGGCCGAGCGCCGTGCGGCGGCCCTTGCCCAGGCGCAGGACGTGAACCCGGCAGCGCTTGCGTACCTGAACCGGCTCTCCGACCTCCTCTTCATTCTCTCCCGGGCCGCGAACGCCGGCTCTCAGGAGCCGCTGTGGAGGCCTGGGAGCTCGCAGTAGCGCTCGGCGGCTCGTTCGTCGCCGGCTTCCTCGGCTCCGTTGTCGGTCTCGTGCTCGGGAGCCTCCGCCTGCCCGCCGTCCTGCTCGCGTCCGGAAGCACGGCCACGGCGGCGGGAACCAATATCGCCGTCAGCGCGGTGGCCGCGCTCACGGGCGGCGTCGCCCACGCCCGCGCGGGGAGGGTGAGCTGGCGGATCGTCGCCTGGATGGCGCCGCCTTCGATCGTGGGCGCGTTCATCGGCGGCTACGTCGCGCACGCGGTCCCGGGCCGCCTCCTGCTCGCTGTGATTGCGATCGTCCTCGCCTGGAACGGCCTCGATCTG
The DNA here is from genome assembly GCA_963733155.1 of uncultured Actinomycetes bacterium. Lineage (GTDB taxonomy): Bacteria > Actinomycetota > Thermoleophilia > Gaiellales > Gaiellaceae > JAIBJN01. Next base: position 237,224 of record CAVTCK010000021.1, read on the forward strand.
CTGTTCCAGCTCCGCGCCGCTCCGGATTCGCGGCGGCCGCGCCTCGCCGCGGCGGTCTCGGGCGGCCTCATCGGGCTCCTCGGCGGCGCGGTCGGCCTGATCCTGGGAACGCTACGCATGCCGGCATTGATCCGCAGCGTCGGTCTCCCCGCCCATACGGCGGTGGGCACGAACCTCGTCGTCGGCTTTCTCCTCGGGGTCGCCGGGTTCGCCGGCCACCTCCTTCGCTCGGAGGTCGAGTGGGTCGTCCTCGCGGTCAGCCTGGTGGGGGCGATCCCCGGCGCCTGGCTCGGCGCCCGCTTCTCGGGACGGCTCGACGAGGGCACGCTCAAGCGGCTGATCGGGGTCGCGCTCCTGGCCGTGGCGGTCGCGATCGCCGCCACCGCCGCGGCCGGCTAGAAACGGGGAGCTACCGAGCCTCCGCGTAGAATTCGGGCACATGGCCACTACGGAGGATCCCCCGGGTCTCGACGCCACGGAGGAGTGGCGCCGGGACCTGTACGAGGCCACGCCGGAGCGCGACGCGCTCTTCACGACCATGTCCGGGCTGCCGGTCGAGCCCCTCTACACGCCCGACAACGTGGACGTGGACTACGAGCGCGACCTCGGCTACCCCGGCGTTTATCCCTACACCCGCGGGGTCTATCCCTCCATGCACCGTGGGAAGCTCTGGACGATGCGGCAGTTCGCCGGCTTCGGCACCGCCGAGGAGACGAACGCCCGCTTCCGCTACCTGCTCGAGCACGGGCAGACCGGGCTCTCGACGGCTTTCGACATGCCAACGCTGATGGGTTACGACTCGGACCATCCGAAGTCGCTCGGCGAGGTCGGCCGCGAGGGCGTGGCGATCGACTCGCTCGCCGACATGGAGCAGCTTTTCGCCGGCATCCCGCTCGACCAGGTCTCGACCTCGATGACCATCAACGCACCGGCCGCGATGCTGCTCGCTTTCTACATCTGCGTCGCCGAGAACCAGGGCGTGCCACGCGACGCGCTCCGCGGGACGATCCAGACGGACATCCTCAAGGAGTACATCGCCCAGAAGGAGTGGATCTTCCCGCCCGAGCCGTCGATGCGGCTCTGCGTGGACATGATCGAGTTCTGCGCCCGCGAGGTGCCGCTCTGGCACCCGGTCTCCATCTCCGGCTATCACATCCGCGAGGCGGGCTCGACGGCGGCGCAGGAGCTCGCGTTCACCCTCGCCGACGGGTTCGCGTACGTCGAGGCCGCAACGGCACGCGGGCTGGACGTCGACGACTTCGCGCCGCGGCTCTCCTTCTTCTTCAACGCCCACATCGACTTCTTCGAGGAGATCGCCAAGTACCGGGCGGCCCGGCGGATCTGGGCCCGCGAGCTCCGCGAGAGGTACGGGGCGAAGAGCCCACGCTCCTGGCTCATGCGCTTCCACGCCCAGACGGCCGGGGTCTCGCTGACGGCCCAGCAGCCGGAAGTCAACATCGTTCGCACCGCCGTGGAGGCGCTCGCCGCCGTGCTCGGCGGCTGCCAGTCCCTCCACACGAACTCCTTCGACGAGGCGCTCGCACTGCCCACGGAGCACGCGGTCAAGATCGCGCTTCGCACGCAGCAGGTGCTCGCGCACGAGACCGGCGTCGCCTCGACCATCGACCCGCTCGGCGGCTCCTACTTCCTCGAGGACTTGACCAGCCGGCTCGAGGCCGAGGCGTACGACTACTTCGACCGGATCCGCAGGCTCGGAGGCGTCATCCCGGCCATCAAAGAGAACTTCTTCCAGCGCGAGATCGCGGAGGCGTCTTTCCGCTTCCAGGGCGAGGTCGAGGCGGGGCAGCGCGTGATCGTCGGCGTCAACCGCTTCGAGGAGCCCGACGAGCGGCCCATCGAGATCCTCAAGATCGACCAGGCCCTCGAGGACAAGCAGATCGACAGGGTCCGGGCGCTTCGGGAGCGACGCGACGCGGACGCGGCGGAGGCGGCCCTCGCCCGGCTCAAGGCCGACGCCGCCGTCGAGGACCGGAACTTGATGCCGGCGATCGTCGAGGCATCGCGGGCGTACGTGACGATGGGGGAGATGTGCGACGCGCTCCGCGAGGTCTGGGGCACCTGGCGGGAGACCCCAGTTTTTTAGGCCCGAACCAGAATGAAGCCTTGTGCCGGCGCAGCGTCATTCTGCCTCGAGTCCCCTAGTTTTCTCCAGCTTTGGCCACCTTTAGTCTCGCCGAACGGCTAGTAGCCGGTGGCCGGCGACTTCAGTAGGCTCGGAGACACCGAGCGCCGGTTGGCCGCAGCCGACGCTTAGCAGCGAGGGCGTCGTGAGCCTTCCCTCTGTACGGCCCTCGCACTGGGGTGAGCGGGCCCTCCCGGAGACCAAGCGGGATCGGGCCCGCCTCCCCCTTCCGGGGGATAGACGCGTGCGCCGAGGTCGGCGAGATTGTCGGAGCGCAAGCGCGCGAACGCGGCCGCCCCCGATTGGTCGGGGGGTGGCCGCGCACCATTTCTGGATCTCTTTAGGCGGCGGCGGTGCTCTGTGCCTGGAGCGGCAGCAGTCCGTGCACCTGCGCCCACCGGCTCGCCTCGGTTCGATTCGAGACGTTGAGCTTCCGGTAGATGTTCGACAGGTGGAACTTGACGGTCTGCTCCGTCACCCACAGCATCCGCGCGAGCTGGGCGTTCGAGTGCCCTTCGGCCACGAGCGTCAGGATCTCGAGCTCGCGGCGCGTCAGGCCCCACGCCTCCTCGATGGACTCCCGGGAGCGCTGGCGCTTGCGGTTGTGCCCGTGGGCGAGGTAGACGGAGTGTTCGAACGCCTGCCTGATGGCCGAGGCGAGGTCGTCGGCGTGCGCAGTCCTGAGAACGTAGGCCTCCGCGCCGGCGGCGAGCGCCGCGTCGACGTACTGAGGCTCGGCGTACGCCGAGAGGACGATCACCTTGAGCTCAGGCGCCCGCTGCTTCGCGAGCGAGAGGCACTCGAGGCCGTCCATCTCCCCGTCTTCCATCTCGTTTCCCGTCACGAACAGGCTCGGCCGGTGCTCCTCGATCAGCGCGAGGGCGTGCTCGGGTGCGGTCGCCTTCCCGATGACCTCGATCCCGATCCGGGCGAGAACCTGTTCCACTCCCTCCAGCCAGAGGGGGTGCTCGTCAAGCAGTACTGCGGTGCGATGCTCAGAAGGAGTCATCGAAAGGGCCGCCTTTCGACTCGGACTACACGAATGATCAGACCATAGCTGATCCCTGGTCGTGTGCAAACCCCCCTCAAAGGGGTAGTGCGCCGTCCTACTCGGCGGACGCGCGCTCGAGCTCGGCGACGAGCAGCGGCGGAGCGTGCAGGTACTCGGAAGCCCGCCGCTTGCGCTCGATGTCCTCGTAGACGCGCTCGACGACTTCGACTTCGAGCCCCGTCGCAGCGGCCGCGGCTTCAGCGGGCAGCCCCTGGTTGCGTGCGTACAGGCAAAGGTCGAGCTTGTCGAACGGGACGGAGAAGTAGAACTCCTCCTGGCTCTGCTCGAGCGCGTACGTGTCCGTGGTCGGCGGTCGCTCGCGGATCTCCGCGGGCACTCCGAGCTCCTCGGACAGCTGGTAGACCTGCGTCTTGTAGAGGTGGGCGATCGGCTTGACGTCGGCCGAGCCGTCGCCGTTCTTGACGAAGAAGCCCTGGTCGTACTCGAGGCGGTTCGGCGTTCCCACCACCGCGTAGTCGAGGCGGTCGGCGTGGTAGTACTCGAGCATCTTGCGCACGCGCTGCTTGAAGCTGGTGGCGGCGACGACCTCGCGGTAGGCGGTGGCCGTGAGGCGGGCCTCGTGGCGCTCGCCCGTCCGGCGACTCAGCGACTACGGTGAAGAGGCTGTAGCGCGAGCCCCCGAGGAGGCTGGGGAGGACGATCTTCGCCTTCCAGCCGGCGCCGTACTCCGGCATCACGGTGCGGATGGCGGCGTCGCGGCGCTCGTAGCAGCCGGCCGCCTCGAGCAGGCCGGTGATGTCTTCCAGCACCGTCTCGACTCCCGCCGCTTCCGCGGCCACATTGGAGAGGTCGAGGGTGTCGGAGGCGGACTCGCCCTCGGGCATGAGCACGCCCAGCACGCGCTCCGGCCCGAAGGCCCGGGCGCAGAGGAAGGCGACGAGGCTCGAGTCGACGCCGCCGGAGAGGCCGACGACGGCCCCGCGGCGCCGAGGTCCCGGTGGACGACCTCGCGCAGGCGCTCGGCGATCTCGTCGACCGTCCGGCCGGGGTCGGCCAGCCGGAGCGAGTCCGCGGTCAGTGCTCAGCCGGCGCCATTCGAGCCGCGCCGGTCTTCTCGCCGACGAAGCGGATGATGTTCGCGATCGAGTCGAGGTTCTCGGGGAGGACCTCCTCGTCTGCGATCGCGACCTCGTAGCGCTCCTCGATGAACCCGATCAGCTCGAGGACGCCGGTCGAGTCGATGACGCCGACCTCGATCAATGAGTCCTCGCGGTCGAGGACGACTCCGTCCGCGCTCAGCGGGAAGTTGTCCCTCAGGAACTCCCTGACGTCCTGCTCGATGCTTTCGGTGTTCGACATGCTCGATCCTTCTGGGGCTGCGTGACGGGCAAAGAGAAGTCGCCACCGGGGCGTCACGGGGCGACCGTCTGAGCATAGCACCGCTTTCTGGAGCTTCGACCAGGGCTCTGCCGGTCGCCCGGCTCGCCCGTATCGTCAGGACATGTGCGGCATCGCCGGGATCTACGCGCGCTCTGGGGCCGAGGCTCCGGAAGAGCTTCTCCTGACCATGGCCGGCGAGCTCCGGCACCGGGGGCCCGACGGCACCGGCCTCTACCGCGACGGCCGGTTCGGGATGACGAACAACCGCCTCGCCATCGTCGACCTGGAGGGCGGCGACCAGCCGCTCGCGAGCGAGGACGGGCGCTTCTGGGTGATGCAGAACGGCGAGATCTACAACTACGTCGAGCTCACGGCCGAGCTCGAGGCCCTCGGCCGGCGCTTCGCGACCACCAGCGACACCGAGGTGATCGCGCAGGCGTACGCGGAGTGGGGGCCTGCGTGCCTCGACCGCCTGAACGGTGACTTCGCCTTCGCCGTCTGGGACCGGCGCGAGCAGGAGCTCTTCCTCGCCCGCGACCGCTTCGGCGTCCGCCCGCTCTTCGTCGCCGAGCTCGGCGGCGACCTCGTCTTCGCCTCGGAGCTGAAGGCGATCCTCCGGCATCCCTCCGCTCGCCGCGAGCTCGACTCGGCCGGGCTCGTCGAGAGCTTCACCACCTGGTGCATCTCGCCCGACGCATCCTCGTTCCCCGGCATCCGCGAGCTGGCGCCTGCCCACTACCTGCGCGCCGGCCCGGACGGCATCCGCGAGGAGCGGCGGTGGTGGGACCTGCGCTTCTCGGACGCCGGCGACGTCTCGCCGGCTCAGCGGACGGCTCTCGCCGAGGAGCTCGATTCCCTGCTCGCCGACGCCACCCGGCTGCGCCTCCGCGCCGACGTCCCGGTGGCCGCGTACCTGAGCGGCGGCCTCGACTCGTCGGCGATCGTCGCGCACGCGCTCGAGCAGATGGACGAGACGCTCTACAGCTTCGGCATCGGCTTCGAGGATTCGCGCTTCGACGAGAGCGCCTACCAGGACCGGCTCACCGGCGACCGCGGTCTCGAGCCTCACCCGCGTGACCGTCGGCGCCCGCGACATCGCCGAGCTCCTGCCGCAGACGGTCGAGCTGGCGGAGAAGCCGACGCTCCGGACCGCGCCCTCGCCGCTCCTGCGCCTCTCGGGCGCGGTCCAGGACGCCGGGCTGAAGGTCGTAACCACCGGCGAAGGCGCGGACGAGCTCTTCGGCGGCTACGACCTCTTCCGCGAGAACGCGGTGCGCCACTTCTGGGCGCGCGAGCCGGAGTCCGAGCTCCGCCCGCTTCTCCTCACCCGGCTGAACGCATTCATCGGCAAGGACCTCAAGCGCTCCGGCGCATTCCTCGTCGGCTTCTACCGCAAGGGGCTGACCGAGACCGACGACCCTCTCTACAGCCACCGCATCCGCTTCGCGAACACGCTCGCGGCTGCTCGGCTGCTCCACGGGACGTCGTCGCGCGCGGCGGCGGAGCGCGGCGATCCCGCCGAGCGGCTGGAGGCGCGCCTGCCGGCGTGGTTCGGGGAGATGACGCCGCTCGGGCGGGCGCAGTACCTCGAGATCACGACCTTCCTGGAGGGCTATCTGCTCCACTCGCAGGGCGACCGGATGCTGATGGGCCACTCGATCGAGGGCCGCTTCCCGTTCCTCGACTACCGCGTCGCCGAGCTCGCCGCCGGCCTTCCCGACCAGCTTCGGCTGCGCGGGCTGACGGAGAAGTACCTCCTGCGCAAGGCGGTCGAGCACCGGCTGCCGTCCGAGATCGCGGCGCGGAAGAAGGTGCCGTACCGCGCGCCCGATCGTCGGCGCGTTCGTCGGTCCAGGCGCGCCCGGCGTACGTGCGGCGAGCTCCTCGACGAGCGCCGCCTCGCGCGAGGCCGGGCTCCTGGCGCCGGAGGCCGTTTCGCGGCTCGTGCGCAAGTGCGAGGCGGGCGCGCCGCGCGACGCCGTCAGCGAGACCGACGAGATGGCGCTCGTCGGCGTCCTCTCGGTCATGCTCCTGCACGACCGCTTCGTCGAGAACCCGCGCCTCGCCGAGCCGCTCGTCCCCGACCGCGTCGTCGTCGGCGACAAGGTGCGCGTTCCCAAGGCGCCTGTCCGGGCGACCGCATGAACGTCCGCCTCCTCCACGAGACGCTGCTCGCCTCGGCGGAGCGCGTGCCCGAGCGAGAGGCCGTCGTCGCAGGCGCCGAGCGGCTCACGTACGCGGAGCTGCTCGACCGCTCGCTCCGGCTGGCGCGCGGGCTGCAGGAGCTGGGCGTCGGCCGCGGCGACCGCGTAGCCGTCTACATGGACAACTCGGCCGGCTGCGCGACGGCGATCTACGCCGACGCTGCTGGCCGGCGGCGTCTTCGTCGTCGTCAACCCGCAGACGAAGGAGGACAAGCTCCACTACGTCCTCGACGACTGCGAGGCCGCCGTGCTCCTCACCGAGGGAAGCTTGACCCGCACGGCGCTCGCTGCCGCTTCGTCGGCGCCGAGCGTGAAGGCGGTCGTCGCCGACTCGGCGCCGGCCGGGGTCGAGGGAGCGCTCGACTTCGAGGACGTGATCGTCGCCTCGCGAGCCCGAGCCGGGCTCGACGGGGACGATCCCGCTCGACCTGGCCGCGCTCATCTACACGTCGGGGAGCACCGGCTTCCCCAAGGGCGTGATGATGACCCACCAGAGCATGGTCTTCGCCGCGGGCAGCATCGCGGAGTACCTGCGGCTCGGGCCCGACGAGCGCATCCTCGGCCTGCTCCCGCTCGCCTTCGACTACGGCCTCTACCAGCTGCTCATGAACGTGCTCAAGGGCGGCGACGCTCATCCTCGAGCGCTCCTTCGCGTTCCCGGCACAGATCGTCAAGCGGGTGCAGGAGGAGCAGGCCACCGTCTTTCCCGGCGTTCCCACGGTCTACGCGACGCTCCTCTCCATGCGCCGGAGCATGGAGCTTCGAGCTGCCGAGCGTCCGCCGGGTGACCAACACGGCGGCCGCCCTGCCCGCGACCTTCCACGGCGAGCTCGCGCGGATCTTCCCGAACGCGCTCGTCTTCGCCATGTACGGGCTGACCGAGTGCAAGCGCGTCAGCTACCTGGAGCCCGAGCTCCTCGCCGAGAAGCCGACCTCGGTCGGGCAAGGCGATCCCGGCACGGAGACGATGGTGCTGCGCGAGGACGGGTCGCCGGTGGAGCCGGGCGAGAGCGGCGTCCTCTACGTCCGCGGGCCGCACGTGATGGTCGGCTACTGGCGCAAGCCCGAGCAGACGGCCGAGATGATCGTCGACGGGCCGCTTCCGGGCGAGCGGATGCTCTGCGCCCAGGACCACTTCACGGTGGACGAGGACGGCTTCCTCTACTTCGTCGGGCGGAGCGACGACATCATCAAGACGCGCGGCGAGAAGGTCAGCCCGATCGAGGTGGAGAACGCCATCTTCGACATCGAGGGTGTCAAGGAGGCCGCGGTCGTCGGCGTCCCCGACGAGGTCCTCGGCGAGGCGATCCGCGCTTCGTCGTCCTCGACGAGGGCGCGGCGCTGACCGAGCAGGACGTCATCGCCGCGTGCCGCACGCGCCTGGAGAACTTCATGGTCCCGCGGGAGGTCGAGTTCCTCGACGCGCTCCCGACCACCGCCACCGGCAAGGTCCGCCGCAAGAGCCTCAAGGATCCCGCAGAGGTTTGATCCGGTATCTGGACCGGACGGAATCGCGGCCGCCCGGGCCAGGTTGGTGTGCCGAGGGGCGGGGCGGGCGGGGAAGGACAAACGCCCTGAACCGCCTGAACCGCGTCCGCCGTTCATGTTCGCGCGGAGGGGCAGGTTGAGGGGCACCCCGAAGAGGTTCGGCAGAGAATCGATGTAAGCGGTTTGTTAGGAGCCTGGAGCGGCGCAGCGCTCGTCGTCGCGGGGAGCTCCCGGTCCCCTCGAGGACGGGCTCGGCGCGAGGCTCGTCGTCGATCCGGAGGGCCCGGAAGCGGCCCGGGCAAATGAGCGTGTTGCGGGCGCCCGAGCGCGACGACTCCGTCGACGAAGAGCGTCTGGGCGGCGCCGGTCCCGAGGAAGCAGCCCTGGCAGACGACGTCGTGGGCATGCCGGGGTCGAGCGGCGCTGACGTAGAACTGGCGTTCGGCTCCGAGTTGCAGTTGATCTCGAGCTCTCGGAAGGTGATGCGCTTTGCCGCCCATCACCTGGATCCCGTCCTGATGGCCGCCGCGCGCCCTGGTCGTGGCAGCGGATGTAGCCGCCCTCCACGACGAGGTCGTGCGCGGACAGGCGGAGGGGACGTTCACCTTCACCCCGTCGCCTCTCCACGTGTCGACCTCGATTCGCCCGATGCGGCCGGTGCAGCCCTGGCGCAGGTAGATCGCGTCGCCCTCGACGGTCCTGATCTCGACCTTGACCAGGTCGAGGTCGACGGGCCCACGGCACGTCCAGGCCTGGTCGACGAGGCGGTGCTGCCCGGGCTCTGGGCCGTGTCCGTCTGACCGCTCTCGTCTCGACCGGGGTCGAGCGGGTCTCCGGCCCTGGCGCATCGTCGTCGCCGGAGGAGCACCCGCAGGCGAGCACCGCTACGAGCGCGAGAACGAGAGCCGCAGGCGAGCCGCATAGCCGGAGCATGCGAACAGGCTAGCGGGCGGGCGGCGCGCCGAGGCTCAGCAGGGCCGGTGCGAGCGGCGAAGGATCCGTAGGTTCTCGTGCACCGGGCGGACGGCGACTGACCGCTCGATCCGGAGCGCGTAGCCGAAGTCGCCGCGGCAGACGCGGGTCTCCGGGCGCCGGAGTCGACCGAGAGGTCGATGAAGAGCGGCGAGGCGGCGCCGGTCCTGAGGAGGCAGTTGACACACAGGACCCTGCGCGGACAAAGGGCTCGTTCCCGCTGATGTAGAACTGGGAGTTCGTGCCTCGTTCGTTCGGGTCCCGCACTTGATGCGCAGGTTGCGGAATGTGATCCGCAGGCCGTCCATGACCTGGATGCCGTCCTGGTGGCCGCCCGCGGAGTGGCCGGGGCAGCCGAATGTCGCCGCCACCGATCGCGAGGTCGTGGGCGGGCAGTCCGCCCGTTCCCGCGGTTGACCGTGATCCCGTCCATCGTCCGGGTCGGTGACCTCGATGCGGTCGATCCTGCCCTGGCAGCCCGGGCGCAAGTAGATCGCGTGGTCGCGGGCCGTCCGCATGGTGATCTTGACGAGGTCGAGGTTGACGCGCCGGGCTGCAGGTCCAGCCGATCTGTTTACCCGGCGCACCGCCCGGAAGGCGGCCGGCTCTGGGTGGCGCCCGCGAGGTCGATCTCGGCGCCGCCGATCGAGGCCGCGCCCTGGCCCTGGTGCGGGAAGAGGAGGGCGAGCGCCGACTGCGGCGGCGCCTGCGGCAAGCGCGCTTACGAAGCGTCCCTGGCTCCTGACCATGGCGCGGGAGGCTAGCAAGGGGCTCCGGACGGCCCTGGTCTCGGCGAATGCTCCGACGCGGCCGGACTCCTCGGGCCCGCTTGGGAGCAGGGAGAAAAACTGTCCTGTAAGGATTTCCTGAAATTGGGGCTGGCCGTCCTACTCGAGGTAGCCGAGACCACGCAGGCGCCGCTCGACCTCGGCGGCCCCTTCCTCCTCGAGCTCGGCGCGCTCCGGCTCGAACTCCGCCGGCGCGGCGTCGTCGTATTCGGGCGGGCGGGAGTCGAGGAGCTCCGGCTCGAGCGCCTCGACGAGCACCCTGCCCTCGAGGTCGGCCGGGACGGCCTCGCCCATCAGGTAGAGGAGCGTCGGGGTGACGTCGGTG
>CAVTCK010000022.1:0-97043 GCA_963733155.1 uncultured Actinomycetes bacterium
CGCATCGTTGCGGGGCTCGCGAGGGCGACGGTGGTGGTGGAGGCACGGGAGCGGTCGGGCGCGCTTATCACGGCCGACTTCGCGCTCGAGCTCGGGCGGGAGGTGTTCGCGGTGCCGGGCGAGATCACCTCCGGCCTCTCGAAGGGGACGAACGACCTGATCCGGCAGGGAGCGACGCCGCTGCTCGCGGCCGGCGACGTGCTCGAGAGCCTGGGCATCGAGCCGCCGAGGCCGCCGGTGCCCGCGTCGCTGTCGACCGAGGGAGGCGCCGTGCTCGCCTTTCTCGTGGACGGCGCCGCGACGCTCGACGAGATCTCGCAGGCGACGGCGCTCGGCAGCCCGGAGGTAGCCGTCGCCCTGACGGAGCTCGAGCTCGCCGGGCTCGTCGTCGGAGGCGACGGCCTCTACCGGGTCAAGGCCGGGTCAGGTCGAAAATGACTCGGGATGCACGCACGCCCGCTCGTGCAGCTCGTCGTCGATGTTCCGCCCCGTGACGATGAGGACGACGGCGCCGTCGATGTCGGCCAGCTGGGGGAGCGCTGCGAGCGCGGCCCCGGCTGCGCCCTCGACGCGGATGCCTGCACGCGCATACTCGCCGACGGCGTGCGCCATCTCACGCTCGGAGACGAGGAGCATGCGGGAGGCAGCCTTGCCCAGGACGTCCACCGCGAGCGGAATCGCTACCCGTACCGCAAGCCCGTCGGCGAAGGTGGCCGACCGCTCGCTCGTGACGACGGAGCCCGCCTGCCAGGACTCGGCCATGACGGGTGCCTCCTTCGCGGCGACACCGATCCGGATCGTCCCCGGCGCACGCGCCGCCAGGCGCTGGCCGATACCGCCCAGGAGCGCGCCGTTCCCGACCGGGACGATGACTGCAGCAGGCGGTTCGTCGAGCTGGTCGAGGATCTCGTCCGCGATCGCGCCATAGCCCTCGTACTGGGCGGGCTCGGCTCCATCCTCGAAGAAAGGGAGCCCGTCGCGGGTCGCGTGGCCGCGCGCGGCCTCCTTGCTCGCGTCGAGGTCGGCTCCGACCAGGCGGATCTCGGCGCCCAGGCCACGGATCAGGTCTACCTTGGCCTTGGTTGCGCCTTCCGGAGCGTAGACGACGGCTTTCAGGCCGAGGCGCTCGGCCGCCCAGGCGGTCGCGGCCCCGTGGTTGCCCGTCGACGCGGTGACGACGGTGGCTGCGCCTCCGTCTCGGTAGGCCGTGAGCACGGGTAGCGCGCCTCGCCACTTGAAGGCGCCGAGCTCGTGAACGTCCTCGCGCTTCAGGTAGAGCGGGCGTCCGTCCCCGAGTGACGGCGGGGCGGGCTCGAAGGGAGTCGGCACGGTGCTCAGCGGAAGATCCTCGCCGGGTTCGCCGAGCGGGTGCGCGTGAGCAGATCGTCGCCCACGGCGGCCACGGCCTGCAACGTGACGTCCGCGTCTATCACCGGTACGTCGCTGCCGAAGACGATCTGCTCGGGGCCAGAGGCCTCGAGGCAGAGACGGAGCGCGCGCACGCCGTACGAGGAAGTCTCGAGATAGATCCTGGCGGGATGAGGGCGCCTCCTCGATGCTGCGAGCGTGCAGGCGCTCCAGCTGGAACGGCGCGCCGCCCGCGAGGATGGCAAAGATGACGTCGAGGTCCGAATGCCGCTCGGCTTCCCGGGCAAGCCAGGCGAAGTAGGCCGCCTGCATCTGCGCGGTGTAGTCGAGGAGGAGCGTCCACCACGGCGGAGCGCCCGCCTGCGGCGGCTCCGGCGGGCCCGGGTGGACGAAGAGCAGCCTGCCAGCCTGAGCGAGCTCGTCTGGAAGCTCGCCGAGCCCGGCAACGACCGCTTCCGCGGAGATGCAGGCGCCGGCGAAGCCCTCCAGGCAGGCGCCGGCCGAGAAGGCCCGCAGCCGCCCGCCTGCCGCAGCGATGAGCTCGCGCATGCCCTCGTGGTACGCGTCGCGGAGCTCAGGGTGCGCATCCGCCTCCATCGTGGGGCCGAGCGAGACGACCGCGACATCCGTTCCGTCGCGATCCAGGAGCGCGATCCGCTCTCCGAGGTCGTGCTCGCGCTCGTCGAAAGGGAATGATCCTTCGCGAAGCTCGAGCGTCGCCCCGATGACGCGCGGCGGCTCGCTGCGGGCCCGCAGCGCGTCGATCAGCGGGGGCGGGAGGAGGTGCTGGTGGACGTCGAAGGTGGTCATTTCAGAGCTCCTAACGCAATGAGGAGCGGTGCCGCCTGGCCGCGCTGGGCGGCCCGAGGCGGCGTCCTCGGTCGCCCCCATACCGCAGAGGGTATGGGCGCTCCCTGCGTCCTTGCCTCGAACCACCCAGCGCACCCAGTCGGCGCGTCATCATCACGTTAGGAAGCCGACCGTGTACCTCTCGACGGCGTCCTCGTCCAGCTCGAAGCCGAGGCCGGGACGCTCGGGAAGGGCGAGCCACCCTGTTCGGTCGGGAAGCACGGGCTCGGCCAGCATGAAGTCCCGGCGCTCCGGCGTCCAGCCGGGAGGATCGAAGGGAAGCTCCAGGAACGGCCCGCCGCCGACCCCCGCTGCGAGGTGGAGGTTGGCGAGGAGCCCGATGCCGTTCGTCCAGGTGTGCGGCGTGAACCAGAGCCCTCGCTCGAGGACGCGCCCGGCTAGCTCCCGGGCGCGCAGGAGGCCCACCGCGAGCACCGCGTCGGGCTGGTAGACGTCGAGCGCGTCGCCGGCGAGGTAGGCGTCCAGGTCGGCCGTCGTCCGCGCCATCTCACCCCCGGCGATGCGGAGCCCGCCTTGGGCACGCAGGCGGGCGAGTCCGGCCACGTCCTCGGCGGCGAGCGGCTCCTCCAACCAGAGAACTCCGGCCTCCCTGAGCCTCGCGGCCACACGGTCGACCGCCTCCGTGCCCAAAAGCGGCGACACGTCCCCCGGCATGCGCCAGCCCTGGTTGAGGTCGACCATGATCTCCAGGTCGGCTCCGACCGCGTCGCGTGTCGCCTCGACGGCCTCGAGGCCGTCCTCGACGTGCTCCTTGTCGATCCGCACCTTGAGCGCCCGGAACCCTTGCTCGCGCAGGGCGAGCGCCGACTCGGCCCGCGCTCCGGCGGGCCTGCGCTCGGCCGTGGAGGCGTACGCGGCCGCCCCGTCGGCCGCTCCTCCCAGGAGCTGCGCGGTCGGCACATCCTTTGCCTTGCCGGCGAGATCCCAGAGAGCGGCCTCGAGCGGCCAGTACCGGGCGGCGTGGAACGCGATCGTCTCGAGCACGCGTACGTGCCGGTCGATCTCGAGCGGGTCCCGGCCGACGAAGAGCTCGGCATAGCGCTCGAACCCGTCCATGGTGTCGCCCGAGCCGATGCCGGTCAGGCCCTCGTCAGTGTCCACGTAGACGAGCGTCGCCTCGAAGGCGCGCCGCGGCTCGGGATCCCAGGCCGGCTCGAACGGAGGGTCGAGGGGACAGCGCAGGCGGCGGAGGCGGACCCCCGTGATCCTCACGAGCGCCGGAAAAAGGGGTTGTCGGGCTCCGCGCGGACGGCCAGGAGCTCCTCGATCGCCGGACGGCCCTCGGCCCCGGCCGCGAGCGCGTCGCGTGTCGCCTGGAGGTTGCCTGCGTAGATCGCCTCCTCGTCGTCGGCCGCCCAGTCGACCCAGACCGCCGCGATGAGGAGCAGGTCGTCGACCTCTTCTGCCGGGACGACACCGGCGGCCACCGACTCGAGCACGCCCTGCGCGACGCCTGCCTGGGCCGCGCCCCAGGTGAGTGCGGCGTGCTCGTCGCCCCGGATGTCGGCCTTGTTCACGAACAGGGTCGAGGGCTTCACCGGCATGTTCGGCTGCAGGACGACGACGAAGGGAATGTGGCCTTGCCTGGGCGTGGCGAGGGCGGTCGCCCACGCCGTCTCGACGGGGCCGCCCTTCCTGCCGAGGACCGTGTTCACGTGAGCGGCGGCGGGCCCGCTCCCGGCGAAGCCCTCTCCGATCAGCGTTCGCTCGGCGAAGCTCAGAAGACGATCACCCCGCGTGCAACCTCTCCTGCGTTCATGGCGGCGAAGGCCTCGTTGATCTCGTCGAGCGGGTAGGTGCGGGAGACGAGCGCGTCCAGGTCGAGGCGGCCCTCCAGGTAGAGATCGATCACGAGCGGCATGTCGACTTGCGGCCGGCACGAGCCGTAGAAGCTGCCCGTCACCACCTTCTCCTCGCGCGGCAGGTCCGCTGCCGGGAGGTCGGCCGTGACGCCCTCCGGCGGGAGCCCGACGGAGACCACCGTGCCTCCGCGCCTGACCGCGTCGTACGCCTGCGCGACGACGCCCGGCGCGCCTGCGGTGTCGAAGGCGTAGTCGGCGCCGCGGCCGTCCGTCAGCCCGCGCGCAAGCGCGCCGACGTCCTCACTCCCGGGATCGACCACGTGGGTCGCGCCGAGAGCCAGTGCAGTCTCCCGCTTGAAAGCGACCGGATCGGCCGCGACGATCGCGCGGGCGCCGGCGAGCTTGCAGCCCATGATCGCCGAGAGGCCGACACCGCCGGCGCCGTAGACCACGGCCGTGCTGCCTGGCTCCACCCGAGCGCGCAGGACGGCGGCGCCGAAACCGGTCATGACGGCGCACCCGACGAGCGCGGCCACCTGGAGCGACGCATCCTTCCGGATGCGGACGCAGCAGTTCTCCGGCACGACGCAGCGCTCGGCGAAGGTCGAGAGGTAGGAGTAGTGATGGAGCGGGTTGCCGTTCTGCGAGAGCGCGAACGTGCCGCCGGGAAGCGTCCCCTCGAACATGTCGGCCATCGCCACGTCGCAGAGGACGCCGCGGCCCTGCAGGCAGTAGAAACACTGGCCGCAGGCGGGAAGCCACGAGAGGATGACGTGGTCGCCCTCCTCGATGGTCGAGACCTCGGCGCCGACCGCCTCGACCACGCCGGCGCCCTCGTGGCCGAGCACGACCGGCAGCGGGTTCGAGGTCGCGCCGGTGATCACGTTCCAATCGCTGTGGCAGACGCCGCTAGCGGCGATCCGCACCGTCACTTCGCCCTGACCGGGCTCGGCGAGCTCGACGTCCTCGACCGTCAGCGGCCCGTCGATCTCCCTAAGGACGGCTGCGCGCACTCTGGCGATTCTATTTCTCTGGTCACGCAGTGGCTACGCTCGCCTCCCATGCGCATGCAAGCCGCCGTCCTCTGGGAGCCGGGCCGCCCGGTCGAGGTCCGTGACGTCGAGCTGGCCTCGCCGAAGCAGGGCGAGGTGCTGGTCAAGGTGGCTGCCTGCGGCGTCTGCGCGAGCGACCTCCACGTCGTGGACGGCGAGCTGCCCGAGCAGCTCCCGCTCGTCCTGGGGCACGAGGCCTCGGGCGTCGTCGTCGAGACCGGCGCCGGGGTCGAGCGGCTCCGGGCCGGCGACCACGTCGTGCTCGCGCTCGTGCCTTCCTGCGGCGAATGCGACAGCTGCAGGAAGGGCCGGCCGAGCCTCTGCGAGCTCGGTGGGCGCATGGCCGCGACGGGAACGCTGGCCGACGGCACCTCACGGCTCTCGGCGGACGGGGCTCCGCTCTACCACTTCAACGCGGTCTCGGCCTTCGCCGAGTATGCGGTAGTCCCCGAGTCGGTGGCCGTGCCGATCCGGCAGGACGTGGCGCTCGACGTGGCGGCGCTGATCGGCTGTGCGGTGCTGACGGGCTGGGGAGCGGTGACGAGGATCGCCGGGGTGGAGAAGGGGGCGAGCGTCGCGGTGTGGGGCTGCGGCGGCGTCGGCCTCTCCACCATCCAGGCTGCGCGCCTGGCCGGCGCCGACACGATCGTCGCCGTGGACACGCGGCCGGAGAAGCTCGACCTGGCGGAGAGGGTCGGCGCTACGGCGACGGTCGAGGCGCGGCCGAGCGCCGACACCGGCCGCCGCGTCCGGCACGCGACCAAAGGCGGTGCCGACTACGCCTTCGAGGCGATCGGGCGCCCCGAGACGATCCGCGAGGCCTGGGAAGCGGTGCGTCCGGGCGGGACGGCGGTCGTGGTCGGCATCCCACCGAAGGGGACGACGGTCACGCTCGACACCTGGGGGTTCATCGCCGAGAAGTCGCTCAAGGGCTGCTTCCTGGGCTCGGCCCTCATTCACGAGGACGTGCCGGCGCTGGTCGATCTCTACGCGGCCGGAGACCTGCTCCTGGACGAGCTCGTCAGCGACCGGATCGAGCTGGCGGCCCTGCCGGCGGCGTTCGACAGGCTCCGCTCGGGAGACGCCGTTCGTCAGCTCGTCGTCTTCAGCTGACGCGAACGCGGCGGTGGCGGCTCCGCCTGGAGGCGGCGCAGCTCGTCGACGGGGATGTGGCAGCGCAGGAAATGGCCGGGCTCCGCCTCGGCAAGGGGCGGTTCCTGCTCCTCGCAGATCGCGCCCAGGTAGCGCGGACAGCGCGTGTGGAAGACGCAGCCGGTGGGCGGGTCGGCGGCGCTCGGAATCTCGCCTTCGAGCCTGATCCGCGGCCGCTCCTCGCCCTCCAGCGTCGGGACCGCCGAGAGGAGCGCTTCCGTGTACGGGTGGTGGGGGGCGTTGAACACCGTCTCGGCCGTGCCGACCTCCATCAGGCGGCCGAGATAGAGGACGGCGATCCGGTCGGAGATGTAGCGGACGACTCCGAGGTCGTGGGAGATGAAGAGATAGGTGACGCCCTCGGTTTCCTGCAGGTCGACGAGCAGGTTGAGAATGGCCGCCTGCACGGAGACGTCGAGCGCAGATGTCGGCTCGTCGCAGACGACCACGCGCGGCTCCCCTGCGAACGCGCGGCCGATGGCGACGCGCTGTTTGAGCCCACCCGAGAGCTGGACCGGGCGCGCGCTCAGCAGGCGCTCGTCGAAGCGCACCGACGCGGCGATCTCGCGCAGGCGCTCTTCCCGCTGCTGTCCGCGAAGGCCCACGAGCTTCGTGAGTCGCCCGGCCGATGATGCGCCGGACGGAGGAGCGACGGTTCAGCGCCGAATCGGGATTCTGGAACACCGTCTGGAGCGCACGCACCTGCTCGGGCGTGCGCTTGACGATCCGGGGCGCGAGCCGCTCGCCGGCGAGCTCGACTGTCGAGTCCGCGTCGGCCGCGGTCAGGCCCAGGAGGACTCGAGCGAGCGTCGTCTTGCCGCTGCCCGACTCGCCGACGAGCCCGACCGTCTCGCCGGCGCCGATCACGAGCTCGACGTCCACGAGCGCGCGGACTTCGTTCCCCTCGTGGCTGAAGGTCTTGCTCGCGTGCTCCAGCTTCACGACGGGCATGTCGTTGGAGCTTCGGGTAGCCACAGACAGGCGCGGCGCTCGTCGCACGCGGGAGCTCCGCCGCCTTGTCGTGGAAGTGACAGCGGCTGAAGTGCCCACCTCCGATCGGGTGGAAGGCCGGCTCGTCCGTGTGGCAGATCTCTTTCGCCAGGCCGCAGCGGTCGGCGAAGACGCATCCGGGCAGCGCGGCGCCGAGCTGCGGTAGATAGCCGGGGATCGTGTCCAGCCGGTCGCGGTCCTTGCGGAGGCCGCCCCTGGGAATGCAGCGAAGGAGGCCAACCGTGTAGGGGTGGCGCGGGTCGGCGAAGACCGTCTCGGCGTTGCCTTCCTCGACGAGGCGCCCGGCATAGAGGACGCCGACGCGCTCGCACATCCTCCTGATCACGCCGAGGTTGTGGCTGATGAAGAGCACGCTCGTCCCGAAGTCCTGACGCAGCGCGGCGACGAGATCGAGCACCTCGGCCTCGACGGTCGCGTCGAGGCCCGTCGTCGGCTCGTCGAGGATCAGGAGCGTCGGGTCCGACGCGAGCGCCATCGCGATCACGACGCGCTGCTGCGTGCCGCCGGAAAGCTGGTGGGGGTAGCGGCGCATCACCCCGGCGGGATCGGAGATCTGGACCGTCCGCAGCATCTCGCGCGCCCTGTCGAAGGCCTCGTCCTTGGCGACGCCCACGAGCTGGAAGACCTCGGCGATCTGGTTGCCGATGCGGATCGACGGGTTCAGCGCGGCTCCCGGATCCTGGTAGACCATCGAAAGGGTCGAAGTCCGCAGGCGCCGCACCTCCGCCTCGCCCATGCCGAGGAGGTCGGCGCCGTCGGCGCGGATCGAGCCGGACACGACCCGGCCGTTCCGGGCCAGGTAGCGCATGACCGCGAAGGCGGCGGTCGTCTTGCCGCAGCCCGACTCGCCGACGAGCCCGTACGACTCGCCCTTCTCGACCGTGAACGTGAGCCCGCGGAGCACCGGGCGGTCGATACCGCGGACGCGGTACACGACCTCGAGCTCCTCGATCTGAAGGGCGGGCTCGCTCATGGTTCCGGTGACGGTCATCGCTCGAAGGTCTGCGCGATCGCGTCGGCCATCAGGTTGATCCCGACGATCAGCGTCGCGATCGCCAGCGAGGGGAAGAGGACGGCCCACCAGACGCCGGCGTTGATAAACTCATAGTGCTCGGAGATGTCGGTGCCCCAGTCGGGGATGGACGGGTCGGCGCCGAAGCCGAGGAAGGCGAGCGTG
This sequence comes from uncultured Actinomycetes bacterium, assembly GCA_963733155.1. Classification (GTDB taxonomy): domain Bacteria; phylum Actinomycetota; class Thermoleophilia; order Gaiellales; family Gaiellaceae; genus JAIBJN01. Next base: position 8,433 of record CAVTCK010000022.1, read on the forward strand.
GCGATCGTGAAGATGGCGTAGCCGAGCCGGACGGTGAACTCCACGACCACCGGGCCCATCACGTTCGGGAGGATCTCGGCGACCATGATGTACGGGCCCCGCTCGTTCCGGAGCCGCGCCGCCTGGACGTAGTCGAGCTCTCGCTCGCTGAGCACCGCAGCCCGCACCGTCTTGGCGATGATCATTCCGAAGACCAGCCCGATCACGAGGATGATCGTGAGGCGGGAGGGCCCCAGGGCGATGATCGCGAGCAGCGCCGTGATGATCACGGGCACGGAGAGGAGCGCGTCGACCACGCGCATGGCCGCCTCGTCGGCAAAGCCGCGGTAGTAGCCCGTGGCAAGCCCGATCGCGACGCCGACGACGGTGCCGAGCAGCGTCGCCAGCGGCGCCATGATCAGGATCTCGCGCGCTCCCACGATCACGCGGGAGAGGACGTCCCTGCCGAGCCGATCGGTGCCGAAGAGGTGGTCTCCCGAGGGCGCCGCGAGCTTGTTGAGGATGTCGTCGGCCTGCGGGTTCTGAGGAGCGATCAGCGGCCCGAAGACCGCGCAGACGACCCAGAAGGCGAGGAGCGCGAGCCCGATGACGAACGTCGGCGAGCGGAGGAGCAGCCGCAGCCGCTCGCGGCGGGCGATCTTCGCCTCGTCACGGGTCGGGATGAGGATCGGTGCGCCGGGTTCCTCGATGACGGTCATTCGGCCCTCGAGTAGCGAATTCGCGGGTTGAGGAGCGAGTACATGAGATCGGCGAGGAGCATGGCCACCAGGAACACGATTCCGACGATGAGGACGCCGGCCTCCAGGAGCGGCAGGTCCTTCTGCCTCGACGCGGTCACGATCAGCCGGCCCATGCCCGGGTAGTTGAAGAGCGTCTCGACGACGACGAGGCCGCCGATCAGGTAGCCGGTCTGGGTGGCCACGACCGCGATCGTGGGCAGGAGGGAGTTACGAAGCACGTGGCGCTGGATCACGGTCCGGCGGGGCAGTCCCTTGAGCACCGCGGTTCGCGTGTAGTCGGCGTCGAGCGCCTCGATCGTCCCTGCGCGCGTTATCCGCGCGATGTACCCGAAGAGGAGGATGACGAGCGTGAAGGCGGGGAGGAGGAGGTATTTGACCTGCGTGAGGAAGCCGCTCCCGTCCGGCGCGTTCGCGCTCACGGGCAGAAGGTCGAGCCAGAGGCCGAACACGAGGATGAGGACGATCCCGGTCACGAACTCGGGAAGGACGGCCAGCGAGAGGCCTCCGATCGTGATCACCCGGTCGGTGAGCCGGTCGCGTCGGAGCGCCGCGATCACGCCGCCGAGAATCGAGAGCGGGACGACGATCACGAAGGCGAGCGCGGCGAGCTGGAAGGAGTTCACGAGCGCGTCGCCGATCAGCTCGCTGACCGGGACGCCGAGGGCGAGCGACTCGCCCAGGTCGCCGCTCAGGAGGCCGGTGATCCAGTCCCAGTACTGCGTCCAGGATGGGCTGGTCGGTGCCGAGCTCCTCGTTGAGGTTGTCCACGGCAGCCTGGTCGGCGAAGGGGCCGAGAATGCGGCGGGCGACGTTTCCGGGAAGAACGTTCGCGCCGAAGAAGACGAGCACGCTGAGCAGGAAGAGCGTGATCGCCGCCAGGCCGAGCCGCTTGAGCAGGAACCGTCCCATGCTCTCCCTGCAGATTAAGTAAGGCGGCCGGGACCCGGAGGCCCCGGCCGCCTGTCGTTCAGTGTCCGGTCAAGCGGTGAACCCCGCCCGGGAGAGATCGAACTGACCCGTCGCCGCGGAGACCGCGTTCTGGAGGTTCGGCTTCGCGGCGCTGAGGAAGTTGTAGAAGTACGGGAAGATGATCGGCGTCTCGTCGAGCAGCAACTCCTGAATCTGCTTCGCGACGGCCTTCTGGGAGTCGACGTCGAGCGCCGCGACGTACTGGCGGACGAGCTCGTCGTACTGGTCGTTGGCGAAGTGCGCGGAGTTCCAGACGCCGATCTTGGGATCGCCGGAGAGCGCCGCCGTCAGGTAGACGTTCGGCACCGGCCGGTGGCCGTAGTCGGTGATGCCCATCACGGAGTCGAGCCAGGTCGACTTGCCGAAGACCCCGTCGCCGTAGTAGGTGCCGGCGTCCGTGATCTCGAGGTTGACCGTGACGCCGATCTCGGCGGCGGAGCTCTTGACGAGCTGAGCCAGGTCCGGAATCTCGAACCCGTCCCAGGTGTCGAGCTGGACCTGGAATCCTTCCATGCCGGCGTCGGCGAGGAGCTGCCTGGCCTGCTCGAGGTCCTGCTCCCGCTGCGGGACGGTCGTGTCGGTGGACGGGTAGAGGGGCGCGAACGGGCTGTCGTTGCCGAGGTCTGCCAGTCCCTCCCAGAGGCCGTCGACGAGCCCGGCTCGGTCGAGCGAGAGGGCGATCGCCTGGCGGACGCGCTTGTCGGTGAACGGCTCCTTGTCCGTCCTCATGTGCAGCTGCCGGTGGGTCGCCGTCTGGATGGCGATCACCTGAACGTCCGGGTTGTCGAGCAGAGCCTGGCCGCCGGCCACGGAGAAGTGCTCGACGAAGTCGACCTCGTCTCCCTGGAAGGCGACGATCATCGGGCCTTCCTCGGCGTAGAACTTGACGTCGATCGTGTCGGGGTTCGCCGGCTCGCCCCAGTACGCGTCGTTCTTGACGAAGGTCGCGCCGACCTGCGGCGTGAAGCTCTGGAGCTTGAACGGCCCCGTGCCCTCGAAGGTCTGGCCCCAGTCGGCGGGGTCGAGGTCGGCCGGGATGATGATCGCGTTGTAGTTCGCCGAGCTGACGAGCGTCGGGAAGTTCCCGTTCGGAGCGTCGAGGTTGAAGACGACGGTCGCGTCGTCCGGCGCCTCGATGTTCCCGGGCGAGAGGACGCCGCCGAGCGCGGACTGGGCGTTCGCCGAGCCTCCGTCGGGGTTGATCAGCTTCTCGAACGTCTGGACGACGTCGTCGGCGGTCAGCGTCTGCCCGTTGTGGAACGTGACGCCTTGCCGGATCGTGAACGTCCAGGCCGACCCGTCCTCGTTCGGCTCCCAGCTCTCCGCGATCCTCGGCTGCAGCTCGAGGTTCTCGTCGGAGAACGACAGGTACTCGCCGGTCGAGCCGAGCATGCCCGCGCCTCCCTCGTCCTGCACGAGAAGCGGGTTCGGCTCGGTCGTCGGCTGGATGAGGGCGACGCGGATGGTGCCGCCCGGCTGGACATCCCCCGCGGCGGCCGTGTCCGTCCCGCCGGTGCCGGTAGCGGCGCCGTCGTCGTCGTCCCCGCCGCAGGCCGCGGCGATGAACGAGAGGAGCGGCAGCGACATGCCCACCACCGTCCCGCGGCGAACGAGCTCGCGCCTCGTGATCTTCCCGAAGACGTACTCGTCGATCAGGTGGTTCTCGATCTCGGAGCGCTCGCGGCGCACCTCGTCGACTCGGCGTTGCGTCTCATCCATGTGCCTCTCCTTCCCCGGTGGGAGTCCGGCGGGTAAGCGCCCGCTTATAACTGATCGCCGTGACACGGTCAATCGTGCCCGCGGCGCGTCCTTTCCGGGCTCTCGCGCACGTCGACAGGATCGCTCGTATAGACGGTCGCCCCGGTCGGAAGTTGGCCCAGTCGATCGAGCACGAGAGCGACGAAGGCCGGCACGTCGACGTCGACTGCGACATGTGCGTTCGGCTCGGGCAAGACGACCCGGCGTCTCATGTCGACGACGGTGCGGCCGCGGCAGAGGCCGTGGGAGACATCGACCTCCACGTAGCGGTCGAGCGTTCGCACCAGCCCCGGCTGGACGACGTGCGCGACGGCGAGGGCGTCGTGGACGGGACACCCGCCGTGCTCGTAGACCTTGCCGTAGTACCCGCCGTAGAAGTCGAGCATCGCCGCCACGGCCGCGCCGATCCGGCCGCGGCCGCGCAGGAGGTCGGCATGCTCGGGCGTGAGCACGGCTCGGTTCGTGACGTCGAGGCCGACCATCGTGACGTCGAGACCGCTGGCGAAGACGCGCGCGGCCGCCTCGGGGTCGAGCCAGATGTTGAACTCGGCGGAAGCCGTCTGGTTGCCCTCCGCGATCGCTCCGCCCATGAGCACGATCCGCTCGAGCCCGGCGGCGGCCTCGGGGTGGTCGTCGAGCAGCACCGCGACGTTCGTCAGCGGGCCCGTGGCGATGAGCGTGACCGGGTCGTCCGACTCGACGATTCGCCCGGCGAGGAAGTCGGGAGCACGTTGCTCGACGGGCCGCGCCCTCGGCGGCAGGAGCTCGGGCCCGTCCAGCCCCGTCTCCCCGTGGGCGTCAGCTGCGACGACGAGCTCGCCGGCGAGCGGGCGGTCCGCGCCGGCGGCGACGGGACCTCGCCGCGCCCGGCGAGCTCGAGCACGCGAATCGCGTTGGCGGTGACCTTGTCGAGGGTCTGGTTCCCGGCCACCGTGCTGACGCCGAGCACGGCGAGCTCGGGGCTCGCCAGGGCGAGGAGGAGGGCGATCGCGTCGTCCTGCCCGGGGTCGCAGTCGATGAGGACGGGAATCACGCGACGACAGCGTCCGGCAGCTCGATTTCGACGGCTGTTCCCTGCGCCGCGCTCACGAGCAGCGCGTCCGTCGTGAAGGCGGTGACCACGGATTCGCCGAGGGCCGGAACCGGCGGCGCCTCTCCGCGCGCGGCAGCGGCGAAGCCCTCGAGCTCGAGTCGGTAGACGTCGACGACGGGAGCCGGGAAGCGCTCCTCCTCGAACACGTCCCAGCCGACGCTACGGGCCGCGACCACCTCGGTCGGATGGTCGAGCCGCCATGCGACCGGAAGCCGGACGTGGCCGCGGCTTCCGCTGATCCTGAGCTCGTGGTTGGCGTCGCTCCGCAGGGAGCTCTCGACCAGGCCGACGCGACCGTTTGCATACTCGAGAAGCCCGAAGAGGCGCACGACGGTCCCGTAGCGGCTGCTGGCGGTCGTCACCGCTTGGGCCCGGCGAGGCACGCTCTCTGCGAAGCGGTTGCAGGCGTCAACGCAGTAGCAGGCGACGTCGTAGGGCACGCCGCCGCCGCACTCCGTCCGCTGCCGCCAGTCCCGCCCCGGATCGTCTGGGCTGCTCTCCTCGGGATCGAGCAGGCTGAAGGCGGCGTGGACGCTGTCGACCTCCCCGATCGCGCCGGCTGCGAGAAGCTCGTCGATCTTGGCGATCGCGGGATGGCGCCGGTACATGAACCCCTCCATGACCAGCGCGCCGGCCTCGGTAGCGGCAGCCCAGATGTCCAGCGCCTCGGAGGCGTTGAGCGCGAGCGCCTTCTCGCAGAGGATGGCGCGCACGCCTGCCTTCAGACAGCCGAGCACCTGCTCGCGGTGGAGGTTTGGCCAGGTGGCGAGGATGACCCCGTCGAGCTCGTGCTCCCGCACCATCGAGCCGTAGTCGGGATACGCCTGCTCACAGCCGTGGCGCGCCGCCCAGTCCCGAGCGACGTCCGGCAGCACGTCGGCGCAGGCGACGATCGCCACCTCGGAGGAATCCGCCGCTCCGCGGGCGTGGCGCTCCGAGATGCCGCCGCAGCCGACGATCCCGAGCCGAAAGGGCACGTCTAGTGCCCCTTCAGGTAATCCTGCCTAGCTTCTGCGTCGCGAGCACCAAGCATGAGTCCGCCCTCGTCCGCAGCCAAGGCTAGAAGCCTTGGCGAGGGCGGGCCCAGGCGCCGCGTGTCGCGGGGCAGAGGCAGGGGTGTATTGCCTGACGGGGCACTAGCCGAGCGCCTGCGTCCGGATGAGCTCGCGCACGGGCTCCAGGTCCGGCAGGAGCGTGTCGCCCTCGGCGAGGAACGGGACGACTTCCCGGACCCGGGCGTGGGCGATCGCCGTACCGCTCCCGAGGCGCTCTGGCCGGCGCAGGTCGATCGCCTGGGCCGCGATCACGAGCTCGATGGCGACCACCGCCTCGCCGAGCGCGACCATCTCCGCCAGCCGCCGCGCCGCGAGCGGCGCCATGGTCATCCGGTCCTCGATTCCCTCCGCGTGGGTGGTCGTCACCAGCTCGTAGGAGACGGGCTGGGCGAGGAGGCGCGCCTCGGCGGTCAACCCCTGGGCGGTGACGCCGTGCTCCCCCAGCGAGTTCTCGGCCAGGCCCTGTCGCGGGGCAAGGCCGTCTGGGAGCCCGGTGAGCGGCCCCTGGAGGAGCTTCAGTAGCCGCTCCGCCGACGTCGTGAGCGCGGGCGCGAGCGCGATGCGCAGGAAGTCGAGAGCCGCGGCCAGCGGCAGGATCTCGAAGTTGGCGACCGAGACGATCCGGTCCTCGTCGAGGACGACGAGCGGATTCTCCTGCGAGGCGTTCAGCTCGATCTCGAGCTGGCCGCGCGCGAACGAGAGCGCGTCCCGCAGCGCCCCGTGGAGCTGGGGAAGGCCGCGGAAGGACAGCGGATCCTGGAGGTTCCGCGCGGCGCCCGGCTCCCAGAGAGAGCTCCCCTCGAGGAGCGCGCGCAGGCGCGCCAGCGACTCGGCCAGGCCCGCGTACGGGCGCACGTCGGCAATGGCCGGGTGCAGCAGGGTCAGGTTGGCCGCGAACGCCTCCAGGTCGAGCGCGCCTGCCACGTCCATGGCGCCGAGCAGGCGCTCGGTGTCCGCCGTAGCGAGCGCCGCCATGCCCGTGGAGTAGGCGTTCGAGTTGACGAGCGCGATCGCCTCCTTCGCCTCGAGCTCGACCCCCGCGAAGAGCCCGTGGGCGAGGTCGGCCATCGCAGGAAGGTCGGCCTGGCCGAGTGAGCCGAGGGAGCGCATGCGGGGATGCTCCCGTTCGTTGAGGGCGCGCGTCAGCCGCACGGCGATCTCGGGACGGGCACCCGGAGTCCCACTGGCCAGCGCGTTCGCCAGCCTGAGCATCGTCGCCCGCACGATCTCGGCGGACGCATCGGGGCCCACACCCACGAGGTGATTGGCGAGCAGGGCGCGGTTGAAAGCGCCGACCTCCTCGGCCGGCACGGGAATCTTCTTCCTCGCCCCGACCCCGGTCGTCATCCCGTAGACGGCGTCCCCGCGCTCGAGCACGCGCTCGACGAGCGCCCTGGTCTCGCGCATTCGCTCCACGGCTTCGGGCGGGAGCTCGACCTCCGCGCCCTCGCGCGCGACCGCCACCACCTCGGCGATCGTCAGACTTCGACCGTCGAGGGCGACGGCCGTCAACCCCAGACCTCGGCGGCCGTCTCGGCGATCGTCGCCAGCTTCGCCCGCTCGTCTTCTTGCGAGAGCGAGCTCCCCACCACCGAGGTCGAGAAGCCGCACTGGGGCGAGAGGGCGAGCCGCTCGAGCGGTACCACGCCTGCCGCCTCCCTGATCCGACGCGTGAGCTCGGCGACCGTCTCGCGCCTCGGCGTCTTCGTGGAGACGAGCCCGAGCACGCAGACGGCGCCGTCTTGGACGTGCGCCAGCGGCTCGAAGCCGCCGGAGCGAGCGTCGTCGTACTCGAGCAGAAGACGGTGGGCCTTGATCCGGGTGAAGAGCCGCTCGGCGAGCCAGTCGTAGCCGCCTGCCACGAGCCAGCGGCCCGCCTGGTTCCCGCGGCAGAGGTGGAAGCCGAAGGTGACGCCGTCGCGATCGCCGATCACCGTGTTGTCGAGCTCGCTGCCGAGGTCGAGCCAGCGCTCGGCCGGCCACCCCCTGCTCTCGTAGAACGCCCGGTACCGCTCGTCGAGGAGGAGCGGATAGTGCGGGGCGTCGAGCTGGATGTAGGTGGCGCCGAGCTCGACGAGCTCGTCCACCTCTTCCCTGAGGATCTCGGCCACGTCCCCGAGGAAGGCCTCGAGCGTCGGATAGGCCTCGCGAGAGCGTTCGGGGTCGTAGAAGTTCGCAAACAGGCTCGGGCTCGGAAGCGTCACCTTCAGCACGCGGTCGGTGCGTCCGCGGGCGTAGGCGAACTCCTCCCCGGCGAGCGACCGTCGCCGCCGCAGCGGGCCCACGACGGCGATCTGCGGGCGCTCGACCGTGAGGTCTCCGAGCTCCTCGGAATGCCATTCTCCCCAGAGAAACGCATTGAGGTCCCACTCGCCGAAGCCTTCGACTGCTGCGGGAACCTGGCTCTGAAACGAGAGCCGGCGCATCTCGCCGTCCGTGACCACGTCGAGGCCGGCGTCTTCCTGCAGCGCGATCGCCTGGTCGACGGCCCGGTCCTCGATCTCCTTGAACGCGGCTCGGGAAAGCTCCCCGGCCGCCAGGCGCTTCTGGGCGTCGAGCAGCTCGGCGGGCCGGAGCAGGCTTCCCACGACGTCGGTGCGGGCGTCCAGCACGGAGGAAGCGTAGTCGGAGCCCTGGCAGCTAGCATTTCGGGTGCGCTGGGGCGCGCGTTCATGAGAGACATCCTCGTCCTGTGCCCGCAAGAGCGGGACCTGAAGGCGATTCGCGCGGCCGGCCTGGAAGACCGCTACCGGCTTACGTTCGCGGGCTCCGATCTCGACCAGCTCGAGTCGTTCGATCCCGAGAGCTTTCTCGACGAGTGCGAGACGATTCCGGCCGACGGGGTGGTCGGGACGAAGGACCAGTCCGCGCTCCTCGCCGCGCTCCTCGCCGAGCGCCGTGCCCTGCCGGGGCCGAGCCCCGAAGCCATCGTGCGGCTGCAGCACAAGCCGACTGCCCGCTCGGTGCAGCAGCTCGCCGCGCCGGAGGCGACCCCCCGCTTCGCGCTCCTCGACGGTCGCGTCCCCTTCGAGACGCCGTTCTTCGTCAAGCCCGTCGTGGGGCGCCTGTCGCAGAACGTCTTCCGGATCGACGACCCGCGCCAGCTCCTCGACCTGCACGAGATCGATCGCTACACGACCCGCTATGCCGAGATCGCGGCGCTCGCGGGCGCCGACCCGTCCCATGCCCACGGGTTCCTCGTCGAGGAGCTTCTCACCGGGGACGAAGTGACGCTCGAGGGCTATGTGCACGACGGCCGGGTGACGGTGATCGGCGTCACCGACTCGCTCAAGTACGAAGGGACGCTGAGCTTCGAGAGCTTCGTGTACCCGAGCGCCCTGCCGCAGGAGCGGCTCGACGAGCTCGCGGATGTGACCGCGCGCGTCGTGCCGCGGCTCGGCTTCGACGGCGGCTTCTTCAACGTGGAGTTCTTCGTCCCGGAGGCTGGGCCCGCCCAGATCATCGAGGTGAACGGGCGGATCGCCTCGCAGTTCGCCCCGCTCGTTGAGGGTGTGCATGGTCGCTCGACGTACGACGCTCTTTTCCGGCTCGCACTCGGCGACGACCCGGCCTGGCACGCCGACGCGCCGGAGGGGGTGGGGGTCAGCTACTGCCTTCGCGTCTTCGAGGATGCGTTCGTGGAGGTGACGCCCGACCCCGAGCCGGACGTCGAGGTGCTCGTCCGGCCGGGCCTCTTCCTGTCGGAGCAGGGCGTGAACGACGCCCAGAGCTACCGCCTCGCCATCCTCTACGGGGTCGGCGAGACGCGGGAAGAGGCGCTCGCGCTCTGCCGTGAGCGCGCTCGCGCGCTCACGTTTCGGCTGGCGCCGGCGCCTGTTCGCTGACTTCGGGCGCCGCCTCGCCGCGGGCTTCCCGGTTCGAGATGCCGAAGGCGCCGACCGCGGCCCCTGCGAACGCGAGCCCGGCCGCGATCGCCATGCCTGCCCTGAACGCTTCCACCGAGGCCTCCCGCAGCTCCGGCGCCGTCTGGTCCTTCGCCAGCGGGACGGCGCTCTCGACGTCGGTGCGGGACTCGAAGACGAGTGCGATGACGAGCCCGATCACCGCCACGGCCATGAGGCTTCCGAGGCGCGAGACCGTGGAGTTGACGCCCGAGGCGATGCCCGCATAGCGCTCGGGCGCCGACTTCAGCGCCGTCGCCGTGATCGGCGCCACCATCATCGCCAGCCCGAGCGAGAAGAGCACGAGCCCGGCGATGCCGTAGGTCCAGAACTCGGAGCGCGTGTCGACGATCGCGAAGACGAGCGTCCCGATCCCAATCAAAGCCGGGCCGACGGTCAGGTAGAGGCGGGGGCCGTGCCGGTCCGCGAGCCCGCCGAAACGGGCGGCGAGGAGGATCATGACGACGCTCGAGGGGATGTTGAGCAGGCCGGCCTCGAAGGGCGTGAAACCGAGGAACTGGAGGTAGATGGTGAAGAAGACGAAGAAGCCGTAGAGGCCCGCATAGACGAGAAAGGTCTGCGCGTTCGCGGCTGCGAAGTTCCGCTCCCGGAAGAGCCCGAACGGGAGCATCGGCTCGGCGACCCGCATCTCGACGACGACGAAGGCGGCCAGGGCGGCCGCAGCAACGACGAACGTCCACCAGAGACTCCCGAAGCCGCGGTCGGCCCCCTCGACGAGGCCGTAGGTCAAGAGCCCGAAGCCGGTCGCCGCGAGCGCCGCGCCGGCGAGGTCGAGCCGGCCCGAGCGCGCGGGAGGGGCTTCCTCTTCGCGCCCGAGCAGCGCCAGCGCGACGGCGGCCGCGGCGAGCGGCAGGTTGAGGAGGAAGATCCAGCGCCACGACACCCACTCCACGAGCGCGCCTCCAGCCGGCGGGCCGAGGATCGTCGCCACGCTCGTGAAGGAGGTCCAGAGCCCGATCGCGCGACCGGCGTCCGCGCCGTAGGACCCGCGCAGTAGGGCGAGCGAGTTCGTTGTCAGGAAGGCCCCGGCCACTCCCTGGAGGAAGCGCGCGACGAGCAGGGTCGCCTCGTTCGGAGCCGCGCCGGCGAGAAGCGAGGCGAGGGCGAAGGCGGCCGCGCCCGCGACGAACACGTTCCGGCGTCCGTAACGGTCGCCGACTGCGCCGCCGACGAGGTAGAGGGCCGCAAGCGCCAGCGAATAGGAGAGGAAGACCCACTGCTGGCCCGTGAGCCCCAGGCCCAGGTCCTCCTCGATGGTCGGGAGCGCGACGATCACGACCGTGGCGTCGATGAACGCGAGCGACGAGCCGAGGATCGTCGCCGCCAGCGTCAGGCGCTTGCGCGTCTCCAGGCCAAGCGTGTCCACGGCCTGAGGATACGTTGCCGGGACTAGACTCCTGAAGATGGAGGCCCGGCTCGCCATCGCCTCGCGCCGCGAGGTTCGGGACTACGCCGAGACGCCGATCCCGACCGAGGTCGAACAACGGATTCTCGATGCCGGCCGCCTGGCAGGGAGCTCGAAGAACAGGCAGCCGTGGCGCTTCCTCGTCGTCGAGAGCTCCGAGACGCGCGGGCAGCTCGCGAATCTCGTGTTCGAGCCCGGGAACATCCGCGGGGCACGTCTCATCGTCGCGATTGTCGTCAGCGGCAAGGGCCCTCTCGCCTTCGACGCCGGCCGCTGTGCCCAGAACATGATGCTGGCGGCCTGGGATCAGGGCGTCGGTTCGTGCCCCAACGGCATGCCCGACGCCGACGCGGTCGCCGGCCTCTTGCGGCTCGCGGAAGGCGAGCGCCCGGCGATCGTGCTCACGTTCGGCTACCCGGCCAAGCCGCGCGACCCGTCCGCCCGCACGGCCGAGGAGTGGAGCGCGCGGGCGAAGCGCAAGCCGCTCGGCGAGCTCGTCGAGCGGTTGTGACCGAAGCCGACGAGACCGCCGCAGCCGTGGGCGAGGCGATGTATGCCCGCGACCGCGCGTCGCAGGCGCTCGGGATGGCGCTCGAGGAGGTGCGGCCGGGCTACGCGCGCCTGAGCATGACCGTCCGTCCGGACATGCTGAACGGCCACGGAACCTGCCACGGCGGCATCGTCTTCGCGCTCGCGGACTCCGCGTTCGCGTTTGCGTGCAACTCGCGGGACGTCCTCACGGTGGCGGCCGGCTGCTCCGTCGAGTTCGTGACGCCCGCGCGGGAGGGCGACGCGCTCGTAGCGGAGGCACGGGAACGGTTCCTCGAGGGCCGGAACGGTCTCTACGACGTCGACGTGCGCCGCGAAAGCGGCGAGCTCGTGGCCGCGTTTCGCGGCCGCTCCGCGGCCACCCGCGGGCACGTTCTCCGGTAGAACCCATTTCGGAATGACGCGCTGTCGTCGGGGCGTCCTGGGTGAGTGCGATGCAAGGACGCAGGGCGCGTTCGTAGCCAGAGGCTACGGGCGCAACCGAGGACGCGGCAGCCCGCCGCCCAGGACGTTCCGGCGACACCCGGCTTCATTTCGAAAGGGGTTCTAAGCGCCGCCGCACGAACGGCGGCGTCCGGCGGCACCGTCACCATTTGGGCGACCAAAAGCCGCAGTCCCTTCGCCCTGGAGGTTCGCATGGACACCTGGCAGGAGTACGTCGCAGAGCTGCTCGGCACCTTCGTCCTCGTCTTCGTCGGCACGACGGCGATCCTGGCTGCGGCCCCCACCGGGCTCACGCTGGTCGCAGTCGCGTTCGCCTTCGGGCTCGCACTCCTGGCCGGCCTCTATGCCTTCGGCGAGATCTCCGGCGGCCACTACAACCCCGCCGTGTCGCTCGCCATGTTCCTCGACGGGCGGCTGTCCAGCTTCGACCTCGTCCGCTACTGGATCGCGCAGCTCGCCGGCGCCGTTCTGGCCTCGCTCGTGCTCCTCGTCGCGACGAGCCAGGACGCCGTCGAGGTGACCGGGACCTACCCGGGGATCGAAGGGGACGGAACCGCCTTCCTGATGGAGGTCGTCCTCACCGCGATCTTCGTCACGGTCATCCTCCAGGCGAGCGTCAGCGACCGCTTCGGAGGGAGCGCGCTGCTCGCGATCCCGCTCACGCTCGTCGCCGTGCACCTGGCCGCGATCCCGTTCAGCGGCGCCTCGGTCAACCCGGCCCGGACGTTCGGACCCGACCTCGTCGGCTGGAAGTGGACGGGGATCTGGATCTATCTGATCGGCCCGCTGGTGGGAGCGGTGATCGCAGTCGCCATCCACCGCTATCTGCGGACCGCTGCCGCGTTCGGGGAGCCGGAAGCGCCGACGGCCGAGGTGCTCGGGGAGCCGGAACCGCCTCGGTAGGGAGCGGCTCAGGCGCTGCCGCGGCGCTTGAGCGTCACGAAGACCAGGAAGAGCATGAGCGCCGCGCCACCGGCGAAGGGGAGGATGCCGCTCAGCCCGGTCGCGGCGGCGTTCTGACCGCCGAGGTTCGAGCCGACCGGAGGGCCGGCGGCGGCCGGCGCGGCGGCGCTTTCGGCCTCGGAGGTGGCTGTGAAGTCGAGCGTTCCCAGCAAGGCGGCCCCGGGCCGCGGTCCCTGGGCGGCGCGAGGGATGTACCTGCGGACGAGCTTGACGAGGCCGACGGCTCCGGCGCCGGTCAGGTGGATCCCGTCGTTCTGCGTCGAGGAGAACCAGCCCGGGTGGCCCCGCGAGTACCTGTTCCAGTTGGCGACGTGGAGGCGGGCCCAGCGCCTCTTTGACCGCTCGATGATTCGGTTGATCGCGGAGTAGTCCGTGCGAACGGCCTTGAGGTTCACCCACACGACGCCCTTCACGCCCGCGGCTCAATGCCGCGCGCATGACGCGGTTCAGGTGGCCGCGGTAGGTCGCCGAGGAGTCGTTGTAGCCGACGTCGATCACGAGCACCCGGCCGAGGTCGGTCCCGTAGTGCCTGACCGACTCCAGCGCGGTCCGCGGCGTGACGCCCTGGTAGGAGCAGCTCGGCGCCACGAGCCGCCGGCAGACCCTGAGGTCGCGGCGTACGTCGTGCCCGCGTGCGAGGAGGCGCTTCGCCTTCCCGCTGAAGTTGATCGCAGTCGCCTTCGAGTCGCCGATGAACGTGAGCTTTACCGCTCCGGCCGAGCCCGCCGCGGGCCCGAGCGCGATCAGGGCAACGACAATGGCGACCAGAAGCGATCCAGCCGGTAGGCGCGTTCGCATCGGCACAGAATAATCCTCTCGGATGATCATTCGCCCCCCTCTCGCCGGCCTCCTCCTCGCACCCGCGTGACCGGGGCCTGAAGCAGGGCCACGCTTAGCTGTGCTGTTCCCGACCGCCACCTTCGCGATCTTCTTCATGATCGTCCTGCCGGTCTCGTGGCTGCTCATGCCCTCGGTGCACCGCTGGCGGCCGTTCATCATCGGCGCGAGCTTCGTCTTCTACAGCTGGTGGGACTGGCGGTTCATCTTCCTGCTCGCCCTCTCGATCCTCTGGAACCAGGTCATGGGGGTCCGGATCCATCAGGCGGGCGGCCGAGCAGAGCCGCAAGAAGATGCTTCTCGTGCTCGCGGTCGGCGGGAATCTCGCCGTCCTCGGCTACTTCAAGTACTACGACTTCTTCGTCAGCTCGTCGCAGAACCTGGCCACGCTGGTCGGCCTGGACATCCCGCTGGACGTCCGGACGATCGTCCTGCCGGTCGGGATCTCCTTCTACACGTTCATGGGGATCAGCTACGTCGTCGACATCTACCGCGGCGACACCGAGCCGACGACGCTCGAGAAGTTCGCCGTCTACCTGTCGTTCTTCCCCCACCTCGTGGCCGGGCCGATCGTCCGCCCGAACGAGCTCATTCCGCAGCTCGACTCGCCGCGCTCGCCGCGGCGCGTCGACACGAGCCGCGCCTTCTACCTGATCGCCGCCGGGCTCTTCAAGAAGGTGGTGATCTCGAGCTACCTGGCCTCGAACATCGTCGACGAGGTCTTCGCGAACCCCGACCAGTACTCGTCGCTCGAGATCCTCATCGCCGTCTACGCGTACGCGGTGCAGATCTACGCGGACTTCTCCGGCTACACCGACATCGCGATCGGGATCGCGCTCCTTCTCGGCTTCAACTTCCCGCAGAACTTCGACTCGCCCTACGCGGCCACGTCCCTGCAGGACTTCTGGCGCCGGTGGCACATGACCCTCAGCCGCTGGCTCCGCGACTACCTCTACATCCCGCTCGGCGGGAGCCGTCGCGGCGTGGCGATCACGTACCGAAACCTCCTCCTGACGATGCTGCTCGGCGGGCTCTGGCACGGTGCGGGGTGGACATTCGTCGTCTGGGGCCTGATCCACGGCGTCGGGCTCTGCGCCGAGCGGTTCTGGCGCGACCGGCACGGGGTGACGCCGGAGGAGAGCCTCACGCGCGTCGACATCTACTGGCGGCGCCTCGCCACCTTCCACGTCGTCTGCTTCGCGTGGATCTTCTTCCGCGCGGACACGTTCGGCGTCGCGTGGGACATGATCACGGGCCTCTTCACCCGCTGGGGCCAGGACTCGCCGCTCGTGACCGGCCCGGTCCTGCTTGCGATCGCAGTCGGGATCGGCTCGCAGTACCTGCCGCCGCGCGATCCCGCGGACGATTCTCGCCGTCTTCTCCCGCCTGAACCTCGTCGCCCAGGCGGCTGTGCTCGCGCTCGCGCTGATGGTCACGCAGGCCCTCGGGCCCCAGGACGTGGCACCCTTCATCTACTTTCAGTTCTGAGAGTCCTATGGCGGTCGAGAGCGAGAGAGTGCGCGAGGTGGGGCCGCGCGGGCCGCTGGGCTCGCCGACCGAGGAAGGGCGGCGCCTGGCCACTGCCGCGCGCGCGCTCGCAGTCACCGCTTTGGCGCTCGTCCTCGCCGCGCTCCTGAACGCGCAGAACATCTACAAGTCGGTCTACAACCAGCCCGAGGGGACGCAGCGGGAGATCGCCCTCGCCTTCGCCGGCCCTCTGCGGGAGGTGAGCATGGCCCTCCGCCTCGACCGGCCGCGGGCCTGGGTGGAGAGCGCCATCGGGCGCGAGCACGCGACGATCGACACCGAGATCGTCCTGCCCCCGCCGCCGCCGCCGACGGCGACGACGCCGGTAACGGGGCCCGCGACAGGGGTGCCCACGGGCGAGAGGACGCCGCAGCCGCCGTCCGAGCCGGAGGAGCCCGAGAGGGTCGTGTTCACGCCGAGGGACAGGATGCGCCTCTGGATCGCCGGCGACTCGCTCGTGATCACGCCCGGCTACGCCATCTACCGCGCCTTCGGCCAGAACGAAGCCGTCCGAAAGCTCGGCGACGTCGACGGCCGCGTGGCCACCGGCCTCACGCGCCCCGACGTCTTCAACTGGTTCAGCCACGTGGCCGAACAGGTGAAAAAGCAGAGGCCGGACACCGTCGTCTTCAATTTCGGCGGGAACGACGACCACGATCTCATGACAGGGTTGCCGAAGGGCCTCACGCTGGACGGGTTCGGCGGGCCGAAGTGGGTGAAGGAATACCGGCGGCGCGTGGGCGGGCTCATGGACATCGTCAACCAGGCGGGCGGCTTCGTCGTCTGGCTCGGCCTGCCGATCACGGACGACGGCGCCCAATCCCGCCGCTGGCGGCTCCTCAACCGCGCGGCGCTCGCCGAGGCGCAGCGCCGAGTCGGGAAGGCCGCCTTCGTGGACATGTACGGCCTGCTCTCCGAGGACGGCGAGTTCGCCTCCTATCTGGAGAACGAGGACGGCGAGCTCGTGCAGGTGCGGGCGCCCGACGGCGTCCACCTGGAGCGGGCAGGAGGGGACATCATCGCCAGGCAGGTCGTCCGCGAGGTGAGACAGGTCTACGACGTCTGGAGCTGGAAGAACGACGAGTAGGACTAGGGGCCGTTTGGCGTCGGGTTGAGCGACAGTCTGCCGCCCGCTGCGAAGTGCATAGTCCCTGAATGCGCGCCCTCGCCGTCCTCGCTGCAGCGTGCCTGTCGCTCGCGTTCGCGGCTGTCGCGCACGCCCAGGCCGAGGAGGAGCTGGCCGAGCGGTACGCGCCCGTCGTTCGGCTCGTCGAGCAGGAGGAGGAGTGCGGGCCCGGCGAGCCGTACCAGCCGATCGACATCGACGCGATCCTGGACGAGGACACGGTCTCGCTCCGGGGCCCTGGCGGAGCAACGACCTCGTCACGATCGCGCCGTCCGCCGACGATCTCGGCCGCGGGCTCTACGAGTACAACCTCGACTTCCCCGGCGATGCGCTCAATCCCGGCTGCGACTACGAGAGATGGGCGCGCCGTGTGACGGAGGGGACGGAGCCGACGGTGTACGCCCACGTCGCGCAGGAGGCCGCCCGCCCTGATCGGCTCGCGCTCCAGTACTGGTTCTACTACCCCTTCAACGATTGGAACAACCTGCACGAGGGCGACTGGGAGATGATCCAGCTCGTCTTCGCAGCCGCGAGCGCGGAGGAGGCGCTCGAAGAGCGAGCCGCTCGAAGTCGGCTACAGCCAGCACGAGGGCGGCGAGCGAGCGGAGTGGGGGGAGGACAAGCTCGAGATCGTCGACGGGACGCATCCGGTCGTCTACCCGGCGGCCGGCTCGCACGCGAACTTCTACTCCGAGGGCCTCTTCCTCGGGCGCTCGGCCGAGCAGGGCGTCGGCTGTGACGACACGACCGGCCCGATCGTGGAGCTCCGCCCGGCGCGCGCTCGATCCCGAGCGACCCCGAGGCGGGGCGGGAAGCCTTCCCCTGGATCGCCTTCGAGGGCCGCTGGGGGGAGCGGCAGAAGGCGTTCTACAACGGCCCGACCGGCCCGAACCTGAAGACGCAGTGGACCGAGCCGATCACGTGGTCGGAGGACTGGCGCGAGCGGAGCTACGCGGTGCCGGCGGGAGGGTTGCTCGGCACCGAGCGCGACGGACTTCTTCTGCGACGGGGTCGAGGCGGGCTCGAACCTCGTGCTGCGGCTGCTCGAGAGCCCGGCAGTGGTCCTGGGAGTGCTCGCGGCGCTCGTCGCGCTGATCGTCTACCTCCTGACTCGGACCACCTGGAGCCCCGGCCGGCCGCTCCGCGTCGCCCGGCGCCGCTCCTGGGGAGAGACTTTGGTCGCGGCTTGGCGCATGTACGCGTCCCGGCCGGTGCTCTTCCTGGGCATCGGGCTGCTCGCGATTCCGATCGCCGTCGTGGTCGCGCTCCTCCAGTCCCTGCTCATCCGCGCGACCTCGCTCGCCGGCATCGACCCCGACGCCGAGGGCGGCGGATTCCGCGTCGCGCTCGCGGTCGGGATCGGCACCGTGCTCACGCTCCTCACCCTCGGGCTCGTCCAAGCCGCGATCGCGCGCGCGATCGCCGAGATCGACGGCGGCAGGAAGGTCGGCATCGTGCAGGCCTACCGGATGGCGCTCGACAGCATCCGGCCCCTGCTGGGCGCGCTGGCCATCGCCGTCGCGGTCGTCGCGGTCCTCAGCATCTCGTTCTTCCTCATTCCGTTCGCCATCTGGCTCGTCGTCCGCTGGGCGCTCCTCGCGCCGATTGCCGAGCTCGAGGAGCACTCGGCCGTGGGGACGCTTCGCCGCAGCGGCGAGCTGGTCCGGCTGCAGTGGCTCAAGGTGGGAACCCTCGTGGTCGCAGCGTCCTTCCTGGCGATCGTCGCCGGACCGCTGCTCGGCGCGCTCCTCATTCTCCTCGTCGATGCCCCCTTCGAGCTCGTGAACGTCGTCGCCGGCCTCGTCTACGCCGTGGCGATGCCCTTCGTCGGGATAACGACGACGTACGTCTACTACGACACGCTCGTCAGGGAACGCCTGGCCGAGACCGCTCCCGCGGCCGACGAATTGCCGGCTGAGATCTGAGAGCTCTGGCTACCGGGCGACCCTCACGACTGCGAAGTCCTCCGCGCCCGGGTCCGGCACGCCGAAGCGCGCGTTGACCGCGAAGAGGGATTGCCGAACGCGGCGATCGTCGTGGGCGGTCTTACGGAATCAGGGCGAGTTCAGATGATCTTCGCGACAACATCGCCCAGGCGGACCGTCCCCGGCGTCACGACGCGGGCGTTCGCTCCGCGTAGGCGCAGCTCGCGGCCGGGGCTCTTGTTCACGAACTTGAGGGCGTCGGTGCCGAAGCGGGCGCTGAACTTGGCGCAGCCCGTGTGCGGGATCTCCGTCAGCTCGACCACGGCCTCGCCGATCGCGAGTCGTGTGCCGGCGGGCAGATTGTCCACGCTGAGGTCGAGGTCGACGTAGAGCTGGTCCCCTGCGAGCGCCCAGCGATCCCGGCTTCCGGCAACGACCTGGGCAAGGCGCGCATTCATCAGCGTCAACTGCGCGTCATTTGTCGGCGACGAGCCGAGGTGCCAGCGGTCGCCGACGAGCCCGACCTCCGTGTCGAGCTCCCCCTCGTCCAAGACTTCCCGCTCGTTCTCGGCCGGGCGCCGGACGATCAGCTCGAGCCTGCCGTGGTCGGCGGGCGCCGAGCGAATGTGCTCCAGACCGGCGAGCAGCGCTTCCGGCGTCGCGTGTTCCATGCCGAGAAGCCTAGTGTCCCTCCAAGTAATGCTGCCTCGCTTCTGCGTCGCGAGCGCCAAGCGAGAGTCCGCACTCGTCCGCAGCCAAGGCTGGCGGCCTTGGTAAGGGTGAGGGCGGGCTCGCGCCGCGTGATCGCGGGGCAGAGGCAGGCGTGTATTGCTTGGCGGGGCACTAGTGCGCCGACGGGTGGAGGAGCGGCACGGCGCCGTCCCAGCCGGCCCGGAGCACGGCGACGAGGGAAGGGGGCGTGATGAGCTGCGCCTGCGCTCGGTCGTCGCGTGGCTGCGCGGCCGTGTAGCCGGCCGGCGTCCAGGTGAGGAGGCTCCTCCCGAGCACCAGCCGCGGCTCGCCTTCATGGAGCACGAAGGCGCCGGCCGGGAGGTCTCGCACGAGGCGCTGTATGGAGCCGGCGCGTCCGCGCCCCGGAATCGATGCGCTCGTCGTGCAGCCGGGCGTCGATCGCATCCGCGCCCGCGGGGCCGTGATGGAGCCCGCGCCAGATCACGCCGAAGCGGAGGTAGTCCTCGCGCCGGCAGAGAGCGCACGGACGGTGCCCCGCCGCGAAGGCAGTTGCCTCGTCGAGGAAGAAAAGCTCGGTGAAGCGGCCCGGCTGGAGGAGGGGCCCCCGCTGCCAGCCCTTGAACTCGAGCCGGCAGGTGATCCACCGCTTCGTGGCATAGCGGCGACGGATCGTGCCGGACTCGTCGTGGAGGCAGCCCCGGTTCCCGTAGACGAGGCCGCGGGCTGGGCTCGCGATCAGGTCGCCGAGCGGCGTGACGCGGTTCTGGAGCGCCATCGGGGCAGGGTAGGGGAGCGGCCGTGCTTGACAGGCTGCGGCAGCGTGTATATAACCCACGAGTTAGATAACCGATTGGTTATATATATCATGGCGACCGACACCCTCAGCCTCACCTTCTCCGCCTTGGCCGACCCGACACGCCGCGCGATCCTCGCTCGCCTCGCCGCTGGAGCGGCCACCGTGAAGGAGCTCTCGGCGCCGTTCGCGATCAGCGGCCCCGCGGTCTCGAAGCACCTCCGGGTGCTCGAGCGCGCCGGCCTGATCGCGCGCGGCCGCGAGGCGCAGTGGCGTCCCTGCCGGCTCGAGGCCGCCCCGCTGAAGGAGGTCGCCGAGTGGGCGGAGGAATACCGCCGCTTCTGGGATACGAGCTACGCGCGGCTGGACGACTACCTGGAGCAGTTGAAAGGAGAGGAGACGAACGATGGCAGCGACACCTGAGCTGGGTACCACGACATTCACGACCCCGTCCGACCGCGAGATCGCGATGACGCGGGTGTTCGAAGCGCCCCGCAGCCTCGTCTGGGACGCCCACACGAGGCCCGAGCACGTCACGCAGTGGATGCTGGGCCCGGAAGGCTGGAGCATGCCCGTCTGCGAGATCGACCTCCGCCCGGGCGGGGAATGGCACTTCGTCTGGCGCCGTTCCGACGGCTCCGAGCTCGACATGCGCGGCGAATATCGTGAAGTCGCCCCGCCCGAGCGCCTCGTCTCCACAGAGTCGTGGGGAGAGGATTGGCCGGAGACCCTGAACACGCTGATCCTCAGCGAGGAGGACGGCAAGACGACCTTGACGACCACGATGCTCTATCCATCGCAGGAGACGCGCGACGCGGCCCTCGAGACGGGCATGAAGGACGGGGCGACGGTCAGCTTCGACCGCCTCGCGGAGTACCTGCGGACGATCGGCTAGCTCGATTCAACAGCCGCCGCGATTCGCTCCAGTGCCGCCCGCCAGCGCGCGCGCATCGCTTCACGCGCGTCAGCGTCGGGGAGCTTCTCGAGGTGCGCCTGGACGGCGGTCTTGCCGGACTCCGTCTCCGAAAGCGTGAACTGAAAGGTCGCGGGCGCCGACCAGTCCTCCGGGTGCCAGGTCATCCGCAGGCGATCGCCGGGCTTGACCACCCGGATCTCGCCGGCGACGCCGGGCGCGTGATAGCGCTCACCCTCGGCGAAATTGACGGACGCGCCCTCGCCCAGCCACAGCTCCGGGCGCGACACGATCAGCTCCCAGGCCTCGGCAGGAGTCACGGCGACGCTCTTCTGCACGCCCACCTGGAAGCCCGTGTCTGCAGTCTCGCCGAGGACACGCTTGCCGCGGGTCTGCTCGTAGCCGACCGTTATCGACTGCCGCCACCAGGTCGACGTGGCCTCACCGTGCTCGCGCTCGAGGAAGGCGACGATCTCCTTGTGGTCCCAGTCCTTGGCTCCCGCAGCATCGAGCGCCTCCAGCCAATCGTCCCAGCCGCGGCCGGTCGCCTCGCGCACGGCTTCCGAGGAGATCCGGCCGAGAACGAGCTCCTGCTTCTGGCTTGCCATCGTGCCTCCGTTCGTCGTCCTTCAACTAGGACCGCTCGGCGGCGCGATCTTCATCGCGGCGGCGGAGCACGGGCTTCACGTCGACGATCGGCGTCCCGTCCACCGCTTCGAGATTCCGGACACGGGCTCGGCGGCCGTCGATCGCGACGACCTCGACCTCGTGGAGCCCGATCGGGTTGGGACGGTCGGCCGAGCGCGTGTTGAACACGCCTTGCATGCGGGTTGGCGACGTCGTCGCGCGGATGGACGCGCAGGACATCCCGGCGAGCGCGATCGAGCCAGGTGAGCACAATGACGCGATCGCCCGGCCGGATGCCTTCGAGGCCCTGGAGCACGGCGGGCTCGAAGACCAGCCACGCGTCGGGCGCTCCCTCATCGCCCTGCTTGGGCGCCGATGCCGGGTCGGTCAGGGAGACTCGACCACGCCGATCGGGCGTCACCTCGAGACGTGCCTGGTTCATGCCAGCCATTCGCCCCTACGCATCAGCTGCCGCTCGGCGAGCTCGTTCGCTTCGCGCCAGGCCTGGATGTCGTGCGGGGTGATCCGAAGGTAGACGTATTCGTCGGCGAGCGTTCTCGGGTCGAATCCGGTCGCCTGCGCATGCGCGTCCTCGAGCCGGGTGTCGGTGCCGATCGGGATCGCTTCCACGGGGCCTTCGATGATGACGACGTCGCGCGTCGGCGCCGAGGGCGACGCGTGCCCAGCCGGCGCGGACGAGGTTCCTGGCGGTGCGGCTGGCGCGGGGAGTCGCGATCGTCAGGGTCGAGCCGTCCCAGTAGAAGGAGAGCGGGACGAGATAGGCGCCGCCGCGCTCATCCGCCGACGCGACCCACAGGTCGACGTCGGTCCGCAGCTTCGCGAGAACGTCGGTCCTGCGCTGCGATCTCGGCCTGCGGAGCCTGCGTCGCCATCAGCGTCGGAGCTCCGCCAGCCGCCGCTCGAGGAAGCGCCGCTCGGCGTCCGAGTGAACGAGCTCGAGCGCGCGGTCGTAGGCCGCGCGGGCGTCTTCGACGCGATCGAGCCGGCGCAGCAGCTCCGCGCGCGTCGCATGCAGGTAGTGGTAGCGGTCGAGCTCGAGGCGCTCCACCAGGGCGAGCGCGGCCTCGACCTCGCCCGCTTCGGCGATGGCGACGGCCCGGTTGAGCTCCACGACCGGCGAGCCGGTGAGGCGGGCGAGCTCGCCGTACAGGGCCGCGAGCTGCGGCCAGTCCTGGGGCTCGTCTAGGTGCAGGGCCGCGATCGCCGCCTGCAGCACGTAGGGACCGCGGCCGCCGAGCGCGAGCGCGCGATCGAGCGCGGCCCGTCCCTCCGCGATCTGGTCGAAGTCCCAGAGCGATCGATCCTGGTCGCGCGAGGAGGACCACCGTGCCGTCGGCGAAGCGCGCGTCGCGCCGGGCGTCGTTCATCAGCATCAGCGCCAGCAGGCCGTGCACCTCGGGCTCGTCGGGCATCAGCTCGGCGAGCGCGCGCCCGAGCCGGATCGCCTCGGCCGCGAGGTCTCCGCGGCCGCCGTAGCCCTCGTTGAAGATCAGGTAGACGACCGCGAGCACCGCGGCGAGGCGGTCGGGGAGCAGATGAGCCGGCGGCACGCGAAACGGGATCCCGGCCGCCTTGATCTTGCGCTTCGCGCGGACGAGCCGCTTGGCCATGGTCGCCTCGGGGACGAGGAAGGCGCGCGCGATCTCCTCCGTCTGCAGGCCGCCCAGCGTCCGCAGCGTGAGCGCGACCTGGGCATCGAGCGCGAGCGCCGGATGGCAGCACGTGAAGACGAGCTCGAGCCGCTCGTCCGGGATCGTCGTCTCGTCCATGTCGTCCTCCATGGCTTCCGGCACGTCGAGCAAGCGGGTCTTCGCGGCGAGCGTGCGTTCGCGGCGGATGCGGTCGATCGCGCGGTTGCGCGCGGTGGTCATCAGCCAGGCGCGCGGGTTGGCGGGCGTCCTTCGCGCGGCCAGCGCTCGGCGGCGATCGCGAACGCCTCCTGGGCGGCTTCCTCGGCGAGGTCGAAGTCGCCGAGGAAGCCGATCAGGCCGGCGAGGACGCGGCCCCACTCGTCGCGGAAGACCTGCTCGAGGATCGGCTACCGCTCCACCAGCGGGCGCACCTCGACCGCACCGCCCATGCGGGCCGCCGGGATGCGCGCCGCGAGCTCGATCGCGGCGTCGAGGTCGTCGGCCTCGAAGAAGAGGTAGCCGCCGAGCGCCTCCTTGACGGCGACGAACGGCCCGTCGGTGGTCAGCGTCTTGCCGTCCTCCACGCGCACGGTGGTCGCCGTCTCGGGCGGCTGCATCTGGACGCCGGGAGTGACGCCGGGCGTCTCGTTGATCGCCTGGTAGTCGCGCGTAGACCGCCTTCTGCTCGTCCTCCGACAGGCGCTCCCACTCCTCCGACCCCGGCAGTCGGGGTGTCGCCTTGATGGATCAGCAGCAGGTACTTCATCGCGTTCCTCCTCTTGTGTGAGCGTGGTCGCCTCTGAGACGAACGGCGGACGAGGAAATGGACACCCTCGCACGGCTACGTACACGTTGCCCGGTACTCCTCGTCGGCGGGGCCGAGCTGCTCCACTCCTCCGGCGTCATCTGCTGCGGCATCCCGCGGCTCCTGAGGTGAGCTGCGGGCGGGGAAACTGGCCGACCCCCGTTCGGCCGGCTAGGCGACGAAGCCCGTGAAGCGCTCGACGTCCTCGCCCTGGTGCCGGATCACGACTTCGGTGGGCCCGACGAGGCTCTGGTGCACGGCGGCCTCGACGGGCGACCCGTCCGAGAGCGTGCCCCTGAGCATGAAGTCCCCGGCGGCCTTGGCCGTGTCGGCGGGCTCGCCGTCGATCAGAAGCGTCCAAGTCGCGTGCACGCGTCCGGTCGCGCCGGTCACCGCCACCGTGTGGCCGTCGATTTCGACTGTGTGATCGTCTTTCAGGAAACGCATGGTCCTCGCGTACCCGCCCGCACCCGTGATAGACGTCCACAGGAGCCACATGGCAAGCGCCGAAATCGACACTTTCCTGGCCGATTTTCCCAAGGAGACACGGGAGGCGCTGGACGACCTCCGCCGGGTCATCGCGAAAGCCGCGCCCGAAGCAGTCGAGGGAATCGGCTACGGCGTCCCGGCCTTCAAGTACCGAGGCCGGCCGCTCGTGTCCTTCGGCGCCGGCAAGGATCACTGCTCGTTCTACGTCCAGAGCCCAGCGGTGATGGAGGCGCACGGAGACGAGCTGGAGGGGTACGACACGGCCAAGGGAACGATCCGTTTCCCGCCGGGAGAGCCGCTGCCCGCGGCTCTCGTCACGAAGCTCGTCAAGGCGCGGATCGCCGAGACGGACGCTGCGGCCGGAAACTAGAGTTCCCGCGGATGCAGGTAGATGCCGTCTTTCCGACGCTGCGGATGCACGATGTCGCTGTCGCCAAGCGCTTCTACGTCGACTGGCTCGGGTTCACAGTGGACTGGGAGGACGGCGCGGAGGACGGGCCGATCTATATGCAGGTCTCGCGGGACGGGCTCGTGTTGCACCTCTCCTCCCACCACGATGACGGCACTCCCGGGACCGTCGTTCTCATCGAGATCCAAGGGATCGACGAGCTGCACGCGGAGCTCTGGTCGCGGCCGTACCCGTTCTTCAACCCTGCGGTCGGCCCCCACCCAGCCGGCCGGGTGATGGAAGTGATCGATCCCTCGTCGAACCGCCTGAGATTCTTCGAGCGGTCTCCCGCGACCGAATAAGCTGGTGCTGCCGATCACCGCCTAAAAAGACGAGAAGAGCGGAGATGCCAGCAGGTCATGTCGAGCCTCCTTCTGCGAGATGGACGGACGAGCGTGGCTTGGATGTCGAGGCCGCCGCCGTCGCGTAGGCCTCGACGAAGCCCTGCCGCCACTCGGGTGGCGCAGCGTCCAGCCGAGCTCGCGCTTGGCCTTCGCGTTCGAGGCGCCGCGGGCCTCGGTTCCCATCATGACCGCAGCCTGGCCCGCGAACAGCCGGGCGAGCCAGCGGGGGAAGTGGCGGGGCGGCTTGGCGCCGAGCGCGTTTGCGAGCACCGGCAGCCACTCGCGCACCGGCGCGGGCTCGTCGTCGACGATGTTGTAGATCGCCGGGCCCTCATGCTCGAGCGCGAGCACGGTTGCTGCGGCAGCGTCGTCGAGGTGGATGAACGAGGAAAAGCCGCCGCCACCGCCGACGATCGGGAACTGCCGCTTGCGCACTAGCTCGGCCCACCCGTCGTTGTCTGCCCCGTAGAAGCCGCCGTAGCGAAGCGCGATTCCGCCGGCGTCCGTGACCGCCTCGTCGAGATAGGCCATCGCGGCTGCGGTCTCGCGCATCGACTTCACCGGGGCGGGGTCGAGCGGATCGTCCTCGGTCTTGACCGGCCCGTCCGCGCGCGCGTAGCGAAAGTTGGCGAAGCTCTGGGCGACGAACCGGGGCACTCCTGCCTCTCTCGCGGCGGCCAAGAGCGCGTCGGTGCCCTCCGTCCGAAGCCGGTTGGTCTGCGCAAAGGGGCTGTCCAGGCGCCTGGAGAAGCGCATATCCGCCAGAGCGGTCGCCTGGTGGACGATCGCGCCGGGCTCGGCGGCGAGGACGGCCTTGCGAACGGCGCGAGGGTCGAGCAGATCGAGCGCGATTGGCTCCGCCCCGAGCGCCGCTACACGTTCGGCGTGTGCAGGCGCCCTGAAGGTGCCGATGACCTCGTGCCCTCGATCGATCAGCTGAGGAACGAGCCGGGTGCCGATCGCACCGCTCGCTCCAACGACGAAGACTCGCATGGTGTTCTCCTTTCGATCCGTCACGTCAGCGTGATTTCGCGGGTCTACTTGTATGACCCGATGCGACGGAGGAATGTGACACCGATGGACGAGCACGAATTGCTGGCGGAACAGTTCGAGGAGCACCGAGCCCGCCTGCGAGCGGTGGCCTATCGGATGCTCGGCTCGCTGAGCGAGGCGGACGACGCCGTCCAGGAGGCCTGGCTGCGGCTTAGTCGCACCGACGCCGGCGAGGTCGAGAACCTCGGCGGCTGGCTGACGACCGTCGTCGCGCGCGTCTCGCTGAACATGCTCCGCTCACGCAAGGTGCGGCGCGAGGAGCCGCTCGGCGTGCATCTGCCGGAGCCGATCGTCGACCGCGCCGACGGGATCGACCCCGAGCACGAGGCGCTGCTGGCCGACTCGGTAGGCCTGGCGCTGCTCGTCGTCCTCGAGACGCTGTCTCCGCCCGAGCGGCTCGCGTTCGTGCTGCACGACATGTTCGCCGTCCCGTTCGACGAGATCGCGCCGATCGTCAACCGCTCGCCCGAGGCGGCACGCCAGCTCGCCAGCCGAGCGCGCCGGCGCGTCCAGGGCGAGAACACCGTTCCCGACGCCGATCTCGACACGCAGCGCAAAGTCGTCGACGCCTTTCTCGCGGCCGCGCGCGAGGGCGACTTCGAGGCGCTGCTCGAGGTGCTGGACCCGGACGTCGTGCTGCGTGTGGACCTCGGTCCGCTGCCCGCGGGCGGATTGAGGGAGGTCCGCGGGGCGGAAGCGGTTGCCGGCGAGGCCCGGACCTTTGCGCAGCTCGGGCTGGTCATGCGGCCGGCGCTCGTCAACGGCGCCGCCGGAGCCGTCTCGTTCCTCGATGGAAAGCCGTTCTCGATCGGAGGCGTCACGGTCCGGGGCGGGAAGATCGTCGAGCTCGACCTCCTCGCCGACCCGGAGAGGCTCAGCCGGCTCGACGTGACGATCCTCGACGACTGAGAGGCGAAGGCAGCACACTCTGACCGGACTGCCTTTGAGGACGCGCTCGAAGCACCGACCATCTGACGAGAAGGTCCCTAGCTGTGTCGCACGCGGTAGTGTCATGGTGCTGCAGGGTCGATACGGATTGTAGCGGTGGTGGGAGGAGTATGCGCGTTGCACGATCTCGGCGTCGTGACCCTGCTGGCCGATGGCAGACGCTCTCGCCACGTCCACACATGGCTGGCGATCAGACCTGCACGCCGGCCGCCTCCGTAGCCTTCGACTGCCTCCTTCGCGTCGGCCACGTCAAGCACGCGCAACGCAATCGTTCCCGGCGGCAATGGCGTGAACTCGTATTCATAGCGGTCTTGCGGCGTCATCGACCGCCGAGCTGTCACGTTGCCGGTCTCCATCCTCGCACCGGCAGTGACCTACGCCGCACGGCGAGTGTTGGGTTCCGCTCGAGCCGCAAGCGACCTCTCCGTAGAAGTCGGTTCGCCTTCTCCATGTCCGTCACCGGGACGCGGATCGTAGTCGACCTGCTCCACGTCGATCGACGGAGGTACGCGCAACCTCCTCGGTCAGACAGGACAAGAACGCTCCCGACAGTTGTCCCGTAGCATCGTGGCGGTCAGCGGCCACGGTATTCGGATCGTCGAGCACGCGGCGTCGTCTGTCGACGAACCGTTGTAGTCGACGATCCCCGAATTGGCGGAGTGCCTTCTAGCGTAGAGTGTGCTCGGGCGCCGAGAGCTCGGGCGAGATCGGCAGGCTCGTCGATGACCGGCGCAGGGATCGATGCAGGAGAAGTGCGGCGCCGATGCAGGCGAGGCCGACAGGGAGCCAAAGCGGCACCCACTGCCAACTGCGCGTCGACCAAGCTTCTCGTTGCGCCCCCGATGAGCAGCACGGCTCCGAGCGCGGCCAGTGAAACCTGTGTGCCGATGTCGAGCAGGCGTGGCATGAGCTCGAGGTCGGAGTAGCGTCGCCGCAGGAGCCAGTACACGGCGAGCACAATCAGGCCGGCGATGAGGCAGATGGCGCCGAGCACGACCAAGGAAGGGGCGTGCGTATCGTCCCAGCCGCCGACGCATTCGCCGTTGATCGACTGGCGGCAACTCCGCCAAACGCTGACCGTCTGCGCGAGACGGGGCCGGCGCCAATCGACCAGGCAAGAGTCTCGAGCAGCACCATGAGGGCGCCGAGGCCGAGCAGGGTCGCGGCGACCCTCGACGTCCACCAGGCGGCTGCGTCGACGAGCCAGTCGAGCCGAGCCGGAGGGCTGAACTCTCGGGCGAAGCGGCGAGGGTCGCCGAGTTGGGCGACGGCTTTCGCCTCAGCCTCGTGGCGAGACAACCCACGTTGTTCGAGCTCATCGGCAGACGAGTTCAGGTGATCACGTGCTTCGTCGATGATTCGTGTCTTGCGCAGTCGCCGCTCCGAGATCAGGGCAGCACCAAGCTGCTGCATCCACGCGTCGATCCGTTCAGCCACCGGTCGCCTCCAATCCTGACTGTCTTGGTCTTGGGACGCCGACCGCATCACTGCACGGCAGCCGAGAGAACCGAGTCAACGGCGTCGCGGATCACCCGCCAGCGCCGGGAGCGCTCTTCGAGCTCTCGCCGGCCGGCGCGCGTGATCCGGTAAACCCTCCGCCTCCGGCCACTCGCGCGATCCCAGGCGCTGCGGACGAGGCCGGCATGCTCCAGCTTGTGCAGAACGGGGTAGAGCGATCCCTCGGCGAGCTCGAATGCGCCGTCGCTGAGGTGCTGCAGCGACTCGATCAGCGCATACCCGTGACTCGGAGAGGCTGACAACGACGCGAGCAGGAGCAGTTCGAGATGCCCACGGACGCTGGATTCGGCTGACTCGGATGTCGGTCGCCCCATGCATAGGTAATCTATACATCGGTAATCTAGGTGTCAAGCACAGGCTCAGCAAGTGCGACCTGAGGGAGAGACGACCGCGAGGCCGTGCTACTCAGCGTCGTCGCTCGGAGGCGGCCCCACGACTCGAAGGCCGAATCGCTCGTAGAGCGCGCCAAGCGCGCTCGGATCCGGCGGCCCGGGTGGCATCGTCGCGATCAGCTCGGCGAGTTCGCCGAAGAACGTCTCGAATCCGGCAGGGGCGGGAACGCCCAGGAGCTTCACGGGTGCGGCGGTGGCATTCCAATGGGTGTGAACCACGCCCTGCGGAATATGGACGGATGACCCGGCCGGGGCTTCAACGGTCCGCTCGCCCAGGCGGAACGTGAGCGTTCCCTCGAGCACGTAGTAGGTCTCGGCCTCACGGGTGTTCACGTGGAGCGGTGTCCCTCGGCTGTGAGGAGCCAGATCGGCCTCGATCACTGCCAGCGTCCCACCAGTCTCGTCGCCTCCAGCCTTGATCGTGTAGGTGTCGCCGAAGAGCGAAGTGGTCTTGCCTTCTCCCGGCCGGCGGATGGTGCTCTCCCCGTCTGTCTCGATCATCCAGGCCTCCCGGCTTATCCCGACTCACTCAACTCTAGGGCTCCGGTGATTTGACAGATTAGATAGCGAGAATATATGCTCGCTATCTATGAGAGAGCTCTTCCTCGCCTTGCTCAGCGACGAGCGTGCTCACGGGTACGAGCTGAAGCAGTCGTTGGAGCATGAGTTCGGCGATTTGCTGCCGGCGCTGAACGCCGGCCAGATCTATTCGACGCTTGCCCGGCTCGAGCGCGACGGCCTCGTCGTCGGTACGGCGGTGCCCGGGGACAGCCGCGGCAAGCGCGTGTACGAACTGACGGATGCCGGCCGGGCCGCGCTCGCGGCCTGGATCGAGCTGCCCGTCTCGAGCAGACGGCTCAAAGACGAGTTCTTCATGAAGTTCGTCGTCGCTGCGTCAGCCCACTTGGCGGAGCCGAAGCAGCTGATCGATGGGCAGCGACGCGAGTACATGCAGTCGCTGCGCGACCTGAACGCGCTGCTCGAGACCAATGGAAGGGCGCCCGCGGGTGAGCTCCTGGTCGAGGGGGCGATCTTGCACCTGAAGGCCGACCTGGAGTGGCTCGAACTGATCGAGCAGCGACTTGCGCTGAAGGAGGAGATCTGATGGCACCGGTACTCATGGCCAAGAATCTCGCGAAGACGTACGAAACCGGCGGCACGAAGGTCCTAGGTCTGCGCGGGGTCGACATCTCGATCGAGCGCGGCGAGTTCGTCGCGATCATGGGGCCGAGCGGATGCGGGAAGTCGACGCTGCTCAATCTGCTCGCCGGGCTCGATCGGCCGACGGCGGGTGAGGTCTGGCTCGACGGCGAGCGGATCGATGAGTTGAGCGAGACCGATCTCGCGCGTCTGCGTCGTCGCAAGGTCGGCTTCGTGTTCCAGTTCTTCAACCTCGTGCCGACGCTGACCGCGGTCGAGAACATCGAGCTGCCGCTTCTCCTGGTCGGCCGCCGACGCAGAAAAGCTCGACAAGCCGCGAATGAGCTGATGAGCGACCTGGGAATTCACGGGAAGGCGGAGCCGCTCCGGCCGAGCTGTCCGGCGGGCAGCAGCAGCGGGTCGCACTCGCGCGCGCGCTGGCGAACCGGCCTGACGTCGTGCTCGCCGACGAGCCGACCGGCAACCTCGACTCGGCAGCGGCTCGCGACGTGCTCGGGCTCTTTCGCGAAGCCCGGAGCCGCGGGCAGACGCTCCTGCTTGTCACGCACGACGCGAGCGTCGCGTCGGCGGCGGACCGGGTGATCACACTCCGCGACGGGCTGGTCGCCGACGAGACCGAGCTCGCTGCGGCTCGCCAGGTCGCTCCTCTACTCGAGCTGCAGAGCCCGGAATGACGGCGCTGCTGTTCAGGCTGGCGTTCGCGGGCATCCGCTCGCGTCTGCTTGCGAGCGCGCTCACGATCGCGATCGCAGGTGCAGCGGCGGCGACGATCGTGCTGGCGCTGGAGGTGCGCTCGAGCGGACGCGATCCTTGGCAGCAGACGTTCGATGCGGCCAACGGGGCACACGTGCTCGTGTTCGCTCACTCGCAGGCCGACGCGCGCGAGATCGCCGACCTCCCGGGCGTTAGCGAACGCGGCGCGCCGGTTCCTCTCGTAACGGTGATCCTGGGGCCACGAAGCGCCGATCGAGCGGAGCTCGCCGGCCTAAGTGCTCGCACGGCCGTGAACATGCCCGTGCTGACGGCAGGCTCGCAGCTGCGTGACGGGGGCGTCCTTCTCGAACGTAGCCTCGCCCGCGCACGCGGCCTCGAGGTCGGCACCACGCTGGAGCTCACGACCCGACGCGGCTCGTTCGATCTTCCAGTGCTCGGGACGGCGGTCGTACCCAGCCAGCCGCGCTACCCTCGCCGCAACCCGGGCCTTGCGTGGGTCACCCGCGCCACGCTCGAGCGAATCGAGCCGGATCGCACGCGCTGGCGTTGGACAGAGGCGCTTCGCCTGGCCAATCCCTCCAAGGCTGCGGCGTTTACCGAGCGGGCGGCTGCAGGCTATTCGGCAACCACGCTGGGGTCCGGCGCTCTCTACTTCGAGACCTGGCAAGACCAGCGCTACAACGCACTGGCCGATGCACAGCCAACGGAGCTCGTCGTGACGACGTACACCATCCTGCTCCTGATCGTCGCCTTCGTCGTGGTCGGGATCCTCGTCGGCGCCCGCGCCAGCGCTCAACACCGTGAAATCGGGCTGCTGAAGGCGGCCGGCTTCACCCCGCGCCAGGTCGGAGCCGTTTTCGCCCTCGAGTCCGCCGCCCTCGGTCTCATCGCAGCGGCCCTCGGCTTCACGCTCGGGATGCTGATCGCACCGCGCCTTGCCGCACCCAGCGCCGAAACGCTGATCGGCTCACCAACGATCGCGGCGAACCCCTGGCACGTCCTCATCGCGAGCTGTGTCGTCATTCCCGTGCTCCTGGCCGGCACTCTGACGTCCATTCGTCGCAGCACCCGCTACACCGCCCTCGAAGCGATACGGGCCGGCAGCTCCTCTCCACCGAACTCACGTCTGGCGCGCGCCGTCACCCGATCCTTCCTGCCGTTGACGATAGGGCTCGGGCTCAAAGACCTGCTCGCACGGCGGCGCAGGACGATCTTCCTCGCAGCGGCGATCGCACTGACCGGCGCTGTGGTGATCGTCGCGCTGTCGCTCGAAGCCACGCTCGACGCGCAGCCCGCCGGCGAAGTGAGCGACGTTCCGGATGAGCTGCCGCTCCTCATCTACACCCTCGACGCGGCGTTGCTGCTGATCACCGCCACCACGCTCGTCGCGGTCACCCTGCTCTCGGTCCGTGAGCGAATCCGCGACTACGGCGTGCTCAAGGCGATCGGCCTCACACCGACGCAGATCACCTCGACCCTCGTCAGCTCCCACGCGGCGCTCGCAGCGGTCGCATCGCTCCTCGCCATCCCGCTCGGCATCGGGCTTTACCTCGCCCTCGTCAAGGCCGCCAGCGGCACGACCGAGGATGCCGTCCTCGCACCGTGGTGGTCGCTCGCCCTGATTCCAATCGGAGCCGTGCTCATCGTCGTCGTCGCGACGAGCCTCCCCGCCCGGTTGGCCACACGAATCCGCACCGCCGATGCACTCCGTTACGAATGATGCGGGACCCCCGAGTTCCAGAACTTGTAGAGCCCTCTGTCGGACTCGAACCGACGACCCCCTCCTTACCATGGAGGTTCAGCGGACGGGCCGCGAGTGTCGACGGGTGGCGCAACCTGGCTTGACGCCTAGCGTTGCGGGCGGTTCAAGCGGTCAGACCCCGCATGGCTGCGTGAGCGGGTTCTCGGACGTTTGGGCACGGATTGGACACCGGGCTCTCTGCCTCAGCGCATGAATCCGCCAGGTTCGAAAGCGTCTACTTAGCAAAAGCGGAGCTGGGCCGGCACCGCGCCCGTAGGAGGGTCAACAGGCTCGGCGTCTGCGGCCAAGCTGGCCCGGCTCCGCCCCGCCCACAGTACATCTGGCCCGACGCCCTCCTGCATAGCCGCGCAGTGAGGACGGCCAGGGCGCGGGCCGCAAAGACACCCCAGGGACTACCCTGCCCGCGCCCCGGCGAGAGTCAGCCTAGGGGCGCAGCGGAGCTGCGCCTAGATGGCTCTTTCGGCCGCGCCCTCCGCTTGCCCGGAGGCTGGACGCCCCGTCCTTGAGCGGCCCACCGCCCCACCGCCCGCTCACGAGCCCCGCTCCGATCGACGTCAACTCCGCGCATCCGTCCGGCACCTTTCCGCCTCATCGGGGTACGTTGGACGCGTGCTAGTCGGCGGAGTGCTCCTCATCGCCTGTGGCTTTGCTTTGGCGTGGCCGACACTTCGTGTCATTCGGGCACCAAGGGAACGATGGATTCAAGGCCGCTCCCAGTGGCTCCTCTTCATTTGGGCTCGCCGTGGCGAAGCGCCGCCGAGCGCTTCGGAGCTTCGTCTTTGGGCTTCGATATGGCTCGGTGTCGCTGCGATCCTTCTCGGACTGGGCATTGCGCTCATCGCCTCGGCTTAGCTCGCGGCACCCATCGCACTCAAGCACGGGCCTCGGTGGGCCGCCGCTCGCGTATCGACGACCTCGTTAGCCCGTTTCACGGACAGAGTCTCCTCATCAGGCCGCGTTTCGTGTCGGCGTTAGCGTTGACCAGGGCGTGGACCGCGCCCCGGCGTGGTTCACGCGACGGAGGCGACAGGCGCGTGCCTGGATGGCTGTTCAGGGTCGCCTCTTCTCGAGTTGCCGAGGGCCTGCTCCTGAGCGGATGGGGCCGGGCCGACAACCGGCCCCCAAATGCCTTAGCTCTCCCGCTCGTACTCCTCGATGAATTTTTCGACCGCCTCCAGCGCATGCGGAGGAGGATCTTCCCCCGACTCAAACTCGGCGCGCAGACGCTGGAGAATCCTGAGCGCTTCCTCGCGCTCCTGCAACGTGAGCGCTTCCGTGCGCTCCTGCAGGTGATTCCCAGGCACACCGCTCCGCTTAGTTTCGCGGATCAACCTCCTCTGAAGACTCGGTCGCGACGAGCTTCTCCACAATCGCGTACCCAGCTTCTTCAGAAATCACACGCTCGATCTCCACCACGTTGTGGCCTGTCTTGACGAAGAACCAGGTGGAGTTCGAGCGGATGCGCTGGTAATCGGCGAGCTCCAGCGCCACCGTCGAGACGCACTCCTTGTCGGCGCACTCGCACACGAACTCGACAACCTCGCTCTCGCCGGCGACATCCTCGATCCGCTCGTTGACCTCCCGGAAGAGGCTTTCATTACGGGCGAGGCGCTCGCGGGAATCGGACATGGCTCCCTTTCGTCGACGTAGCGGGAGCGGTGACCTCTAGAGCGCCGCTAGACCGATAGCGGGCGAGGTCGAGAAGCGCCGAAGGGGGCGCACCCAATACGCGGCGAGAGTAGCAGGCGTGGTCACGCCGGTCGGTCGTCGGGGCGTGGTAACTGCCGGGTCGCGGTGGGGCGCGTCCCGACGAAGGCGATGCCCGCGACCCGGCGGGAGCCAGCCTACTGCGTGGGGGCGGCGCTGCCTAGATAGCGGCGCGGATGGACCGGCGGCTAGGCCGAGTTTGTGCGAGATCCCAGCAGGGCAGACACCAAGTCCGGGGAGGCGAGGGCAGCGGCCGGTCAGCGCCTCCCCAATT
Source organism: uncultured Actinomycetes bacterium (assembly GCA_963733155.1). Lineage (GTDB taxonomy): Bacteria > Actinomycetota > Thermoleophilia > Gaiellales > Gaiellaceae > JAIBJN01. The sequence continues at coordinate 43,040 of CAVTCK010000022.1, forward strand.
CTCTGCGTCCAAAAAGGGAAGCCCGACGCCCTGCGGCCCAAGCGTCAGGCCCCCCCAAGACCCTCGCAGACACACTTCACCGGGCCTGAGCTAAGCGGAGCGAAAGTCCTCCTCCTTGTACCTCCATGGGCGCAAAAGCGCAAGCCGCGGGCCGCAAGGACACCCTAGGACCACGCTGCCCACGCCCCGGCGGGGACTGCGGCTGACCCCGCGCGACGCCTTCAAACCACCCATTTGGGTGGTTGCCGGTTCCGGCGAATCGGGCACCACCTGTAACGACCCGGCGCTCGGCAGGAGGGAAGGAACCCGGCTCCCCCAGAAGCGGGGTGGAGGGGTCTGACTCCACCCCGCTCGCCGGGCTGCGACGCCGCGATGTGGGCTACCCTGGTCGCCCCCTTCGTGGCGTCGATGCTCTCGGGTCCGGGTTCGAGTAGGCGCACGCTTGCTCGGATGCCTCGCGAGCCTAGCGGGTCGAAGGCCGAAGGCTGCGGCGGCTGCGCTGGCCGAGCTCGTCCGCCGGCTGGGGCTCGAGCGGGCGAGTGAAGCGTTGCAGCGGTGGGCGAGGCCGTGACAGAATCCGGATGTGGGGGACGAGGCTTTCAGCCTTGAGGACTTCGATCGCTACGTCGAGGAGAACGGGATCTCCGAGGAAGATTTGCCGGCGGCGTTCGCAAACTGGATCGCTGAGCGAACGGGAGGGCCGGTGCCGAGGTTCGAGAAACTCACCGAGGGCGACAAGTAAACAGCCGGAACGCGGGCCGCAAGGACACCCTCGGACTACCGTGCCCGCGCCCCGAAACCGCTCGTTACCGAGTTTGCGTGAACGCGGACATGGGCAGGAATCTGGGACTGCGGCGATGCTTTGGTGCGTGGAATGCGGCAAGCTGAGCTACGACTCGATGGAGGGCTGGCGAGCCATGCTTGGCACCGATATTGATGACGAGAACGCACCGACGGAGGTGTACGTGTTCTGCCCCGCCTGCGCTGACAGGCAGTTCGGCCCGTTTCGAAGGGCTCACGGGGAGGCCTCGCCGTAGCCGTCCACGCGCGAGCGGGGATGCGGAGATCTGGCCGCCGACCTCCGCTCTCCCCCTCAGCCATTCCGTCCCGAAGGACTAGTCGAACGGCTACGCCAGATTCCCCGAGCGGGGCAAACACTAAACGCGCACGCTGCGTGACCAACGGCGGGAGCTCTAGCCCACCGACTCTCGCCCCGAGACGACGCTCGGGGAGCTACTACTCCTCGTCGCAGCGCGAACGCCCGTCGGTTTAGCGATCTCGCGGGACGGTCAGAATCGGGCAGTGACGGAGACGGACCACGCGGGTCGGAGCCCTCGGGACCGGAACTGGCGGCAGACCAGATCGCGGGCGCGATGGAGCGCGAAGGCCAGCGGCGCGCCGAGGATCCCGCGGCGCGCCCGACTCGAGAACGGCAAACGGCGAGCGGCCTCACGTTCCAAGAACTCTGGCTCCGCGTCGGCGGCGACCGCGGATCGCTCTGGAGGGTCCTCCGCAACGAGGTACGACGCGGGCGGATCGACTATCACTACACGATGAAGCGCTACGTCCTGAACGGGGGATTCCCCGCCGACCTTCGCCAAGCGCTCCTCCGGATCGGACTCGTGGACGACCGACGCTGACGGCGTCCCGTAGTCAGGTACGGTCTCACCACCACTGGCGCGACCACCGCCGCCCCCGCTCTCCCTCGTAACCGAAAGGTTTGAGGGCCCGCTCAGGAGCAGGCCCTCGTCGCTACATGTCCTTCTGTCCTTCGTGTTTCCGTTAGCAGCTGCGAGCGAGTTCAACGGAGCGGCAGGTATCGAGCCCGGTGCCACCGTGTCCGAGGTCGAAGCCGGAGCCGCCGTGTAGCAGATCGTTGCCGCTGTTCCCGCGGAGGTCGTCGCTCCCAGCTCTGACCCCAGAGGCGATCGTTGTCCGCGCCGCCTGCGAGCTGGTCTTCGCCGCCGCCACCGCGAACCCGATCGCGACCGTTGCCGCCTGAGACCTGGTCATTGCCGCCTCCGGCACAGATAACGTCGTTGCCGCCCCGGCCCTGGATTTGATCGTCCCCGCCGCGTGCGACGATGACGTCGCGAGCGGCCGTGCCGACGATCTGGTCGGGGCCTGCGCGGTGCCGACCATCGTCGCGGTCAGACCCTGGCACTCTTGCAGAGCGGCTGTCGCCGCGCCCGCCGTAGCGGCGGAGGCGACTAGGGCCAGGGCCATCACCGCGATGGCCGCAGCAGCCTTGACGCCAAGGCTAGTTGGCATCTTCATCAATTTCTCCTCTCGTCGTTTGACCGTCCCTCCCTACCGCACCGCATTCATCTCGAAACCTCGGAAGCTGTAAGCATTCCGTGAGCGAAAATCTCGCCGATGGCTGAGCACGGGCCGCGCACGGCGCTCGCCTTGCGGTCCGCCCCCGGCGGGATAACCGACGCTCTGTAGTCACGAGACAACGGCCGAGACGGTGGCGTTGAAGCGCCAGCGAGATGGCGGGTGTCAACGACTGCAGAGGCCTGGCCCCGGCCTGCGGCAACCAGGCGGCCCTCCTCGGTCAACACCCGCCACACGCATTCTTCCAGGCAGGGACGATCGCTATGAGTTGCCGCCTCGTGTACCGGCGGGGTTCGAGCCGCGAGCGAGGTTTTGCGGTTGGCACGAACGGGAACTCCATGGCCTCGGCGTCAGTCTCCTCGCTCTGCGGCCGCATGGGGAGCTGGCGTCCGACCGCTGTAAGCGAACGACAACGGACAGAGGCCGCGCTCGCCTGCTAGGCGGGTTTCACGCAAAGCAAGGAAGGGAGGAACGTGTACATCGGGTCGGAACTGTGTTGGCCATCATCCTCATCGTTTTGTTGCTCATCTGGATCTTCTAGAGAAAGGAATCACAATGGCTACAACCAAAATCTGGACATACCGCGACATGAGCGCCCTCGGCGCCGACGTCGGCCGGGCGTGGACCTCAGCGGCTACGGCGTCGAGGCAGTTGACGGCGGCATCGGAAAAGTCGACGAGGCTTCCTACGACGTCGGCTCGAGCTGGCTCGTCGTCGATACCGGCCCGTGGATCTTCGGGAAGAAGGTACTGCTCCCGGCGGGAGTCATCGATCGGATCGACGTCGAAGAGGAGCGCATCTACGTCGGCCGAACGAAGGATCAGATCAAGAACGCTCCCGAGTTCGACGAATCGACGTTCCGAGACGACGCATATCGCTCCGAGGTCGGAAGCTACTACGGCTCCGGCGGCGGTGGCGACTTCACTGCGTAGCACCCGACTCGACCCCGGCATGAAAGCGGCCAGGCGCTCAGCCTGGCCGCTTCCCCTTTCGCTGGCTCGCCGGGATCGGCGTCCTTCCGATTCCCGGGCCGGTCGATGAGGCGTCTGGCTCCTCGGGGCCGCGCTTCTCTGGACGTTCTACCGAGAGAGGGTGCGCAAGCTCCGGGAGTGGGGAACTCGGACGAGCGGTGCGGCTACACGGAGGCGAGGAGGTCGAGCAGCTCGCCGATCTCCTGGTTGACCTGGGCGGGGTGGCGCATCTTCGCGGCGCGGTCGATCGAGTAGTGGTTTCGCCGCCCGACCTTCTTGCGCTCGACGAAGCCCGCCTCGACGAGATCGGTCACGATTCGCTGCGCCGCCCGCTCGGTGATCCCGACCCTCTCGGCCACGTCACGCAGGCGCACGTCACCATCTCGGGCGATGCAGAGAAGGACCTGGGTGTGGTTGGTGACGAAGCGCCACGGCCTCGAATCCTGAGGACTTGACATTCGTGACTTACTTGTCGTATTTTTCTTGTCGCCCATGCTTTCCAACGTACCAGAGCGTGACGGCACCGGCTACATCGACGCTAGCGGTGCCTATCCGCATCGCGGTCGAGACGCTCGCCGACGGTAGTGCCCACGTATTCGTTAGGGGCGAGGTCGACCTGGCGACCGCGCCACACCTCGAACGCGTGCTCGCCGACGCGATCCACGGCACGGACTCGGACGTCCTCGTCGAGTTCTCATCGGACAGCTTCATCGACTCCACCGGGCTGAACGTTCTCATCCAGGCCGCGCGGCGCCTGCGCGAGAGCGACAGGGCTCTCCGTGTCACGACCGGGAACCCTCACATGCGGGCGTGATCGAGACCACGGGCCTTGCCGAGATACTCGGGCTTTAGGCTCTTGGTCGGGCTGTCGTGAGAGGATCGCCGCCGAGGATTCCCGTTTCCCGCCGTACTCGTCGCGGGTAGTTACCAGTACTGATCCGGGATGGAGGGGTCGAATGTGGGGAGAGAGTGCGAGTGACCTGTGGGGGCGCCTCGAGCAGGAAGAGGAGCGAGAGGTCGAGCTGCTCGACGCTCTCCGGTTACGACTGCAAGGCAGCACAGCTGAGGCAGACGCCAAGAGCTGAGACCGCCGATGGACCTCGAGGCCGCATAGTCGTACGCGGCCCACCAGTTGGCCAACGGATGGCGTCCTCCGTTGCGAGGCCGCGATCGACGAATCACGTTCGGGCCACTGACCCGCAGTGGGGGCCAGGCTAGGCCCGTTTGCCTAGCTCGTATTCGTAGTCTTCGATCAGCCTCTCGATCGCCTCCAAGGCCACCCCAGGAGGACCTTTCTGACCCTTCCACTGCGCCCGCAGGCGATAGAGCGTCCTCAACGCTTCTTCGCACTCAGCCTGCGTGTGCCTCATTCGAGCGAGGATCCGCTACCTCCATGTAGTCCACGCCGATTAGCTTCGCGACAACGGCATACCCGTCGTCGCGAGAAATAACCCGTTCGACCTGGCGATGTCGTGACCCGGCTTCATCACGAACCAGGTCGCGTTGGAACGGACTCGCTCATACCTCACTAAGGTTCAGGACGATTGCCGGGCTACGGCGCTGCCTAGATGGCCGCTTGGACGTCCGAAGTCGCCCGCCAGACCCACAAAACGAGGCACGCCGGAACTCACTTCACCGCTCCGGTGCCTCGCAGTCCCAGATTGCGACAAGCTGGCCCGCGGCAACCGGTTTTCGCTTAGCGCGTCATCGACGTCGCCGCGCTATCCCGACGACCGCCAGGCCTTAGCCCGCAGTGCCCAGCGGTCGTCGGACAGCGCTGGGGCGGGCCGCAGGTTGCGAACGCTCTCCGAGATGTGGGGCGGCCTAGTCGCCCGGCCAGGAGCCGGTGATCTTCTCGAAGGTGCGCGCGCCGCTTCGGTCGATCGCCGCCTTCGCGAGCCCGAAGAGCGCGCCTTGGAGCGCGGCGGCAGCCAGGAGCTCACGCCAGCCGTATTCGCTCTGCTTTGGCTTCGGCGGGTCTTCCTTGTCCGAGACGCGCTTCCACACCTGCTTGAAGACGGCGCCCGCGAGAAGTCCGCCGAGGACGCTGAAGAGCAGTCCGAAGGGCCGGTAGGCAAGTTTCGCCATGCTCCGGCTCCCTACCCGGTGCAGTCGCAGCCAAACACACCGTGCTCGGGTTTTCGGCTGCTCAGACGGGGAAGGACCTCTGCCCAAGGACGAGACAAAGGGGTCACCGTGGAAGGCATGCGTGACGAGCTCGAAGGCGAGCTCAAGGAGACCGAGGGCAAGCTGACCGACGATGAGCTCCGCGAGAAGCAGGGCGAAGCCCAGCGGAAGGTCGGCGAGGGCAAGGAGCAGCTCGAGGATGCAAAGGACGAGGCGCGCGAGCGCATCTAACGCCCGGCAGAAACTCGCCGAAACAGGGGGCGCTCGAGGAGCGCCCCTTTTTCCTGGTCGTCGTCGCCGCAGACCTGCCCGGCTACGGGCGGAGTGCTCCCACGACGACGGGCTCGAAGCGCGAGATGTCTGCGGTGCTCGTCGCCGTGACGACCGATCTCGGTTTCAGCGGTTCTTGCTTGCCGGCCACGACCCGGTGGCCGCTGCACCGACCGGCTCGTCTTGGACTGGCCCGAGCGCGTCGAGCGACTTGCGGTGCTCGATATCGTCCCGACCGCCGACATGTGGCGGTGCGCGGACAAGGAGTTCGGCCTGATCGACTGGCACTGGTTCTTCCTCGCCCAGCCCGAGCCGTTCCCCGAAGAGCTGATCAGCGCCGCCCCGGACACGTACTACTTCCGCGGCGACAGGTCGCGCTTTCACCCCGAGGCCCTGGCCGACCCTCAAGCGCCGCGAGCACCAGGACTGAAGCGCGGCGGAGGAAACAGGAAGCGCCAAAGGGGCGCACCCGACCTGCCCCGTGGTACTCCGATTTCGGGCGGCTGTCGCCCAGGGCACTTGACCACCGTGCCTGAGCCTGCGCGTTAGGCGGTACGCAGACGAGCCGCGCGTTCGGGAGTTCGAGCAAGTCCCTTTATCCCTCCACGCGCCACTCGCCTTTCTCGGGGAGCGTCTCGCCCACCTCGATCTCGCCAGTGAAGCTCGTGAGTCCGCGTACTCCACCGAACACCCTGCATCCGTGGTGTAACGCGACGTCGACTCCGGGCGAGACGAGCCCGAGACCTCAGGCTTACGAGCTTCGTCTCGGCTGCCCGGCCGACCGAGCGAAAAGCCAACCACCAACGACGAGCAGCATGCCGAAGCCGAGGAAACCCAGGTACCAGGCGAGGCTTTCGTGCCGCACGTGATGGATACCGAGGAGCTGATGGTTGATGACCCCTTCGACTACGTTGAAGATCCCCCACCCGACGAGCATCCAACCGATCAGCACCCATCCCGAGGCGTGACCGCCAGAACGCCCGACGCTCCAGAGCAGCCAGAGCCCAAGGGCCACGAGAATCCAAGTCGCGGCGTGGAAAAGACCGTCTGCCAGCATGTTGCGTTCCATCCCTTCGACCGTGGACGCTGGCCATCGCTCCGTGCTGGACAGCATGTTGTGCCACTGGGCGATCTGATGGAGAACGATGCCATCCACAAATCCACCTAAGCCAAGCCCGAGGACGATGCCCGGTCTGCTGAGGCCTGCAGACTCTGTCCCAGCTCTCGTGTGCGCTTTCATGCGCCCGGTATAGCCAGCCGGGCGAACTGCAAACAGCGCCTGCTGTTAGGCGACGCCGAGGACGACGACCGTGCCGTCGTCTTCGAGGGGATCGCGACAGCAGTCGGTCACGGCCTGCAGGATAGCCATAGCGCTAGCCGCTGCTGTTAGCGCTTTCGACGCCCTCGATGGCTCCGCGGATCCCGTTCAGGCCGAATCGCCCACCGGTCTCCGTCCGCCGCTCGGTGATGCCGTCCGTGACGAGGATGAGCCGCTCGCCCGTGGCCATTTGACGCTCCGTTAGCTGAAAGGTGGGCTGGTCTCCCTGGGTTCCCAGCGGTGCGTGAATCGTGCCTTCGAGCGTGCTCACACGGCCGTTCGTGCCGACTAGCATCGCGTCTGGGTGTCCGCAGTTCGCCCACGTGAAGGTGCTGGTGGACGCATGCCAACGGGCCACGATGGCCGTGACGTAGAAATCCGGATTCCCTAGTCCGCGCACGGTTTCGTCCATCGCGTGAAGCGCCTCGCCGAGGTCGTCGCCGCTTCTTCGGGCGGCGCGTAGGGCGCCGAGCGCCGCGCGCCCAGGCCGGCCGCTGTCGGGCCCGTGCCGGCAGCGTCGGCGATCGCGAGCCAGGCTCCGTCACGGTTTTCGACGAAGTCGAACCAATCTCCACCGACTTCGTAGGTCGGCAGGAGCCCGCCTGCCAACTGCGCGCCGGCGATCGGCGTGATCCGAGGTGGGAACAGGTTTTGCTGGATCTCCGCGGCCGGGGTCGTCGGTTTCCGCCGTCGTCTCGCCTCGATGAAGTCCGTGTAGTGGTTGGCGAGCTCGAGGGCGGCGGCGCCCTGCGTGGCGATGTCCTCCAGGGGCGCGACCGGCGTGCCGATGCAGAGGAAGAGCGCCGTGACGCGGCCCCGCAGCCAGAGCGGCTCGGCGACGCAGCCGGGAAGGCGCTGCCGCAGCCTTGTCCGTAGGCAGCGAGCCCTTCGGGGACGATCTCCGGGCCTAGAGCCGGCGGCGCCTCCAGCTCTTCGGGGAAGTTGTCGGAGCCGGCGAGGCGCACGAGCTGCGATCCGTCGATGTCGACGACATAGAGGGCGACGGCGACGCCCGCTGCCCGCCGGGCCTCGGCTACCAGCTGGTCGGGTACGAGATGGGGAGGCACCTCGTCGAGAACGTGTGTGACCTCGAGGGTAAGCGGGCCCTCGCGGCCCAGCTGGCCGGGGGTGCGAAACGGAAGGGTGGCAATCCGCGCACTCGGCGGGGAGAAACGCGGACCGTTTGCGCGAGGGCCTGCTGAGAGCCCGGCGGCTGAGAAATGCCGGTACAACGTCGACCGGCCGACCCCGGCGGCCACCGCGATCTGGATCGTGGTGGCCCGCCGGTCGCCCGCGAGGGCGGCGGCGGCGGCCTCCAAGATCCGCTCGCGACTGGCAACCGCATCCGCACGTGCGGGACCGGGGTCACGCCTCGCTTTGGCCACCTCGACCGGCGCACCGGCGGCCTGACCCAACCCTGCGCTCAACGTACCCCTCCCGGCGGGCCTCCGTTGCGCGTGTCCAGCTTGCACTTCATCTGTTCCAGATTCTATGCGCCGGCAGGTTTACATCTCTTTCTTGTGGGACATAGTGTCCTATATGTCCCGTTAGTAGGACGCGTCATCCAGTGCGACCGTCGTCGATTCCGAGGATCGGAAACGGTGCTCGGTCTCGGTCGCACGTTGGAGGAGGGGTTAATTTGCTAGCAAGCATCGGCGACAGCGTTGAGCGGGGCCTAGACGAGTTCTTCGTCTGGCTTCCCAAGCTCGCCGCCTTCGTCGTCATTCTCATCATCGGCTACATCGTGGCCAAGGTGATCGCGGGTGTGATCGGGCGGGTGCTCCAGCGCACCGGGCTCGATCGGACGCTTCACGAAGGCCAGGCCGGCCAGTGGGTGCAAAAAGTGACCGCGAGCCCATCCCGTCTGATCGGGCGGATCGCGTTCTGGGCGGTCTTTCTGGGGGCCATCTCCCTTGCGGTCTCAGTCTTAGGGATCGACGCGCTCGAAGACTTCGTCGCGGCGATCTATGCGTATCTGCCGAACGTGATCGCTGCGTTTCTGATCTTCCTCGTAGCCGGGCTGGTGGCCGGAGCGGTCGCAGGGCTCGTTGCGCGGACGATGGGCGACACGGCGACAGGGAAGGTCATCGCCACGGTCGTCCCGGTCCTGATCATGGCGATCGCCGGCTTCATGATCCTCGACCAGCTCATGATCGCGCCCGAGATCGTGACCATCACCTACGCAGCTCTGATGGGTGGGACCGCCCTGGCCATGGCGCTCGCCTTCGGACTTGGCGGCCGTGACGTTGCCTCCCAGATGCTGCAGGGCGCCTACATCAGGGGGCAGCAGTCGAAGGCGCAGGTGAAGCAGGACCTGCAGCAGGGCAAGGAGCGAACGACGCAGGATGCCGAGCGGATGAAGGCCAAGGCCGAGAACGGCGAAGGCCCAGAGCCCGCCGGCGTCGAGCCGGAGGAGCGGCCGCGCACCCCGGTCCCGTGATGATCGTAATCCAGCAAGAACTCCACGGGAAAGCCGCCGCTAGGAGGAGTTTTGGAGGGGGCCGGTGTCTGCTCGGCCTCCTCCAACTCCGAGTCCTCCGAAGCCCATGCAGCGTCTCAGCCTTGTCCGCTTCATCGCAGCGCCGACTCTCGGACTGGAGCCCGGCGTTCGCGCTGGCCGCTCCTTTCGCAACCACCCGTTTCCGAGCTCCGTTTGCGGACCTGGAGCGGGATACCGACCAACAACAATCCACTTCACTGGAGGTCCGATGATCCTGCGTCTTGACCGTATCGCAACCGAATTGCCGCCGCCTTCCGACCCTGACCCTGCGGGCGCCGCAGCTGTCCAGGAGTTGATGGGTGGCCGCTTCGGCGAGATGTCTACCTTCATGAACTACACGTTTCAGTCCTTCAACTTTCGCGACCGCCAGGGCGCTCGGCCGTTCTACGACCTGATCGCCAACATCGCCGGCGAGGAGTTCGGTCACATCGAGCTCGTCGCCGCAACGATCAACACGATGCTCACTGGAGCCACGCCGACCGACGACGGCAAAGCACCCAGCGACTCGCTGGCGGACCTCAAGGACGTCGGCAACCCGCATCACTTCCTTGCCGGCGGCCAGGGCGCCCTCCCTCAGAACTCGCAGGGACGCCCCTGGAACGGCGACTACGTCTTCTCCTCTGGCGACCTGGTCGAGGACCTGACACACAACTTCTTCCTCGAGACCGGTGCGCGCAACAACAAGCTGAAGGTCTACGAGATGGTCGACCATCCGGCCGCGCGTGCCCTCACCGGGTACCTGCTAGTCCGTGGCGGCGTCCACCAGGTCGCCTACGCGCGCGCCCTCGAAAACCTCACCGGGGCGGACATGATGAAGCTCTTCCCGTCGCCCCGGATCCCCACGGACAAGATCCCCGAGTGCCGGCCGCACATCAAGCGCGGAGACCATCTGCGCCTCTACCGGTTCTCCCCGAAGGACTACCAGGAGCTCGCGGCCGTCTTCAACGGCCTCCATCCCGAGACCGGTGAGGAGCTCGAGGTCATCGATGAAGCTCCTGAGGGCGCGCTTCCCAATGACCTCCCCTCCCAGCCGGCCGTCTTCGCCCCCGACTACGCGCCCGAGGAGATCGCAGAGATCGCCAGGAAGCTTCGGGAGGCCGCGGGGCTTCCGACGGAGCCGACCGGCGCGGTCGCAAACGGGGAGGGGCAGACGCGTCGGCGCGCCGCGACAAAGCCACGTCGCCGCACGACAAGCGCAACCTCGAGCGCCAGGTCGAAGGCGAAGTAAGCGACACGCAACGAGAGGAGCCTGATGGCGAACCCAGTTCCAGCGGGCAGCGACGTCTCCGCCGGCACGTACCGCTGCACGAACTGCGGCAACGAGCTCCAGACGAGCTCGCAGACGCACATTCCCCCGTGCCCGTCGTGCGGCGGAGGCGAGTGGACGACCGTCTCCGGTGGAGACAGCGTCCAAGACCCCTATCCGGACCGCTAGGTCCAATCAGCGGCCGGCCGCCCCGGACCAGCGGGGCGGCCGGCCGTTCTGGGTTTGCGGGAGCCTGGGCGTGGGGACAAGAGGCTCCCTACAGGGGTGAAAGGGGTGTGATGTCCTCCACCCAAATGCCCGAGGGTCAGGGCGGTGGGGGCGCGAAGGATCCTGAGACCGAGGAGCAGCGACGCGACCGCGAGGGCGCGAGCGCGCGAAGCAGGGCGGAAGCTCGCAGGAGGAGCGCCGGCCGCCGTCCGAGGAAGACGCGGGCGCGGGCCAGGGAAGCGCCGGGGGCGCTGTCTGACTCCGAAACGGTCGACCTGAGGCCCGGCAGCTGTCGGGCCTGAGGCGTCCAAGGGCCTAGCCGGAGGTGGCGGTGTGGTCGTGCGGTGCCTCATGGTCGACCCCGTCGATTACCACCTGCTCCTACCACCTGCTCCTCAAGTACCGGACCGTGACGAGCCGGAGAATTCAGACTTCACGAGCTTCACTGGGGAGATCACGGAGGGTGACGTTCTGTCGCTCTCCGAGAAGGGCGAGTGGCGAGTCGAGGAGGTCAGAGCGGCGGGCGACCGCCCGAATCCAGAGCTGGTCTGCGTGCCGGCCTAGCGGCCGACGCCGACGGACTGTTTGTGATGGGCACGATGTTTCGTCCTTTTACGTCCTCGTGATCGCCGGCGGTCTTGGCGCCATGCCATCACCGTCGGCCTGGCTCACCTCTAGCCAATGCGCGCCTGGCTTCGGAGCAACAGCCGTGGACGAGGCGGTTTCGATAAGCGCGTATGTCGCCCAGCGGGTCGCCGTGGTTCTTGCGCCACCACGCGGCGAGCTCAAGCCCCGCCCCGGGGCGGGTGCGCGCCCGAGGTTTGCATAGTTCCTGGAGGGGAACACCGGTTCCTCGTAGCGGTTTCTCTGTCTGTCGCGAGGAGGTTGATGTTGTTGTTGGAGCGAACGCGGACTGGTCTGCGAGAAATGCCTTCCAACGCTGTCTGGCTTGTGTCCCGGGCCCTGAGGCCCGCGGACGCGATCGGAAGCGCGGCCGAGTCCGCTGGAGCGGGTGCTCGCGACCGAGGGCGGAAGGTGAAGGCGGCGGTGGTCGACGCTGCCCCTATCGGCGGCGACTCGGTCGAAGTCCGGATGAGGCGTGCGCAAGACGCTGGGGAGCATGCGCGGGAGGCCGAGGATAGGGCCGTGGAGGCCGCGCGGGAGTCGAAGGATCTTGCCGCCTACGTTCGCCAGGTGAGTGAGCGTGGCCGCGCCCGCCTGAAGCAGGTGGAGCAGGAGACGAGCCGGCAGGTCAAACAGCGTGTCGCCCAGGCGCAGAAGGCTGCCGAGGAGCTCGTGAAGCAGGAACGTGAGGCTGCCGAGGCGGATGCCGAGGGGGAACGACAGGAAGTCCAGGAGGAGATTGACGACGAGATCGGGGATGCCCAGCGTGACGCCGAGGCGTCCCAGGAGCGAGCCGAAGAACTCGTAGAAGACGCGACGGAAAAGTTGGCCGAGGCCAGGCGACTAGCGGACGAGGCCGCTGAGGCCGCGCGCGCCGCCGCCGAGGAGGCCAACCGCCAGGCGGAGCAGATTGCCGGCGAAGCGGAGCAGCAAGCGAGCGAGGCCGAGGAGCGGGTCAAAGAGGCCGAAGAGCTCCAGGGGCACGCTGCCGCGACCGCGAAGCGCACCGTTCGCGAGCTCAGCGGGGATCTCACGAACGGTGGTCTGAAGTCGTACAACAAGCCGGAGCTGTTCGAGCTGGCGGCCAGCATCGGCATCAAGGGACGGACGAACATGACCAAAGGCGAGCTCGTCCGTGCGATCACGAACGCGTCTCGCGCAAAGCGGTAAGGAGAAAAAGGATGCATGCCAGGCCAAAAGCTCTGATCGGGTACACCGCCTACGTGATCGGAAAGCCGATCGTCAAGGCGAAGATGAAGCGACCTTTCGGCAGGAAGAGCCAACCGGAGCGGCTTCTCGAATCAGTCAACGACTCGGTCGATTCGCTGAGCGACGGCGTGGCGAAGAGCAAGGCTCGGAAGGCCGGCCTGATGGCCGCCGTCGGCTTTGCCGGTCTCACGGCGGCGAGCGCCGGTATCTCTTCCCTCCGGCGCCGCGAGGACGAGCGTGAAGGCTAGGGCCGTCAGGCCCACCGCTTCGATCGACCTGACGCCGGCGCTCGACCCGCAGAGACGCCTGTCCCACGGGCGCTCGTCCAGGCATCCGTCCGCGCGCGCATTCTGGGTGTCTCGCTCTTGAGGCTTGACGCGACCGTGGCGCTGGTGCCGGCCAGGCTAACGGCTTCCTCCTCAGCGAACACTGAGACGCCGACGCGCGCGTTGGCACGATCTCGCGGTGTCTCGCCGCGATCAGGCGGCTTGGCGGAGGCCGTCCGAAGCATCAACGAAGGAGCAGAGCTCCTCGCCGAGGAACGGCGCAACGGTTCTTGACCACCGGAGGAGGCGCTACCTGGACTGCCTAGCGCCCTGCTTCGGTGACTGCCTGGAACGAGTACAACGACGAGCAAGCCGAGCACGGAGGTCCGTCCGTGTCGTGGGCTGGGTTACCTCGATCGGGCCGACTTCTGGGAGAAGACGCTGCAGAATTGGCAGTCAGAGTTTCTCGCTGTCGGCACGCTGGCCGTGTTCACGGTTTATCTCTGGCAGCGTGGCTCGCCCGCGAAGCCGGTCGGCGCGCCCCACGACCAGACCGGGACGTCCGGCTGAAGGATCGCGGCCAGGTCGGGTCTCCCGTCGCGGTCATGAAAGGTCGCGTTGTTCCTGAAATCCGGCTCGAGCGGCTCCTGAGGGACGGGGGCGGCTCGGGCGCGCCCGGCACGTTGGCTGGAGCGTCGGGCGGCCCGGGCACGCCAGCGGTCAGAGGAGACCCGCGGACTCCTGGGTTAGTACCACTTCCCTTTCGCGAATCCGCCGAAGGCTACGAGGCCGATGACGGCGATGATGATGCCGAGCAGGAGACTCCAGACCAACGCAACGACGATTCCAGCGATGACGAGAATTCCGCCGAGGCCGATCCCGCCCCAGCGTCCCGATCCTCGGGGTTCCGTAGGTGTCGTAGTCATCGACCGCTCCTTTCTTGTTAGGAGCGAGAGCATTCCCGCCGAGAGCCGGCTCTAAGCGTCCGGGCGACCGCCTCCCCTAGGGCGAGATGCGTGTGGGCTCTTCATCATCCCCGGGCACCTCCGTCTGGAGGGTTGAGAGCGTCCTCGACCGGACCGAACGCTACGCGGTTGTCACTAAAGCAGTCGTCGACATCTTGGGGTCGCCCAGACCAGCATGCCGTCTACTGCGACGAGTCCAGTACGAAGCACGTCCTCTCGGCCCGTTGCCCGCACCTCGGCTGCCTCGTCGCCTGGAGCGAGGCCGACTAGGCCTGGGAGTGCCCCTGCCACCGCTCACGCTTCACCCCGAGGGCGAGCTTCTCCAAGCCACAACGGGCCTGGAGCGAGCTCACTGAGCCTGGAGCCTCTTCCTAGGGCGAGGAGTCGGAAACGTCGCAGGCTGTGTAGGAGACGTTTCCGTGTCAGCCAAGCGGGATACGACCACCTCGTGTCCCCCGCGCTCCACATCTACCTACAGGACCACCTCGCGGGAGCGATGTTCGGCCTCCAACTCGTTCAGCGCTGTTTCCGGAACAACGTGGGCTCACCGTTCGCCGAGCCCCTAGCGAAGCTGGCCGCCGAGATCGCGGCAGACCGCCGGACGCTGCAAGAGATCATGCGTGATGTCGGCGCTGAGGCCTCTCGCACGAAGGTAGCGGCCGGGTGGGCGCTGGAAAAGGTTCAACGGCTGAAGCCGAACGGCAGGCTATTCAAGTACACACCGCTCGGGCGCGTCATGGAGCTCGAGAGCCTGGCCATCGGCATCGCGGGCAAGAAGGCAATGTGGCGGGCGCTCGAGGACATGGTCTCGAAAGACGCACGCCTCGCACACCACGATTTCTCGACGCTCGCTGAGCGGGCTGAGGACCAATTCTCGAGAGTCGAAGCTCTCCGGCTCGACGCCGCCCGTACGGCGTTCCCGCACCCGACCGAGCCGAGAGCCCAGGCTTCCGTCTAGGACGAAGGTCCGCCGCATGCCCATGGTCGAGGAAGGCGGCTCGTCGGGATGCTTGCGCAGGCCGACATCGCCAGCGAGGCCGAACCGGGAGACGGGCGGGTTCGTCGAGAACGTCCCCGAATCCCAGAGGAGACGCGAGCGAGGCTAGCACCTCGGTCCCACAGGTCACGGCCCGGGGCCGCCGCCTCGTTCCGATCCGTCGGGGAACGCCAGGCACGCTCGGATCCCAGGCTGCTCGAGAAGCACACGCTGCGAGGTCGAGATGGAGCGGCCGGACCGCGATTCGAAGACTCTCGCTCCGCTTAGCTCAGGCCCGGTCGAGTGGGTTTCAAGGATCCTTGGGGGCCCCTTCATTAGCCGGCCGCCCATCGGTTCAGTTCCTCGCTCGCCCGCTCGAGCCCGCGCTGATGAACGAGCTCGGCCAGCGCAGCGGCCGCAGCCTTCGGCCCGTCGGCCCCGCCAGGCCGGCCAGGCACGCAAGAACGGCCTGCACCTCCTCGAACCCGACGCGTCACGGTCTGCGGCAAACGTCTTGGGGCGAGGTTCCGCCCCCGGCTTGAGCTCTCGCAGCTACGCGGTCCCGTTGGTGGAGCAGTCGACCACGACGAACGCGGCATTCTCGTTGACCACTCGGTCGACCGTTGGATCCGTATGGCCCGGCTTGAGAATGAACCACGTCGGGGCGGACCGGATGCGGTCGTACTCCTCCAGGGTCACCTCGAGCGTGCCGGAGCAATCCACATCGCTGCACTCGCAAATGAAAACTGAGATGTCGAGCGCGGCAACATCCCGGATGCGTTCGTTTACCTCCCGCAACTGCTTCTGTTGGTGGGTCAGATGCTGGTGAGTCGGTATCAGGGTTTCCTCCCGAAGGTGCTGACATTACACGACAAGAAATACACGAAATTGAACGGGTGAATTCGGGAGTATGACAAAATCTCCCGGTATGTCAAACGAGCAGCCGCCGAAGACCTGGACGTTCGTCACCAACCACACGCAGGTGCTGCTCTCGATCGCCCGTGACCGCGACGTGCGCTTGCGCGACATCGCTCAAACCGTCGGAATCACCGAACGCGCGACTCAGAGGATCGTCGCCGACCTCATCGAGGGGGGCTACGTGTCCCGCGAACGCCGAGGGCGGCGCAATCACTACAACGTGAACCCAAAGACGAAAATGCGCCACCCCTCCCAGAGAGAACAGGACGTCGGAACCTTGCTCGACGTCCTCCAACTCACGGAGTAACCATCGGACCCGCACCCGGCAGGCGTCCTCGAAGTCGCCAGGGCCGGGCGGTTAGCTGAACCCCCCGGCTGCCGCAACCCGGCCCGCAAGGAGAGGCTACGCCGGTACCAAGCAGCCGTCTAGATGGCTCTTTTCGGCCGGAGCAATGAGCGTCGCGCACTTTTTCTCCCAAGCGACTGAGCCGGGGTGGGGCCGCCCGCTGCTCAAAAAATCGGCCTTTCGCCGGGGCCGGCGGCGGTCTGTTTGCGGTGGCAGTTGGCGCAGAGCGTGGCGAGGTTCGCGGGGTCGTAGGGCGCGCCGCCGTCTGACAGCGCGGTGATGTGGTGAACCTCGAGGTCGATTGTGGTTCGGCAGATGACGCAGCCTCCGTCTCTGGCTCGGGCGAGGGCACGCACGTTTTGCCATCGGGCTGTGCCGCGGGTTCGGCGGTTGGGTTGCCGGCTGCGTTCCCGTTCGCAGTCGGGGCAGCGGTCCGGGGTGTCTCGCTTCCCGTGTTTGCGGCAGTAGTAGGCAAAGGGCATGTCAGGATCAGATGTAGCGGTAGGACATGGGCTGGTGGCGGTCAGCCTCAGCCTTGAAGGACGGCGCCATGTCGGGCGGCGGCAGCCGCCGGTCTCGGTTTCGGATCGGGCCCATACGCGTTCTGAATCGTACGCGTACCGTCTGTCGGCGTGGCTACGCCTGGGCGCTCGGGGAGGCATTCGCCGCCTCGGCCGCGAGCTTTCGCCGCCGTCGTCGGCAGCCGACGCAGGCGGGCTCGACCGTGGCATGGCGGTCGCACCCGGCATCGGCGAGGAGCTCTCGGACGCGGACGTCGATCGCTCGTTTCACCCATGTCCGCTCGGCGGCGTTCACGACCCCGATTCTCACCCTCATCGCCCGATGGCCTTGAAACGCGAAAGGCCGGCACACAGCCGGCCTCCGCGGACTTGAAGCACCCCTACGCTAGCCGAACCAGCGGCTATCGTCCGCGGCGACCTGAAGACCTCGATCCAGATGTAAGACGTGGCAGCGCCGCGCTGGTCGGATCTGTCGCCAGACGAGCGGGAGATCAAGCTCGCGGAGGTCGGGTGGACCCTCGACGACGTCGACGACCTGGTCCTTGCCAGTTACGACGATCCGAAGCTGCGGCCGATCATGGAGCGGCTTACGTCTCGGGAGGCGAAACGGCGGAAGGTGCTCGACTGGTACGGAGACCAGCAGCACCCGCTACCGAAGAAGCGAGAGCGAGTCGGCATCTTCGCCATCGACTTAGAGCCAGCGAGGGAGTTGCGGCATTACGGTCGACGGGGAGTTGGCCCGTCGCGCTCCCGATCTCGACTCGGAGGACGTGGTCATCGACGACCCGGCACCGGGCTGGGTGCCGTTGCCACCGCTCGAGGAGGATGAGCCGGCGGCGGAGGAGCAGCCGAAGGCGAAGAAGCCACGGCATCGCCCGCCCGACCCGATCCCAAGAGAGACGGTGAAAAACTTGCAATGGGAACTCGGCCAGCGGAGAGCGAAGCCGCGCGATCCCGAGCTCACCCAGGAGAAGATCGCGCTGAGAGTCCGCCTTGACCGCTCTAGGATCTTGCAAGCCGAGGCTTTGCAGCGTGCCGGTTGGGATTTGTTGAGAACTCATCCTGACTTCTCAGCAGAAGATGGATTTGTGCGCTGGCCGAGCCCGGAGCAAGCCGCTCGGATACTGGCTTCCGAGCGTGCTGAGAACTAACGCGCTGCTTACGTAAGTAGACCGGCCTCCTCGCCGTTCGCATCCTCTTCGGCATCACCTCAACAAGGAGGTGAGTCATGAGAACGGCGGCCGCCCGGGCTTCGTGACCGGGGCTCCGGGCGGGCCGCCCGTACCTAGGAGGCGATCGCATGACGATCATAGACCAGGGCAACCCGGAGTCGGAGCCGGCCGAGCGAAGGGATGCTCCGAGGAGATACCTGACCGGCATTCCCCGCAAGCCCCTGCCCGAGGGGCAGGTTGTCGTTCACAACTTTCCCCCGGGCTATGAGGGGCGACCCGTCGGCTATGACGGCTGGCGCATCTGGCGGGACGACCGGCACGCCAACCCCCGCTACGTGCTCTGTGAGTGCGGCTGGGCGGCCGACCGGCTCGGCGAGCACTACAACGTGCGGCGGGGCGAGGAGGAGGTGTCGTCGTGAGCGGGATCACACGAACCCCCACTGAGATCGCTCCCTGCGGCTGCCCTTACGACCCCGAGTACGACGAAGGTCACCTTGGCTGGCACCTCGTCGAGAATCACCTTTCGGAGGAGTTCGCCGAAGCGCGGCATGACCTAGAGGATGCGGCCGCTCGGCTCGCCGCTCTCGAGCACGCGCTCAGACTCCGAGGAGTCATTCACGACAGGCCGGAGGCGGCATGAGCAAACTCGGGCTGCTCCCGCCTCAGACGCAATCGCATTGGGTTTGCCCTTGCGGGTCGGAGCCCCCGAGTCCGGGCAAGGCGCCGCCGGTCGCAACGATCGTCTCGCCGCTTCGCCGGGACTGCCCCTTCTGCGGACGAACGTTCAAGGAGGAGTACCGACGCGCCGGGGTCGGGCCCAGACGAGGCGACTAGTCGCGTGAGCGAAGACCTGTTCGCCGACATCTACAGGGGCGTGCCTCGCGCCGACCCTAAGAACGCCGGCCTTCGCGTCGGGCGCAGCGAGCTCGTCGTCCATGGTGAACTGGCGCAGCTCCTGGACGCGCTCGAGGTGTTCGTCCGCCGCTACGTCGTCCTCGACGAGGCGCAGGCGGCCGCGATCACGCTCTGGGTCGCGCACACCTGGGCGATCGACGCCGCCTACGCGACCCCGTACCTGTTCATCACCTCAGCCGAGCCCGAGTCCGGCAAGACGCGGCTGCTCGAGGTGCTGCAGGAGCTCGCGCGGGAGCCGCTCTCGACGATGAACATCAGCGACGCGGCCCTGTTCCGTGTGATTCAGGCGAAGCGCCCGACGCTCCTGTTCGACGAGGTAGACGCGATCTTCAACAAGAGGGCGCAGGAACGGGGAATCAAGGACGAGCTGCGCTCGCTCCTGAACAGCGGCTACAGACGCGGCGGCCGCGTCTGGCGGATGGGCGGCGGCAATCACACGACCTTGGAGAGCTTCGAGGTGTTCGGCGCCAAGGCGCTCGCCGGGCTCGGCACCCTGCCTCAGACGCTCGCGAGCCGTTGCCTGTTAATCGAGTTGAAGCGCCGGCGAACCGACGAGCCGGTGGCGGAGTTCTTCCCCCAGGACGTAGCCGAGGAGGCGGCCGCTTTGCGCGAGTGGCTGGAGAAGTGGACGGCAACCACGATCGACACGCTCGCTGCGGCCAGGCCCAGCCGAGTCGACGGCCTCCGTGACCGCACGAACGAGGTTTGGCGTCCGCTTCTGGCGATCGCTGAGGAGGCCGGCGAAGTGTGGGCGGCCAGAGCTCGACGAGCGGCGGTCGCGATCTCCGGAGGCGATGACGATGAAGCCTCGATCGGTGTTCTACTGCTCGGCGATATCCGCAGCGTGTTTGAGAAGCGCCAGGCGGAGCGGATCACCACCGCCGACCTGATCCGCGCCCTCGCCGACTTCGACGAGTCGCCCTGGGGCGAGTGGTGGCTTGACAAGGACGGCGAGCCGACGGTGGGAGCCGCCCGCAAGCTGGCGCATCGGCTCCGCCCCTTTGGAATTCGCTCGAACATCACTGTCCGCATCGGTGAGCAGACAGCGAAGGGCTACCGGCGTGAGGACTTCCTCGATGCCTGGGAGCGGTTCCTTCCCTCTGGCGTACAAGAGTCACATCGGTCACATCAGTCACAACCCGCACCGCATGGGCAAACAGATGTGACCGATGTGACCGATGTGACCGATACACGCGAGGAGGCGGTTGAACGCGTCGAACGGCAAGCGAAGGCGGTGGACGGGGCCGGGGCAGGACCGTTCTCGGATTCGTTCCCGGTTCCCTGGGAGGAGCACTGAGAGAGCGGCTTCTCACCGCCCGCCAGGTTGGCGAGCTGCTCGGCTTCGCCCCGGCGACGATCGTCGACTGGTACGAGGCCGGCAAGCTGCCGGGGTTCAAGATCGGCGGGCGGCTCCGCTTCCGCACGAGCGAGGTCGAGGCGTGGCTCGAGGAGAAACGAGGCGGGCTCAACGGGAGAAGCCGTGTCACCGAACCCCAACCGTTGGCCCGCCAGTCGATTAGTCTACAGTGTCACCGAACCAAGAAGGAGAGAAGCCATGACACGCGTCGACGACGAACGCCTGCTCGCGCGGACCTGCGAGGGGGCCCGATGATGCCTAGCGTTCAGCGCGGCCAGGTCTACAAGCTCGGCGGCGGCTCCTGGGCCTACCGCTGCCGCGACGAACACGGGGCCCGCCGCCAGGTCGGAGGGTTCACGACGAAGGGGGAGGCCAGGACGGCGCTCGACGCTGCTCTCGCGCTCTCCCGGGGCGGCCCGCAGGCATCGGAGCGGCGAGGCTGGACGCTCGCGCAACTCGTCGACGCCTACCTCGCGCAGCACCAGGTGAGCGCCCACCGCAAAGCCACCCTTCGCTGGCTCCTGCGCAAGGCGACCGACCCGTTCGGGGCGATGCTCGTGCGCGACCTGCTCCCCGAAGAACTGGGCCGCTGGGCCGCCGGGCTCCCGAAGGGCATAGGTTCGAGGCAACGCAGGCGCTCCGCCAGACGCTGCGGGCGGCGCGTCGCGTGGGAAGTTCTCGACCGCGACCTCGCCGCTGGCCTCAAGAACCCGCAGCCGCGAAGGGCCGAGGTTCAGCCGTTCGCCTCCTGGGAGGAGGTCGAGGCCGTGGCGACCGAACTCGGCCCCTGGGGGCCGCTGGCGACGTTCGCAGCCGCGACAGGTCTTCGGCCCGAGGAGCTGCTACCGCTCGAACGCCGCGACGTGGACAAGCGGGCGAGCGTGCTTCACGTCCGCCGGGTGTACGTGCGTGGCGAGTTGAAGCACCAGGGGAAGACTCCCGGCTCTGTGCCGCGCAGGGTGCCGCTGAGCGATCGGGCGCTGGCCGCGCTCGAGACCGTGCCGCCGCGTCTCGACTCGCCGCTCATCTTCCCGGCAGCCCGAGGCGGCTACATCGACCTGCACAACTGGCGATCCCGCGAGTGGCTTCCGGCCGTCCGCGCCGCCGGCTTCACGGACGCCGACGGGAAGGCCACGAAGCGGATCTACGACCTGCGGCACACGTTCGCCACGTTCGCCATCCACGCGCTCGTCCCGAGCTTCATCATCGCCCGCGTGATGGGCACGTCAGAGGCGATGCTGCGGAAGCACTACGGGCACCTGCTGCCCGACACGGACGCCCTCGTGGTCGAGCGGCTGAACGCCTACGCCGCGAACGAAAACGGCACGTTTGGGCACGGAGAGGGCACGGCCGCCGAAAGCTTGCGGGCGGGGAGGGGCGCAATCCCGCTTCCCGCCTACAAGCCCTCTGTCGGACTCGAACCGACGACCCCCTCCTTACCATGGAGGTGCTCTACCGACTGAGCTAAGAGGGCGCTCGCGGCCATCGTAGCGGGCTGGTCTTGGAGCCGCGATAAGCTGCCCGCGTGAGCGTCGACCCGACTCAGCCCCGGGGGATTCGCGCCTCGGCCCGGCGCGTCGTCGGGCACGCGAGGTCGATCTCCCAGCTGCAGAAAGAGCTCGCGACGGTCGAGCTGAAGCAGAAGTCCGCGAAGCTCGGAACGGGAGCCGGGCTCGGCGTCGCGGCGGGAATCACGGCTCTGTACGCCGTCGGGTTCGGGCTCGCCACCGCCGCCGTTGCCCTCGCGATCGTCCTCGACCTTTGGCTCGCGCTCCTGATCGTCTTCCTCCTGCTCGTCGTGCTCACGGTGATCCTCGGGCTGCTCGCCAAGACGGAGATGCAGAAGGTGAAGTCGCTTGCTCCGGAACAGGCGATCGAAGAGGCCAGGCTGACGAGGCAAGCGCTGCGGAGTGGCCATGGCGTCTGAGGAACCCGGCGCACAGGCTCGCAGCGCCGAGGAGATCCGCCAGCAGCTCACCAGCGAGCGAGAGCAGCTCACCGGCGCGCTCGCCGACCTGCGCGCGGACGTGCACGACGCCCGGCGGATCCCGATGATCATCGGCGGCGCTCTTGTCGCCGGAATCGCAACGTTCGCGGCGATCAAGGCCCTGCGCGGGCGCGGCGACTAGGCCGGCCCGTGAGCTCGATGGTCTTCCACCAGGGGCGGCTGCTGGATCACATCCACCTGCGTGTCCGCAACCTCGAGGCGAGCAAGGCGTTCTATGCCGCCGCGCTCGAGGCGGTCGGCCTCTCCATCGTCATGGAGGGACCGGGATTCTTCGCCGCCGACGAGCTCTTCGTCAGCGCGGACGGCGAGCCGACCGCGGGGATCCACATCGCCTTCCAGGCGCGGGACCGGGAGACCGTGCACCGCTTCCACGAGGCCGTGCTCGCCGCCGGCGGCCGTGACAACGGCGCCCCGGGCGAACGCCACTACCACCCCGGCTATTACTCCGCCTACGCGCTCGATCCCGACGGAAACAACGTCGAGGCTGTCTACCACGGGCCCGCGAGGCGGTCTGCGGAGTCGGTCCAGGTCGAGCCCGCCGCCGTGTAAGGCTGCCACCCACGCCGAGCGTCAGCGACCCACTTCCTTCGCCCTTCGCCGAACGGCTGCTCGCGCTCCGCGACGCTCTCGACGCTGTCATCCCCGCGAAGCAGCTCGACCGCAACCTGCTCGTGGGGACGTGGAACATCCGCGCCTTCGGGGGGCTCACCGAGAAATGGCGTTCGGAGGAAGACGACGAGCCGATCCGGGATCTTTTCGACATCCGTTGCCTCGCCGAGATCGTCTCGCGCTTCGACGTCGTCGCGGTTCAGGAGGTGCGCGGGAACCTGACCGCGCTGCAGACGCTTCTTGCCGCGCTCGGCCCGAACTGGGCCACGATCATGACCGACGTCACGCGCGGGCAAGGCGGGAAACAACGAGCGCATGGCCTTCGTCTTCGACCTGCGCAGGTCGCGCCCGTCTGGGCTCGCCGGCGAGCTCGTCGTTGCCATCGAGACCGGGACAAGCGTGAGCGCGAGCGGGCTCGACCGGCAGTTCGCCCGCACGCCGTACGCGGTCAGCTTCGTAGCCGACCGGATCCAGCTGACGCTCGTGACCCTCCACGTTCTGTACGGCGAGGAGATTGCGCGTGCCGCCGAGCTCCGTGAGATCGCCGCCTGGTTCGCGCGCTGGGCAAACGAGGAGCGCCACTGGAACCAGAACCTGATCGCGCTCGGCGACTTCAACATCGACCGCCGCGGCGACCTGCTCTACGACGCGTTCACGTCATCGGGGATCGAGCCGGCGTCGGCGCTCAACGCCGTGCCACGGACGATCTTCGGCGATCCGGCCGAGGGGAAGTTCTATGACCAGATCGCCTGGTTCGTCGACGAGGAGCGCGGCCCGATGCTGTCGCTCGCCTCATCGGCTGCGGGCAGCTTCGACTTCGTTCCGCACCTCCTTGGCGACTTCTCGAAGACGACTCTCTCGTGGAAGATCTCGGACCACTATCCGCTCTGGGTCGAGTTTTCCGTGCGCTGATTCCCGGCCTGCGCTACTCCTCAATGGCGTGCCAGGGAACGACGAGAACCCGCCGTGCGCCGGGGCGGCCACCCAGGTGGATCAGGCGGGACTCGACGTTGTTCGACATGTCCGTTTCGTAGAGGCTCCCGAGCGGGTTGACGTGAACCCGAGCGTAGTACCAGCCGTTGGGGAGGCCGGTGATGTTGAACGACTGGCCGGGCATGAACTGGAAGTACGTGTCACCCCAGCCCGTCTGCAGGACTTCTCGCACCCAAAGCGCGCCGCGATCGCCGCACGACGTGGAGAGATCCGCCTCTTGGCCCCAGCTCGCCCGCTCGACGGTAAGGTCGATTGCGTCGGTCGGAGCAAGGCAGTAGGCCTGCTTCCGACTGCGCACGACCTCCATGTCTGCGGCGTCGTGGAGCGTGAAGCGCGCGAACTGGAGGAAGTGCCAGTGATCGTGGGCGGGATGCGGATGGAACCGCATGTCGCCCACCGGCGCCCGGCCGACAACGTTGCCCTCCGCGTCCCGGAAGTATTGATAGGCGTCCATCAGCTCCTGGGCGGGCCGGCGGAAGCCCTCGACCACGAGCGGAGCGGGTCCTGCGTTCCAGGGAGTCGCGGCAAAGGCAAGGAAGTCGCCGGCCTTCCGGTGAAGAGCTGCCATGCCCCAGAGCGGAAGGGCAACGAGATCGGGCAACGTGGCCGGATCCGGGTCGGTCACATCTGGTACCGCAGCTTGCTCCGGTGGGCGCGACTCGCGGTGCGCGGGCACCTCGATGCCTCGTGTTCGGCGGACGTTCTTGATCGTCACCGGAAAAGTCGCCTCGCCGTCTGTGTCAGAGATCTCGAGCAGGTCTCTGTACCGCTCCGCGATGCGCACGGCGAGAGTGAACTTCCCAGCGCGAGGGACGTTCATCCGCGGCGTTCTGAAGTCGCTGCCGCCCAGGGCTTTCTGAGCCCAGCCGGCCTCGATGCCCCAGACCATCCCCTTGGTGAAGGGCGAGAAAGAGCCGCAGAATGTCGGGTAGCGTGGGAACTCGGGCCCCGAGTCGTCGACCCGCTGGTGCTCCCAGCCGTTCGGGCAGAACGTGAACGACCTGCGCGCGACCTCCTGGCCGGCCGAGCCTGTGAGTACCACTTCGACGAAGCCTCTGAGCCCGGACCAGTCGTCGAGTACGCGCTCAGGGAGATCGCGGAGGATTGCTCCCGTGACGGAGTCGACCTGGACGATGTTCGGCGGCGTGTCGTAGTCCGGCCGCGCAACACGCAGTTCGAAGGCCCCGTCGGTTGCCGCGATCCAAGTGCGAACATCGAGTGGGACACGCCCTTCTCGGGAGCGCTGGAGCGTGACCTTACCTGCGGGCCCTATCAGCCGCAGGCTCGGAGCCCCGCTCTGCGCCGCAACCTGGGCCGGCCACAGAAGCGCCGTCAGGGCGACGGCCAGCGGGACGAGGACGACGATCAGGTGGTGCCGGCGCGGCGAGGTCATCGCTTCCTCCTAGCTGACGGGGCCTCTAACAGTACGACGATGGGTTACGGGACATAACCCCAAGAGGTCCTGTCGTTCGACGCACTGCTCCACCGGGAAGTTCCCGAGAGGAGGTGAGCGACCTTACGAATCGCTCACAACCGGTCCCTACGGTGCCGGGAGCCTCGCTCAGCCCAGTCGCCGAGAGGAGCCCTCCCGCCATGCTTTCCCGCCGCCTCCTGCCGATGCTCGTCCTCGTGTTTCTCGCCGTGCCCGCGTCAGCCGGTGCAGCCCTCCCCGAGGAGGCCGCCGGGGCTGAAAGCGACGCCGCCCAATCGGCGTCGTCGGCGTCGACGTTGAGGCCCGGCAAGGTGATCAGGACGCGCCGAAGCTGGGAGTGTAGGGGCCGGCTCCGCGCCTACGGCCGCCTGCCGATCAAGGTCATCTCGAACATGCCGAACCCGGGTGACGGCGACGCGATCCGCCTGACCGGCTGCCGCGGCGACGGCGACCGGAGCACGGTCGACCTGATCCTGGACGTGAACGGCAACGGCCGCGGCCGCGGGACCGCCTTCGACGCCGTTCGCATCGGCATGGACGCGCGCGACCTCGTCGTCACCGGCGACGTCGAGTGCGGCGCGAGGCATACGAATCCCAGTATTCATCAGGACATCGTCCAGGCGCTCTCAGGACGGAACATCTACTTCCGGAAGTTCACCTCCGGGACACCCGAGAAGAGGTCAATGGACGTGCTGGGGAGCCGGCGGCGGGTGGTACGTCACCTGGGCGAACGGCGGGATCCCCACCAACCTCATCTGCAACCGCTGTCGTCTTGCGACCTACAACCAGAACCTGCGGATCGACGAGTCCGTGCACTCGGGCGCGAAGAACTCCGTCTTCGGCTTCTCGCGCGCGTACGGCATCTTCATCGGCCCGGAGGCCCGCCGGCCGGTGAACAGGAACAACCGCGTGATCGAGTACTAGCCTATTTCCGCCTCCACGGCCCCCAGATCGCGTACGTGACGCACGGAGCTCCGTTCGCCTCAGGATGGCCCTGCTGGTTGACGTAGAGCGTGAGCGTCTTCAGATCCCAGCGCCGCCTGGGGCGTGAGAAGCAAGCGCCGCAGAACTCGGTCCAGTTCGTGCCGACGTCGAGCCCGCCGCGGGCGGCTCGCGCGAAGTCGTAGATGAGGCCTTCCGCGGTTAGCGCGCGGACGTGTGGAGCGACCGTCTCACCCGCGTCCTCACACATGAAGAGGTCACCCGTCGGTGCGACGGTGAGGTTGTCCGGGTGAAAGAGCCCGAGCGCGTCGTTGGATTGGAAGATCAGCCTCAACTGGCTCTTCCTCGGATCGAGCTCCCAGATCTGGCCCAGCCCGGCGGGACCGCCGGTCGTGCAGTCGAAGTAGATCCTGTCGTTCCCGACCCAGCAGCCCTCGGTTCGCTCGAAGATCGCTGCTCCGAGCGCCTGAGCCTGGAACCGCACGCCGTTCGGCGGCTGGTTGGGATCCACCTGGGGATCCGGATCAGGAACGGTCATCCAGCTGACCGGTAGAGGATCTCCGGGCGCCGCCGGCCAGTTGGTGCTCGTGTTGAGATTCGGGTGGCCGTCGACGACGAGCGCGTCCAGCGGCCCGGTCGATGCGGCCAGGTCACCAGCCCTTTTCGGTTTCGGGGTGGGGATGTAGCGGTAGAAGCATGCGCCGCCCTGCGGAGCGATGTTCTTGTCCTCGGTGAGATAGAGGCGCCCGTTGTGCCACACGACCGCCTCGTGGTCGAAGCGTCCGGCCGCCTTGATCGGGAGGGGATCCACTGGGGCGGTGGCGAACGCGTCGACCTCGAAGATGTAGCCGTGCGGTATGGGAGCGCCCGCGGCACCGCTGTTGACTGCTTCCTCTTCGCACGTGATCCAGGAGTTCCACGGGGTCGCGCCGCCGGCGCAGTTGAAGACGGTGCCTCCGAGGAGAGCGAAGCTGCTCACGACCTTTCGGTCGCGCACGACGAGCTTCGTCACCCCGCCCTTGCAGAACTGGCCTCCGCCCTGGGGGCGGATCGCAGGGTCGTACGGGTTGGGCACCTCGACCCGGGTCTCGGCGTCCACGAAGTTCCCGGTCCCGCGCCGGCTGCGGTTCTCGTGGTTGCGAATCAGGATCGTGTCGCCCGTCACCGGGTCGGCGAAGGCCGCCATTCCGTCGAACCGGCTCGGTGTGAGACGTCGGCTTCCCGTAGCCGGGTCGACGTCGGTCATCTCCCAACCTCGGCGCGAGATGATTCGGTACTGAAAGCCTTCCGGAAGCCAGAGATCGCCCATGTCGACGAGCGGGCCGTAGCCGGCCGACGCGACCGGCTGAGCGGCTGCAACTCGCGCGCGAAATGCCTCAAGCGGTCCCGCGATGGCGAGACCTCCGGCAACTGCTGCGCTTCGCACCAGGAACTGGCGCCTATCCATAGGACTCACGACGGCCTCCTCGCTGCTCGTGCTGAGCGGCGATGCAACCCCCCGGCGAGCCTCTCGTCGCCGGCCAGCTCTAACGGGTGGCCCTTGACGAAAGCACTATGCAACTACTGTGTCAAGGTGCCCGCTCGCGACACG
Organism: uncultured Actinomycetes bacterium; assembly: GCA_963733155.1. GTDB lineage: Bacteria > Actinomycetota > Thermoleophilia > Gaiellales > Gaiellaceae > JAIBJN01. Next base: position 70,881 of record CAVTCK010000022.1, read on the forward strand.
AGGGAGACGGGCTTACCAAGAGGGACAGGGCCGCCAGGACTCGAACCTGGAACCCCCGGTTTTGGAGACCGGTGCTCTGCCAGTTGAGCTACGGCCCTCGGCGAAGAGGCATTGTACCGGGGTGCCCCGGCGACCCCTCGGAGCGCTCTTCGCGGTTCTCGCGGTCGGGTTCCTCTCGATCGGCCTCTACGCCGCCGACGCAGGCGGAGCGGCCTGGGTGATCGCCGCGGCGGCCGTCTTCCTCGCCGTCTGGATGGGCGAGCTCGCGTTCAAGCTGCTCCGTTAGAACGCTAGGGAAGCGCCGTCCAGCGTTCTATCCTGGGTCGATGAGCAAGCGGCCAGACGAAACCCAGGCCCTCTGGCGGGCGTACAAGAGCAACGGCGACCAAACCGCACGTGACCGGCTGATCCTCAGCTACTCGCCGCTCGTCAAGTACGTGGCCGGGCGGCTCGGAAGCGGCCTGCCGGCCCATGTGGACGAGGGCGACCTCGTCTCCTACGGCCTCCTGGGGCTGATCGGCGCGATCGAGCGGTTCGAGCCCGAGCGCGACATCAAGTTCGAGACATACGCCGTCGCCCGCATCCGGGGCTCGATCATCGACGAGCTCCGTTCGCTGGATTGGGTGCCGCGCTCCGTGCGCGCACGCGCACGTGAGATCGAGCGCTCGCTGACCCAGCTCGAAGCGAAGCTCGGCCGTGCGCCCACCGACGAGGAGATCGCCAGCTCGCTCGGGATCACCGAGGACGAGCTCCAGGAGTCGCTGCTCGAGATCTCGCGGACGTCCATCGCCGCTCTCGACGAGCTCTGGACGAGCTCCTCGCACGGCGGCGACCCGGTGGCGCTGATCGACACGATCCCGGACGAGGAGTCCGCCGGGCCGCAAGACGCCATGGCGCACACCGAGCTCCGGGAGGCTCTCGCAGAGGCGATCGCACACCTTCCGGAGCGGGAGAGGCTCGTCGTCACGCTCTACTACTACGAGGAGCTGACCCTCAGGGAGATCGGGGAGGTGCTCGGGGTGACCGAGTCGCGCGTCTCCCAGCTCCATACGAAGGCGGTCCTCCGCCTCAAGGCCGGGCTTTCTGCCGCGCCGAGCCCCGCGACGCGAGACTAGGCCGGCCGCCACTCGTAGAGGGCGTCGGGCTCCCGCTCCTCGTTGCCGGCCCCGCCGGTCAGTTCGACGAGACGCAGGCCTCGCTGCTCGTAGAAGCGACGGGCGCCCCTGTTGCGCTGGAAGACCCAAAGCCGGAAGCCGTCGGGACGCAGCTTCTTCACCCGTGCGAGCAGCGCGTCGCCGATTCCCCGGCGCTGGCAGTCGGGATGGACGTAGAGGTGGGCGAGCATGTCCGCGTCGACAGCTGCGAAGCCCACGACGCGGTCGCCGAGCTCGGCCACCACGACTTCCTGCCCGGTGAGGACGACGTCCCGGATCCAGACGCGAGTCTCGGCGTCTGTGTGCAGGCGGGGGAGGTACGGCATCGCGTCTGCACGCGCAGCGAGGAACACATCCGCGACCGCTGGAGCGTCGTCGGTGCAGGCGCTGCGCAGCGCGAGATCCATACCGACATCTTCCCTGCACGTTGCGACCAAGTCGGTAAACTCGCCAACCCGTGCCGCAGTTCGAGCCGAGCAAGATCCGGAACGTCGCCGTCGTCGGCCACCGGGGGACTGGGAAGACCTCGCTGGTCGAGGCAATGCTCTTCCAGGCCGGTGCGACGAACCGCTTGGGCTCCGTCGAGGGCTCGTCGACGGTCTCCGACTGGGACGAGGACGAGCAACGGCGTCAGATGTCGCTGTCCGCCGCCGTCTGCCACCTCGAGTGGCAGGAACGCAAGATCAACCTCGTGGACACGCCCGGCGACCCGGGCTTCCAGGCTGACACCCTGGCAGCCCTTCGTGTCGTCGAGGGCGCGCTCTTCGCCGTCAACGGCGTCAACGGCGTCGAGGTACAGACGACGCGACTCTGGGAGCGGGCGGAAGGGCTCGGCCTCTGCCGCGTCCTCTTCGTCACCATGCTCGACCGCGAGCGGGCCGACTTCTTCACCACGCTCGAGCAGCTGCGCGGCCAGCTCGGCGGTCGGTGCGTGGCCGTGCAGATTCCGATCGGGCACGAGCACGAGCTCGAGGGGATCGTCGACCTCTTCCACATGCGCGCCTACCTGGACCCCGACGGAGAGCGCGAGACGAAGCCCGTCGAAATTCCCGAGTCGATCGCCGCCCAGGCCGCCGAGTACCGCGAGCAGCTTGTCGACTCCGTCGTCGAGACCGACGAGGCGCTGATGGAGCGCTACCTCGAAGAGGGAGAGGTCTCGGGAGACGAGCTCGCCGCCGCGCTCAAGAACGCGGTCGTTGCCGGCGACCTCTTCCCGGTCGCGTGCGGCGTGCCGACGAAGAACCTCGGCACCACGGGGCTCCTCGACCTCCTGGTCGAAGGCATCCCCTCGCCGGCCAAGAAGCCGCTCGAATCCGGCGTCGACGGCAGCGGCCCTGCAGCGTTCATCTTCAAGACCGTCGCCGACCCGTTCGCCGGGCGCATCAACGTCTTCCGCGTGCTCTCCGGCACGCTCGCTTCCGACTCCAACCTCGTCAACTCGCGCACTCACGGAAAGGAGCGCGTCGGGCAGCTGCTCTTGCTCCAGGGGAAAGACCACGAGCCTGCGCAGGAGTTCGGCGAGGGGGATATCGGGGCGGTCGCCAAGCTGAAGGAAACCGGAACCGGCGACGTGCTCCTGACCGAGGACAAGTCGTTCGAGCTTCCGCCGCTCGAGTTTCCGCAGCCGGTGATGAGCTTCGCGATCACGCCGAAGGCGAAGGGCGACGAGGAGAAGATGGCAATGGCGCTCCGGCGCCTGCACGAGGAGGATCCGACCCTCACGCTCCGTCGGGACGAGCAGACCGGCGAGCAGCTGCTCGGCGGCCTCTCGCAGGTGCACGTAGAGGTGGCCGTCGACCGGCTCAAGCGTCGGTTCGGCGTCGAGGTCGACCTCCACCAGCCGCGCGTGCCCTACCTGGAGACGATTCGCAAGGAATCGCGGGCCCAGGGCCGCTACAAGAAGCAGACCGGCGGCCGTGGTCAGTTCGGCGACTGCCACATCGTGCTCGAGCCGCTTCCCGGCCACGAGGGCTACGAGTTCGTGGACAAGATCGTCGGCGGCGTCATCCCGCAGAGCTTCCGCCCGGCGGTCGACAAGGGCATCCAGGAAGCGATGGTGAACGGCGAGCTGGCGGGCGCGCCCGTGACCGGCGTGCGCGTTCTCCTGGTCGACGGCTCCTACCACTCCGTCGACTCGTCGGAGATGGCGTTCAAGATTGCGGGCTCGCTGGCCTTCAAGAGCGCGTACGAGCAGGCCGACCCGGTCCTGCTCGAGCCGATCATGTCCCTCGAGGCGGCGGTCCCGGACGAGAGCCTCGGCGCGGTCAACGGCGACCTCAACTCGCGGCGCGGCCGGCTGCTCGGAATGGAGCCGACCGGCGCCGGGCTGACGACGATCAGGGCCGAAGTGCCGATGGCGGACGTGCTTACGTACTCGCAGTCGCTCACCTCCCTGACGGGCGGCCGCGGCGACTACACGCTCTCGTTCCTCCGCTACGAGGAAGTGCCGTCGCACATCGCGCAGAAGGTGATGCAGGAGGCGAAGAAGGAGAGCGAAGAATGACCGTCGTTCGCAAGCAGAATGCCCAGCGAACGTGCGCGATCTGCCACCGGACGCTGCTCATGGGCGAGCGGGCGGTGCGCTTCACGCCGGGCAGCGACGACTGGGTCGACGTGTGCGCGCTCTGCACGACCGCAGCCGACGACCACGGCTGGATCAAGGAGGGAAGCCCGACGACGCCGATCGTTCCCGAGACGCGCAGGCGGCGGCGCTTCGGTGGGCTCGCGGCGCTCCTCGAGACGCGGCGCGCCGAGCCGGAGCCCCGCGAGGAGCCCATGTATCGCCGCCTCTCGCCCGAGGAACAGGCGATCGTCCAGGCCGCCGACCTCTTCAACGAGAGCGCCTATCGTCGAACGATCGCCGGGATCGCCAAGAGCCTCGGCGATGCCCGTGTCAGCCTCCTGTCGCTGTCGGGGGTCAACCCCGAGGTCGTTGTCACGGTCGCCTGGGACATCTCCTGGTACCAGTACCGCGTCTCGCCGGAGTCGCCTCAGCACGTGCGGCTCGCGGAGCGCGGCTACGAGCTCGACGACCTCGATCCTCGCTTCACGAGCTGGAACGGGCACCTCGGCGGCGACGGGGACGTCACGCCGGATATCCCGCGGTTGTAGCCACGGCCAAGGGTGCGGATAGAAGAGGGGGACGATGATCTACTGCGTGATCCCCCAGGAGCTCGAGGCGGAGCTGTACTCGAAGCTCGTCGAGCACTACAAGGACAACGCCAACGTCCAGGTCATCGTCGACCGGCGCTCGGGACCCGATCGTCGCAAGCGAGGCAGCCGGCCGCCGGCCGGGGAACAGCGGACGATCCGTGACCGACGCCGCGCCAGGCCCGGCGCCTTTCCCTCCACCGATCCTCCCGACGAGGCGGCCTAACCCTCTACGGCCCTGAGCCGCAGCATGGCGACGACGCCCAACGCGGGGCCCGGCGCCAGGAACGCGAATGCCCAGCGCCAGCCGACCGCTTCCGCGAAGAACGGCATCAGCCAGATGGTGGCCACGGTCAGCGTGAAGCCGACGGCGAGCTGCACGGTCAGCGCCGTGCCGACGTAGGCCTGGTCGGCGTGCTCGGTGACGAGGGTGGAGAACTGCGCCGAGTCCGCGACAACCGTGAAGCCCCAGACGAGCGCGATCGCGAGCACAACCCATGCGGGCGCGTCCAGGAAAAGGCCGATCAGGAGCGCACACGTTCCCGAGACGGCCATGGCAAGGGCGGTCGTCTCCGGCCGTCCGATTCGATCGCCGAGGATCCCGCCGACCCAGCAGCCGATTGCGCCCACGCCGATGACCGCGAAGGTCGCATAGGCGGCGCCGGCGCCGTCGTCGACCGCCACCGAGTAGAAGACGACGAACCAGGCCCACAAGGCGTAGAGCTCCCACATGTGACCGAAGTACCCGAGGCTGGCCAGGCGAACGCCCCGGTTGGCGAAGACCCGGCTTGCCTGGTGCGGGTCGAAGGTCGCCTGTGGGAACGGGTAGGGCCCGTCCCGGACGGCCAGCGCAATCAGCCCGCCCGCGAGCGTCAGGGCCGAGGTGGCGTAGACGACCGTGTGCCAGTCGAGCCCGCCGAGCGCGTTCACCAGGTGAGGCGCCGCGGATCCGAGGGTGAGCGCGCCGACGAGGATGCCGAGTGCCGTCCCGCGGCCGCGTTGGAACCACGTGGCCATCAGCTTCAGCGCCGGTGGGTAGACGCCCGCAAGAAAGAAGCCGGTGAGGAAGCGGAGCGGGATCGCCGCCCCGGCTCCGGAGACGGCTCCCAGAAGGGCGTTTGCGGCCGCGGCGCCGACGGCGCCCGTGAGAATGACGACCCGCGGCGCGACCATGTCGGCGATGTTCAGGAAGGCGGACACGAGCGCGCCGGTCACGAAGCCGAGCTGGACGGCGATCGTCAGCCACGCCGCCGCGGTGTCCCCGAGCGCCCACTCGTCGCGCAGCTGTGGGACGACCGCGCTCGCCGAGAACCACGTCGTCATCGCCAGGACAAGCGACGCCGCCAGGAGCGCCAGCGCCCGCGTTCGCGCAGCGGCTAGATCGCCTCGGTCCATACGAGCGCGGTGCCGTCGAGGACGACCGTCCCATCCTGGTTCGCGATCGTGGTGCGGAGCCTTGTGATCGGCTTGTCGGCCCGCGCCTCGAGCACCTCGACCTCGGCCGTGATCTCGTCCCCGGGCTTGACGGGCGCCTTGAAGCTCCAGTCCACGTGGAGGAAGACGCTGCCCGGCCCCGGGAGGTCCTCGGCGACTACCGCATTCAGAAGCCCGGTCGTGACGCCGCCCTGGACGATGATCCCGCCGAAGCGCGAGCGCGCAGCCGCCGCCTCGTCGTAGTGGAGCGGGTTGCGATCGCCGGTGAGCTCGGTGAAGAGGGCGATGTCCTCGCGGCGGACGCGTCGCGTGCGGCTGGCCTTCTGGCCGACGGTGGGCACGGTGCGAAGCCTAGAATCGACGGCGGAAATACGACAAGGAGCGAGATGGCGACCGCAGCGACAGAGACTTCGAAGAACTACATCGGCGGCGAGTGGGTGCCCGCTTCCGGCGACGAGACGTTCGACACCCTGAATCCGGCCACCGGCGAGACGATCGGAACCTTCCCGCGCTCGACCGAGGCCGATGTCGATCGCGCCGTCGAGGCGGCGAAGGAGGCCTACGAGAGTTGGCGGCTGACGCCGGCGCCGCGCCGCGGGGAGATTCTCTTCCGCGTGGCGCAGCGGTTCGTCGAGCGTAAGGACGAGCTGACCGAGCTGATGGTGCGGGAGATGGGGAAGGTCCGTGCCGAGGCCGGGGGCGACGTCCAGGAAGCGATCGACATGACCTTCTACATGGCGGGTGAGGGCCGGCGGCTCTTCGGCCAGACGACGCCGTCGGAGATGCCAGACAAGTTCCAGATGAGCGTCCGCATGCCGGTCGGGGTCGTCGGCGCGATCACCCCGTGGAACTTCCCGATCGCCATCCCGAGCTGGAAGATCGCGCCGGCGCTCGTCTGCGGGAACACGGTTGTCTTCAAGCCTGCCCGGGACACGCCGATGTTGGGCCAGCGCTTCGTCGAGATCTTCGAGGAGGCGGGGCTGCCCGCAGGCGTCCTCAACATCGTCCACGGGGGCGGGGAATCGGTCGGCGAGCGCCTCGTCAAGCATCCCGACGTGCCGCTCATCTCGCTGACCGGCTCCCGCGAGGTCGGGATCAAGACCGCCGAGAACGGCGCTGCGTACCTGAAGCACATCCACCTCGAGCTCGGCGGCAAGAACGCCATCATCGTCATGGACGACGCCGACCTCGACCTCGCCGTTGACGGGATCATCTGGTCGGCCTTCGGGACTTCGGGCCAGCGCTGCACGGCGGCGAGCCGCGTCATCGCCGGCAAGGGCGTCTACGACGCAGTCGCGTCGAAGCTCGTCGAGCGCACAGAGGAGCTGCGCCTGGGCGACGGGCTCGAGGACTCCACGGACGTCGGGCCCGTGGTCAACCGCTCGGCGCTGGAGAAGATCCACTCGTACACCGAGGTCGGCAAGGACGAGGGCGCCACTCTGCTGACGGGCGGGGAGATCGCCACGGAGAACGGGCTCGACAAGGGCTCCTACTACCGCCCGACGGTCTTCGGCGACGTCGAGCCGGGCATGCGGATCGCGCAGGAGGAGATCTTCGGCCCGACGACGGCTCTCATTCGCGCGACCGACGTGGACGAGGCGATCAGGATTGCCAACGGCATCGAGTTCGGCCTCTCGTCGTCGATCTTCACCCGAGACGTCAACAAGGCCTTCAAGGCGATGCGCGACCTGAACACCGGCATCACCTACATCAACGCGGGCACGACCGGCGCCGAGGTTCATCTGCCGTTCGGCGGCACGAAGGGCACCGGCAACGGACACCGGGAGGCCGGCCAGGCGGCGCTCGACTTCTACACGGAGTGGAAGTCGATCTACGTCGACTACTCGGGCAAGCTCCAGCGCGCGCAGATCGACTAAGTGCCCCACCAGGCAATGCACGCCGCACAGCAGCATCACCTGGAGGAGCAGTAATGCTCGAGAAGGTGAACCTGGCGGAGAAGCTCGCGAGCTTCGAGGAGCCGTTCAGCCCGCGGATCGTGGGCTACTACAACGACACGAAGATCCAGGTTGCGAAGACCAAGGGGCCGTTCGTCTGGCACTCGCACCCCGACACGGACGATCTCTTCCTCGTCCTCGCCGGCAGGCTCAGAGTCGAGTTGCGCGACGGCGCCGTCGAGCTGGGGGAGGGGGAACTGCTCGTCGTCCCCCGCGGAGTCGAGCACAGGCCGGTGGCCGACGACGAGGCTCACGTCCTCCTGCTCGAGCTGAAGGGCACGCCGAACACCGGCGACGCCGCCGCAGAGCCTGCTCCGGAGGTCGAGATCTGAACCGGAAGCTAGTCGTCTTCGTCCCGGAGGAGGCGCTCGAAGCGGTCCGCGACGCAGTATTTGCGGCAGGCGCGGGACGGATTGGCGACTACGAGCGGTCATCCTTCTTCAGCTCCGGCACAGGGACGTTCTTCGGCCTGGAGACGACCTCGCCGACGATCGGCCAGAAGGGGCGCGAGGAACGGGTCCCCGAGATCCGTTTCGAGACCGTCTACCCGGTCGAGCGCGAGGCGGAGGTCGTGCGCGCGCTGCGAGCCGCGCATCCCTACGAGGAGCCGGCCTTCGATCTCTATCCGCTCGTCGAGCCGCCCGAATGAAGGCGCGGCTCTTCACGGACGGGGGCTCGCGCGGCAACCCGGGCCCGGCGGCCGCCGCCTACGTCCTCGAGGCGGACGACGGGACCGTGCTCGCCGCGCACGGTGAGGCGATCGGGGTCGCGACGAACAACGTCGCGGAGTATCGGGCGCTCGTGGCGGGGCTCGAGCAGGCGCGCGACCTCGGCGTGGACGACCTCGAGGTCGTCGCCGACTCCGAGCTCGTCGTCAAGCAGATGCGGGGTGAGTACAAGGTGAAGAATGCTGCGCTGCGGGAGCTCTCACTCAGGGCAGCAGACGTCGCCCGCGACATCGGCGACGTGCGCTACACGGCCGTGCGCCGCGAACACAACGAGCTCGCCGACCAGCTGGTCAACGTCGCGCTCGACGAGGAGGGCTCGGGGAGCACGGGCGAGTAATCGTCGTCCCGAACCCGTGGGCCCGGCTATAATCGCCCCGCGTGCGGATGTAGCTCAGTTGGCTAGAGCGTCTGCTTGCCATGCAGAAGGTCGTGGGTTCGAGTCCCATCATCCGCTCCTAAAAGCCCCGCTCAGGCGGGGTTTTTCGTTCGGGCGAGGGCGATCATCGTCGCCATCAGCGTCGCGACATGCGTTTCCTGGACATCGTCGATCGTGACGGCGTCGCTGCGGCATACGGTCAGCGTCCGCCCTGTACGAAGGACACGGCCTCGTGCCACCAGCCGCTCACCCGCCGCGGCGGGTGCGAGTAGGTTGATCTTGAACTCGACCGTCAGCACCTCTGCGTCAGGGGCGATCGTGGTGAGCGCGGCGTAGCCGCAGGCGCTGTCCATGGCCCCGGCGACCACGCCCTCGTGGAGGTAGCCGTCCTGTTGCGTCAGTCGCTCGCTGAACGGCAGAGCGATGTCTACTTCGCCCGCCGCGAAGTGGACGATCTCAGCGCCAAGCGTCGCCATGTACCCCTGGCGGGCGAAGCTCCGGCGAACACGCGCCTCCACGTCGGCGTCCACGCACTCAAGGCTGTCACACGCGCACCGGTTCGCGCACCTCTATCAGGCGGCGCGCTTTCCACGGCTCGGCAAGGCCGGGATCGTCCTCACGCGCCTCGTCGACGTGTCTGCGCAGGCGCGCGCTCCACTGCTTCCACGTGAGCCCGCTCCGTTGGCGCGCCTGCTCCCAGGCGATCTCGCGATGGATGAAGCCGTAGAGTGGTGGGCACCGTCACCGATCCCGACGGCAACGTGCTCGGGCTGCTTCAGGACCGGTGAGTCGGGCGGGGTAGGACATGGAGAGACTGCACGGGAGGGAACGATGAGCGCCAAGAAGGCCACGCAGAAGTCCGCCAAGAGCACCACCGCGACCAACAAGAAGTCCAAGGGGTTCACGGACGAGGAACGAGCCGCGATGAAGGAGCGCGCCCAAGAGCTGAAGGCGGAAGCGCAGCCAAGGCGGACGGGGAGAGCGCCGTGCTCGCGAAGATCGCCGAGATGCCGGGACCGGATCGCGCCATGGCCAAGCGGCTCCATGCGATCGTCAAAGCCAGCGCGCCAGCCCTCTCGCCGAAGACCTGGTACGGGATGCCGGCGTATGCCAAGGACGGCAAGGTCGTCTGCTTCTTCCAAAGCGCGGCGAAGTTCAAATCGAGGTACGCGACGTTCGGCTTCAGCGACGAGGCGAACCTCGACAAAGGCGCCATGTGGCCGACCTCTTTCGCGCTGAAGGAGTTGACCGCCGCCGACGAGGCAAGGATCGGCGCGCTCGTGAAGAAAGCGGTGAGCTGAGCCCAGCTCCCCGCCCAGTCACGGACGACTGACCCGCCTACCGCGCCCGCGACTGGGAGCTCGACTGGCTGGGCTCGAGTGGCCGTCCGCGGGTCGGAAGGTTGAGGGCGCCTGCGACGGCGACGATGGCGGCCAGCCCGAGGAAGACCACCGCGGAGAGCACGAACGTCAGACGCCAGTCGATCGGCGCTCTGTAGGGGCGGGCCGCTGACCTAGTAGGCGGAGACGGCGAGACCGAGTCGCTCGACGAGGCGCTCGAGCTGCCACGCGCGCTCAGCGGCGAACCCGGCCTCGGATCCTGCCGGGTGGAGGCCCGCCGTCGAGCGGGCGACCACGAAGGCCACGTTCGCAGCGACCGCACCATGCGTTGCTCGGCTGTCGGCGACCGCCTCGAGGTGCGAATGCAGCTGCGGCTCGCGGGCTTCCAGGCGCCGACCCTCGGCCAGCGCCGTTGTATCGGCGGCCATGAGCACCAGACCCGCGATCTCGGTCGGCAGCTGTGCTGCGACACCAGGTGCAGTCGTCACATACCCCTCAGCGTCGAGACCGCCAAGCTCTCGCGCCTCGTCGTCGTGACCCTCCGCGCGAAGCGCCTCGACCACATGCTCGCGCCCTCTCGCCGCGCAGGCGCAAGCGAAGTCGCGAGCCGTGCTCTCGTTCCAGGCCTCCACGCGCTCCAGGAGCCGGCCGCGCTCGGCGACGAGCACATGTCCGTCGTCCTGCACGATGCCGTCGAGCTCGCAGGTCCAGAGCTCGTCGTCGATCCAATCGAGGAGGCCCGCCTCGGACAGCGCGTGGATCCCCGACACGCACCGCTCAACCTCCGCGTTCGCCTCGAGCCAGGTTCCCGGCTCCGGCCATCTGACCCCACTGAAGAGCCCCACGCGATCGGGCGAGAGGAACTTGTACGCGATCACTCGTCCCGCTTCCAGTCTCGGAACGCGGTGAGGAGGTGCTGCTCCATTTCTGGCGGGACATCCTCCTCATTCAACTCGCCGAGAAGCTCGACCGTCGTCCTCATCTGGACGAGGAACGAACGACACGGCGGGCAGATCGAGACGTGGTCCTCGAAGCGGCCACGCTCGGCCGGCGTGAGACGCCCCTCGTAGTAGTCGGTGACGAGCTTGACAACGTCCGCGCAGGTCAGCATTGCTCTGTTCCTTCCTCGAGGTACCGCTCGATCGCCGCGCGCGCAGCGCCCCGGGCCCGGTGCAAGAGAACTCTCTGGTTGCCGTCCGCGACGCCAAGATACTCGCAGACCTCTTCCGGGGGCCAGCCCTCGACATCGCGAAGCGTGATCACTGCTCTCTGCATTCGCGGCAGCGCATCAATCGCTTCGAGCACAGCGGTGCGCAGCTCGTTCGACAACAGGCGTTCTTCGGGAAGGTCGTCCCAGGGCGGCACTGCGGTGGACCACATGCCGTCCCACCGGCCGCCCTCGAAGAACCGGTCGCGACTCACCCCGAGCTCGTTGCCCGACGCCTCGTCGGCCGCGAGCTCGGGCAGTGGCACGAGCCGCTGCTCCTGCTCTGCCCGCCTGCTCGCACAGTTGCGGAGAATCGTCCAGATCCACGTCCGAAGCGACGATTTCTCCTCGAACGTGTCGAGGCCGCGAACGACGTTCAGCCAGGTCTCCTGAACCACCTCTTCGGCCACCTCTCGGCGCGAGACGAACGCCATCGCGACTCGTGTCATCGACGGCGTGTGTCTGCGCACGAGTGCGCAGAACGCCTCCTCGTTTCCGTCCCGCAGCAGGGCGAGGATTTCCTTCTCCGTGTGTTCGAACGCGACGGCCCGCGGTCCAACCACGAACTGAACCGTACCGCGTAACACACGGACCGGTCGTGTCTCTACCCTTGGTATGACCCGTTCGATCCGTGACGATGACGATCTGCTCGTCGCGTGCGCAGAGGGTGACGAGCACGCGCTGGGCGCGCTCTACGACCGGTTCGGGAAGGTCGCCTACGGTCTCGCAGTGCGTGTCCTGCGCGACGCCGCCCTTGCGGAGGACGCGGTGCAGGAGGCGTTCCTCGCCGTGTGGCGGCAGGCGGCGAGTTTCGACCGCTCGCGCGGAACGGCATCGACCTGGATTCTCACGATCGTGCACCGACGGGCTGTCGACCTCGTGCGCAGCCAGGCCCACTTCAACACACGTCCCGACCAGCTCGAGGTGACGGCTACTCAGGCCGTCCTCGCCGAAAGCGTCGAGGACGACGTCGCACTTCGGGAGGCGCAAGGCAAGGTTCGGGCGGCGCTGGCCAAGCTGTCGAGCGCCGAGCGCGAAGTCCTCTACCTCGCCTACTGGTTCGGCCTGACGCAGTCGCAGATCGCGAGCGCGCTCGGCATCCCGTCCGGGACCGTGAAGAGCCGGACGTTCAGCGCCCTGGCCCGTCTCCGGAAGGCGCTGAGCCAGGTGCCCGAGCTAACGCCGTCTACTAGGCGGGCGCCGACTGTCACCTGTTGGCCGAGCGAGTTGATTTCGGGAGAAGCAAGCCGGCGTGCACCGGCCTGTGTGGGCGGATGAGGCTGATCCAAGGACGCAACCACGTCGCGTTCTACGAGAACCACGAGGTGGACCGGCAGATGATCGCCACGGGCACCACGGGGCACTGTGAATGCTGTCTCGTCCCAGCCGAAAGTCTGCCGCGGGCGTGCCCACGGAAGAACATCTCTCCCATCTCCGTCCTGCGATGAAGAGAGCTTTCGAAGGAGACGGAGATGCAGCAGCAGGGAATCAAGGGAAAGATCGAAGTCCGCGCGCGACGCGTCCGGTGATGTTTGTCGAGCTCGAGCGCTGCGCCCGCTGCCATCAGCGCTACCCGGCTCCGCTCGGCCACCGCTGTCCACACGCGTCGTTCTCCGCGCAGCGCGAGGACGACTTCGAGCAGGGCTTCCGATCCTGGCTCGCGTCGAGCGAAGGCCAGTTCGCCGAGTACCTCGCCCGCAGACAGCGAAGCTCGTAGCCCGCCTAGACGTCGCGGGTGAAGCTGCGTTCGAGGTAGCGTCCTACGTCGGGCCCGTCGGGATTCGCGAGCACATCCTCGATCCAGGCGCGGCGCTCGAAGTTCACGACCTCCAGCTCCCAGACGCAGCCGGCCGGCTGGTTCTCGACCTGGACGAACGCGGTGGGATCATCCTTCGGGCACAGGTAGATGCGCTGATGGAGCTCGTTCTCGGACTGCCACCAGTACACGAGGGCTATTCCCATGGCTCGGGCATCGTGAGCGGTGGCGAACCCGACGCCGTAGCGGTCGTCTGCTGCGGGCGGTTGCGGAAGAATCGAGGCGGCGAGGTCTCGTGTCGCCTCGATCAGTTCCGGCCGGGCCTCCTTCCCGTTCAACCCAATGCCGTAGAGCTTGAGCTGCCACCCGCCCAGGTCCTCCTTGCGGACGAAGTGGACGCGGCGAGGCTTGTACGGCGCTTCGAGAGCTGTCGTCAAGGCAGTCAGGGCGTGCTCCTTCCCGAGTATGTCCGGCCTTGCAGCTCTCAACGCGCGCGGCCCGCGGGTTCTTCCGGTCGACGGCGGATCAGGCGGTGCTAGCTCTCGAGGCGGCGGCGCAGCTCGTCGAGCGGGATCGTCTCGGGCTCGTAGCCCTCGAGCCGGAGCGCCTCCTCGAGATTCGCGATCAGCGCATCGCGAAACGCTAGGTCAGCCTCCGCCTTGGTGACGATGTCGTCGAGCTGGCCACGGACGAGCGGGAGCTCCTGAGCCGCTTCCACCCAAGCTGCGGGCGCCGGCGGCAGGGCCTTGATCAGCTCGGCGAGGCGATGTTCGTCGTAAGCGGTCATTCGGGTCTCCGTCAACTGGACGCACCAGGGGCAGGGTTTCTTCCCTCGAAGATCTCACGCAGCCGGGCGAGGCAGCGGGAGATGCGACTCGCGATCGTCCCGGAGGGAATCTCGAGCGCCGCGCCGATCGTCTGGTAGCTCTCGTCCCGCGCGAAGAACCGGTCGAGGATCTCGCGGCAGTTCTCCGTGAGCTCGGCCATCGCCTCGTGCACGGCAAATGCTTCGTCCAGCGTCTCCATTTCCTCGTCGACGCCACCCGGCATCGCTTCCGGATCGACGAGCTCCTCCCGGGAGCTGGAGCGGAGGTGGTCGATGCAGAGCCGGCGGGTCAGCTGTCCGATCCACGGGCGGATCGCCTCGTCGTCCCTGAGCTTGTCGAGGTGCTGATAGGTGCGCGCGAAGACCTCCTGGAAGACCTCCTCGGCGTCCGCCGGACGGAGTCGGAAGGCCTGCGTGCAGATCGCATAGACATACCGCGAGAAGCGGGCGACGAGCTCCCGCCAGGCGTCTTCGTCGCCGGCGCGGCAGCGGGCGACCAGCTGGGCGTCCGGGAGTGATGCGAGCTGCACGGCGGGGAGTATGAAACCAAATGTTGACTTGACGGGAAGATTTCGCCCGGGCTCGCCGTCTTGTGGACGGCGAAAGGAACCCGAATGCTTGACCCCGAAACCCAACTAGACCTCGTGCGGCAGCGCCACGACGACCTGCTGCGGGAGGCGCGCGCCGGGCACCTGGCGAAGCGCCTCGCGGCGGCACGGCGCGACGAGCGGCGGTCCCTTCCTGTCCTGGCTGCGCCGCAAGCCCAATCCTTGCCCACCGTCGGCCCAGCCGACGTCGAGCTAACGCCCCTACGGGTTGTTCGAAGGAGGCACCGACATGCTGCAGAGAACTTGGTTCTGGTTGTTCGCGCTGTATTCGGCCGCGGCGCTCCCGCTTTTCGCGTGGGCCTTGGCGAGCCTCGCTGCGTAGGCCGCGCGGCGTCCGGCCGAGCTTGCTCAAGACAAGGGTGGAGCCCCGGTAGGGGGCCGGGGCTCCTGCCCACCAACGCGGTATCAACCCCGGGACAAGGTTCGCGTCAGCGAGCGTGGTCCCCATTCTGTGCAAATCTGACGGATCCTCTCAACCCCGCGTGAGCGAAAAGTTCGCTCGATACGATGTTTTCGTTGCCGGCGCGGTGGCCGAGTGGTTAGGCAGGGGCCTGCAAAGCCCCGTACACCGGTTCGAATCCGGTCCGCGCCTTGACTGGTCCTGGGCAGCGAGAGCCCGCGTCACTGAGCCGTGAAGCCGCCGTCGAGGACGAGCGTCGTGCCCGTGCAGAAGCGGGCCTCGTCGGAGCACAGATACATCGCCGCCGCGACCAGCTCCTCCGGGCGGCCCATCCGCCCGACCGGGAATGCCTGCATGAGAGCCTCTTTCGGGACCTTCTGCTCGTCCAGGTAGCGCCAGATCATGCTGCCGGGGATGTCGATCGCGGCGAAGGCGAGGGCGTTCACGCTGATGTTGTCCTTGCCCACCTCGATCGCCGCCGCCTTGGTGAGGCCGTTGACCCCACCCTTGGTCGCGGCGTAGAGCCCGTTCGCCGGCGCCGCCGTGATGCTGCTCGTGACCGACGACATGTTGAGGATCGCGCCGCCGCCGCCGTCTGTTTGCATCGCCTTGATCTCGTGCTTGAGGCAGAAGAAAAGACCCTTGAGATCCGTGGCGATCAGCTCGTCGAAGGCGCGCTCGGTTCCCTCCGCAATCTCGGAGAGCTCCTCCGTGCCGGCGTTGTTGATCGCGCAGTCCAGCCGGCCATGCGCCTGGACGGCCCCGGCGACGAGCGCCTCGACCTGATCCTCATGGGAGACGTCGGTAGGCGAGAAGTCGATCTGCCCGCCGGCCTTTCGGATCTTCTCCGCCGCCGCTTCGCCCGCCTCGGCGTCCACGTCACAACCCACGACGGTCGCTCCGGCCTGCGCGAACGCTTCGGCGAGAACTGCGCCGCAGCCCCGGGCCGTTCCCGTTATCAAGACGACCTTTCCGGCGAAGGCGGGCACCGCCGCTACCCTAATCGCCTGCTCCACGCCTCGCCCGCAGCTCGGCCCTCGGGAGTCGCGAGGAAGTGGTCGAGGGGCACGTGGAGGAAAGCGCAGCGGGCCTCCGCGACGATCTCCTCGCCGTCGCGCAGGTCTGCGTCGATGTGAATCCGCCGGCCCCGGGTGTCCGTCACCCAGGCGGCCAGCGCGAGCTCCTGGTTGATGAAGACGGGGCGGCGATAGCGGACGAAGATTCGAGCGGTCACCGCGGGGAACCGGTGCCACGTCGCGAGAAGACCGGCGGCCTCGTCCAGAGCCCCGGCAACGAGGCCTCCGTGGACGATCCCGGGCCCAGCCTGATGGTGGTCGCCGAACGTGACGACGGCCTCGTAGCGCTCGATCCCGAGCTCGGTCGGCTGCGGCAGATGGAGGCCTTGCGGGTTGTCACCGCAGCCCCAGCACGCCGGGTCGTGGTGGGGCGGAAGCGCCGCCGACACGACAGCTAGCGCAGGCCGCCGCGCTCGAAGTGAGCGCGGTAGAAGTTCTCCGAGCCGGCGGTGGCCATGGCCGCGCTGGCCGAGATCTCCAGCGAAAGCGTCGCCGCGGCAACGATCTGCGCCAGGCGGTAGACCTTGCCCGGCCCGTCGCAGCCCATGAGCCGGAGCCAGGAGCGGGCGTAGGGGAGAGTCGTCCCGCCGCCCACGGACGCGACCTCGAGGCGCAGCCAGGCGCATGGTGACGTGCAGGCCGCCCTCGACGCGATGGGCCGTCCCGTGCGCCATCGAGCTCGTCCCGACCATGCCGATGTCCTGGCCCGTCGCCGTGAAGATCGCCGCGATCGCAGTCGCGGGCGTGAAGGCAACGGACTGCATCCCGGAGGCGATCGCGCCGTGCGTCCCCACGAAGGCGAGCTCCGCGAGATCGTCAACGGACGTCTTGAGCACGCGCCGCACCGCCTCGTCCGTGAGGGTGGCCTCGGCGACGACCGTCTTTCCGTGGCCGCCCCGCTCGAAGTAGCGGGCCGACGGCTTCTTGTCCCCGCCCATGTTGCCCTCGAGCATCGCCCGCTGGGGACGGACCGGCGCGCGCTCGAGCACGAAGCCCTGGTTGAGGGCGTACGAGTTGCGGGTGATCATGTTCATCCCGCAGGCGTCGCCGGTCGTGTAGGCGTACATGACGTGGCACATGGGGCCGACGACGTGCGTCTCGAGCTCGCGCAGCTTCGCGTGCTTCGAGAGATTGGCCACGGGGTCGGAGGCGAGCCACGCCTTCATCTCCTCCAGCTGCGCCTCGATCCACCTCGAGAACTCGACCGCCTGCGCGACGTCCTCGAAGAGGAAGGCGGAGGCGCGGGTGATCCGATCCTTGAGCACGTAGGTGCGAAAGCCGCCCGACTCGCCGACGGCCCTGGCGCCGCGGTACAGCGAGATCGAGAGCCCGCCCTCCGTGTTGGCGAGCGGGACGTAGACGCCTTCCTGCTCGCGCCCGCGCTCGACGAGGCGGCCCTGCGGCTCCTCGAGGGCGTAGTCACCCAGCTCGACGTCGATCGGCCCGACCACCGCGACGGGGACGAGCGCAACGCCGGTGATCGCCTCCGTGGCCCTGGCGAACGGCGTCAGGTCGTGGGCGAAGACCTCGCCCTCGCCGTCGAGCCGGGGCGCGAGCTCCTCCTGCCGCGCGCGGATCGAGTCGGGGTCGTTCTTGCGGGGCCAGCGCCGAAGCTCCACGGCGTCAGCTTAGAACGGCGCGGCAGCCAGCGGGGGACGGTGGCCCGGTAGGCGTCGTACTCCTGCGCCGAAGCGCCCGCGCAGGCCGGGCTCCTCGACGAGCGGGATGTACACGGCGTTGACCGCGAGAACCACGGCGAACCAGACCAGGAGCGGCGAACGATCCGAAGAGCGCGGCCTCGCCGAGGAGGACGAGGAGGACACCGCCGATCATCGGGTTGCGAACGTGCCGGTAGGGGCCGCGGATCACGAGCCGCTTGGCGGGATCCCAGGGCGCGAGCGTCCCGCCGCCCACCGTCGCGAAGAGCCCGACCGTCCAAGCGACGAGGGCGAGCCCGAGCGCGATCAGCAGGGCTCCCGGCACGCCGAGGGCCCAGCCGGCGAGCGTGTCGCCGCTCCTCCAGAGGATGATTCCGGGCACGACGAGGGTGACGACGGCGGGGCAGAGCCCGATCGCGCGGAGGTGTCGCCAGACGCTCATGAGTTGATCATGCCCGCGGGTCGGTTACGCTCCCCGGCCGTGGCGGTCACGCTGATGGACGGGAAGGCCCTCGCCGCGCGCGTGCGCGAGGAGGTGGCGAGCGAGGTCGCGGCGCTCGGGCCTCGTCTCGGGCTGGCGACCGTGCTCGTCGGCGAGGATCAGGCTTCGGCGCTCTACGTCAGGCGGAAGCAGGAGGCCTGCGAGGAGGTCGGGATCGAGCCGATTCACCACGAGCTTTCGGCCGACACTCCCGAGGACGAGCTTCTGGGGCTCGTCGCCGAGCTGAACGCCGACGAGCGCGTCACCGGGATCCTCGTCCAGCTCCCGCTTCCCGACCACATGGACGAAGGGCGCGTCATCCGCGCGCTTGCGCCGATCAAAGACGTGGACGGCTTCCATCCGGCGAGCGCCGGCCACCTGCTTCAGGGCGAGCCGACTTTCGTGGCCGCGACGCCGGCCGGAATCATGGAGATCCTGCACGCGTACGAGATCCCGCTCGAGGGCGCGCGGGCGGTCGTCGTCGGGCGCTCAAACATCGTCGGGAAGCCGATGGCCCTCCTGCTCCTGGCCGAGAACGCCACGGTGACCATGTGCCACAGCCGCACGCGGGACCTACCCGGCGTCGTGCGGGAGGCCGATGTCGTCGTCGCCGCGGTGGGGCGGGCGGGGATGGTGACCCGCGAGATGGTGAAGGAAGGGGCGGCCGTGATCGACGTCGGCATCAATCGCGTCGACGGGAAGGTCGTCGGAGACGTGGCCGAGGACGTCCGCGAGGTGGCCGGTCATCTGACGCCGGTTCCCGGCGGTGTGGGGCCGATGACGATCGCCAGCCTTCTGCGCAATACCGTTCGTGCCGGCCGCTACCAGGCCGGTTTGCTTGCCTTCCCGGGCGGCTGAGGTTAGGCTGCGCGCGCCGCGATCAGCGGTCATGCCGGATGCGACGGCTCGAAGCCGGGCCGTCGTTTGTGTGAAGGAGGAAGGTCCGTTGGCTGAGGGCACCGTGAAGTGGTTCTCGAACGAGAAGGGGTACGGCTTCATCGAGCGCGAGGGGGAGACGACGTCTTCGTGCACCACAGCGCTATCGAGATGGATGGGTACCGGACCTTGACCGAGGGCCAGCGCGTCCAGTTCGACGTCGAACAGGGCGACAAGGGGTTGCAGGCAAAGAACGTTACGCTGCTAGCGTCGTTGCTGGAGGCCCCAGCGAGCGGTGCGATTGCCGCGGGTCTTGCCGGGCCCCGGACGGACGGGGCCCGTCGCAATTCCGGCTGAGCGAGGCGCGGGTTGAGCTTAGAGGGTCTAGACTGGAGGCTGGATGGCGATCACGAGAGACGATGTGCTGCACGTAGCCGCGCTGGCCCGGCTCGAGATTCCCGAGGAGGAGATCGACACCGTGCGAGACCAGCTCGGCGCGATCCTCGAGGCGGTCGGAAAGGTCTCCGAGCTCGACCTTGCGGACGTGGAGCCGATGACCCATCCCCTCGACCTCGCCAACGAGTGGGCCGAGGACGAGCCGCGGCCGTCGCTTCCACAAGAAGAGGCGCTCGCCAACGCGCCGGACCCGGCCGACGGCAGCTTCCGCGTCCCCGCGGTCGGCGGGTGAGGCCCGTGCGGCCGGAGCACTCTCGTCACACTTCGCATCGCGCTTGGCACGAAACGCGCGCCACTCGCGCGCTTTCTCTCGTTACGCTCGAAGCGGGTGGAGGCACGGGGTGGCCCCTCAAGCGGGCCAGGGGGACGTGGCTGTGATCGACACCCTGAGGCTGACGGCCGAAGACGCGGCCGGGATGCTGGAGCGCGGCGAGGTTTCCGGCGAAGAGCTTGCCGAGGCGTACGTTCGGGCGATCGAGGCGCGAGACCCGGAGCTGCACGCATACCTCCACGTCGTCGGCGAGCGCGGCCAGGGCGTCCCGATTGCGCTCAAGGACGTGATCACGACGAAGGGCGTACCGACGACGGCAGGCTCGAAGATCCTCGTCGGGTACACGCCCGTCTTCGATTCCACCGTCGCCGCCCGCTGCAAGACGGCCGGCCTGCCCCTGCTGGGCAAGACCAATCTCGACGAGTTCGCCATGGGCTCCTCGACCGAGAACTCGGCCTTCGGGCCCTCGAAGAACCCCTGGGATCCCGAGCGCGTGCCCGGGGGCTCTTCGGGCGGCTCGGCGGCTGCCGTCGCCGGCGGGCTCGCTCCCTGGGCGCTCGGCACCGACACGGGGGGTTCCGTGAAGCAGCCGGCCTCCCTCTGCGGCGTCGTCGGCCTGCGACCGACGTACGGCACCGTCTCCCGCTACGGGATCGTCGCGTTCGCCTCGAGCCTCGACCAGGTAGGCCCGCTCACGAAGACCGTGCGCGACAACGCCCGCCTCTACGCGCTCATTGCCGGCAAGGACCCCTGCGACTCGACGACGGTCGAGCTCGCCGAGCCCGTCGCGGTCCCGGACGGCGAAGACCTGCGGGGCGTCCGCATCGGCATCCCCAGGGAGATGAACGAGGCCGAGGGAATCGACCCGGGGGTGAGCGAGCGCGTCAACGCAGCGATCCGCGTGGCCGAGGAGCTCGGCGCCGAGGTCGAGGAGACGAGCCTGCCCCGCTCCGTCGACTACGGCCTCGCCTGCTACTACCTCGTCGCCCCGGCAGAGGCGAGCTCGAACCTCGCGCGCTACGACGGCGTTCGCTACGGCTTCCGCGCGCAGGCGAACGGCGACCTCACCGAGCTCTACTCCCGCACGCGCTGGGAAGGGTTCGGCGCGGAGCCCAAGCGCCGCATCCTCCTCGGCACCTACGCGCTCTCCGCCGGCTACTACGAGGCCTACTACGGCCAGGCCCAGAAAGTCCGCACGGTGATCGCGCGCGAGCACGCTTCCGCCTTCGAGCGCTTCGACCTGCTCGTCAGTCCCACGTCCCCCACGGTCGCGTTCCGGCTCGGGGAGAAGGTCGAGAACCCGCTCGCCATGTACCTCTCCGATCTGCTCACGATCCCCTCGAACATGGCGGGCCTGCCTGGTCTCTCGATTCCGTGCGGCCTTTCGGAAGGGTTGCCGGTAGGGCTGCAGCTGATCGGCCCGCAGTTCTCGGAGAACACGCTCTTCCGAGTGGGCCACGCGCTCGAGCGGGCCATCGGCTTCGACTACGTCCCGGAGCGGCTCAAGTGACCTGGGAAGCCGTCATCGGCCTCGAGATTCATGTCCAGCTGAAGACGCGGACGAAGATGTTCTGCCGGTGCGAGAACGTCTGGGGCGAGGAGCCGAACACGCGCACATGTCCCGTGTGCCTGGCGCACCCGGGCACGCTGCCGGTGCCGAACCGAACCGCGATCGAATGGGCGGTCAAGCTCGGCCTCGCGCTCGACTGCCGGATTGCCGAGCGTGCGCTCTTCCATCGCAAGAACTACTTCTATCCCGACCTGCCCAAGGGCTACCAGATCTCCCAGTACGACATCCCGCTCGCCTCTGGAGGCCGTTTCGTCGTGCCTGCGGCCGACGCCGACCGCACGATCGGCATCGTCCGCGCGCACCTGGAGGAGGACGCGGCCAAGACCGTTCACGTCGGCGGCGCCGCCGGAAGGATCAGCGGGGCCGAGTCTTCGCTCGTCGACTTCAACCGCGGGGGCACGCCGCTCGTCGAGATCGTCGCCGAGCCGGACGTGCGCTCCGGCGAGGAGGCGCGGCGCTTCCTCCAGCTCCTCCGCCAAACGGTCGTCGAGCTCGGCATCTCCGACGCCGAGATGGAGAAGGGCTCGCTTCGCTGTGACGCCAACGTCTCGGTGCGGGAAGCCGGCGAGGAGGGCTACCGCACGAAGACGGAGCTCAAGAACATGAACTCCTTCAAGTTCGTCGCGGATGGGATCACGGCGGAGGTCGAGCGCCAGATCGCGCTCTACGAGGCCGGCGGGGAGGTGGTGCAAGAGACACTGCACTTCGACCCGCAGAAGGGGACGATTGCCCCGCTCCGCTCCAAGGAGGAGGCGCACGACTACCGCTACTTCCCCGAGCCCGACCTCGTCGCGGTGGAGCCGCCCGAGGAGATGGTCGAGCGCGCCCGTGCGGAGATCGGCGAGCTCCCCGGGGCGCGGATCCGCCGGCTCGAGGAGGAGGTCGACTTCGACCTTGCGTACGGGCTCGTCACGAGCGGCCGCGACGAGCTCTACGTCCGCGTGCCGGGCGACGACCGTCGTGCGGTAGCCAACGTCCTCATGAACCAGCTGGCCGCGGCGGGGGTCGACCCGGCGCAGGTCAACGGCGCCGAGCTCGGCAAGCTCATCGACGCACGATCGGCGATTCCGCGCCAGGCCTTTCTCGACGCGGTGGCGGCGAGCGCCGATCCCGGATTTGCAGCCGAGGGGTTCCTCGGCGAGACGAGGGTCTCGGATGCCTCGAAGCTCGACCCGGTGATCGAGGCGATCCTGGCGGCCAACCCCGGTCAGGTCGAGGCTTATCGCGGCGGCAAGGAAGGGCTGCTCGGCTTCTTCGTCGGCCAGGTGATGAAGGAGACGGAGGGCAAGGCCGACCCGCGCGTTGTCAACGAGCGACTGCGCGAAAAGCTCGGCGCGTGACCCTCGAGATCCGCCGCGCCTACACGGCCGACTATGCGCGGGTGATCGCGGTGCTGGACGAGTGGTGGGGAGGACGCCGGATGCGCGAGATGCTCCCGAAGCTCTTCTTCGTCCACTTCTCCGACACGTCGTTCGTGGCCGAGCGCGACGGCGAGCTGGCCGGTTTCCTCGTCGGCTTCCTCTCGCAGTCCGAGCCGGAGGAGGCGTACGTCCACTTCGTCGGGGTCAACCCGAACGAGCGCGGCACGGGCCTCGGACGCGAGCTCTACGAGCGCTTCTTCGCCGTCGCGCGGGCTCAGGGCAGACGGCGCGTGAGCTGCGTCACGTCTCCGGCCAACACCGGGTCGCTCGCGTTCCACGAGGCGCTCGGCTTCGAGCACGGCCCGCCGCAGGCCGGCTACGACGGGCCCGGCGAAGACCGGGTAGTGCTCACGCGGTCGCTCGAGAGCTGATCCCGGACTGCGCTCACGCGGCGAGGTTTGCCACGGCAAACGCGAGCAGCGGGAGGGCTGCAGCCGAGTAGAGCACGAAGAGCCAGAGCCAGAGTTTCAGGAACATGGTCGTTTCAGGCTGCCTGGAGGAGGCGCCTCGAACAATCGTGCGGACTCGACCAGCCCGGTGCGGTTATCCGGAGGTCCGCCGCATTAGTCCGCGCGGCGAAGCCGGGCAAGCTCCCGTTTCGCCGGGGCGAGCGCCTGCGGCTCGTCGAGGACGGGGCGGAAGAGATCGCCGTGGCGCTCGACTCGCGCGAGCGCGTCGGCCATGCCGAAATCTCGCGGAGTGACGTCCTCGGTGAGCTCCTCCCACCGGAGCGGCGTTGAAACCGGTGCTCCGGGCTTCGGACGGACGGAGTAGACACTGGCGATCGTCTTCCCCCAGCCGTTCTGGCGGGCATCGAGGAAGACGCCCTGTCGCTTCGCTTTCCGCCACTCGGTCGTGACCAGGCCCGGATGCCGCTCCGCCAGGATGCCGGCGACGCCGTCGGCGAAATCCCGAGTGGCCTCGAAGGTCGAGCGCCGCGTAATGGGAACGAGCACGTGGACCCCGTCGGCCCCGCTCGTCTTCACGTAGCTCGAGAGGCCCAGCTCATCGAGCAGCCCGCGGACCAGGTGCGCGACGCGGACGCCGAGCCGGAAGGCGCCGTCGGGCGGGTCGAGATCGAAGAGGACGAAGTCGGGCCGCTCGGGCAGGTCGACACGCGAGTACCAGGCGTTCATGTCGATGCAGTGCATCTGCACCATCCAGAGGAGGGCGAGCTCGTCGTTCACAAGGGAAAGTCGACGAGCCGCGACTCTCCCTCACGCGGCCAGGTGCGGAAGCGCTCGGTCGGGATCCAGGTCGGCATCCCCTTGGGCGCGTCCTTCTGGAAGAAGAAACCTCCCGCGGCGCCCTCGCGGAAACGCTTCATCGTGAACGGCCGGCCGCGCAGATGGGGGACGAGCGTGGGCGCGACGGCGGCGTAGTAGTCCCAGAGGTCGCCCTTCGTGACGCCGTCTTCGGGGAAGAGAACGCGGTCGGCGCTCGAGAGGCGCACCTCGCGGCGGCCCCGGCGGACGGTCCTCTCGGGCTTCTCGGTCACCCGGACAGCATGCCCTGAAGAACGGAAGGGCGGCCGCGGGGCCGCCCTTCCGCTCGCTCGAGAGCGTTTGGATCGCTAGTCCATCGTCTGCGGGTTGAGGAGGTCGCGGGTCCTGTTGGGCTCCGGACATTCGCCCTGAAGACCACGAAGCCTCGGCCGTTCGGCGTAAGTGAACCCCATCCGATGCGTACACGGGGATTCCGTTCCCGCCCCTGAATGTCGGGCCCGACGTACGGGTAGGCGGACCAGTTGTCCGAGTTCGAAGGCCGGTCCTTGATGTCGTAGCACGCGATCTCCTTCAGCTTCTCGGGATTGGTGAAGTTGATCACGTCGACGCCGCCCGAGTACCAGGCGTTCACCAGCAGGTCCTGCTGATGCCCATGACCGCCATGCCCATGTGCGCCGAGCAGTATCGCCGGGCGCGGGATCGGGCCGCACGTCTCCGACCTGGAACTCGCTGAAGAAGTCACCGGTCTCCGTGTCGGAGAAGAACATCCTGCCGGTCTTATGCGTTCCTCCGGCCGGGTTCCAGGGCCGCGCGTTGTCGTCGTCATCGGCGGGCAGCCGACGCCGAAGGACTCGTCGACGGTGTTCAGGACGGTCCCGTCGTTGTTGAACATCACCGAGTGGAAGAAGTCGACCGCCCCGGGGATGTTCCCGGTGCCGCCCGAGCTGAACTCGTCGTCGATGATCGAGATCGGGTTCTCGGTGTCGGGGATCCCGTTCTGGTCGATCTCCCACACCTGAGCCCTGCTCGGCGCAGGCCCCGCCGGCCATGTTCTCCTCGACGTGGACCACGATGTCGTGGCACGCGCGAGCCGCCTGCTCGAAGGTCCCGGGATCGGGCAGGTTGCCAGCGCCCGTCACGGCGCTCACACCAGTCGATCTGGTTATCCGGGTCGCCGGGGTAGCTGATCGGCGGCTCACGCGATCACCGAGGAGCCGCCGGATCGGCCAGCGGCACCTCGATGACGGGATCTCGAGTGCAGCGGGTTAGCGGGACTGCCGGATCCCGTCGTACGGTTGGCGGTGTTCAGGTACCGGTCGCCACACGTGGGTCCCGGGCCGGAGCGGATACGAGGAGACGTAGACGATGAGCCTGCCCTCGTCTGCCTCGCCCGGCCAGAGCGTGATCGTGTGTGCGCCGCAATCGGTGTACACGGCGGCCACCTGGTGACGGTCGCGAACGGGTTCGCCGGATCGTCGCTCAGCTCGAAGACCCGTACGCCCTCCCAGCCGGTCGGGTCGCCGCCGCCACGCGCGCGGCACCGCACAGGGGCGAGGCCATCGTGGGTCGACGGCCAGGAGGAGCAGGTCGGCGACGCCGTTGCCGTTCCGATCCCAGACGATGGGATCGTTCTGGTTGGCGTCGCACTGGAAGTCCCTCACGAGCGGGGCGCCGCCGGGTTCGAGATGTCGAAGATCCGAACGCCGCCGCGGGGCCCGGTACCGGCCGGGAAGCCGGCATCGCCGGTGTAGTAGCCGACGAAGGCATGGTCACCCCAGAACGCGAGATCTGAATTGGTCGCTTGTTGGGGTCGTGTAACAGCAGGTCCATCCGTTGCCTCTCGTCGCGGGGCTGCGGCTTCGCGCCGGCGGTGCCGGCGAGCAGCCCAACCGCGACCAGGATGAACACGACTAGTCGGACGGAGAATCTCACGGATACCTCCTGGGTGGACGACGGTGCTTCCCTAAGCAAGGTGTCTGTGGACCGCAAACGGCGATGCGGCGAAAACTCTGCCGACCCGATCGCGCCTCCTCGATGGAGCTTGTCCCTGGAGACGCCCCCAACAGCATCTCACCTCCCCCTATCGGTGCCGGGGAGTCTTCTATCCCGGCGGCGCTCTGTCAAACCCGCCCGTTCATGGGAGAGGGCGGCCCTGAGGCCGCCCTCTCCACTCGGTAGCTGCCTTGACGAGGCT
>CAVTCK010000023.1:0-97466 GCA_963733155.1 uncultured Actinomycetes bacterium
GGATACTGGTCGATGCGCGTCCGCTTGCCGAACCCGTTCTCCGTGACGACCAGGAGGTCGGCATCGCTCCTCGCGATGTCGGCGGCGATCACCTCGTCGCCCTTGCGTAGGCGCATGCCGGTGACACCGGAGGTCGCCCTCCCCATGGGCCGGGCCTAGCTGCTCGTTGAAGCGGATCGCCTGGCCTTTGCGCGAGACCATGAGGAAGTCGTCGTCGCCCGAGGAGTGGAAGACGCCGACGAGCTCGTCGCCGTCGCGAAGCTTGATCGCGATGATCCCGTCGGCCCTCAGGGGCGTGTTGTACTCCTCGAAGCGGGTCTTCTTGACGAGCCCGTTCTTCGTCACCGCCGTCAGGTACTCGGCGTCCTTGAAGTCCCGCGTGGCGATGACCGCCCGGATCGTCTCGGTCGGCTGGAAGGGCAGCAGGTTGACGATCGCGCGGCCCTTCGACTGGCGCGAGCCCAGCGGCAGCTCGTGCACCTTCAGGCGATAGATCTTCCCGACGGAGGTGAAGAAGAGCAGGTAGTCGTGTGTCGAGGCGACGAAGAGGTGCTCGATGTAGTCCTCGTCCTTCAGCTCCATGCCCATGACTCCGATGCCGCCGCGGCGCTGCTCTCGGTAGGTGGTCACCGGCAGCCGCTTCACATAGCCGGAGCGGGTGATCGCGATGACCATGTCCTCCTCCGCGATCAGGTCCTCGAGCTCGAGCTCCTCCTCGGCGGCCGCGATCTCCGTGCGCCGGTCGTCTCCGCGGCCGTAGATCTCCTTGATCTCGAGCAGCTCCTCACGGATGAGGGCGTCGATGCGGGCGGGCTCGCCGAGAATCGCGCGGAGCTCGGCGATCCGCTCCTGCAGATCGGCAAACTCGCCCTCGATCTCCTTGCGCGCGAGCCCCGTGAGGCGCGCGAGACGAAGATCGAGGATGGCCTGCGCCTGGATCTCAGACAGGCTGAAGCGCTCCATCAGACCAGTGCGGGCGGCGTCGGTGTCGGTCGAGCCCCGGATGAGGGCGATGACCTCGTCGAGATTGTCGAGCGCAATCAGGTAGCCCTGAAGGACATGGGCGCGCTCCTCGGCCTTCCGCAGCTCGTGCTTCGACCGGCGGGTGACGACGTCCCGCTGGTAGCCGAGGTACTCCTGGACAAGCTCGAGCAGCGAGAGCGTGCGCGGCACGCCCTCGACCAAGGCAACGGAGTTGTATCCGAACGTCGTCTGGAGCTGCGTGTGCTTGAAGAGCTTGTTCAGGGCGACGTTCGGCATGGCGTCGCGCTTGAGCTCGATCTGGATGCGCATGCCCGTCCGGTCGGAGTGATCCTGCAAGTCGGAGATCTCGGTGAGAACCTTGTCCTGAACGAGGTCGGCGATCTTGGCGATGACGCCGTTGTCGCCGCCCTTCTTGACCCCGTACGGGAGCTCGGTGACGATCACCGCCGACTTGCCCCCGCGCAGCTCCTCGATGTGGGCCCGCGCGCGCATGACGATCCTGCCGCGGCCGGTCCGATAGGCGTCGCGGATCCCCGCGCGTCCGATGACGTAGGCGCCCGTCGGAAAATCCGGCCCCTTCACGTGCTTCATGAGATCGTCGACGTTCGCGTCCGGCTTGTCGATCAGCTGCACGATCGCGTCGACGACCTCCGAGAGCCTGTGCGGCGGAATGTTCGTCGCCATCCCGACCGCGATGCCCGCCGAGCCGTTCACGAGCAGGTTCGGAAAGCGGCTCGGAAGCGTCAGCGGCTCGCGCCGCGACTCGTCGTAGTTGGGGATGTAGTCGACGGTGTCGGCGTCGATGTCGCGCAGCATCTCCGTGGCGATGCGCGCGAGCCGCGTCTCCGTGTACCGCATCGCGGCAGCTGAGTCGTCGTCGATCGAACCGAAGTTCCCCTGGCCGTCGACGAGGGGGTAGCGAAGCGAGAACGGCTGCGCCATACGGACGAGCGTGTCGTAGATGGCCGCGTCTCCATGCGGGTGGTAGTTCCCCATGACGGCGCCGACGACGTTGGCGGACTTCTTGTAGGGCCGGTTCGGCTGCAGGCCGTTCTCGTGCATCGAGTAGAGCACCCGCCGGTGCACCGGCTTGAGCCCATCGCGCACGTCGGGCAACGCGCGGCCGACGATGACGGACATCGCGTAATCCAGGTAGCTCGAGCGCATCTCCTGCTCGAGCTCCCGGGGCTCGATCCGCCCGGCCCCGAGAACTTCAGACATCGAGGAAGCGCACGTCCTTCGCGTTCGTCTCGATGAACTGGCGCCTCGGCTCCACCTGGTCGCCCATCAGCGTCGAGAAGAGGCGGTCGGCCGCCGAGGCGTCCTCTACGTCTACGCGCACGAGCAGGCGGCGCTGCGGGTCCATGGTCGTGTCCCAGAGCTGATCGTGGTTCATCTCACCGAGGCCCTTGAAGCGGGAAAGCTGGATGCCCTCCTTCGCCGCGTCAAGCAGCCCGGTGCGCAGGCGGCCGAAGGTCTCCGCCTCGCGCTCCTTCTTCCCGACGCCCACGGAGAACGGCGGGGGGCCCACGAGCTCGACCAGGCGCGCGTAGCTGGCCCGTAGCTGGTCGTAGACCGGCGAGGTGAGCAGCTCGTTCGGAACAGACACGACCTGCGCCGCGCTCGTCTCGTTCTCGACCACCTTCACCGAGACTGCGCCGTCTCGGCGCTCGGCTAGGGAGAGCGTGTAGCCGTTCTCGGCTCCCTGCTCGACCGCCTTGCCCAGCGCCTCGACCGTCGGCGTGTCCGTCTCCACCAGCCGGTGCGTGACCATGAAGTCGGCGGCGGGTGACCCGAAATCGGCGCGGAGCCGCTGCAGCCACCCCTCGAACTTCTCGAGCGCGCCCGTGAACTTGCTCCAACGGCTCGTGGTCATCGTCACCGGTTCGCCCGTGCGCGGCCGAATCTCGACGTCGCCGACTCGCTCGCGCACCAGAAGCTCCTCCAGCTGTGCGTCCTTTTCGAAGTAGAACTCCTGGTTGCCGATCTTCACCTTGTAGAGCGGCGGCACGGCGATGTAGACATGGCCGCGCTCGAAGAGCTCGGGCATGTGCCGGTAGAGGAACGTCAGGATCAGGGTGCGGATGTGCGACCCGTCCACATCGGCATCGGTCATGACGATGACCCGGTGGTAGCGCAGCTTCGCGATGTCGAACTCGTCGCCGATCCCGGTCCCGATCGCAGTGATCATGGCCTGGATCTCGTTGTTCGACAGCACCTTGTTGATGCGGTTCTTCTCGCTGTTGATGATCTTGCCCCGGAGCGGGAGAATCGCCTGGAAGGTGCGGTCGCGGCCCATCTTGGCCGAGCCGCCGGCCGAGTCGCCCTCGACGATGAAGAGCTCGGCGTCCTCCGGGTTGCGGATCGTGCAGTCGGCCAGCTTGCCGGGGAGCGAGGAGCCTTCGAGCGCGCTCTTCCGGCGCGTCAGCTCCCGCGCCTTGCGCGCCGCCTGACGGGCGCGCGCGGCCGAGATCGCCTTGAGGACGATCTGGCGCGCGTCGGTGGGGTTCTCCTCGAGGAACTCGGCGAGCTTGGCATTGACGGTCTGCTCGACGAGGCCGCGCACCCATGGGTTGCCGAGCTTCGTCTTCGTCTGCCCCTCGAACTGGGGGTCGCGGAGCTTGACCGAGATGACGGCGCCGAGACCTTCGCGGACGTCCTCGCCGTCGAGGTTCTCCTCCTTCTCCTTCAGAAGCCCCTTGTCGCGGGCGTACTTGTTCAGCGTGCCCGTCAGCGCCGCTTTGAAGCCCGAAAGGTGGGTGCCGCCCTCGTGCGTGTTGATGTTGTTCGCGAAGGAGAAGACGGACTCGACGTACGACGTGTTCCACTGCATCGCCACCTCGACGGTGCCCTGCTCGTTCTCCCCCTCGAAGTAGACGATGTGCCGGTGAACGGCGTCCTTGTTGTCGTTGACGTAGGCGACAAAGTCCCTGATCCCGCCTTCGGCGTAGAACTCCTCAGTCTCCTCACCCTCCCGCTCGTCCACGAAGACGATGCGGAGGCCCTTGGTGAGGAAGGCGGTCTCACGGAACCGCTGCGCGAGGGTCTGTGCCGAGAGGTCGAGCTCCTCGAAGACCTCCGAGTCGGGTAGGAACGAGATCGTGGTTCCGCTCTCGCCCTTGCCGGCCTTTCCAACCTGCTCGAGATCGGTCGTCGCCTCTCCGCGCGCGAACTCCTGGCGGTACACCTTGCCGTCCCGCCGCACTTCGGCGACGAGCCATTCGGACAGCGCGTTCACGACGGAGACGCCGACCCCGTGCAGCCCGCCGGAGACCTTGTAGCCCTCGCCGCCGAACTTGCCGCCGGCGTGAAGCTTGGTCAGGACGACGGTCAAGGCGGGCAGACCCTGGTCCTCCATCACGCCGACCGGGATGCCGGACCCCCAGTCGCGCACGGTCACGGAGTTGTCCGGGTGGAGGCGCACTTCGATGCGTTCGTTCCTCCCCGCGAGGGCCTCGTCCACCGAGTTGTCAACGACCTCGTACACGAGGTGATGGAGCCCGCGCGCGCCCGTCGAGCCGACGTACATGCCTGGGCGCAGACGAACGGGCTCGAGGCCCTCGAGAACGGTGATGTCCTTGGCGTCATAACTAGTCTCTGTCATAAAAAAATCCCTGCTAACGGGGGATTTTTGTCCGCATTTCAGTCTATCAGACGGGCCGGTCGGCCGGGCGCGCTTCGACACCCGCTAGGCTGGCCGCGGCAGCCCTGCGCAACTGCCTCTCGTAAGGCAGGAGATGCGATCTCGGCAGCGATCTCCTCGGCGGCCGCCCGCGCCCTCGGCGACGGAATCGGCACAGGCTGTTGCGATGTCTCCACACTCTCGGCGCCGGGCTCGGGCAAGCGGCCCGGTGCGAAGCGCAGCCGCCGCGGAGCGGCCCTGCCCAGCCGTTCGCCAATACGCCCCCGCACCGTGTCCTCCAGGTGCGTCAGCTCGAAGGCCCAAGCGCTCGAGCTCGTGGCGACGTAGAGCGTCCCGTCGCGGCCGATCCGGGCCGGCCACGCATTGGCCGCGATCGCCTCGCCCACCGCCTCCGGCCAGACGGCCACGACGTCCGAGATCGCTCCGCCCGGTCCCAGCCGGGCCAGTTCTTCACGAACCTCGGCACGGATGGGCTCCAGGCTCACGCCGTCTGCACCAGGCTTGCATTGCCTTCACGCCGCACGGTGAGGACGATGTCCGGCTCCTGCCCGCCGGCTGGAAGAGCGTCGACCGACGTCGCCGTGATCAACGTCTGCCCCTCCTCGGGCAACGTCGCCAGAAGCGATCTCCTTCGCTCGGCGTCCAGCTCCGAGAAGACATCGTCGAGGAGCAGGAGCGGCGGCGACCCCCGCCGCTCGGTCAGCAAGGCGGCCTCTGCGAGCAGGAGCGCGAGAACGGCGGTCCGCTGCTCCCCCTGCGAGCCGAAGCCGCGCAGGTCCCTCTCGCCGGCGCGGATCTCCACATCCCGGAGGTGAGGGCCGAGCCCGGTCGTCCCGCGTTCGAGGTCGCGTACGAGCCGCGACTCGAGGTCAACGAGCGAAAGACCCTGCTCGGCGTAAGCGAGCGTTGCCCCGTCCAGGCCCAGCCGGCCGGCTGTCGCCGCAAAGCCGGGTGCCAGCGCGGCGACAAGCGTCGCCCGGGCGCCGTCGAGCTCGGTGCCGAGCGCCGCAACTTGCTCCGTCCAAGGCTCGACCGCATCGCGGCCGGAGACACCGGCGCGAACCCGACGGAGTGCCTCGTTCCGCTGTGCGAGAGCGCGTCCGTAGTCGCTGGGAAGTGTTGCCTGCGAAGGTGTGAGGCGACCGAGCATCCGGTCGAAGTAGGCACGTCGTACCGCGGGGCCGCCCTTGACGATCGCCAGCCGGTCGGGCAGGAAGGCCAGGCCGGTAAGGCGAGCCCTCAGCTCCTCGACCGAGCCGAGCGCGGCGCCGTTCAGGCGCAGCTGCTTGCCCTCGCCCGGCGCAACGGTCACATCTGTCTCGATGGGCGCGCCCGCTTCGATTCCCTGGAGCTGAACCCGCGCCGCTTTCTCGCCGAAGCGTACGAGCCGCGGCTCCGAGCGGGTTCGAGGAGAAAACCCCTGGGCGCCTACGTGAAGCGCCTCGAGCAGGTTCGTCTTGCCGACACCGTTGGGCCCGACGACGAGCACGAGCCCGCGCTCGAGCGCGACATCCAAGGTTGCGTACGAGCGAAAGCTCCGGAGCGTGGCCCGCGTGACGATCAGCCGGCCAGCCTGATCGGCATGATCAGGTAGAGAAAGTCGTCGCTCTCGCCGTGGAGGAGCCCGGGCCGGAGCGGACTGATCAGCTTCAGCCGCACGGTCTCGTCGGTCACCGACTCGATCCCGTCGCGAAGGAACTCCGCGTTGAAGCCGATCTCCAGCGCCTCACCCGTATACCCAACCGGCAGCGACTCGCGCGCCTCGCCCACGTCCTGCGTCTGCGCCGAGACCGTGAGCTGTCCCTCCTCGAAGTGGAGGCGAAGCGGCGATTTCCGCTGGGCGAGCAGCCCTGTCCGCCGAACGACGTCGAGCAATTCCTCCCGCGGAAGGTGCACCTCGGCCTCGAATTCCTCGGGGAGGAGCTGCTTGTAGTTCGGAAACTGCCCGTCGATTCGCCGGGCCGTCAGCCAAACCCCGTCGACACCGAAGACCACCTGGTTCTCCTGGACGCCCACCTCGATCGCCTCGCTCTCGGCCGCCTGGCCGACGCGGGCGAGCTCCTGGAGTGCACGCGCCGGCACGATCGCCTCGAGCTCGCGTCCGGCTCCGCCGGAGAGCGTGGTCTCCTTGACGCTGAGCCGGTAGGAGTCGGTTGCGGCCATCACGAGCTTCTCGCCTTCGAATCGAACGAGGATGCCGGTGAGAACGGGGCGCGACTCGTCGCGTGAGGCAGAGCGGCCGACGCGTGTGATCGTGTCCAGGAACGCCTCACGATCGACAGAGAACGCGTTCTCGGGCTCGATCTCGGGAAGGCGAGGGAAGTCCTCTGGGCCGTACGTGTTCAAGGAATATGACGCCGAGCCGCTTGTCAGCCTGGCGACACCTTCGTCGGCGCGGTGCTCGAGCGTCACCTCGCCCGCCGGTAGGAGCCGGACGATGTCCACGAGCAGGCGACCAGGCACGACGATTGCCCCTTCTTCCTCGACCTGCGCCTCGAGCGAGTCGCGGATGGAGATTTCCATGTCGGTCGAGCTCAGATGGAGGCGACCACCGGCTGCCCGCAACATGATGCCCGCAAGGATCTGAACGGTTGTGCGCGTCGAGACTCCGCGGCCGGCGACCTGGAGCTTCTCGGCGAGCTCGTCCTTTCCGCATACAACACGCATCGACGTGGCGGCAACGGTATCTACGGATGTCATTTAAAGAAAACCTCTCGTAGTAGTCGTAGAGAGTGTGAAGATCGGGGAAGACAACCTGTTTCGGGGCGGTTGCTGGCTTCGAGAGGTGAACAGGTCCTGGGGAAAACCGGGAGTTGCGCACAGGCCCCGGGCGCCAAGAGCTGTGCTCCCCACCCCGAGTCTGTTGTCAACAGGTGTTCTCAACGGGGTTGCTTGATACGGGCGGTGAGGTCTTGGACGAGGTTGTAGACGTTTCGATCTTCCCGGATCAGCTTGGCGATCTTGGAGGTCGCGTGAATCACGGTCGTGTGGTCACGCCCGCCGAACTTCTTGCCGATCTTGGGGAGGGAGCTGTCGGTGAGCTCGCGGCAGAGGTACATCGCGACCTGGCGGGGGTAGACGATGCTCTGTGAACGTCGCTCGCCGGTCAGCTCCTGCATCGAGATGCTGAAATGCTCGACTACGGTCTCCTGGATCTGCTCGACGCTGAGCTCCGGCCGCTCGCCTTGCGGAAAGACGTCCTTCAGGACTTCCTGGGCGAGCTCGACTGTCATCGGCCGGTTCGTCAGGGAGGAGAACGCCACCACCCGCGTGAGCGCCCCTTCGAGCTCGCGGATGTTCGTCGAGATGCGGCCGGCGATGAATGTCAGCACCCCGGGGTCGGGAACGTGAATGGCGTCCGTCTTCACCTTCTTCCTGAGAATGGCGATGCGAGTCTCGAGGTCTGGCGGCTGGATGTCCGTGATCAGGCCCCACTCGAAGCGGCTCCGCAGGCGCGACTCGAGGGTCGCGAGCGCGCGAGGCGGCCGGTCCGAGGAGATCACGATCTGCCGGCCCGCTTCGTAGAGGCTGTTGAACGTATGGAAGAACTCCTCCTGGATCCGCTCCTTGTGCTCGAGGAACTGGATGTCGTCGACCAGGAGGACGTCGTAGTGGCGGTAGCGCTGCTTGAAGCCTTCGATGCGCTTGTCACGGAGCGAGTTGATGAAGTCGTTCATGAAGGCTTCGCTCGTGACGTAGTGAGCCGTCAGCCCGTTGGTGTGCTCGGTGACGTAGGCGGCGATCGCGTGGAGGAGGTGCGTCTTTCCAAGCCCGGTGCCGCCGTACGTGAAGAGCGGGTTATAGGCGAGCGCCGGCGATTCGGCGACCGCCAGCGCGGCCGCATGCGCGAACCGGTTCGAGGAGCCGATGACGAACGAGTCGAAGGTGTATTTCGGATTGAGCCCGTTGAGCGGCCGGACCGGACGAGGCGGTTTGTGGGCCTCGGGCCGCGCCGCCGCCGGTGCCGGCAGCTCGCGAACGACGATCCGCACCGCGCGCTCGCCGCCGAGGGCATCGCGGACGATTGCCTCGAGCAGCCCGCGGAAGTGCCCCTCGATCCAGTCGCGGGTGAAGTCGTTGGGGACGAGCAGGACGAAGGTCTGGGCGTCGAGCGAGCCTGGGCCCGCATCGGAGAACCACGTCGAGAAGGTCGCGTCGTTCAGGGCGTCCCGCAAGCGGGACGAAATCTCGTCCCAAAGTGCGTCCGCACTCAACCCTGACGTCCGTTGCACGCCTTTGGTCAGCCCCTCCGCCGGTCTACGCGAAGCGGCGACTATAGCAGCGCCCCCAAGCCCGCATCAATGCTTGTTCCTGGGGAAATCATCGAGAGCAGAAAGCGTGGTTTTGCAGGGATTTCACCCCTCTCCACACGCTTATCCACAGGTGTGGAAAGGTGCGCTCTCCCCTTCTCCCATGCGCCCTCGCGCCTGTGGATTTCAGTTGTGTCGAACGCCTTCTCCTCGGTCGCGCAGGGCGCTCATCTATACTGATCGCCCGGCCGCCCGAGCGGCCTTTTCGACACTCTCATCTCGTGAAGCGAACGTACCAGCCGAACGTACGCCGGCGGAAGCGCCGGCACGGATTCCGGGCGCGGATGTCGACGCGCGCGGGTCGAGCGATCCTCAAGCGCCGCCGAGCGAAGGGTCGGAAGCGCCTGTCAGCGTGAGCCGACGCCAGCATCGTCTTTCTCGCTCCCGCGACTTCGACACCGTCTATCGCAAGGGCCGGTCGGTCTCGACCCGGTTTCTCGTCCTCTACTCCTTTCCGCGCGAGGACGATCCCGAAGGCGCGCCGCGGCTCGGCCTCGCAGTCTCGCGCCAGCTCGGCGGTGCGGTTGACCGAAACCGCCTGAAGCGCCGCCTGCGCGCGTCGTTCGAGGAGCTCGCGGAACGGCTCCCAGCCGGCCACGATTTCGTGCTGATCGCGCGCCCGGGCTTGGCCGAGTCGCTCGAGAGCCGGGGCTTCCCGTGGCTCACGGAGCGAGTGGACGAAGTCTTCCGCCTGGCCGAAGGGACGGCCGCGTGAGGCACGTCGTCGCCCTTCCCATCCAGGCGTACCGCGTCCTGGTCAGCCCTCTGCTCGGCCAGCGCTGCAAATACCACCCGAGCTGCTCGCAGTACGCGCTCGACGCGCTGCGTGAGTTCGGAGTCCTCCGCGGGCTCGTTCTCGCCGGCTGGCGGCTGCTCCGCTGCAACCCGTGGAGCCACGGTGGCGTCGACTACGCGCGCAACCAGACCCTCTTCGAGGCACGCCGATGACCGGCCTCCTCGCCCCGATCGAGAACGTCCTTACCGCGCTGCTCGAGTGGCTGCACTCCTCGATTGGGCTCCACTGGGCGTGGGCGATCATCGTGCTAACGCTGATCGTGCGCGTCGTGATCTTGCCGCTGACGATCAAGCAGATTCGCTCCATGCAGCGACTGCAGGTCCACGCGCCGGAGCTCAAGGCGATTCAGCAGAAGTACAAGCACGACAAGCCGAAGATGAACGAAGAAGTCATGAAGTTCTACAAGGAGAACAAGGTCAACCCCTTGGCCTCCTGCCTCCCGCTCGTCCTCCAGATCCCGATCTTCTTCGCGCTCTTCTTCGTGCTCCGGGACTTCGACGACGAGGTCTTTCCAAAGTATCCGGACTCCGAGCTCGGCTGGCTCCACCTCGTTCCGAGCATCACCGAGAACATCAACACGCACTGGTCGGGCTGGCTGCTGCTCGTGATCTACGTGGGAAGCCAGCTCGCCTCGACCTACTTCATGTCGACAGCGATGGATCCGCGCCAGCGCTACATCTTCCTGGCGCTGCCGTTCGTCGTCATCCCGTTCGTCATCAACTTCCCGATCGGCCTGATGCTCTACTGGTCGACGACGAACCTGTGGACGGTCGGGCAGGGCCTCATCACCCGCCGGCTCGTTCCGAAGCCGCAGCCGCCGCCGAAGCGGAGCTCGCGGACACCGCCCAAGGAGCGGGCTCCTGCCGAGGCGCGCAGCGCTCGCCGAAACGGGCTCGGACACGACGCCCGCGAAGCCGGCCGGGAGCGGCCAGCAGCGGGTCAAGCGCAGAAAGAAGAAAAAGGGCTCGAGGGCGAGGCGGTGAGCGAGCCCGAGAACCAGGTGCCCGACGACGGAGTCGTCGAAAGCGAAGGCGAGACGGTCGGCGAGGCGAAGTGGACGGCGCTCCGCGAGCTCGAGCGCCGCTTCCCGGGTCTGGACAAGGCGCAGGTCCGCTTCACCGTCGTCTCGGAGGGCGAACGGGGGCTCCTCGGCGTCGGCCAGGTGCCTGCACGGGTTCTGGCGAGAGTCGAAGAGGCGCCGCGGCCGGCCACGCCGGCGAGCGAGGAACCGGGCTCGCCCGCGGCGAAGCTCCGCGAGGTGCTCGAGCAGGTTTGCTCGTCGCTCGGCGCGCCCTGCAAGATCGACATCGTCGAGGACGACGAGCTCATCTCCGCGACGCTGGCCGGGCCCGAGCTCGGTCTGGTCATCGGTAAGCGCGGGCACACGATCGACGCGATCCAGTACCTGGCGAACGCGATCCTCTGGCGCGCTTCGGAAGGCGAGCGCAAAGAGGTGATCGTCGACGCAGCCGGGTACCGCGAGCGGCGGCGGAGCTCCCTGGAGGACATGGCCGACCGGGCAGCATCCGATGCGTTGCAGGGCGGGCACGCGGTGTCGCTCGAGCCGATGACGGCGGTCGAGCGGAAGATCGTCCACGTCCACCTCGCCGAGCGCGAGGACGTGGTCACCTCGAGCGACGGGACGGAACCGAACCGCCGCGTCGTCGTCGCGCCGGCGCCCTCGGAGTGACCTCAAGAGGTCCTAACGCAATGAGGAGCGATGCCGTCTGGCCGCGCTGGGCGGCCCGAGGCGGCGTCCTCGGTCGCGCCCATACCTGTGCAGGTATGAGCGCTCCCTGCGTCCTTGCCTCGAACCACCCATCGCACCCAGTCGGCGCGTCATCATCACGTTAGGACCGCTTGCTGATCCGCGCCTCGAGCGGTGGCTCGAGGCGCTCCTCGCCGAGTCCGGCCTGACGGCGATTCGGGACGCGGCCGAGGCACGACGCGTGCACGTGGACGACGCGCTTGCCGCCGCCCGGCTCGTCGAGGAAGGCCCGGTTGTCGACGTCGGATCGGGCGGCGGCTCACCCGGAATCCCGGTTGCCTCGGCGCACTCGGACCTCCAGGTCGATCTGCTCGAGGCCCGGCGGCGGAAGTGCGTGTTTCTCGAATCTGCAGCGGACTGGTTTCCGAACGTCCGGGTGGTCTGCGCGCGGGCCGAAGAGCACGGCCGAGGCGTCGGCAGGGAGTCATACGGGACCGCGCTGGCGCAGGCACTCGCGCCGCCTCCGGTCGCGGTGGAATGGTGCCTCCCTCTCGTCCACCAGGGCGGCCGGGTCATTCTCCTCGCCGGCGAGGTCGATGTGGAAGCGACCGCGACCGCTGCAGAGCTCGTCGGCGGAGGTGTGCCCGAGATCGTGCCGCTCGCCGGTTCCCAGCGCCGCTCGCTGCTCGTCGTCCCGAAGGTCGCGCCCACTCCCGAGCGGTTCCCGCGGCGCCCCGGCCTCGCGAGGAAACGTCCTCTCGCCTGATTAGCATCGGAGCGATGGGAAGGGTCTTTGCACTGGCGAATCAGAAGGGGGGCGTCGGCAAGACGACGACCGCCCTGAACGTCGCTGCGTGCCTCGCCGAAGCCGGCGCCTCCACGCTCGTGGTCGACCTCGACCCGCAGGCCAACGCAACCTCTGGGCTCGGCGAGCGCGCGAACGGAACCTCGACCTACGACCTGCTCGACGGCGCCCCGCTCGAGCAGCTCGCGCACGAGACCGCCGTCCCCAATCTCCACCTCGTCCCTTCCCGGCCGGAGCTGGCGGGCGCCGCCGTCGAGCTGGCGCGCCGCGACGACGGCGAGACGTTCCTCCCCGATGCGCTCCGGCCGGCGCGGGAGCGCTACGACTTCGTCTTCATCGACTGCCCGCCCTCGCTCGGGCCGCTCACCGTGAACGCGCTTGCGGCCACGGACCGGGTGCTCGTGCCCGTGCAGTGCGAGTACTACGCGCTCGAGGGCCTTGCGCAGCTCCTCCACTCGATCGAGCTGGTGCGGGCGCGCCTGAACCCGAGGCTCTCGCTCGCCGGAATGATCCTGACGATGGTCGACGGGCGAACGCGGCTCGCAGCCGATGTCGCCGCCGAGGTACGCCGGCACTTCGGCGATCTCGTCTTCCAGGCGGTCGTCCCGCGAAGCGTCCGCCTCGCGGAGGCGCCGAGCCACGGGCTGCCGATCACCGTCTATGACCGCGGCTCTGCGGGCGCGGACGCTTACTACCGGGTGGCGAGCGAGCTTGTCGAGCGCGGCTAGCCCACGCCGCGGCCTCGGGCGCGGCCTCGAGGTGCTCATCGGGGGCGCGGCGCCGAGCTCGGAGCTCGTCCACATCCCGGTGGGCTCGATCCGGCCGAACGCACGCCAGCCGCGGCGACGGCTCGAGGGCGAAGGGATCGAGGAGCTGGCCGAGTCCATCCGGGCGCAAGGTCTCGTCCAGCCCGTGGTCGTGCGGACGTCGACGGAGGGCGGCTATGAGCTGATCGCCGGCGAGCGCCGCTGGCGCGCTGCCGGGATGGCGGGCCTGGCGACCGTGCCGGCGCTCGTGCGGGAGACCGACGACCGCGACTCCCTCCTGCTCGCGCTCGTCGAGAACGTCGCCCGCGAGGATCTCTCCCCCGTGGACGAGGCGCGCGCCTATGCAGTGCTCATGGACGAGTTCGCGCTGGGGCTGGGCGAGGTCGCCGAGCAGGTGGGCCGCTCGAAGCCGACGGTGTCGAACCGAGTCCGGCTGCTCGAGCTCCCCGACGACGTGCTCGGGCTGCTCGAGCGCGGCCAGCTCTCCGAAGGTCACGCGCGGGCCGTCCTGGCCGTTCCCGACAACGAGGAGCGCCGGCTTCTCGCGCGGAGGATCGTCCGCCAGGGGATGTCGGTTCGAGCCGCGGAGCGGGCGGCTCGCTGGG
Source organism: uncultured Actinomycetes bacterium (assembly GCA_963733155.1). Lineage (GTDB taxonomy): Bacteria > Actinomycetota > Thermoleophilia > Gaiellales > Gaiellaceae > JAIBJN01. The sequence goes on from CAVTCK010000023.1 coordinate 13,619, forward strand.
CCGGCGCCCGCACGAAGCCCCGCCGCCGCCAGCCGGTCGATCCGGCCCTCGCCGAGCGGGCGCGCGCCGCCCTCCGAAGCCTGACGGGCGCGGACGCAAAGGTGGCATCCGGCCGTATCGAGCTCTACTTCGCGACCGAGCTCGAGCTCGAGGAGATGGTGGAGGCGCTCGAGCGCGCCTCGCTACAATCCTCCGGCGCGGGCGATTAGCTCAGTCGGTTAGAGCGCCGCTCTGATAAGGCGGAGGTCCCTGGTTCGAATCCAGGATCGCCCACTTTGGCGCGCCCGCGCCGCAGCCGTCGCCAGGCCACGACGAGCAGGAGCAGCAGCGAAGGCGAGGCGGAACGCAAACGCGATCCCGGTGAGGACGGCCGAGCTGCCAGTCCTCACCGAGGGAGAGCATGCCCAGCGCCGGTGGCGGTCGCAGCGCTGACACCGCCGTGGTCGGCGGTCGAGACAGTCGTCGAGCGCAGCCGCGCCAGCTCGACGATGTCGAGGCGTCGAGCAGCGCGCTGAGGAAGAGGGCAGCCAGGCGTTGAGCCCGGCGGCGCCCGAGAGGCCGAAGGCGGCGGAGACGCTGCCGATCGCCGTGGTCAGGTCCACCTCGAGGTCACCTTACTCCTGCGGGTCGGCCGAAAACGGCGCCGCTATCATCAGACCCAGTTCCGCCTATGCAGGAGATGGTCATCTACGGGGTCAGCTTCGACATGGTCGGCAAGCAGCCGATCGTCTTGCTGAAGACCGCCGACGGCAACAAGTTTCTGCCGATCTGGATCGGCCATCCGGAGGCGGCCGCGATCCTGATGAAGCTCCAGGGCGCCGCCACCCCCCGGCCGATGACTCACGACCTCTTTACGGACATCCTCTCCCAGCTGGAGGCGCGCGTCGTGAAGATCGCGGTCACGGAGCTACGGGAGAACACGTTCTACGCGCAGATCACCGTCGCGATCGACGGCGCCGAGATCGAGATCGACTCGCGTCCGAGCGACGCCATCGCCCTCGCCGTCCGCGCCGACGCCCCGATCTTTGCCGCCGAGGCCGTGATCGAGGAGAGCGCCATCGAGTTCGAGCACGAGGATGTCGAACGAAGAAGAGGTGGTCGAGGAGTTCAAGAAGTTCCTCGACGAAGTGAAGCCCGAGGACTTCTCCACGGATTGAAGCTCGACTAAAGGCCCGATGTGAAATACCGCCGGGCCGGATGACGCTCCAGACACTGCGCCAGCTCAGCCCGTTCGCCCGCGACACGTAGCGCTGCTACGCGCCGCGAACGACCACGCTGCCCGGCTTGGTCTGGAGCGCCCCCGGCGGCGGCGGAATTTCCCACGAACCTCTAGCCGAGCTCGAGCTCGCGCTTCGTCAGCGCGAGTACTTTGGCGAAGAGCTCCTGCAGTCCGGCCTCGGAGAGCGGTCCCGGGTTCTCGGCAGCGAGCGCGGCGAGCAACTGCGCCTCGCGCCCTCGATCGACGAACTCCCAGCCGCGGGTCAGCTTGTGTTCCCTCAGCTCGCCCACGAGCTGGAGGCGCCGGTTCAGTGCAGCCAGGATGGCGAGGTCCTGCTCGGTGATGCGCTCCCGCAGCTCGCGGACTTTGGGATCGTGCTCAGGGTCGCTCTGTCGCATGGCTGCAAGGATAGGCCGTCATGAATCAACGGTCCAGGAGAGGACGAGCACGAGGATCCCGAGAGCGTTGTAGGCGGAATGGCCGATGAAAGGGGGCCAGACGCTCGCCGAGCGCAGGCGCACCCACGCAAGCCCGATGCCGAAGAGGACGAGCGGTGGGAGAGCGCCGAGGATGCCGTGGACGAGGCCGAAGATGACGCCGGTGGCGAGGATGGCGACGAGCCCGCCGTAGAGCATGAGGACGCGAACGCCCAGACCGCGGAAGAAGAGCTCCTCCGCGAAGGGCCCGAGCAGAGTCAGCACGAGCACGTTGGCGACAAAGGCGCCTGCATGCTCCGGCTGCCACCGGTCGGCGCCCAGCCCCTGGTCCTCGCCGCCGTGGAGGAAGGGCTCGACGGCGACGGCGACGATCGTCGTGGCGACGACGACGGCGAAGGAGATCCACACCCAGCGCAGGCGAAACCTGCGAAAGCCGAGCGCATCCATTCGCCGTGCGCGCGGGTACGCGCTCGCGATCGCAAACGACACGGCGATCATGAGGCCGTAGAAGACGATGCCCCCGATAGCCAGGTCGGCGTCGAAGAGGACGTTTTCGTTCTCCGAGCCCGAGGCCTCGCTCGCGCCCGCGAAGGCCAGGAGCACGACCAGGCTGGACAGGCCCAACCAGACGACCGCGGGCCAGGTCTTATGCCTGCGCAAGCGCCTGCTCGAGGTCGGCCACGATGTCGCCGACGTCCTCGCAGCCTGTGGAGAGTCGCAGGAGGCCGGGCGAGACACCGGCGGCGGCCAGCTGCTCGGGCGAATACTGGCGGTGACTCGTGGAGGCCGGATGATGGAGCACGGTGTCCACACCGCCGAGGCTGGTCGCGCGGCCGCAGAGCTGGAGAGCGTCCATGAAGCGCTCGCCTGCTTCCTTCCCGCCGGCCAGCTCGAACGCGAGCATGCCTCCGGTCCCGTCGAGCTGGCGCACCGCAAGGTCGCGCTGGGGGTAGCTCTCCAGACCGGCATAGAAGACACGGCTCACGGCCGGATGCTCCTCGAGGAAGCGCGAGACGACCAGCGCGTTCTCGCCGGCTCGTTCGAGGCGAAGTGCCAGCGTCTTCAGGCCCCGGCGGACGAGGAAGGCCGGGAACGGGTCCAGGACTGAGCCGACCTCGATCTGGTGCGCGCGCGCCGCCGCCACGAGCTCGCCGCTTCCGGCGGCCACTCCCGCCATCACGTCGTGGTGGCCGTTCAGGTACTTGGTCGCCGACTCGCAGACGAGGTCCGCTCCGAGCTCGAGCGGGCGACAGAGCGCGGGAGAGGCGAACGTGTTGTCCACGACCAGGAGCCCATCGCCCTTGGTCGCTGCGAGCGCCCCGAGATCCGCGAGGGGGAATCCGGGGTTCGCCATCGTCTCGACGTAACGGACGCGTGCAGGGCGCTCCCAGGCCGAGACGTCCGTGACGTCGAGGTAGACGAGCTCGATCCCGCGCGGCCGGAGCTGAGACTCCGCAAGCGTGTACGTCGTCCCGTAGAGCTGGTGCGGAAGAAGCAGCGTGTCGCCGGGCGCCAAGGTCGAGTGGAGCGCGGCGCTGATTGCCGCCATGCCGGAGGCGAAGCACTGTGCTGCCTCGGCGCCTTCGAGCTCGGCCATGACGGCGTTGAGCTCTTCGACCGTCGGGTTCCGGAGCCTTGCGTAGGTGAAGCCGTACTCCTCTTCGGCGATGACAGAGCCGAGATCGGCGACGCGGTCGAACGAGAAGGTCGTGGAGGCGACGATCGGGCCGACGACGGGCTCGCCGGCGCCCTCCGGCAGCGGCGGCGTGTGGATCGCACGTGTGGACAGGCCCAGCCTGCGCTTGCTCATGGTCGTCGGCCCAGCCCGAGCCGTTCGGGGAGCGTAGCGAGCGGCGTCGGCTCGAAGGCGAGGCCGGCGGCCGCGGCGCCCTCCCGGTCGCCGTCGCCGTCGCCGACGTGGAGCGCACGCTCCGGCGGGACGCCGAGGCGGTCGAGCGCAGTCAGGAAGACCGCGGGATCGGGCTTCGACGCTCCGGCCTCGGCGGAGCTGACGATCTCCGTGAAGAAGCCCGCCAGGCGCGCCCGCTGAAGATGACCCGCCAGCGAGACGTCCCAGTTCGAGACGCAGGCGAGAGCGAGACCGGCCGCCCGCAGGCGTCCGAGCGCCGCCTGGGCGCCGGCGAGCGGTTCGAAGACGATGCTTGCCAGGAAGGCGGGTGCAAATTCGCCGGCATCCAGACCGGCGTCTGCGTGCTCGAGGAAGACGGCCGTGCAGCGCCGCCCGAGGTCGGCAAGCGTCCTGTCGTCGCGACCTTCGAGCGTACGGGGCAGGTAGTACGCGACCTCGGCTTGGAAAGCCGCGGCGACCTGTTCGGGCGAGCGATCGACGCCGCGTTCGCGAAGTGAGCGTCGGAGGCTGGGCACCGGATCGGCGAGCTCGACGATCGTCCCCATCGCGTCGACGGTGACCGCGTCGAGCGCGCTAGCGGTCGTTCTGGAAGGCATCCGCGTGCAGGGCGCGAGCCACACGCTCCAGCGCGGAGCCGACGTAGGGGCCTGCCCGCTGGACCAGATCGGAGGGAAGAATGCGGAAGCGCGCTTCCTCGACCGCCGTGAGCTTGGCAGTCCGCGGGTCGCGCCGCAGGCGCGCGAGAGTGACGCGGCTGTCCGAGGTTGCGAGGTAGACCTCCGGATCGAGGCGCCGGAGCCGGTTGATCGGGATCGGCTCGGCGCTGGCCGTTTCCCCGGCGACGTTCTCGCCGCGCGCTCTGACGACGAGGTCGCCGAGCAGCGAGCGCAGGGGAACCGTGACGAAGAACCCGGTGTCGACAAAGGTCGTCGTTACGGGCTCCTCGGCGATCTGGTCCTCGACAGCGGCGATCTCCTCGCGGATCCTCGAAGCGACCGTTCTGGCCTGGACGGGCTCACCGACGAGAAAACCGAGCTCGAGTGTCGCGTGCAGGACGTCTTCCACCGACGTGTTCGGCTGGACGTAGACGGCTGCTCCGGTTTCGCGACGCACGCGTGAGAGGTCGAGCTGGTCCGTGCTGGGGGTGGCGACGATCAGGTCCGGCTCGAGCCGTGCCACCTCGTCGACCCGGATCCGGAGGTTGGGCGAGACGACCTCTACCGCCGAGGGGTCAGCCTGTCTCGGCCCGTCGCCCTTGGCGATGCCCGACGGGATCCCGACGAGGCGGTCGCGGGCGCCGAGCGCGATCACGAGCTCCGCCGAGCCGGGGTCGAGCGCGACGATTCGCTCCGGCTGGCTCCTCAGGACCGCGGGCTCTCCTCCGCCGACGCCCTGCACGGTCACCGGGTACGGCTGCTCCAGCTCTCCGAGCGGCTCGGAGCGCTCGCCGCAGGCGGTGGCGCCCAGCAGGGCTCCGAGCAGGAGGATGACCGCGAAGCACGTTCTCATGTCCGTTGGCACTATGGCGAAGATGCGGCTCTTCACGCCGGAGGAGGCGAACGCTGCGCTTCCCGAAGTCGAGGCTCTGGTGGCGCGGCTGGTCGACGAGCGCAGAGCCCTCGTCGCCCTCGGCGAGGAGCTCGAGACGATGCAGGCGCTGATCGGCGGAAACGGTGGCAGTCTCGATCCGGGTCGCGTAGGCGAGTTGCAAGAGGCCGTCGCGCAGGCGGCCGCCGACCTTGCGGGCCTTGTCGACGAGCTCCACGGTCTCGGCGTGCAGGTCAAGGATCTCGACCGGGGGCTGATCGACTTCCCGGCGAGCCATCCGGGGAGCGGTGACACGGTCCTCCTCTGCTGGGAGCTCGGTGAGCCCGCCGTTGCCCACTGGCACGATCTCGAGGAGGGGTTTGCGGGCAGGAAGCCGCTCCCCTTCTAGAGAACTCCGTGACAATGGACACCGAGTGGATCGAGCGGCTCGTAGTCGCAGGCGTCGTGCTGCTCGCGACCGTGATCGTCGCCCGCGTCGTCGACCGGATGATCGCGAGGCACTTCAAGCTTCGCCCGGAGACGCTCACGGTCTATCGGGTCGTGCGCCGCAGCGTCCTCGCGGTGATCATCGCGGTGGGCGTCCTCAGCGCCCTGCTGGTCATTCCTGCGGTGCGGACCGTGGCAGGGAGCATTCTCGCGTCGTCCGCGGTGATCGCGCTGATCGCCGGCCTGGCTGCGCAGACCACGCTCTCGAACTTCGTCGCCGGAATCTGGGTCGCGTTCGCCCAGCCGCTACGGCTCGGCGACAGTGTCGCGGTGGCAGGGGCGTCGGGCACGGTGCAGCAGATCGGCCTCACGTACACGGTCATCCGCGCGGCGGACGGGGCCCGCTACTACGTCCCGAACACGAAGCTGGCCTCCGATACCATCCGAAACGCCACCATTGCAGGAGCCGAACACCAGGTTGCTGTGACGGTTGCGGTCCCTCTCAGCGCCGATCTCGATCGTGTGCTCGAGCTCCTTCACCAGGAGGCAAAGCGTCTACCCGATGAAGCGATCATCCGAGAGCCGAACGTGTATGTGAGCCAGGTCGACCAGGACGAGGTCTCCGTGACGGTGGAGACCTGGGCCCGCAGCGCCGCCGGGGCGACCGAGCTCGCTTCGAGCCTCCGCCGCGGCGTCGTGGAGAGGCTGAAGAACGAGGGGATCTACCCATGACCGGGAAGGGGCCGAACGGCGCCCGCAACCGGTATGGGAACGGCAAGAACGGTAACGGCAACGGCAAGAACGGCAACGGCAAGAACGGCAACGGCAACGGCCAATTGGGCCGACAACAGGAACCGCCGCCGCCGCCGCGACCGCCGCCGCCGTGATCGGGCTCAGTCGCGGCGCCTCGTCGTCGTTGGGCTCGTCGTGCTCCTGCTCACGGGCGCCGGCGTCCTCGGAGCTGGGCTCTTCGCCGGAGCGCAGGCGTTCATCAACAGCTGCTCGCTGGAGTCGCTGAAGCCGGTCTCGATCGGCGAGAACTCGTTCGTCTACGCGGCAGACGGGTCAGTGCTGGGCTCCATTCCCGCCGAGCAGAACCGCCAGCCGGTGGCGCTCGACCAGATCTCGCCGTTCCTGGCCGACGCCACCGTCGCGATCGAGGATCGGCGCTTCTACTCCCATTCGGGCATCGACTACGAGGGCATCATCCGCGCCGCCGTCAAGAACCTGCAGGAGGGCGAGATCGTCCAGGGTGGCTCGACCCTCACGCAGCAGCTCGTCCGGAACCTCTACATCGAGCGTGACGTCTCCTGGGAGCGCAAGACGAAGGAGGCGTGCCTGGCGCTGAAGGTCGAGCGCGAGGGCCTGCCGAAGCTCTGGGGCCCGACGCCCGCCGGGTTGACGCCCGCCGAGCTGAAGGTCTGGAAGAAAGACAGGATCCTCGAGACGTACCTGAACCAGGTCTATTTCGGGGCGCACTCGTACGGCGCCGAGGCGGCGGCGCAGACGTACTTCTCGAAGCACGCTGCCAGCCTCGAGCTGGAGGAGGCGGCGCTGATCGCCGGGCTGCCCCAGGCGCCGTCTGTCTTCGACCCCTTCCAGAACCCCAAGCAGGCACTTGCGCGCCGGAACGACGTGCTCGCGGCCATGCGGAACGACGACTACATCAGCGAGTCCGCCTATCAGGCGGCCCTCGCACAGCCGCTCGGGCTCGAGCGAGGCCGGATCTACACGAGGATCCGCGAGCCGTTCTTCTTCAGCTACGTGCGCGAGCTCCTGATCGAGGAGTACGGCGCCACGACGGTGCGAAGCGGCGGCCTGAAGGTCTACACGACCATCAACCCGCGCTACCAGCGCATCGCGATCGACTCGATGAAGACCGTGCTCAACCTGCCGAGCGACCCGGCGTCCGCGGTCGTATCGATCAACCCCGCGAACGGCGCCATCCGGGCCATGACTGCGGTCGTCCCCGGCAAGAAGGAGATCCAGTTCAACCTGGCGGCGCAGGGGCGGCGCCAGTCGGGCTCGGCGTTCAAGACCTTCGTCCTCACCGAGTCGATCCGCCAGGGCATCAACCCGAACACGACGACGTACCTGTCCGCTCCCTTCCACTACCAGCCGGACCCCTTCTCGGAGCCCTGGGACGTGGCGACCTACAGCCACTCCTACATCGGCGCCGTACCGATCGCGACGGCGACGCTCAGCTCCGACAACACGGTCTATGCGCGGCTCACGCTCGACGTGGGCCCGGAGAACGTCGTCAGGGTGGCCAGGAAGATGGGCATCAAGACGGAGCTCCTGCCCGTCCCGTCCATCGGGCTCGGGTCGAACGCCGTCTCCCCGCTCGAGATGGCCTCGGCGTACGCCACGCTCGCGGCCGGAGGCGTCTACTCCAAGCCGATGGCGATCCGCAGGGTCGTGCTCGCCGACGGCAGCGTCGACGAGGACGCCGGCTGGGGGGTCTCGAAGCGGAAGCGCGTCATGCCGGACGGCGTCGCCTACGAGGTGACCAAGATCCTGCAGAGGAACATCACCAGCGGGACGGGCACCGGCGCGAACTACGGCGATCCCGCGGCAGCAGGGAAGACCGGGAACGACGGACGACTCCGCCGATGCGTGGTTTGCCGGGTACACGCCCAGGGCGTCCACGGTCGTCTGGGTCGGCTACCCCAACGCCCAGATCGCGATGTCGAGCGTCCACGGGATCACCGTTACCGGCGGATCGTTCCCGGCCTCGATCTGGAAGCTCTACATGTCTCAGGCGCTTCGCGGCCTCGGGCAGCCCGACTGGCCGAGCCCGAAGCATCCCGCGGTCTGGGTTCCGTTCCACGGGCAGTACGCATTCTTCGGCGCGCCCGAGCCGCCGCCGAAGCCGGATCGAGACGAGGGCTCGCAGGACGACTCGGACGAGCGGACGAGCCGGAGGAGCCGGAGAAGCCCGAGGACGAGCCGGACGAGCCGACTGAGCAGCCTCCTACAACTACAGAAGAAGACCGATAGTCGCGGGACGGGGTGGGCGCTCCTCGCCGGAGCGCTCGTCCTGGTGCTCACGGCCGCGGCCGTCGGGTTCGCCTTCCCGTCGTCCTCGCCGCTCGTGCCGGAGCACGAAGGGGAGGAATCGAGCTGGGCCTGGCTCTACCTCGGCGCGATGATCGCCGCCTTCGCCGCGTATCTCGCAGGTCTCTATCTGCTCGACCGCCGTGGTGGCTTCAGCGGCCGCAAGGCCGTGATCGCGCTTGCCTGTGCGATCCAGCTGCTGCCCCTGGCGGGCCCGGTCCTCCTCTCGACGGACGTCTACACCTATTGGGACTACGCCCGCATCTCGACCGTGCACGGCGGTAACCCGTACGTGGACGAGCCGAGCGACTACCCGGCGGACGTCGCCTACCCGCTCATGGGCTCCTACTGGCACGACACGACCTCGGTGTACGGGCCGGGATTCACGCTCGCCTCCGAGGCTCACGCGGAGGTCGTCGGAGAGTCAGCGGATGCAGCCGCCTGGGCCTATCGCGGCCTCGCGGCGGCGGCCATGGTCGCGCTCGTTCTGCTCGCGGCGCGCCTGTCGCCCCGGCCCGCCTTCGCGGCGGCGTTCGTCGGCTGGAACCCGTTGTTGGCGATCCACTTCGCCGGGGGCGGCCACAACGACGCGTGGATGATGGCCTTCGTCCTCGCCGCGCTGGCGCTCGCGGCATCCGGGAGATCGGCCCTGGCCGGCCTCTCCTGGGCGGCGGCGATCGCGATCAAGTGGGTGCCGCTGCTCTTCCTGCCGCTTCGCCTGCTCGAGGCTCGGCGAAGCCGGGAGGAGGATCGACCACCGAGGGCTGGCGCTGGGTGTGATGGTGATCGTGGCTTTGCTACATGGCGGTACGGGCTCGACTGGATCGGAGCCGTCGGCCCGCTGGCGCAAAACCTGGCCGAGGATAGGGCCTCCTATGCGATCCCGAGCCGGATCGCCTCGCTCGGGCTCCCCGAAGGCGCGAGTGTCGGTTGCCTTCGCCGCCGCCTTCGCGCTCGCATACGTGTGGCTCCTGCGCGAGGCGTGGCGTGGCCGCGCCCGTCTCGCACTCACCGCCGGCCTTCTGCTCGTCTGCACCTCCTGGCTGGTCCCCTGGTACGCGGTCTGGGCTGTGCCGCTGGCGGCCGTGGAGGAAGACAGGACCGCGCGGGTGCTCGCGCTCGCGCTCTCCGCCTACCTCCTCCGCGACGCGGTACCCATCTAGGACTACGGTACGGACGTCATGGCAGCGCTGATCTCGGTGGCGGAGGCGCAGCGCCTCGTCCTGGAGCGGGCGAGGCCGCTCGAGGCGGAGCGTGTGCCGATCGAGCGCGCCGCGGGCCGGGTGCTCGCCGAGGCCGCCGCCGCCGCCGTCGACCTGCCGCCGTTTCCGAGCTCGGCCATGGACGGCTACGCGCTGCGCTCTGCCGACACAGCGGAGGCGCCCGTTACCTTGCCCGTGGTCGCCCGGATCGCCGCCGGTAGCCCGGCCCCTCGGGCACTGGAGCCGGGCGAGGCGATGGCGATCGCCACCGGTGGGGCAGTCCCCGAAGGAGCGGACGCCGTCGTCCCGATCGAGGTTGTCGAGGAAAGCGACGGCAGGCTGGCGGTGCGGGCCCCGGTGCCGGGCGGGGCGAACGTCCGCGCCCGAGGCGGCGACGTTGGCGCAGGCGAGACGGTGCTCGAGCCGGGAGTCGTCCTCGGGCCCGGCCGTGTGGGAGCGCTGGCGGCCGCCGGCGTAGCCGAGGTGCGCTGCTCGAAGCGGCCGCGCGTGGGCATTCTCGTCACGGGATCCGAGCTCCGCCAACCCGGCGAGCCGCTGGCCCCCGGGCAGATCTACGAGTCGAACGGGCTTCTGCTCGGCACCGCGCTCCAGCTGGCCGGCGCCGTTCCTGCGCAGCTCGGGATCGTCGCCGACACCGAGGAGGAGCACCGGCGGACGATGGAGCGCGCGCTGCTCGGCTTCGACATGCTCGTCACGACCGGCGGTGCGTCCGTAGGGCCGCACGACCTGGTGCGGCGGGTGCAAGCCGACCTCGGGGTCGAGGAGGTCTTCTGGGGAGTGGCGGTCAAGCCCGGGAAGCCCGTAGCCTTCGGCGTTCGCCGCGGCCACCTCGTGTTCAACCTGCCCGGGAACCCGGTCTCGGTGCTCGCGACCTTCGAGCTCTTCGTCCGGCCGGCCGTCAACGCGCTGCTGGGCCTGCCGCACCCCTTGCCGGCGTTCCGACCGGGAAAGCTCGCGGCGGCGGTCGCTCGAAATGCCGAGCGCGACGAGCTCGTCAGGGCGACGCTGGCCGTGGAGGACGGGGAAGCCGTGCTGAGCCCGGTGCAGGGCCAGGAGTCGCACATGATCGTGAGGGCAGGCCGCGCGGCTGCCCTTGCTTGGATCTCCGCCGGGGAGGGCGAGCTCCCGGCCGGATCGCCGGTGCGTTTCCTGGAGCTCTAGCCCGGCCTCTCAGAAGATTATTACCGGCTCTCGGCCTGGTCGTCCTCCGGCTCGACGACGACGAGGTGCCGCCCGCGGGCCCTCCGCACGGCCAGGATCGTCCGGCGACCGGCTTCTCGGAACGGCCCGGGCGTGCGCTCGGAGACGTCGGGATAGGGCGCGTACATCCCGAGGGTCACCGCGCCCACCTGCGCCGCGGCGGCGCCCCAGGCGAGGAACGCGGCCACGAGCGGGATCGGCACGTAGCCGACGGCGGTGAGCGCAAGCAGGTACCAGACTGCATCGAGCCCCATCTCGAAGCGGATCGCAAACGAGGCGAGCAGGAGGAGTGGGCCGGTGAAGCCCAGCAGGTAGACGGCAAGCTGGACGGCGCGGCGCCGGTCGCGCAGCTGGGGGAGCCAGAGCCAGGCGTGCAGCGACGGGAGCACGAATATGAGCGAGTAGGGGTTGACTGCGGTGACAACAAGGGCGACGATCGCGAGGACGAGCATCGCCGCCAGGTGGCCGCCGAGCTCCTCCTGGCGGGTGATCGACCGCGTCGCTGTCAGGCGCGGCCGGACGAGGAGCCAGGCCAGGGCGGAGACGCCGAGCAGGGTCGGTGAGCGCGGCTACGGGCCAGTCTCCTGCCGCGGGAGTGTCCGGCGCGATCGGGCGATCCTCGCCGCTGGGCAGGAGGCCGATGGCGGTGAAGAGGGCGAAGACGAGTCCCAGCCAGAGCCAAACGGCGAGGCGGCTGAGGTAGCTGCGAAGCGCCGGCCGAAGGGCGATGTGCCGGCGCCGGCAGCGGGCGAAGAGGTCCACCGTCGCGGCCAGGAAGGGAATGAGCGCGAAGACGAGGACGAGCTGGAGCGTCCAGCCATAGAGCAGCCGCGTCCCGAAGAAGAGGTACGACTGGGTGCCGCTGGCGACCTCGGCGGCCCCGTCGAGCGAGGTGACGAGCGTCTGCGCGGCGCGGCCGAGCTCGCCGAGCCGGACCTCGTCGAGGTTGGCGAGCGTGTCGCCCTCGGGAGGCCGCGGGCGGCTGTCACCGGTGGTGACGGTGATCGCCGGGACGCCGCGGGAGACGAACGGCGCCTGCTCGTAGAAGCTGAACGGGAAGGCGAGGTCGACGAGCTGCGCGAACGCGCCCGGCCGGCGCGGTTCCACTCCGCTCTGCGCCTCGATCGCCTCGCCCGCCGTGGCCAGCAGCGTGGGACTGGGCACCCGCGGCGTGTCGCCGGCGAACTCGATCCTGGGCGGGTCGCCCGATCCGATCGAATCGAGGTTGATCAGGGCTGCGATGCGGCCGGCGTACGGCCGGCTCTCGGCGAAGTGGGCGGCGCCGAGGCCTCCGTAAGCGCCTCCGTCGGTCGAGACCAGGAGGATCGGGTGTGCGAGCGAGGCGCTGCCGAGGTCCCGGGCGAGCTCGAGCAGCGCGCCCGTCCCCGAGGCGTTGTCGTCGGCCCCTGGCGAGCTCCCGTTGTTGTCGCGATGCGCGAGCACGACGATGGCGCGCCGCGTCTGGGCGGCGGCTTGCCCGGTGCGAGGCGCAGTGGCGACGATGTTGACCAGCTCTTCGGTGCCCAAGCCCGGGATCTCGGCCGGGAACGTCTGCCGCTCGACGGTGAAGCCGTAGCCCCGCAGGACCTCCTCGACCCAGTCGGCGGCCTCACGCTGCCCGCTGGTGCCGGGCGAGCGGTCGGAGGCCTCGGTCACGAGGTCGTTCGTGAACTGGAGAGCGGTCTCTCCGTCGAAGAAGGGCTGCGCGCGGGGTGGCGAGAGCGCGTCGGGCCTCCCGACGCTGAAGGCGGCCACGAGCACGGGAACGGCGACGACGAGCCAGGCGGCACGGTAGATGCGCGTCGAGACCGGCCGCTCCAGGGAGCCGCGCCGTGGCCGGCGGCGTGGCGCTTCTGCGGCCATCAGCCCGCCAAGTCTAGATGCCCGGCTGGTCCCCGCCGACGGTACCTCCCGACCCGCGCGGCGCCATCCCTATTCTTACTCCAGCGATGGAAGCGCGCCCCACGGTGCTCCTCGTGGACGACGAGGAGTCGGTGCAGAAGGTGCTCACGTATCCCCTCGAGCGAGAGGGCTACCGCGTCGTGCAGGCGCGCGACGGCGAGGAGGCGCTCGACCGCTACCGGGCGGAGCCGGTCGACCTCGTCATTCTCGACCTCATGCTCCCGCGCCTGGACGGGCTCGCCGTCTGCCGGCGCCTGCGCGAAGAGCGGAGCGCCGTCCCGATCATCATGCTGACGGCGCGGGGCGACGAAGGGGACAAGGTGCTGGGCCTCGAGCTCGGCGCCGACGACTACATCACGAAGCCGTTCTCCATTCGCGAGTTCATGAGCCGCGTCCGCGCGCTTCTCCGCCGTGCCCAGCTCCCGGCTTCGAGCGGGCGCGAGGAGCTGGTCGAGGTAAACGGGCTTCGGATCGACACCGCCCGGCGCACGGTGGAAGCGCGGGGAATGCCCGTCCAGCTCACCTACCTCGAGTTCGAGCTCCTGCGCATGCTCGCGACAAACCCGGGGCGCGTTTTCACGCGAAAAGCGCTCCTCGACGAGCTCTGGGGCGGCTCGGCGTACCGTGACCCGCGGACGATCGACGTGCACGTCAGGCATCTGCGCGAGAAGCTGGAGCGAGACCCCAGCGAGCCCGAGCTGATCTTCACCGTGCGCGGGGCCGGGTATCGATTCCGCGACGTGCGATGAGAGCCCCGCCCCTCATCAGCCTGAGCGTCAAGGCCGGGCTCGTCCTCTTCGCCGTCGTCGCCGGCGCGCTTGCGATTGTCTACGTCGCCGTCGTCCCGCAGCTCGAGAACCGGCTCGTCGACGCAAAGATCGATGAGCTCAGCCAGGCGGCGCCGACGGTCGTCCGCGACGTGCAGGACCTGGACCTTTTGACCATGCAGAATGTCGTGCGGGCGCACGGCGAGCGCCTTGGCTCGCGGGTCATCGTGCTCGAGCCGCTGACCGACGAGCAACTCTCGAAGCTGGCCGACTCGCGGGACAACCCGCTCGGAGACTTCTCGACGGACCCGCTCGCGCTCGAGGCGGCGAGCACGGGGTCTCCCGTCTCCGGGCGCAGCGAGCACGAAGAGGAGCCTCACGCCGAGGTCGCGAGTCCCGCCGGCCGTCGGGTCGTCGTCCTCGCGGCGCCGCTCGACGACGTGCTTGCCAACGTCAGGCTCGTTCGCCGGAGCCTGCTCGTCGCGGGCGCGACCTCGCTCGTCATCTCTTGGCTTGCCGGCTATCTCCTCGCCTGGGCCTTCACGCGGCGGATCCGGCGGCTTGAGTCCGCCGCCGAGCGCCTCGCCGACGGCGATTTCGACACCCCGGTTGTCGACCGCGGCCGCGACGAGGTAGGGCAGCTCGCCGACGCGTTCAACAGCATGCGGGTGCGGCTGGCAGTGCTCGATCGCGCCCGTAGCGAGTTCATCGCCAACGCCTCGCACGAATTGAGGACGCCTCTCTTCTCCCTGGGAGCGTTCGTCGAGCTCCTCGACGACGAGCAGATGGCGCCCGAGGTCCGCCGGGAGTTCCTCGCCGAGATGCGGGATCAGATCGACCGCCTCGCACGACTGGCCACCGACCTGCTCGACCTCTCCCGCCTCGATGCCGGCCAGCTGGAGGTCGAAATCGGGCAATTCGACCTGGCTGCCTCCGGGCGCCTTGTTGCCGACGAGTTCCGGGCCGTCGCCGAGGCCACGGAGCACGAGCTCGTGGTCGAGGCCGAGGCGCCCGTGCCGGCGCTCGGAGACGATCTGCGCGTGCAGCAGATCGTCAGGGCGCTCGTGGAGAACGCGATCCGGCATACCCCGGCGGGCACTACCGTGACCGTGCGCGTGCTCAAGCGCGGCCACGGCGCAGTGCTGGAGGTGCGTGACGACGGGCCCGGCATTCCGGCAGAGGACCAGAAGCATCTCTTCCAGCGTTTCTACCGGGCTGCGGGCGGCAAAGCCTCGGGAAGCGGCCTGGGGCTGGCCATCGCTTCGGAGCTGGCGATTCGGCTGGGCGGGTCGATCGAGGTCTCTTCGCGGCCCGGCACTACCGTTTTCACGTTGAATCTGCCGGAGGCGCAGCCGCAGCAGCCCCAGACGGAGCTCGTGGCTGATGTAGCAAGTTGAACCGCCGGTCCGGCCGGCCCGTCGTCACTACGATGAGTCGGACGTGACCCGCCCTGGCGCCGTCGCCGTGCTCGCCGTCGTCTCCGCCGTCCTCGGCGGGACGCTCGTGCTCGTGCTCGGCAAGGCCGTCGGGTGGGTCGACGGGGACGACAGCCGTGTTCAGACCGTGCTCGTGCCCACGCCCGATACTGGGACGCCGGCAGCCGAGACGGTCGAGGGCGACGCGGCGAAGCCGCTCGCCGGGAACGGCTTCGACGCCGCCGAGCTCTACCGCAAGCGGGCGGCCGGCGTCGTCACCATCTTCGCCTTGTTCGGCGAGGGCGGCATCGACGACCCCGACGTGTCGGCCTCCCAAGGGTCGGGCTTCGTCGCTTCGAACGAGGGCTACATCCTCACCAACTCCCACGTCGTGACCACCGCCGGAGAGTCCGATCCGGGCGGAACTCCGTCGGCGGCCGACACCGTCTACGTCCAGTTTCGGGACGGAGAGCGCCTCCCTGCCAAGGTCGTCGGCTGGGACCTCTTCGACGACGTCGGCCTGCTCAAGGTCGATCCAGCCGACCATCCGGTGAGCCCCGTGCCCTTGGGTGACTCGAGCGCCGTCGTCGTCGGCGAGCCCGTGGCTGCGATCGGCAGCCCCTTCGGCCAGGAGAGCTCGCTGAGCGTGGGCGTCGTCTCGGCGACCGAACGGTCGATCGACTCGATCACCTCGGGCTTCAACCTCGTCGACGCGATCCAGACCGACGCGCCGATCAACCGGGGCAACTCCGGAGGCCCGATGTTCAACGCCGCCGGCGAGGTGATCGGGATCAACGCGCAGATCCGGAGCGAGTCCGGGACTGCGGAGGGCGTCGGCTTTGCCATCCCCATCAACGCGGCCAGGCGCTCGATGGAGCAGCTGATCCAGACCGGCGAGGTTCGCTATGCCTGGCTCGGCGTGACCACGCAGACGGTTACGCCCAGGCTCGCCGAGCGCTTCGGCTTTGCGGAGACGAGGGGAGCGGCCGTCCAGTCCGTCGCCGGTGGGAGCCCGGCCGACCGAGCCGGCCTGGTCGGGGGAGGCACGGAGGAGGAGTTCGACGGGCTCCCGTTCTGTCCGGGCGGCGACCTCATCGTCGCGGTCGACGGCCAGCCCGTCCGCTCGGCCGAGGATGTTGTCAGGGCTGTCAACCAGGAGCTGCTGCCCGGCGATGAGATTCGCCTGACGGTCCTGCGAGGGACGGAGCGGCTCGAGCTGACGGTGCTCCTCGGCGACCGGCCGTCGAACCCGCCTGCGCTCCGCTGCTAGAGCGGACACGTGCTCGTAGACCTCCTGCACGCGCTCTAGACTCGGCGCCGTGCAGCCCAGCGAGGACCTGATCCTCCTCGGGAACAACCTCGACGTGCTTCCCGGCTTCGACGACGGTTGCTTCCAGCTGGTCTACGCGGATCCACCCTTCAACACCGGTCGGCGGCAGGGACGGGTGACGATGGCCGTCGAGGCGAGGCCGGACGGCGACCGACTGGGCTTCGCCGGGCGGCGTTACGCGACCCACGTGCTTCGCCGGTCGTCGTTTGCCGATGCCTACGACGACTACCTCGGCTTCCTCGAGCCGCGGCTTCGGGAGCTCCACCGCCTGCTCGCTCCGACCGGGACGCTGTACCTTCATCTCGACTATCGCGAAGCGCACTACGCGAAGGTCCTGCTCGACCGCCTCTTCGGTCGGGAGTGCTTCCTCAACGAGATCGTTTGGGCCTACGACTACGGTGGTCGACCTCGGCGCCGGTGGCCGGCGAAGCACGACACGATTCTCGTCTACGTCAAGGATCCCGAGCGCTACTGGTTCGACGCCGAGGCGGTCGAGCGCGAGCCGTACATGGCCCCGGGCTTGGTCACCGCGGAGAAAGCGGCGCGCGGCAAGCTTCCCACCGACGTCTGGTGGCACACGATCGTCTCGCCGACGGGCAAGGAGAAGACGGGCTATCCGACGCAGAAGCCGGAGGGGATCCTCCGCCGGATCGTCCAGGCCTCCTCACGGCCGGGAGACTGGTGCCTCGACCCGTTTGCGGGCTCGGGGACGCTCGGGGCGGTTTGCGCACAGCTCGACCGGCACTTCGTCCTCGTCGACTCGAGCCCGGAGGCGGTCGAGGTCGCGCAGGAGCGCCTGGCCCGGTTTGCCCACTCCGAGGCCGGGGTACGAGCGAATCAGGATCACGACATGCCTGGACGAACCGTTAGACGCTAGATTTCGGCATCGAAGCGTCTGCGGCAATGGCTCGCGCTTGAGCAAGGAGAAGGGAATCTCGAGGAGCGTGGTTTTGCTTGTCATCCCGGCAAAGGCCGAGTACATCGCGCTTGGCCGGCTCGCCCTGGCCGGCCTGCTGCGTTCTCGGGCCGTCGAGCCCGAGGTGCTCGCGGACGTCAAGCTTGCGCTGACCGAGGCGTGCACCAACTCGGTCAGGCACGCGTATGTAGACGGCAGGGAAGGCGAGGTCGAGATCCGCTACGAGCTCGCCGACGAGACCCTCGCGGTCGAGGTCTTCGACGAAGGCGGGGGCTTCGATCCGTCGCCGATCGAGTCGGGCGCGGACGAGCTCGACGAAGGGGGCCTCGGCCTTGCCATCATCCGCGCCCTCACCGACGACCTAAGCATCGGGCACCGTGCCGGCGGAAGCGGCTACTGCGTCCGCTTTACCAAGAATCTCCGGCCGCAGAACTCTTAGAACCCGCTTGGGCCCCCGCCGCGCGCGGTATCGTCCGCCGCTGTGGAGCTCCACCTGGTCAACGCCGGCTCGAAGGCCCTGACGGACTACGCGTCGATCGCTTCGCGGGGCTTGATGGACGAGATCAGGGAGCTCGCCGCCCCGCTCGAGGGCAAGCGGGTGCTCCACCTCTCGGCGACCGCGTTCGGAGGCGGCGTCGCCGAGATCCTCTACACCCTGGTGCCGCTGATGCGGGACGCCGGGCTCGACGTCGAGTGGCGCATCATCCAGGGCCAGGACGAGTTCTTCGACGTCACGAAGACGATTCACAACGCGCTGCAGGGAGATCCTCAAAGTCTCACACCCGAGCAGCAGGAGATCTTCAAGCGCTACCAAGTATTGAACGCCGAGGCGCTCGAGGGCCTCTACGACTTCGTCATCGTCCACGATCCGCAGCCCGTCGGCGTGATCGAGCACGCGCGTCACGTCGGGCACCACTGGACCTGGCGATGTCACATCGACCTATCGGAGCCGAACCCTGCCGTGCTCGAGCTTCTCCTTCCGTGGATCTGCGAGCACGACGCCGCGGTGTTCCACCGGCGCCAGTACGTCCCGGACGCCGTTTCTCTGCCGACGCCGTGGATCTGGCCGCCGGCGATCGACCCGCTCGCCCCGAAGAACATGGCGCTCTCGGCCGAGGACGCTGCCTACATCGTCGACCAGTTCGGAATCGACGTGAGTCGTCCCCTCATCACACAGGTGAGCCGCTTCGACCCCTGGAAGGACCCGCTCGGGGTGATCGAGGCGTGGCGGATCGTGCGAACCGCCCATCCCGACGTGCAACTCGCCCTCGTGGGCTCGATGGCCCATGACGACCCGGAGGGCTGGGAGTACTACAACCGCACGGTCGCTGCGGCCGGCGGCGAGCCGGACATCTTCATCCTCTCCAACCTGAACAACGTCGGCTCCGATCGAGGTGAACGCGTTCCAGGTGCACTCGGCCGCCGTCCTGCAGAAATCGATCCGCGAGGGGTTCGGGCTCACCGTCACCGAGGCGCTCTGGAAGGCGCGACCCGTCGTCGCCGGCAGGGTCGGCGGCATCGTCGACCAGGTCTCCGACGGCTCGACGGGCTACCTCGTTTCCTCCGTGGAGGAATGCGCCGAGAAGACGGCCCTCGCCCTGACCGACCCCGTGGGGAGCCGTGAGCTCGCCCTGGCGGGCAAGGAACACGTCCGGCGGCGCTTCCTCACGCCGCGCCTCCTGCGCGACTGGCTCGTTCACTTCAATGAGCTGGACGGAAGAAGCGGAGACGTCGCCGGCCTGGCTGAGGCCTGCACCGCCGCACGTCCTAGAAGACCAGGGCCGTCGGGCCGCGAGGCCGCTCGCCGCGAGCTCGGTAGGGTGTGCGGGGATGGCGGGCCGGCGAAAGCTCATCGTCGTCTCCAACCGAGCCCCGGTCCTGTACGACCGGCTCGAAGGCGCCGAGCGCATCGCCCGCCGTGGAGGCGGCGGGCTCGTGACGGCGCTTCGCAGCCTGGTCGAGCACCACGACGTGACGTGGATCGCCAGTGCCATCTCCGAGGAGGATCGAGAGGTGGCCGAGGCCGCCGGAAACGAGCCGATCGACGAGGTCGCGCGTGGGGGAGCCCCGTACCGGCTCCGCTTCGTCGCGCACGATCCCACCGCCTACGACTGGTTCTACAACGTGATCGCGAACCCCATGCTGTGGTTCATCCAGCACTACCTCTGGGGCCTGGCCGCCGCCCCCGACGTCGACCACGGCCTCCACCATGCCTGGCGGGAGGGCTACGTCGCCGTCAACCACGGCTTCGCGGACGCTGTCGTCGCCGAGCTCGAGCGCGAGCCGGACGCCGCCGTCTTCTTCCATGACTACCACCTGTACGTTGCTCCGGCGCTCGTGCGGGAGCGGGCCCCGGAGGCGTTGATGGCGCACTTCGTGCACGTCCCCTGGCCGATGCCGGACTACTGGCGCGTTCTCCCCGAGCCGATCCGAAGGTCGATCCACGAGGGCCTCCTCGCGAACGACGTCGTCAGCTTTCACACGCCGCGTTGGCGCCACAGCTTCCAGCGCTCCTGCGTGGATATCCTCGGCGTCGAGCCCGACCGCGCGAGGCTCGAGATCCCGCTCGCCGGCCGCGTCGCCCGGCTGCGGGCGCGACCAATCTCGGTCGACCCCGGCGAGTTCGACGAGCTCGCCTCGAGCGAGGAGGTGCTCGCCGCCGAGCAGGCGCTGAAGGAGGTCCGCCCCGAGTTCCTCATCCTCCGCGTCGACCGGACGGATCCCTCGAAGAACGTCGTCCGCGGCTTCCGGGCCTACGAGCTCTACCTCGATGCCCACCCGGAGATGCACGGTCGCGTCCAGATGGTCGCGCTGCTCGACCCCTCCCGCCAGGACATCCCCGAGTACGCCGAGTACCTGGGCGCGATCCAGCGCGCCGCCAGAGCGGTCAACGATCGCTTCCAGCATGACGGGTGGGTGCCGCTCGACCTCCAGATCCAGGACAACTTCACGCAGGCGGTGGCCGCCTACAAGCAGTTCGACGTCCTGCTCGTGAACGCGATCTTCGACGGGATGAACCTCGTCGCCAAGGAGGCGCCGCTCGTGAACACGCGCGACGGCGTCCTCATCCTCTCCGAGAACGCCGGGGCCCACGACGAGCTCGGCGAGTGGGCCCTGACCGTCAACCCGTTCGACGTCGCGGGCCAGGCCGAGGCGATTCACGAGGCGCTGGTCATGGATCCCGCCGAGCGCCGGCGCCGTCGCGAGGCGATCGTCGCCCAGGTCCGCGAGCACGACATCAGCCGCTGGATCGACGGCCAGCTCGCCGACCTCGACGAGGCGCGCGGCCGGGCGGTCGTGTCAACCTCGAGTTGAGGCGCTTCCGCCGGAGGGTCGATTCGCGGGTCGAGGAAGCCAAGACCGCGCACGCGGCCGGTGACTTCGCCAGGGCGCGGGAGCTGGCGGCCGAGGTCGTGGCGGAGGGTGACCCATCGCTCGAAGTCGTGCGAGGGTTGGCCGAGCTCGAGTACCTCCTCGGCAACTACGAGGCTGCGGAGCCGCTCTTGCGCCGGGTGGTCGAGGACGCGGGCCGCAATGTCGACGTCCGGGTCGACGCCGAGGCCGCTCTCGCGCTCGTCTACCTCCAGACGAACCGGTTCGAGGCGGCCGGCACGCTCTTCGCCGGCCTCGGCGATGGGATCGACCTCCCGCTCTGGGAGCTGATGAAGTCGTTCGGGAACGAGGCGCCGTACCGGATGGGGTGGGGCGGCGAGACGGAGGTGGAGATCGCCTTCACCCAGACGACGGCGTGGGAGCTTCCCTGCGTCCGGATCGCGGTGGACGGTCTCGAGGTCGATGCGCGGATAGACACCGGCGGCGAGCTTCTCACCCTGTCCCCCGACGTCGCCGAGGCCATCGGGATCGAGCCCGTGGTGAGCGCCGAAGGCGTCTTCGCCGCGGGGGCGCGCGACGAGATCGGCTACGGACGGGCCGGCACGGTTGGGATCGGGCCGCTGACGGTGCGGGCCGTGCCCGTGGCGGTCATGGCCTTGGAGCGCCCCGTGATCGGGACCGGGTTTCTGCGCCAGTTCCTCGCCACGCTCGACTACCCGCGTGCCCGCCTCGTCCTTCGCCCCCGCTCGAGTCGCCGTCCCGAGAGCGGAGTCGAGATTCCCTTTGCGCTTGCGGCGAGCCATCTCATTCTCGCCGCGGGCTCGCTCGCCGGGCGCGGGGGGCAGACGTTCATCGTCGACTCCGGCCTCCAGGACGAAGGCGGCGCGTCCGTCGCTCTCCCGCGGGCAACCCTCGACGCGCTGGGAATCCCGGCACCGCCGTTGACCGAGGAAGTCGGCGAGTCCGGCGCCGGCTCCCTCTCGCTCCGCTTCGGCCGCTTTCCGCTGCCGCAGGTTGCGCTCGGGCCGCTCGTCCAGCACGACGCGTCGGGTCTGTACGGGATCTTTCCCGATCTCTGGACCGACATCGCCGGAATCTCGATCCAGGGGATCCTCAGCCATGGCTTTCTGCGTCACTACGCCTGGACGCTCGACTTCGACGCCATGAAGATGACGTTCACAACGTAGGCTTCAAGCGTGCAGGGCGAGGATCTGAGCCACGTCGACGAGAGCGGGGCCGTTCGCATGGTCGATGTCGGCGGAAAGCCCCTGACGCGGCGCCGGGCCGTCGCCCGCGCGTTCGTTCGCATGAGCCCGGGGACGCCCGCAAGGCTGGGTGAGCTTCCGAAGGGAGACGTCCTGACGACTGCTCAGCTCGCCGGGATCATGGCCGCCAAGCGCACATCGGAGCTGATCCCTCTTTGCCATCCTCTGCCGCTCACACACGTGGATGTACGCCTCGAGGTCGGGGACGCGGGCGTCGCGATCGAGGCGAGCGCCGAGACGACGGCGCAGACCGGTGTCGAGATGGAGGCGCTGACCGCTGCGTCGGTAGCCGCCCTCACCGTCTACGACATGGCGAAGGCGATCGACAAGGAAATGGTGGTCGAGGACGTGCGGCTGCGTGAGAAAACGAAGGAGGCCGCTGGGTGAAGGCGGCCGTCCTCACGGTCTCGGACGGTGTCCACGCCGGCGAGCGGGAAGACCGGAGCGGCGAGGTGCTCGCCGAGCTCCTCCTGGCCGAGGGCTTCGAGGTCGAGCAGCGCGTCGTCCCCGACGAGCGGGAAGCGATCGCCGAGGCGCTTCGGGAGCTGAGCTCCGCCGCGGAAGTCGTGCTCACCACCGGCGGGACCGGCATGGGCCCGCGGGACGTCACGCCGGAGGCGACGCGGGACGTCCTCGACCGCCCTGCCCCCGGGATCGCCGAGGCGATTCGCGCCGATTCGATCGCCAAGACGCCGCACGGCCTGCTCTCCCGCGGCCTGGCCGGCGTGGCCGGCTCCACGCTCGTCGTCAACCTCCCCGGCTCGCCGGGCGGGGCTCGGGACGGCTTCGAGGTGCTCCGGCCGGCATTGGGCCATGCATTGGAGCTCCTGGCCGGCGAGCCGACCGCGCACCAACAGACCTGATGCCCCACCCGGCAATGCACGCCGCACCTCTGCCCCCGCACAGCAGCATCACCAGGAGGGGCATTGACCTCCGCGGTTCTCCGCTATCCGAAGCTCTTCCTCTCGCTCGTCAAGTTCGAGCACACGATCTTCGCGCTTCCCTTCGCCTACATCGGGGCCTTCCTCGCCGTCGACGGGGTGCCGAGCGCGGCCGATTTCCTCTGGATCACGGTCGCGATGATCGGTGCCCGCAGCCTGGCGATGGCGCTCAACAGGCTGATCGACGCCGGCATCGACGCGCGCAATCCGCGCACCGCCGGCCGCGAGCTTCCGCGTGGAGCGCTCACGCCCTGGCAGGTCGGCCTCTTCTGTCTCGCCTCGCTCGCGGTCTTCCTCGTTGCCGTCTACCAGCTGGCGCCTATCGTCCGCTGGCTCTGGCCGATCCCCGTCGTCGCCTTCGTCGTCTATCCCTATCTGAAGCGGGCGACGTGGCTTTCCCACTTCTGGCTCGGCGCCGTCGACGGGCTCGCGCCGGTCGGCGCCTGGGCGGCAATCACGAACGACCTCCCGCTCGAGGCCTGGTTGCTCGGCGCCGCCGTCGCGGTGTGGGTTGCAGGCTTCGACGTTCTCTATGCGCTCTTCGACCTCGAGCACGACCGGGCCCACGGCCTGCACTCGGTGCCCGCGCGGTTCGGCGTTCCGGCAGCCTTCGCGGTCGCCCGGGCCTGTCACGCCGCCACCGTCGCCTTCCTCGCCCTCGCGGGGCTCGTTCTCGGCGCGGGCGTCCTCTACTGGGTGGGAGTCGTCGCCGTGGCGGGCTTGCTCCTGTACGAGCACTCCCTCGTCTCCCCGCGCGACACGACCCGTCTGGACATGGCGTTCTTCACCATGAACGGCGTCATCAGCCTGACCTTCTTCGCGTTCGTGCTTGCGGACGTGGTCATGTGATCTCCGCCCGCGGTCTGGGCCGTAGCTTCGGCGCGAAGCGCGTCCTTCGCGACCTCGATCTCGAGCTCGCCGAGCGCGAGCTCCTGCTCGTCACGGGACCCAACGGATCGGGGAAGTCGACGCTGCTCGCGCTTTGTGCCGGCCTGCTCGTCCCGACCCAGGGGGAGCTCGAGGTCTCGGCCGAGCGCAGTCGCATCGGCTATCTCGCCCACGAGCCGCTCGTCTACCGGGAGCTGACCGCGCTCGAGAACCTCGATCTCTACGGGCGCCTGTATCGCGTGCCGGAGCGGCGCGAGCGGATCGGAATGCTCCTCGAGCGCTACGGGCTCTGGGAGGCTCGGCGCGAGCGCGTAGCCACGTTCTCCCGGGGCATGCAGCAGCGGCTCGGTCTCTGTAGGACGCTCCTGCACGAGCCCGACCTGCTCCTCCTCGACGAGCCGTACGCCGGCCTGGACGAGGAGGGAACGGAGCTGCTCGACGCCGAGCTCGGCGCCCTCGCCGGCACTCGGACGCTCGTCCTCGCCACTCACGATCCCGAGCGCATAGCGCCACTCGCCACGGGAAGGCTGGCTCTCGCGTGAACTATCTCGCGGACGTCGGCACGCTCGCCCGCAAGGATCTCCTCCTGGAGCTTCGCTCGCGAGACACCGTCCCGGCGATGCTCCTCTTCGTCGTCTCGACACTGGTCGTCTTCAACTTCGCTTTGCCCGCCGGCGCCTCGGCCGAGGCCGCCTACGGCTTGCTCTGGGCCGCGCTGGTGTTTACGGCGATCCTCGGGCTCACCCGCGCCTTCGCCGCGGAGCGGGAGCAGCGCGTGCTCGACGGCCTCGTCCTCGCGCCCTCCGACCGGAGCGCAATCTGGCTGGGGAAGGCGATCGCCGTCGTTGCGTTCCTCGCTCTCGCCGAGGTCGTGGCGCTGCCGGCGTTCGCGCTCTTCTTCGAGCCGGTGAGCTGGGAGCTCGTCGCCGCGGTCGCTCTCGCCAGCGTCGGCTTCGCCGCCGTCGGCACGCTCCTCGCCGCGATGGCGGCGGCGAGCCGCGCGCGCGAGCTCCTGCTTCCGCTCCTCTTCCTACCGCTCGTGATCCCGATCGTCGTCGGCGGCGTCGGCGCCTCCATCGCCGACGATCCCGGGCGCTACCTCGGCTTCCTCGCTCTCTACGACCTGATCTTTGCGATTCTGTCCTGGGCGAGCTTTGAGTACGTCGTTACGGAATAGCCGCACGGTCGTGCTCGCGGCCGCAGCCGCGGGCCTGCTGCTCTTGGGCATCTCGCTCGCCTTCTACTGGGTGCCGAACGCACCGATCGAGGGCTTCCGGCAGCGGATCTTCTACATCCACGTGCCGATCGCATTGACCGCGTACGCCTGCTTCTTCTGGGCTGCGTGGAAGGCGCTCCGCCTGCTCTGGACGCGCGAGCAGCACTACGACCTCGAGAGCTACACGGCGGTACACATGGGCGTCATCTTCGGGATCCTGACGCTGATCACCGGCTCGATCTGGGCGAAGACGTCGTGGGGGGTGTGGTGGACATGGAGTGAGCGCCAGCTCGTCCTCTTCCTCGTCCTTTTCCTCTTCTACTCCGCGTACTTCATGCTGCGGTACTCCGTCGAGCCCGGCCCGCGGCGCGCGAACATGTCCGCTGTCTACGCGCTCTTCGGCGTGGTGCTGATCCCCGTCAGCTTCCTTGCCATTCGCCTCGCCGAAGGGCTCATCCACCCGGTCGTCTTCGACCGGGATGTCGGCTCGAACCTCGCGGGGAGCCAGCTCGTGACGTTCCTCGTCTGCTTCGCCGGCATGCTCGCCCTCGCCGGTGCGCTGTACCTGAACGAGCTGACGGGAAAGCGACTGGACGACCGGCTTTCCGAGCTGAGGGAAGCTTTGTCGTGACGTCTGCCGAGCGCTACGTCACCGCCGCGTACCTCGTCGTGCTCGCCGTCGTGCTCGCGTACATCGTCATCTACGCCTTCAAGCTCTCGCGGCTCGAGCGCGAGGTCAGCGAGCTGGCCGAGCTCGCGCGCCGGCGGAAGGAGATGCCAGCCCCTAGGCGTGACCCTGCCCCGCAGAAGCAGCAGGATACCCGGAGGGGCACGTGGGCGCGCCTCTTCCTCTTCTGGCCCGCGCTCGCCGGTTACACGGAGGCGGCCGTTGCCTACGCCGGGGACACGGTCCGGCCGGGGCGGCTCGTGCGCTATGCGATCTGGGGTGTCCGCCTGGGCTGGCTGGCGCAGACGGCGCTGCTGGTCGCGCAGGCCGCCGGCGCCGACGGCTTCCCCTGGGGAAGCTGGGCGGGGTCGCTGAACCTCTTCGTCTGGATGTGCGTCGGCGTCTATCTGATCTGGGGCTGCCGGGCGCCCTTCCGGCTGCTCGGCCTCGTCGTCATGCCGCTCGCCGCCGCCCTGCTCGCGCTCGCCTGGGCGGCAGGAGGCGTTGGCGAGCCGGTGCGCAGCGAGTTCGGAGACGCTTTTCTCGCCGCGCACGTCGGCCTGATCCTCGCTGCTTTCGCAGGGTTCACGCTCGCCGCCGCACTCTCGGCGCTCTATCTCTGGCAGGACCGGCGGCTGAAGCGGCGCACGCCGGGTGTCCTGCGTCTGCGCTCGCCCTCGCTCGAGACACTCGACCAGCTCACCGTTCGCACGATCGCCTTCGCCCTGCCGGCGCTGACCGTCGGCGCAGGAATCGGGCTCGCCCGGCTGCGCCAGGACGGCGCCGCCTTCGACCCGATCATGGGGCTGACGGTCCTCACCTGGGCCGTCTACGCCGCGTTCCTCGTCCTCCGCTGGGAGGCCGGTTGGCGCGGCCGGCGCACCGCCTACCTTGCGCTCGCCGGCTTCCTGCTCGTCGTCCTCGTCCGCGTCGTCTTGACTCCCTTCGTGCACTTCTGATGAAGCTGGTCCTCGTAGGCACGTCGTACCAGCGCGCTCCCGTGGAGCTGCGGGAGCTGCTCGCGTACGACCCCAAGCTGCGGCGCGACGCGCTCGGCCGGCTCGGGGGCGAGGGCGCCGAGGCTGCCGTTCTCTCCACGTGCAACCGCACCGAGGTCTACGGGGTCAGCGCCGAGCCCGCGGAGCTCGAAGAGCGGATCTACGGTGAGCTGGCGGGGCTCTCGGGCCTCTCGCACTCGGAGCTCGCGCCGGCCCTCTACTCGGTGAGCGACGAGGCGGCGGCCGTGCACCTCTTCCGTGTCGCCGCGGGCCTCGACTCGATGGTGCCGGGTGAGGCGCAGATCCTGGGTCAGGTCCGGGAAGCGTACGAGGCTGCGCGCGAAACGGAGACGGCGGGACCGATCCTCCACCGGCTCTTCCGACAGGCTCTGCGCGTGGGCAAGCGCGTCCGCACCGAGACGGCGATCGGCGAGAACCCCGCGTCGGTGTCGTCGGCTGCGGCCGAGCTCGCCGAGCGTGTCTTCGACGATCTTGGGGGCCGCCGGATCCTCCTCCTGGGCGCCGGCAAGACCGCCGACCTGACGGCGGCCAACCTTCTCTCCCGCGGTGTCGGCGAGATCGTGGTCGCCAACCGCTCGCCGGAGCGCGCCGAGGCGCTGGCGCATCGCTTCGGCGGCCGGGCCGTCGGCCTCGACGAGGTGGAGGCTGAGCTGGCGCACGCCGACGTCGTCGTCGCTTCGACCAGCTCGCAGGGCTTCGTCGTCTCGGCCGCGCAGGTCGGCCGCGCTCTCAAGCAGCGGCGAGGCCGGCCGATCTTCTTCATCGACATCGCCGTCCCGCGTGACGTCGACCCGGCGGTGATCGAGCTCGAGGGCGCCTACGTGTTCGACATCGACGACCTCGAGCGCGTCGTCGCCGAGAGCGTCGCCGGCCGGCGCGAAGAAGCCGTGCGCGCCGAGGCGATCGTCAGCGAGGAAGCTGACACCTTTCGCGCGTGGCAGCTGTCCCTGGAGGTCGTGCCGGCGATCTCGTCGCTCCGCGCCCGTGCCGAGTCGATCCGGCGCGAGGAGCTCGAGCGCGCCGAGGGTCGTCTCGCCTCGCTCTCGCCGAGCCAGCGGCGGGCCGTCGAGGCCCTGACGAGCCAGATCGTGGCGAAGCTCCTGCACCAGCCGACCGTGCGCATGAAGGAGGCGGCGGCTGCGGCCGACGGCGTCCTCTACGCCGACGCCGTCCGGCACCTCTTCGGGCTTCCCGACGATGCTGATCAGGCTCGGAAGCCGCGGCAGTAGGCTCGCGCTCACGCAGGCGGAGCTCGCCGCGGACGCCCTGCGTAGCGCCAGCGCCGAGGCCGACATCGCCATCGTCCCGATCACGACTGCAGGCGACCGCGACCGCTCCAAGCCGTTCGGCGAGATCGGCGCCCGCGGCGTTTTCGTGAAGGAGATCGAGGAAGCTCTGCTTGCGGGCCGCATCGACGTCGCGATTCACTCCGCGAAGGACATGACCTCGACGGACACCGAGGGCCTCGCGATCGGCGCGTACCTGTCTCGGGAGGACCCGCGCGACGCGCTCTGCGGCGCGGACGCGCTGAGGGCGGGGATGCGGGTCGGCACCGCCTCCGTCCGCAGGCGCGCGCAGCTGCTGGCTCTCCAGCCTGAGCTCTCGGTCGAGCCCCTGCGGGGCAACGTCGACACACGGCTGCGGAAGCGCCAAGAACGCGGCCTCGACGCGATCGTGCTCGCTGCGGCCGGGCTCGAGCGACTCGGGCTCGCCGAGGAGATCGGGTACCGCTTCGCGCCGGAGGAGGTTCTCCCGGAAGCGGGGCAGGGCGCAGTCGCGCTGCAGGTGCGGGCGGGCGAAGAGGAGCTGGTCTCGGCTCTCGACGACTCCCAGACGCGGGTGCGCGTGCAGGCCGAGCGCGCCTGTGTCTTCCACATCGGCGGCGGCTGCCTCGCGCCGGTGGCCGCGCATCACGACGGAGCCGTGCTGAGCGCCCTCGTGGCCGACGAGGACGGCGCGTGGATCGAGCGGCGGAGCGGCCTCGACCCCGTCGCGGTTGCCGAGGAGCTGCTCGAGGCGACCGCCTCCCTGCGGGCATGAGAGTCGCGCTCACGGGCACGGAGCGCCTGGCCGGCTCTCTCGCCGAGGCGCTCGCGAGCACCGGGTTCGAAGTCGTTACCTGCCCACTCGTCGCCGTCGAGCCGCTCCCGGGCCCGCCTCTCCGCCCGCAGGAGTATGACTGGCTCCTGCTGACGAGCCGGGCCGGCGTGGAGGCGCTCTTTGCCCGGCTCGAGGGGCCACTGCCGCGCGTAGCGGTGGTCGGAAGCGGGACGGCGGAAGCGCTTCGCGAGCACGGGGCTGAGCCCGATCTCGTCGCCGAGACATCGACCCAGGAGGGGCTCGCCGCGGCGCTGCCGAAGCCGGCGGGCCGGGTGCTCTTCGCCGGTGCCGAGGACGCGCGCGACGTGCTCGTCCGCGAGCTGGGCGCGGACTTCGTCCCGCTCTACCGGACCGTGACGGTCCGGCCCGAGCGGTTTCCGGACGCCGACCTCGTCGTCCTCGCCTCCGCCTCGGCGGCGCGCAGCTTCGCCGAGCTCCGGCTCGACCTGCCATGCGTCTCGATCGGCCCTGTCACGACCGCTGAGGCCGGCGCCCGCGGCCTGCGCGTGGTCGCAGAGGCGGCTTCCCACGACCGGGACGGGCTCGTGGAAGCGGTTAAGCTCGCGGCATCCCGCGCTTCATCACCTTCCTGACGGACTTCGGTCTCGCGGACGACTTCGTCGGCACCTGCAAGGGGGTCGTCAAGCGGATCGCCCCCGAAGCCGAGGTGATCGACATCACCCACGGGATCGCGCCCACGAACGTCCTTCAAGGGGCGCTCGTTCTTGCCAACACGCTGCCCTACATGCCGGTGGGCGTTCACCTCGCGGTCGTCGACCCGGGCGTCGGCGGGGCGCGGAAGCCGCTGGGCCTGCGCTGCGACGACGGCCGTCTCTACGTCGGTCCCGACAACGGGCTCCTGCTCGTCGCCGCGGAGCGGCTGGGCCGGGTGGAAGCCGCGGTCGAGCTGGCCGAGGCCGAGTACCGCCTGGAGCCGGTGGCGCGGACCTTCCACGGCCGCGACATTTTCGCGCCCGCCGCCGCCCACCTCGCCGGCGGAGTCGCGCTGGACGCGCTCGGCCCGGAGGTTCCCGTCGATGCCCTGGTCCGGCTCGAGCTACCTGAGCCGGAGATCGGCACGAGCCGCATCCTCGCAACTATCGTCTACGTCGACCGCTTCGGGAACGTGCAGCTGAACCTGACGAGCGCCGAGCTCGAGCGCGTCGGCATCGAGCCGGGCGCGAGCGTCGAGGTCGCGGTTGGCTTCGAGCGCTACTACGCCGTCGCCGCGAGGACGTTCGCCGAGGTGCGCCGCGGGGACATCGTCCTCTACGAGGATGCGTACCGAAACATCTCGCTCGCCATCAACCAGGGAAACGCCGCAGAGATGTTCGGGGCCGCGGTCGGCCAGCCGCTCGAGCTCAGAACGCTCACGTGAATGCCGCTCTCGTCGCGGCGGGGAAGAAGTTCGCCCGCCTCACAACCCGCGCGGTCGTCGCTCGGCCCGAGCTCTGGCGGTTCTTCCGGGGCCCGCTGCGCGCCCAGTTCGACGCGCTCGCGCCCGAGTGGGACGAGACCTTGGGAGAGGAGGCGCTCGCGCCGCTCGCAGCGGCGCTCGACCGCCTCGAGACCGCGCCCAAGCGCGGTCCTCGACCTCGGAACCGGCACGGGAAAGGGCGCGCGGCTCGTCGCCGAGCGCTTCCCGGAGGCCGAGGTGGTCGGGGTCGACCTCGCGCCCGCCATGATCGAGCAGGCCCGCAGCCTCCTTCCGCCGGAGCTTGCTAACCGGGTGCGCTTCGAGGTCGCCGACGCCTCTGCTCTCCCCTTCGGCGAGGGTGAGTTCGACCTGGTTGTCCTGCTCAACATGATCCCGTTCTTCGCCGAGCTGGCACGTGTCACGGCGCCGGCAGGGGCCGTGATCGTCGCCCACGTCTCGGGTCCCTCGACGCCGATCTGGACGCCGCCCGAAACCCTCCGCGAGCACCTTGCGCTGCTCGGTTTCGAGCGCTTCGAAGAGATTGCCGCCGGCGCCGGCACAGCGCTCCTGGCGCGAAGGGTTCCCGCCGAGTAGGATCCTGCCAAACGGCGTTCGCGGCACGGTGACACCGGCCCGGACGTCGTTTTTTCGCAGTGTTCAGGTTCGTCCGACGACGCTGATCTCGAGCTCCTGCATCCGCCGGTAGATCTTGCGGTCGCGGCTGTAGTACCAGCGGTCGTAGACCAGGAGGCCGATCGGCACCCAGAGGATCACCCAGGAGGTGATCTGGAGCCCCTCGGCGACAAGCTCCAAGAGCGAATCGCCGCTCGTTTCCAGCGGCCGAGCGAGCGCGTTCAGGACGAGTACCGCGAGGAGGCCGAGGAGCAGCACCCGGATCCCGTGTCGCGTCACCTCGCGGAGGTCGCGCTCGACTCCGGCGAGCTTGACGCGGCAGTACCTCTGCACGGCTTCCAGGGCGCGCTCCTCCACCCCGGGCACAACCTCCTCGGCAGGAAGCTGGACGACTGCGCGGAAGTGCGACCGCAGGCTTTCGGTCTTGAGCCGCGCGGCGATCACGTCTACGCCCGACCGGTCGCCGTACGTCTCGTGCTCGGGCGAGAACGGGTCCAGGTCGGGCGCGACGAAGAGGTTCACCAAGGCCGGGAGTGGGAGCATGATCTCGACGTCTCGGTGCCTGCGCAGGAGAGACAAGGGCCCAAAAACTACTCGCGACTAGTCTCACCGCGTTGAGCAGTCAGCGCACCTGACCGCGCTCGGCGGCTACCGTCCGACACTTCGGTGTCGCTGGCCGCCTTCGTCCTCCGTCGCGTTCTCTGGGCGATCCCTGTCCTCCTCCTCGTGATGCTCGCCACGTTTCTGCTCATGCGCGGAGCGGGCGGGAGCCCGTTCGAGCCGCCCGAGGGCGTGCCCGGGCTGCCCGCCCCGCTCCAGCGGGAGATGACGGACTTCTACAACCTGGACGAGCCCTGGTTCGTCGAGTTCGCGACGTACGTGCGAAACGTGGCCACGCTCGAGTTCGGGCCCAGCCTCGTCGACCGCAACCACTCGGTGGACGAAGCGGTGGAGCAGGGCTTCCCGGTCACCGCGGAGTTGATCCTGCTCGCCTCGGCCTGGGCCGTCCCGGTGGGGATCCTGCTCGGGCTCTTCGCCGCCGTCCGGCGCGGCTCCGTCCTCGATCACCTGGCGACATCCGCGGCCAGCGTGCTGCTGGTCGTGCCGGTCTTCTTCATCACCTATGTGCTCTCGCGTTACTTCGTGCTCGAATGGCAGCTCTTCCCGGTCGGCTGGGACTCCCGGCAGGCGAAGGTTCTTCCGGTGCTGGCGCTCGGCCTCGCTCCTGCCGGCTATGTCGCCCGCCTGACGCGCGCGGCTGCAGTCGAAACGCTCCAGTCGGACTACGTCCGCACCGCACGGGCCAAAGGGCTTCGCCGGCAGCGCGTGCTCGGGCTCCACGTCCTCCGGAACTCGGCGATCCCGCTCCTTTCGGCGACTCCGCCGATGCTCGCCCTCCTCGTCACCGGCGCGCTCTTCGTGGAGAGCGCCTTCGGCGTGCCCGGCGTCTCCAACGAGTTCCTGGACGCGGCGCGGGCGAAGGACTATCCGATGATCCTCGGCCTCACCGTCGCGCTGACCGTGCTCGTGCTCGCGGTCAACCTTGCCGCGGACGTGCTCATGGCCATCCTCGATCCACGCCTGCGAGAGCAGACGGCGTGAGCGTCGCTCGCCTGCGGCTCGCTCCCCGTGGGGGAAACCATGTTTCCCCCACGGGCCCCCTTCCTTGAGACAGTGAGGGAACCTCCCGGTTCCCTCACACACCCTCCCCACGGGCCGGTGGGCGCATGAGCGGCCGCCACCGGGTTATCGGAGCGTTCCTGCGCAATCCGACAGCGTGCTTGGGAGCCGTGATCCTGCTGCTCGTCGTCGGGTACTGCATCTTCGTCCCGCTGCTCTCGCCGTACGATCCGAACGACGCCGACTTCTCGGTGGTGGGGGAGTCGCCGAGCGACGAGCATTGGTTCGGCACCGATCAGTACGGCCGGGACATCTTCACGCGGCTCGCCGCCGGAGGCCAGACGACGCTGCTGATCGCGGGAGCCGCCCTCGCCGTCATCCTTGTCCTCGGCGTCGGGTACGGGGCGACGTCGGGCGTGCTCGGCGGGAGGGTCGACTCGGTGATGATGCGGCTCCTGGACGGGCTGATCGCGATCCCGCGCCTGCCGGTGAGCATAGTCATCCTCGTCTTCGTCGGGCTGCAGGCGCAGAACATCCAGACGATCGTCCTGGCACTCGCGATCGTCAACTGGATGATCACGGCCCGCCTCGTTCGCGGCGAGGTCGTGCTCCTGAAGCAGCAGGACTATGTGCGCGCTGCGCAGGCGCTCGGCGCGGACGGGCCTCCGTCGCGCGACGTCACATCGTTCCCAACTCGCTCGGAATCGTGATCGTGGCGCTCTTCCTCGAGCTGCCGGCCGTGATCCTCGGCGAGGCGTTCCTCGCCGTGCTCGGCCTCGGGCCGGAAGCGCCGACGGCAACCTGGGGGAACATCGCCCTCGAGGGGATCAATTTCGGCCGGCTCTGGCTTGTTTTCCTTCCGAGCCTGGCAATCGCCGTCTTCGCGATAGCCGCGAACCTGCTTGCCGATGGGCTCGGCGACGCGCTCGACCCGCGGCGGTGGCCGGTCGTCAGGAGCCGCCGCAGCCGAGCGAAGAAGCGCGCCAGGCCCGAGCCGGAGGTTGCGTAGGAAGGCCACGTAGCGCATCTCCTGCAGAAGCTGAATCTGCGCGACCGGACGCAGGCGGTTGTCGCGGCCTACGAGTCAGGGCTTGTCCGGCCAGGCGAATAGCCGAGTGGCGAGGGCCGGAATCGAACCGGCGACACCACGGTTTTCAGCCGTGTGCTCTACCAACTGAGCTACCTCGCCGAGGCACCGAAGTGTAGCCTCACGGGCCGTGGCGGACGGAGAGGGGAGGAAGGCGCGATCATCGGCGCGGCGCTCGATCTGGGCGCCGGGCGCCGTGGCGTCGACATGGGGCCGTCGGCGATCCGCTACGCGGATCTCGACGACCGCTTGCGGGACCTCGGCGTCGACTGCGAAGACTGGGGAAACGTGGATACCGCGGTGGCCGAGGCGACCGCGACCGGGAGCACTCAGGCCCGTTTCCTCGATCAGATCAAGGAGACGTGCGAGCGGATCGCCGCGCCGTCTCCAGGGCCGTCGCCGAAGGGTCGGACCCCGGTCGTTCTCGGCGGAGACCATTCCATCGCGCTAGGGACGCTCGGCGGTCTCGCTTCCGTCTACGGGCCGGGCGGCGTGCTCTGGCTCGACGCCCACGGCGACCTGAACACGCCCGAGACCTCGCCGAGCGGGAACGTCCACGGAATGCCGCTCGCCGCCGCGCTCGGCCGCGATCCAGAAGCATTCGCGAGCGAAGCATGGCCGCTGCCTGCGCTCGACCCGCAGCGGGTCGTGCTCATCGGCGTGCGCTCCCTCGACGAGGGCGAGCGAGCGTTCGTCCGGGAGAGCGGGATCGGCGTCTACACGATGAGCGAGCTCGACCGTCGCGGCATCGAGGGCCCCGTCCACGAGGCACTCGAGCGCGTCGAGGGAGCGCCGTTCGTCCACGTCTCGCTCGACATGGACGTGGTCGACCCGAGATGGCCCCGGGTGTCGGCACGCCGGTTCGCGGCGGCCTCTCCTACCGCGAGGCGCATCTCGCCCTCGAGCTCATTGCGGAGTCCGGAGCTCATGGGCTCGCTCGAGATCGTCGAGGTGAACCCGATCCTCGACCGGGGGAACGAGACGGCGGCGCTCGCCGTCGAGCTGGCCGCGAGCGCCTTCGGAGCGCGAATCCTCTAGCCGGCAGGAACTCGGTCACGGCCGTGGCGGTCGCCTCGTAGGCGTCCCAGAGCGGTATGTGCCCGCCAGTGACGACGACCACGCCGAGCAGATCGCCGAGCGCGGCGCGATAGGCCTCGACCTCGCTTCCGGAGACGAGCTTGGAATGACGGCCCAGGACGAGGAGCGTGGGGACGCGCGCGCCTTCGAAAGGCGGCGGATCCGCCGCCATCTCGAGGTATGCCGCGGCGACACACTCGGGCGAGAAGCGGTAGCGGCAGCGGCCGTCCGGGCGAGTGGACGAGGTGCTCTCGATTCCTCCTCCAGCGAGGCTCGGGGCGTGTGGGCGAGCCAGCCGAGCCCGGTGCCGTCGGCACGTGCCTCCACGGCCTCGGCGGGGCTCGCATACGACATCTGCGGGATCTGCTCGTCCGCCGCGGTCTGGGCGAAGTCGGGAGGAACCCAGAGCGCGGGGTCGAGCAGGATCGCCCGCGCGCACGAGCTCGGGTGGCGGGCCGCCAGCTCCAGGACGAGCCGGCCGCCGAAGCTGTGGCCGATCCAGTCGCCGGCCTCACGCGGCTGTTCTCGACCACGTCGTCGACGTGCGGCGCGATCGTCCCGGCTCTTCCCAGCCGGAGCGGCCGTGGCCGCGCAGGTCGAAGGCGCGGACACGGTGGTCGGGAGCGAGGCCTTCCTCGGCAAGGCGGCGGAACCGTCGGCCGTGGGCCGAGACGCCGTGGAGGCAGACGACCGGTGGGGCGTCCTCGGGGCCCCAGACGTGCTCGTTGAGCTCAGGGAAGCTTCCCCTCGAGCTCGGCCACGAGCGGCGGCAGTGTCTCGCGCCAGTCGCCGACGAGGCCCACGTCCGCGTGCTCGAAGATGGGGGCGCGCTCGTTCGCATTCAGGGCCACGATCACGCCCGCCTTGACCGAGCCGGCCATGTGCTCGAAGGCGCCGCGAACGCCCACCTCGAACAGCAGGCGAGGCGCGATAGCACGTCCCGTCAGGCCGATCTGGCGGTTCTTGGGCAGCCAGCCCGCGTCGGTGACGTCCCTGCTGGCGCCGACTGCGGCGCCGAGGCGGGCGGCCAGCGCCTCGATTTCGCCGAGCGACTCGGGGGAGCCCACGCCCTTGCCCACGCAGATGCAGGCTGCTGCCGCATCCAGCTCGTAGGCGGCGGTGGCGGCGTCGTGCTCACGAACCACGAGACGGGTTCGAGGCTCCGGAAGGTCGCCGGCGGCAAGCTGGGCGAGCTCTGCCTCGGCGTCGTCGCGCGGCTCCACGGGGACGAACATTCCGGGCCGCACAGTTGCGAGCTGCGGCGTCGTCGCGCCCATGATCACGGAGACGAGTGCCCCCGTACGCAGGCTTGTACTGGATCAGGCGGCCGGCCTTGTCGATGCCGAGGTCGACGCAGTCGCCCGTCATCCCCAGCTCGAGCTCGCCCGCGACGCGCGGCCCGTAGTCGCGGCCTTGCGCTGTGGACGGGATCAGGAGCACGTGCGGCCGTTCGCTCTCGACGACGCCGCGCACCGCGGCGGCGAAGGTCCAGGGTGGTATCCGCCAGCCGCGCGTCGTCGACGAGGACGACACGCTCGGCGCCGTAGCGCACGGCCTCGCGGGCTACCTCGCCGAGCCCGCTGCCGAGGATCAAGGCGACGTTCAGGCCCCCGAGCTTCCCGGCAAGCTCGCGACCCTTGCCGAGCAGCTCCAGCGAGACTCGGCGTGGGGCGCCCTCGACGAGCTCCACCACCGCCCAGCAGTCGTAGCTGTGGCCGGGCTTCTCCCCGAGCCGAGCCGGCTTCTCCCAAGCCGAGGCCGGCGGCCCGTCGACTTCCTCAAGCAGCTCGAGGATGCGCTCGGCGGCCTGCTTCGGACTCGCGGCGATCTCGCCGTGCCGCTCCGGAGTGACGTCCTTGACCGCGAGGACGCGGTGGGGGAGCCGGTCTGCCCGAACCGCTCGTCCTCCTCCTCGACGTCGTCGACCAGGTCGGAGGCCCCCCAGACGGCGATCCGTCCGTCAGGATCGACCGCGTCGACTTCCCGCTTCGCGGGCCAGATGCCCTCGTGGATTCCCTCGGCGACGGAGATCACTGCCGGGAGCCCGAGATCGTAGGTGTCGAAGCCCTCGTCAGTCTCGCGACGCGCTGCAGGCTCCCGTCGGCGAGCTCGAGGCGGTCGACGGGTCAGCTGCTCCCAGCGAGGAATGCACCGACCTCGGGCGGCACTTGCCAGGTCTCCGAGTCCACGGTCTTGCGGCCGCAGAGGACGAGGTCGGCGCCCTCCTTCTCCACCGCCAGGGCGAGCGTCCGCGACGTTCCCAGGGTGTCCGCGACGGCGAAGACCTTGTCGCTCAGGTGGATGGCGCGGTCGGCGCCCATCGCGAGCGTCATCCGGAGCGCGTCTTCGGCCTGCGGCGGGCCCATTGTCATCGTCACGACCTCGCCGCCGTGCGCCTCGCGAAGCCGGATCGCCTCGGTGACGGCGTAGACGTCGAACTCGTTCAGCTCGAGCGGGACGCCTTCACGCACCAGCCGCCTCGTCTCCGGGTCGAGCCGCACGTGCTTTGGGTTCGGCACCTGCTTGACCAGGACGACGATCTTCACGCGGGGAGCCTATCCACAGCCCGGGGTCAGACCCCTGGGCGTGGCCCTGAGAGACTTGGCTACTCGGCCGGGGGGTCGTAGTAGCGTGCGGCCCTGCGAGCTCCTCCGGGAGGTAGTCGACCTCGTAGCCGGCCGGGTCGCTCCGGCGGGTAGACGTAGCCCTCGCCGTGACCGAGCTGCTTCGCGCCCCGGATAGTGGGTGTCCCGCAGGGACTTCGGCGGGCGGATCGCGCCGTGCTCGCGCACGTCGCGTCGCGCTGCGCCGATCGCCTCGACGACTGCGTTCGACTTCGGGGCCGTGGCGAGGTAGATCGTCGCGTGGGCAAGGTCAGCTGAGCCTCGGGCAGGCCGACATGCTCGACCGCGTGCGCCGCCGCGGTCGCAACGAGGAGCGCCTGCGAGTCGGCCATGCCGATGTCCTCGGACGCATGGACGATCAGGCGGCGGGCGATGAAGCGCGGATCCTCGCCGCCCTCGAGCATGGCCGCTAGGTAGTAGAGCGCCGCGTCGGGATCGGAGCCGCGAATGGACTTGATGAACGCCGACGTGAAGTCGTAGTGGGCGTCGCCGCCCTTGTCGTAGACGACCGGCCGGAGCCGGGCCGCGTCCTCGACATGACGCGCCTCCGGGGCCACGCCCTCGGATCCCGCAGTCGACCAGGCGAGCTCGAGAATGTTGAGCGCCGCCCGCCCGTCGCCCCCGGCCTTAGCGGAGATCAGCTCCACGAGCTCGTCCGAGAGCTCCGCGCCGAGGCTTTCCGCCCCTCGCCGGACGATCACAGCCAGCTCCTCCGGATCCAGTGGTTCCAGCTCGTAGACCTGGGTCCGCGAGAGGAGCGCCGAGTTCACTTCGAAGTAAGGGTTCTCCGTTGTCGCGCCGATCAGCGTCAGGAGCCCGGACTCGACCGCAGGCAGGAGCGCGTCCTGCTGCGCCTTGTTGAAGCGGTGGATCTCGTCGAGGAAGAGAATCGTGCGTCGCCCCTCGGCGCCCAGCCGCTCCTTTGCCCGCATCAGGACTGCGCGAACGTCCGCGACCGAGGCGGAAACCGCCGACAGCTCCTCGAAGGCAGCGCCGGTCGCTCCGGCGATGATCCGCGCGAGCGTCGTCTTCCCGCTCCCCGGCGGGCCGTAGAAAACGGCGGAGCCGACCCGGTCCTCGGCGATCGCCCGCGCGAGCGCCGAGCCGGGGCCGACGACCTCTCGCTGACCGACGAAGTCCTCGAGCAGCTCCGGCCGCAGGCGAGCCGCGAGCGGCGCGTTCTCGGAGACGCGCTTCTCGGCGGCATCGGAGAAGAGGTCGCCCACGCGACAAGTATGCTCGCCGCCGAGCATGGCGACCACGAATCGCTCCGCGACGAGGCCGTCGAGCTCCTGCAGGAGCTCCTGCGCCTCGACACGGTCAACCCGCCCGGGAACGAGACCATCGCGGCCGAGCTCCTGCGCGCGTACCTCGAGGACGCCGGCGTCGCGTGCGAGCTTCTCGCGCTCGAGCCGGAGCGCGCCAACCTCGTCGCGCGCATCCCGGGTCGCGGTGAGGGCCCGGCTTGCTCTCCTCTCCCACACCGACACGGTCGTCGCCGACCCGGCGGAGTGGTCGGTTGATCCCTGGTCCGGGCGAGCTTCGAGGACGGCTGCGTCTGGGGCCGCGGAGCGCTCGACATGAAGGGCCACGTAGCTGCGCGGCGCAGTCGCGATCGCCACGCTTGCCCGCGAGGGCTTCGAGCCGGCCGGCGACCTCGATCTTCGCCGCCACTGCCGACGAGGAGGTCGGGGATCGACGTCGGGCCTCTCCTGGCTCTGCCGCGCTCATCCCGACGCCGTGCGGACCGACTTCTGCGTCAACGAGGGCGGCGGCGAACGGGTCAACCTGAGAGGCGGTCCTGTCTACCTGTGCACGACCGCGGAGAAGATGAGCGCTCCCTTCCGCCTCCGCGTCCACGGCCGCAGCGGCCATGCCTCGATGCCGGGGATCGCGGACAACGCGCTCGTGCGCGCCGCGCGCCTGATCGAGCGGGTCGCCGCGCTGCGCCAGCCGCCGCGCCTGATCCCGGAGGCCGAGGCGCTCCTCGCCGAGGTTCGGCGACGTGCCGGAGCCGGAGGAGCTCGAGGAGCCTCGTCGCCAGCCTTCCCAGGAGGTGCGGCAGATGGTCGAGCCGATGATCGGCTTCGCCGTCTCGCCGACGATGGTCTCTGCCTCGGAGCGGCGAACGTGATCCCCGGCCTCTGCGAGGTGGTCTGCGACTGTCGCTTGCTTCCCGGCGACACCCCGGCTGACGTCGAGCCCGAGATTCGCGCCGCGCTCGGCGAGCGACTCCTACGACCTCGAGTGGGTCGAGGTTGTCGGCGGCACGCGGTCGCCGCTCGCATACGCCGCTCTGGGAGGCGATCGAGTCGTTCGTCGCCGAAAACGATCCCGACGCCGGGCTCGTTCCGATCGTCTCGCCCGGCTTCACGGACAGCCACTTCCTGCGTGAGGCCTTCGGCACGGTCGCCTACGGCTTCCTGCCCATGCGCACGATGGATCCCGAGCTGGCCGCCCGGCTCGTCCACTCGGCCGACGAGCGGATCGCCGTCGAGGACCTCGAGCTGGGTGTGCGGTTCCTCCGGCACGTCGCAGCTACTCTGGGACGGTGAGCCGCGAGTCGCACGGATCCGCCTGGGTGGGATGGCTCTTGCCAACGGTGTCTTGTACACGGGCCGCGGCACTGGGCGTGCGCGGTCCGCACGGACGACGGCGAGGTGAAGGTCGCCTCCGGGCTGAAGCCGGTTCGAGCCGTGGACGTGAAGAACCGCCTCGTTCGCAGCCCGGCCCGCGTCGCCGAGATCTTCGCGCTCCTGCCCGAGGTGCGGCGGCACCTGCCCGAGGCGAAGCTGCCGTTCCAACGGCCGGGCGTGCTCGGCGCAATGGCGGGGAGCATCGCTGGCGATCCAGGCAGTACGTCGGCACGTCCTTCTCGCCTCTGACGCAGGAATCGCTCGCCGCCCTGCTCGCCCTCGGGCCCGCCGTGATCGCGCTGCGCGGGACCGCCCTCGCCGAGTATCACGGCGCCGAGCACATCTCGATCGGTAGCTACGAGCACGGCGAGCCGCGGACACGTGAGCACGAGCGCTGCGGCTCGCACATGATCGGCCCGCTGCTGTCGACGACCGCGGTCGGCAGCGCGCTCGCCGCGCGCGCGCCGAGCCACCTGCGCCCGGTCGCCCGCGCCGCCGCGGGCCTCGGCTCGCTCGCCGCCGCGGTCGAGGTCTTCTCCTGGATGGTCGCCAACGAGCGGCATCCAGTCGCCCGTGCCCTCGCGCGTCCCGGTCACGAGCTCCAGCAGCGGCTGGTCACGGCGGAGCCCTCCGCCGAGCAGCTGGAGGTCGCCAACGCCGCCCTCCAGGCCTGCCTGAGCCTAGAATCCCCTGCAAATGGCCCTCGAGACGAAGAAACGGCGCCTCCCGCCTGAGATCTTCGACCTCCCGGTCGAGAAGATGCGGGAGGGCTACTACACGGACGTCTACTTCAACTACGCCCGCGAGACGCTGCTCCGCGACGGCCGCCATCCGCGCGTGGTCATGCAGGTCTTCCAGAAGCAGCAGGCCGTGCTCGGCGGGATGGACGAGGCGATCGCGATCCTCAAGCTCTGCTCGCGACGACTGGGATGCGCTCGACCGTCCACGCGCTCTACGACGGCGACGCGATCGCGCCCTGGGAGACGGTGATGACGATCGAGGGCGACTACACGCTCTTCGCCCACCTCGAGACGCTCTACCTGGGCGTGCTCGCCCGCCGGACGCTGATCTCCACGAACGTCCGCCGCGTCGTCGAGGCGGCGAACGGGAAGCCGATCCTGTTCTTCCCCGCGCGGCACGACCACCACCGCGTCCAGACGGGCGACGGCTACGCCGCCCACGTCGCGGGCGCGATCGGCGTCTCGACGGACGCGCAGGCCTCCTGGTGGGGCGGCCGCGGCATCGGGACCGTTCCACACGCGTTGATCGCGGCCTACGGCGGCAACACGGTGCTCGCCGCGACGAAGTTCGCCGAGTCAGCCGCTCCCGACGTCAACATCGTCGTCCTCGTCGACTTCGAGAACGACTCCGTGCGGACGTCGCTCGAGGTCGCCCGCGCCATGGGCGAGCGGCTCTGGGGCGTTCGGCTCGACACCTCGCGGACGCTGGTCGACCGCTCGCTCTGGGGCGAGATGGGGGACTACGACCCGCGCGGCGTCAACGAGCGCCTCGTCCGCAAGGTGCGCGAAGCGCTCGACGAGAACGGGTTCGAGCGGGTGAAGATCGTCGTCTCCGGCGGGTTCGCCGTCGACCGGATCCGCGAGTTCGAAGCGAGGAACGTACCGGTCGACTCCTACGGCGTCGGCTCGTCCCTCCTCCGCGGCGAGAACGACTTCACCGCGGACATCGTCCTCACGGACGGCCTCCCCTCGGCGAAGGTCGGGCGGCCGCTACCGGCCCAACCCGCGGCTCGAGCTCGTCGAGTAGCTTCTCCGCAGGCTTAGAGCTCCTAACGCAATGAGGAGCGGTGCCGTCTGGCCGCGCTGGGCGGCCCGAGGCGGCGTCCTCAGTCGCGCCCATACCGCTGTGGGTATGGGCGCTCCCTGCGTCCTTGCCTCGAACCACCCATCGCACCCAGTCGGCGGGTCCTCATCACGTTAGGAACTCTTAGGGCCAGTCGTTAGGATCGGTCGTGTGGACGTGCGTTCCGTGCACCACGTCGCCTTCGCCGTCGAGGACCTCGACGCGGCCGTGGAGACGTACCGGTCGCTCTTCGGCGCGGAGGTCGAGCTACGCGACACGCTCGAGGAGCAGGGTGTCGAGGCCGTCTACCTGCGCCTCGGCTCGGGCAGAATCGAGCTCGTGTCGCCCCTCGGCGCCGACACGCACGTCGGACGGTTTCTCGCCGCCCGGGGACCCGGCATGCATCACGTCGGTTTCGCCGTCGGCGACGTCGGGGCGGCGGTGGAGGAGCTCGCCGCCGGCGGCGCCGAGGTCATCGATCTCGAGCCCCGCCGCGGGCTCGGCGGCCATCTCGTCTCGTTTGTCCATCCCCACTCGCTGCACGGCGTTCTCGCGGAGGTAGTCGGCGTATGAGCTCTGACAACAACAACGTGCGAATCCAGGTCGCCTTCGAGGGCGGCCAGTCGGTCGGCGCGAACGTCTCTCAGGAGGTCGCGGACGCGCTCTCGGCGGCGCTCGCAGCCTCGGAGGCGGTCTTCGAGCTCCCCACGGAGGACGGGACCTGCGTGCTCTCGCTCGGAAAGGTCGTGTACGTGCGACGGTCCGAGCGCGAGACCCAGATCGGCTTCGCCGCGTCCGCCTAGCGGGCGCGGGCTCGAGCTCTAGGGGGCCTGCTTCTCCGCCAGGAGGCCGGCGAGGTGCTCGAGGAGCTTCCAGGCCGCGTCGGGGTTGTTCCTGACGAAGGCCCGAAACTCCCACACGGTCGTGACGAGAGTCTGGAGGTCGGTCTTCGCGGTGACGGTTGCCGTGCGCACGCGATCGCCCACGAGCGCGATCTCGCCGAAGTGGTCCCCGGGGCCGAGGACGGCCAGATCCTTCCCGTCGGCGGAGACGCGGGCTTCGCCCTCGGTGATGACGAAGAAGCCGATGCCCTTCTGGTCTCCTTGCTTGACGACGACGGCGTTCGCGGGGAAGGAACGCTCGGTGAAGGAGCCGGCGAGCCGTTTGAGCTCTTTGGAATCGAGGCCCGAGAGAAGTGGCACGCGGCTCAGCGCCTCTACGGTGTTTATGGGCACGCCGCGATCGTACGGTTTCGAGCACGCGCCGTCTAGAGTCGTGACGTGCCTCTCGCGGTTGGAATCGTGGGCCCGCCCAAGGCGGGCAAGACGACTCTCTTCAACGCTCTGACAGGTGTCGGCGCGACCGTCTCCGGCAAGGAGAACGTCGGGATGGCGCCGGTAGTGGACTATCGTCTTGCCCGCGTGGCGGAGGTGGTCGGCGCCAAGAAGGTGACGCCCGCCTCGATTCGGGTGGTGGACGTGCCCGGGAGCGGCGCCCAGCTGCTCGGAAACCTCCGCCAGGTCGACGCGCTCCTGCTCGTCCTCGACGGCTGGTCGGGAACGCGGAGCCCGGAGGACGACCGCGTGGCGCTCGGGCTCGAGCTGATCCTCGCCGACCGCGAGCACGTCCAACGACGGCTCGAACGCGTCAGCAAGGAGGCAAAGTCGGGCGATCCGGCGCTTCGCGAGGAAGCGGCTCTACTCGAGCGGCTCGCCGCGCACCTGGACGCCGGTGAGACCCTCGCCGGCTTCCAGGAGCCGATCCCGACGGAGCTCGAGCCGCTGACGATGAAGCCGCTGCTCGAGGTCGTCGAACGGCCCGGAGGGGATCGACCTGCAGCTCGAGTCGGAGCTGGCTGAGTTGTCCGAAGAGGATGCCTCTGCCTTCCGCGAGAGCGGCACGGCGCTGGACGAGGTGGTGGGGCGAGTGTTCGCCGCGCTCGACCTGCTCAGCTTCTTCACTGCCGGCGAGAAGGAGACGCGGGCGTGGACGCTGCGCCGGGGCCAGACAGCACTCGAGGCCGCCGCCGCCGTCCACTCGGATATCGGCCACGGCTTCATCCGCGCCGAGGTGATCCGCTGGGACGACCTCGTTGCCGCCGGCTCCCACGCCGAAGCGGCCCGACGCGGCCTCCAGCGCCTCGAGGGCAAGCGCTACCAGGTCGAGGACGGCGACGTGCTGAACGTCAGGTTCAGCCCGCCGCGCTAGCGAGCATCAGCCTTCCGTCTTCACCGGGCGCATCGCCGCTGCGGCGTCCAGCTGGTTGGCGTGGTAGAGGACGGAAGCCTCGGCAGTGCGGGCCGCCCTGGCGTCGTGGTGGGCGGAGACGGCGTGGAGGACCTCGGCGAGGGCAGCCGGCTCGAGGCTTCGCTGCACGCGCCTCGATCAGTCGGAGGCCCAGGTGGACGTGGCCCAGGAGCTTGCCTTCGGCGGTGGGAAGGAAGAGCGGGCCGCGGTCGAGCTCGGCGGTACGGCCCGCGTCATGCAGAAGCGCGGCCGCGAGCAGGATGTCGGCGCGAAGGCGCGGGTGGAGCTGGGCGGCCTCGCGGCAAAGCGATGCGACGGCGACGGTGTGCTCGAGCAGGCCGCCCGCCCACGAGTGATGGCCGTCCTGGGTCGCGGGGAGGATTCGGAGGGGCGCGCGGAAATCTGCCTCACCGACGAACCGCGCGACCAGCGCGCGCACGCCGGGATGGGCGATCTCCGCCGCGAGAAACTCGAAGAACCCGTCCAGCTCGTCGACGTCCCGCCGTGGCTCGGGCACGAGCTGCGCCGGGTCGGCTTCGGCGGGCTCGAGCGAGCGCACCTCGAGCTGGAGCCGGTCCCGAAACCGCTCCACCCGGCCAAGCACCCGGACAGCGTCGCCCTCGCCGAAGCGCTTGTCGAGGAGCTCGACGTCGTTCCAGACTCGGGCCTCGATCTTTCCCGTCGGATCGACGAGCTCGAGAGCGAGGTACGGGCTGCCGGAGCGG
This sequence comes from uncultured Actinomycetes bacterium, assembly GCA_963733155.1. Classification (GTDB taxonomy): domain Bacteria; phylum Actinomycetota; class Thermoleophilia; order Gaiellales; family Gaiellaceae; genus JAIBJN01. The sequence goes on from CAVTCK010000023.1 coordinate 58,227, forward strand.
GTGCGCAGCCGTTGTTTTCGGGCGACCGCATAGAGGCCTTCGACGACCCGATCCTCGGCCAGCTCCGCGATCGACACCCCGCGATTCTAGGTCCGGGGACGGATGGTAAGCTGGCCCGCAGTGCCCCTGCTCAAGCCGTTTCGCGCCCTCCGATACGACGAGGGCGCGGCGGGGGCGATCGACGACCTGGTCGCTCCTCCGTACGACGTCATCACCCCGGAGGCGCGGGCTCGGCTGCTGGCGCGAAGCCCGTGGAACGCCGTGCGGCTCGTCCGCCCCGACGATCCGGCCGAGGCCGCCCGCGAGCTCGCCGACTGGCAGAGCCGCGGCGTGCTCGTGCGCGAGGAGAAGCCCGCGGTCTGGCTGCTCGAGGAGGAGTTCACGGGCCCGGACGGCGTCCGGCGGACGCGGCGGGGGATCGCCGCGCGCGCCCGACTCCGGCCGTACGGCGACGGTGTCGTCCTTCCTCATGAGAACACCTTCGCGGCGCCGAAGGAGGCACGCCTCCAGCTGCTCAGGGCGACGCGGGTGAAGCCCTCGCCGATCTTCCTCCTGCATCACGGGAGATCGCCCGCGCCGGTCGGGCCGGTGCCTCCGACGCTCCAGGCCACGCTCGACGGCGTCACCAGCCGGCTTTGGCGCATGGACGAGCCGCGTGCGATCGAGCGCATCCTCGCCGGCGTGGAGGGGCCCCTGCTGATCGCCGACGGCCACCACCGGTACGAGTCTGCGCTCCGCTTCCACGAGGAGGACGGATCCGAGGCGACCGCCCACGTCCTCGCGGTGCTCGTCGGCATCGAGGACGAGGGTCTGGAGATCTTCCCGACGCACCGGATGACCGCCGGGGCCGTGCCCGATCTTGACGGCCGCTTCAGGCAAACTCCTTCGGCCGGGCCGGCAGAAGCCGCCGCGGCTCTTGCGGCCGTGGAGCGCGACCATCCAGCGTTCGTGCTGCTCCGGCCGGAGGGAGCCGCGCTGGTCGAAGGCGGCGACCACGAGCCTCGACACGGCGCTCGTGGACTCGCTGCCACTCTCCGAGGTCGAGTACACGGCCAGCGCGGCCGAGGCCGAGCGGGCCGTGGCAAGCGGGAAGGCAACCGCCGCCTTCCTGGTGCGCCCGCCGACCGTCCAGCAGGTGGAGGAGTTCGCCCTCGCCGGCGTGCGTATGCCTCCGAAGAGCACGTACTTCTTCCCGAAGCTGACGAGCGGGCTGTTCCTGTCTCCCCTTCGACGAGTGACCGGGAAGGACTGGCTCGAGGTCTGCCGCACCGCGGCGGCGCGGTCAGCCGGGTGCTCGACGAGCTGCCGACGCGCCTCGAGCGGGAGCCCGGTGTCGGCACCGGGGAGGGCGGAGACGAGACGACCGCGATCGATGCCGCGGCCGAGGCGGCGGTGGTCGAGCGTGCTCGAGTCGGTCGCCGGTGGGCTTCACGCTCGTCTCGGAGGAGCTCGGGCGGCGAGCCTTCGGCGACGGCGGCGGCGGGCTCACCGTCGTCTGCGACCCGATCGACGGAAGCCTCAACGCGAAGCGCGGAGTTCCCTTCTTCTCGCTCTCGCTCGCGGTTGCCCGGGGCGCGCAGATGGACGACGTCGAGCTCGGCTTCGTGCACGACTTCGGGAGCGGCGAGGAGTGGGTTGCGCGCCGAGGCGAGGGCGCGTTTCTGAACGACCGCCCCTGGACGGGCCGGGCCCCAAGGAGCGCGTCGAGATCCTCTCGCTCGAGGCGACCAGGACCGACTTGGTGGCCGAGCACGTCGCGGGCATGGTCGGCTTCGCGGTTCGCACACGGGTCATGGGGCTCGCTGGCGCTCTCGCTCTGCCACCTGGCGGCAGGCCGCATGGACGCGGTCGTCTCGCTCAAGCCGGCCAGGAGCGTCGACATCGCCGCCGCGCAGCTCCTCGTTCGCGAGCGCGGCTTGGCGATCGATCTTCCCGAGGCGCCGCCGTTCGGCGCGGCCCCTCTCGACCTCGCTGCGCGCTCCCGCGTGGTCGCCGCCGCGACGCCGGAGCTCTGCGCCGAGCTCTACGCGCGCCTCGACCAGCAGCGCTCTCGCCCTGAGCCGCCGCTCGAGGTTCGCTCGGACGGCCGGCCACTCGTCGTCCGTGATCGCGTAGTACGCGGAGTCGCGAAGGTCGTCGTCGCGGACGAGCATGTGCTTGCGGAAGATGCCCTCGAACCGGGCCGGAAGGGCCTCGAGGGCGGCGCGGGAGCGCTCGTTCAGGGCTTCCGTCTTGAACTCGACCCGCAGGCAGCCGAGCGTCTCGAAGGCGTGGCGGAGAAGCAGGAGCTTCGCCTCCACGTTCGCGCCGCTTCCCCAGGCGCTCCGCGCGTTCCAGGTCCAGCCGATCTCGAGCCCGCGGTGCTCGGGCCGAAGGGTCAGGTAGCGGGTGCTCCCGATCGCCTTCCCGCTCTGCCGGTCGACGACCACGAAGGGGATGTCGAGGCCGGCGTCGCGCCTGGCGAGGGCGTCCTCGAGCCAGCGGTGGAAGCTCTCGCGGTCGGCTGCGGCGTGCCAGGGGAGCCAGCGCCAGACCTCGGGGTCTTGGCGCTGCTTCCCAGAGATCGTCCTCGTGCTCGGGCCCCAGTGGCTCGACGACTACGAGCCTGCCTTCGAGGCGCGCGGAGGCCCCCTCCCACCCCGACATCGCGCCTAGGCGTCGAGGATGTAGACCGGCGTCCCCACGTCGACGCGCTCGAAGAGCCACTCGGCTTGCGGAACGCGCATGCGGATGCAGCCGTGCGAGGCGGAGTAGCCGATCGACGCCGCGTCCGGAGTGCCGTGGATGCCCACGGCCGGTGCCGAGGTGCCCATCCAGCGCGTACCCAGCGGGTTGCCCGGCCCCGGCGGAATCGGCTTGGCGCCCTTGGCCCAGTCCGAATCGGGCGGGCGCCACCACGGGTTGCGCTGCTTTGTGATGATCTCGTAGCTCCCGAGCGGCGTCGGGTAGGCGGCCAGGCCCGTGGCGACGTCGAACTTGCGCTTGACGCGCATCTTCTTGGCGCCGTTCGGCTTGTAGAGCACGAGCCGGTTGGACGCCCGCTTGATCACGATCGCCAGGCCCACGCTCTTCTCGGTGACGCGCGGCTTCAACGTGCGCACAGCGAGCTGAACTGGGGAGCCGTCGTTGCTCGCCAGAGCGGCGAGGATGGCCGCGCGTGTCGGGGCTCGCATGAGCTTGCGCCCCGTGTTCGAGGCGGTCACCACGGGACGATCGTTGCGCAGGTCGATCGCCGCGTTCTCTTGCTTGTCGTCGAAGTCCTTCGCGAACCCCTTCGACCAACGCCGAAGTTGGTTCCGATCGACGTCGACCGCGAGCGGGACCGAAGCATCCGCCGGCGCGGCGAGGGCGGCCTGGACGGTCTCTTTCACGTTTGCCTTGGCACCGAGCGTTGTCGGGGAGTAGCGCCAACTCTCGCTCTCGAAGCTGAGGAGGATAGGACGCACGGCGTGGCGCTGGACGGCCTCTTTTGCTTCGGCGCGTGTCATGCCGCTGAGGTAGAGACCGGCGACGTTGACGCCGCTCGCCACAAGGTTCTCGCCGGTCGGCTGCTCCGGCTGGCTGCCCGCCTCCTGGGCGTGCGCCCCTGCCTCGATGCCGATCACGATCGCGGAGCCGAGCGCGACCGCGGTCACCGCCCGCGTCCCCAGGCGCGCCAACCGTTGCGTGCGGGAGCTCATGGGCGTGCCTCCAGCGACTCGGCGACGCGAACGAGCTCCGCCCGGCCGAGCTCGCCCGAAACCGTGACGACGAGCTCGTCGCCGAGAGCCCAGAGATGAGGAGCGTTCCGTGGCACCAGGAGGAGCTTTGCTTCGACGCCGGACAACGTGCCCCTGCCGAGAATGACACGCTCGGGGCGGTCGCGGTATCCCTCGCCGGTTGCCAGCGGATCCGTCCACGCATCCGGCCAGCCGGCGACGTGACGACGGCGCGTCGTCACAAGCATCTGATCGAGCCCGCGACGGTAGGAGAGGGAGACGACGTCGGTCGAAGGCGGGTTGCTGCCCTCGACGCCCGTGGGGTTGCCGATTCCCGGGTGGACGGCTACCTCAGCCGGCCGGTACCCCTCTGGAAGCCAAGCCGGCACAAGCGGATCGTAGCCTACGATCTGGCCGACTCGGGCGGGCTCGACGTGTCCGAACCCGTGCTCGAGGTCGTTTGGTTCGGCAGCCGCCGGGAAAGCGAGCGAGAAGGTCTCGTGCGCTAGTAGCCGACGCAGCTCGGCATGGAACTCGGGACGGTGCTCGGGCACCTCGAGCTGCCGGAGCGCGACGCCCAGCTCCTCGTCTCGGAACGTCGTGCTCAAGCCGCGTTTCCAAGAGCGGTACGGAGAGAGGCCCGCGCGCGGTTCAGCCGGGAAGCGAGGGTGCCGTCGGGGATCCCGAGGATCCGGGCGCCCTCCCGGTAGTCGAAGCCCTGGGCGTCGACCAGGAGGACGGCGGCGCGCTCTTCGGAAGGGAGTGCGGCGAGAGCGCGGGAAAGGTCGCCGTGTCCGGCGACCAGATCGCCCGGGTCCACTGCGTGGCTCGGCAGCTCGGCTTCGAGCGGAAGCTCCTCGTTCTTGCGAGACCGACGCAGCTCGTCCAGGCAGGCGTTGTACGTGATTCGGTAGAGCCAGGTGCCGAGGCGCGAGTCGCCGCGGAAGCGGGGAAGCGCCTTGAAGGCTTTCACGTACGCCTCCTGCAGGACGTCGTCCATGAGATCGCGGTCGCCGAGGAGGCGGTAGGCGAGTGCTCTGAGGCCCGGGTCGTAGTGGCGGATCACGGCTGCGAACGCCTCCTGGTCGCCGCGCCGGGCTCGTTCGATCACCGGCGCGCCGATGTCGACGGCCGGGCCCAGCGCGGTCGCGGTGTTCAACGTCTTCCTCTTCAGACGGTCGCCGTTGCCGCTTTCTTCACGGCAGGAGCCGGACCGGGATGCGGACTTCGTTCGGGAACGTGCCGGTGCCGGCGGCGTCGTCGTCGTGCACGACGATCGTGCCGTCCTGCTCGCGGTCGACGTCGTAGGCGACCCTCGCGCGGAAGGTTCCGCGGCAACCGGTGCCGCAGGTCGCCGTCGTGAACGTCTCCTCGATCACCTCGTCGTTTTCGTCGAGGATCTGAATGCCGACGTTCGCCTCGAAGACGTTGGCCGTTGCCTCGCAGGACGATCGGGCTTTCGACCCTCTGATTCAGCGCCGGGCTCGTCACCAGGATCGCGGGCAGCTGGTCCGCAAAATCGCGTCGCGTGAGCGGATGGTCGATGATGACCCCCTCGCCGCCGAGCACCTCGATCGGCTGGCCGTCGAGGCTGAAGACGACGCTCTTGACGGTGGGAAACTGCGTGATCGTGTAAACGATCTGCGCGAGCCGCAGCTGCATGGACGCGCTTCCGCCGCCCGACTCGAACTCCGAGGTCAGGTCGACGCGGGCGATCTCGCCGTCGATCTCGAGCCCGAGGAGCTGCGTGCCGTCGGGGATGGCCGTGCGGAGCCCGTAGCCCATCTCGAAGGAATCGGGCCCTTCCAGGAGGCTCTCGAGAGCGGCGGTGCCGACGCGGGGCGTCGCCGGCTCGGTTCGATAGGTGACGAAGAGGCCGTCTGCGCTCGTGAACCAAACCTGGTACGTGACGTTCGAGCCCGACGGCTCGGTCTCGGTTCCAGGCTCTGTCTCGGTCTCCGGCTCGGTCTCGGTGGTCTCCTCACCTGTGGTGGGGATCTCTTCGGTCGTGCCGTCGGTTGTCGTGACGGCCGACGGGACGGGGCCGGCCGAGCTCGCGTCGCCGTCCGAGCCGCAGCTGGCGACGAGGAAGCCGAGGGACGCGGCGAGAGCGGCGGCGGTGACGACGAGTAGAGCCTTCATGTCTGCCTCCTTGGAAGACGCGATGCGTCAAGCGTGCCGCGCGTCCGCAACGCCACTCTCACCGCGGCGTAACGGTTCCGTAACAGGCAGGCGGAGGGTGAAGCGCGTGCCGACGCCCTGGTCGCTCCAGACCTGGACGTCGCCGCCGAGGAGGCGGGCGTTCTCGAGCGCGATCGCGAGGCCGAGGCCGGTGCCCCGGCCGGTGCGGGCCGGGTCGGCCTTGTAGAAGCGCTCGAACAGGTGTGGCAGGTCTTCCCGCGCGATGCCCGGCCCTCGGTCGGAGACTTCCACGAAGGCGCCGAGCCCGTCCGCCCCGACCCGCACGGCGACATCGCGGCCGCCGTGCTCGAGAGCGTTGCCGATCAGGTTGGCCGCGATCCGCTCGACGCGCCTGGGGTCGGTCTCGAGCAGGACCTCGGAGGTCTCGAGCCGCACGCGATCCGACCAGCCGCGGGCGCGGACAGCCGTGGCGACGAGCGAGCCCAGGTCCACCCGCTCCGGCCGGACGGGCTGGGTTCCCGCGTCGAGCCGCGAGATCTCCATCAGGTCCTCGACGAGGTCGCGCAGGCGCTTCACGTCCTCGACGAGCAGGTGGGCGGGCCGACGGGCATCCGGCGGCATGCGCTCGATGTGCTCGGCCAGGAGGGACGCTTCGTTCACGATCGCCGTCAGCGGCGTGCGCAGCTCGTGCGCGACGTCGGCGGTGAAGCGCCGCTCGCGTGCCTGTGCCTCCGAGAGCGCCGTGATCTTCGCCTCGAGCGCGTCGGCCATCTCGTTGAAGGAGGCGGCCCAGAGGCCGAACTCGTCCGAGCTCTCGACGGGAAGGCGGGTGTCGAGCAGGCCTTCGGCGAGCGAGTGCGCAGCGGTGCTGGCCCGGGCCACCGGTGCGAGTGTCCGTCGCGCCACGAGCGCTCCTGCGAGGCCGGCGAGGAGGATGACGGTCGCCCAGGCCCGCAAGCAGGATGTTGCGCAGCTCGGCAAGGTCGTCCCAGAGATCCTCCTCCGAGAAGAAGAAGTACGCCTCCGCGTCCTCGGCCGCCACGCGCCCGCCCGTGGCGAGGTAGCGCGTGTCTCCAACCTCGGTGCGCTCGTACGCGAGCTGGCCCTGGGCGACGAGCTCCTGGAGGTCCTCGGGAACCTGGCCCTCGCCGACTCGAGAGGCTCGACGGGTAGCTCGTCCCGTCGACGAGGAGCACCGTCTCGAAGCGCCCGCGCCGCTCGTAGGCCTCGATCAGCGCCTCCGGTCCCTCGGCGGGCAGAACCTCCGCGGCGAGCACGAGGTTGAAGCGCGACTGCTCGAGCGCCCGGTCGCGCGAGTCGGTCAGGCGCGCCTCGCGGACGAGGAAGTAGGAGCCGGCTGCGAGCGGGCCGCCGCGAGCCCCGCGGTGAGCGCAAACGCGAGCGTCAGGCGCCGGCGCAGGCGTCCGGGGTAGAACGGCGCGCGGGCGCTCGGTCACGCTGCTTCTCGAAGCGGTAGCCGACGCCGCGCACGGTGACGATCAGCTTGGGCTGTCCGGGCTCGTCCTCGATCTTCGCGCGCAGCCGCTGGACGGCGACATCCACCAGCCGCGAGTCGCCGAGGTATTCGTAGTTCCAGACGCGCTCGAGCAGGAGCTCGCGCGTGAAGACCTGGCCCGGCCGCCGGGCGAGCTCGAGCAGGAGGCGGAACTCGGTGGCCGTCAGGTCGAGGTCCACGCCGGCCTTGCGGGCGCGGAAGCCCTCGGGGTCGATCTCGAGGTCGCCGGCGACGAGGCGCTCGCCCGGGGTCTCGGCGGAGGCGCGCCGTAGTGCCGCCCGAATCCGCGCTACCAGCTCCGGCAGCTCGAAGGGCTTCGTCACGTAGTCGTCGGCACCGAGCTCGAGGCCGACCACGACGTCGACCGTGTCGCTCCGCGCGGACAGCATGACGATGGGAACCCTGCTCGTCCGGCGAAGCTCCCGGCAGACCTCGTACCCGTCCAGCACGGGCAGCATCAGGTCGAGGACGACGAGGTCGAACGGCTCCTGCCGAAAGCGGTCGAGCCCCTCCCGCCCGTCGGCTACCGCCGTCACACGGAAGCCCGCTCCCTCCAGGCCGATCGCCGTCGTTTCCCGGATGGAGGGGTCGTCCTCGACGAGGAGGATGCGCTCATCCATGGGTTCCTAAAGGCCTCACAGGAGCCGGGGCTGCACCCAGTTGATGCGCGCCCGCAGGAACTTCGAAGAGACGACGCCGCTTCTCCCGAGGCCGAGGCGCAGGATTCCCGTGCGATTCGTGCCGGGGGAATTCCAGGCGAAGACGAAGTTGCCGAGGCTCCATGCGACGAAGCGGTCGCCGCGCCGCTCACGAGGCTGGAGCACATGGGGATGGGCGCCGAGCACGACGGTCGCGCCGGCGCGCAAGGCGACCCGTGCGAGTCGCCTTTGCCTGGCGCTTGGAGTCCGGTCCAGCTCGATCCCCCAGTGGAAGTAGACGACCACGACGTGCGCCTTGCGTGCGGCCGCGCGCACGTCCGCGCGGACATACCGCGCCGAACGCGGGGGTTGCGCCCGAGCGGTCGGGGCCGGCGTCGAAGCCCGGCGGGCGCACGTCGGAGAAGCCGAGGAAGGCGAGGCGCAAGCCGCCTCGGATCAGCGTCGCGGGGCGACGGGCCCTGGCGAGGTTCGCGCCGCCGCCGATCGTGCGGATGCCGAAGCGGTCGGCGTTCCTGAGCGTGTCGGCGAAGGCGGCCCTGCCGTAGTCGAGCGAGTGGTTGTTGGCGAGCGAGCCGACGTCGATCCCGGCGTAGTTCGCTGCGGTGCGGAGCCAGCGCGGCTTGCCCCGGAAGGTGAACTCCTTGCCCGGCCAAGGGCGGCCGCGTCTCGACACGCATGTCTCGAGGTTGACGACGGCCACGTCGGCCGCACGCAGCCTGGGCGCGACCGAGCGCCACGGCCAGCGCGGGCCGTAGCGCCTGATGGCCGTTGCGACGCCGTCGCCGAGCGTGACGTCTCCGCCGGCCGCGAGCCGGACCGGGCGCACGCGCAGCGAGCCGGCTTCTGTTCGCTCGCCGCCGGAGGTGACGGCGACGGCGTACCGGCGTGAGGCCGAGGGAGCGCGGACCCTGAAGGCGAACTCGCCGTTCGGCTCCGCTACGACGATCGCCCGCCTGGTCGCGCCCAGCCAGAGCCCGACCGTCGCCCCGGGAGCGGCGGTGCCCCGAACCGAGAGCGGGGCGCCGGGCGCCCGCCACGCAGGCAGGTTGGACGTGACGACCGGGCCGGCCTGCGCCCACGCTGCTTCGGCCGGAAAGCCGACCGCTGCGACCGTCGCTACGAGGAAGACCCCGGCGCGCATGCCCCAATCTTGCACAGCGCCGCTGCTAGCCTGGGTCCATGGCCTCGCGAGACGAGATCCTGAGCGCCCTCGAAGGCGTCTACGATCCCGAGCTTGGGCGCTCCGTGATCGAGCTGGACATGGTGCGGGACGTCACCCTCGACGGCGGCCGTGTCACGGTAGTGATCGCCCTTACCGTGCCGGGCTGTCCGCTCCGCGCCAGCTTCCAGGAGCAGGTCGAGAAGGCGCTCGGGCCGCTCGAGGGCGTGGACGAGGTCGAGCTCGGCTTCGACGTGATGACCCCGGAGGAGAAGGCGGCGCTGACCTCCCGCCTGCGTGGCGGCGTCAGCGAGCGGACGCCCGGGATCTCGGTGGACACGAGCACGCGCGTGCTCGCCGTGGCGAGCGGCAAAGGCGGCGTCGGCAAGTCGTCTCTCGCGGCGAACCTCGCTGCCGCGTTCTCCCGCCTCGGCCAGCGGACCGGCGTGCTCGACGCCGACGTCTACGGCTACTCGATTCCGCACATGCTCGGCATCCACCAGCGCCCGGTTGCGGTCGACGGGGGTGAGCGGGCGATGATCGTCCCGCCGGTGCGCGACGACCTCAAGGTGATGTCGATCGGCTTCTTCCTCGACGAGAACACGCCGGTGATGTGGCGCGGCCCCATGCTCCACCGCGCGCTCGAGCAGTTCCTCTCGGACGTCCATTGGGGCGAGCTGGACACGCTCGTCGTGGACATGCCGCCGGGCACCGGGGACGTGGCCATCTCGCTCGGGCAGCTGCTGCCGCGCGCCGAGGCGGTCGTGGTGACGACGCCGCACCGCGCCTCCCAACAGGTGGCGGTGCGGGCAGCGCAGATGGCGCGGAAGACGAACATGCGCCTGCTCGGCGTCGTCGAGAACATGGCCTACCTCCTGCGCGAGGACGGTGTCCGCGAGGAGCTCTTCGGCTCGGGCGGCGGCGAGGCGCTGGCGGCGGAGGTGGAGGCGCCGCTCCTCGGCCGGATCCCCTTCGACCCGCGCCTGGGCGCGCTTGCCGACGAAGGCGAGCCGATCGTGTGGGCCGAGCCCGAGGCCGACGTCTCCCGCGCGATCGTCGAGCTCGCCGAGGCGATCGCCGCCACGCGCCGCGAGCAGGGCGTCGGCATCGTCAAGCCGCTCCCGCTCGTCCAAAGCTGACGACCCGGCGACCGCGGACGCCCTCTCGGGGAGCCGCTAGGTGCCGTACGTGATCCGGCGGAGGTCAAGGTCGAGCAGCTCGCGGCGGTCGGGCGGGACGAGCACGCACGCGACCTCGGGGCGTTCGAGGGCGCGCGTCACCGACTCCGCGTCGGCCGCCCGGACGACGACCGGCGTGCCGGCCGCGTGCGCCTCCCGTAGGCGCGCCTCGTCGACGACGTCGTCCAGAACGAGCGCCTCGTCGAGCTCGACCTCACCCTCGACCGCGATCTCCGGAACCCGTCGACCCGTCGCTCCGAACCAGCGTTCTCGCATCAGACCGTGATCGTCTCGCCCGGCTCGGGCGCGATGATCTCGCAGCTCGTCGTCGAGCTCGGCCCGAAGCGCCTCGGGTGTACCCGTGAGCAGCGGAAACGTGCCGAAGTGGCCGACGATGCAGCGGTCGACGCCGAGCAGCTCCACGGCGACCGCGGCCTCCTTGGGCCCCATCGTGTAGTGGTCGCCGATCGGCAGGATGGCGACGTCAGGCTCGTAGATCCTGCCGATCAGGGCCATGTCGCCGAAGACGCACGTGTCGCCGGCCAGGTACAGCTTCGTGCCGTTCTCGACCTCGATGACGAGCCCGGCCGGCTCGCCCAGGTAGACGAAGCGCCGTCCACGAAGGCGCTGCTCGAGTGCTTCGCGTCCGTGAGGGTGATCTTGACGCCTTCCTTCTCGATCGTCCCGCCCTTGTTTCCGGCCTCCGTTGCGTCTTCCGGGTAGGCCCTGGGTCGACAGCCATCCGCGTAGCTCGACAATCGCGACGACCGGGCAGTCGAAGCGCTGCGCGAGCTCCACCGTCGTTCCCACGTGGTCGTCGTGGCCGTGCGTGAGCGCGATCAGGTCGACGCGTTCCGGCTCGCGCTCGCCCTCCGGGCAAATGGGGTTGTCGAGAAACGGATCGACGTAGACGCGCTTGCCCCCCGGAGTGTCGATCCGGTAGGCGGAGTGTCCGAGCCAGGTGATAGCTGTATCCGGCATTCAGCCTCCTCGTAGTCATCGGCAGCGTAACGGGAGGAGTACCGGCGCGAGGGTCAAACCAGGCGCCATGTGGCAACCCCGCAGCGGCGCCGATGCGATGGCGGTCGAGCTCGCCGGCGCGCTCATCCTCGCGGTCGCCGTCTCGGACGCGCTCGGCCATGCGGAGGCCTCGTTCTACATGCTCGTCGTGGGGGTGCCGATGACCGCGGCGGCCGGGCTTGCCTGCCTCGCCCGCGTCGTCGACGCCTCGAGCGGAGGAAACGCCGATCCGCTGGGGCGACTCCAGGTCCTCCTCGGGGCCGTGCTCGTCCTCACGATCGTGATCGGCGCCGCCATCCGGGCCCCGGTCGTGCCCGAAGGGGTGGTACCCGGGTTGGCGACCGGCGCGCTAGCGATCTCCTTCGGTGTCCTCGTCCTGCAGGCGCTCGTCGCTCTCGCCCCGGTCCGACGTCAGCGCGTGTAGGACATAGGCCTGCACGAGGCGTTCCTTGCCCTTGACGGGCAACTCGCCGAGGTCCTCGACCACCGCGTCCTCTCCGAGCGCCGAGCGGGTCCTGCCCGAGATCACGACCTCTCCGACGCGGGCCTGTGCCTCGAGCCGCGAGCCCGTATTGACGACATCGCCGGTCGGCGAGAAGTAGCGGGCCCCGGGCGCCTTGACCAGCCCGATGTGGGCTTCCCCGGAGTTGACGCCGACGCGAAAGCGCGGCCAGTCCGCGTGGCGGCCGGCGAGGGCGCCGGTCGCCTTCTGGAGCCGGAGCCCGGCGCGCGCGGCGCGTTGCTCGTGGCCTGCGTCCTTGAAGACGGCGAAGATCTGGTCGCCGACGGTCTGCACCAACTCTCCGTGCTCGTCTTCGATGACCGGAACGACCGTGCCGAAGTACTCGTTCATCATGGCGCGCACGTCGTCGGGAGAATTGTTCTCCGCGTACGTCGTGTAACCCTGGAGATCGGCGAAGAGAACGCTGACCTCCGCGCGATGGCCGAGCGTCCGCTCCTCGTACAGGTCGGCGAAGATCTCGGCGCTCGAGCCCTCTTGCCGCCATTCGACCCAGACTCTGCGCGCGACGAACCCGAACGCGAGCAGCATGAGGAGATGCCACTCCCACCACGTGAGCTGCCAGTTGCGGGAGAGGGCGACGGCCAGCATCGCCTCGGCGAGGAGCACCCAAGCCGCGACCACGGCCACCGCCACCGGCGCCTTTCGCACGGTGCACAGGCGTCCGTACCGGTAGGCCGCGTAGCCGTAGAGAAGGACGCCGAGGCCCCAGAGGAAGAGCAGTGGGTTGCGAGCCGCCTCGGGTGTGATCTCCTCGTCCAGCGGCGGGAACTGGCCCAGCGCGAACACTGCCCAGAGGACGAGCGCGGCAAGAAGCGCGCCCACGAGTACTCGGCGTCCGCGAACGATCGGCCATGGCGCCGCGGGTTCCGAGCGGCAGCGCCGAGGCGGCGGCAAAGCCTGCGCCCACGAAGAGCCCGATCGGCGACGCGATCTGGAAGCCGGCGTTCTTCCCCTCCAGCCACACGCCCGGGGTCGCGAGCGCGTGCAGGCCCAAGAATCCCGAGGCGGCGAGGAACGCGAGCGAGACGAGCAGGACGCGGGCATCGCCGCGCCGTCCTGCCGCCTCCGCCATCAGGAGCCCTACCAGGAAGCTGAGCGCGGCCGAGATCAGCACGAGCCAGAAGTGGGCCGGATGATGCTCCCACTTGACGTCCAGGCCGGGAACGCCGAGGAGCAGGAAGAGGCCCACCAGCGGGACGGCGAGGACCACCGCGGAAAAGAAGGCTCGCCTCACAGCACCGCGCGGAGCTCCCGTTCGTAGTCGGGCCCGCGAAAGTCGTTCAGCAGGTGCGGCGGCAGGAGTCGCTCGCGGATCTCCCCGTTCCGCCTGACATAGACGGCTGGGTACGTGCTCCCGGCAGCGTCCATCTCGACGGCGACCGCGACGGCGTCCGGTCCCGCTTCGTCCAGGAAGTGGGCGAGCGGCACGATCTCGCTCTCCCCGTCCGCGGTTGCCGAGCGGGCGAGGTAGGACTTCTGCGCCCAGAGCTCGGGAGCCGTCGTCAGCTCCTCGAGGAGGTAGGGGACCAGCGCCTCGGGCTCGATGCGCTCCCGCGGGAGCTCCATCCCCAGGTGCGTCGCAGCCAGCCGGCGTGCCATTACCCGAGCGTTGTAGCGGAAGCCATGCACGGCTGCCGAACCGCTGGCGACACCGTGCTTCCGGAGCCCCGGAGCGCCCTGGGTGGTGTTGCCGGCGAAGAAGATCCCGGACGCCGGCTCACTCTCCCAGAACGGAGTGAGGGCGGGGATGCGACCCTGCGCAACCGTACGCACGCCGAGCTCATCCAGGTCGAGGAGCGGCGTGGAAAAGCCCGGTCGCGGCGATCACGTCGTCCACCTCGAGCTCGATGGGGCCTGGGCGCGTCGTGCCGCTCCCAACGATGCGCCAGCCGTCCTCCCGCCTCTCGATGCGCTCGAGGGCGAGGTCGAGCGCGAAGGTGCCCCCGCCGAGGGCTGCGTCTTCGTAGGGCTGCAGGTAGCGAACGCGGACGGAGGCCTGGGCGATCACGGCCGTCTGCACCGGCCTGGGCGAGCCGAGAATCACCTGGCGCGCCCACGGAAGCAGGCCGTCGGCGACCTCGAAGCCGGAGTTCCGCTTGCCGATCACGAACACTCGGCGTCCGCGGTACTCGCTCGCCTGCCGCGTCTCGGCGTAGTGGGGAACTGCCTCGATGCCCGGGACCGGCGAGAGCCACGGCGTCGTCACCCCAATCGCGAAGACGGCGGCCCGCGCGCGATACTCGCCGTCTGAGGTCTCGAGCACGAGCCGGCCTTCGTCGTCCCGCCGGGTTCCCTCCCAGCGGCAGCCGTACCGCACCGAGACGGGCACCTGGCCGGCGAAGGCGGCGAGCCCGCGCTCCATTTCCTCGCGGGACGGCACCACGTAGGCGCGGTCCATCAACGAGGGGACGAGCGCCTGATTCTGCGGTTCGTCCGCGACGAGGCTGTTGTGGTCGTACCACTCGTAGGCGCGGGTGCCCGCCGCCGCAGGTGCGTCCGGCTTCGACCAGGAGAGGAGGCGCTGGTAGATCGGGTAGAGGCGGAACATCCCGCCGGGCGAGTCGTCCCGAGAGATGACCGCATGCTCGATGCCGAGGCGCGACAGGCAGTAGCTCGCCTGCAAGCCTCCCGGCCCGCTGCCGACGACGACCACGGGATAGTCCCCGGGCGGAAAGGGCCGCTCGTTGGGAGGCACTATTCGAGGAGGTCCCGAATCCGGCGCGCGACGGTCTGCAGCATTCGGTAGGTCACGTGCGGGTACTGGAGGAGGAACGCCTCCAGTCTCGGCGCCGGGATCTCCAGGCAGTGCAGGTTGCTCCGCGCGACGACATCGGCGGTCGGCTTGCAGTCGAGCAGGGTCGAGACCTCGCCGAAGAAGTCGCCGCGCAGGAGACGGCGCGGCTCGTCGTCACGGATCTCGACGTTCGCCTCTCCGTCGAGGATGACGAAGAACCCGCCTCCCGAGAGGCCGCGTCGCAGGATGCGTTCGCCGGCGGCGAAGCGCCGCTCCTGCTCGGGATCGGCGATCGCCTCCAGATCCGCGTCGCGAAGGTCGGCGAACAGCGCGAGGCCCCGAAGGCTGCGGACGAGCTCGTCTTTCTCGCTGACGGAGGTCATGGAGGCGAGGCTACAGCTCCAGGTCCCGCGCCGCGAAGTAGACGGCCTCGGAGAACGTCGGGAAGGGCTGGATGGTGTCGCGGAGGACGTCGACCGGAACCTCGGCGCGGATCGCCAGGGTCAGCTGGCCGATCCACTCGCCGGCTTCCGGGCCCACCGCGATCGCGCCTACGAGCACCCGGCGCTCCGGATCGGCGAAGAGCTTCACGAGCCCGGGCTTCTTCGGCCGCTGGAAGGTGCCGGTGCGCGAGACGGACTCGAGTCGCCACGACGAGGTGAGGGAGCCTTCTCCGCTCGTGTCGCCGGCAGAGGCGACCTGCGGGTCGGTGAAGACCGACGCAGGGACGGCCCTGTAGTCGGCGCGCACGTCCTGGCCTGCGACGTTCGCGGCCGCGACCCGACCCTGGTACTTGCCGACGTGGGTGAAGAGCGCGCGCCCCGTGACGTCGCCCGCAGCCCAGACGCCGTCACCTGCCGAGAGCCGGTCGTCGACCTCGATGCCCGTCTTCCCGATCGAGACGCTGAGCTTCTCGAGACCAAACCCCTCGACGTTCGGCTTTCGGCCCGTAGCGATGAGTAGGCGGTCGGCCTCCACGGGATCCTGGCCCTCGAGCTCGAGCCGGAACGGCGCCCCACCGCCTCCTTGGACGCGGGTCGCCTTGGCGCCGAAGCGAAGGTCGATCCCTTCTTCGGCGAAGATCTCGGCCAGGATGGCGGCGGCCTCGGGATCCATCCTCGGGAGCAGGCGGTCGCCGCCCTGGATCAGGGTCACCTGCGTACCGAGGCGGGCGTAGCACTGGGCGAGCTCGCAGCCCACGGCGCCGCCGCCGACGATCACGAGGCTGCCCGGAACGGAGGTCGCGCTCGTTGCGTCGCGGCTTCCCCAGTGCGGAACATCGGCGAGCCCCTCGATCGGCGGCACTACGGGCACCGAGCCGGTAGCGACGAGCAGCGCGTCATACGGGAGCTCCCGCCCGTCGACGGTGACGAGGCCGGGCTCGGCGACCACACCTTTGCCCCTGACAAGCTCGGCGCCTTTGCTTGCCAGCCACTCGGCCTGGCTCGTGTCGTCCTTCTCCGCCACCTGGTCGCGCCACCAAAAGACTCTGTCAGCGTCCACGCGCGCCGACGGCTTCGGCCGCCCCGGGAGCGAGCCGCGCGCGGGCAACCACCTCGAGCGGGCGCAGCATCGTCTTCGACGGGATGCACGCCCAGTAGGAGCACTCGCCGCCCACGAGCTCACGCTCGACGACGACCATCTCGGCCTCCGCGTCGAGCCTCCGGAGCTCGGCAACGAAGGCTTCCCCCGTGGCACCGGCGCCGAGGACGACGACTCGCTTAGGCAACGGGGAAGGGGAGGAAGGCGACCGCGTCCGTGGCGATGTCGAGCAGCGGGTCGGCAAAGACGAAGCTGCCGATAGCCACGGCTCCGGCGGCGGCGACCGCGCTCACCAGCAGCCGGTCGGCCGGCGGCGAGCCGCCCGCCGCGACGACCGCCAGCTCGCGCGGCTGCATGTACATGGCCCGGATCACGTTCGCGTAGTAGTAGACGGAGACGGCGGTCGCGACGACGCCGACGATCGCGAGCCACGCCCAGCCGCGGTCGACGACCGCCGAGAAGACGTAGAACTTCCCGAGGAAGATGCCCGGCGGGCGGGAAGCCGATGAAGCCGAACATGAAGAGCGCCATCGACGCGCCCAGGAACGGACGCTCCCAGCCGAAGCCCGCGAGGTTGGCGAGCGTCACCGGCGCGCGCAGTTCGCGTTCCCGCACGGCGACGACGGCGAAGGCGCCGAGGCTCATGGCCGCGTACGGGATCAAGTAGTAGAGGAGCGCGCGGCCGCCGAGCGCGTTCCCAGCCGCGATCGGCATGAGCAGGAAGCCGGCGTGGGAGATGCTCGAGTACGCGAGCAGTCGCTTCACGTTCGTCTGCACGATCGCGGCCAGGTTCCCCCACGCGAGCGAGAAGCAGACGATCACCGCGAGCGCGACCGTCCAGAGCTCCTCCTCGCCCGGGAAGGCGACGACGAGCAGCCGGAGGGTCACGACCAGAGCGGCGACCTTGGTCGCCGCGGCCATGAAGCCGGTCACCGGGGTCGGAGCACCCTCGTAGACGTCGGGCGTCCACATGTGGAACGGGGCTGCGGACGCCTTGAAGGCGAGGCCGACGATGATCATCGCCAGGCCCGCGACGACGAAGAGGCGCTCGGCGTCCTCCGTGCCGGCCGCGATCTCCTCGAAGCCGATCGCGCCGGTGGCCCCGTAGACGAACGCGCTCCCGAAGAGGAGGATCGCCGAGCCGAAGCTGCCGACGATCAGGTACTTCAGGCTCGCCTCCAACCCGCTCAGGCGCTCCACGGCGATGGCGGTGAGGATGTAGAGGCAGATCGAGAACCACTCGAGCCCCAGGAAGAGCGTCATCAGGTTGTTCGCGGCCACGAAGAAGGCCATGCCCGCCGGCGGCGGTCAGCAGGAGCGCGTAGTACTCGCCCGCGCGGTCGTCCCTCGCCGGCTCCCGATAGGAGACGAGGACGGTGAGGAGGCCGGCGGCCATGACGAGCACCTGGGCGAAGTCGGCCAGGCGGTCGCGGCGGATCGCGTCAGCGACGATGCCGGTTCCGGTGTCGTCGGCGACGAAGAGCGTGACCGCGAGCGCTGCAGCGGCGAGGAAGCAGAGCGCGGCGACGGCCGCGCTGAAGTCTCGCCTCGCCCTGACGGGGAGGAAGAGCGCGACGAGCAGGACGACGACCGCGCCGCCCAGCGTGACGAGCACCGGCGAGAGCGCATACCAGTCGATCGTGGGCGCGTTGAAGCCTTCCATCCGGCGCAGTCGTCACGCTAGAAGACGCTCCCGAAGACGCGCTCGGTGATCGCCGCGGGCCAGAAGGAGAGGGCGAGCAGGACGACGACGAGCGGGGCGATCACGCCGATCTCGGCGGGCCTGAGGTCGAGTGCCTCCGCGGGCACGGCGCTACCGGGGTCCTCATGGAGGACGGCGGAGATAAGCCGCAGCATGTACATCGCCGCGAGGACGATCGCGATCGCGCCGACGACGGCCCAGCCCCAGCCGATGTCGAAGATCCCGTTGAGGACGAGGAACTCGGCGGCAAACGCGCTCGATCCTGGCACGGCGAGCGCGATCACCCCGGTCGTGATCAGGATCGTGGCCAGGACCGGCCGGCCGCGGGCCATCCCGCCCAGGAGGCGCAGCTCGCCGGTGCTCGTCCGCCGCTCGATCGCGCCGGCGAGCAGGAAGAGCGCCGCCGAGATCAGCCCGTGGTTGACCATCTGCAGGAGCGCGCCTGTGTAGCCGGAGGCGTTCACGGCGAAGATGCCGATCACGATCAGGTTCATCTGGGCGAGGCTCGAGTAGGCGATCACGCCGCGCACGTCGGGCGCGCGGAAGGCGAGCAGCGACCCGTAGACGAGGCCGATCGACGCGAGCACGAGGATCGGCGTCCGCCAGTCCTCCGCGGGACCGGGGTAGAGCGGAACGGCGATCGCCAGGAAGCCGTACGCAGCCGTCTTGGAGATGACGCCGGAGAGCACGCCCGCCACCTCGGGCGGCGATTCTCGATAGGCGTCCGGAAGCCAGCCGTGGAAGGGCCAGAGCGGTGCCTTGACGGCGAAGGCGGCGGCGAAGCCGAGGAAGATCCACGTGCTCGTGCCGCGCCCGGCGAGCTCGCCGATGTCGAACGTGCCCTCGCCGAGGCCGGCGGCGATGATTGCGACCAGCATGAGCAGGGAGCCGGCGACCGTGTACGCGACGAACTTGTAGGTCGCGCCCAGCCGTCCCGGGCCGCCCCAGACGCCGATGAGGACGTAGAGCGGGATGAGCATGGCCTCCCAGAAGACGTAGAAGAGCAGACGAGGTCCTGGGCGGCGAAGACGCCGATCGTGGCGCCCTCGAGGAAGAGCAGGAGGCTCAGGTAGACGCCCAGGCGCTCGCGCCCTGCCCAGAGCCCGTAGCCGACCGCCGCGGCGGTGACGACGGCCGTGAGGCCGACGAGCCAGAGCGAGTAGTCGTAGAGGCCCACCTTGTAGGCGACGTCGAGGTCGGCGAACCAGGTCACGTCGGCCTCGTCCTGCAAGCCCGTCGCGCCGAAGTCGAAGTTGAAGGCAGTCCCCACCCAGAGCGCGAGCTCGGCCAGGGCGACGAGGAGCGCGAAGCCTCCGGCCGAGCGCGGCGAGCTCCAGGGCGTCACCCAGATCGCCACGGCGGCGGCGATCGGCAAGAAGATGAGGATGGTGGTGATCAGCGCGACGACCAGGAAGACGACGGCGATGACGGCGAGGCCGACGGCGAGGGCGAGCGCGTAGGCCCGCACGCGGCCGGTCTGCGCGGCCGCGACCCGGTCGGAGACGTCCCTGACGCCCGTGCCGATCCCGCCGAGCGAGCGGAGGACGAGCGGGCCCTCGACCCTGCCGAGGAGCCAAGCGGCCAGGCGGCGAAGCCGGCTCGTAGAACGCGAGGTCGTAGGCCTCGTCGAAGTAGAGCTTGTGCTCGAGCGTCCGCGTGGCCCAGGGGAACCGGTGCCGGATTGCCGCCGGGCGCTCGCCCGGCCTTCTGTAGAGGGCCCACGCGACCGCGATGCCGCCGACGGCTGCGGTCAGCGAGGCAAGGATCGAGAAGACCGCGAGCCCGCCGGTCGCCTCCTCGGCGGACTCGACGACGGGCTCGAGCCAGGTGTCGACCGCGTGCCAAAGGCCGGGAACCTGGAGAAGGCCGCCGACCACCGAGAGGACGGCCAGCACGGCGACCGGCCACATCATCGGAACCGGTCCCTCGAAGCGCTCCTTGTGCAGGTGCTCGCGCGCATACGGCGAGACCTCCCCGAAGAAGACGATGAAGACGAGCCGGAAGGTGTAGAGCCCGGTCAAGAACGCGCCGACGATTCCAGCGGTCCAGAGGATCCAGCCGAGGGAGCCCTGCTCGACCAGGCTCGCCAGGATCGCGTCCTTGGAGAAGAAGCCGGCGAAGGGCGGGATCGCGGCCAGCGCGAGCGCGCCGACCAGGAATGCTCGCCACGTCCACGGCAGCTCGCGGGCGAGGCCGCCCATCCTGCGGATGTCCTGCTCGCCCGAGAGGGCGTGGATGACGACGCCGGCCGCCATGAAGAGCAGCGCCTTGAAGAAGGCATGCGTCATCAGGTGGAACATCCCGGCGCCGTACGCGCCGAGGCCGACGGCCACGAACATGTACCCGATCTGGCTCATCGTCGAGTAGGCGATCACCCGCTTGATGTCCGTCTGCACGAGGGCGATCAGGCCGGCCATGAGCAGCGTCACTGCGCCGAGGACGCCGGCGAGCTCCTGCACGTCGACGGCCAGCTCGAAGAGCGGGCTCGTGCGGGCGATCAGGTAGACGCCGGCGGTGACCATGGTCGCCGCGTGGATGAGCGCGCTGACCGGCGTCGGGCCCTCCATCGCGTCCGGCAGCCAGGTGTGCAGCGGCACCTGCGCCGACTTGGCGACGGCGCCACCGAGCAGCCCGAGCGCGACGAGGACGGCGAGCGTCGAGCCGTCACCGAGCGCCTCGGGCGCCTCCGCGAAGACGGTGGCGAAGTCGAGCGAGCCCACCTGCTGGACGAGGATGAAGAGCGCGAGCACGAAGGTCGCGTCGCCGACGGCGTTCATGACGAACGCCTTCTTCCCCGCCTCGACGGGCGCCCGGCGCTGGTGCCAGTAGTTGATGAGCAGGTACGAGGAGAGGCCGACCAGGCCCCAGCCGGCGAGGAGCAGGAGCAGGTTCCCCGCCATCACGAGCAGGAGCATCGAGAAGACGAAGAGCGCCTTGTAGGCGTGGTAGCGCCGCTCCTCCTCGTCCCCGTGCATGTAGCCGATCGCGTAGACGAGGATGAGGAAGCCGACGCCGCTGACGACGAGCATCATGAAGACGGAGAGCGGGTCGATCAGGATCTCCACGCCGATGCGGAGGTCGTCCGGCCGTCAGCCAGGTCCAGGCGGTCGAGAGCTCGGAGCGCTCCTCGGGCTCGCGGCCGAGCAGGTCGAAGAAGACCGCCACCGTGCAGATGAAGGAGAAGAGCGTGGTGCCCGACGCGAGCAGGCCGGCTGTGTAGCGGTCGATCCGGTCCCCGAGGAGTGCGATCGCGACCACGGCTGCCGCGGGCGAGAAGAGGGCGGTCCAGGCGAGGGCGGTCACGACTTCATCGTCCTCCGTCCGCTGCTGCGTCGACGATCCTTACGAGGAGCCGGACGGCGGTGGGCGGGACCCGCCCCTCGGGATCCGCGCCCGGGTCGTAAGCCGTGATCGGCCGCTGCGCGAATGCGGAATCGATCCCCGATCGCCTGGATCGCCGCCGAGACGTCCGCCGCGGAGGGCCCGCCCTCTGCCGCGTAAATGTTCACCATTCCTTCGCTGCGGTCGAGGACATCCAGGTCGAGGTGGAGATAGACGTCAGCAACGCGCTCGCGCAAGGCATCGAGTCTGACGTGCGAGCCCGTCCCCGATCTCGGCCGGCGGGACGACCGAGATCTCTGATTGCTCGCAGGCGCTCTAGCTCGTGGTCCCAGGCATCTCGCATCCCCACGTGGACGACGTGCTCCTCGGGCACGGCCCGATAGCCGGGTACCGTCTCGCGAAGGGCGTCCCAACCGGTGCCGGTGAGGATCGAGAGGCCCATGCCGTCGAGGAAGCCCGAGAGCGATTTCTCGGTCGTCGAAAAGTCCCCGTGGGCATCGAACCAGACCACGCCCAAAGCAGCCGAGGTGCCGGCCACGACGCCTACGGAATTGAGGCAGTTGCCAGCCAGCACGACCGGGAACGAGCCCCGCGCGATCGCCCCGCGCACGCCGCCGGCCACCCCGCGCACGACCGCAAACGAGCCCTCGATCTCGTTCCAGTAGTCCTCCTCGTCCCCCTCGACCACTTCGACGGTCTCGACCTCGACGTCGTGCCCGGCCGCGCGGAGCGCCTCCGCGGCGCCCGCCTCGAGGATCCTGATGGGGCCCGTGGCCACCTCGACGTCCGCGCGTCCGAGGGCGAACGGGGCTTGGATGAGGCTCACCTGCATCGCTAACCCCTGAGCGAGGTCAGCCGGTCGACGTCGAGCTCGACGCGCTTTCGCGAGACGGCGACGATGAGGCCCAGGCCGAGGACCGCCTCGGCGGCGGCGACGACCATGACGGTGAGCGCGAAGATCTGCCCGTCGGCGTTGCCGAGCTGGCGGGCGAAGGCGATCAGGGCCAGGTTGCCGGCGTTCAGCATCAGCTCCAGCGCGAGCAGGATGATCAGCGGGCTGCGGCGGATGAGGACGCCGAAGGCCCCGGTAGCGAAGAGGACAACCGAGAGGATCAGGTACGCGGCGATCCCCGGCCCGGCCATCAGCCCTCGCTCCTCCTCGTCGGACGCGGGCATCGCGCCGCCGAGGACGACGCCCCCGACGGCCGCCACGAGCAACACGATCGAGGTCACCTCGAAGGCGAGCAAGTGGTTGGAGAGGAAGAGCTCTCCGATCTCTGCCGGCGAGCCGAAGGAGCCCGAGACGGAGGCCGTGTCGCTCAGGCTGTCGCCGGCCGTGAGCGCGATCACGACGATCACCTCGAGCGCGATCGCGGCCGCGGCGACGATGGCGGCGACGTTCAAGAGCGTCGGCCCGCCCGCCCACGGCGCGTCCGCTCGCCCGCCGAGGTAGGCGAGCACGAAGACGAACATGATCACGATCGCGCCCGCGTAGACGATCACCTGCGCGCCGGCCACGAACTCTCCGGCGAGGAGCAGGTAGAGGACCGCGAGCGAGGCGAGGTTGCCGATCAGAGCGAGCGCGCTGAAGAACGGGTTGGCGAAGAGGACGACTGCGATTCCCGAGGCGAGGAGCGCGAGCGCAGCCGCGATCCAGACGATCCAGACGAGGACGTTGCCGGCGGAAGCCGCGAGGACGACTTCCGTCATGACTCCGACTTCCAGACGGGAATGGGCGTGTCGTAGAGGTCGCGGTCGGCGACCGGCATGCGCTTCACGGGCTCGGCCAGCAGCATGTCCTTCGTGTAGATGAGGTCGTCGCGCGAGTACTCGGAGATCTCGTACTCGGCCTCGAGCGTGATCGCGTCGAACGGGCAGGCGAGCTCGCAGTAGCCGCAGAAGATGCAGCGCGAGAGGTTGATCTCGTAGATGCGCGCGTAGCGCTCCCCGGCGCTGACCCTGTTCTCGGGCGTGTTCTCGGCGGCGACGACGCGGATGCAGTCCGCCGGGCAGGCGGCCGCGCAGAGGGAGCAGCCGACGCACTTCTCCAGCCCGTTCTCGTGGCGCCAGAGGCGGTGGCGCCCGCGAAAGCGCGGGTAGACCGGCCGCTTGTAGTCGGGGTACTGCTGCGTGATCGGCTTCTTGAACATCTGCCGGAACGTGACGGCGAACCCCTTGAAGCTGTCGAACGGTTGCGGCATCAGTCGATTGCGACCACGAGGATGGCGGTGACGACGGCGTTGAGCGTGGCGACGGGCAGGAGCACCTTCCAGCCGACCTTCATCAGCTGGTCGTAGCGCAGGCGCGGGAGAGTCGCGCGCAGCCACATGAAGATGAAGACGACGAGCGCGAGCTTGAGCACGAACCAGAGCGGGCCGGGAAGCACCGGGCCGCCCCAGCCACCGAAGAAGAGCGTCACGGCGAGACCCGAGAGCGTGATCATGTTGACGTACTCGGCCATGGCGAAGAGGCCGTAGCGCATCCCGCTGTACTCGGTCTGGTAGCCGGCCACGAGCTCGGTCTCGGCCTCCGGGAGGTCGAAGGGCGGGCGGTTCGTCTCGGCGACGCCGGCGACGAAGAAGACCAGGAGCCCGACGATCTGCGGCGCCGCGTACCAGATCGAGTCCTGCTGGGCCTCGACGATGCTCACGAGCGAGAGGCTCTCGGCCATGATCACGACGCCGAGCACGGAGAGCGCCAGCGAGACCTCGTAGGAGACGAGCTGCGCGGCCGTGCGCATCGAGCCCAGCAGGGAGTACTTCGAGTCGCTCGCCCAGCCGCCGACGAGGAAGGCGTAGATGCCGACGGCGCCCAGCGCGAAGATGAGGAGGACGCCGATGGAGACGTCGGCGACGCGGCCGGTGACGTCGTAGCCGGCGATCTCCCACGAGTCGCCGAACGGGATGACGCTGAAGGAGGCGAGCGCCGTGAAGGCGGCGACGACGGGTGCCGCGAAGTAGAGGAGGTCGACGGCGCCGGTCGGCGCGAAGCTCTCCTTGCGGATCAGCTTGACGAGGTCGGCGATCGGCTGGCCGAGGCCGTAGGGACCGGCCCGGTTGGGCCCGTAGCGGAGCTGCATGCGGCCCAGGAGCTTCCGCTCGAGCCAGGTCGCGTAGGCGAACCCGACCATGACGAGGTTGACGACGATCAACGCCTTGATCACGTCGATCCACCAGGGCTCGTTCATCGAGGCCCTCCGTCCGGGAGCTTCGACACCTGCACCCGGTCGGCGAGATTCTCGGCGTGCTCCGCGGCGATGCGAACGACACCGGACTTGAGCTTCCGGCTGAGCCGTGCCCGGAGCTGCTTCGTGGTTCCGTTCGAGGAGATCTCGACCGTCTCGCCCGGCGCGATCTCGCGCGTCGTCGCGTCCTCGTGGGAGAGCTCGACCTCCGGCGCGGGCCGCTGGAACTCGAGCTGGGGCACACGCTCCACGGCGGGGCCGCTGAAGAGGGAGCGGTAACGCACCAGCTCGAGACCCGGCCCCGCCGGCTTCACGGTCGCCGACTCCGGGTCAGGCTGCGCCCAGGCTGCCTCGCCGCCGGGCGGGAGCGCCGCCTGCTCGCCGGCCGTGGGAGCAGCCCACGGGTCGACGGCGATTCCGAAGCGCTCGGCGAGCTGGGAGAGCCACTCGAGCTCGTCGGGGCCGTTCGGGACGACGGCTCGGCGGAGGCGCTGCGGGCGGCCCTCCAGGTTGACGAAGGTCCCCTCGCGCTCCAGGTAGCTCGTGCCGGGAAGGACGACGTGCGACCACGCCGTCAAGTTGCTCTGGAACATGGCAGTCGTGAGCACGAACCGGGCGCGCGCGGCCAGCTCGGCGACGCGCGGGTCGTAGGCGGCCTCGTCACCGGAGACGATCAGCGCCCCGATCTCCCGCCGGCGGGGGCTCCGTTCGAGTCTCGCCGAGCGCGTACCAGGCTTCGGCGACGCCGCGTCCGTTCGGGGTCCCGGTAGCGCGTAGACGGCAACCTCCGCCTGGCTCTTCGCCTGAAGATGGCCGGCGAGCGCACCGATGTGGCGGCCTCCGGTCGGGTCGTCCTCCGACCAGACGAGTGCGATGCGCTCGGCCGCGCCGAGGCGCTTCGCTGTCTCTCGGAGCTCCCGAGGCGCCCTGCTTCCCTTGCGCAGGTCGGCGCAGACCTGCGGTGCGGACCCCGGGGCCGCCTGCACGTCGCCGGCGGGGCCGATGATGATCACGTCAGCGCCGTCGCGCCGCGCCGCTCGAAGCCAGAGGTCGACGATCGGTGCGCGCTCGACGACGGGGTCGTCGCCGACCACGACGCAGACCGCGGCGTCCCGGATGGCGGAGAGCGGTGCGCGAAAGGCGGCGAGCCCGGCGTCCCAGTCGTCGGGGAGGAGCGCCGCATCCGAGCCGAGCCCCTCGCGGACGATGCGGGCGAGCGCGGTCGCCTGCTCGACCGTCTCGCCGCCCGAGAACGCGACGACGGTCGACGACCCCGCCTCGCGAAGGCCTGCCTCGGCAGCGTCGAGCGCGCTCTCGACCGAGCTCTCCTCGAAGCCGCGCCGCCGCACCCGGACGAGCGGGGCACGGATGCGGTCCCCGGCCCGCACGTGGTCGTAGGCGAAGCGGCCCTTGTCGCAGAGCCAGCCCTCGTGCACTTCTGGGTGGTTGCGGGAGAGGACGCGCGCGACCTTCCCCTCCCTCGTCGTCGCCCAGATGTTGCAGCCCACGGGGCAGAGCCCGCAGACGGTCGGCACGTTCTGGATCTCCCACGGGCGGGCGCGGAACCGGTACGTCGTGGACGTAAGCGCTCCGACCGGGCAGAGCTCGACCACGTTCCCCGAGAAGTGCGCGCGATACGGCTCGTCCTCGAAGGTGGCGATCACCGACGAGGCGCCCCGGTTGACGGCCACCAGCTGGCCGTCCTCGGACACGTTCTCGGAGAAGCGCGTGCAGCGATAGCAGAGGATGCAGCGCTCGCGGTCGAGCGCGATCAGGGGCGAGATCGGGATCGGCTTGTCGAAGGTCCGCTTCGCGAACTGCATGCGAGTGGTCCCGGGCCCGAAGCGGAAGGTCAGGTCCTGCAGCGGGCACTCGCCGCCCTTGTCGCAGTCGGGGCAGTCGAGCGGGTGGTTCAGGAGGATGAACTCGAGGATCGCGTCCTGGCCCTCGGAGGCCTTCTCGCTCGTGAGCGCCGTTCTGAGCGCGAGGCCGTCCGTCGCCGTCAGCGTGCACGCGGCCTGGAGCTTGGGCAGTCCCTCCACCTCGCAGAGGCACATGCGGCAGGCCCCGACCGGTGGCCCGAGCCGCGGCTCGTAGCAGAAGACCGGGATCTCGATCCCGATCGAGGCGGCGGTCTCGACCATTCCCTGCCCCTTGGGAGCCTGGAGCTCGTGGCCGTCGATGGTGACCGTGACGAGCTCGGGCACCTGTGCGCTCATTTCCACAGTTCCGTCACGTTGCGCGCGCCACGGGTGCGCTTTTCGGCGTTAGGCTTGGAAGTGGGTGGTGGGCCGGGGTGCCCCAAAGAACAGAGAGGCGCGGTGTCATGGCCCCGCCGGCACCTCGATCTCGCCCCGAATCTCCGCGTGGTGCTGGTCGACGGGCGCGAGCACGCCCTCGAGCGACGACTCGCCGCCGAAGGGGCATCCGCCTTCGTCGATGTGGCGCTGGTACTCGTCCCGGAACCTCGCGACGTAGCTCGCCACAGGCATGGCCGCTGCATCGCCGAGCGGGCACAGGCAGTTGCCGAGGATCCTGTCGCAGACGTTCAGGAGCACGTCGAGCTCGTCCTGGGTCGCGTCACCGTCCTCGATCCTCCGCAGGAGCTGCACCATCCAGCGGGTTCCTTCGCGGCACGGGGTGCACTTACCGCACGACTCGTGCATGTAGAACTGCGCCACCCGGAGCCCCAGCTGCACCATGCAGCAGCGGTCGTCGATGACGATGACGGCGCCGGAGCCGAGCATCGTTCCGGCCTCTGCCATCGAGTCGAAGTCGAGCGGCGTGTCCACCTCCGCCGCGGTCAGGACGGGCACCGACGACCCGCCGGGGATGATCGCCTTCAGCTCGCGCCCGTCCGGGATTCCACCACCGAGGTCGTAGATCAACTCGCGAAGCGGCGTCCCCAGCTCGAGCTCGTAGTTCCCACCGTTGACGACGTTCCCGGAGAGCGAGAAGACGCGCGTGCCTGCGGAGTGCTCGACCCCGAGCCGTGGCGTAAGCCTTCCCGCCCATCTCCAGGATCTTCGGCACCGTCGCGAGGGTCTCCACGTTGTTGATCAGCGTCGGCGAGGCGTAGAGGCCGGAGATGGCCGGGAACGGCGGCTTGGTGCGCGGCTGGCCGCGGCTGCCCTCGAGCGACTCGAGCAGGCCGGTCTCCTCGCCGCAGATGTACGCGCCCGCGCCGCGGTGGACGACGACTGTCAGGCCCCAGCCGGAGCCGAGCACGTCCTTGCCGACGTAGCCGGCCTTGCGCGCCTCCTCGAGCGCGGCGGTGATGACCTCGTACTCGGCCAGGTACTCGCCGCGAAGGTAGATGAATGCGAGGCTCGAGCCGATCGTGTAGGAGGCGATGACGATGCCCTCGACGAAGAGGTGCGGGACGCGGAGCATGATCTCGCGGTCCTTGAAGGTGCCGGGCTCGGACTCGTCCGCGTTGACGACGAGGTAGATCGGCTTCGAGCGTGTCCTCCGGCTTGGGCAGGAAGCTCGCCTTGCGGCCCATGGGAAAGCCCGCGCCTCCGCGGCCGCGCACGTCGGCGGCGAGCAGCTCGTCGAGCACCGCCTGGCGCTCCATCCCCAGCGCCTTGCGCACGACGTCGTAGCCGCCGACGGCCTCGTACTCGGCGAGCTTCGTCAGGTCGCGCGTGTCCGCGTGCTCGAGCAGGAGCTCCCTAAGCGCCACTCGAAGCTCCTTCACGATCGCCGGGAACGTCCTCGGGCCGGACGGGCTCGTGGTAGCGGTGGTCGACGGCGACGACCGTCCCCCAGCCGCATCCGCCGGCGCACTCGACCGTCCGCAGCATCACCTCGCCGTCGGGGGTCGTCTCGCCGGCGTGGACGCCGAGCTCGCGCTCGAAGGCTTCGAGCACCTGCTGGGCGCCGACCAGCGCGCAGGAGATGTTCGTGCAGACCTCGACCATGTGCCGGCCGACCGGCTCGAGGTGGAACATGTCGTAGAAGCTCGCCACCGCCTGGCAGTACGCCGGCGTGAGCTCGAGCGCCTCGCCCACCTCGCGGAACGCCTCGGGCGGGAGCCAGCCGCCGTGCTCCTCCTGCGCCAGCCGCAGCGCGGGCAGGATCGCCGAGCGGCTCTCGGGGTACTGCTTCGCCACCGACTGGATCCGGTCGTAGAGCGTCTTGGGGGCGGGATCACCGGTCAACCTCGCCCATGACGGTGTCGAGCGAGCCGACGACGGCGATCAGGTCGGCTACGAGGGCGTCGGTCATGCACGTCGCCGTTGCCTCGAGCGCCACGAAGGAGGGGGCGCGGAACTTGACGCGCCACGGCTTGGGGCCGCCGTCGGAGACGAGGTAGCAGCCGAGCTCGCCGCGCGGCGACTCGATGGTGACGTAGACCTCGCCCTCGGGCACCCGGTAGCCCTCGGTCACGAGCTTGAAGTGGTGGATCAGGCTCTCCATCGACGTGTGCAGCTCGTTGCGTGGCGGCAGGACGATCTTGCGGTCGTCCACGATCCACGGCCCCTCGGGCATCCCGTCGAGCGCCTGCTGGACGATGCGCGTCGACTCGCGCATCTCGTCCATGTGCACCTTGTACCGGTCGAAGACGTCGCCGGCCGGATAGACGGGCACGTCGAAGTCGACCTGGTCGTAGGCGAGGTACGGCTGCACCTTGCGGAGGTCCCAGTCGACGCCGGAGGCGCGCAGCACCGGCCCGGACTGGCCGAGCGCGATCGCGTCCGCGGCCGAGAGGAGCCCGATGCCCTTCGTCCGCTCGAGCCAGATCGCCTGGCCGGAGAGCAGCGCCTCGTACTCGTCGACGCGCTTCTGCATCGTGTCGGCGAAGGCGCGGCACTCGTCGTGGAAGCCGACGGGGATGTCCTCGGCGAGGCCGCCTGCCTGGAAGTAGCGCGTGTGCATGCGCACGCCGGTGACCAGCTCGAAGAGGTCGAGGATGGCGTCGCGCTCGCGGAAGCAGTACCAGAACATCGAGATCGCTCCCAGCTCGAGCGCGGCGGTGCCGAGCCAGACGAGGTGCGAGTGAATGCGGTTGAGCTCGCAGAGGAGCATGCGCATCCACTGAGCCTTCGGGGGCGGCTCGACCTCGAGCAGCTTCTCGATCGCGAGCACGAAGACGAGCTCGTTGTTCTGGAAGGAGAGGTAGTCGATCCGCGCCGGGTACGTGATCGCCTTCCACCAGGTCTTGTGCTCCATGTTCTTCTCGAAGCCGGTGTGCAGGTAGCCGACGACGGCCTGCAGTCCCACGACCTTCTCGCCGTTCAGCTCGACGATCAGCCGGAGCACGCCGTGGGTCGAGGGATGGTTGGGGCCGAAGTTGACCTCGAGGATGTCTCCTTCCTCGCGGAGCGCCGGGTCGACCTGGAGCACGGTCGGGATCGGGGAGGGGATGCGCGTTCCCTCGTAGATCGGCGGCCTTTGGCTCGGCGACCGCCAGGTCCTATTCCTCCCCTGAGAACCGCACCGGCTCGCCGCCGAGCGGGTAGTCCTTGCGGAGCGGGTGGCCCTCCCAGTCGTCCTCCATGAGGATGCGCACGAGGTTCGGGTGGCCGTCGAACGGGATCCCAGCATGTCCCAGGCCTCCCGCTCGTGCCAGTCGGCCGTCGGCCAGACGCCGACGACGCTGGGCACCGCCTCCCCGTCCTCGCACCAGACCTGCAGGCGGAGACGCGGCGCCTCGCCCGCCCCGGACTCCACCTTGAGCAGGTGGTAGGAGACCGAGAAACGCTGCGGCTTCGGCTCGGGCTGCTGCTGCAGGCCCCAGGAGCCCGGGTTGTTGAGGTCGCGGCCGCGCGGGTCGCCCCAGTAGCCGGCGACGCGCGGTCGGTCCCAGCCGAGGTAGTCGGCCGCCGGCGATGTCGGAGAGGAAGTTGAACCCGGCCTCGTCTCGCAGCCAGGCGGCCGCCTCGGCGAGCCGCTCGCGCTCGACGACGACGGTCGTCTCGTCGCGGTCGCTGCGCTCCTCGACGAACCCCGGGACCGCCGAGTAGTCCGTCACTCCGCGACCCCGCGGATCTCGTACGCGGGCGGGACCCCGGCGTGGATCTTCTCCTGCAGCCGCACGATGCCCTCGAGCAGGGCCTCGGGGCGCGGTGGGCAGCCGGGAACGTGGATGTCGACCGGGACGATCTTGTCGACGCCCTGCAGGATCGCGTAGTTGTTGAACATGCCGCCCGAGCTCGAGCAGGCGCCCATGGCGATCACCCACTTCGGCTGGAGCATCTGGTCGTAGATCTCGCGCATCGGCTTCGCCATCTTGTGCGCGACGCGGCCGGAGACGATCAGCAGGTCTGCCTGGCGCGGCGAGGAGCGGAACACCTCGGCGCCGAAGCGCGCCACGTCGTAGCGCGAGGAGACGATCGACATCATCTCGATCGCGCAGCAGGCGAGCCCGAACGTGTCCGGCCAGATCGAATAGCCCTGCGCCCAGGCCACCGCCTTCTCGATGGTCGTGAGCAGGAGCCGCTCCTCGAGCTCGTCGGCGCCCGAGCTCCTTCTCGAAGACGCTCGGGCCCTTCCGCTTCATCAGCGTCCGCTCGGACTGCAGGCCGTAGTCGGCCAGGCGCTTCTTGCCTCACCGCCACTCGAGCGCACCCCGCTTCCAGACGTAGACGTAGGCGATGGCGAGGATGCCGATGAAGAACCCGAACTCGGCGAGCGCGAACGTCCCGACCTCGTCGAGCACGACCGCTACCGGGTAGAGGAAGACGATCTCGATGTCGAAGACGATGAAGAGCATCGCCGTCAGGTAGAAGCTGACGGTGAAGCGCTGCTGCTTCGGCGGGCCGGTCGTGACTCCCGACTCGAAGGGCATGCCGCTGGGCCCGGGGAACGGCCTGCTTCCGCCGGGTGGAGAACGCGAAAGAGAAGAACAGCATCGAGGCCGGGATCGCCGCCGCGAAGAGCGCGTAGACGAGGAATGGGAACCAGTCGTCAAGCGCGGCGAGCAGCACGGCCTGCACGCCAGGCATCCTAGCGCTCACAAGCGGTCAGCGCTGACTGCACGGAAACCGGCTCTACGCCAGGGGAAACGAGCTGCTACCGGCGTCACAAAGTCGGGGCCTTCGGCCGCGGAGGCCGTTGCTACACTCAGACCGAATGGTCACCGTCACCGAGAACGCCGCCGCCAAGATCAAGGAGCTGATGGCGCAGGAGCCGGAAGGCGACGTCAGCGTCCTTCGAATCGCCGTGCAGGGCGGAGGCTGCTCGGGCTTCCAGTACGCGCTCGGCTTCGACCGCGGCCCGCAGGACGGGGACAACGAGGTGGAGATGCACGGCGTTCGCGTCGTCGTCGACCCGTTCAGCGCCCCGTACCTCATCGGCTCCGAGATCGACTTCGTCGACGCCCTCATGGGCGCGGGCTTCGCGATCAACAACCCGAACGTGCAGGCGGCCTGCGGCTGCGGCTCCTCCTTCCAGGCGAAGGACGAGGCGGCCGGCGAGCCCGCCCACGCCCATGCCGGTGGCAGCGGCTGCGGCGCCGGCTGCTCTCACTGACCTAATGCCGCCGGGGTCGGCGGTAATCTGAAGCTCGCTGTGAGCGACCATCACGTCGTCGACATCACGATCATCGGCGCCGGTCCGGTCGGCCTCGCAGCCGCCTACTACGCGGGGCACCGCGACGCCTCCGTCAGGATCGTCGAGAGCCTCGGCCAGCTCGGCGGCCAGGTGGCGGCCGTCTACCCCGAGAAGCACGTCTACGACGTCGCCGGCCATCCCAAGATCCAGGGGCAGGCGCTCGTCGACCTCTGCGTCGAGCAGGGGCTCCAGTTCGGGGCCGAGGTCTTCCTCGACCAGGAGGTGAAGGACCTCCAGCGCGTCGGCGTCAACGGCGAGGAGCAGCTCATCCTGACCACCCACCAGGGCGAGGCGTTCCCGAGCCGCATGCTGATCGTCACGGCCGGTCACGGCGCCTTCGAGCCGCGCAAGCTCGAGATCGAGGACATCGACGACTGGGAGGGCCGTGGGCTCCACTACTTCGTCAGGCGCAAGGAGGTCTTCCGCGACAAGACGTGCGTGATCGTCGGCGGCGGCGACTCCGCGCTCGACTGGACGCTCGGCCTCCAGGACACGGCGCGACTGCCGATCACGCTCGTCCACCGGCGCGACCGCTTCCGCGCGCTCGAGACCTCCGTCAAGGAGGCGCGCGAGCTCGAGGAGCAGGGCGCCGTGCGGATCTGCATCCCCGCCGAGGTCCGCGGCGTGCGCGGCGACGGCGAGATCGAGGCGGTGACGTTCGAGGACACGGCGACCGGCGAGCTCTTCGAGGTCGAGTGCGACGCGCTCATCACGCTGCTCGGCTTCCACTCCCACCTCGGCTCGATCGCCGACTGGGGCCTCGAGCTCCACGGCAAGCGCCAGGTGCTCGTCGACCCCTCGACGATGGAGACCACACTCGACGGCGTCTACGCGGCGGGCGACGTCGCCGGCTACGAGGGGAAGATCACCCTCATCTCGGTCGGCTTCGGCGAGGCCGCCATCGCCGCGAACCAGGCGGTCGCCAAGATCCGCGGCGAGAAGGTCCAGCCGAAGTACTCGACGGACTGAGCTCCGGCGCGGGCCGGGGTGCCCCAACCTGAGCCGGACGGCTGGTCGGAACGTGCGCCGCGACTAGACTCCGGCGTGTGAGCGAGACCGCGCCCAGGGAGCTCTGGGGAGGCGAGACGCAAAAGGCGGTCGAGAACTTCCCGGTCTCCGGCGAGCCGATTCCCGGTGTCCGTCGCGCGCTGGCTCGGCCGCGTCAAGGCGGCGGCCGCCCGCGTGAACGCCGAGCTCGGGCTCCTCGACCCTGACAAGGCCGAGCGCATCGCGCGGCCGCCGATCGCGTCGCGGCGGGCGAGTTCGACGACCAGTTCCCGATCGACGTCTTCCAGACCGGCTCGGGCACGTCCTCGAACATGAACGCAAACGAGGTGATCGCGTCGCTCGCCGGCGAGGACGTCCACGCGAACGACGACGTGAACATGGGCCAGTCGTCGAACGACGTCTTTCCTTCGGCCGTGCACCTCGCCGCCCTCGACCAGCTCGTCAACGATCTCGATCCCGAGCCTGACGACGCTGGCCGAGTCGCTCGAGCGCAAGGCGGCCGAGTTCGCCGACCTCGTCAAGTCCGGCCGGACGCACCTGATGGACGCCGTCCCGGTCACGCTCGGGCAGGAGTTCGGCGGCTACGCCGCGCAGGTGCGCCAGGGGATTGCCCGGATCGAGGCGACCCTGCCCCGCGTCGGCGAGATCCCGCTGGGCGGCACGGCCACCGGCACGGGCCTGAACACGCACTCCGAGTTCGCCGAGCGCGTGCGGCGCCGGCTTTCCGAGGAGACCGGCCTCACCATCCTCCCGCCGGCCGACCCGTTCGAGGCGCAGGCGGCCCGCGACGCGCTCGTCGAGGCCTCCGGCGCGCTCAAGACGGTCGCCGTCTCGCTGACGAAGATCGCCAACGACATCCGGCTGATGGGCTCGGGCCCGCGTGCCGGGCTCGCGGAGATCACGTTGCCCGAGCTGCAGAAGGGCAGCTCGATCATGCCGGGAAAGGTGAACCCGGTCATCCCCGAGGTCGTCACCCAGGTCGGCGCCCAGGTGATCGGAAACGACACCGCCATCACGGTCGGCGGGCTCCAGGGCCACTTCGAGCTGAACGTGTTCGTGCCGATGATGGCCCGCAACCTGCTCGGGTCGATCGGTCTCCTGGCCGCCGCGTCGCGTCTCTTCGCGGAGAAGTGCATCGACGGGATCGAGCCGAATCGGGAGACCCTCGAGCGCTACGCGGAGCTGACGCTCTCGGCGGCCACCGCGCTCAACCCGCACATCGGCTACGACCGGGCGAGCGAGATCGTCAGAGGAGGCGGCCGCCTCCGGCCGGTCGCTGCGCGAGGTCGCCCGCGAGGCCGGCGTCGACGAGGAGACCCTCGAGAAGGCGCTGGATTACCGGGCGATGGCGCGGCCGCACGATTGAGCTCTTGACACGACGTCTTAGTGTCATTAACTTCCGGGTCGGCCCCACCGGCGTCGAGCAGGGACACCGTGGGGGGAGAGCCGCGTGAGAGGAGCCGCGACGGCGGCTCACTCCTCGCGACACTCCTGGTCGAGCGCTGGGGGGAGAGCCGCGTGACGAGGAGCCGCTCGTCAGGCGCGGCTCCCTCCGTCTCGCTAGGCGCCCGAACGGTCAGTAGGCGACCGCGCCGCGGCCGGTCTCGGCCGCGTGGCGCTGCTCGTCGGCACGGTAGGAGGAGCGGACGAGCGGGCCCGAGAAAACCGACCCGAAGCCGAGCGCCTCGCCTTGCTCCCGAAACCAGCGGAACTCGTCGGGATGCACCCAGCGGTCGATCGTCGCGTGGCGGGACGACGGCTGTAGATACTGGCCGATGGTGACGACGTCGACCCCGTGGGCGCGAAGGTCGCGCATCGTCTCGACAACTTCGTCGTTCGTCTCGCCGAGACCGACGATGATCCCGGACTTCGTCAGCACCGGATAGCCGGCCACTTCCTTCGCGCGCTGGAGCAGCCAGAGCGCCTTG
Source organism: uncultured Actinomycetes bacterium (assembly GCA_963733155.1). Taxonomy (GTDB): domain Bacteria; phylum Actinomycetota; class Thermoleophilia; order Gaiellales; family Gaiellaceae; genus JAIBJN01. The sequence goes on from CAVTCK010000023.1 coordinate 93,119, forward strand.
TCGTAGGAGGCTTTGGCGCCGCGCATCCTCCGATGCAGGCGGCGCACCGTCTCGATGTTGTGGTTGAAGACGTCCGGACGCTCCGCGAGGACGGTGCGGAGCGCCTCCTCCTCCACGTCGAGGAAGTCGGGCGTCAGCACCTCGACGGAGGCGGCAGGGAGCTTCTTCTTGAGCGCGCGGATCGTGGCCGCGTAGTGGCCGGCGCCTCGGTCGGGGAGGTCGTCCCGGTCGACCGACGTGACCACGACGTGGCGGAGGCCCATCTGCGCGGCGGCCTGTGCCAGCCGCAGCGGCTCGAGCGGGTCGGGCGGCGAGCCAGGCTTGCCCGAGTGGACATAGCAGTAGCGGCAGGCACGGGTGCAGGTGTCGCCGAGGATCTGGAAGGTGGCGGTGCCGCGGCCCCAGCACTCGGCGATGTTCGGGCAGCGGGCCTCTTCACAGATCGTGTTCAGGCGCTGGCCGTGGAGGAGCTCGCGCACCTCGAAGTAGCGCGAGTCTGCGCTCGGGGCGCGCACCTTCATCCACTCGGGACGGCGAGGGCGCTCAGCGACCGGCAACGACCGATTCAACTCCGACTGCCTCCCCTGATCGGGTGCCCGTCTTCATGGGCTTGCTGGAGATCTTCTCATGCAGCGGCTGGGGCCAGAGCCCGCCGCCGTCCTCGGCCGGCAACTCCTCGAACGTGAGCCCGAAGACCTCCTCGAGCGCGGCGGCGGCGTGCGGACGAACGTCGTCGACCGTGACCTCCCGGCCAAGCTCGCGTGCCATCGTCGTGAAGGCTGCGTCGTCGAGCCCGCAGGCCGTGATCCATTCGGTGAACGGCGCCGGGTCGAGGTCGACGTTCAGCGCGTAGCCGTGAGTCGTCACCCAGCGTGCGATGTGGACGCCGATCGAGCAGATCTTCCGCGGCGGGCTCTCGAGCCAGACGCCGGTGAGGCCGTCGATGCGCGTCGCCTCGATCCGAAGGCCCCGACCGCGCGGATGGCGCCCTCCTCGAGGTCGCGGACGTAACGCTTTACGTCCCGGCCATGGCGATTGAGGTCCAGGATCGGATAGCAGACGAGCTGCCCGGGCCCGTGGAAGGTCGACTTGCCGCCGCGGTCGGTCTCCACGACCTCGACCTCGGCGCCTTCGGGAACGTGCAGCTCGGCGCTTCCGTCGGTGCGGCGCCCGAGCGTGATCACCGGCGGATGCTCCAGGAGCACCACCGTGTCCGGAATCGCCCCCTGCGAGACGGCGGCCGCCAGCGCGCGTTGCAGCTCCCACGCCTCGCCGTACGGGGTCGCGCCGAGGTTGAGCAGGTACGCCCCGCGCTTCACGACTACAGCCTAGCTGGCGCGGCTAGTAGTCCGACTCGCCCCAGGTCTGGAGGCGCTCGCGCAGGTCGCGGAGGAAGCGGCCGGCGAGGGCGCCGTCGACCAGGCGATGGTCGTACGTGAGCGTCAGGTTCATGATCGACCTGATCGCGATCACGTCCTCGCCCATCTCGTCCTGGACCACCCACGGCCGCTTGACGACGGCGTAGGTGCCGAGGATGGCGGCCTGCGGCTGGCTGATCACCGGCGTTCCGTGGAAGGTGCCGTAGCCGCCCGGGTTGGTGATCGTGAACGTGCCGCCTTGCACGTCGTCGGGGAGGAGCTTCTTCTCGCGCGCCCGCGCGGCGATGTCGGCGATCGCCTTCGCCATCCCGAGCAGGTTCAGGGTCTCGGCGTTCCTGATGACCGGGACGATCAGGCCCTTGCCGTCTGCGAGCTCGACCGCGAAGCCCACGTTGACGTAGTTCCGCGTCACGATCGAGTCGCCGCGGAGCTCGCCGTTGATCCAGGGATAGTCCTTCAGCGTCTCGACGGCGGCGCGCGCGACGAACGCGAGGAAGGTCGGGTTGACGCCGTAGGCGTCCTGGTACTCCTTCTTCAGCTTCTGCCGGATCGCGACCACCTTGGACATGTCGACCTCGATCGCGCTCGTGACGTGCGCGGAGGTGTCGAGCGAGCGGCGCATGTGCTCGGCGATGCCGCGGCGCATGGCCGACATCGGGCTCGATCGTCTCGCCCTCCTCTGCCGGCCGGGGCCGGCGCGGGAGCAGGTGCCGCGGACGCGGCCGGGCCGGGCGGCGCGGAGCGGCGCGGCGCCTCGGCGGGGCGGCAGGCGCCGCGGGCGCCGGCGGCCGCTCCGCCGGACTCGATGTAGCCGAGGATGTCCTTCTTCGTCACCCGTCCGCCGCGGCCCGTGCCCGTGACCTGCGCGACGTCGACGCCGTGCTCGGCGGCGATGCGCGCGACGACCGGCGAGACGAAGCGGCGCCGCCGTCTCGTCGCTGGCTCGTCGGCGTCGGCTCGGCGCCTCGGCCGGCGGGCGCCGGCGGCTCCGGACGCGGCGGGCAGCCGGCCGTCGGCGTCTCGCCCTCGGCGCCCGAGGCGGCCGCGCTCTCGGCGGCCGCCTCCTGGGTCGCCGGCTCGGGGACCTCGCGGCTCGGGCCTCGGCCGCAGGGCGGCGGCTCCTCGGCGGGCGCCGCAGCTCGGGCGCCCGGCCCTCGGGCGCGATCACCGCGAGCTTCGTCCCCACGTCGACGGTCTCGCCCTCCTGGACGAGGATCTGCTGCGACGACGCCGGACGCGGGGCTCGGCACCTCGGTGTCCACCTTGTCGGTCGAGATCTCGAGCAGCGTCTCGTCGGCCTCGATCGGCTCGCCCTCGGACTTGACCCACTTCGTGATCGTCCCCTCCGAGACGGAGACGCCCATCTGGGGCATGACGACGTCGACGAGCGTTCCGGTGGCCATCAGTAGGAGGCGATCTCCCGCAGCCCGGCGACGACGTCGTCGACCTGGGGGAGGAACGCCTTCTCGAGGGCGGGCGCGAACGGCACCGGCGTGTCGGGCGCGGTGATGCGCTTGACCGGCGCATCGAGCTGCTCGAAGGCCTCCTCGGCGATCGTCGCCGCGATCTCGCCCCGAAGCCGCCGGTGTGCGTGTCCTCGTGCAGCACGATCACCTTGGAGGTCTTCTCCACGGAAGCGAGCACCGCCTTCCGGTCCCACGGGATGATCGTGCGCAGGTCGAGGATCTCGGTCGAGATCCCGTCCTCCTCGGCGACCTTCTCCGCGGCCTCGCCGGCCGTGTAGACCATCGCGCCCCAGGTGACGACCGTGACGTCGTCGCCCTCGCGGTGGATGCGGGCCTCGCCGAACGGGATCGTGTAGCGCTCGTCGGGCACGTCCGCCTTGATGCGCCGGTAGAGGTGCTTGTGCTCGAAGTAGAGGACCGGGTTGGGGTCCTCGATCGCGGTGACGATGAGGCCCTTGGCGTCCTCCGGGGTCGCCGGGCAGACGACCTTCAGGCCCGGGATGTGCGCGAAGCTCGACTCGGGGTTCTGGGAGTGGAAGGGCCCGCCGGAGAAGCCGCCGCCAGAGGGGCAGCGGACGACGATCGGCACCGGCGTTCCCGCGCGATACCGCTGCTTGGCGGCGACCGTGACGAGGTGGTCCCACGCGCAGGAGACGAAGTCGGCGAACTGCATCTCGGCGACCGGGCGCATGCCCATGATCGCGGCGCCGGTGCAGCCGCCGACGATCGCGGTCTCGGAGAGCGGCGCGTCGATAACGCGCCACGGGCCGAACTCCTCCTGGAAGCCCTGCGTCACCTTGAAGGCGCCGCCGTAGACGCCGACGTCCTCGCCGATCATGAAGACGCGCTTGTCGCGCCGCATCTCCTGGCGAAGCCCGTCGGAGATCGCCTGCAGATAGGTCTTTTCAGCCATCGGGCCACTTACTTGTGGTGCGGCGTGTCGAGATCCTCGGGCGTTGCGAAGACGCCCTCGAGGAGGGTCGACTCGTCCGGGATCGGGCTCTCCTCCGCGCGCTTGATCGCGTCGTTCAGGATCTTCTTGACCTCGCCGCGGATCTCGTCCTCCTGCTCGTCCGTGAACTCGGCGTTCTCGCGGAGCCAGCTGCGGAAGCGCTCGAGCGGGATCGCGCTTCGCCCACTCCTCGAACATCTCCTTGGGGACGTAGAAGGCGTCGTCGTGCACCGCGTGGCCCTCCATGCGGAGGGTCTGGCATTCGATCAGCGTCGGGCCGCCGCCCGCGCGCGCCTTCTCGACGGCGAGCTTGGCCTCGCGGTAGACGGCGAGGACGTCGGTGCCGTCGACGACGACGCCGTCGAAGCCGTAGGCCTTGGCACGGTCGGCGATGTGCTCGATCGCGTACTCGAGGTGCGTCGGCGTCGAGTAGGCCCACTGGTTGTTGTCGCAGATGAAGACCATCGGAAGCCGGCGGACGCCGGCAAGGTTCATCGCCTCGTGCGTGTCGCCGCGCGCGGAGGCGCCTTCGCCGAACCAGCCGAGGGCGA
>CAVTCK010000024.1:0-189099 GCA_963733155.1 uncultured Actinomycetes bacterium
CTTCCCCGGCGAGACGACGCTGAGTGCCGCTTCGACGCTCGCCGCAGAGGGAAGCCTCGAGCTCGGGCTCGTCATGCTGGCCGGCGCGCTCGGCGCGATCGTCGGAGACTCGTCGCTCTTCTGGATCGCTCGTAAGAGCGCCGACAGGGTGCAAGGCCAACTCGACAAGGCGCTCGAGAACTCGAAGGTTCGCGCCGCTTGGGACGCCCTCGACCGCTCTCCCGGCCCTTGATCATCGCCGGCGCTACGTCCCGGGGATGCGCTTCGCGGTCAACGCAGCCATGGGGCTCTCCGACATGCCGTACCGCCGCTTCCTCCTCTGGTCGGTCATCGGCGGGTCCTGTGGTCCGTGTACACGGCGCGCTGGCCTACAACGTGGCAACCACGCTCGCGGGCTTTCCGCTCGCGTCGCTCGTCATCTCCTCACTCATCACATCCGCCGCGCTGGCGGCGATCTACTTCGTCGACCGTAAGCGGAGGAGAAAGCAGAGGGTGCCGAGCCGGCCGATGTGAGCACGGATCCGGCGGTCCCTCCGGTACGCCGTATCCGACGAGTGAAGACCCGAGCGGGTCGGCCGTACTCGAGCCGGCTCCGGTGGAGATGGGAACGACCAAGCCGTTAGAGGAAAAGGCGATGAGCGACGCCGAGGAACGACGACCCGACGCGGCGGAGGATGGCGACGCAGCCCGAAAACCGGCCGGTTCGATCGAGTGCGCTTCAGACTCAGGGCCGCGAGGGCGAGCGCGGAGTCGGCCAGCGAACGGCACGTCTCGCTCGCGGTCCTTTTCCGGGCCGCGGAACGCAACCGGCGTGTTGCGTCGAGCGTCCTCGCCGGGGGGGTCGCCTATCGACTCTTCCTGTGGTTGCTGCCGTTCGGCTTGATCCTCGGAGGCGCGCTCGGCTTCATGGACGCTGACACCACCGAGGATGCAGTCGAGGACGGCGGCCTACCGGCGGCGGTCGTCAACGCGATCGGCGACGCCGCGCGTTCCGCGGACTCGGACTCGTGGTGGCTCCTCGCGGTCGGCGTGCCGCTCCTTCTCTATGCGGGCTACACGGGCGCGAGGGCGGTGCAGCTGATTCATTCGCTCGTCTGGGACGAGCCTCCTCCGCGCATCAAGCCGCTCAAGGGGTCGCTTGCTTTCACCGGCATCGTGTGCGCGTTCATGGCCGCGGTCGCACTGACCTGGTGGCTCCGTGAAGAGACGTGGCTCGTGGGCCTCCTCGCCGCCGCGCTCACGATCGCGCCGCTCGCGGCACTGTGGCTCTGGGTCTCGCTCGGCTTCCGCACCGGGACGCTCCCTGGCGGGCGCTTCTTCCCGGCGCGCTCGTCGTCGCGATCGGCTTTCAGATTCTCCACGAGCTGATCATCAATTTCCTCGTGCCGAAGCTCGAGAAGTCGACGTCGCTGTACGGCGCTCTCGGCGCCATGACCACGCTCCTCTTCTTCATGTACATCGTCGGGAGCCTCATCGTCGCCGCGCCCGTGCTCAACAGCTCGCTCCACCACGAGCTCCGCAAGCAGGGCGACGAAGCCGGTGACGACGGCACGACGAGTCCGGCGGGGGCTTCACCCGGGTGAACACGCCGGTCGGGCGATGCGCGCCGCATGGCGGTGGCGCGATCCTCCAATCGACACTGCCGGTAGCTGTCACCCGGCCGAGCACACAGTTGACACCACGGAGGTGGTCGAATGGTGAGGGAAGCTCGCCCGAGACCCGGTCCAGGCGGCCCCGGTCGCCCGGCCCCGGGCCGGGCGGTCCAGGTGGTCCAGGTCCAGGCCCCGGCGGTCCAGGTCGTCCAGGTCCAGGCCCAGGCGGCCCGGGACGGCCGGGCCCCGGCGCCAGGGCGCCCAGGACCTGGACGCTGATCGGAATTGGGAGGAGGCCACCTGCGGGTGGCTTCCTCCTATTTCCAGCCTCGAAGCTCTCGCACATGCGCCTGGAAATCGCTTGACCGGCCGCGGGGTCGCTGCAACGATCCCGCGGGAAGTGAGGACACCGGTAGCACAGCGCGAGATCGAGGGCGACGGAAGCGGGCCCGCTGCGCTTTCGTCCAGGGCTCACGAAGCACGGTCGGCTGGCTGGTTACAGCGTCACGGCGTGCCCTCGTGGCAAGCCGTCCTGGCGGTGGCGGCCGTGCTTGCGGCGGCCGTCGCCGTGTGGGCGACGCTGACCGCGGATTTCCTCGCCCATCCCGGGTGGCTGGCGGCGCAGAAGGCCGACATCATCCTGGGCCCGTGTTCGTCGGCCTGTATTGGGTGCGCGTGCGCCCGCAGAGCCGCTTTGGGCCGCTGCTGATCGCCTTCGGGTTCATCTGCGCGGTTTACATCCTGCACTCGTCGACCAACCCATGGCTGTTCGGTTTCGGCGTCCTCTGGGAGCCCGTGATCGCCGTCGGCACTCTCGCCCTGATCCTGACGTTCCCCAACGGGCGCTTGGACGGTCTCATCGCGAAGCTGATCCTGTTGAGCATTGTGGCGATGGGCCTGCTGGTCGTCGCCCTCGTCTTGATGCTGCCGCAGCTCGCTCCCGGCGGTTCGATCTCCGGCTGTCGTGCGGCGTGCCCGGAGAACGCCCTGGCGATCACGTCGAATGTCCCGCTGGCGGTCGATCTGAACGAGATCGTTCGGATCGGGGCGATTACCGTTGCACTCGCCACGGCCGCCCTCTTGCTCTGGCGGATCGTCACCGGCACGCCCCCACAGCGCCGCGCGCTGGCGATCGGCACGCCGGTCGCGTTGCTGTTCCTCCTGGTCTGGGCCTTCTACCTGCTCCCCTACGCCTTGGGGGTCGAACCCTCGTCGCTGGACACCTTCCTCCAGTGGACGTTCGCGGTAGCTCGCTCGTTGATCTGGTACGGCTTCCTGTTCGCGCTGATCGCCGCGCAGCTGTTCGCGGGCCGCGCCTTGCACCGGATGATCCGTCAGTCGCTGCGGCGCCCGTCGCAGAGTGAGCTCGAGGCGATGCTGCGTGGGCCGCTCGGTGATCCGAAGCTGCGGCTGGTGTTCCGGGATCCGAGGACCGGAGCCTGGGAGGAACCACTGGAGCCCGGGCCGGGAGAGAGTCTGACCGTGGTCGAGGGCGAGGGGACCACGGCGGTGGCGCTGGTGCACGACGTGCAGCTCAACGACGACCCGGAGCTGCTGCAGGCCGCCGGCGCGGTCGCGCTGCTGGCGGCGGAGAACGCTGAGCTGGACGCCGCCTGGAACGACGCGCTGGACGAGCTGCGGCATTCGCGCTCGCGGATCGTGCGCGCGGGGGACGACGAGCGACGCAAGCTCGAGCGAAACCTCCACGACGGCGTCCAGCAGCGGCTGGTCTCGGTCCGCATCAAGCTCGGTCTCGTGGCTGAAGGGGCGGGCGACGTGACCCGCGGCGAGCTGGACGGGATCGGCGACGGCATCGACGGGGTGATCGATGAGGTGCGCGAGGTCGCACACGGGCTGTACCCGCCCGTGCTCGCCGATCAGGGGCTCCTCGCCGCGCTCGAGGCGGCCCGCCGGCACGCCGCCGTATCGGTCGAGGTGCGAGCCGACGGCCTCGGCCGCCACCCCGCCGAGCTGGAGTCCGCCGTCTACTACTGCTGCCTGGAGGCGATCCAGAACGCGACCAAGCACGGCGGGCCCGGAGTGCACGTCTTGGTCGCGCTACGCGAAGAGACAGACGAGCTCAGCTTCGACGTCACCGACGACGGGCCCGGTTTCGACCTGTTCGCCATGCAGGAGGGAGCCGGACTCGAGAACATGCGCGACCGCCTCGGCGCCCTCGACGGCCACCTTGCGATCACCACAGCACTCGGTCAGGGCACGACCGTCTCTGGTGTCGTCCCGCTCCGCGACGACACCGGCCTACAAGCGAGCCTCCGCGGCACCCCAGACGGCGCAGCATCGGCCTGACGTAGCGCTCAGATCAGCTGGAGCTCCCGTGCACGCGCGAGAGCCTCGTTGCGAGAGGAGGCGCTCAGCTTGCGGTAGATCGACTTCGTGTGGGAGTGAATCGTGTTGTACGAGAGAAAGAGCGCGCGGCCGATCTCACGTTTCGTCCGCTTCTCGTGCAACAGCCGCAAGACATCCAGCTCGCGGTCGGTCAGCTCGTCCGCCTCGCTCGTCCTGCGGATTGGCCGGCCGAGGACGACCTTCGTCTCCTCGAGCAGCCCACGGAGGATTCCCGGATCGTCGCTTCCCTCGACGATGCGTTCCGCTTCCGCGAGGAGCTCACGCGCCTCGTCGGTGCGTCCGAGAGCCCGCCGAACCGGTGCGAGCGCAAGCAGGCACTCGGCGACGGGAAGGGCGTCTTGCCAGGCCCGCAGTCGCTCGAGAGCGTCCGTCAGCGTCCGATCGGCCTCGTGGAGCTCGCCTCGGCCGGCACGCACGCGGCCTAGAGTCAGCAGCGGAAACCCGAGGCGGTTGGGGCCGGCGGGCGGCTTCGTCTTGGCCAGCGCGAGCGCAGCGCACGCGTACTCCTCGGCCAGGTCCGGCTTGCCCTCGGCCAGTGCGATGTCCGCGAGCACGGAGCGGGCATCACAGGCAATCGCCCAGAGCTCGAGCTCCTCAGCGTCTTCCACTGCTTTCTCCACGAGCGACTTCGCCTCGAGCGGACGACCGGCGTAGCAACACGCCCGGCCAAGGATCACCCGTGCCGTCGTCTGCCAGGCTGGGGCGCCGTCGGCCTCGAGCTCGAGGCCGCGACGCGCCGCTTGCAGCTGCTCGGACGCGCTGCCCCCGACGAAGCTCGCCCGGACCAGGCTCGCCGCGGCGTCGACCGAAGCAGCTCCATCCGGAAGCGGGCCGGACCACTCGGCCGCAAGAGCATCCCGGACGGCGCGCAGCGCCCTCGAGTGGTCACCGGCGAGACAGAGCAGCCAGGCCCGGGTGATGCAGAGCGGGGCGTCCGCTCGGAGAACGTCCTTCGGAAACTCGTCGATCCATTCGAGCAGCGTCGCCTGCGTCCGAGGATCGGCGAGCGTAAGCCAGTTCGTGGAGACGATCCTGGCGGCGTCGCCGTATTCGTGCGCGGCCAGCGCCTGATGAACCGCGTCGTCGAGAAGCCCCTCGCCCGCCAACCACTCGGATGCGCGACGCCTGAGCTCCGGCACCCGCTCGGGAGATCGAAGCGTCAACTCGCGGTAGAGAAACTCCCTGAAGACCGAGTGATAGCGGTACCACTGGCCGTGTTCGTCGAGAGGGCTGAGAAAGAGATCGGCTTCTTCCAGCTCGGAAAGGAGCTGGCTCGACTGCTCGCGCTCGAGCACCGCGTCACAGACCTCGCCCGACATGCGCTCGAGGATCGACGTCTCCAGGAGGAAGGAGCGCCGATTGGAGTCGACCTCGTCCAGCACGACCTCGGTGAGGTAGTCGACAACAAACCGATTCGAGCCGCCGAAGCGCTCGAGGAATTCTTCACGATCGTCACGGTCTCGAAGCGACCGGCCTGCGAGCGCGACGACGGCCGGCCAGCCCTCGGTTCGAGCGTGAAGCAGCGCAAGGGCTTCAGGCGTGAGATCGAGTCCCATGATCCCGTTCAGAATCGCGTCGGCCTCCTCGAGAGAAAAAGCGAGATCGTTGGCCCGCAGCTCGAGCAGATCCCCGCTCGCACGGGGCCGACCGAGAGCGAGAGCGGGATCCTGTCGGGAGACGATCGCGAGCCGGACCCGAGGAGGCATGAGCTCTACGAACGAGGCGATCGACTCGTCGGACGCTGAGTCTTTGACGAAGTGGTAGTCGTCGAGGACGACGACGATCTCGTCGTCGATCAGCTCGAACGCCTTTGCGACCTGAGCTGCCATCACGCTCGGCTTGGCCGCGGCCAACCAGGACTCGACGCGCTCGGCAGTCGACGCAAAGGTCGGCTCCGCGCGGGCAACCGATTCGACGATGGCGGTCCACAGCGCCCGCCGGTCGTCCATGCCCGAGCCCAGCGTGACCCAGGCGAAGGGCCGGTCGTCGAGCTCGCGCCAGTGGACGGCGAGCGTCGTCTTGCCGTATCCCGCCGGCGCGACCACCAGCACGAGCCGCTCGTTCGATTCGGCGAGCCGCGTCGTCAGCCGCGGCCGCTGAACCCGGTCGGAATGCGCGACCGGCGGGACGAGCATGGACTCGAAGAGCAAGGCTCCGCTCGGCACTCCGATCCCCGTTCGTTCGCCTCCAGCCACATCGGTCACGGCGCCCATCCCGAGCTCCTCTCCTCCGTGGGCTCCGAGATCTGAGCTCGTCGCCCTGGGATGGCACGAATCTCCCCGAAGAAGCGACCCCGCGCAATGACGGGCGCACCCGGGCGGGGATAGTGAGCGCATGCGAATCCCCTGGGGTGCACGCCCACGGGCCGGGCGTGTTTCACCCGGGTGAACAATCCCGGCTGGCGATGTTCGGCGGGCCCGAAGCCGCAAACGTTCGGAGGGGTCACGCAGCAAGAGGAGGGAGCGAATGCGCGCCATGGATCGCGGGCAGGCGAGCCCGCCCGAGCCCGACCGGCAAGATGCCGGCCTGCTGGGCCCGTTTGCGGGGCAAAGGGCGGCCTTGATGACGCCTAGACGGCCTCGCCGCGTGTACACCTTCGAGGTCCGAGGGAAGCTGTGGACGTCGCCGATCGAGGGTATGACCGTCGAGAACCGGGGCGACGCGACGATCATCACGGGTGAGATCATCGATCAATCCCACCTCCAGGCCGTCCTCGATCAGCTCATGAACCAGGGTGTCGAGCTGATACGCGTCAACCCGGCCCCGAACAGACCCACGGGAGCGTGATCGTGCGGGCCGGCGAGGATTCTCACGCCGGCCGGCGCTCAGTCTCGCGTCTGCGGGCGACTCGGCGGCCCGGCGCGGAGGACCTCTCCGGATCCCGCCTTCCGAGCCGCCTTCCTCTCGCGCCGCCGACCCTATGATGCCCCGGTGCCGATCCGAGTCGCTCTGGCCGACGACAACCTGCTCGTCCGAGAAGGGCTGCTGCAGGTGCTGGCGAGCGAGGACGAGGTCGATGTCGTCGCGTCGTGCGACGACCTTCCGTCTCTCCTGGCGGCGGTCGAGACAGCGAGCCCACAAGTCGTCGTGACGGACATCCGCATGCCGCCCTCTCAGAGCGACGAGGGCATTCAGATTGCGAGAACCCTGCACGGGACCCATCCGGATGTGGGCGTGGTCGTGCTGAGCCAGTACGTCGAGCCGAGCTACGCGCTGGCGCTCCTGGAGCACGGATCGCGGCGTCGTGGCTACATCCTCAAGGAGCGGGTGCACGATCGAGAGCAGCTCGTGACCGCGATCCAGACGGTCGCGGCTGGCGGCTCCGTCATCGACTCGACGGTCGTGGACGTCCTGGTTGCGGCCCAATCGCACGCGGCAGCATCCCCGCTCGCCGACCTCACGCCACGAGAGGTCGAGGTGCTCAGCCAGATCGCGCAGGGAAAGGGCAACGGAGCGATCGCCGACTCGCTCGTCCTCACGAAGCGGGCGGTCGAAAAACACATCAACTCGATCTTCTTGAAGCTCGGGCTCAGCGACGCCGAGGACGTCAGCAAGCGCGTCAAGGCCGCCTTGCTCTTCCTCGCAGAGGGGCCTCAGGGCCCGACCGATCCGGGGGCCCGAGGGGCACCTGAGCTGTAGGCCGCTTCAGAGTGGCCCTGGCGTATGACTCAGGTCGGCGTTCCCCGGCGAGACGGCTCTTCGGAAGAGACGCGAGCTCCCGTGCGCGTTCTCTCGCGGCCGACAGCGGCCAAGCGCGACGCTCGAGCTCTACAGCCGTACGCGGGGAGAAGCCCGACGGCCCGGATCCCCGTGGGCGTCCCAGAGCTGACGCAAGGCGAGGGGACCGAAGCCCCGCTTCGAGATCACCTCTCTCGCTCCGCAGCACGCGACGTCCCGGGGTAACTCCGACCGATCGTCGACGGAGATCAAGATGACGACCCCATCCGGGTACTCGGCGCTCAGTCGGCGGGCCGTCTCGATCCCGTCCATTTCCGGCATACGGACATCCAAGAGGATGAGCTGCGGCCTCAGGTCGACCGCCAGTGCCAGTGCCTCGGCGCCCGAGGCTGCTTCTCCCACCGGCACGAACCCGGGGGTCGCACCGACCACCTCGAGCGCAACGCGTCTGAAGTGCGTCTGATCGTCGACGATCAAGACGCCGACCCCCATCGTTTCCTGAAGCGGCATTGAATCCGAAATGGTGCTCTCTCGCACGGGCGTGGGCAAGGGCGCTCGCAGGTGTCCCCCAGAGTGGCTCCTCACCTTCGTGCCCGGGGTGTGGGCACCACAAACTCCCCCGAGTGCGCTGATCCCCGACGGAGCCTTACCTGGTATCAGCTGGCCTCATTGGCCGTGTATCGCCGTTCTGCGCCGAGATCCGCCGCGGTGTCCGCGAACGGTCCGAGAAGCTCGGCACGGTGCTCCTGCTTGGCGGCGACTTCGACAGTTCCCCCCTCGGCGAGTGCCAACGAGGCAATGAGGGGGGTGTCTCCGAGTCGGTGGAGCTTCTTGCGTTCCTCTTCGTCAGCGGGACGGCCCGATGCGCCGACGGCCCAGGCGAGGTCGCTTTTCCACGCCGCCGTGCTTCCGCCCCAGGCGAAGACGTCCGAGACCCAGACGCCGTGCCCCGAAGTCCACCTCTTCTTGTCCGTCGGGCGGAACTTGCAGGGGACGTTTCCCGGCCGCTTCCGCAGCGAGCGGTTGCGAAAGACGAGCATGAGGATGCCGCAGGCGCAGAGCCAGAGCGGCACGCCCACAGCCACGAGGATGGCCCAGATCACGGCCGAACGTGGTCCGTGGTCAGAAGCAGTGGCGGGCTGAGTCCTTCCATGCCGTCATCGTGCCGCCGGCAGTCGGGGGAGGCATCACCCGGAGACCGAGTTCACCCGGGTGAACGCCGGGTCCGGGCGATGTTCTCGTGCGACCGGCGTGCGACCGTGAGCTCTGTCACGGCCGCCCGACGCGGCGGCTCAAGAGAGTGAAAGGAGCGACTATGTGGTGGGGAATTGGCATCGGCGGGGTCTTCCTGTACCTGCTCATCCTGTTCACGCTCGGCCTGGCCACGCTTCGTAAAGGGCACGGGTGGATGTTCTTCTTCGGGATCTTCATCCCGGTGTTCTGGCTCATCGGCGCCTTCACGCGGCCTTCCACATCGGCGGTTGGGAGCAGTTGAGCCAAGTTCGATCCGAGGCCGAGTCCGGCCCGATAGCCATGCAATCGCTCCTTTCAAGGCGCCGGATTGCGCCCGAGCAACCTGCCGCAGGAGGCTGAGGTGGATACCTCGGGCCTGGTCACGATCTCGCTCCTTGTCCTCGCGTACGCAGCCGTTTCGCGACGGCTCTCCGGGTCGGTAATCACCGCCGCCATTGTGTTCGTCGCCGGCGGCATCCTCGCGAGCGACGAGGTCCTCGGCTGGCTAGATCCGACGATCGGGAGCGAATCGGTTCGCTGGGTGGCCGAGGCGACACTGACGGTCGTACTCTTCTCGGACGCCTCACGGATCGACCTGGGAGCGCTGCGCCGCGAGTACGTGGTGCCGCTTCGCCTGCTCGCAATCGGGCTGCCGCTGACCATCGTGGCCGGCGCCCTCGCGGGCGTCGCCGTGCTCGGGGAGCTCGTGTTCATCGAGGCCGTCTTGCTTGCGATCGTGCTCGCCCCGACGGACGCCGCGCTGGGGCAGGCGGTCGTCACCGATCCCCGAGTCCCGTCGCGCGTCCGACAGGGGCTCAACGTCGAGAGCGGGCTCAACGACGGCATCTGTGTGCCGCTTCTGCTGATCGCGATCGCGATCGCCCAGGCCGAGGAAGGCGCGATCGGCAACGGGGAGGCGGTCGAGCTCGTGCTCGAGGAGATCGGCTACGGGTGCGTCGGGGGCGTGGTCGCGGGGCTCGCAGCCGCAGCCGTGGTCAGGGTAGGTGTTCCGCGCGGCCTCGTCGATCCAATCTGGCTCCAGGTCGTCCCGGTCGCCGGGGCCGCGCTCGCCTACGGGCTGGCCGTGTGGATGCACGGCAGCGGTTTCATCGCCGCCTTCGTCGGCGGCGCCGTCTTCGGCGGCTTGCGCCACGAAGCCGGGGGCGAAGTGACGCTCTTCCTCGAGGAGACGGGCGGCCTCCTCGGCGCGGTCACCTTCGTCCTTTTCGGCGCCGTCATGCTCGTGCCCATGCTCGACGATCTCACCGGCGAGGTCGTCCTCTACGCCCTTCTCAGCCTGACCCTCGTTCGCATGCTTCCCGTCGGCCTGGCGATGCTCCGCTCCGGTGCCAGGCGACCGACGGTCGCGTTCCTCGGCTGGTTCGGGCCACGGGGATTGGCATCGATCGTCTTTGCGGTGATCCTGGTCGAGGATGCCGACCTCGCGAACGAGTCATTGCTGCTAAACACGATCTTTCTCACGATCGGCCTCTCGGTCCTTCTGCACGGCGTGACCGCAACACCGTTCGCGGGGCGCTACGCAGCGTGGTTCGCGGCCCACCCGCGCGACGCCGCGCCCGCGTTCGAGAGTGCGCCGGCGCCCGAACAGCGCCCGCACCGATGGGCGGCCGGGCTGCGGGACAGCGAGTAGTCGCAAGCCGGCGCATCTGTCCCTTCCTCGTTCTTGTCACGGTGTCGAATCCGAGACACGTGCGCTCCTCCTCCGGCGCGATGAGCGGCTGACCGCGATTGAGGCCAAGCTGGAGCACTCACGAAACGCGCACCCTCTGTATGGCGCCCCTACATGCCCATGGCGTGGTAGCCGGAATCCACGTACAAGGTCGTGCCGGTGATGTTCGCCGCCTCGTCCGAGAGGAGGAACGCGCCCGCGGCGCCGACGTCGCCGGCGTCGATCGGACGGTGAAGCGGCGCGCGCTCCTCGACGATCGCCTCCATTGTGGGGAAGCCGGCGATCGAGCGCGCGGCCAGCGTCCGCACGGGGCCGGCCGAGACGGCGTTCACGCGGATGTTCTTCTGCCCGAGGTCCCAAGCGAGGTAGCGAACCGAGGAGTCGAGGGTCGCCTTGGCGACGCCCATGACGTTGTAGTGGGGCACCGCCCGCTCGCCGCCGAGGTACGTCATGGTCATGATCGAGCCGCCGCCGGCGGCCTCCATCAGCGGCTCGGCGAGTCGCGCGCACGCGACCAGCGAGTAGGCGGAAACGTCGAGCGCGAGCCAGAAGCGGTCGCGCGGCGTGTCCGTGAAGCGTCCCTCGAGGTCGCGGGCATCGGCGAAGGCGACCGAGTGGACGAGAAGGTCGAGCTTGCCGTCGAAGGCTTCGGCGACCTCGGAGAAGACGCGGTCGAGGTCCTCGTCGGAGCGCACGTCGCAGGGCGTGATCAGCGGTGAGCCCACGGGCTCGGCCAGCTCGCGCACGTTCTTCTCGATGCGCTCACCCTGGAAGGTGAAGGCAAGCTGCGCACCGCCGTCGGCCAGCTGCTGCGCGATCGCCCAGGCAATCGAGCGTCGGTTGGCGACGCCGAGCACCAGGCCCGTCTTGCCTGCGAAGCGGTCGCTCACGCCGCGGGAGTCTACTGTTGCATCCGGGCATGAAGGCCTTCGCGCACGACGTCTACACCTATCCGCTGCCGCCGGGGCACCGGTTTCCGCTCGGGAAGTACCGGCTCGTGCGCGAGGGTGCCGAGGCTGCCACGGCGATCGAGGTGAGTGACGCCCGGGCGGCGACCGAGGCGGAGCTCGGGCTCGCGCACGAGGGCGTCTACCTCGAGCGGGTAGCGCGCGGAGGGCTCTCGCGCCGCGAGGAGCTCGCGCTCGGGCTGCCCTGGTCGCCGGCGCTCGTCGAGCGCGCGCGGAGGTCGGTCGGTGCGACGCTGCAGGCCGCCGACGCCGCGTTGGCCGACGGAGTCGCTGCCAATCTCGGCGGCGGCACGCACCATGCATTTCCGGACGGCGGGCGCGGGTTCTGCCTCTTCAACGACGTCGTCGTCACCGTGAGGGCGTTGCGGCGCGCCGGCCGGGTGACACGCGTGCTCGTGGTCGACCTGGACGTTCACCAGGGCGACGGAACGCATACGGCGTTCATGGCAGACCCCGAGACCTTCACGTTCTCGATGAACGGCTTTCGCAACTACCCGTTCCGGCGCGTGCCGGGCGATCTCGAGCTCGACCTGGCTGACGGCACCGGGGACGAGGCCTACCTGGACGGGCTCGCGCGGCTGCTGCCGCAGGCCCTCGCTCGGTCCCGTCCCGAGGTGTGCTTCTACCTCGGCGGCGCCGACCCGTACGAACGCGACCGCCTGGGGCGGTTGGCGTTGACCACCGGCGGCCTAGCCGCCCGCGACACGCTCGTCCGCGACGCGCTCGGCCGGGCCGGCGTCCCGGTCTGCGTCATGCTGGCCGGCGGCTATGCCGACCCGATCGAGGACACCGTCGGGATCAACCTCACTACCCTTCGCCTATTCGCGTCGCGGTCGTAACCGGAGGGTCGAGCGGGATCGGAGCGGCCACGGCCCGCCTCCTGACGGAACGCGGCTGGCTGTGCGTCCTGCTCGCGCGGGGAACCGAGCGCCTGGAGCAGGTCGCCGGCGAGCTCGGCGCCGAGGTCGAGACCTGCGACGTCTCCGACCGCGCGCAGGTCGATGCCGCCGCCGCGCGCGTCGGGGAGCGCCACCCGGCCGTGCACGTCCTCGTCTCCAACGCCGGGATCCCAGGCGGGGGAGGCTTCCTCGACCTGCCGCCCGAGCGGATCGAGCAGGTGATCGCCACGAACTACCTCGGCGGCGTTTGGACGCTGCGAGCCTTCCTGCCCCTCCTGGAGGCCGGCGCGCCTTCGGACGTCGTCAACGTCGCGTCGATCGCGGGCGTCTACTCCGTCGGCGGCTCCTCCGGGCCCTACGCCGCCTCCAAGCACGCCCAGCTCGCCTTCTCACGCGGCGTCGCCGCGGAGCTGGCCCCGCGCGGGATCCGGATCCATTCGATCAACCCCGGCCCCGTGCGCACCGAGGGCTTCCCGCAGAACCGGCTGCAAGGAACGCCGTTCGAGCGCTTCGTCCTCGAGCCCGACCGGGTGGCGGAGTCGATCCTCCGCGCGGTGGAGCGCGACAAGCCAGAGTCCTTCGTCTTCGGCGCCTACCGCCTCTTTGGCCTGCTCCAGGCAGCGATGCCCGGGACGCTCGTCCGCCTCACCGCCCGCCGCGCCCGCAACCGCAAGCGCAAGCGCAAGCGCAAGTAACAGACTGTTACTTGAGCCCGGCGCCCAGCCGCTTGGGGGCGACGCGGAGGTAGCTGTCGTCGGTCACCGGGAGAGCCGGAGGGCTACGCCGGCGACGGCTGCGCCGGCGACCGCGTCGAGGACGTAGTGGTTCGCGGTGACGAAGACGACGGCCGCCACCACCGGCGGGTAGGCCGGTGCGAGGACGCGGAGGACCGAGCTCTTGCTCGTTTGGGAGACCCCGGCGGCCGTGACGACCGCGTACGCAACGTGAATGCTCGGCATCGCCGCGAGCGGGTCGTAGAGCTGCGCGACGGCGCCCGAGTCGAGGTCGAATCCGCTGACGTCGGCGATCGTGTCCACGAAGTGTTCGAGCGAGCGCGGGGGCGCGCAGGGGAAGAAGTAGAAGATCGGCTGGCACGCGAGCGTCGTCAGCACCGCAGCGCGACGGAAGCGGTGGAACTCGGGATGGCGCCGGGCGTAAAGGCTCATCAGGAAGCCGACCGTGAGCGCGGCGTTCGAGACGACGTAGGCGACGTTGAGAACGCCGAGCAGCCGCCGGTGCCGGAGGAGGGGCTCTTGCAGCTTCGGCTCGACGTGGATGCCGAGCCGGCGCTCGACGGCGACCACCCGCTCGGCGTTCTTCGCAGCCTGGCGCCGCCCCGCCTCGCCGCGCTTGCGCCGGCTCGCGAGCAGATAGAGCGCGTACACGCCGAGACCGATCGCAACCTCGCGCCGGCCGGAGAAGCGCCCACCTTGCTCCGTCAGCAGTCCCACTCCAGCGCGCATACTTTAACACCCACATGCCAAGGTGGCGCCGGAACCTCGTCCGCATCGGCATCGGCACGGCAGCGACAGGCGCGTTCCTGTGGCTCTTCCTGCGTGAGGTCGACCTCGGCGAGGCCTGGCGCGAGATCACCGCGCTTCCCGGCTGGACGATGGTCGTGGCGCTGGCGCTGGTCATCGCCAATGTCGTGATCATGTCGATCCGGTGGGGCTACCTGCTGAGCGGCGCCGGCTACGAGATCGGCCTCTGGAAGCTCGTCTCGACGGTCGCGGTCGGCCGCGGGGCGAACAACATCCTCCCCGCGCGCGGCGGCGACCTCCTTCGCATCGAGTCGATGCGGGAGCGGCGCGTGCCCGTGTTCGTCAGCGCCGGGACGCTCTTCGCCGAGCGGCTGCTGGACGCCGTCATCCTCTCGACCTGGATCCTCTTCGGCGCGCTCGCGATCGGCCAGGGCGGCGTCATGCTCCTCACAGGAGTGGCGCTCTCGTCGGGAGCAGCGCTCGGCGTCGGTCTCGTCGCGCTCGCGGCCCGCGATCCCGACGCGGCCGAGCGGTTTGCCTGGAGGGCTACGCGCAGGTTGCCGCCCCGCTGGCATACGCGCTTCACCCGCGCCGCGGCCCACTTCGTGGACGGGCTGGGCGCCTTTCGCGGCCGCTCGCGGCTCGTGGCCATCTTCGGGACCTCGGCTGCGATGTGGCTCCTCGACGTGACCATGTATTGGGTGGTCGGCGAATTCGCATTCGGGCTCGACCTGCCGATCGGCGCCTACTTCCTGCTCGAGGGGATCGGGAACCTCGCGCTGGCGGTCCCCGCCACGGCCGCGGGAATCGGCACGTTCGACTACCTGACCCTCCTCGCTGCCAAGGGCATCGACGTCAATCCGGACAAGGCGACTGCGTACGTGTTGACGATGCACGCGCTCGCGGTCCTGCCCGTCACGATCATGGGTGCGGTGCTGGTCAGCCCGGCCTTTCCGCGCCTCCTGGGCAGGCGGCGAGAGCCCGCCCAGGAGTCCGGTTAGGGAGGGCTCGGGGAAACGCAGCCCGTGCCGCCGGGCCGCGCTGCTCGCCCCGACCTCCTCAGTCGCGTAGGCCCGATCCCTCCAGACGTCCTAGCGCTCCCGCGCGCTCGCGTACTCGCGGGCGAGGAACGGCAGCTCGCGCGCCCGGCGCGGCGCGACGGCGAGCGCCTCGGCCAGCCGGCGCCGACGGCCGTCGGGCGTCTCCAGGTCGGGCTCCACCGGCCGGCCCTCCTCCCGGGCGGATGCGACGGCGTCGGCGAGTGCGCCCTCGAGCGCCGGGACCTGGGCCTCGGCGCCGTCCTCGAGCAGCGCGGCGACGACCTGGCCGCAGGTCAGCGGCATCGCCAGCCGAAGAAGCGCGAGGAGAGCCCCCTCGACGTCGTCCTTCGGGAGCTGGGCCGGCGGGCCATGCGCGAGATGGACGCGCGTGCGGCCCTTGACGAGGGGGTCGTAGGCGATGGCAAGGGGGCGAACCACAACCGGCCTGCCCCGCCGGACGAGTGCGCCGATGCCGGGCTTGATCGGTCCGATCTCACCGTCGGGCGAGGGGCGCCCTTCCGGGAAGACGAGCAGGACGTTGCCGTCGCGGACGATCTCCACGAGTGTCCGGAAGTCCCCGGCAGCCTGCGCTGCCCTGGCGCTCCAGAACTCGTCGAGACCGTCGCGGTCGTCGGGCGTGAACGGCCTCCACAGGAGGTCGGCGTACTCGCCGCGGAGAACGTCACCGGCCCGCGTCGGGGATGCGGCGCCGGCACGCTGGGCGAACGCAGCGGCGTCCTCCTCCGGAAGGAGATCGGCGAGAGGCCGGTCGGCGTGGGCGGCGAGCACCTCCCCCACCCGCGCGACCTGCGCGCTCCGGATGGGGAAGACGTTGACGACCGGTAGCCAGCGGCCCACCCCGATCCTGTAGAGGAGACGGCGCGCCCGCGGCGGCATGTCCGGCGGGAAACCGGCGAAGAATCCCGGGAGGAACATGTCGTCTCGGGCGGCGAAGTGCATGCGCCCCGTCGTGTTTCGCCGCCCGCCCATGGCGAAGTAGAGGGCCGGGGCGACCACCGGCACGTCGGTCTCCCGCCGGTGCGTGATCGCGATGAGCGTCCCGGGCTCGGGAGCGAATCCGTCGGGGTCGAGCACGCTCACGCGGAAGGCCGCACGCGAGTAGGCCCGCATGCCGTATCCGACCGCGTCATAGAGATCCGGCAGGCCTATCTCTCCTCTGACCGGAAGGCGGCGACCTCGGTTGCGGGCTGAACACTCTCACGAACTAGACTTGCCCATCGATAGCGACCGATTTCCCCTAAGTGGATCTGCGTAGTCTCGGGAGCGACCTCAGCGGCGACGTCGTCCTCCCGGACGACGACGGCTGGGACGTAGCGCGCCAGGCGTGGAACCTGGCCGTCGAGCAAAGACCGGTCGCGGTCGTTCTGCCGGAGACCGCCGATGACGTCGTCGCGACAGTCGTCTTCGCCGTCGAGAACGGTCTCCGGATTGCGTTCAACGGGGGCGGCCACAACGCGGGCCCAATCGACTGGAGCAGGGACACCCTGCTGCTCAAGACCGAGCGCATGACTGGTGTCGAGATCGACGCGAAGGCGCGGCGGGCACGCGTCGAGGCGGGGGTCCTCGGCAAGCCTCTGGCCCAGGCCGCGGGCGAGCACGGTCTCTGCTACCTGTCCGGCACGTCGCCCGACGTGGGCGTCGGCTACATGCTCGGCGGGGGCTTCAGTTGGATGATCCGCAAGTACGGCCTGGCCTGCAACAGCGTGCTCGCGGTCGAGCTCGTCACTGCGGATGGGCAACACGTCCGCGCCGACCAGGACCACGAGCGCGACCTGTTCTGGGCGGTGCGTGGCGGCGGGGGCAATTTTGGAGCGGTGACGGCGATCGAGCTCGCGCTCTACCCGGTGCCCGAGATCTACGCCGGCTGCTTCTTCTGGCCGATCGAGCGCGCCGGCGAGATCCTGAAGGTCTGGCGCGAGTGGGTCGACACGGTCCCGGACGAGTGCGAGTCGATCGGCAGGATGCTCCAGCTTCCCGACGCTCCCTTCCTCCCCGACCATCTTCGCGGCCGGTCGTTCGTTCTCGTCCAGCCGGCCTTCATCGGCTCGGAGAGCGACGGCGTGGCGCTCGTGCAGCCATTCCGCGACCTCGCGCCGGAGCTCGACACCGTCGCGATGATGCCGACGAGCGATCTGAGCCTCGTGAACATGGATCCCGACTTCCCGCTTCCGTACGTCGGCGAGGGGATCTTGCTCGACAGCTTTCCGCGGGCTGCGATCGACACGATGGTGGAGACGTTTGTCGGTTCGCCGCTTCTGCACATCGAGGTGCGCCACCTGGGCGGTGCCCTGCGCTCCGGTTCGCCCGACCACGGCTGCGTCTCCACGATCGACCAGCCGTTCATCCTGTTCGCTTTCGGGCTCGCGGCCGACGCGAAGATGAAGGCGGCCGTCGAGCATCACGTCGCGCACCTGATCGAGAGGCTCGCGCCCTGGGACAGCGGTCGTAGGTACCTGAACTTCGCGGAGTCGCGAGTCGACCCACGGTCGCTGTTCCCCGAGGAGGGCTACGACCGCCTGCGAGAGATCCGGGCCAGATACGACCCCGGCGGGATCTTCGTCGCGAACCACTCCATTCCGCCCGCGGACTGAGCCGGCGGGGCCGAACAGATCCTTGTCGTGCTTGATCATCTTGCTGCGTCTGGACACGAAGCCACTCTAGAATCTGGCGCCATGGCGACGCTTCGGCTCGGAGACCCCGCTCCCGCCTTCTCCCTCCCCGGCTTGGACGGTGCGACGCACAGCCTCTCCGACTACGAGGGGAAGCCCGTGGCTGTCGTTTTCTCCTGCTGCCATTGCCCCTACGTCGTCGCGTGGGAGGACCGGCTGAACGAGGTGGCGCGCGACGTGGACGGCCGCGCAGGCTTCCTGGCGATCAACGCGAACGCGGGCTACCTCGGCGACTCGCCCGACGACATGCGCCGCCGTGCCGAGGAGAAGAGCTTCGTCTTCCCGTTCCTCTACGACGAGTCGCAGGAGACGGCCACCGCCTACGGCGCGGTGCGGACGCCCGAGGTCTTCGTCTTCGACTCGGACCACCGGCTCGTCTACCACGGCGCGCCGGACTCCGACCACCAGAACCCGGCCACGGCCGAGCCGTACCTGCGCCCGGCCCTGGACGCGGCGCTCGCAGGAACGCAGCCCGAGGTGCAGGAGACGCCGCCCGTCGGCTGCACCGTCAAGTGGCGCTAGTTCTCCTTCCCAAGTAACAGTCTGTTACTTGGACAGCTCGCGGCGGACGAGGTCGAGGGCCTCCTCGCGGGTGGCGATCGTGCCGACGGCGCGTTCCTCGGCGACGAGCTCCAGTAAGCGGCCGACTTCGGGGCCGGGCTCCAGGCCGAGGGCGAGCACGTCCTCGCCGCGGAGAAGGGGCTGCGGGTGGTCGGCGGCACGCGCCGCGCGAACTGCGTCGTAGAGGTCGCTCGCGCCGAGATAGGCGAGCGCGGAGAGGGCCCACGGCTCGGTGCGCCTGCGGAAGCGGTGTATCTCCCGCGCGGAGCCGTCGGCCGGCCGCTCCGCGGCGAGGAGCATCGAGGCGAGCTTGCGGAGATCGTTGGAGATGGGAAAGCGCCGCAGGCGCTCGCCGAAGACGACGACCAGAAGGAATCCCGGTGCGCCGTCCGGATCGACGCGCCCGAGGCCCTCGGTCGAGCCGCCGAGCGGCTCGAGCAGGCCGAGCTGGTCGGCGCGGCGAAAGCCGTCCGGGGAGAGACGCTCGAGCTCTCCAGGATCCGTTCGCCGGCCGGCTCACCCACGCGTGGCGCCCCTGAACGCACGAGCTGCTCGGTCGGCTCGTCGAGCCGGAGCCCAAGCTCGTCCTCGAGACGCACCGCCCGCAGGAGCCGGAGCGGATCCTCCTCGAAGACGGCCGGCCCTACCGCCCGCAGCCGCCGCGCCTGGAGGTCGGCTTCGCCGCCGAAGGGATCGACCAGCGGCCCCTCGTCCAGCGGGCGCGCGAGCGCGTTGACCGTGAAGTCGCGGGTGGCGAGATCCTCCTCGATGCCCTCCCGGTGAAGCGGCGTGAAGTCGACGGTCTTGCCGTCTCGGAACGCGACCCTCCAGGCGCCGTGTCGCTCCGAGAGCGGGAAGACGGCGCCGCCCGCCTGGCTCGCGAAGCGGCGAGCGGCCGGCTCCGGGCTCGGGCAGGCGACGTCGACGTCGACGACTTCCCGGCCGAGGAGCTCGTCGCGGATCGCGCCGCCGACGACCCACGCGGGCGCCTCGCCGACGGCCTCCCGGATGCGGTCATCCATCGACGATCCTCCGCTCGGCCCGGGTCCCGTCTCGGTTGAGCCCGCAGGTGATCTCGTAGTTGATCGTGCCGAGCACGCGGGCGTGCTCCTCGGCCAGGACCCCGTCGCCGATCAGCGTCACCTCGGACGCCCGCCGGCTCGTCCTCGAGCTCGACGGCGAGGGCGTCCATGGAGATCGTCCCGACCACGCGGCGCCTGGTCTCCCCGACGAGCACCTCCGTGCCGGTGAGGCCGCGGCGAAAGCCGTCCGCGTAGCCGACCGGGACGATGCCGATGCGCACGGGGGCCTTGGCGACATAGCGGCGTCCGTATCCGGTGCTCTCGCCCGGCGTGAGCTCGCGCACCTGCGCGACGTAGCTCTCCCAGGAGAGCGCCGGCTCGAGCCCGTGGGCGGCCGGGTCGTCGCCGAACGGCGAGAGCCCGTAGAGCGCGACGCCGCAGCGGACGGCGTCGAAGCGCGCCTCGGGGAAGCGGAGGGCGCCGGCGCTGTTGGCCAGGTGGGCGGTGACGCCGGGGAAGGCGTCGACGACCTCGCGGAAGCGCTCGATCTGCGAGCGGGCGAACGACTCGTCCGGCTCGTCCGCCGTGGCGAGGTGACTCATGACGCCGACGACCCGGTCACGCGGCACGGTCAGCGCTTCCTCGGCGTCATCCCCCACCGGCCCATGCCGGTGTCGACCTTCACGTGCACGCTCAGCCCTTCGGGAACGTGCGACGTGGAGAGCGCGAGCTCGAGCTGGGCGTCCCGCGCCGCAGCTTCATCGCCGGGGTCAAGCGGGCTCATGACGAGGATTCGCTGCGACGGAAACGCCTCGCGCAGGTCCTCACCCTCCCTGGCGGTCGCAACGCAGAGGACGGAGGCGCCGCCCTCGAGCGCCGCGCGCGCCGCGCCGACGGCGCCGTGGCCGTAGGCGTCGGCCTTGACGACGGCCCAGAGCTCGGCCGGCGAGGAGGTCTCGCGAAGGAGAGCGGCATTCCGCCGGATCGCGGCGAGGTCGACGGTGATCCGGGAGCGCCTCATGCGTCCCGCGTCACGCCGAGAGCGCCGGCGAGAGCGACTCGACCACGTCGCGGGCAATCATCCCCGCCTGCCCGTGACGCTCGGCCGCGAGCTGCGAGGCGACGCCGCAGGCCGCAGCGGCAGCGGCTGCGGCGGCCCCCGCCTCCATCCCCTTGGCGAGGAACGCGGCGACAACGCCGGTGAGCACGTCCCCGCTGCCGGCCGTGGCGAGCCCCGGGCTCCCCAGGTCGACGACGACCGGGTTCCGGCCCGGACCGGCGACCAGAGTGTCCACGCCCTTGAGGAGAACGACCGTGCCGGTGTCGTCCGCCCCGCCTGGACCGCGTCCAGCCGGTTGGCGCTCACCCAGGCCGACGAGCGGCCCAGGAGCCGGCCGAGCTCGCCGGCATGCGGCGTCAGCACGGTGGCAGCGTCGCGGGAGAAGACCCAGTCGAGGTGCCCGGCGAGAGCCCAGAGGCCGTCGGCGTCGAGCACGACCGGCTTGTCGAGGCGGTCGAGCAGGAAGCCGACCAGCGCCCGGGTCCCGTCCGTCCTGCCCAGGCCGGGCCCGAGAGCCACCACATGCGCGCGCTCGGCGGCGACCTGGATCTCGTCGGCGGCGTCGGGTGTGAGCACGCCCTCCTCGTCGGGGCACGGCCGGGTCATCACCTCGACCAAGCGCTGCTCGAAGACGAGGTTGAGCGAAGCGGGGACGCACGCGGTGACGAGGCCCGCCCCCGCCCGGAGCGCGGCTTCGGACGTCAGCGAGGGAGCGCCGGTCAGGCCGCGCGAGCCGCCGACCACCAGCACGGACCCCGCCGAATACTTGTTGTCGCGCTCCGTTCGGCGCGGCACCTGCTCCAGGATCTCCGCCGTCCCGCGGGCAAGCCTCGCCTCGATCTCGGAGAGGCCGATGTCCGCGACGACGAGCTCCCCGACGTGGAACCTGCCCGGTGCGACCACGTGGCCGACCTTCGGCGCGTGAAAGGTGACGGTCACGGTCGCCTGGACGGCGGTGCCGGCGACACGTCCCGTCGACGCGTCGACGCCGGAGGGCAGATCGACCGCGACGATCGGGACGCTGCCGGCGTTCAGCTCGGCGATTGCGTGCTCGGCCTCGGGCCGGGGCTTCCCGCTGAAGCCCGTGCCGAAGAGGGCATCGACCGCAAGGTCGGCCGGTCCGATCTCGCTCTCGAAGGGAACGCCTGCCTCCTTCGCGCGCTGCAGCATCACGGCTGCGTCCCCGGCGAACTTCTCCTCGGGCCCGAGCAGCCGAACAGCCGCCTCGCGCCCCGTGCGCGCCAGCTCCGTCGCGACGACGAGCCCGTCGCCCCCGTTTGCTCCGAGGCCGCACCAAACGGCGATGCGGCGCGCGTCGGGAAACCGGCGGCGGATCTCTTCGACGACGCTCCCACCGGCCCGCTCCATCAGCTCGAGGGTGGGCCCGGGGTACGCAGCCTCGGCGGCGCGCATCTCCTCCGCGGTGTAGAGAGACGCGTGGGCCATCAGGGCGGCGAGGTGACGACGGCGACGGCGGCGGCCATGCCCTTCGAGTGCGTCATCGAGAGGTCGATCTCCCCTGCGCCAACGCGCTCCGACCAGGCCTCGGCCCGCCCGGAGAGACGAACGGAAGGCTTGGGACGCCCCACGATCTCGACGTCCCTCCAGGCGAACGCCCGCGCGACGCCGAACCCGAGCGCCTTCCCCACCGCTTCCTTGCCGGCGAAGCGCGCGGCGTAGTGCTGGGCAGGGTTCGCCCGCGAGTCGCAGTACTCGCGCTCGGCCTTCGTGAAGCAGCGCTCGCGGAAGCTCGGGTAGCGCTCGAGCGCGTCGTGGATCCGCTGGATCTCGATCAGGTCGAGGCCGACCTTCACACGGACTCCCGGAGGAACGCGGGCACCTCTGCGATCGACTCGACCACTCCATCCGGCTGGACTTCCGCCGCGGCGAGGCTCTCCTCCCGGAACTTGCCGGTGCGAACGAGGACCGCGCGCAGGCCGGCCGCCTTCGCGCCGCCGATGTCGGACTCGACGTCGTCGCCGACCATCACCGCTTCGGCCGGGCCGGCGTCGAGCTCCGCGAGCGCTGCGTCGAAGTACGCGCGCGTCGGCTTCCCGATCACCTCCGCTTCGACGCCGGCGGCGTACTCGAGCCCCGCGACGTAGGCGCCGGCATCCAAGAACGGCCCTCGCGCCGTCTGCCACCACCGGTTCGGGTGGCGTCCGAACGTATAGCGGAGCCCCTCCAGCGTTGGGAGACGAGAAGGAGGAACATTGTTGACAACTACCACTGACAAAGCCCTTCGACGCCTGTCTTCGCGTGAGCGACAAGGATGGTCGCGAGGGCGATTCGTACCACAGTCCGACCGACCAGTCGGACGACATCGTCGCGGAGCGCCGAGCTACGGCATCACGACCATCGCCGAGCGCGTACTCGAAGAGAACGTCTCGGGCGGCAAGGCTGCCGAGGATCGCAGGCTCGACCGACTCATCCGCCGCATCGAGGCGGGACAGTCGGGCGGCATCGTGACGGCCTATAGGGACGCGCCTCCTGGTCGGGTTATGAAATCAAGGGCTACTCGCGGGCGGCGCCTTCGGCAGTGACGGCGGGAGCACGTCGTGGTCGGTCAGGCTCGCGCCTTCGACGTCGATCGTGGGAACCACCCGACCGAGTGCATCTGGAAACCACCACGCCCATTTGCCCAGCAGGGTGAGCATCGCCGGCGCGAGCATCAGCACCGTTGTGGCGGCCAACGCGACCGCGCTCGAGAGACCGACGCCGAACTGCTTCACCACCGGATCGCCGTTGAGGATGAAGCTGGAGAAAACCGAAATCATGATCAACGCCGCCGCGGCGATGACCCGGGCGCTCGCCTGCAACCCCATCCGGACCGCTGTGCGATCGCTCTGGCCTGCGCTGCGTTGATGATTGACCGATGAAAGCAGGAAAACCTGGTAGTCCATGCTGAGGCCAAACAGCACGGCGAACATCATCAGCGGGACGTAGCTTGCGATGGGGACCGAGTCGGCCGAAGTGTCGACTCCGACCAGGCTGATGCCCCACCCCCACTGAAAGACGGCCGTCACGATTCCGAACGCGGCCAACGCGGTCAGCAGATTGGTCAGCGCCGCCTGTAGCGGGATCAGAAGTGAATGGAACGCCACGAGGAGGACGAGCATGCTGAGCAGCAGGATCGTCAGGATCACGATCGGCAGCCGTTCGGTGATCTCGGCGGCGAGGTCGACATTGCTGGCTGTGGATCCGCCCACGTACGCGACCACGCCCTCGCCCGTGTTTGCGGGAATCACGCTTGACCGTAACGTCTTCACCAAGGTCGCGGTCGCGGGGTCCGCGGGTGCGGTAGTCGCGATCACCGTGTAAACGGCTGCGGTCCCCGCCTTGTTGAGCTCGGGCGGTGAGACCAGCGAGTCCCCTTCGGTGTTTGTCAGTGCGTCCTGCAGCTCGACGAGACGCGGATCGGTAGCGCGGTCGTCGCCCCCCGCCTTGGTGAGCGTTTTCTCGAGCTCGCTCTGAAGACGTTTTGCCCGTTTCTGCTGCTTCGCCGCTTTGGACTGCAAGGCTTGCAGCTGATCGGCCTGTCTCTCAAGTGCGGCTGCCTCTCGCTTCAGCGCATCCGCCTGCTTTTGCAACTTGGCGCCCTGCCGCTGCAAGGCCGCGTCCTCGGCCTCGAGCTGCGCAGCCTGAGCTTCCAGCGACTGCTTCTGCTGCTCGAGCGCCGCCGCCTGGGCCTCGAGCGAGCGGGCCTTGGCGGCGAGGCGGCGAGCGCGCTTTTCCACCGACTCGAGCTGGGCGACTGTCTCCTGTTCGGCGGCCTGGACGCGTGCGAGGCGCTCCTCCAGTCGCTCGATCCGCGCCGGGTCGGTCACAGTCGCCAACAACCTTTCGATTCGGCGCTCCCTGAGCCGAAGGAAGGCCAGGCGGCGCGGTAGGCCGCGTGCCTGCTCCGCGAGCGCCCGGGCTTCGGCAGCGAGCCGGTCCCGCTTCGCCTGCAGCTTCGCGGCCCGGGCCTCGAGTGCGGCCTGCTCGGCTTCGAGGGACGCCTGCTCCGATCTCAGCTCGTCCGCCTGTGCGTTCAGCGCGGCCTCCCGACGTTCGAGCGTCGTCTCCTGGCGCTCGAGCTTCGCCTGCCCGGCTTCGAGCTGGGCCTTCATCTGCTCGCCTTGTTTCTGCTCGGCCTCCAGCTCCTTCTGGAGGGCCTTCAGCTGGTTCTCCTGCGCAGTGACCGCGGGATCGGGCTTGGCCGCCGGATGGATCGCCGTCGCCACGAGCAACGGGCCGTTGAACCCGGGGCCGAACCCGGCTGCCATCAGGTCGTATGCCTGCCGTTCCATCGTCGATTTGGAGGTCTGCCCGATGTCCTCCTGACCCAGCCGGAGGTCGAACGCTGGAATGATCAGCGGCACCAGGATCAGCGCGGCAAGCAAGATCGGCACGTAGGGCCGATGGACGACCAAGCCCGACCATCTTCCCCAGATGCCCTTCTTGCCAGCTTTCTCCGAGGGACGGAGCCACGCCGGCAAGGCAATGGACTTGATGTGCCGACCGGCGAGCGTCATTAGTGCGGGAAGCAGGGTGACGGCGGCGAGCACCGCAGTTGCCACTGCCACGGCCGCCGTGTAGCCGAGGGACGAGACCAGCGGGATCCCCGCCACGACCAAGGACACCAGGGCCACCACCACCGTGCAGCCGGCGAAGACGACCGCCGTGCCCGCGGTGCCCACAGCCCGCGCGATCGACTCGTGCATCTCCGTGCCCTCGCGCAGCTGCGTGAGGTGGCGGGTCACGAGGAACAGGGCATAGTCGATGCCGACAGCGAGTCCGATCATCGTCGCGACCGTGGGAGCGATGTCGGGCACGGAGCTCAGGTGGCCGAGCAGGCCGATCGCCCCTAGTGCCGTCGTAAGTCCCAGAATCGCAGTGCCGATCGGCATACCCATTGCGACGACGGTGCCGAAGGTGAAAGTCAAGATCACCATTGCGGCGAGGATCCCGATCAGGTCGCTGCTGGACGTGTCATTAGGAGACAACGTCGAGCCGATCGACGCGCCCCCGACCACCTCCATGCCCGCCTTCTTGCCAGGGTCGGCAGCATCCAGCACCCGCTGGGCTTGCTCGGTCGTGAGCTCATTCGAGCTGACGTCCAGCAGCACCGAGATGAAGGCAGTCTTCTTGTCCTTCGAGATCTGGCCGGCGCCCTCCTGACTGAACGGGCTCACCGCGCTGTGGACGAAGGGGATCTTCTTGATCGCGTCGTAGGAACGGGTGATCGCGTGCTTTTGAGTGGCGTCGGTCACGCTCCCGCGGGAGAGGTGGAAGATGACGGGATTGCTGCCGTTCTGCTGCGGCGGGAAATCCTTCTCGAGCAAGTCGGTGGACCGCTGGCTATCGGTGCCTGGCAGGCTGAGGTTGTTGTTCGTCTCCGCCCCGAGCGTCTTGACGAGAACGGTCACACCCACGGCTGCGACGATCCAGATGGCCAGCACGATCACCGGATTCGCCACCACCAACCGACCCAATTGATAGAGCAGCCGAGCCATAGGTGAAATTCCATGCTACGACTTCGCCTGTATCAGCTGGCAGCGTGGAGCGAGCGATCCCAAAAAGTGGCGCTGCAGCTAGCGATCAGGGTCAGTGCGAGCGCTTTCGTCTCAGGAGCCGTCTTCGTGACTTTGCTCACACGCTGGTAGAAGCAGCTTCCCTGTTGCGATGGTCGCGCTGGGGGCGGCGATTGCTCTGACCGGTAGGTTCGCGCCTCTTTTCGCCAGTCGAACACCAGCGCCCCAAAGCCGCTAAGTGCCGTGATCTTGGGTCAGAGCGAGCCGGCCGCGTCTACTGACCACCACGTCCCAGGCTCATGTTCCGCGACCGGGACGTCCGGCGTAGGTGCTCAAGTTCTCGCATGCACGGCGGTCGAGGGCGGCTCATCCGGCTTCGCGAGCTTCGGTCGCCAGGCGCGCTTCTTGAAGGAGCGCGGGAAGGTTTGCGATGGAGTCGATGACGGCGTCGGGTTTCGGTTCGGCTGCGGCTAGAGTCTTCTCCTCGAACTTGCCCGTTCGGACGAGAACGCCGCGCATCCCGAGTGCCTTCGCGCCGCCAATGTCGGACTCGACGTCGTCACCGACCATCACCGCTTCTTCAGGACGCGCACCGAGCGCATCGAGCGCCGCCGTGAAGAAGCTGCGCACTCGGCTTGCCGACAACCTCAGCGTCCACGCCCGCGGCATACTCAAGCCCGGCTACGAATGCGCCCGCGTCGAGGAGCTTCCTGTTTAGCGCAACATCTGCCACCACCGGTTCCGGTGCAGGCAGACGAGCCGCGCTCCACCCTCGAGCTCCGCAAACGCGCGGTTCAGGTTCTCGTAGCCGAACACGCCCGCAGTCTCGTCGCTCTCGTCGGCGCCGCCGAGGAGGACGACCTCGGCATCCCGCTCGACGAGCTCGACCTCGGCGGCGAGATCGCCCTTGACGGCGGCCATCGTCAGCGCGAGCACGCGGGCCCCTGCGAGGCGCCGCGCCGCGGCCACCGGGGTCGTCGTCAGCTCGTCGGCCTCCAGTTCGATGCCGAGCTCGCGGAGCTCGCCGGCGAGCTGTGCGCGGGCCCTCGTCGTATTGTTGGTGACGAAGCGAAGCCGGTGCCCGTCGGCTCGGAGAGCCCGAACCGCCTCGCCCCCGCCCGGCACGGGCTCGCCCGACACGTGCAAGACGCCGTCGATGTCGAGCAGAATCGCCGCCATGCGCCCCGAGTCTATTCACGTGCGCCGCGGGCTTGCGATCCCGCTGGGCGAGATCAAGCTCCGCACTTCGCGCTCGAGCGGGCCCGGCGGGCAGCATGCCCAGAAGACAGAAACCCGAGTCGAAGCGATCTTCGATGTCGACGCGTCGACGACCCTCGACGAGGCGCAGAAGGCCCGCCTCCACTCGAGGCTCGGGCCCGTGATCCGCGCGGTCGCCCAGGACGAGCGGAGCCAGTCCCGCAACCGGGAGCTCGCGCTCGAGCGTCTTGCGGCTACGCTCCGCGCCGCGCTCCGGACGAAGCGCCCGCGACGGCCGACCAGGCCGACCAAGGCAGCGAAGGAGCGCCGCCTCGCGGAGAAGCGTGTGCGCAGCCGAACGAAGCGGCTCCGCCGGCCTCCCGACGACGACTAGTTGTCAAGGCGCGCGCTCGGCTCTACGATCGCTCCATGCTGCTCCGGCGTCGAGTAGCAGTACCTGCCTTCCTGGGCGTGTTCGGGCTGGTCTGGGTGGCAGCGCACGCGCTTGCCCACGACGTCGTGGCGCAGCAGCCGGCCGGGGGCCATGCCGCTCACGGTGCCTCCGCCGAGGAGTACGTCGCCTACCTCCCGAGCTCCCTGGCACTCTGCCTGACCCTGGCAATCGCCATCTCAGCGGGCCTGGCCCTTGGCAAGCGATGGGCAGGGAGGTCCGGCAGGTCGATCTGGCTCTTCGCCGTCGTCCCTGTTCTGGGATTCGCCACGGACACGCTGGTCGAGCTCGCAATCCATGGGCCGACGGCCGCGGCGGGCGCCGAGCTGGTGCCGGTGCTTCTGGTAGGCCTCCTCGTCCAGCTTCCCTTCGCGCTCGCAGCTGTGGCGATCGCGGACAAGATTCTCTGGCTCGTCGAGCGCCTGGCATGGACGCTTCGGGACAACGTGATCGTCGGGCGCCCCGTCGAGCTCGGCGCTCCTGCCTGGGCGCCCGCGTCCGGCGCGAGAGCGCTCCGCCCCGCCGGCTCCGCTCGCTCGCGCGCCCCTCCGCACCGAATCTCCTAGCTTCCGGAGCACCCCAGCGCCGAGCACGGACCTCGTGCTCCACCACGCACGAGGCCGACGCGGCGGCCCGAGGGTCTGTGCGCTCCGGAGCAAGGCTCTCACGACGACGCCAGCCGGCGACGAGCACCCCCCAAGGCTCGTCTCCCCCCGACCGGCGCCGGAGAGCCTTGCGGCGAGCCGGCGCCGTCGTTGCCTGACACCTCCGCGACGGCGTCGGCTCTGCCGACCAACGAGGCAACGGTTCAAATTGTCAGACAAGCTGATGACCACTACCATTCCTCTGCTGTGAGTCGCCGCCGGCTCGCTGTTCCGGTACTGCTCGCACTGTCCGGCCTCGGGTGGGCAGCGGCGCACGCCCTCGCGCACCGGGCGGTGATGGCCGAGGGTGAGATGCACGCGGGCGTCCTCGACCGTTACCTGACGTACCTGACCACGTCGGTGGCGCTCTGCCTCGCGCTGGCGCTTCCGCTCGCCGCCGGCGCGCTCGTGGGCAAGCGCTGGAAGGGCGCCTCCGTGCGCTCGCTCTGGCTCTTCGGCCTCGTCCCCGTCCTCGGTTTCGTCGCCCACTCGGCCGCCGAGCCGCTGTTCTTGGGCGGTGGGACAGGCACGAGCATCGCCTCGCTCGCGCAGATCTCGCTGGTCGGCCTCCTCGTCCAGCTCCCCTTCGCGCTCGTCGTAGTCGGTTTCGCACGGCAGGTTCTCTGGCTCGCAGAGCGACTCGCCAGGGTCGAGATCGTGCCGGCCCTTGCGACCGTCCGAGCTCAATCACCCAGCTATCCACGGCCGCGCACGAGCCGCGCGCCGGCCTTTCGTCTCGACTTCGCCCAGACGGAGCGCGGCCCCCCTCTTCTCACGGCCTGAAACGGGCAAACCGGAGACACGCCGACCGGCGTAGTTTTCGGCGAGAAGAGAGGGGGAAGACGATGGACCAGATCGCAGGGACGATCTGGCCGACAACTCAGGGGGTGAAAGACGGAGCCGCACGGCTGCGCTTCGGCTGCTGTTCCGTGACTCGCCTGCTTGCAGTGCTCGCCGTGGGCCTCGTCGTCGCTGCCGTACTCTCGCCCGCCGCCTCCGCGCACTCGGTGCTCATCGGCACCCAGCCGGGAAACGACGTGGTCGTCCCGGAGTCGCCCGCTGAGGTAGTCCTCGAGTTCAACGAGCCGGTCGACACCTCGCTCGGCTCGCTGCGCGTTTTTGACGGGCAGGGCCGGCAGGTGGACGACGGCGAGGTGAGCCAGCCTGTCCCGAACGAGGTGATGGTCGGGCTCGACTCCGAGCTCGAGCCCGGCACCTACACGGTGGCGTGGCGCGCTGTCTCGGCGGATTCCGATCCCATCTCTGGCGCCTTCGTCTTCCACGTGCTCGAGCGCGGCGTCGGCGCGGCAGTCTCGGTAGACGCGCTCACCGGCACGTCGGAAGCCGTGGACATCCTCTTCACGGCAGGTCGGTTCTTCGACCTCGCCCTTCTCCTCCTCTCGATCGGCGGCTCGGCCGTCCTCGTAGTGGCGCTTCAGTCCGCCGAGTGGCGGGTCCGGCGTCGCCTCTACGGCGTCCTGGCAGGGGTCGCGGCGGCGCTGGCAGTCGTGGCGCTGGTGAACATCCTCCTCCAGGGAGCCGCAGCAGGCGGGCTGACGCTCGCCGACGCGTTCTCGTGGAACCTCTTCTCGACGGTCATCGACACGCGGTACGGCGAGGTCATCCTGATCCAGTCGGCACTGGCGGCGACGCTCGCGCTGACGGCGCTGGCACTCCGACATTCGGAGGGCCACGACCGCCGGTCTCTGACGGCGCTGACGCTCGCGCTGGGCGCGGGCCTCGCACTGACCCCGTCCTTCTCCGGGCATGCGAGCACCTTGAACGCGCTTGGGCTCGCGTCGGACGTCGTCCACGTGGTCGCCGCCTCCCTCTGGACCGGCGGCCTCGCCTTCCTTCTCCTCGGACTGCGTGTTTGCCGGGGCCGATCGCTGGCCGCTGGCGACTCGCGCCGTGCCGCGCTTCTCGACGATGGCCGTCATCTCGGTCGTCGCGCTGATCACGGCGGGAATCATCTCCGGCTACCTCCAGGTCCGCACCTGGAGCGGCCTCTGGGAGACCGAGTACGGGCTTCTCCTCCTGGCGAAGGTCGCGCTCCTTCTCCCCCTGCTCGCCCTCGGCGCCTACAACAACCGCTACGCGGTGCCGCGGCTCAAGGCGGGGATCGCATCGGTGCTGGAGCGGCGACGCTTCCTCCGGGCCACCGGCGTCGGAGCTCGCGATCATGGTCGCCGTCGTCGGCGTCACGGCCGTGCTCATCAACGCCGAGCCCGCGCGGACCGAGCTGGAGATGGAAGCCATGGCGGCGGACGAGCACGGAGCCATGGCCGAGGACGAAATGGCCGGCGAGCACGAGCCGTTCGAGGGCTCGGTGCAGCTCGGCGACATGGAGGCCATGGTCATGGTCGACCCGGCGATGCCGGGGCAGAACACGATCACGATCACGTTCATGGACACCGCGGAGCCGCCTTCCGAAGTGACCGCCTCCGCTTCTCTCCCCAGCCAGGACATCGGGCCGCTCGACCTCACGGCCGAGCCCGATCCGGCGGAGCCCGGCGTCTACGTGATCGAGGGCGCGTCGCTCTCGATCGCCGGCGACTGGGAGCTTCGCATCGAAGCCCTGCTGGGCGAGTTCGACCTGCTGACGGAAACGATCACCGTACCCATCCAAGGGGGTTAGTCAGACAGTGCTTCGCAAGCTGATCATCAGCATCGCCGTCATCGCTCGTCGTCTTCCCGGCCGCAGCGGCCGCCCACGTCACGATCCAGCCCGAGGAGTGGGAGGCCGGCGGCTTCGCCCGCCATGGCAGTCCGGGTCCCGAACGAGCGCGACGACGCCGAGACGACGAGCGTCACCGTGCAGTTTCCGGAGAACGTGCTCACTCGCCCGCTTCCAGGCACATCCGTTCTGCGAGCGGGAAGTCCAGACGGAGGAGCTCGACCAGCCCGTCGAGGAGATCACCGAGCGGATCGTCAGCGTCACCTGGACCTGTGATCCCCCGATCGCCGCGGACGGCTTCGACGAGTTCGGGATGAGCTTCCAGGTTCCCGAGGACGCCCAGCCCGGCGACGAGATTCTCTTCCCGGCCCTCCAGGTCTACTCGAGCGGCGAGGAGGTCAACTGGGTCGATCCTGATCCCGAGGCGGAAACGCCCGCTCCGCGGATCGTGGTCGTGGCGCCGGAGGAGGAAGAGGCGGCCGGGCAGCCGCGCGACCGAACACCACGCGAAGAGGCGCAAGCGGCCGCCGCCGCGAGCTCCGACGATGACGACGACTCGAGCTCGACCATGGCGCTGGTCTTCGGAATCGCGGGCCTCGCCGCGGGCCTCCTCGCCCTCGGCGTGGCGCTCTTCCGCAAGCCGAAGGGAACGACCGCGTAGTCCAACCCGTCACCGCAGGCCGGCGCCGTCTACGCCAGCAGCTCTCGACGGCGCCGGCCGATCTTGTAGCTACTCGACGGTGACGGTCTTGGCGAGGTTCCGAGGCTGGTCGACGTTCATGCCCCGGAGCCTGGCGATGCGGTAAGCGATCAGCTGGAGGGGGATCACGGCGAGCGTCGCCTGCAGGAACGGGTGCGTCCGCGGCACGAAGACGACGTCGTCGGCATGGTGCTGGATGTCCTCGTTGCCGTCGGTGGCGATGGCGACGACCTCCGCCCCGCGTGCCCTGACCTCCTGGATGTTGGAGACCACCTTGTCGTAGACGTGCGAGTCGGTGGCGACGACGACGACCGGCGTCTCCTCGTCGAGGAGGGCGATCGGGCCGTGCTTCATCTCGCCGGCCGAGTAGGCCTCGGTGGGGATGTAGGAGATCTCCTTCAGCTTGAGCGCGCCCTCGAGGCACACGGGCAGACCGATGTGGCGGCCGAGGTAGAGGAAGAACGGCTTCTGGTAGTGGCGCTGTGCAATCTCCTCGATGGGATGGTCGGCGTCGAGGTAGGTGGCGATCTTGGCAGGCAGCGCCTGGACCTCCGCGAGCAAGCGGTCGATCTCCGCCTCCGGGAGGGTCTTGCGCACCTGGGCGAGCTTGAGCGCGAGCAGGTAGAGGAGCGTCACCTGCGAGGTGAAGGTCTTGGTGGCGGCGACGCCCGTCTCCATCCCGGCGCGCGTGTAGAGGACGCGATCGACCTCGCGCGTGATCTGGGTGCCCATCAGGTTGGTGATCGCGAGCGTCCGCGCCCCGCTCTCGCGCGCGAGCCTGACCGCCTGGACGGTGTCCCGGGTCTCACCCGACTGGGAGATCCCAACGACGAGCGTGTCCTTGGCAAGCACGGGGTTGCGATAGACCCACTCGCTGGCGATGTCCGGCTCGCACGGAATCCGCGCCCACTCCTCGATCACGTAGCGGCCGATGACGCCGGCGTGGTAGGCCGTGCCGCAGGCGAGGATGACCATCCGCCGAAGGTTCTGGATCTCGACCTCACCGAGGCCGATCTCCTCGAGCTCGAGCCGGCCGCCTCGCACGCGGTCGCCGATCGTGTCGGCAACGGCCTGGGGCTGCTCGTAGATCTCCTTGAGCATGAACGTCTCGTAGCCCTGCTTCTCGGCCGCCTCGTCGTCCCAGTCGACCTCCATGTGGTCGCGGTCGCGCGGAAGCCCGCCGTCGATCGGAAGGAACCGAACTCCGCCGGGAGTGATCTCGACGACCTCACCGTCCTCGATCAGCTTGACGAGACGCGTCTCGCGCAGGAACGCGGCGATGGAGGAGGCAAGGAACATCTCTCCGTCCCCGTCGCCCACCACGAGCGGGCACTGCAGGCGGGCGCCCACGAGCACGTTGGGGTGGTTGCGGTGGATGACGACGAAGGCGAAGTGGCCTTCGAGCTCGGCGTAGGTCGCGCGCACAGCTTCGGCGAGATCGCCCTCGTAGTGGCGCTCGACGAGGTGGGCGACGACCTCGGCGTCGGTCTCGGAGGAGAACGTGTGCCCCTCGGCCGCAAGGGAGTCGCGCAGCTCCCGGAAGTTCTCGACGATGCCGTTCAGTACGACGGCGACCTCGGCGGCGGCGCAGCCGGCCAGCGGATGGGCGTTCTCGTAGGAAACCTTGCCGTGCGTCGCCCAGCGCGTGTGGCCGACCCCCGTCGTCGAGAGAGACCCGTTCGACCCGGCGGCCTCCTTCAGCTGGTCGAGGTTGCCGATCGCCCGAACGTACTCGAGCCCGTCCGGCTCCAGGAGGCAGAGCCCAGCCGAGTCATAGCCCCTGTACTCGAGTCGTTCCAGCCCCTGGAGCAGAAGGTCCTTGGCAGTCCTCGAGCCTACGTATCCGATGATTCCGCACACCCGAAAACCCCTTTCCGACCGCTTGCCGGGGCTTCCCCGACTGTCTTCTCTCCGACGTTTGCTAAAGCGTGATGGTTCCCAAAATCGAAGTCGAAAAAACGCGAGCCCGGCTTACGTCTTCTAGCCGAGCCCCCTCGTGACGAGAGAGCGGATGGTATCACAGAGGCGGCGCGCTTCCTCCTCGGTTTCGGCCTCGGCAAGGATCCTGACCACCGGCTCCGTGCCTGAAGGCCGCACCAGCGCGCGTCCGCGCCCGTCCAGCTCCTCGACGAGGCGCGCAACCTCGGCGTGGACGCTCGCCGGGAGCGCCTTGTCGCGGACCGGAACGTTCTCCTTCACCTGGGGAAAACGGGGCATGGCCGCCGCCAATTCGGCGAGCGTGCTTTCCCTTTCCCGCACCGCCCGGCAGAGCAGGAGTCCGGCGACCAGGCCGTCGCCGGTCACATGCCCGTCGAGGTAGAGCACGTGTCCTGACTGCTCGCCGCCCAGGACCCCTCCCTCGGCACGCAGCGCCTCGAGCACGTAGCGGTCGCCCACGTCGGTCGTGACCACCCGCACGCCGCGCTCGGACATCAGGCGGTGGAAGCCCAGGTTGGTCATCTGCGTGACGGCTACCAGGTCGACTCCGAGGTGGAGCGCCAGGATCGCGAGGATCTGGTCTCCGTCCACCTCGTTCCCCTCGCCGTCGACGGCGAGCATGCGGTCGCCGTCTCCATCGAAGGCGAGGCCGAGATCCGCCCCGGTGCTCGGGACGACGCGCGCGAGCAGCGACAGATCGGTCGCGCCGCAGCCTTCGTTGATGTTCGTCCCGTCCGGCGCGTCCCCGACCACGGAGATCTCGGCGCCGAGCCGCGCGAAGGCGGCCGGTGCGGCTTCGACCATGGCGCCGTTCGCGCAGTCCAAGACAACGCTCAGGCCCGCGAGCGGCGCGCCGAACCTGTCGCAGACCAGGTCGACGTAGCGTGCGGTCAGCCCCTCGGCCCGGGTGACAACGCCCGGCGAGCGGGTCTCGGCCGGTGCGTCGAGAAGCGCTTCGATCGCCTCCTCGTCAGCGTCCTCGAGCTTCCAGCCACGGTTGAAGAACTTGACCCCGTTGTACGGAGCGGGATTGTGGGAGGCGGAGACGACGGCGCCTCCCTCCTCGGCCAGAAGCGCTACCGCCGGGGTGGGAAGCACCCCGCCGAGCGCGACGTCGGAGCCGCCCGAGGCGAGCCCGCTCGCGAGCGCCCGCTCGAGTGCGGGTCCGGACGCACGCGTGTCACGGCCGACCAAGACACCGGCGCCACCACTCCAGCGCGTAAACGCGCGTCCTAGCCCCTCCACCAGCTCCTCGGTCAGCTCCTCGCCGACGACGCCCCGAACCCCGTCGGTCCCGAACAGACGCCGGGCCACTAGTGCCTCTCCGGGTGATGCTGCATCGCCCGGTGAGGCACGGCTAACGCTTGGAGAACTGCGGCGCCTTGCGGGCCTTGTGGAGGCCCGCCTTCTTGCGCTCGACGATGCGGGCGTCGCGCGTGAGGAAGCCCTCGCGCTTGAGAACGCTGCGAAGCTCGGGATCGGCCTCGACGAGCGCGCGGGCGATGCCGTGCCGAAGCGCCCCGGCCTGACCGCTCGGGCCGCCGCCGTGAATCCTGGCGCGGATGTCGAAGCGCCCCTCGACGTCTGCGGCACGAAGCGGCGCGGTGGCGATCGAGCGGTGCGCCTCGCGCGGGAAATACGACTCGAGCGAGCGGCCGTTGACCCAGGTCGCGCCGTCGCCCGGGCGCAGGATCACGCGCGCGACGGACGTCTTACGCTTGCCGGTGCCCTGGTACTGCGCGATCTCGCTCATGGTCGCCTTGTCGTCGAGGGGAGCGGCTGCGGGTTCTGGGCCTCGTGCGGATGCTCCGGGCCCGCGTACACCTTGAGCTTCGTGATCTGCCGCCGGGCGAGCCGGTTGCGCGGGAGCATGCCCTTGACCGCCTTGCGGATGACCTCCGTCGGTCGCCGCTCGAGCTGCTCGGCGAGCGTCCGCGAGCGGAGCCCGCCGGGGTAGCCCGAATGACGGTAGTAGAGCTTTTGCTGGAGCTTGTTCCCCGTCACCGCGATCTTCTCCGCGTTGACTACGACGACGAAGTCGCCGGTGTCGACGTGGGGCGTGTACTGCGGCTTGCGCTTGCCGCGGAGCGTGTCGGCGATGCGCGTCGCCAGGCGCCCGAGGGTCTGACCCTCGGCGTCGACGAGATACCAGCGCTGCTCGATCTCCTTCGGCTTGGCGGTGTAGGTCTTCATCACACAGAAAATCGGCGGACAAGGCAGTCCGCCGAGCGCGGATTCTAGCAGCGGTCAGCGTCTGCTAGTCGGCAGGGGGTGGGGCTCGGCTCGACCTGCCGGCCGAAGCCGC
Organism: uncultured Actinomycetes bacterium; assembly: GCA_963733155.1. Lineage (GTDB taxonomy): Bacteria > Actinomycetota > Thermoleophilia > Gaiellales > Gaiellaceae > JAIBJN01. The sequence goes on from CAVTCK010000024.1 coordinate 35,710, forward strand.
GGCGGGCGATCCAGAGGCCGGGAGCGACGACGAGCGCCGTCCCCCCGATCGCGAGGGCGCCGACGCCGATCGCGGTCAGCCCGTAGCCGCCCAGGAGGGCGAGGCTCGCGCCCGTCATCCCGGAGAGCAGGTCGTTGAAGCCGAGCAGCTTGCCGCGCTCCCACGGGAGCGTGCAGTCGGCGAGCTGGGCGGTCGCCGCCACGAAGGACAGGTTCCAGCCGAGGCCAAGGCCGAAGAGGGCGGCGGCGGTTGCCGGCACGCTCTCGATCCAGAGGAGGCTGATCGTGGACAGAGCCATCAGCCCGAGGCCGCCGACGAGCGCCGGCGGGCGGCCGATCCTGTCGATCAGGTCGCCGACGACGAGCACGAGCGCGTACATCCCGAGCACGTGGGCGCCGATGATCGGAAAGACCGCCTCGCCCGAGTGGTCGTGGTGGTCGACGACCACGGCGCCGGTGAGGGTCATGACGGCGACCATGACCCCGAAGCTCGCCTGCGCGGCGAGGATCGACGGGATCACGCCTCTCCGGCGGAGGATCTCCTTGAGCGGCGCAGGCGGACGCGGCTCGGCGTCGGCCGTGCCGACGGCGAGGAGCTCCGCGATCCGCTTTGGGTCAGGGCGCACGAAGAGGACGAGCGCCAGCCCGACCAGCATGAAGCCCGACCCCGCGAGCCAGAGGAGCGCGAGCGAGTCGCCGTTCAGGTCGCGCCCGGAGAGGAGCGGGCTGAAGACCGCCGGGCCCAGGATCGCGCCGAAGACCGCGCCGACGAGGACGAGGGAGATGCCGCGCGCCCGGCGCTCCGGCGGGTACATGTCGGCGGCCGCGGTCCTGGCGAGCAGGGAGGTTCCGCCGGCGGTGCCGACGCAGACCAGGCCCAGGAAGACGAGAAGGGCCAGCTCGAGGGCGCTGCCGAGCGCCGCCAGCACGCCGCCGACGGCGCCGATCACGAAGCCCGACGCGATCACGGGCACTCGGCCGAACCGGTCCATCGCGCGGCCGGCGGGGAGCGCCGCGAGCGCTCCCGAGGCCAGCACGATCGCGGGCCCGAGCCCCAGAAGGCCACGCACGCCGATCACCAGCACGAACGTCAGCGAGGCGACGGCGGCCGAGAGCTGGAGCATTCCCGAGTTGGCGGCGAGGGAGGCGGAAAGGAGCGCGGTGTTCCGCCGGATCGGAAGCTGCTGGGGGGAGGCCGGCACGAGGCAAGCGTACTGACGTCGATGACGCCGGCGTAACGCGAAAGTGCTCCTTCCAATGATGCTGCATCGCTGGGAGGGGCACTAGCCTTCCGCCGCGTGCGCCGGATCACCCTTCCGCTCTACGTCGGCGGCTTCCTCGGGCCGTTCGGGGGCGCGATGCTCGTCGCACTCATCCCCAACGTCGCCGACGGGCTCGACGCCTCCGTGGCGCAAGTCGCCGCCGCGATCACGGCGTACATGGTCCCGTTCGCCGTGCTCCAGCTCGTCTCGGGGACGGTGGCCGAGCGCCTCGGCCCGCGTCGCGTCGTGCGGGGTGGGTACGTCGCCTTCGGCCTGGCCGCGCTCGCCTGCGCCTTCGCGCCCGACATCTGGACCTTCCTCGCGGCGCGCGCCGCCATGGGCTCTGCCAACGCCTTCCTCTCCCCCATCCTCCTGGCTGCGCTCTCGGAGGTGGCGGCGCCGGACGTGCTCGGCCGCACGGTCGGCACATTCGCTGCGGCGCAGACCGCCGGGCTCATGCTCGCCCCGATCCTCGGCGGGCTGCTCGGCGAGGTCTCCTGGCGGCTTGCGTTCGTGCTGGTCGCAGTCGTCGCGGTTGTGCTCGCGCTCCCGCGCCAGACGCTGGGAGCCTCGGAGCGGCAGGCTGGAGCAAACGGGCACGCGACGCTTCGCTCGCTGCTCAACCGCTGGATCGCCCTGCTGGGAGCGCAGGCGCTGCTCGGCTATCTCGGCTTCACGGCGATCGGCTTCGTGCTCGTCCTCGTCGGAGCGGAGGAGTTCGGGCTCAGCTCGAGCGCGCGGGGCCTGCTCATCGCCGGGTACGGCATCGGCGGCATCCTGCTCGGGCGCTACGCCGGCACCGTGGTCGACCGGGCCGGCCGCCCGGGGACCGCGCTGGCGGGCGCGATCGCCTGCACCGCCGGAGTGCTCGGCCTCGTCGTCGCTCCCGGCCCCTGGAGCCTCGGGCTCGTCTTCTTCGGTGTGGGCTGCGCCTCGGCCTTCGTCTGGGCGGGGCTGAACACGATCGCGGTCGAGTCCTTCCCCGGGAACCGCGCAGGCGCGACCTCCGCCTACAGCGCCTTCAAGTTCGCCGGGGTGGCGATCGCGCCGCTCGTCTACGTTCCTCTCTTCGAGATGGACACGCGCCTGCCGTTCCTGCTCGCCGCCGGCTTCTCGGCCCTGCTCGCCGTCTCGCTGATTCCCTGGTTCGGGCGCTACCGATGAGGCGCCGGGTCGTCGTTCACGGCTTCGTGCAAGGGGTCTTCTTCAGGGACACGACCCGCCGGCTCGCGCTCGAGCAGGGCGTCAGCGGCTGGGTGCGGAACACGTGGGAAGGGACCGTCGAGGCCGTCTTCGAAGGTCCGCCCGAGGCCGTCGAGCGTCTCGTCGCGTTTGCCCATCGCGGGCCGAGCGGCGCTCACGTCGAGCGCGTCGAGGTGTTCGAGGAGCCCGAGGAAGGGCTTTCGGGCTTCTCCGTCCGCTAGGAACCCCTTTCGGAATGACGCGCTGTCGCCGGGGCGTCCTGGGTGAGTGCGATGCAGCGAGGCCCGGCTTCATTTCGAAAGGGGTTCTAAGCCGGAACCTCGCCGTCCTCCCGGGTGTAGTAGCCGCGAGAGGAGGAATTCACATGAGACGAATCCTGATCGCAGCGGTGCTGGTCGGCGCGCTCGTGCAAGCGGCCGCCGCCAGTGCGGGGTGCATGGCCACGGTCGGCCTCGCTCCGCCTCCCGCACAGATCGCACCCGGCACCGTCTGGACGGCGGAGCTGACGGTGCTCCAGCACGGGGTGAACGCCCTGCCCAACGCAAAGACCGCACGTCCGACCGTCACGATCGTCAACGCGGAGACCGGCGCCGAGAGAACGTTCGTCGCCCGAGGCACCGAGAACCCCGAGGTCTTCGTCGCCGAGGTCGTCTTCCCGACCGCGGGAAGCTGGAGCTACGAGGTCTACGACGACTTCTCGAGCTGGGGTGGCGAGCCGGCTCCCTGCGCACGGACGCACACGTTCGCCGCCGTCACGATCGGCGGGCCCGCCGGCGGCGGCACGCCCTCCGGCCCGCAGCCGGCGGAGCCCGTCCCGGTGGCCTCGAGCGACGGTGCGAGCTTCCCCGTCTGGCCGGTCACCGGCGGCGCTCTCGTCCTGCTGGCCCTTTCGGTTGGGCTGCTGTGGTGGAGCGTCAAGGTCAGGCCGGAATCCGTCGCATAAGACCTGCTCCGGCGAGCGGCAGGGTGGCGGCGAGCGCGAAAGCAACACCCCAGGAAGTGGACTCGACGAGCAGGGCGAAGACGGGCGGCGCGAAGCCCGAGGCGACGGCTAGAGCCGTCTGCTGAAAGCCGAGCGCCGCCCCCGCGCGGCTGCGGCCGGCGAGCTCGGCGGTGGCGGTGAAGGCGAGGCCGTTCCACGACAGCGAGAGGGCCCCGGCCACGAGGAACGCCGGGACGAAGATGGCGAGCGGCGCCGAGGTCAACGCCGCACTGACGGCGAGCGCGAGTGAGAGGGCGAGTGCGAGCTTGAGCAGGGGCGCGATCCGCGTCCCCACCCGGTCCGACCAGCGTCCGACGACGATCCTGAGCGCCGCGCCGGCAAGCTGCATCGCGGCGAACACGCCGGCCGCAGCGGCCGTCGAGAGCCCGCGCACCCCGTGCAGGAAGAGCACGGTGAACGACATGATGCTGATCTGAGCGACCACGATCACCCCGCTCCCGGTGGCCACCCGCCAGATGCGGGAGTCCCTGAGCGGGTCGATCACGTCGCCGAGCGGCCGGGTCGTCATCGGGGGGCGCCTCGCGCAGCCCGATGGCACCGGCGAACGCGGTGGCCAGGCACGCTGCGGCGAGCACAAGGAGCCCCGCTTCCGTCCCACCTACCGCGGCGATGGGCGGAAGCGCGACCGCCGCGGCGGCGCCGCCCAGCGGCAGCGCCGTCTGCCGGATCCCGAGCGCGAGTCCGCGCTGGGACGGCCGGAACCAGCCCATGACCGCGCGCCCGCTTGCCGCGTTGACGCTTGCCCCGGCCCCGCCGGCGACGGCGAGGAGCAGCACCAGCGACACGTAGCCGGAGGCGAAGGCCGCGAACACGAGCGCGACACTCGCCACGGCCAGGCCCGTAGCGAGGACGCCCCGCTCGCCGACCCGGTCGGCGAGGATTCCCCAGGGCAGGAGCGTGACGACCGAGCCGATGCTGAACGCGGCCAGCACGACCCCGGTCTGCGTGAGCGAGAGCCCGTACTCGTCCCGGAGCTGGGGCGCCATCACGGGAATCCCGAGGAAGACGGCCGAGTAGCTCGCCTGGGCGATCGTGCCGAGCGCAAGGATCGTCCAGCGGTAGCGACTCACGCGGCGAGGCTATCCCCGGAGCGCCGCTCGAGCCATCGTCACGGTTTCGACACCGTGCGCCACACACGCGCGCGGTTTTCCTCGTTACGCTCGAAAGCGGGTGGTGGCCCGGGGTGGCCCCAGGCGAGGGCTAGCCGCAGCAGCCTTCCTTGTAGCGGCAGGCGAGACAGTGCCAGCTCGCCTTCGTCCAGGTCATCGCCGCGCCGCAGCGCGGGCAGATCGCCTCGGCTTCGGCCTCGTCGGCCGGGAGCCGGCACTCGGCCGCCCGCGGGTCAGCGCTCACTCCCACTCGATCGTCGCCGGCGGCTTCGAGGAGAGGTCGAGCGCGACCCTGTTCACCGCCGGGATCTCGTTGATGATCCGGCTCGAGATCGTCTCCAACAGGTCGTAGGGCAGGCGGGCCCAGTCGGCGGTCATCGCGTCCTCGGAGGTGACCGCGCGGATCACGATCGGGTAGGCGTACGTGCGCTCGTCTCCCTGGACGCCTACCGAACGGATGGCGGGAAGCACAGCGAAGCATTGCCAGAGCTCGCGATAGAGACCGGCCCGGCGCACTTCCTCGAGCAGGATCGCGTCCGCCTCGCGGAGCGTCGCCAGGCGCTCCTCCGTCACCTCGCCGATGATCCGGATCGCGAGCCCGGGGCCGGGGAACGGGTGGCGCCAGACCATCTCCTCGGGCAGGCCGAGCTCTTCGCCGACGCGCCGGACCTCGTCCTTGAAGAGCATCCGCAGCGGCTCGACCAGCTCGAGGTCCATCACCTCGGGGAGCCCGCCGACGTTGTGATGGGACTTGATCGTGGCGGCGACGCCGTCGCCCGAGCCGCCCGACTCGATCACGTCCGAGTAGAGCGTTCCCTGGACGAGGAAGCGCGCATCGCCGAGCGAGCGCGCCTCCTCCTCGAAGACACGGATGAACTCCTCGCCGATCGCCTTGCGCTTTTCCTCCGGGTCGGCGACGCCGGCGAGCCGGGCGAGGAAGCGCTCGCGGGCGTCGACGTGAACGAGCGGCACGTGGAAGTGGCGCCCGAACGTCTCCACCACCTGGGCCGCCTCGTCCTTGCGGAGGAGGCCGTGGTCGACGAAGACGCACGTCAGCTGCTCGCCGACCGCCTTGTGAACCAGGAGCGCCGCAACCGCCGAGTCGACGCCGCCTGAGAGACCGCAGAGCACGCGCTCGCGCCCCACCTGCGCTCGGATGCGCGCGGTCTCCTCCTCGATCACCGCCGCCGCGGTCCACGACGGAGGCGCGTCGGCGACGCGGTAGAGGAAGTTCTTGAGGATCGCCGTGCCGTGCTCCGTGTGGAGCACCTCCGGATGGAACTGGACGCCGTAGATGCCGCGGCCTGGATCCTCGAAGCCGGCGATCGGCGTCGACGGCGACGAGGCGGTGACGCGCGCGCCCTCGGGAGGCGCGGTGACGGAGTCCCGGTGGCTCATCCACCCAACCTGCTCCTCCGGAAGCCCGTCGAAGAGCGCGCTGCCCGGCTCGACATGCACCTCCGCGCGACCGAACTCGGAGCCGTCTGTGCGCTCGACCCGGCCGCCGAGGTCTCTGGCCATCAACTGCATCCCGTAGCAGATGCCGAGCACGGGGACACCGAGCTCGAAGACCCCGGGGTCGGCCAGCGGCGCACCGTCGGCGTACACCGAGGCCGGCCCGCCGGAGAGGACAAGCGCGAGCGGCCGGCGTGCGGCGATGGCGGCGGGTGAGGTCGTGTGGTGGACGAGCTCGGAGTAGACGCGGCACTCGCGCACGCGGCGCGCGATCAGCTGGGAGTACTGCCCGCCGAAGTCGACGACGAGAACGGGACGCTCTTCGGGTGCGGGCTCCTGGACAGGGAGAGGAACAACCTCTCCCATCAGCGCTACCGCCGGGCCTGTAGTTGGGCGCCTCCTTGACGATGGAGACGTCGTGCGGGTGGCTCTCGCGCTGGCCCGGCGGCGGTGACGCGCACGAAGCGCGCGGCCTTCAGCTCCTCGATCGTGGCCGCGCCGCAGTAGCCCATCGCCTGCCTGAGGCCGCCGACGAGCTGGTGGAGGACGTTGCGGAGCGGGCCCTTGTAGGCAACGCGGCCCTCGATCCCCTCGGGAACGAGCTTCGCCCACTTCCTCGACGTCCTGCTGGAAGTAGCGGTCGCTCGAGTGACGCGCGCGCATGGCGCCGACCGAGCCCATGCCGCGGTACTCCTTGAACTGCTCGCCCTGGTGGAAGACGACCTCGCCGGGGCTCTCGTCCGTCCCGGCGAGGAGGCCGCCGAGCATGACCGTGTCGGCGCCGGCCGCGATCGCCTTGGCGATGTCGCCGGAGAACTGAACGCCGCCGTCTGCGATCACCGGAACGCCCTGCCGGGCGGCAGCCTGCGCGCAGTCATAGACGGCGGTGATCTGCGGGACGCCGATACCGGCTACTACGCGCGTCGTGCAAATCGCCCCGGACCGAGGCCGACCTTTACGGCATCGGCGCCGGCGTCGATCAGCGCCTCGGTCGCCTCCGGCGTGGCGACGTTGCCGGCCACGACCTCGACGTCGTGCCGGCCCTTCAGCTCCCGCACGATCTCGATCACGCCGAGGGAGTGACCGTGCGAGGTGTCGACGACGAGCACGTCGACGTCCTCGTCCACGAGCGCGTCGGCTCGCTCCAGCCCCTCGGGGCCCGTTCCGACCGCGGCCGCGACGCGGAGCCGGCCCTGCTCGTCCTTCGTCGAAAGCGGGTACTTGAGCCGCTTCGAGATGTCCTTGACGGTGATGAGGCCCTTCAGGCGCCCGTCAGGATCGACGACGGGGAGCTTCTCGATCTTGTGCGAATGGAGGACGGCGCGCGCCTGCTCGAGGGTCGTGCCGACCGGGACGGTGACGAGGCCGGACGTCGTCATCAGCTCGGAGACCGGGCGGGCGGTGTCGTCCTCGAAGCGGAGGTCGCGGTTCGTGAGGATGCCGACGAGGCGGCCGTCCTCGTCGGTGACCGGGACTCCGGAGATCCTGTACGTCTCCATGATCTCGAGCGCCGCCGCGACGGGGGCATCGGGCGGAAGCGTCACCGGCTCGACGATCATGCCCGCCTCGGAACGCTTCACCTTGTCGACCTCGGCGGCCTGCTCCTCGACGGTGAGATTGCGGTGGACGACGCCGATGCCGCCCTCGCGCGCGAGCCCGATCGCGGTGCGCGCCTCGGTGACGGTGTCCATCGCCGCCGAGACGATGGGGATCTCGAGCTCGATCGCGCGAGTCAGGCGCGCGCGCGTCGAAACGTCGCTCGGGAGCACGCCCGACTCGGACGGAACGAGCAGGACGTCGTCGAACGTGAGCCCTTCCTTGGCGAACTTGCGCTCGAGGGCGAGGAGGCGCTCGATCTCGTCCTGACGCAGCTCGACACTCAACTTGGAGCGATCGTACCAGCGTCGTCCGCTGACCTCCTATCCGGTCTGTAGCCTGGGGAAGCTACTCGTCCAGCAAGGAACGGGGTCTGATGAAGAGAGTCATGATCGGCTTGATCGCCGTCGCGGCGGCGTTGGTCGCCGCAGGGTCGGCGAGCGCCCACGTGATGACGATCCACGGCGACTGGAGGATCGGATCGTTCGCCGGTCAAGCGGGACGGCACACTCGGTGGAGCCGTCGAGGCGTTCGGGCAGCCCGACAGGCGCAATCGGCACGGCGTCTCCTGCACGGTTCGCTGGGCCCGGCACGGGCTCAAGATCGTCTTCTACAACCTGGGCGGCGAGAATCCGTGCCGGCGATCGTTCGGGTTCTTCTCGAAAGCACGCGCCGCTGGTCCGCACTGGAAGACGAATCGAGGCCTGAAGATCGGCAACGGACAGCGCGCGGCTGAGGAACTTGTACCCGAATGCACGCTTCCATTCCGGCGAGGAGAGCACCTTCCCGCCAGGCTGGTGGCTCGTGACGAGGCGGTCGCAGGTGGGGACGGGCGGCCGGTACCCGGGGTTGCTCGCGAAGGTGCTGGGCGAGCGCGTCTCCCAGTTCCAGGTTCGCTACCCCGCCGGGGGCGACTGACCGACTGACCGACCGCGGCTAGCGCTCGTGCGGAACGCTCTCGATGTGCTCGAGCTGGACGAGTGACGCGAGGCGGCTCGCCTCGCGCGGGTCGAACCGTCCCGCGCCTGCCTCGAGCACCGAGGCCGCTCCGGCGGCGACCGCCGCGCGCACGGCCTCGTCGAATGGCTTCCCGGCGACCCGGCCCGCGAGGAAGCCGGCCAGGAGCGTGTCGCCCGCGCCGACCTCCGAGATCGCTTCGACCCGCGGCGCCTCGGCGCGCACACGGAGCTCGCGTTCGGTCCTCCCGGAGGAGCGCGTAGCAGCCGGCCTCGTGCGTGATGAGGACGTTGCGCGCGCCGAGCGCGGCGATCTCGTCGAGGCCCGCGGCAAGATCCTCGTGGTCGACGAACTCGTGGCCGACGAGCGCCTCCGCCTCACGCTGGTTGGGCGAGACAAGGTAGGGCTCTGCGTCGAGGGCAAGGCGAAGCGGCTCGCCCTCCGCGTCCACGACCGCGAGCAGCTGGCCGCGATTCAGCTCCCGGACGAGCTCGCCGTAGAAGCCTTCGTCGACGGCCCGCGGCAGCGAGCCCGCCAGCACGACGAACTCGGCCCGCTGCGCGAGGTAGGCGAGCTTCTCGCGCAGGATCTCGAGCTCCTCCTCCGTCACCTCCGGGCCCCACTCGTTGATCTCCGTATAGGCGTTGGAGGTCGGGTCGAGGACGGCGATGGACGTGCGCGACTCCGCGCCGATCCTGACGAAGTCGTTGAGGATGCCCTCGTGGGTCAGCTCCTCCACGAGCAGCGTGCCCGTCCGGCCGCCGGCGAGGCCCGTGCAGACGACCGGGGCGCCAAGGCGCTTGAGCGCCCGCGCGACGTTGATCCCCTTTCCGCCGGCGCTGGGAAAGCCCACGCTGGCGCGGTGTCGCTGACCAGGCTGAAAGTTGGGAACGACGAGCGTCCGGTCGATCGCTGTGTTGAGGGTGACGGTGACGATCATCCCGCTGGATGCTAGAGCCCCGGGATCGACTGCTGCGAGCATGTCGCCGGCCTCGTCGAGCGCCCGGTCAGCGTACCAGCCGGCACGCTCCTGGAAGCTTGGCTCGGAAACCGCCCTAGCGGCGACCAGGTCGACTCGCGCCACCTCACCGTTGCCGTCGGAGACGACGACCTCGCCCAGCTTCTGGCCTTGGCGAACCGGGAGAGCGACCATCTCCGGCGCGATGACCTGCTGGACGAACCGCGTGCCGTCGCCGAGCCGCACGAGCCGGGAGGCACCGTCGGCCGCTACGAGCTCGAGCTGCTCGTCCTCGGCGAAGGGGACTGCGGCAGTTGCATATCGCCGGCCCTCGCGGACGAGCGGGAAGCGCGCGTACTGGTCGAAACCCCAGTCGAGCAGCTGCGTCAGGTCTGCGTTTCGCTTGGCGCGGGAGGGGCTGCCGAGGATGACGGCGTACACCTGCGTCGGTCCCCGGCGGGCGGCCGCAACCTCGGCCCAGCCGGCCTGACTGGTGTGCCCGGTCTTCACCCCGGTCAGTCCCGGATAGGTCCAGAGCAGGTCGTTCCAGTTCCTGAGCTTCCGGCCGGGCGGGATCTCGGCGGTCCGCTTGCGGACGAGCTGGCGAACGAGCGGCTCATCCATCGCGATCCGAGCGAGTCGGAACGTATCCCGGGCCGTCGAGATGTGCCCTGGCGCATCGAGCCCGTCCGGGCGGACGTAGTTGGTGTCGTCGAGGCCGAGCTCGGCTGCCTTCGCGTTCATCATGCGGACGAAGCGACTGACGCTTCCGTCCCCGACCTCTGCGGCAAGCGCGAACGCGGAGTCGTTCGCGCTCTGGATCAGCGCGGCCGCGAGCAGGTCGCGCACGCGAAGCCGCTCGCCGGGTCTCAGGAAGATCGAGGAGCCGCCTCGGCCCACGGCCTGCGCGCGAGACGGTGACCAGTCTCGCGAGGGCGAGCGTGCTCGAGCGTCACGAGCGCCGTCATCAGCTTCGTGATGCTGGCCATCGGCATCCTTCGGTCGGCGTTGCGCTCGTAGAGGACGTCGCCGGTCCGACCGTCCGCGACGAGGACGGCCCGCGCCTCGACCGACGGTGGGGCTGACGCGACCGCCGCGCCGGCGAGGAGCGCCGCGAGCAGGGTGGCCAGGAGCGTGAGCAGGACGCGCTTCCGCACGCCCCTCAGGCTATCCTCGGTGCCATGCAGGAGGAGCAGAAGAAACCGCGCCGGCACGGATCAGCGGCGCCGAGCGGTCGCTCCAGGTGGAGGTCCGGGGCCTCGGCGGGTTCGAGCTCCGTCCCACGCGCGTCTTCGTCTGGGGCGGCGACGAGCGGCAGCGACCGAGCGCATCCTCCCGCTCGGAAGCGCTCCCCGCAGCCTGACCATCCCGCGGCGCCTGCGCGAGCGGCGGGCCGGCGTGGTCGAGCTGAAGACGCTCGGGAACCCGGTGCTGACGGTCGCCCTCGCCGGTGTCCAGGTGGCACGCTGGCTCCGCCGCCGTGTCGACACTCAGCCCTGAGCTCTAAGTCGCATCCTGCTGTGCGCGGAGGCGGATGCGGTCGCCCGGGTTCAGCGCGAGCGGGTCGATGCTGGGGTTGAGCTCGAGCAGGACGGAGAGCGAAACATCGCACTTTTCGGCGATCGACTCGAGCGTGTCGCCGGACCTGACGCGTGTAGCGGATCTTCCGGCAGCGCACGGGGAAGAGCCGTGGTCTCGCCCTGGTTCGTCGTCGTCGGCCGCGTGTCGACCTCGGCGGTCGATGTCGCCGTCGCTCCGGGCCTCGCCGGAGTCGGACTCGAGCGCGCGCTGCACGAGAATCACGAGAACCGTCGCCGCCAAGAAGAAGACGAGCGGCGCCGCGAACCGCGCGATCCAGACTCGGATCCGGTCGGCGCTCACCAGCCCGACACCGCCCAGACCTCTTCGCGAAGGCGCGCCGCCTCGGCTGCCGCCGCCTTCCGCCAGTCCGCGCCGTCGACGCGGAAGGCGTAGATCACGGCCCGGGAGACCGGAACGAGCGCGCTCGCCGGCCCGCTCGTGAACGCGCGCGCCACGTCGGCCGGGGTCGCGCCCTGCGCGCCGACGCCGGGCAGGAGCAGGATCGCGCTGCGGCATCAGCCTCCGCGCTTCGCCGACCGCGCGCGGGTAGGTCGCGCCGACGACCGCGCCGACGCTCGAGAGCCCGCGTTCGCCGACGAGGTCCTCGCCCCAGTCGGCGACGAGCTCGGCGACGTGCTGCCAGACCCGCCGTCCGTCCGAGAGGGCAGCGTCCTGGATGTCGGCGCTGCCGGCGTTCGACGTCTTGACGAGGCAGAAGATCCCGGTCCCGCTCGCCGGCAGGCGGCGAGAACGGCTCGACCGAGTCGCTGCCGAGGTACGGGTTGACGGTGAGCGCGTCGACCGGAGGCGGCCTGTCCTCGCGCTCCTCGAGGTAGGCGTCGGCGTAGGCGCGCGCGGTCGAGCCGATGTCGCCGCGCTTCGCGTCGGCGAGCACGAGCAGGTCCGCGGCCCGCGCGTAGTCGCAGACGTCCTCGAAGGCGCGATGCCGTCGGCGCCGAGCGTCTCGAAGAACGCGAGCTGCGGCTTCACTCCCACGACGTACGGTGCGACGGCGTCGATCAGTCCCCTGCAGAAGCGCGCGACCGCGTCGGCGGCGGCGGCACGGCCGCGGTGGATGTCGCCGCGCAGCTCGACCGGCAGGAGCTCGGGCGCGGGTCGAGGCCGACGAGGAGCTGGCTCCGCTTGCGCTCGACCGCCTCGGCGACCCGGTCGGCGAACGTCGGCGCGGCACCGCGGTGCGCGCCCCGGACTCGCGACCTCCTGAGCCATGCACAGGAGCTTAGGCTACTGCGGCCGACGGATCGCGCACAGCCGCGAGGATCGCGTGCCTCGTCGAGCGGCAGCACCGCCAGCTCGGGCGGCGGCCGGCGGATGAACGTGCCGAGGAGGAGGAGCTCCTCGGCGTCTTCCGGGTCGAGCGACGGCTCGCACAGCGCGCGCGGCGGCGAGCCCGGCCCGAATCTCGAGCACGGCGCCGGCGCCGGGCGGCAAGCACCGGACGCGCGGCGACGCGGCCGCCGGCGACGAAGACCGCGCGGGCGAACCCGTCTCGTGCGGCGGGCGCGAGCAGGCACGCCTCGAGCGCCCGGAGCCGCTCGAGCGCCGGCGAGCTCGCGGATGACCTGCTCGAGCGCCTGGATGCGGTCGCGCAGGCGGGCGGCGTCCTCGTAGCGGAGGCAGTCGGAGAGATCGCGGAGGCGCGCGCGAAGCCGCGGCAGCGGACCGCCCGAGAGGAGCCCTCGAGCTCGTCGTCGGTGGCGTCGCCGAGCGCCCGCGCGGCGCGCTCGGCGCGGCGCCGGCTCCCGATCGGGCCGAGCGCGCCGGGTTGCGGAGGAGACGACGAACGCCCGCCGCGCCGGCGGAGGTAGAAGTCGCGGTCGCCGCGCTTGCCGCGGGCGTTCGCCGGCGGGCGGAGCTCCCGGATGAGCCGAAGCTCTTCGAGCGCGGCCTCGAGCTCGGAGCCGAGCACACGCCACTCGATCCGCTCGACGGCGGCCAGCGCAGCCTCGACCGCGGGCCGCTGGCGCTCGGAGCGGAAGTACGAGCGCAGGCGGGCGCGCAGGTCGCGGGCCCGGCCGACGTAGAGCGCCTGGCCGCGCCGTCGCGGAAGAGGTAGACGCCGGGCCGCGTCGGCGCTCCGAAGACGAGCGAGCGCTTCTCGTAGACGCGGCGACGCCGGGGCGCAGCCAGCTCGACGAGGTCGGACGACCGTGCGCGCGCCGCGCTCCTGGGCCAGCCCGACGAGCGCGACGAGGATCTCCGCGGTCGCCTGCGCGTCGGGCAGAGCGCGGTGGCACGGCCGGACCGAGGTTCCGAAGAAGTGCGCGAGCGAGGCGAGGCCGACGCGGGCGACGCGGCCTACGAGCAGGTTTCGCGCAAGGCCCACCGTGTCGACGACCGGCGCCGCGAGCCGCCGCCCGGTGAGCAGCTCGACCTCGCGGTCGAGGAAAGCGAGGTCGAAGCGGGCGTTGTGAGCGACGATGCACGGCGCGCTCGCCCGCGAACGCGAGGAACGCTGCGCACCGCGGCGCCGGGCCGCGGCGCGCCTCGCAGGTCGCGGTCTTCGATGCCGGTGAGTCCGGTGATGACCGGCGGGAGGGGGACACCGGGGTCGACCAGGGTCTGGAACGTGCCGGCCGGCAAGAGGGACTCGACCCGAACCGCGCCGATCTCACAGATCGCCGACCGGCCGGGCCGGAGCCCGGTCGTCTCGAGGTCGACGACGACGAAGCGCGGCGGCCTCGAGCGGCAGATCGTGGCCCGGCGGAGCGGCCAGCCCGACTCGGCGCGCCGAGCCAGGCGAGCCGTGCGTCGCCCTCGACGACGTCCTCGAGCAGGCTCCGCGCGAGCCCGGCCGGGGCGTGGGCGAGCGCGAAGAGCGAGCGGGCGGCGTCCTCGACGGAAACCGGCCCGCGCCGCTCCTCGACGAGCTCGACGAGCCGGTCGGCGGCGTCGAAAGCGAGCTGCACGCTCGACAGGATAGACGAACATATGTTCGCCTTCAAGCCCGGCTCTGGGCTGCAGGCTACGACGGCGCGAGGGCCGCCCTGCGGCCCCCGGGCGATCACTGGGGCAGAGAGTTAGAAGGAGGTGGAGGCGCGGAGTGCCTTCTTGAGCTGGCTCCCGGCAGAGAACTTCGGCACGGTGGCCGCTGGGATCTGCACGCGCTCGCCGGTGCGCGGGTTGACTCCCTGGCGCGCGGCGCGCTGCTGCGGGGAGAACTTGCCGAAGCCGGTGAACGACACCGAGTCGCCGCCCTTGAGCGTCTCGGTGACGGAGTCGAGGAACGCGTCGACCGCCGCTGACTGCGTCCCGCTTGGTGAGCCCGCTCTTGGCGGCCACCTTGTCGATGAACTCGGCCTTCGTCACTGCCCTCTCCTTCCGTCTTTTACGCTAACCATCGGGGACCCGCGAACACCCTAACAGAGCCCCCTGATAGCAAGCAACCATGCGGGTTTGCGGGGTTTTTTCACGCCTCGAGGATGTCGAGGGCGCGGAAGAGCGGGTGCAATCTGACCGCTTTCCGCGCGAGAGCGTCGGCCCCGCCCTCCTCGCGGTCGACCACGCAGACCGCCGTCCGGCACTCGAGCCCGGCCGCGCGGAGCGCGTCGATCGCCTCCGCGGCGGCCCCGCCCGAAGTGACAACGTCCTCGATGAGGCAGACCTCTTCGCCTGCGGCGAACGCTCCCTCGAGCCGGTTCTCGGTGCCGTAGCCCTTCGCCTCCTTGCGGACGAGCAGGAAGGGGAGCCCGGACGCGAGCGAGGCTGCGGCGGCGAGCGCGACCGCGCCGAGCTCGGGGCCGGCGATGCGAGTCGCGCCCGGCGCCACCTCCCCCACTCGGGCAGCGAGCCGCTCGCCCAGCGCGGCGAGGATGTCAGGCCGCGTCTCGAAGCGGTACTTGTCGAGGTAGTAACGGGAGCGCTTACCGGAGCGGAGGACGAAGTCGCCTTCCAGGTAGGCGTGCTCGCGGATCGCCTGCGCGAGCTCGGCGTCCGTCATCGGACGCGATCAGCTTCGCGCCTGCGCGAGGATCCGGCGCGCTACCGGAAACAGCCGAGCGGCCTCGCTCGCTGCCCTCGGCAAAGCTCACCATCGAGCCGTCCGCGAAGTAGACGTCCGCGTGATCCTTGCCCGCTCCCGAGCGCCGCCGCCAGATGGCGGCCGCGCCGACGACCGAGCCGATCGCGACGAGGGCGGCCGCGACCCTACCCTTCATCGACCACCTCCGGCTCCGGTTCCGGTTCCTTCTTTCGCCGGCTGCGCGTGGTGGTCGCGGCCTTCTTCGCCGGCTTCTCCTCGCCGCTCAGCCGGAGGCAGGTCTTCAGGTCGTAGAAGACGAGGCCTGCAGTGGGGTCTCGCCCGGTGACTGCGGCGACGAGCCGATCGCCGTCGGTGACGACGAAGACGCAGCCTTCGTGGAAGGCGACCTCGACCTGCGTCGGCTCACCGGCTTCTCCGGCCGCCGCCTGGAGAAGCTCGCGGGCCTCGGTCGTGATCGCCTGCGCCCGCGCATCGTCGCCGAACGTCGAGGCGAGAACGGCTCCGCTCGCGTCCGCCAGGACGGCCGACTCGATCTGCGAGGAGATCTCGACGAGATCGGCGAGAGCTTGCGCGGCATCCACAGCGGGCAAACCTAACACACCTCCGTAGACTCCCTCGACGTGCACCCGATCGTCAGCAAGTACCTCGCCGACCGGGGCACCCATCTGGCGGCGATGATCGCGTACTTCGCGATTCTCGCCTTCGTCCCGCTGCTCTTCCTCGCGCTCTCCCTGCTCGCGTTCCTCGGCGAGCAGGACGAGTCGAGCTACCTGATCGAGGAGCTGCGGCGGGCCTTCCCGGAGAACTCCGTGGAGAGCATCCTCGAGGCCGTGAACGAGATCCAGGAGCAGGCGACCGAGCTCTCCGTCATCGGAGGCATCGGCCTCCTGTGGGCGGCGCTCGGCTTCTTCAGCGTGCTCGAATCGGCCTTCAACATCGTCTACGGCCTCCCCAATCGGCCGTTCATCCGCCAGAAGACGCTTGTCCTTCTCCTGACCGCAGCCTCGCTCGTCGTCCTCTTCCTGGCGCTCGTGATCTCTTCGGTGGGGGTCGAGCTCGCGAGCCGCGCGGGCGTCGCCGAGGGCGCCCTCTCCTACGTCTACGCGCTCCTCGTCTCGACGGCCCTCCTCGTCGTCTTCACCTGGAGCCTCTACCGGCTGCTCACGAACATGCCGCTCACATGGCGGGAGACGCTGCCCGGGGCTCTGTTCGCGTCGGTGCTCCTGCAGGCGAGCTTTCAGGTCCTGCCGAGCTTCGTGCGCATCTCCAACGAGCTCGTCGCCCTCCAGGCGTACGGCGGGCTGGTGCTCCTGCTCGTCTGGCTGTACGTGATGGCGAACATCCTCGTGCTCGGCGCCGAGGTGAACTGGTGGCTCAGCCGGGGGCGCGGCGAGACCGCCGCGGTTCCGCAGACTCAAGAACCCGTTTCGGGTTCCTAGACTTCGCCGGCCTCGGTCGTCTGCACGCGCGCCTCGAGCTGCTCGAGCACCTTGGCCTCGATGTCGGGGTGGCTGTCGATGAGGCCGCGGAAGGCCTGGCGCGTGAGGACGAAGAAGCGGATCGGCGTCGCCGCGGTCACGGTCGCGGTGCGCCGAGGCGACTCCCAGATGAGCGCGATCTCCCCGAAGAAGTCGCCGGACGAGAGCCTGTTGATCTCCTGGCCGTCTTTGGACACGACGACCTCCCCGTCGACGATGACGAAGAACTCGCGGCCGATCTCTCCCTCCCGCGCAAGCACCTTGCCCTCCCCGAACTCGAGGTCTTCGGTCACCTTCGCAAGCTCCACGAGCTCGGATCGCGAGAGGCTCTTGAAGAGCGGCGTGCGACCGAGTGCGGTCGCCTTGTCGTCGTGCGAGAAGAGCTGCATGTGCGGAATCTACAGCGCCGGGGCGTCCGTGCCTACTGCTCTCACGAGGTTCCTCGCGGCGGCCGCTCGATGGCTGTGCCGTGCCTTCCAGTCGTCGCCGAGCTCGGCGACGGTGCGCTGCTCGCCGTCCGGGATGAAGACGGGGTCGTAGCCGAAACCTTCGAGCCGCTCGGCTGCGTCGCGATGCTGCCCGTGAGAGTCCCCGTGCCTCGCGCTTCCACCAGCTCCGGCGAGAGAGCCACCAGCTCCGACACGTAGCGCCCGCGCCGACCTTCGCCCGTCGACGCCGGCCAGCTCCTCGAGCAGCTTCGCGACGTTCTCCTCGTCGGTGGCGCCCGGGCCCGCGTAGCGCGCCGAGTAGATGCCCGGACGCCCGCCGAGGCCGTCGACCTCCAGGCCCGAGTCCTCACCGATCGTCCACCGGTCGCGCGGATCGACGTCCGGCCGAACGCCGCCTTGGCGCGCGCGTTCTCGTAGAAGGTCGCGCCGGCCTCCTCGGGGAGCTCCTCGGCCCCGGTCGAGCTCGATCTCCCAGCCCGGCAAGAGCACGCCGAGCTCGCGCGCCTTGTGGCGGTTCGTCGAGACGAAGCTCGCCTTCACGGTGCCGCACCAGGCATTGCGCTGTCACTCCGTCCAGCGGACGGCGAGCACGCCTTCCAGCGCGGCGAGATCCTCGACGAGCCGTTCCTCGGCCGGCCCGAGCGGGATGTCGAGCTCGACGCACGAGGCGGCGGCTGTCGCGCTCGTCCTCGAACTGCACGCGGCTCGAGGCGCACGCGTCGTTCGTCGATCACCGCGAGCGGCTCGGCGATCGGAGTGCTCGCGGGTGAGATCGATCTCGAGCTGGCGGCCCGCACGGCGCCAGCGGCCGAAGGTCGCTGCCCCTTCCAGCCAGCGAAACGGCCCGAGGCCGACCAGCACGATGCCCGTGGCGATCAGCGCCGCCGAGTAGTAGCCGGCGCCGGCCGCCATGCCGATCGCGGCGACGATCCAGAGGCTCGCAGCAGTCGTGAGCCCGCGCACCGTGAGTCCCTGCCGGATGATCGCGCCGGCTCCCAGGAAGCCGATCCCGGTGACGATCTGGGCAGCGATCCGGGTCGGGATCGAAGACGACCCCGCGAAGGCGTCGAGAACCCGAAGTCGCTCCAGCCGTAGGCGGAGACGATCGTGAAGAGCGCCGCTCCGACGCCGACGAGCATGTGCGTGCGCAGGCCGGCCGCACGCTCGCGCAGCTCGCGCTCGAGGCCGATCGCGCCGCGTGAGCGCCCGCCGCGACGACCAGCCGGATGAGGATGTCCCACCATTCCACCTCGGGAATCACGCGACGGCCTCCTGCTGCTTGGCGCCGATCTCACGATGCCCACCGGTCGCGAGCTCGACCAGGGCGTCGAGCTCCTCGCGGCTGAAGGGCACGCGCTCGGCGGTCGCCTGCACCTCGATCGAGCCTGCCGTCTCCGGTCATGACGACATTCATGTCCACGTCGGCTGCCGAGTCCTCGACATAGTCGAGGTCGAGGCGCGGCTCGCCGTCGACGATCCCCACGGAGACCGCGCCGACGAGGTCGGCCGGCTCGGGCAGCCCCGACTTGCGGGCCGCCAAGGTCGAGGGCGACCCAGGCGCCC
This sequence comes from uncultured Actinomycetes bacterium, assembly GCA_963733155.1. GTDB lineage: Bacteria > Actinomycetota > Thermoleophilia > Gaiellales > Gaiellaceae > JAIBJN01. The sequence goes on from CAVTCK010000024.1 coordinate 54,326, forward strand.
GAGATCGCCGCTGTGCGGGTGCCTCCGTCCGCCTGGATCACGTCACAGTCGATCCAGACCGTGTGCTCGCCGAGCGTCTCCAGGTCGTACACCGCCCGCAAGGAGCGGCCGAGCAGCCGCTGGATCTCGACGGTTCGACCCTTCTGTTTGCCCGCGCTCGCCTCCCGCTGCGTTCGCTGGCCGGTCGGAGGCGGGGAGCATTCCGTACTCGGCGGTCAGCCAGCCGCGGCCGCTTCCGGCGAGCCAGCGCGGCACCCCTTCCTCCACGCTCGCGGTGCAGAGGACGCGCGTGCCCCCGAACGAGATGAGCGCAGAGCCGGTCGCCTGCTCGACGAAACCGGTGACGATCTCCACCGGCCGCAGCTCGTCGGTGCGGCGCCCTTCGCGACTCATCTCGACACGCTTCCGGCACACTCCGCGCGCCACGCGTGCGGATTTCGCCTGTACGCTCGGAAGCGGGTGGTGGGCTGGGGTGCCCCGTACGAGTAACGGCGGCCGCGAAGGTCACGCCGAGGCGAGCTCGAGCTCGCGGACCGTGACCCGCTCCACGTGGGGAATGGGCAGCTGGAGGAAGCGCTCCCCGAGCGTCTCGGAACTCCTCGGGAGACCCGGTCGTGAGAAAGCGCGTCTCGCCGGCCCGGGCTGGATCGTTCTCGACCCCCTTTCGGGCCAGCGTCTCGGCCACTTCGCGGGCGGTCTCGTCGGCCGAGAAGACGAGCGTCGTCCCGCGGCCGAAGGCTCGCTCGAACACCCGCCTGATCATCGGGTAGTGCGTACAGCCGAGGATGACCGTGTCGACGTCCTCCTCCTTGAGCGGCGCCGCGTACTCGCGCACCGCCGCGTCGAGCTCCTCCCCGACGACGCCGGCCTCGATCAGCGGCACGAGCCTCGGGCACGCGACCGAGACGACCCGCGTGCCGGCGTCGAGCGCATGCACGATCTCCTCGTAGCGGCCGCTCGCCACGGTCGCCTCGGTCGCGAGCAGGCCGATCCGCCGGTTCCGCGTCGCCTGCACGGCCGCGTGCGCCTCGGGGACGAGCACGCCGACGATCGGCACCCGCAGCGCCTCCTGCAGCGCCGGCAGCGCCGCCGAGGTGGCCGCGTTGCAGGCCGCGACGATCAGCTTTACCCCCTCCTGCTCGAGATACGACGCAATCTCGAAGGCAAAGCGCCGGATCTCACCGTGCGGCCGCGGCCCGTACGGACAGCGGGCGCCGTCTCCCAGATAGAGGAAGTCCTCGTGAGGAAGCGTGACGAGGCACTCGTGCAGGACGGTGAGCCCGCCGGCGCCCGAATCGAAGATCCCGATCGGCCTTCCGTCCACCCGCTCGATTCTAGGCGCGCGGGCGGGCGGCACCTTCGGGAGGTCATCAGCCGCTGAATGGAGTGAGACACCGTCGACACATGCGGAGACGAGCTCCCGCCGAGCACGACGGCCTCTTTAGGCGTACGCGCTAGCGTTATCCGCATGTTGGAGGTCTGGAGCGGAGACGACCCCCTCGCCGAGCTCGAGGGCTACCTCGACGACGCGGGCTTTCGGCGCGCGCGACGACTCGTCGCCGACGTCTTCCTCGGCTACGGCATCTCCCGCTCCCTGCGCCGCGCCCCCTGGCCCGACCCGCCCGAGCCCTGCCGGCTGCCGCTCGCTCGCCGCCCGGATCCGACCCGCGGGACGAGCAGCCGCGCCCGCCGGCCCGTTCACGATCGGCGAGTGGCGACGCTCCTGGGACGACGAGGGCTACGCGGCGCGCGATCGAGGCCGTCCGCGAGGCGATCGGGCGCGGCGACGTCTACCAGGTCAACCTCGTCCAGCACCTGCACGCGCCGTTCGAGGGCGATCCCGCCGGCCTCGCGCCGCGCCTCGCACCCCTGCGGCCGCTCCATCCGGAGCCGTTCGGCGGGCGACGGCTGGACGGTCGTCTCCGCCTCGCCGGAGCTCTTCCTCGCGCGCCGCGGCGACACGGGTCTGGACGAAGCCGATCAAGGGCACCCGGCCGGCCGGCGTGCGCGGCGAGCTGCGCGAGTCCGAGAAGGACGCCGCCGAGCACGTGATGATCGTCGACCTCGAGCGGAACGACCTCTCGCGCGTCTGCGAGCCGGGCTCGGTGCGCTGGCCCGACCTGATGGCCGAGCGGCGAGCTCGCCGGCGTCACGCACATGGTCACGACGGTCGAAGGGCGGCTGCGTGACGACGTCGGGCTCGCGGAGCTCCTCGGCGCCGTCTTCCCGGGCGGGTCGGTCACCGGCGCGCCGAAGATCTCCGCCGCTCGACCACATCGCCGCGCTCGAGCCTGTCGGGCGCGGCGCCTCCATGGGCGCGCTCGGCCGAATCCACCCGAACGGCGACCTCGAGCTCGCGCTCACGATCCGGACGTTTGCGATCGCCGACGGCGAGATTCACCTGTGGGTCGGGGGCGGCATCGTCTGGGACTCGGACCCGCACGCAGAGATCGAGGAGTCCTGGGTGAAGGCCCGCCCCATTCTCGCCGCGGTCGGCAGCCCGGTCCCGGAAGCGGTCGTCTCGTGACGCTCCTGGCGCTGGCCGTCGGCGGGCGCGGGCTCGTCGATCCGAGCGAGCCGGTCCTGCACGCCGACGACGAGGCGTTCCTGCGCGGCCGGGCCGCCTTCGAGACGATTCGCGTGTACGACGGGAGGCCCTTCCGGCTGGAGGACCACCTCGAGCGGCTCGCCGCCTCCGCGGAGCGGCTCGGCCTCCCGCCGGTCGACCTGGTCGCCTTCCGCGGGCTCGTCGCGCGAGGTCGTCGAGGCATCCGGCGCGAGGAGCGCGGTGCTTCGCCTCTACGTCACGCCCGGGCGCGAGGGAGCCGGCTATCCGACCGCGCTCGCGATGGTCTCGACGCTGCCGCCCGATCTCGAGGAGCGCCGCGCCCGCGGCCAGCGCATGATCACCATCCAGCTCGGCATCGAGCCGGCCGTGCGCGCCGACGCTCCCTGGCTTCTCGGCGGGGTGAAGTCGACGAGCTACGCGGTCAACATGGCCGCCGAGGCGGAGGCGCGTCGTCGCAGCGCCGACGACGCCGTCTTCCTCGCAAACGGCCGCATCGTCCTGGAGGGCCCCGTGACGAACGTCTGGTGGCGGAGCGGCGACGAGCTCTTCACGCCCTCGCTCGAGCTGGGGATCCTCGCCGGCGTCACACGCGCCACGCTTCTGGAGAGCGCCGCTGAGCTCGGCTACAAGGTCGCCGAGGGCGCCTTCCCGGTGGAAGCGCTGGCGGCCGCCGAGGAGGCGTTCACGTCGTCCTCGGTCCGCGAGGTCATGCCCGTGATCGAGCTCGACGGGAAGGCGGTCGGCGACGGTCGCCCCGGCCCCGCGGCGACACGGCTCCAGGCCGCGCTTCGCCGCGCCGCGGAGGCGTGAGCGCGCGCGTCTACACCTGCGCCGAGCGACCCGACCTCTGGGAGCGATCCTATGACCAGATCGCGGGGGTCTGGCCGAAGTACAACGAGCAGGGCGACATCCTCGGCCTGCACTGGAGCCGTCTCGACGAGGACTTCCGCGACTTTCAGTTCATCCTCTACGACGAGCCGCGCGATCTGGCGCTCGCACAGGGCCATTCGATCCCCTGCTCGTGGGACGGAACCGTCGCCGGCTTGCCCGCCGGGATCGACGGCGCCATCGACGGGGCCGTCCGCCTGTTCGACGAAGCGCGGCGACCCGAACACGCTCTCGGCGCTCGCGATCGAGATTCCGCCCGAGCACCAGGGCGGCGGGTTGTCCGGGACGATGATCGCCGCGATGCTCGAGATCGCGGCCAAGCACGGCTTCGGCAACCTGATCGCACCGCTTCGGCCGACGTGGAAAGAGCGCTACCCGCTCACCCCGATCGAGCGGTATGCACGGTGGACTCGCGAGGACGGCCTCCCCTTCGACCCGTGGATCCGACTGCACGTGCGCCTGGGCGCCGAGATCCTGGAGCCGGTGGAGCGTTCGCTGCACATCACCGGGAGCGTGGCCGAGTGGGAGGAGTGGACGGAGACCGCGTTCCCGGAGAGCGGCACCTACGTTTTCCCACGCGGCCTGGCCACGCTCGAGATCGACCGGGCTGCCGACCTCGGCGACTACTGGGAGCCCAACGTGTGGGTTCGCCACCCCGTAGGCTGAGGCCGTGCGCGTCCTCGCCATCGTCCATCAGGAAGACGCCCCGCCCGGCGTCTTCGCCGACGTCGTCACCGGGCGCGGGCATGCACTCGACCAGTGGGCGATCGCGACCGCGCCCGAGCCGCCTGCCCGAATCGAGGACTACGGGGCCGTGCTCGTCTTCGGCGGCGCCATGCACGTCGACCAGGAAGACCGGCACGGGTGGCTTCACGACGAGCGTCTGCTCTTCCAGCGCCTGCTGGCCGACGAGGTACCGCTCCTGGGTGTGTGCCTCGGCGGGCAGCTCCTTGCCAAGGCGCTCCACGGCCACGTCCGCCGCATGCCCAGTCCCGAGATCGGGTGGCCGGTGGTCGAGCTCACTCCGGAAGCGGGATCGGACCCGCTCTTCGCAGGCCGGCCCGGCCGCTTCCCCACACTCCAGTGGCACCTGTACCACTTCGAGCTCCCGCAGCGGGCCGTGCCGCTCGCGCGAAACGAGCGCTGCCTGCAGGCCTTCCGGGCAGGAGAGACTGCGTGGGCCGTCCAGTTCCACGCGGAGGTCACGCACGAGAGCCTTCTCGACTGGATCCGCTCGTCGGATCCCGAGGAGGACGGCGTTCTCGACGTCCCTCGCCTCCTGGACGAGACCGAGGAGCTGATCGGCGACTGGAACGCGTTCGGGCGCGACCTGTGTGGGCGCTTCCTTGGGGTGGCGGAAGCTAGGGCGGCGGATCGCGGCGCGACCACTCGTGCCACGAGCCTGCGTAGTTGACCGCGTCGACACCGGCGGCGCGCAGGAGCGCTGCAGCCAGCTCCGAGCGCTGCCCTGAATGGCAGTAGGCGACGACGCGCCGGCCCTCGTGGATGCCCCGCTCTTCCAGGGCGCGCCGGATCCCCGCCTGGTCGCCACCGACCGCGTAGAGCTCGTTCAGATCGAGATGCACGGCGCCCGGGATGTGGCCCTGGTAGGGGTCGCACGGGTAGCCGTTGATGCCCTCGAATTCCTCGGCCGAACGGACGTCGACGAGGGCGATCTCGCCCTTCTCGAGCAGCTCCGCCAGCTCCTCGCCGGTCAGCGTGCGACCTCCTCGAGAAAGTCGACGAGCAGTCCCGCGACGACATCCGGGCACTCGAGCGGGGTCAGGTGGCCCGCATCCGGAATGCGCGAGAAACGCGCATTCGGGAGGGCGGCGACCATCGCCTCGGAGTCGGACGGCGGCGTCAGCCGGTCCTCCTCGCCGACGAGCGACCAGCACGGGCACGTCGATCGTGGACAGGGTCGGACGCGAATCGATCCGGTCGCGAATCGTCTCCTGCGCGGTGACGAGGGCCGTGATCGGCTGCTCGAGAGCGAGCGCACGAGCCGCGGCGACGACCGCCGCGTCGGCGTCTTCGGCGAACAACCGCGGCGCGAGCTCCTCCCAGAAAGGCAGTCGCCCTGCCTCGCCCAGGAGCCGGATCGAGTCGTCGCGGGCTTCCCGCTGCTCGGGCGAGTCCGGCGTCGCACGGGTGCCGACGAGAGCGATCGCCGCGACCCGCTCCGGGGCCTGCCGCCAGAGCTCGAAGGAGAGATAGCCCCCCATCGAGGAGCCGACGGGTACGAAGTCGCCATCCACCAGAGCGAGCACTCGCCGGGCCCATGCATCGAAGCCGAGCTCGAGGTCGTCCCCGGGCAGGTTCGGTGCGACTACGTCGAAGCCGGCGCCTTCCAGGGCGGGCCGGACCCCGGCCCACATGCGCGCGTCGAGCGGGAACGCGTGCAGGAGGAGGACGGTCGGTTGCGCCACGGCTGCGATGCTAGCCGCATGACGTTCGAGCTCGCTCCCGCCCGCCCGGCAGTCGTAGCCCGTGAGGCGATGGTCGCGACCAGCCAGCCGCTGGCTACCCGGGCAGGTCTGCGCGCGCTCGAGCGCGGCGGAAACGCCGTGGACGCGGCCCTCGCCGCCGCCGCCGTGCTCTGCGTCACCGAGCCGATGTCCACGGGCGTCGGAGGCGACGCGTTCGCTCTCGTCTGGGACGGCGACGGGCTCCACGGGCTCGACGCCGCCGGGCCGGCTCCCGCCGGCGCCGATCCGGTGGAGCCGGTCGCCGAGCGCGGCCCGCAGTCCGTGACCGTGCCCGGCGCGGTCGCCGGCTGGGGCGCGCTCGCCGACCGCTTCGCCCGTCTCGGCCTCGAGGCACTGCTCGCCGATGCCGTCGCGGCCGCCGAGGACGGTTTCGCCGTCGGCCCGATCACGGCGCGCGCCTGGAGGGGTGGGCCGCCCGAGCTGGGCCCGGTTCCTCGCGCAGGCGAGACCGTCGGCTGCCCCGAGCTGGGCGCAACCCTGAGACAGATCGCGCGCGACGGCCCGGCGGCCCTTTACCACGGTGACGTCGCGCGCGCGATCGCCTCCTGCACCTGGCTCGACGAGGCAGACCTTGCCGCCTATGAGCCGCGCTGGGTCGAGCCGCTGGCGCTCGATTACCGCGGCGTGACGGTCTACGAGCTGCCGCCGCCCACGCAGGGTGTCGCCGCGCTCGAGGGGCTCGGGCTACTCGCCCTGGGCGAGCCCGGTTTCGCGGCTCAGGTCGAGAGCGTCCGGCTCGCGCTCGAGGACGCGCTGCAAAGAGTGCGAGACGGCGCGGACGTCTCCGACCTGCTCGATCCGTCCTTCCTCGCGCGCCGACGCAGCGCCGCGGGCGCTGCCCGAGCCGAGCCGGCAGGAGGAACTGTCTATCTCTGCACGGCCGACGGTGACGGGATGGCCGTCTCCTTCATCCAGAGCCTCTACGAAGGGTTCGGGAGCGGCGTGGTCGCGCCGGGCACCGGCGTCGTGCTCCAGAACCGCGGCGCCTGCTTCGCCGTGTCCGGGCGCGTCGAGCCCGGCCGGCGTCCGTACCACACGATCATCCCGGGAATGCTCCTGCGCAACGGCGAGCTGCTGGGCCCGTTCGGAGTCATGGGTGGCTTCATCCAGGCGCAGGCTCATGTCCAACTGGTCTCCGCCCTCGTGGACGACGAGCTCGACCCGCAGGCTGCCCTCGATCGCCCGCGCTTCCGCGTGCAGGGGGACACCGTTCTCCTCGAGGAGGGGCTCTGGGAGCGCGCCGCCGAGGTCGAGGCGCTCGGCCTGACGCCCGTCCCGAGCCAGCGACCACGGCCTCTTCGGCGGCGGCCAGGCGATCCTCCGCAGCGCGGATGGCCTCGTGGGCGGCTCCGACCGCCGCAAGGACGGCCACGCCGCCGGCCTCTAGCCAGCCCTGGGGAGGACGATCGCGTCCTCGCGCTCGGCCGCCTCGGGATAGCCGTGCGCGGCCTGCGGGATGCCGAAGAGCCGGGCGAGCTCGGCGAGCAGCTCGCGCGCCGGAGGCAGCTCCCCGGGGGAGCCGGCCGTGCGCGCCGTCGCCCGCACCGCGTCCGCGTCGGCGCCCGTGAGCCGAGACATCAACCGCGGGTTGGCGCCGAGCGCGATCACCTCGCCGGGCGGCAGCGGCCCGTACTGCTCGGGCACGGACAGGTACTCGTCGACGACGCGCCCGCGCTCGAGCGCGACGTAGCGGACGACGCTCCCCTCCTCCAGCCCCATCGTGAGCACGAAGGCACCCATCCGATCCGAGATCTCGCGGGCGAGCCGGCGGAGCATCTCCGGCTCGCGGTCGGTCAGCTCGTCGTAAGCCGAGGTCCACCCGTCGCTGGGAGGCAGCACCGCGCTCCCTTGCGAGCCCCCGGGCAGCCGCGGGACGAACTGGCGGACAGCCCGAACGACTGCGTCGAGGTCGTCGCTCTGCACGTGGATCGAGCCGAACGAGGGCTCGCTCCGCGCGCCGAGGTGCTGCTCGAGCGCCGCGAGCGGCGCCTGCAGCACGCGCGCCGTCTCGGTGAAGCCGGCGCGGATCCAGGCGTCGCCGTCCTCGTGGGTCGTCTCGATCTCGACGGCGTCGGCCCCGGCGGCCTGCGCCTCCTCGATCAGCCGCCGGACCACTTCCTCGGTGGGAGCGCCTTCCACATGCGCCTCGTATGGCCATCAGTGCCCCTCCAGGTGATGTTGCCGCGGTTCTGGGTCGCGAGCACCAAGCATGAGTCCGCACTCGTCCGCAGCCAAGGCTAGAAGCCTTGGTAAGGGCGAGGGTGGGCTCAGGCGCCGGGTGATCGCGGGGCAGAAGCCGGCGTTCATTGCCTGGAGGGGCACTACCCGTAAACCCTATGACCGACGAGGAGGTAGTGCGCCGCCAGGTTGGCAAAGCGCGAAAAACGCGCACCGACGGCGGGCACGTCCGCGTCCTCGCCGTAGAAGTGGAAGACCGCCTTCCGCAGGGCAAGGTCGCCGGCCGGCCAGGCCTCGGGCCGCCCGAGGTGACGCGCCAGGAACCAGTCCGCCGTCCACTCGCCGATCCCCGGCAGCGCGACGAGCGCCGCCTTCACCTCGTCGTTGGGAAGGAGCGCGAGAGCGGCGAGATCGAGGTCAGCCTGCGCGAGCCCGACGACGTAGTCCGCTTTTCGGCCGGAGAAGCCGACGGCCATGAGCTCCTCACGGCGGGCGAGGGCGAGCCGCTCCCGGGGCGGGAAGGCATAGGCGTGCTCGTGCCGCTCGCCGAACGCTTCGATCAGCCGGTTCCGGATGCCGAACGCCGCTCGGAGCGAGATCTGCTGAGCCGTGATCGAGGTCACGAGCGCCTCGAAGGGATCCGGGACGAGCGGCGGCCGGAACCCGCGCAGGGGCGGGGCGAGCTCGGCGAGCACAGGTTCGCCCGCCGCGAAAGCGGAGAAGGAGTCGAGGTCGAAGGGCTCGCCGAAGTACCGGCGCACCGGTCCTGCCAGCTCGGTCGCTCCGGGAGGACGACTACCCCGCCCGGGCCGGGCTCGATTCGGACCTCGCGGCCGTCGAACACCCGGTGGAGCCCGTCCTCGTGCCAGAGGTTGGCGAGGTCGGGCCCGAACGCACGGTACCGCTCCGTCGAGAGCCCGAAGTCGAAGGGCTCAGGAAGCGAGACTGCGAGCGATGGAATGGAAGTCCTCGAACGGTTCGAACGGGATGCCGCGCTCCTCGAGGTAGCTCGCCAGGCCGCGGCGCGCGAAGACGAGGTCGGCGGACTCGGCGGCACAGCGGTCGGAGTAGCCGTCGCCCACGTAGACGAGCTCCGCTCCGTCAGCGACCGCCGCGGCCGTCGCGCGCTTGCACGGCTGGCCGCACACCTCGCAGGCCTCCGAGACGCGGAACTGGACCTTCCAGCCCTCGGGATCGGGGTCGACGGTGTTCGAGAGAAGCTCGACACCGGAGAGGCTCTCGCGCTCGAGCACCGGCTCGATCAGCTCGCGGAAGCCCGACGAGACGATGACCAAGCGCCAGCCGCGCTCGTCGGCTAGCTCGACGACCTCGCGGAAGCCGGGGCGCACGCGCACGTTCTCGAGCACCCACTCCCTGACCTCCTCGAGCGGGGCGCGCACCGGCTCGAACTCGCGCCGGATCACCTCGTTGAGCGTCAGCGAGTTGTCATCGAGCCCTTCGTCAACTTCGCGGTAGACCTCTTCGTCGCCGAAGACCTGGGCGATCGTGTCGAGGAGGTCCTGCTCGGTGACCGTGCCGTCGAAGTCGACGACGAGGGTACGGTCGCTCAAAAGTGCGACGTCACCCCTGCAGGGTCCTGATCGGCCGTCGCCGCCTCGGGAGCCTCGAACCACGAGTACGCGTAGGCGGGGTCGTCGAGCCCGCGCGCGAGCGCGCTCAGCCGCAGCGGATGGAAGGTGTCGCACATGACGGCGTACTCGTGAGTCTCGGTCATGCCGATCGACTTCTCCGCCAGGCCGGGGTGCGGCCCGTGCGGGATGCCCGAGGGGTGCAGCGTGACCGAGCCGATCTCGATGCCCTTGCGCGAGGAGAAGTTCCCGTCGACGTAATAGATCATCTCCTCGCTGTTCAGGTTGGAGTGGTGATACGGGATCGGGATCGCCTCCGGGTCGAAGTCCAGCTTCCGCGGGCAGAACGAGCAGATGACGAAGTTCCGGCCCTGGAAGGTCTGGTGCGACGGAGGAGGCATGTGGATCCGCCCGGTGATCGGCTCGAAGTCCCTGATGTTGAACGTCCACGGGTAGACGTATCCGTCCCAGCCGACCACGTCGAACGGGTGGTAGTCGAGGACGTAGGTCTGGAAGCCGTCCTTGATCCGCACCTTGACGACGTGCTCGCCCCGGTCCGTGTGGGTCTGCAGGTCGACCGGTGGATGGAGGTCACGGTGGTAGTAGGGCGCGTGCTCGAGCAGCTGGCCGTATTCGTTCCGGTAGCGGCGGGGGATCTCGATCAGACCGGGCGAGGTGAAGACCACGTAGCGTTGCTCGCCCTCGGGCGCGAAGCGATAGGTCGTCCCCCGCGGGATGACGATGTAGTCGCCCGCCCGATAGGGCAGGTCGCCGAAGATCGTCTCGAGCGTGCCGCTCCCTTCGTGGACGAAGACGACCTCGTCGCCCTCGCCGTTTCGGTAGAAGAAGTCCATCGGCTCGTTGGGACGGCAGAGCGCGATCTCGACGTCGTCGTTCCACATGAGCAGGCGCCGGCCGCCGATCGCGTCGCCGCTCGGCTCGACCTCGTGTGTCCGCAGATGGCGGTGGGCGTGGCCGTCGGGGACCCATTCCTCGCGCTCGATCGGCTCGAAGGACGCGACCTTCTGCACGCGGCACGGCGAGTGCAGGTGGTAGAGGATCGACTCGTTCCCGGAGAACCCCTCGAGGCCCATGACCTCCTCGGTCAGGAGCGTGCCGTTCTCGCGGAACTGGATGTGGCGCTTGCGCGGCAGGCGGCCGAGGCTGACGTACGAGGGCATGTCCCTATTCCTACAGGTTCCCGCGCAGCTCTTGCTCGCGCTCGAGCGCCTGGAAGAGCGCCTTGAAGTTGCCGGCGCCGAAGCCGCGGGAGCCGTGACGCTCGATCAGCTCGAAGAAGACCGTGGGCCGGTCGCCGATGGGCTTGGTGAAGATCTGCAGCAGATAGCCCTCGTCGTCTCGGTCGACGAGGATACCCAACTGCGCCAGATCGCCGTAGTCGGCCTCGATCTCCCCGACCCGCTCGGCGACGTCGTCGTAGTAGGTGGTCGGCGTTGCCAGGAAGCGGACGCCGCGCTCCCTGAGCGTGCGCACCGCCTCGACGATGTCGGGAGTCTGCACGGCGATGTGCTGCACGCCGGGGCCGCCGTAGAACTCGAGGTACTCGTCCACCTGCGACTTGCGCTTCCCTTCGGCGGGCTCGTTGATCGGGAACTTGATCCGGCCCTCGCCGTCGGCGACCACCTTCGACATGAGCGCGGAGTACTCGGTCGAGATGTCTTCGTCGGTGAAGGCGAGCATCTCGGTGAAGCCGAGGACGCGCTCGTAGAAGGACACCCATTCGTTCATGCGGCCGAGCTCGACGTTGCCGACCGCGTGGTCGAACTCGGTGAGAAGCCCGAGATCGGCGCCGCCGTCGACCGCGGCGAAGCCCGGGAGAAACGGCCCGTCGTAGGCGCCCCGCTCGACGAAGACGTGGACGGTCTCGCCGTAGGTCGCGATCGAGGAGAGCCGGACGACGCCGTGCTCGTCTGAAAGCTCGTGCGGCTCGTCGACGCCGCGTGCGCCGCGCTCGAGTGCGGTGCGGTACGCCGCCTCGGCGTCCGGGACGGCGAGGGAGAGTGAATGCACTCCGTCCCCATGGGCGGCGTGGTGTGCCGCGACTGGGCTCGACCCGACCAGCGGCGAGGTGAGGACGAGGCGCACGTTCCCGTGCTCGACGACGCGAGAGGCGCGGTCGCGCAGGCCGGTCTCGAGCCCCGCAGCGGCGACTTCGCGGAACCCGTAGGCGGTGACGAAGTAGTGCGCGGCCTGGACGGCGTTGCCCACCCAGAGCTCGATGTGGTCGAGCCCGAGCAGCGGCATCGGATCGTTGGCCTGGCCCTTGACGTGCGCATCCAGCTGGGTCGACATCGCTCTCAGCTCCTTTTTCCGACGATGTTGAAATGATGTCGCCGTGAGACGACGACGACAATCTCTCTTCGTTGTGCGATGAGGTCGAGTTAGGCATCGATGGACGAAATCGACCGACAGATCGTTGCGTCCCTGCGCGAGGGCGCCCGGCGGTCGTTCCGGGAGGTGGGCGAGGCGGTCGGCCTCTCCGCTCCGGCCGTCAAGCGCCGGGTCGACCGGCTCGAGGCGACGGGGGTGATCATCGGCTATACGGCCGTGCTCGACCCCGAGCGGTTCGGCTGGTCGATGCAGGCGGTCGTGTTCCTCTACTGCGAGGGAACGATGGCCGCGAACGAGGTACGCGCGGCGGTGCAGGGCCACCCCGAGGTCGTCGCCGCCTATACGGTCGCCGGTGAGGCCAGCGCCGTCCTCCTCGTGCGTGCGACCGACACGCGCCACCTGGAGCAGCTGCTCGAACGCGTCCGCGAGCACAAGGGCGTCCTTCGCACGCAGACGCAGATCGTGCTGTCGACGCTCTTCGAGCGCCCGCTCCGGCTGGACGCGTCCGACGCCCCCAAGGGGGGTCGCGAGACCCCCTGAGCTGACGCTATCGGCTCCGGGCGCACACGCTGCGCGCGCATTGTGCCGACAGCGTCACGACTCGGTGTCGGCTTTGGGCGCCTTTCCGACCATGTTCCGGAGGACCCCGATGCCGTCGATCTCGAGCTCGACCACGTCGCCGGGCTGGAGCCAGCGGCCGTCACCGTGCTCGAGGATGCAGCCGGTTCCGACGGTGCCCGAGCCGAGGACGTCTCCGGCCAGGAGCCGGGTGTTCCGCCCGGCGTGCGCCGCCAGCTCCTCCCACGGCCAGTGGATGTCCCCCAGGTTGCCGCGGGAGCGCTCCTCGCCGTTGACCCGCGCGACCATCTCCAGGCGGAGGTCGCCGAGCTCGTCGGGCGTGACGAGCACCGGGCCGAGCGCTGGTGGCGAAGTCCTTCCCCTTGGCGGGACCCAGGCCGACCGCCATCTCCATCTTCTGGAGGTCGCGCGCCGACCAGTCGTTCATGACCGTGAACCCTGCGATGCGCCCCCCGGCTCCAACGACCGCGGCAGCCTCGAGCTCGTAGTCCCGGGCCGCGCTCTCCGGCGGGAAGGGAACCTCGTCCTCCGGCCCGCAGACGGCAGCCGGGTTGGAGAAGTAGAAGACCGGCAGCCGGTACCACTCCGGCGCCATCTCGAGCCCGCGCTGCGCCCGCGCGCTCTGGACGTGCCGCTCGAACGCGTAGAAGTCCCGGATCGACGGCGGCCTGGGGATCGGAGCGACGAGACGGACGTCGGCGAGCGCGTGCTCGCCGACGTCGCCGCCTCCTGCCTCCAGCCAGGCCGCGAGCGAGGGGGAGTCGAGCTCGATGACCCGATCCCCCTCGACTCGCCCGGGGGCCTCGCGGCCCCCGGCCTGAAACGTGCAGAGCCGCAGGGCTAGCCCTCGATCATGATCACGTTGGTGGCCTCGGGGCCCTTCGTGCCCTCGCGGGCCTCGTACTCGACCCGCGAGCCCTCGCTGAGGGACTTGAAGCCCTCACCTGCGATGTTGGAAAAGTGGACGAAGAGATCCTTCGTCCCCTCATCCGGCGCGATGAAGCCGTAGCCCTTCGCGTCGTTGAACCACTTCACGGTTCCTGTCGCCATATATCAACACCTCCCTTCCCACGTACTCGAACGGGTTGGAAGGCGCCGTGGCGCCAAGCCGTACCTCGCTCGTGCTGCGCGCAGTGTAGCCGCCCCTAGTGCCCCTAGCTGATGTCCCGGAGCCGCGGCTCCACGTCCCTACTCACGCACCGAATTGTAGGGAAGGACTCAGTCCGGTGACGGCGCCGGCGCGCGGGCCTGGCGCGCCAGCAGGATGCCGGCGGCGATCACGATCCCGCCGACGAACTGGATCACGCCCATCTCCTCCGAGAGGACGACGAGCGCGAAGAACGCGCCGAGGAAGGGGTTGAGGTTGGCATACAGCGAGGCCCGGGCGGCGCCGACGCGGTCGATCGCCTCGAACCACCAGATGTTCGTGAACACCAAAGAGAAAAAGAGGCTGTAGAAGAAGCAGGCCCAGGCGAGGGCGCTGAGCCCGTCCCAGTCCTGCGCGGCGAGCTGGCGCAGGGCTGAGGCGAAGAGGGGGATCGAGCCGACGAGCAGCATGAAGGCGCTGATCCGGTACGGCGAGTAACGCTGCATGAGGGGGCCCATGGCGACCGAGTACGCGGCCCACGTCACCGCTGCCCCGATCCCGAGCAGGATCCCGCCCAAGTCACCGCTCAGTCCGCTGGTGGCGCCGGCGGCGACGAGCGCCACGCCGGCGAAGGAGACCACCGTGGCGAGCCAGTGCCGCGCGTGCAGCCGCTCGAGCCGGAACGCCTGCGCGACGAGCGCCACGAAGATCGGCAGCGTCCCGAACATGAGCGCGACGGTCGCCGCCGTCGTCAAGCGGACCGCGTAGGTGAAGGTCAGCTGGTTCAGCCAGATCCCGAGCGCGGCGACGACGATCATGAAGCGGACGTCCCCGCGGGCGACGCGCAGCGTGTGCTCGCGGCCGAACGTGAAGGCCGAGAAGATCGCAGCCCCGAGAGCGAAGCGGAGCGACGAGTAGGCAAGCGGCTGCCACCCGTGAGTGAGCGCGTACTTGACGACGGTGAAGTTGAAGCTCCAGCAGAGGACCGTGGCCAGGAGGAGGACGTCAGCGGGGAGGCGGTGGCGCACGGCCGCCTACGCTAACGCCGTAGATGCTTGGGCCGGTGATTGGCGCGCTCGTCGGGGGCGGCTGCGACCAAGCCGGGCGTCGCGATCGTCCGCGGCCCGTACCGGTTGGTACGGGCAAGGGCGAGCGCGGCGATCCGGCGCCGCGTCGCAGCCGTCATCCGCGAGCGTGCGAATCGCCGGTCAAGCGTCTAGATGTTTGGCCGGTGATTCGCGCGCTGTCGGGGGCGGCTGCGAAGCCGGGCGTCGCGATCGTCCGCGGCCCGTACCGGTTGGTACGGGCAAGGGCGAGCGCGGCGATCCGCGCCGAGTCGCAGCCTCATCCGCGAGCGTGCGAATCGCCGGTCAAGCGTCTAGCATCGCGCCGATGACTGAGCCGGAGACCCAGCTGCGCGTCGAGCCGACGATCGAGGACGTCGACGAGCTTGTGGGGCCGGCGACCCCGCACTTCGCACTGCAGATTCGCGCGCGTGTGCGAGACCTCGCCCGCGACTTGCCGGCAGACCACCCTGTCAGGCGTCATGCGGAGGAGAAGATCCAGCTGCTCGAGCGGCTCGCCTACGCCACCTCGAAGGCCGAGGAAGGGCCGGTCGAGCCGCGCAGCCGGCTGGGCTGGGACGAGCTTCCCAGCCACGCGACCGCCGCCGAGCCGCAGCACCGCTGATGGCGGAATTCGCCGGCAAGTCCGTCCTCGTGACGGGCGGCTCGCGCGGCATCGGGAGGGAGATCGCGCTCCGCTTCGCCGACCTCGGCGCGGCGCGCGTGGCGATCAGCTACCTGCGGAACGACTCGGCCGCGAAGGAGACGGCCGACGCGATCGGCGAGCGCGGCGCGGAGGCGCTGCTGCTGCGCGGGAACGTCGGCGACCCCGAGAAGGCCGCCGCTTTCCTGGAGGAGATGGACACGCTCGACGTGCTGGTCTCGAACGCGGCCACCGGCGTCATCCGCCCGGCTCTCGAACTGGAGGAGCGGCACTGGGACTGGACGCTGAATGCGAACGCACGCGCCTTTTTCACGCTCGCGCGACACGCCGCTCCCCGCATGCAGCCGGGGAGCGCCATGGTGGCCATCTCCAGCCTCGGCTCTACCCGCGTGCTCGACAACTACGTCCTCGTCGGCGCCTCGAAGGCCGCGCTCGAAGCGCTCGTGCGCTACCTCGCCGTCGAGCTCGCGCCGCAGGGGATCAACGTGAACGCGATCTCCGCAGGCCTCGTGGAGACGGGCGCGCTCGAGTACTTCCCCAACCGCGACGAGATGCTCGAGGGGTTCCGGGCACGGACGCCGGCCGGCCGCCTCGTCGAGCCGCCCGACATCGCCGAAGTCGTGTGCTTCCTCGCCTCGCCGGCCTCCGGGATGATCCGCGGCCAGACCGTCGTCGTCGACGGCGGTTATTCCGTCGTCGCCTGAGAGCGCTGCCCGCGCGGCTAGGTCTTCTCCAGGACGGCGTAGTAGTCGGGCGGCTCGCCCTCGACGACCCGCGCGAGCCGCCAGCCCGTTCCTGCCACGAGTTGGCCAAGCTCGGCGGCGGAGACGTTCAGGAGGTCGTACCAGGGGGTCGCATGACCCCGGTAACGGATGCGGATCGTCACCTGGCCCGGCATGCGCCCGCGCGCGCGGTTGCGCTCCTGATACGCGAGATCCGCAGCGTCGGAATCGACGTAAGGGTCGACCGAGTCGAGGACGATTCTCCCGTGCAAGGAAGTCATCGCGTGCAGGCGGCGAAGAATCGTCGAGGCCTCTTCGGCGTTGCCGACGAGACCGAAGTTGCCGCACATCATGAGCACCGTGTCGAAGACGCCGAGGTCGTCATCCACGCGGGCCAGCGGGAGCAGCCGGACATCATCGACCCCGCGGCGGCGGCAGACCTCCGCCGCCCCCGGCGACACATCGATCGCCACCACGTCCAGCCCTCGACGCTGCGCCTCGAGGCTGTGCCGGCCGGCTCCGGCGCCGACGTCGAGCACGCGGCCGTGCCACGTCGCCGAACACGGCTCGTTCGGCGTTCGGCCATTGCTCTAGCTCGGCGAAGAACCACTCCGGTCCCAGCGCGGGTCCCGTCTCCCCGTCGTCGCGGTCGAGAAACGCATCGCCTGCGCGGCCGTCGAGGTAGTCGAGGAGGAGTCGCCCGAAGGCGTCTTCTTCGTCGCCGAGGGGCCCGACGGTCTGGCTCATCCGGCCTGACTGCTGTTCACAGCCGCGTCCTGAGTCGAAGCGCCATAGCGGCGCTCCCAGAGCGTGGCGTTCAGGAAGGCGCCGGCCGTGATCAGTCGCGCGACGACGTACAGCCACACGAGCAGCACGGCCGCCGTTCCCAGCGTTCCGTAGAGCTCCGTCGACCGTCCGATCTTGGGCGCGAAGTAGAAGACGACCGCGACGCTGACGAGCTGGGCGCCGACCGCCACGAGCAGTGCGCCGGGCACCAGCTCCTCCCAACGCTCCGCCCGGCGCGGCAGGAGCCACATGACGAGCAGCGTCACGCCCGTCTGGAAGGCGATCGTCAGCAAGATCCCGAGGATGCCGAGGAGGCCGAGCTCCTCGCGCAGCCAGGCCAGCGCCGCGCCCGCAACGGCCACCATGAGAAAGAGCCCGTTGAAGAGGAGCACGGCGTACGAGCGGCTTACGCAGCCGCGGCCTCGGTACGCCCCAGGCCAACGAGTAGGCGAGCTGCAGGGCGCGCACGAACCCGAGCGAGAACCAGGCAAGCAGCAGGAGGCCGCCGATCAGGAGCAGGATCCGGTTCGTCTGGCTCGCCTCGACCGCCCTCTCGGCGCTCGCGACCGCCGCGGCGCCGATGCCGAATTCCTTCGCAGCGTCCCCCACGCTTTCATCGTCCGCGTCGAGCCAGAATCCGAGAAGCTCCGCGCCGACGAGCCCGATCGGAAGGAGCCAGAGGAAGAGGCGGTAGGCGAGCCCGCCTGCGAGCAGCCCGCCGCCGAACCGGAGCTCGCGCTCGAACGCCTGGAAGCCGGCATCGCCTCCCGGGACCCGCTCCCGGGCCACGTCCAGCAGCTCGGCGCCGCGCTCGCCGAGTGCCGAGATCCGTTTCGTAGCTCCTTGTCGGCCGATGGAGCGATCCTACGACGAAGGAAGGCATGCGGCTGCTGGCGTAGAAGAATCCCCCGTTCCGGCACCCGAAGGAGGCCGTCGTGGCAGACCTGCGCATGGAAGAGAACGAGCTCGCCGAGTCCGCGTCGCGGCTCTGGTGGCTCTACCTCATCACCGGGATCCTCTGGCTCTGGGTGACGCTCATCATCCTGAATCTCAACACCGAGTCCGTCACGGCCATCGCGATCCTCTTCGGGTTCGTCGCGATCGGGGCGGGCATCAGCGAGTTCTTCGCCATGGGCGCGTCGACGACCGGGTGGAAGATCGCCCACGGCTTCCTCGGCGTCATCTTCATCGTCGCGGGCGTGGTCGCATTCTTCCGCCCGGCGGGCACGTTCGCCGCGCTGGCGGCGCTCGTCGCCTGGGTGCTCCTCTTCAAGGGCACCTTCGACATCGTCCTCGCCCTCGTCTCGCATCCCGCGCACCTTTGGTGGGTCGGGCTGATCGTCGGCGTGATCGAGATCCTGGTCGCGTTCTGGGCGGCCGGGTACTTCCGCGGGAGTGCGATCCTGCTCGTCGCCTGGGTCGCCGCGCTGACCCTCATGCGCGGCGTCACCGAGATCGTGATGGCGTTCAGGCTCCGCCAGCTCAAGAAGGCCACGCCCGCAGCCGCCTAGGCCGTTTCGGGCGTCCAGGCTCTAGGCTCTCGCCTGTGAGTGAGGGAGCCGAGACGAGGCGCCGCTGGGGCTTCGGACAGATCGCCGGCCGGGGGCTCTTCCTGCTCGTCGCGTTCGTCTCGCTCTACTTCCTCTGGCCGAGCGTGGGCGAGGTGTTCAACCAGTGGCGGTCTCTTTCCAGACTGAAGCCGCAGTGGGTCGCGATCGCCCTCGGCGTCGAAGCTCTCTCCTTCGTATCCGTCTGGGAGCTGCAGCGGATCGCCCTGCAGACCAAGCGCTGGTTTCCGGTGGCGACGTCGCAGCTGGCCGGGAACGCATTCGGCCGCATCATCCCCGGCGGGGTTGCGGCTGCCGGCGCACTCCAGTACCGGATGCTCGTGCGCGCCGGCATTCCGGGAGCGCGGATCGCCTCGTCCCTCACCGCTGTCTCCGCGCTCCTCTTAGGCGCCGTCCTCGCGCTGCCGCTCCTCAGCCTGCCGGCGATCGTCGGCGGCACTCCGGTCGCCTCGGGGCTCGCCAACGCGGCGTACCTGGGCGCAGCGGTCTTCGTGCTCATGCTGGCGGGCGGCGCCGCCGTGTTCGTCTGGGACCGCCCGCTCGCGGTGGTCGGGAACGGGATCGAGCGCGTCCTCAACGCGACGCTCCGGCGGAAGGCGCCCGTGACCGGGCTCGCCGATCGCCTGCTCGAGGAGCGCGACATCCTCCGTTCGGCCTTCGGACGGCGCTGGGAAGGGGCGGTGCTAGCTGCGGCCGGGAAGTCGATCTTCGACTACTTGGCGCTCGTCGCCTGCCTTCGCGCGGTCGGCGCCGAGCCGAACCCGTCACTGGTTCTCCTGGCCTACGTCGCCGGCGCGCTCCTGGGCATGCTCCCGTTCACCCCCGGCGGGCTCGGCTTCGTCGAGGCGGGGCTCGTCGGCTTGCTCATCCTCGCGGGCGTCGGCGCGACCGCCGCGGCCGTCGCAACGCTCGCCTACCGGCTCGTCTCGTTCTGGCTCCCCATCCCGGTCGGCGGCGCCGGCTACGCCCTCTTCCGTCGGCGCTATCCCTAGCTAGAACACCAACTCCTCCCCGACCTGGAGGATGTGGACCTCGACGTCGGGCGCGAGCTCGCCCGCCAGGCGCTCGAACTCCTCGACGGGCTCGCGCAGGAACGCCGGCTGCTTCCAGCGCGTGGACTGCACGGGGTAGTACGTCCCCCAGTGGATGGGCACGGCGATACGGGGACGCAGGAGCTTGAGCGCCTCGGCGGCCCCGCGGGGGTCGAGATGCCCGGGCCCGAGCGAGGGGCCCCAGCCCCAGATGGGCACGAGCGCTGCGTCGAGCCCGGGCGACAAGTCCGCCAGCTCCGGGAAGAGGTCGGTGTCCCCCGGGAAGTAGATGCGCCGCGGCCCCTCGACGACGTAGCCGAGCGCCTCCGACTTCGTCCCCAGCACGCGGCTCGAGCCGTGCTCGGCGCGGACCGCGCGGACGACCGCCGCTCCGACCCGGATGGAATCCCCCACCTCGACCTCCTCCACCGAGCGGAACCCACGGCTGCGGACGAGCGGCCCGACGCCCTTGGGCACGATCAGCGTCACGCCCCGGTCGAGCCGCTTCAGCGAGGGCAGGTCGAGGTGGTCGTAGTGGACGTGAGAGATCGAGCACCGCGTCGAGCTCGTGGAGAGGCTCGTCGGTGAGCGGAGCGGCCCGCCGGAGGTGGAGGACCCAGGGCCGGAGGACCGGATCGGTGAGGAGCCGCGCGCCTCCCAGCTCGATCAGGACGGTGGAATGCCCGAGCCAGCGGAGGCGATCGGCGGCGTCTGCGGCGGTCATACGGGCGCCTCGGCAGGCCTCGGCCCGTCGAACACGTCGATCCCTTCCGCCCGCTTCAGGCCGTTGGCGATCAGGTACGTGAACGGCGTCGCCAGCACCTCCCAGGCGACCTTGATCGCCCAGGTGGTCAGGATCGTGTCCAGCAGAGGCGTGCCCGTGCCCGCGAAGGCGATCGAGACGAAGATCGCCGAGTCGAGACCCTGCCCGACGAGGGACGAGCCGATCGTCCGGCTCCAGAGGAAGCGCCCGCCCGTGGCGACCTTCATGCGGGAGAGCACGTAGGAGTTCGTCAGCTCGCCCACGAGGTAGGCGGCGAGCGAGGCGACGAAGATCCGCCAGGTCGTCCCCAGAACCGTCTCGTACGCCTCCTGGTTCTCCGCCCAGAAGTCGGCGGCGGGAAGCCGCAGCGCCAGCTGGATCGCGGCGACGGCGAGGACATTGCAGGCGAATCCGAGCAGGATGACGCGGCGTGCGGCGCGGAAGCCGTAGACCTCCGTGAGCACGTCGCCGAGGAGATAGGCGAGGGGGAAGAGGATGTTCCCGGCGTCGAAGACGCGCCCCCCGACCTCCGCGAGCTTGACGGCGATGATGTTCGAGACGACGAGCGCCGTCACGAAGAACGCCGCGATCGTGACGAAGCGCCAGGAGAAGGACGTCACGGCCGCAACTGGCGGACGACGTCGCGCGCGACGTAGCCGGCGAGCTTCGGGTTCTCCTGCAGGCGCCGGAGCGAGTACTCGTACCACTTCTGGCCGTAGGGCACGTAGATGCGCACCGTGTGCCCCCCGCGGACGAGCTCGTCGGCCAGATCCTCGCGGACGCCGAGGAGGAGCTGGAACTCGTAGCGCTCGAGACCGAGCCCACCCTCCCGGATCAGCTCGAGCGCCTTGGTGACGAGCACGTCGTCGTGCGTGGCCACGGCGACCTTGGCGCCGCTCTCCCAGAGCGCCGCCATCGTCTCCACGAAGTTGAACCTGATCGCCTCGTCGCCCTGGTAGGCGACCTCGGCCGGCTCCACGTAGATGCCCTTGCAGACGCGCACGTTCGGCTGCAGGCCGCCCAGCTCGCCGACGTCGTCGAGCGTGCGCCGGAGCATCGCCTGCAGGACGATCCCCACGTTCTCGTGCCCCTCGGCCCGCAACCGCCTGTACAGGTCGAGCGTGGCGGTGGTCGTCGAGGAGTCCTCCATGTCGATTCGCAGGAACCTGCCGTGCCCGGCCGAGAGCCGAACGAGCGCGCGGACGCTCTCAGCGCAGAGCTCGGGCTCGACCTTGAGCCCGAGCCCGGTCAGCTTCACGCTGACGTTGGCGTCGAGCCCCTCCTCCTCGATCGTCGACATCGCCTGCTCGTACTCGGCCCGGATGGCAAGCACCTCCTCGGCGGTCGCCACCTCTTCTCCGAGGACGTCGAGCGTGGCCTTCTTGCCCGTTTGGTTCAGCGCCCTGACAGTGGCGACGGCGTCCTCGAGCTCCGGCCCGGCGATGTAGCGGTCTGAGAGCCGCCTCACCACCCGCCTCGGGACGACGGGAAGCACCCTGACGATCGCGCTGTCGAAAAGGGCCAAGCGCAGAATTCTATTTCTTGCGGCGAGCCGGCCCGCTCCGCACAATGGCTGCAATGGAGAACCACCTGGACCGCTCCAACCACGGTCAGACGCCGTCGGAGCCTCAGCCCGAGCGCCGGCCGCGCGGGCGAGACCTCGCGCTCGGGGCGATCGTCGCGGCGCTCTTCGCCGCGACCGTCGTCGTTGCGGCGATTCTCTCCTTCGACTGGAATCCGGTGGGGCCCGTCGTCGTGGTCGTCGGAGCGATCGTCGCCGGCTCGCTGGCGGTGCGCCGGGTCTACGACTACGCGTTCAAGGCCGCCGCCGTCGGGCTCGTCGTCGGTGGGATCGCTGCCATCCTCCTCTGGCCGTTCTTCGACGTTTCCTGACCCAGGACTCTTATCCTTCGCCAACCAACGTTCCGGGAGGGGAAGCTGTGACGGAAGGCGCCCATGCGATCGACGCCCTCTTGCTCGAGGAGCGGCGGTACCCGCCGCCGCCGGAGTTCGCCGCCCAGGCCAATGCGCAGCCCGAGATCTACGACCGCGACTTCGAGGAGTTCTGGGAGACCGAGGGCCGCGAGCGCATCACCTGGTTCGAGCCGTTCGAGGAGCTCTACGAGTGGGACCTGCCGTACGCGAAGTGGTACGTCGGCGGCAAGCTCAACGTCTGCTTCAACTGCGTCGACCGCCACGTCGAGGCCGGGAACGGCGACAAGGTCGCCTACCACTGGGAGGGCGAGCCGGAGGGCGAGCGCCGTACGATCACCTTCGCCGATCTCCAGGGCGAGGTCGTGCGCTTCGCCGAACGCGCTCAAGGAGCTCGGCGTCGGCAAGGGCACGCCGGTCGGGATCTACATGGGGATGGTCCCGGAGCTCCCGGTTTCCATGCTCGCGTGCGCGCGCCTGGGCGCACCTCACACCGTCGTCTTCGGCGGCTTCAGCGCCGACTCGGTCTCCGACCGCCTCAACGACATGGAGTGCGAGGTCCTGATCACCCAGGACGCAGGGTGGCGCAAGGGCGGCGAGGTTCCGCTGAAGCGGAACGCCGACGACGCGCTCGAGCGCTCGCCCGGTGTGAGAACCTCGGTCGTCTGGCGACGCCTCGGCAACGAGGTGGAGATGGTCGACGGCCGCGACGTCTGGGCGCAGGACCTCGTCGAGGAGCAGAGCGACGACCCGGCCACGTGCCCGTGCGAGCCGATGGACTCGGAGGATCTCCTCTACCTGCTCTACACGAGCGGCACCACGGCACGACCGAAGGGGATCGTCCACACGACGGGCGGCTACCTCACGGGCATCGCCACGACGCACCACTACATCTTCGACGTGAAGCCCGACTCCGTGTACTGGTGCGCCGCCGACATCGGCTGGGTCACCGGCCACAGCTACATCGTCTACGGGCCGCTCGCGAACGCGACGACGAGCGTCCTCTACGAAGGGGTGCCCGACTACCCCGACCGCGACCGCTGGTGGGCGATCGTCGAGCGCTACGGGGTGGACATCCTCTACACGGCGCCGACCGCGATTCGCGCGCACATGAAGTGGGGCCCGGAGCACGCGGAGAAGCACGACCTCTCCTCGCTCAGGCTTCTCGGCTCCGTGGGCGAGCCGATCAACCCCGAGGCCTGGATCTGGTACCGCGAGAACATCGGCGGCGGCCGCTGCCCGGTCGTCGACACCTGGTGGCAGACCGAGACGGGCATGGTCATGATCACGCCGCTCCCGGGCGTGACGACCACCAAGCCGGGCTCCGCGACGCGCCCCTTCCCCGGCGTCGACGCCGCGGTCGTCAACGATCGCGGCGAGGAGGTGCCGCCCGGCGGAGGCGGCTACCTCGTGCTGCGCCGGCCCTGGCCCGCGATGCTGCGCGGCATCTACAAGGATCCCGATCGCTTCCTCGAGACCTACTGGAGCCGCTTCCCCGGCATGTACTTCGCCGGCGACGGCGCGCGCATCGACGAGGACGGCGACTTCTGGCTCATGGGCCGGGTCGACGACGTCATGAACGTCTCGGGCCACCGCATCTCGACGATCGAGGTCGAGAGCGCGCTGGTCGACCATCCCAAGGTCGCCGAGGCCGCCGTCTGCGGGCGGCAGGACGAGACCACGGGGCAGGCGATCGTCGCCTTCGTCAGCCTCAAGGGGGGCGAGGACGGGTCGCCGGAGATGATGGCCGAGCTGCGCGAGCACGTGGCGACGAAGATCGGCAAGATCGCCCGGCCCGCGAACATCGTCTTCACGCCGGAGCTGCCGAAGACGCGCTCCGGGAAGATCATGCGCAGGCTCCTGCAGGACGTTTCGGAGAACCGCACCCTCGGCGACACGACCACTCTCGCCGACCCGGCCGTGGTCGAGGAGATCAAGGAGCGCGCGGTGGCCGAGGCCTCCCAGGAGGGCTAGATAGAGGTTCGCGCGTTTGCGGACGGCGACGTCGAGTCGGCGGCGGGCCTCCTGGCGGCCCGCCACGAGCGCCACCGCGCTGCCGAGCCGCTCCTGGCACCGGTCGAGGACGCCGATGTCCTTGTCGCACGTGCCTGGGAGAAGGAAGGCACGAGCGGCGCTGTAGGCGTCGTCGAGGGCGACGTCGTCGGGTACTTGATCGGGAGCGTCGCCGAGAACGAGTGGTGGCACCGGCACGTCTGGGTAGGGCTCGCAGGCCACGCGGCGGGCGAGCCCGAGCTCGTCCGTGACCTCTACCGCTTCGCGGCCGAGCGGTGGGTGCGCCGAGGGTGCCCGACTCCATGTGGCGCTCGTCCCAGCCCTCCCCGAGCTTGCGGGCCCCTGGTTCCGGCTCGCGTTCGCGCACATGCAGGCGCACGGCATCCAAGAGAGCGGCGCCTCGGAGTCGCCCCACTCGGACGACCTGTCCGTCCGGGACGGCACGATCGACGATCTCCGCGGGACACCATCGCTGGTCACGCAGATCTGGGAGCACCACCGGCAGGCACCGACCTTCACCGGGCTGGACGTGCCGCCGGTCGAGGTCTTCCTCGCCGACTGGGAGAAGACGCTCGCGGAGCCGGGAACCGCCTACTTCGTCGCGGAGCTCCACGGCCGGGTCGTGGGCCATCTGCTGCTCGAGCAGGAGGAGCCCGACCTCGCGACACCACCTGGGTCCATCTACCTCGCCGTGGCCGCGACGCTCCCGGAGGCACGCGGCCTCGGCGTCGGGGTAGCGCTCACGGAGCACGCCCTCGCGTGGGCCCGCGAGGCCGGCTACGCGACCGTCCACACGGACTGGCGGGTCGCCAACCTGGAGTCGTCCCGCTTCTGGCCGCGCCGGGGCTTTCGGGAGACGTTCTACCGGCTCGCGCGCCGCGTCGAGATCGGCTGAACCGGCCCATGCCAACGTCTTCGCTTAGCTCGTCGAGATCCCGATCGACATGTAACGCGCCGGTGGCTAGAAACGTACACACCTACGCTTCGAAAGTCGTATTCGCCCGCGGCGGCGGCCGGCCGCTGGTGTTCTGGGCCGCAGCATGGCTACGATTTGTTGTAAGACCCGCACGGCGGACGATTCGTATCAGCCTTAGGCGGGCGATCCTTTCGGCTCCGACCCTCGGCCGGCGTGGCGCTTGGCGCCTCGCGGCTCACGCGGAAACGCATATGTCAGTGAGCCGCCTATGGCTCTCTGCCCTACTGCTCGAAGGAGCGAAATTGATTACCCCACCCCGCATGTCCAGACCATCCCGCTTGCTAGTTCTCCCCGTCGTTGCTCTTGCTTTCCTCTGCTTGTCGGCTCCGGCGCTTGCCGGAACGGCAAGGAGCGACAC
Source organism: uncultured Actinomycetes bacterium (assembly GCA_963733155.1). Lineage (GTDB taxonomy): Bacteria > Actinomycetota > Thermoleophilia > Gaiellales > Gaiellaceae > JAIBJN01. The sequence goes on from CAVTCK010000024.1 coordinate 79,934, forward strand.
CGGCGGCGACCTTTTCGTGTTCACCGCGGCTGCGGGGGAGGCGAACCACCTGCTCGTCCTGGCCACCTCGGATGGCTACCGCGTCGTCGACCAAGGAGCCGCCCTCACAGCGGGTCCGGGATGCATCCAGGTGCTCGCGAACGAGGTGCACTGCTCCCCGACGGAGAACGCCGAGATCTACGCCGGAGACATGGACGACTTCGTCTCGGCCAGCGCAGAGGGCGCGGGTCTCCTGGGGGTGAGGGAGACGACGTTCTCGAGGCGGGAGCTTGGGCGAACAACCTTCAGGGTGGCCCCGGTGATGACACGCTCCGGGGTGGCTTCGGATCCGACAACCTCGACGGCGGAGCAGGCGCCGACATCATGGACGGGGGGCCCGGCTTAGACACGGTCAGCTACGGGCAGCGGACGGCGCCGGTAACCGTCGATGGCGAGGGCAACGGTGACGACGGCGAGGCTGGCGAAGGTGACACGGTTCTGCCGAGCGTCGAAAGAATCGGCGGCGGCAACGGCGACGACACGCTGAGCACCCCCGTCGGTGGCGGTCACCTCTCCGGCGGAGGCGGCGACGACACGCTGATCGGGAGCGAGCGTCCCGACACTCTTCGTTCCAGCTCCTTCGCACATTCTGCGCGCCACGCGCGCGCTTTCCGAGACTAGACTCGGAAGTGGGTGGTGGGCCGGGGTGCCTCCTGGCGCGGGAGACTATTTCCGGTTGGATCCGGAGAACGCCGCCGTCACGCCAAGGCCCACGAGCACCGTTCCCGAGATCCATCGCTCGGCCCGCAGGAAGCGCGGGTTGCCGCGCAGCCAGTCCGAGGCCGTCCCCGCGGCGAGCGCGTACATGCCGTCGCTGACGACGGCGATCAGGATGAAGAAGACGCCGAGGATCGCGATCTGCAGCCCCACCGAGCCCTTTTCGACGTCGACGAACTGCGGCAGGAAGGCGAAGAAGAAGAGCGCGGTCTTCGGATTGAGGATGTTGACGACGACGCCCTGCGCGAAGAGCTTGTCCAGCCGTCGCGGGGGGCGCTCACCTGTCGTCTCGAACCGCTCGCGGCTGAGCAGCTTTCGCAGGCCGAGGAAGATCAGGTAAGCAGCGCCGGCGTACTTGACGACGTTGAACGCGGTCGCCGACTGGAGGAGCAGGGCCGAGAGGCCGAGCGCCGCGGCGGCGACGTGGACGAGCCCGCCCACCTGGACGCCGAGCATGGAGACCAGGCCGGCGCTGCGCCCATGCGCGATCGACTGGGAGACGATGTAGAGGACGGCCGGGCCCGGAATCACGAGCAGGGCGACGGCCGCCGCGGCGAAGACCGCGAGCGTGCCGGCATCCGGGAACGGCAGCGAGCCTGCTTCTCCTACCGTTCCCGCATGAAGCCCTGGCGGGCCGCCGAGACGAGGGCTACCGCCTCGGGGAAGAGCACGCGCATCCCGTCGCGGAGCGCGATCGCCTGCTCGTCCGGCGTGCCGTCGACGTGCATCTGCTTGAGCGCCGCGCCGGTCAGCTCGACGGCGGTGTTCAGCGTCAGCGTCGCGAACTGCTCGCGCTGCGACTCCTGCATCGCCTCGGTCTGGCGCTCCGCGAACTCGCGGAGCCCGCGCATCAGGTCTTCCGGGTCGCCTCCCATCGGGAAGCCGAATCCGCCTTCCATCGTGTCCTTTCGTCGGTCTCTCCACGTAATGTACGCACACGATGAGCTTCGCCGAAGAGCTGAACGCCCACATCGCCAACGAGTACGCGGCCTCGCAGCAGTACGTGGCGATCGCCGTCTACTACGACCAGGAGACCCTCCCCCAGCTCGCCGCGCACTTCTACCGGCAGGCCGTGGAGGAGCGAAACCACGCGCACATGATCGTGCAGTACCTGCTCGACGCCGACCTCGCCGTGACCGTGCCGGCGGTCGCCGAGCCCAAGACCACGTTCAAGGATCCGGTCGCCCCGGTCCGGCTCGCGCTCGACCAGGAGAAGGAAGTGACCGCGCAGATCAGCCGGCTCGCCGCGCTCGCCCGCGAGGAGAACGACCTCGTCGGCGCCCAGTTCCTCGACTGGTTCCTGAAGGAGCAGCGCGAGGAGGTGGCGAGCATGTCCGAGCTGCTCTCGATCGTGACGCGCGCGGCCGAGTCGAACCTGCTGCTCGCCGAGGAGTACCTCGCGCGCACCGCGATCGGCGACCAGGGCGACGACCCCTCCGCGCCGGCCGCTGCCGGCGGCGCCCTCTAGCCCCTACCCGAGCGGGCCCTTGTAGCGGCGCTCGACCTCGTCGGCGAGGTCGTCCGAGGCCGCCGTGCCGGTCTTCATCGCCGCGGCGAACGGTGAGCCGCCCACCTGGCCGAGCGCCTGCTCCAGCTTCGCGGCCGCCAGGCCGAGCTCGTCGAGATACCGGACGCTGGCGACACGCGGGGGCGGGTTGATCGCCTCCTGCAGCTCGGCGGCTGCGACCTCCGCCTCCTCGATGCCCTCCGGATCGTCGCTCAGGCGGAGCTCGACGAGCCGGGCGCGCAGCTCGCCGATGTCGCCGCCGCCGGCGCTCTCCTCCGCGAGCTCGCACATGGCGGCGATCGCGACGGCGTCGCGGACGAGCACGCGGTCGGCGATCGGGAGCCCGGCCGCGTCGAGCGCCAGCCACGAACGCTCTCCGGCGCCCTCGTACGCGCACAAGTAGACCCGCGAGCCCGATCCCGGCTCGGTGGGGATCACCGCGACGACCTCCTCGCCGTCCGCGGCATGCTCCCGCGCGGCCTCGCCGGCGGCGCTCAGCTCCTCCTCGAGGCTCACGGGGCGCAACAATAGCCCCGTGGCCGTCCCAGCCTCCGAGCGGAACCGCGCCGCGCGTGAGCTGTTCGCGCCGCTCGCCGAGACGTACGATCGCTACGCGCGCGTGCTCAGCTTCGGCCAGGACCCGCGCTGGCGCTCGTTCCTCGTCTCGCGCCTCGACGCGGGCCCGGGAGACACCGTGCTCGACGTCGCCTCCGGGACGGGAGCCGTCGCGATCGAGCTGGCGCGGCGCCACGGCTGCCGCGTCGGTAGGGGTCGACCAGAGCGCGGAGATGCTGGCGGAGGGGCGGCGGCGCGTCGAGGCCGCAGGCCTCGCGGAGCGCGTCGAGCTGCGAGAGGCCCGCGCCGAGGAGCTTCCCTTCGAGGACGCCGCCTTCGCCGGGCTGACCTTCACCTACCTCCTCCGCTACGTGGACGACCCGCCCGCGACCATGCGCGAGCTCGCGCGCGTCGTCAGGCCCGGAGGGCGGATCGCCATGCTCGAGTTCTCCGTGCCGTCGCGCCTGCTGCCGCGGGCGGCCTGGGAGGCCTACCTCCGCGCCGGGCTTCCGGTCGCGGGCCGCGCCGTCTCGCCGGGCTGGGCGGAGGTCGGCGACTTCCTCGGCCCGAGCATCAAGGCGTTCTGGCGCCGCTGGCCGCCCGACCGGCTGCGGGGAATCTGGGAGGGGGCCGGCGTCGCGGACGTCCAGGCGCGGCTCTTCAGCCTCGGCGGCGGCGTCGTCATGTGGGGCACGCGTGCGGGTTGAGGCTGAGGCGAGCGCGCGCCGGCCTTCTACGCGCTCGCGCCGGGAGGCTGGCGCGACTACGTCACGCTGCTCCACCTGCCCTACACCGCCTGGCACCTGAGCTACGTCGCGATCGGAGCGGCGCTCACCGCAGCGTTCTCGTGGAGCCGCTTCCTCCCCACGCTCGCGGCCTTCTTCCTCGCCGTCGGAATCGGCGCGCACGCGCTCGACGAGCTCAACGGCAGGCCGCTCCGGACGAGAATCCCCGGAGGCGTCCTCGTCGCTCTCGCAGTCGTCTCGATCGCCGGCGCGGTCGCGATCGGGGTCGTCGGAGCGCTCACCGTCGACCCCTGGATCGCGCGCCTTCGTCCTCGCCGGAGCGTTCATCGTCGTCGCCTACAACCTCGAGCTCCTCGGAGGCCGCTTCCACGACGATTCGTGGTTCGCGCTCGCCTGGGGCGCCTTCCCGCTCCTCACCGCGTACTTCGCCGCGGCCGAAGAGCTCGGTCTCGTCGCCGCCGCGGGCGCCCTCTTCGCCTACTTCACGAGCCGCGCGCAGCGCCGGCTCTCGACCCCGGTCCGGGACGTGCGCCGCCGCGTCGCCCACGTCGAGGGGCGCATCGACCGGCTGGACGGAACGTCCGAGCCCGTCACCGCCGAGCTGCTCGTTCGCGCCAACGAGGGCGCGCTGAGGCTCCTGGCCGCAGCCATGGTCACGCTGGCTGTGGCGCTCGTCCTGCTGCGAACACTCTGAGCCGCTACCTAGGATTCAAGGATGGCTCTGGCGCTCGAGATCGCCTTCGCGGCCGCATTGGCCGTCGTCGCCGTGTCGCTCGTCGCGGTCGCGTTCGCACGCGTGCCCGAGCGCCTGCTGCTGTGGTCGGCGGTCGCCCTGGGAGCCCTCGCACTCGCGGGCGCCGTCGTCGCCGGCCTCGAGATCGCCGAAGGAACGGACGACACCGCGCTCCTGCTGGTCACGGTCGGCGGGCTCCTCGTCGCGGCGCTTTGCCAGGCGGGGCTCTTCCTGCTCGCGCGCGGCCTGCGTCGCATCGGCGACATGGAGCGGGTCGGCGACCAGGCGCGGGCCCGGCTCGACGCCTTCCTCGACCAGCACGCCGAGGAGCGACGTGCCGAGATCGAGCGCATGCTCGCCCGGGAGCGTGCCGAGGCCAGCCACGCGCTGGGCGAGCAGGAGCGTCAGCTCGCCGAGGAGCGGCGCGACACGATCGCGCGCCAGGCCGAGCACGCCCGCACGGAGCTGACCGGCGCGGTTTCCGACGCCCAGGGACGGCTCGAGACCCGCTTGATGGCCTGGGCCGCCGACCTCGACCGCAGCCAGCAGGAGCTCGAGGGGCAACTCGCGAGGCTCAGCCAGCGCCAGAAGCAGGCCCTGGACGACTACGACGCGCGCCTGCGGGCCGACGCCGAGCGGCTCGCAGCTGCGAGCGAGGAGCAGAAGAAGGCACTCGCTCAGCTCCGCTCGGAGTTCGAGCGGCTCATCTCCCAGTTCGTCGAAGAGGGACGCGCCGAGATCGAGGCCCACGCCGCGGAACGGCGCAGCGCGCTCCACGAGGTCGACCAGCGCCTGCGGAGTCGCGAGCGCGAGCTCCGGGAGCAGATCGACCGGGAGGAGGCCGAGTCTCGCTCCCGCGTCGTCGCCGGGCAGGCGGAGGCCGAGCGGCGCCAGCTCGCTCAGCTCGAGAAGACGCTCGACCGGGCTGCCTCGCGCTTCTCCGAGGAAGCCGAGCGCCGCTTCGACGCGCAGATCAAGGAGTCACGGGAGAAGTCGACCGAGCGGCTCTCGCGGGAGCTCGAGAAATCGATCGAGGACTTCGTGAGCCGGTCGGAGACGGAGGTCTCCGACCGGATCGTCCAGCTGGCGCGCCAGAGCGCCGACCGCATGGAGCGGCACATGCGGGACGTCGCCCGCGCGACCGAGGTTCAGGGCGACGTCGCAGCCGAGCGCCTCCGGCATCTGACGGAAAGCCTCAACGAGGCTCTCGCCGACGCCGAGCGCCGCATCGCCGAGTACCAGGCATGAACTCGCGCGCGCCGTCGAGGCGAGCTCGGCCGCGTGATCGCGGGGCAGGCAGGCGCGTGAGCGCGAGTAGGGCCGATCGAAACAAACTCCTGGGTGGAGGAAACGTCTCCAGGAGAGAGAACCGATGCGGCGATGGATCAGTTGACGCTACTCGACGAACGGGACCAGGACGAGCGCGGAAAGGTGGAGAGCTGGCGGCTCCACGTCCTGATGGAGGCCGGCTACCCACTCCCCCTCGCCGAGCGCCTGGCCTCGAGCCACGCCGATCTCCATCTCGCGGTCGACCTGGTCGACCGCCGCGGCTGCGCGCCCGAAGTCGCCGCCGAGATCCTGCTCTAAGCGCTCCCAGTCCTGAGCTACAGTCGGCTCGTGAAGGTCGAGGCGACGCTCCACGGCGACCGGAAGGTCTACTCCGTCTCCGCGTTCAACCGCGGTATCGGCTCCTGGCTTGCGCGCCTGCCCACGCTCTGGGTCGAGGGCGAGATCACCGAGCTGCGCCGCCAGGACGGCTGGCAGAGCGTGTTCTTCACGCTCAAGGACCTGGAGGACGGGTCGTGCCTGCCGGCGTCCATGCCCCGGGTGACGTTCGACGCCCTTCGGCTGGAGGTCGCGGACGGGGACAAGGTGCACGTCTACGGCCGGCCGGAGCTCTACGAGGCGCGCGGCGTCTTTCAGCTGCGCGCGCTCTCGCTCGAGCCGCTCGGGCTCGGCGCGGCGCTCGTCCGCATCGAGCGGCTGAAGAAGGCGCTGGCCGCGGAAGGGCTCTTCGCGGCCGAGCGGAAGCGGCACCTGCCGCTCCTGCCCGCGGCGCATCGGCCTCCTCACGGGCAACGAGGCCGCCGCGAAGCGCGACTTCCTCACCGCCGTCACCGCCCGCTTCCCGGCCGCCCGCGTGCTCGTCGCCGAGACGTTCGTGCAGGGCGTCAAGGCGCCTGCGCGCGATCGTCGCGACGCTCTCGGCCCTCGCGGCGGAGCCCGAGATCGACGTGGTCGTCGTCGCCCGCGGCGGCGGCAGCTTCGAGGACCTGCTCCCGTTCAGCGACGAGCGCGTCGTGCGTGCGTTGGCCGCGTGCTCCGTGCCGGTCGTCTCGGCGGTCGGCCACGAGCAGGACACGCCGCTCTGCGATCTCGCCGCGGACGCCCGCGCGTCGACTCCGACCGGCGCGGCGCGCCTCGTCGTGCCCGACGAGCGCGAGCTGCGGGCAGGCCTCACCCGGCTCCGGACCGCGCTCGGCCGCGACACGCGCAGGACGCTGCGAGCGCGGCCGGCAGTCGCTCCAGACCGACGCTCAGCGGCTCACGCGCGCGCCGCGCCCTCCTGCTCGAGCGCAAGCGGGCACGGCTCGACGCGCTTGCGGGCCGGCTCCGCGCCCTCTCGCCCCGGGCGACGCTGGAGCGCGGCTACGCGATCGTCAGGACACGAGGCCGGGATCGTCCGCGCGGCGCAGGCGGCGGCGCCCGGGACCCGGATCGACGTCGAGCTCGCCGAGGGCGGCCTCGGCGCCCGCGTCGAGGAGACGCACGAGTGAGTCAGCCGTCCGAGCTCACGCTTCGAGCAGGCCCGCGCCGAGCTGGAGCGCATCGTCGCCGAGCTCGAGAGCGGCCGCGCCGACCTGGAGGATGCCGTCCGCCTCTGGGAGCGCGGCGAGGAGCTCTACCGGCTCTGCGTCGGAAAGCTCGACGCCGCCGAGGGGAAGATCGAAGAGCTGGGGCGGCGCGCCGAAGCGGTCAGGCCTGAGGCCTGAACACGGTCAGGCCCTTGTCAAGCGGGCGGCGACCGGAGAGAATCCGCCGCTCCCTCGTGGGCCGGATCCGACGAGCCGATCGTCATCGATCGATCGGCGTCGGGCATCGGGCGCTGGCGCTCCCGCACTACCTGCTCGCCGACCGCGTCGCCGCGGTCAAGCCGGACGAAGGCCTGGCCGCCTGCATCCCGGCCGAAGGCAGCAGAGTCTCCCGCGCGCCGTGGAGGCCTTCGACGCGGCGGCCGAGGCTCGGCCAGTTGCAGCGGACGAGAGCCTCGGCGAGGCCTGGGAGACGATCTCTGCTCGCGTCCGCGACCAGGCCGCCGCGCTGGGCGAGTTCCGCCGCGTGCTCAAGCCCGGCGCGGACGCCGATCGTCGCTCGAGCACGTGCGGGGCCCTTCGGCACGGTCGCACGCTGGCAGGACCGCTTCAACCCGCTCCGGAGTCTGTCGGAAACTGCCCCTCAACCGCGACACGCGCGCTGCGATCGCTGCGGCCGGCTCCGACGGTGGCCGGCATCGGACGAAGCGCTGGATGCCGGCATGCCCCGCTCGTCCGCGCCGGGATCTACGGGCGCGCGATCAAGACTCTTCGAAGTACGCCCGCCCGCCGGCCGGTGCGGCGGTTCACGTGCCGGACGCTGCGCTCCTCGAGCCTCAGGCCGGCGCCGGCGAGGATCCCGTCGTAGAGGCCGCGCCGGTCGTTGACGACCACGACGATCCGCCCGCCCGGGACAAGCGCACGGCGCGCGCGCGAGAGGATCTCGGCCACGCCCTCGCAGTACCCCGCGAGACCGCGCCCGATCTCGTCCGCGTCGCGGCGCTCGAGGCCGAGCAGCTCGAAGGCGTAGACGTGCTGCTCGTGGTAGTCGATCAGGCCGGGGTACGGCGGCGAGGTGACGACGAGATCGACGCGCCCGGGCGGATCCAGCACGCGCGCGTCGCCGTGCAGGACGAGCGCCTCCGTGCGAGCGCCGTTCCTCGCCGAACGCGAGCACCCGCGCCACTGCGTCCCGGACGTAGCGCCGGAGGAACTTGTCCGCCTCCTCGACCGGCCGGCAGGTGCGCCGGTGCTTGTGGCAGAAGTACTCGCCCCGCACCGGCTCCACCGGGAAGTCGAGGTCGAAGTGGCGCGCAAGCCGCGCCGAGCGCGCCGCGCGCGAGAGAACGACCCGCCAGAGGTCGGGGTAGGCGGTGCCGTCGATCCGGTCGCGGAAGGCGAGCAGCTCGGCGAGCGCGCGGGGCGCGAACCAGCTCCGCAGGTACGGCGAAAGGCCGTGCCCCGGGGTCAGGTCTTGCATTCCGGCATCCGCGAGCCGCTCCGCGTCCGCGAGCAGCGGCTCCCGCTCGTACACGGCCGTCTTCACCCGCCCGAGCAGGCAGTTGAACGCGGAGATGTCGCAGCCGGCCGCCGGCGCGCCGAAGGCGTTCGCCTCGACCAGGGTCGTGCCCGAGCCCGCGAAAGGATCCCAGACGAGCCGACCCGGGCGCCCGTACCGGCGCAGGAAGACCTCGACGAGCTGGGGCACGTATTTCCCGAGGTAGGGATGGAGCCGGTGGACGTGCTTCGTCCGCTCCCGTTCCGGGAGCTCCGCCTCGGACCACGAGAGCTCGAGGTCGATCTCCTCGTAGAGAGCGGCCTGGGTGCGCACGGCGGCCTCATTCTTCGCCGCCGGGTCCCGCGGACCTGCCCAGGCGTCTATGATCGCCGCCGTGAGCGCACCCATCGAAACCCTCAGGAACGTGCCCTTGTTCGCCTCGCTGGAGGAGAGCGATCTCGAGAGCCTCGCGAAGCAGCTGCACGAGCGCCGCTTCCCCGAAGGCGCCGAGGTCACGACGGAGGGCTCCACGGGAGCCGGCTTCTTCGTGATCGCAGAAGGCAATGCCGACGTCTCGGTCGGCGGCGAGCACCGGAGCGACGCTCGGCCCGGGCGACCACTTCGGCGAGATCGCGCTGATCGACGACGGCGTCCGCTCGGCCTCGATCGTCGCTGCGACCGACCTCCTCTGCTACGGGCTGACTCCCTGGGAGTTCCGCCCCTTCGTCGAGGAGCATCCGCCGGTCGCCTGGGCGTTCCTGCAGGCGCTCGCTCGGCGCTACCGCCCGGCGCAGGAACCCGACCACTGAGCCGCGCCCGCGTCAACGGCACCGAGATCGCCTACGACGCGACCGGCGAAGGGCCCGCCGTCGTCCTCCTGCACGCGGGCGTGGGCGACCGGGGGCTCTGGGACGGCCAGGTCGAGGCCCTCGCCGAGTCACACCTCGTCGTCCGGCCCGACCTGCGCGGCCACGGCGAGTCTCCGCTTCCGGGCGGGCCCTACTCCTACGTCGAGGACCTTCGCGCGCTACTCGACGGGCTGGGCCTTCCTGAAACGAGCCTGGTCGGGAACTCCTTCGGCGGCCGCGTCGCGCTCGACTTCGCCCTGGCGTACCCCGAGCGCGTCCGCGCGCTTCTGCTCGTCGCGCCTGCGCTGACCGGCTACGAAGGGTCGCCGGCGCTGGACGCCCTGGACGAGGAGGAGGACGCCCTCCTCGACGCCGGGCAGTTCGACGAGGCCGTCGAGCTGAACATGCGGACGTGGCTCGATGGAGAGAGCCGCGGCCCCGCGCCGGTGCCGTCCGAGGTCCGCGAGCGCCTGGCGGCGATGCAGCGCCGGGCCTTCGAGACGATCGTCCCGGCCTACGAGGAGCCCACGCCGCCCGGCCCGGTCGCCTGGAGCGACCCGCCGGCCCGCACCCGGCTCGGCGAGGTCACGGCGCCGACGCTCGTCGTCATCGGCGCACACGACCTGCCTGACTTCCGAGCCATCGCCGAGCTCCTCGTCCGGGAGATCCCCGGGGCCGCGAGCATCACCATGGACACGGCGCACCTGCCGGCCCTCGAGGCGCCGGAGGAATTCAACCGGATCGCGCTTGACTTCCTGCGCGTCTATGCTGGTCCCGACCAAGGAGGTTGACATGGGCTTCTTCGACAAGCTGTTCGGCCGCTCAAAGGACGTCGCCGAGGACGTCGGTCAGAAGACAGAGGAGTACGGCGGCAAGGCCGTGGACGCGACCAAGGACGTCGGCGACGACGTCAGAAGACGGTGAGAAGGCGTACGACAAGACCAAGGACGTGGCCGGCGACGTCGGCGAGAAGGCCGAGGAAACGTTCGACGCCGCCAAGGACAAGGTCACGGGCGACAAGGGCAGCAGCCGCCGCAGCAGCCCTAGGCGATCCGCTCGACCCGCTCGTCCTCGTCCACGTCGACCTCCGTGACCTCCGGCATGCGCCTGAGCATGGCGAAGGTGAAGCCTTCGCGCGCGAGGAAGAGGAACCCGAGGCCGACGCCGACGGACACCTCGATCGCCTGGAGGCCGATCCCGAACACGACTCCGTGCCCGTAGCTGACCCCGTAGGGCAGGAGCGACGCGGCCACGGCCGCCTGGACGAGGCCGATGTTCCCCGGCCAGAAGGGGAAGATCATGACGACGTTCATGACGACGAGGACGAGCGCGGCCGCCTCGACTGAGGCGTCGATCCCGAACGCCAGGAGCGTCGCGTAGACGGCGGCAAGCTGCGCCGTCCAGCCGATCAGCTGGAACGCGAGCGCCTCGAGAGCCGGCCCGGGCCGCCGGAGGACGGTGAGGCCGCGCCGCGCCAGGTGCAGGACCCGGCGGAACGCCCCGAGCTCCTCGGACAGCGGCCGGTGGTGCGCGCCGCGCGAGGAGGAACCCGGCGAGGAGCAGCCCGAGCCCGACGCCGATCACGACCGCGAGCACGGGCGAGGCCCAGCTCGGGGATCGGCGCGATGTAGAGCGTCAGCAGGACGAGGGCGACCGCGGCGATCACGTCGAACAGCCGGTGCGCAAAGACCGTTCCGACGATCGTCGCCCAGGTTCCCGGGCGGCGGCGAACGTGCCGCGTGACCACGGCCACCCGCGCCAGCTCGCCGACGCGCCCAGGCAGCGCCGCGTTCCCGAGCAGGCCGATGCAGAACGCCGAGAAGACCGTCCGGTGCCGGGGCCAGGGCGGCGGGATCGCCTGCTTGATGACGATGCTCCAGGCGTAGGCGCGGACGAGGACGGAGAAGAGGTTGATCAGGACCGCCACCGCGACCCATTCCCACTCCACCCTGCGAAACGCGCGCTCGAGCGGGCCGGGGTCGGGCCCGCGCCAGATCGCGAGGGTGACGAGCGCCGCGATCGGGACGAGAACGAGGACCAGGCGACCCGCGCGGCTCCGCGGCACCCTGAGCCGGCTCATGCCGCCGCCTTGACCGCCTCTGCCGGAGCGGCGAGCCGCTCGTAGATCGCGAGGAGCTGAGCGCCGATCCGGTCCCAGGAGTACGGCTCCGCCGCCTTCCTCGCGGCGACGCCGTACGCCCGCCGGCGCTCCTCGTCCTCGAGCAGCTCGATGAGCGCCCGCTCGAGCGCGCCGGAATCTCCCGGCGGGACGAGGATGCCCGTCTCGTCGTGGTCGGCGACCTGCGCGTAGCCCTCGATGTTCGAGGCGACGATCGGCGTCGCGCACGAGAACGCGCGGGTGAGGACCATGCCGAAGCTCTCGCCGCCGAGGGAGGGAGCGACGAGCAGGCTGGCGGCCTCGAGCTCGGCGGTGAGCTCCTCGTCGTGGACTCCGCCGAGGAGGTCGACCCCGTCGAGCGAGAACCCCTGGCGGCGCGCGAGCCAGCGAATCGAGAGCGGATCGGCGCCGATCAGCCGGAGCCTGGCCCCGGTGCGGCTGTGAACCTCGGGCCAGGCGCGCAGGAGCACGGGAAGGCCCTTGCGCGGCTCGTTCCTGCCGATGAAGACCACGTTGCCGTTGCGCCCGCCCGGATCGAACGTAGGCGGCAGGTCGATCCCGTTCGGGATCACCTCGAACGGCCCGCCGACGTGGGGCTCCGCCGCCCGGCGCGCCGACTCCGAGACGGCGATCCGCTGGTCGATCCGCTCGGCGAGGATGCCCCAGAGCCGGCCTCCGAGCGGATACCAGCCGAGGCGCTCGCCGGCGGAATGGCAGGTGACGACGATCGGGCACGGCGCCGAGGCGAGCGCGAAGGCGGAAAGGATGGGCGCCAGCGGCTCGTGCACGTGGACGACGTCGAAGCGCTCCTGCTCCCAGATCCGCCGCATGCGCAGCATCGACGGGGGGCTGAGGATGATGTTCGGGAGGGAGGCGTTGGCGGGCACGATCACCGAGCGCCCCACCGGCATCACGTAGTCGGGCGGTCGATATGGCGGCCCTGCTTGGGGTGGAGGAGCCAGGTGAGCCGGCCGGGCGGGTCGTGGCCCATGATGATCCGGGCGTCGTGACCCAGCCGAATCAGGGCCTTCGCCTGGTGGTCGGCGTGCTCCTGGACTCCGCCCCAGAAGGACCAGGAGTACGGGACGACGATCCCGATCTTCACGGGTCGAACCCTACCGGCATGGTCAGATCGGACACGCTGAGGCGGACGGGCCGGCCGCCGACGAAGCCCGTGCCTCCGGCGACGAACGCCTCCATTAGGGTCGCGCCAGCTAACGCGCGCAGGTCACACGGCGTCGCGCGCCCGCTCGGCGTCGTAGTCGCGCTGCGCGGCGTCGATCGCGGCGATGTGCTCCTCGGCCCAGCGAGCGATCGGATCGACGGCTTTGATCAACGTGTTCCCGAGCTCGGTCAGCGCGTACTCGACTCTCGGTGGTACCTCCGCATACACCGTGCGGGTTACGAGCCCGTCTCGCTCCATCGTGCGCAGGGTCTGCGTGAGCACCTTCTGAGAGACGCCGCCGATCCTCCGGCGGAGTTCCGAGAAGCGGTGAGTGCCCTCCTGCAGGCACTCGACGACGAGCAGCGTCCACTTGTTGCCGACCCGGTCGAGTACGCGCCGCGAGGGGCAGCTGAGGTCGAAGACATTGCCTCGCGGGCAGTCGTCGCCGTCCGGCTGGACCTCGTCCTTAGTCACCGACGGGTGACTATAGCACGTTGAAGTGCTTTCTAACTATTTGCTACTTAGTTTCTAACAGTAATCAACGAGAGGAGCGCTCGTGATCCGCACCATCGCACTCGACGAGCTGAAGGCGATCCTCGACGCGGGCGAAGACGTCACGCTCGTCGAGGCCCTCGGCTCCCTGTACTTCGAAGAGGTGCACCTCCCTGGCGCGATCAACATCCCCCATGACCAGATCGACGGGCTCGCGCCGAGCTTACTCCCCGACAAGGACGCGCAGATCGTCGTCTACTGCGCGAGCGGACCGTGCAAGAACTCGGGAATCGCGACGAAGCGCCTCATCGAGCTGGGCTATACGAACGTGCGGGACTACCACGAGGGCAAGGCCGAGTGGATCGAGGCGGGCCTTCCGACCGAGAGCGGGGCCGCTGCCTCTGTCGGCGGCTAGGGTGACTCCGAGGATGGATCGACCGGTCGCGGTCTTCGGCGCTGCCGGTCACACGGGCCGGTTCGTCGTGTCGGAGCTGTGCAGACGCGGGCGGATGCCCATTCTGTCCGGCCGTGACCCCGAGAAGCTCGGCGCCGTCGGCGACGCCTACCCGGGAAGCGTTATCCGTGTCGCCTCGATAGAGGAGCCGGCGTCGCTCGACCGCGCACTGGCCGATGTTGCAGCGGTCGTCAACTGCGCAGGGCCGTTTCTCGACACGGCGGAGGCCGTCATCGAAGCCGCCCTGCGCGCGGGCATCCCCTACCTGGACGTGACGGCAGAAGCAGCGGTTGCGGCTGCAACCTTCGAGCGGTACGCGAATCGCGCGCGGGCAGCGGGCATCCCGGTCGTTCCCGCGATGGCGTTCTTCGGCGGTCTGGGCGATCTTCTCGCGACGGTGGCGATGGAGGATTGGCAGGCTGCCGACGAGATCTGCATCGGGTTCGCCCTCGACGGCTGGAACCCGACGCGGGGAACGCGACTGACGGGCGAGCGCCGGGGAGCTCACCGCCACGTCTTCACGAACGGTCGCTTGGAGGTTCGCTCGGAGCCTCCGCCGGTCGGACGGTGGGACTTTCCTCCGCCGTTCGGGCGACAGGAGGTCGTCGGTGAGCTCTCGACGGCCGACTGCGTGACGATCTCCCGGCACCTCCGGACGCCGGAAGTACGGGTCTGCATGAACGTCGGGCCGATCGCGGAACTACGCGATCCCGGCACTCCCGGCCCGACGCCAGTCGACGAGCGCGGACGTTCGGCACAGATCTTTGTCGTCGACGTGCTCGCGCGCAGGGGATCCGACGTGCGCCGCGTCACAGCGCGCGGCCAGGACATCTACGCAATAACGGCGCCCATCGTCGTCGAGGCGCTCGAACGCATCCTCGACGGTCGGGTCACGGCTGACGGAGCGGTCGCCGCCGGCGAGGCGTTCGACGCGCGGGATTTTCTCGCGGCGCTTGCGCCCGAGGGCTTGTCGGTTCGCCTCCGACTGAAGCAGAGCAAACGCAAGAAGATGCTTCACACCCACGGCCTCATCGAGGGGTTCCAGGGCGTGCGGGATTCATCCCGAAGGCCGAACTCTCCGGCCGAAGACTCGCCCGCTTCTCGAGTAGGTCTCATCTGCGGCTTCGAGTCGCTTCAAGGCCGTCGCGCCCGCGCTGCAAACAACGACACGAGTCGCGTCCGAATGTGGGCCGCTGAAGGCGAGCACCACGGTGACCCAACTTCTCCGGCAAGAGGACTGGGACGTCATGCTCGCTGTTCGCCCACTCGGGCGTCATCCAGCCGTGCTGGCGCCGGCGGTCGAGTGTCTAGACTCGCGTGATGCCTGAGAGCCGGGCCCTCGTCGACGAGCTGAGCCGCGAGGGCCTCGCCGAGCTGCACACCCACCTGGGCGGCTCGGTCGACCCGGCGGTCATGTGGACGCTCGCCCACGAGCAGGGCATCGCCCTGCCGGTGAAGGACTACTGGGACTTCGTCGAGCTCGTCACCGTCGACCCCCGCGGCGTCAAGGGCCTCCCGGAGCTCGACGCCATCTACAAGTGGACGGAGCTGATCCAGTCGAGCCCGCTGGCCGTCGAGCGCTCCGTGCACGGCGCCATCGGCGGCGCCTACCGCACCCAGAACATCACGACGCTCGAGCTCCGCTTCAACCCCATGAAGCGAAACCGCGGCGGGGAGCGCGACCTCGACCACATCATCATGGCGGCCTCCCGCGGCGTCGACCGCGCCCGGCTCGAGTATCCGAACGTCCGGGCCGGCCTGATCCTGATGATGGACCGCACCTTCACCGCCGAGCAGAACGGGGTGATCGTCGAGAAGGCGATCCGCTACTCCGACCGCGGGGTCGTGGGCGTGGACATCGCCGGCCCGAGGCCGGACGGTGGCCGCTACCCGTATCGCGAGCTGGCGCCGCTCGTCGAGGAGGCGCGCGCGGGCGGGCTGGGCGTCACGATCCACGTCGGCGAGGAAGGCGGCCGCCACGGGATCGAGGAGATCGGCGAGGTCGTCGAGCACCTGCGGCCGGAGCGCATCGGCCACGGCATCCTCGCCGCCCAGGACGAGGAGACGATGCGGGCTCTGCGCGAGTCCGAGACCGTGCTCGAGATCTGCCCGAGCTCGAACCTCCTGACGGGGGCGCTCGCGGACGAGGACGAGCTCAGGGAGACCGTGCGCACCTTCACGGACCGGGGCGTGCCTTTCACGATCGCCACCGACGGCCCCGAGATGATGCAGACGCACCTACGCGACGAGCTGGCTCTCCTCCTGCGGATCGGCGCTTTGGAGCGGGATGAGGTGGACGCGGTTAACGCCCGCGGGCATGCGGCTGCGTTTGTACGCCAAAGGGGGTAGTTCGCAAGATCCCCCGTGAGGTCAATAGCCGACCGACCGGTTCACTGCCAACATCGCGCCATGTTCAGCGTCTACGGTGGAACACGGTTCACGGAGCGTCAGCGGCAGGTAGTCCAGCTGATCGCTGCCGGGTGCTCTAACGTCGAGATCGCGGAACGACTTGGCGTCTCGCCCCGGACGGCGAAAGCGCATTCGGACGTCCTCCGTTCGAAGCTTGGCGTGAGCCGGAGGCGGCAGATCCCCGCCGCCTATCGCGATGCGACGGGGGAGGACCCCCTCGAGAGCCTCGAGGAGGCGCTCAGCGTGCGCGACGACTCCCGCACGTTGGACTGAGCGGCTTCGAGGGTGATAGCCCTGCGCCCGTGGCTCAATGCCGCGAGCGTAGGGCGTCCCCAATGGACTCTGGCCCGCGACGTGCGGACGCGCTAGGCTCCTGCCTCTCCACACGGGAGCCGCAGCCTGGCACACGCGCGGGACATTGCTCGGACTCCGCTCTTCCGGCTACACGCACGCCGGCCGCGGCTGACCGCGCTGCTCGATGGGACCACGTCGCAGTCGATCATGCTGACCGCGCCAGCGGGGTACGGGAAGACGACGCTGGCACGAGAGTGGCTGCAAGGCCGGGTAAACACGGTCTGGTACAGGGCCACACCGGCTTCCGCAGACGTTGGGGCGTTCTCGGCCGACCTCGCCGAAGCC
This sequence comes from uncultured Actinomycetes bacterium, assembly GCA_963733155.1. Classification (GTDB taxonomy): domain Bacteria; phylum Actinomycetota; class Thermoleophilia; order Gaiellales; family Gaiellaceae; genus JAIBJN01. The sequence continues at coordinate 96,668 of CAVTCK010000024.1, forward strand.
GTAGCAGCGGTTCTGCCGGGCGCCGGCGACCGAATTCACCAACGACTCCGGGTAGGCGACGCGACCGAGCGTCTCGCCCGACCGCTTGCCGAGCTCCTAGCCGAAGACCTCGAGGCGTGGCCGGCCAGCGGCATCGTCGTCCTAGACGACTACCACCTCCTGGCCGAGTCAAAGCCTGTGGAAGAGTTTCTCGACTGGCTGCTCACGCTGGTTCCTATGCGCGTTCTCGTGACGACGCGACGTCGCCCCGCTTGGGCGACAGCCCGTCGCTTCCTCTACGGAGAGGCCTTCGAGATCGGCCGCGACCAGCTAGCGATGACTGACGAAGAGGCGACGCGTGTCCTTGAAGGACGCTCCACTGATGCCATACGTGCGCTTGTTCGTCAGGCAGAAGGGCTGGCCGGCAGTAATCGGGCTTGCCGCCCTCTCCGCAGACCTTGCATTCCCCGAGGAGCAAGCCTCCGAATCGCTCTATCGCTATTTCGCCGAGGAGGTGCTCCGGGCGGAGCCGCCTGAGGTGCAACGCTTGATGCTCGCAGCCGCCGTACCCTCAGCGATCACCGTGCGTCTGGCGGAGGAGGTGCTCGAGCTTGAGGATCCGGAGCACCTCCTTGTCTGGCTGCGAGACGAAGACCTTCTGCACGAGATCCCGAGCGGAGAGTTCGTCTTCCACCCCCTCATCCACGACTTTCTTCGCCGCCAGCTTGAAGCAAACGATCCTGAGACCCTCGTGAACTTGAGACGCCGAGTCGTCGCCGACGCAAGGGCACACGGCCGCTGGGAGGAGGCATTCGAGCTCTCGATCGCGGCCGGTCAAGACGCGGAGGCCGCAGAGATCGTGGGTTGCGCGGCTCGAGAGCTGCTCGCGCTCGGTCAGGGAGAGACGCTCGAGAAGTGGCTCGGGGCCTGTGGTGCAGCCGGCGTGACGATCCCGGGAGCGGCCCTCGCCCGGGCCGAACTCCTCATTCGCCGCGGGGAGATGTCGGCCGCGGCAGCCTTGGCGCGAGACACTGCTGCACGACTCACGGAAGGGCACCCAGACTATGCGTGGGGGTGCAACGCTGCCGGGCGTGCACTTCACTTCACGTCTCAGGCAGGGGCAGCATTAGACAGCTTCAAAGCCGCTCTGAGCGCAGCTCGGACTGACGAGGACGTGAAGGATGCCCTGTGGGGGCAATTTCTTGCCATCACAGAGATCGCGCCGGAGCAAATGCAGGATTACTTGGACGAGTTGGAGTCGCGGTTCTCGGATGATCTGGACGTTCGCCTCCGTCTCGCCGTGGGAAGATATGGCACGGCTGAGCAGACCCCATCTATCGCCGGGGAATGGAACCGATTCGCGGTTCTCCTCGACTCGGTCAAGTACTCTCGAGATCCCTTAGCCTCGACCAGCTTTTTGGCGATGGCGTCAGTCGTCGCACGCTTCGCTGCCAACTACTCACTGAGTCGAGATCTTGCGGACAGGGCTGTCTCAATGTGCCGCGAACTGCGTTTTGACCTGGGCCTCGGAGCGTCGTTGCTTCACGTTGCCGCGGCCGAACTCGGTCTCCGCTTGTTTGGTCACGCTCAGCGAAATCTCTCCGCGTTTCAACGCACATTGATCTCTCGTGAGGATCCGTTCTATCGAGTTGAGGCTCTCACCCTGAAGGCTAGGCTTCGCGCATACCGCGGTAATCTCGAAGAGGCTCTCGCTACACACGATGAACTGGCGGGGGTGAGGAGCCCTCCGCGAGCACTCGGAAGCCATCTGGCTGCTCATTCCATTCTTCTCGCCGCGAGCGGTGATGCCGAGCATGCGAGACGAACTGCAGCTACGGCTAGGGGCGAAGGCTCGAACATCGAGATGATCTACTTCGCCGAACTGGGAGAGATCATCGCTGATGGCGTCGACGGTCATTCCGAGCGGTTCAGAACCAGGGCCAGCCAGATAGTGACCGCGTGCCATGAGGCCTCCTACTTGGACGGTCTCGTATTCGCCTATCGCGTCTATCCACCTCTCCTTGAGGCTGCAGGAACGGAACCCGAGGCGGCACGCATTCTGGCAACCCTCCTTGCAAAGAGCCGCGATCATGAGTTGGCTCGGCTGGCTGGAATCGATCTTTGCCTCGACGAAACCGATGACCCCTCTTGACGGACTGACCAGGCGGGAGATCGAGGTGTTGAGGCTGCTATCCCAAGGAATGACGACTGCAGAGATTGCTAAGCATCTGTTCATTGCTCGCAGCACCGCAAAGGTTCACATCCGAAACATCTTCGTGAAGCTCGGCGTTCGAACACGCCTCCAAGCCGCGTTGAAGGCTCACCAATTCCTTGAGAACGAAGTAAGTTGACGCTGTCCAATCTGGCGGGGTTGCCGAAGCAGTCCGAGCGCAATTGACGGACCCGGCTCGCGTATGTCCGCTCGGCTTGAGTCGCGAAGCGGTGGGGGTAGCTCTGATGGCCGACGAGAGCCAGCCTTCAGGTCATTCCGCCCTAAGCGGCGCGCTGCCGGCGTTCCGCGCGCGTTAGGCAGGAGCACGACGAACAGCGAGACCACGAACAGCCCGATCGCCGCAATCTGCGGGGCGACGATCGCGAGGGCGACCAGCAGAGCGTTGGAAGCGAGGCTGGGCTGCCCCAGGGTCGCGATGGTGTGCATCTCGGACTTCTCGACGCCCTCGTGCAGCAGCGCGTCCCTCTCGAGCGGCGTAGCGAGCGATCACGGCGATGGTCGCGGAGATGAGGAGGAGCGTCGCCCCGTAGAAGAGGACGGCCACCCGCTCGGCGCTGGCGCTCTTGATCGCCTCGGCCATCAGGTGCGTCGGAAACGGCAGAAACGCGACCACGAACAGCAGGAAGAGGTTCATCCGCATCAGGTGCAGGTCGGCATACCGCAGGCGCCTGAAGATGCCGTGGTGGAGGACCCACAGGCCGCCGATCGTCCAGAAGCTCGTTCCGTAGGCGAGGTACGAGGGCCACTGGTCGACGATGCCGTCCCAGAGGTCGTCGAACGACGCCGCGGGGACGGCGATCTCGAGCACGAGCAGCGTGGCGGCGATCCCGAAGACACCGTCGCTGAAGGCCTCGATCCTCCCCGAGTCGAAGTAGTCGGCCATCGCCGGGAGGTTCGATTCGCCCCGGCCGTTCCTTCGCTAAGGGAAACGGCTCCGGGCGGCCGATACAGGAGCGAGAGCAAGAGAACGTCCGCGCGCGCCTGCGGTGATCACCCCCCAATCGAGGGATAGATCAACCGGGCGGCCGCGGTTGTAGTGAGATGCGGTGAGTTGCCGATCGGCCCCGATGCGGCGGGGGCTTTGGTCGGCAATAAGAAGGGGCGGAGCTCCTTGCGGCGAGCTTCGCCCCTTACCCCTTCTCTGGAGAGGGTTGCGGCCGCGACGCGCAGCTACACGATCGGCGGCTCGTACGCGGCCGGGGCCGCCTGCTCCTCGAACACGGTCTCGACCTCGTGCGGCTGGATCGCAGCTTAGGGTCAGAGGGCCAGGCGGGTGAGGTCGTGCCCCACCTGCGCGTCCGGGAAGAAGCGCCGGGCATCGGCCACGAGAGACTCCTCGTCGAGCCCACGTGGATCGAGGTGGACGAGCGTCAGCCGGCGGGCACGGGCGGCGCGCGCGACCCGTCCCGCGTCCGCCGCGGTCGCGTCGCCGTCGCTCGCGACCGGCGCGTCCGAGCTCGACCACGCCTCGTGCAGGAGGTGCACGACGTCCACCGCGAAGGCCGCGCTCCCGGGGTCGTACGCGGTGTCGGTGATGAGCGCGAGCGCATCTCCCACGCGCAGGCCGGCGGTCGGCGCCCAGTGGCGAAGTTGAGCCTTGGCGGCGACCTCGAACCGGCCGATCGACTGCCGACCCTCGACGAGCTCCTGCACCTCTCCGAGCTCCTCCGACTCGAAGGGCGACAGGGGCGCCACACGCAGCGGCTCCAGCAGCTCCGCGCTGGAGCGGCCGTAGAGCCAGCGGCCGGGTGCCCAGATTGTGGGCACGACCGGGAGAGCAGGGACGTAGGAGAGACCACAGACGTGGTCGAGGTGAAAGTGGGTGAGCAACACGTCCAGCCTGCGCACGCCCTCGAGCAGCGCGGGCCCGCCTACCAGGTGGCGAAGGCCCGAGCCCGCGTCGAGCAGCAGTGCGTCATCGCCGTCGCGGACGAGCACGCAGATCGTCTCTCGCTTCTCCGTCGGGATCCAGCCTCCCGTCCCGAGCGTCCAGGCCTTCAGCATCGCTTCCGATCATGTCGGAAGGCGGTGAAGCGCCGCGGTGCGGCTCGTTCTACGCCGCGACGGAGGCGAGCTCGCGGAGAGCCGCGAGGCGCTGGAGCGCCTGGCCCTCGAGCTGGCGCACGCGCTCGCGCGTGAGCCCGAGCTCGGCGCCGATCGCCTCGAGCGTCCACGGGTCGCCCTCGAAGCCGAAGCGGAGCTCGAGGATGCGCCGCTCCCGCTCGGGGAGGGCGTCGAGCGCCTTGCGCACACCCTGCTTGCGCAGCGACTCCTCCGCCTCGTCGAACGGGTCGGCCGCCTCGCGATCGGCGAAGAGGTCGCCCAGCTCGCCCTCGTCGTCGGAGCCGACGCTCTGGTTGAGCGACACCGACGCCTGCGCGGCCGAGAGCGCCTCATCGACATGCTGGACGGGAAGGCCGGTGGCCTCGGCCAGCTCCTCGCGCGTGGCGTCGCGGCCCAGCTCGACCTCGAGCCGGCGGGCGGCACGGCCCAGCTTCTGCTGGCGCTCGACCACATGCACGGGCACACGGATCGTGCGCGCGTTGTTGGCGACAGCGCGCTGCACCGACTGGCGGATCCACCAGGTGGCGTAGGTGGAGAACTTGAAGCCGCGGCGCCAGTCGAACTTCTCGACGGCGCGGTTGAGGCCGAGCGTGCCCTCCTGGATCAGGTCGAGGAAGGGGACGCCGAGGCCGCGATAACCCTTGGCGATCGAAACGACAAGCCGGAGGTTGGACTCGATCATGTGCCGCTTGGCGAGCAGGTCGCCCTTCTCCAGGCGCTTGGCGAGAGAGACCTCCTCGGCGGCGGTGAGCAGCTTGTGACGCCCGACGTCGGCCAGGAAGAGCTGCAGGCTGTCGCCGGCGCCGTGCTGGACCGGCCTCCGCCACGACGGGAGCGGCCTCCTCGGCGGGAGCGCCGATCTCGAGGCCGATCGTCTCCAGCTCGTGCGTGACCTCGGCCATCTCCTCGTCGCCGAGATCGAGCTCGAGCGCGAGCGCCTCCAGCTCGGCAGGCTCTACATAGCCGCGCTCCTCCGCGTTCTCCAGGAGGTGGCGTCCGGCCTGGGTGTCAAGCACTTCGTGCATGGAGCTCTGACTCACTTTGTCCCTCAAGGTCCTTTCGCCAAACTGCGGCAGGTCGGATTGCGGCTCTACTCCAGAAACGTTCCCACTCTACGACGCATTCCCTCTTAGGCCTACCCGCGAACATGGTGGCTTAACCGCGGGTTAACGCTAGGCCTCTTCGGGCTTTGCGGTGTCACATAGTTAAGACGCCGCGCGGGCGGAAGTGTTGGCGGTTTCCGCCTGGCGGTCGCCGTTTTCGCCCGCCTCCGCCTCCTCTTCCGGCTGCTCTCGGGGCGCCCTCGCCCATTCCTCGTCGAACTCGACGCGCCACTTGCCGTCCTCGCCCTGCTCGAGCGCGAGCTTGGCGCTGAAGGTGCGTCCCTTGCGGCCACGGAAGCCGCCGACCGGCTTGGCGGTCTTCCCTGTTTCCATCAGCTCCTTGACCACGGACACCGGCAGGATCTTGTTCGCCTTCTTCTTCCAGATGACGAAGCCGCAGCCGGGGTCGTCCCGCGACCAGCACGAGTAGCCCTTGCGGTTCTCGATCACGTCGCGGCCGCAGACCGGGCAGGGGCCGAGGTTGGCGCGCTCGATCCTCACGCCCTTGAGCTTGTCGAGCTCGGCGACGGTGTCGGTGGTGAACTTGACGATGTCGGACATGAAGGCGGGCCGGGTGTCCTCGCCCTGCTCGATCAAGGCGAGGCGGTGCTCCCAGTTGCCGGTCAGCTCCGGCGACGTGAGCGGGTGCTCGCCGAGCAGCGTGATCACCTGGACGCCCTTCTCGGTGGCGTGCAGCGCCCGTCCCTCGCGCTCGAGGTAGCCGACCTGGATGAGCCGCTCGATGATCGACGCGCGCGTCGCGGGCGTGCCGATGCCGGAGTCCTTCATCGCCTCGCGGAGCTCGGCGTCCTGGATGTCCTTGCCGGCGGTCTCCATCGCGCCGAGGAGGGCTGCCTCCGTGTAGCGCCGCGGCGGCTGGGTCTCCTTGCGGAGGGACTCGACCGAGCGGGTCTCGACGTCCTCGCCCTGCTCGAGCCGCGGCAGGAGCTGGTCGCCGCCCGAGTCGTCCTCCGCGGCCGGCTTCTGCGCCTCCTCGCCGTAGACCGATTTCCAGCCGGCTTCGACCAGCACCCGGCCGGAGGTGCGGAAGACGTGCTCGGCGACCGTGGTCTCTACCCGCGTGCGCTCGTAGACGGCGTCGGGGTGGAAGACGGCCAGGAAGCGCTTGGCGACGAGGTCGTAGATGCGGCTCTCGTCCGGCCCCATCTTGATCAGGTCGTGATCGGTGCGGGTGGGGATGATCGCGTGGTGGTCCTCGACGCGCTTGTCGTTGACGACGCGCCCGAGCGGGAGCTTCTCCAGGCGGGTGACGTATTCGGCAGCCTTGGTGTAGCGGTCGTGGCGCCCCACATGGGCCGCGGTCGGCTTGATCTCGCCGATCATGTCCGAGGTGAGGAAGCGCGAGCTCGTGCGCGGGTACGTGATCGCCTTGTGCTCCTCGTAGAGCCGCTGCGCCGCGGCGAGCGTCCGCCGCGCGGAGAAGCCGAAGAGGGTGTTCGCGTTCCGCTGGAGTGTCGTCAGGTCGTAGAGGAGCTGCGGCGCCTCGCGCTCGTCCTTCTTCTCCAGCTTCGTGATCGTGCCCGGCTGCCCGGTTGTCTCGGCGACGATCGTCGCCGCCTCGTCCTCCTTGATCCGCTTCCCTCCGAGATAGCGCCCGCTGTACAGGCGCTCACCGCTGGCCGCGAAGCTCGCCTCGACGAGCCAGTAAGGCTCCGGGGTGAAGGCGCGGATCTCGAGCTCCCGCCCGACGACCAGCGCGAGGGTCGGCGTCTGCACCCGGCCCAGGGAGACGGCGCCGTCGAAGGCCGCGCGCAGGCGGATCGAGGCCGCACGCGTCGCGTTCATGCCGACGAGCCAGTCCGCCTCGGAGCGCGACCGCGCCGCCTCCTCGAGCAGGTGCATCTCCTCGCCGTCGCGCAGGTGCTCGAAGGCCTCCTTGATCGCGGCCTTCGTCATCGAGTTCAGCCACAGGCGCTTGACGGGCTTCTTCACGCGCGAGGTCTCGTAGAGGTAGGCGAAGATCAGCTCCCCCTCGCGCCCGGCGTCGCAGGCGTTGACGATCAGCTCGACGTCCTCGTCCTTCATCAGCTTGTGGACGGCGTTGAGCTGCTTCTTGGACTTCTCGTCGTTGGGGATGAGCTTGAACTTTGTCGGCACGATCGGCAGGTCCTTGAAGCGCCACTTCTTCAGCTTCTCGTCGTACTGGTCGGGCTCGGCGAGGCCGACCAGGTGGCCCACCGCCCACGTGATCACGTAGTCGCCGTCGGCGAGGTGCGTCTTGTCCTTGCTCTGCTTGAAGGCACCCGGCAGCGTGGCCGCGAGGTCGCGGCCCACGGAGGGCTTTTCGGCGATGACCAGTGTCTTCGGCACGGCGTATCACCTTAGCGAAGGGTCAAGAGCCCACAAATGGGCAGAATGGGGCCGACCTTGAGGCCTCTCCTCGCGATCGACGGCGACAACCTGGCCCACCGGGCCTACCACGCGCTGCCCTCGTCCATCAAGGACGGGGCCGGAAAGCAGGCGAACATGCTCGTCGGCTTCGCCAACATGCTCGTGCGCGTGTGGGACGCCGAGGAGCCGCGCACGGTCTTCGTCGGCTTCGACTCGATCGGCGTTCCCACCTACCGCCACGAGCTCCTGCCCGAGTACCAGTCGGGCCGCGACTTCCCGCCCGTGCTCACCTCGCAGCTCGACCGCCTGCCCGAGCTGGTGGGCGCGCTCGGCTTTCCCTGGGCGAAGGAAGACGGCTACGAGGCCGACGACTTCCTCGGCGCCGTCGTCGCCGACGAGGAAGGGCGCGGCGGCAAGACGCTCGTCCTTACGAACGACCGCGACCTCTTCCAGCTCGCCAGCAAGCGGACGACGATCATCCGGCCGCGGCCCGGGCAGCAGGAGCTCCAGCGCGTGGGGCCGGCGGAAGTGAAGGAGATCTACGGCGTCCCGCCCGAGCTCGTTCCCGACTTCGTCGCCCTCCGCGGCGACCCGTCGGACAAGATTCCGGGCGCGAAGGGCATCGGGCCGGGCCGCGCGGCGAGCATCCTCGCCAAGCACGGCTCGCTCGAAGCCTGCCTGGCCGCGGGGGGCTTCCCCGACCAGGCCGAAGCCCTTCGCGAGTACCTCCGAATCGCGCAGCTTCAGTCGGAAGCGTCGATTCCCGAGCTCCCCGACGTCGACCCTGACTGGGCGGCGGGGGCCGATCTCACCGAGGCGTGGGGCCTGGCGGGGGTGGCCAAGCGCTTCCGCGAGCGAGCCGCGGCGTGACCGACCCGCGCCCGATCAACGTCGCCGACTACGAGCGGCTGGCCGAGGCCGTGTGCGACCCCGGGTACTGGGGCTACGTGGTCGGCGGCGCCGGCGACGAGCTCACGCTCCGGGACAACCTGGAGGCATTTCGGCGGCGGGCGTTGCGGCCGCGGATGCTCGTCGACGTCAGCGACGTGAGCACGCGGACGACGGTGCTCGGGTCAGAGATCGCGATGCCGCTCGGGGTGGCGCCGACGTCGCTCCAGCGCGTGACGCACCCGGACGGGGAAGGTGCGCTCGCGCGCGCCGCGGCCGACGTCGGGACGGTCTACACGCTCTCGACGCTCGCCAGCGTTCGCCCGCGCGAGCTGGCGGAGGCCGTGCCCGGGGCGGTCCGCTGGTTCCAGCTCTACTGGTCGCGCGACCGCGGCTTCACGAGCGAGCTCGTGGCCGAGGCGGCCGAAGCGGGCTTTGGGGCGCTCGTCCTCACGATCGACTTCCCCGCAGCGGGCCCGCGCGAGCGCGACCTCCGCAGCGGGTTCATGCTTCCGCCGGACCTCCCCACGCCGAATCTTCCGCAGGCGCTGACGGGCACCGAGTACTTCCAGGACACGCTGAGCGGGATCGTGGACACGAGCCTCACCTGGCGCGATCTGGAGTGGCTCCGCTCCGAATGCCGCCTGCCGCTCGTCGTCAAGGGCATCCTCACCGCCGAGGATGCCGCCCTCGCGTGCGAGCACGGGTGCGCGGGCATGGTCGTCTCCAACCACGGCGGCCGGCAGCTGGACGCTGTCTCGGCGACGCTCGACGCACTGCCGGAGGTCGCCGAGGCGGTCGCGGGACGCGCCGAGGTCTACCTGGACGGCGGAATTCGCCGGGGCACGGACGTGGCGATGGCGCTCGCGCTCGGCGCGCGGGCGGTGTTCGTAGGGCGGCCGGCCCTTTGGGGCCTCGCCGCCGGCGGCGAGGAGGGCGCGCGACACGTCCTCGAGCTCTTCCGGGCCGAGATCGCGCTCGCGCTCCTCCTGCTCGGCTGCCAGACGCCGGCCGACGTCGGCCCCGAGCACGTGCGCCTGCGCGGGTGATCCCGCTCGTCAGCCACCGGGCGTTCGCCGAGGGTCACCCGACCGGCGGCCATCCGGAGGGTCAGGAGCGCCTCCGAGCCCTCCACGAGGCGTTTCCGGACTTCGTGGAGGCGCGGCCCGCCGACCGTCGAGGAGATCGCGGCCGTCCACCAGCTCGACTACGTGGAGACGGTGCGCGCCGTCTCAGCGAGCGGGCAACCGACGCTCCTCGACCCGGACACGGTCTGCACCGAGACGACGTACGACGTCGCCCTCCTGGCCGCGGGCGCTGCAATTCAGGCAGTGGAGCTCGGCGGTTTCGCGCTCGCCAGGCCGCCTGGGCACCACGCGCTCGCCGGCCGCGCGATGGGCTTCTGCATCTTCAACGGCGTGGCAGTCGCGGCGCGCTTCGCCCAGCGCGAGCTCGGCATCTCCCGCGTCGGGATCCTCGACTGGGACGTCCACCACGGGAACGGGACGCAGGAGGTCTTCTGGGAGGACGAGACCGTCTTCTTCGCCTCCCTGCACCAGTGGCCCTTCTACCCGGGCTCCGGCGGGCCCGGCGAGGGAAACGCAACGACGCTGAACGTCCCCTTGGCGTCCGGGTCGGGCGACGAGGCGATGCTGGCGGCGGTCGAGAACGAGATCGCGCCGGCGCTCCGGGCCTTCGGCCCGGACCTGCTGCTGGTCTCGGCAGGCTTCGACGCAGCGGCCACCGACCCGATCGGCGGCCTCGAGGCGACCGCCGAAGGGTTCACTGCGCTTGCCACCGCCGCGCTCGTGGTATCTCCGAGCGGGTAGCGTTCGTATTGGAAGGCGGCTACGACACCCAGGCCCTGCCTGGGCTCGTAGGAGAGCTCCGTGCTCGCTTGTCGGACGACCTGAACTCTGAAATGGACGTCACCACCGACACCTTCGAGCAGGACGTGCTGGAGCAGTCGAAGACCGTGCCGGTCGTCGTCGACTTCTGGGCGGACTGGTGCGGCCCCTGCAAGATGCTGACGCCGGTGCTCGAGCAGGCCGTGGAGGAGCGGGAGGGCGCCGTCGTCCTCGCCAAGGTCGACACGGATGCGAACCCCGACCTCGCCGAGCGTTACAGCGTGCGTGGGATCCCGAACGTGAAGGTCTTCCGGGACGGCGCCGTCGTGGACGAGTTCACCGGCGCGCTCCCGGCACAGGCGGTGGCGGAGTTTCTCGACAGGCTCACGGGCCCGCCTGCCTCGGAGCGGCTGCTCGAGGAGCTCGGCGAGTCGGGAGAGTTCCCCGAGATCCTCGGGCCCCTCGCGGAGCACGACTACGAGCGCGTCCTCGAGTGGCTCATCGGCGAGCTCGAGACCGCCGATCCGGAACGGCGCGAGCGCATCCGCGAGATCATGGTCGCGATCTTCGGCGAGCTCGGCGTGGAGGACCCCGTCGCGGCGAGCTACCGACGCCGACTGGCCGCAACCCTTTACTAATACCCGCCGTGGAAACCATGCGCGCCCCCAGGCAGGACGAGGCGCAGGCCGTGACCGATCTCATCATCGCCTGCGACATCCACGAGCTCGGAGCTCCCGACTTCGAGCTCGACGACTTGATGACCGACTGGAACATGCCCGGTTTCGACCGCGAGCTCGACGCCGCCGTCGTCGAGGAGGACGGCCGCCTCGTCGCCTACGCGGCCTTCATCCGCAACGACTACATGGACATCTACGTCCATCCCGACTATCGGAATCGCGGCATCGGCAAGCGGCTGCTCGACTGGTCGGAGCGCCGCGGCCTCGAACGGGCGGCGGCGGGACAGGAGGTTCGCCTCGGGCAGGTGGTGACCGCGACCCACGAGGGTGCGCGGAGGCTGCTCGAGAACCACGGCTACGAGCCGGTGCGGACGTACTGGCGGATGTCGATGCCGCTGGAGGAGCGCCCGCCGCCTGCCGCCTGGCCTGAAGGCGTCGTCGTCCGCACGTTCGACCAGGAGCGCGACACGCGCGCCGTCTACGCCTTGGTCCAGGACGCCTTCGCGGACAACGAGCGCCACACCGCCGAGTCCTTCGAGGAGTGGCAGGCGTTCATGATCGACCGCGACGCGTTCGAGCCGGGGCTCTGGTTCATCGCCGAGTCGAAAGGCGAGATCGTCGGCTGCGTCCTCTGCCCCAATACGAGGACGAGGGCTGGATCCGCCAGCTGGCCGTCGCCCGCGACTGGCGCCGCCGAGGCCTCGGCACCGCCCTTCTCCGCCAGGCGATGTCCGAGTTCGCCCGCCGGGGCCGCAGGGAGCTCGGGCTCGTCGTCGACTCCTGGAACCGCACGGGCGCCAAGGAGCTCTACGAGCGGGCGGGCATGACCGTCGCCCGCGAGCACATCCGCTACGAGAAGACGCTACCCGCCTCGGTCGAAGCTTCGTAGCGCCCTCGCGCGCCGACAGTCCGAAGCAGAGACGCTCTCTTAGACGAGGCTGCCGTGCGCCGGGTAGGAGCCGAAGACGCGGAGCTCCCGCGTCAGGCCCTGCACCTCGGCGAGCGTCTCGCTGACGACCTCGTCGAGCGGATGGCCGGCCAGCACGGCGTCGAAGCGGTAGCGCCAAGGCGTGTGCGGGATCGGCCGCGAGACGAGCTGGACGAGGTCGAGCCGGTGGCGCCCGAACGGCTCGATCGCGCGGTGCAGCGCGCCCGGCTGATGGTCGGTGACGAACGAGAACGCCGTCCGCCAGCCCTCGCTCTCCCGGTCGAGGCGTGTGTACGGCGCGACGGAGACGAAGCGGGTGTACGCCTCGGGGTGGTCGCCGACGTCGCCCGCGATCACCGCGAGCCCGTACATCGCGGCCGCGCGCTCGCTGGCGATCGCCGCCTCCGTGGGATCGCCGTCCTCGGCAACCTGGTGCGCGGCGTCCGCGGTCGTCGCCGCCGCGATCGCGGTCGCCCACGGCATGGCGGCGAGAAGGCGGCGGCACTGGTCGAGCGCGGCAGGGTGGGAGCGAACGACGCGTGATCTCCTCGAGCGGGACGAGCGCCGGGCCGACGAGACAGTGCCGAATCGGAAGGATCGTCTCGCCGGTGATCGAGAGCGGCGAGTCGTAGAGCAGGTCGTGGGTCTCGTTCACCGGCCCTGAGAGCGAGCTCTCGATCGGCAGGACGCCGAACGCAACCTCGCCTTCCGCCGTCGCGTCGACGACCGCCGTGAAGCTCGGGAGCGAGACGAGGTCCGCCCCGCTCGGGAAGAGCCGGTCACAGGCCGCGGCGCTGTGCGCGCCGTCGCGCCCGGGGTAGGCCACGCTCGCCTTCATCGGGAGAAACTACCGAAGCTCGGCGGGCAGGCGGAAGAAGACGTCCTCGCGCGCGATCTCGACGTCCTCGCGATCGTGGTAGCCGAGCTCGTCGAGGCGGGCTACGACCCGCTCGACGAGGATCTCGGGGGAGGAGGCGCCGGCGGTCAGGCCGACGGACTCGTGCCCGTCGAGCCAGGCGGCGTCGAGATCGCGCTCGTCGTCGATCAGGTAGGCGTCGGCGCCGCGGCTCCGCGCGACCTCGACCAGCCTATTCGCGTTCGAGCTCGTCTTCGACCCGACGACAAGGACGAGGGTCGCGTCCTCACAGATGCGCTTGACGGCGTCCTGCCGGTTCTGCGTCGCGTAGCAGATGTCGGCCGACGGCGGCCCGACGAGATCGGGCACGCGCTCGCGCAGCGCCTCGACGACGTCGGCGGTGTCGTCGAGCGAGAGCGTGGTCTGCGTGAGGTAGGCGAGGCTCTGGCCCTCCTCGAGCTCGAGAGCCTCCACGTCGTCGGGCGTCTCGACGAGGACGATCGACTCGGGCGCCTCGCCCATCGTGCCCTCCACCTCGACGTGCCCGGCGTGTCCGACCAGCGCGATCTTGTGACCCCTGGCCGCGTAGCGGCGGGCTTCCGCGTGAACCTTGGAGACCAGCGGGCAGACGGCATCGACGATCCGGAGGCCGCGCTCGGCGCACCGCTCGTACACCTGCGGCGAGACGCCGTGCGCGGAGAGAACGACCAGCGCCCCCTCCGGCACGTCATCCTCCGAGTCGACGAAGACGGCGCCGCGGGCCTCGAGATCCCTGACGACATGGACGTTGTGAACGATCTCGTGCCGGACGTAGACCGGCGGCCCGTGCCGCTCCAAGAGCTTCTCGACGATGTCGATCGCCCGGACGACGCCGGCGCAGAAGCTACGCGGGCCGGCGACGAGCACGCGCTTGCTCACGCCGCGGCCCTCGGAGCGAGCGAGGCAGCGGCCAGACGAAGCGAAGCGAGAGCCTCTCTCGCACCTGCCGCCGTGCGCAGAGTTGTGAGCGGCTCCGCAAGGAAAGCCCGGAGGACGGCGCGCCAGTCGGTGCGCCCGTCCGGGACGGCGGCGTGCGCGAGCCTGCCGACCGGACGTTCGGGTGTGTCGGAGACGGCGCGGACGACGCCGGCCAGGCGGCCGGTTGCGGCGAGAGTGGCGCTCTCGGTGTCGACGACGACGGCCCCGGTCTCCCGCGCCAGGTCCTGACGCGCCGCAGGATCGTCGACGACGAGGCCGGCGTCGCAGACGACCGCGGTGAGCGCCCCAGGTACCCGCAGCGGCTCGGACTCCCACAGCACCGTGCCGTTTCCGTCCACGACCTTGGACGCCGTCACGAGCGTCCCGGGGGCGAGCCCGGGGACGAGCGCGCCCGCGAGCCCGAAGGAGACGAGTCGCCCCTCGGGCAAGGGCAGCCGAGCTCCCAGGCCGACTCGAGCAGCCCGAGCGCCTCCCTCGCGGGCTGCCTTCTCCTCGACGGCCAGGGCGCAGGCGACTAGCGGAACGTCCACGCGAGGCTCCTGACGGTCTCCTTCACGCTCGAGGTCGTCGCGATCGTCGCGGCGGGCTCGAAGCCGGAATGGATCCCGCAGTGCTCGCAGCGATGGTCGTTGCCGGGCCCGTAGCGTTCCCACTCGATCCCGTTGACCAGCGCCTCGTACGTCGGGAAGATGCCGTCGGTGAGCAAGTAGCAGGGGCCCTTCCAGCCGTACGGGTTCCGCGTGACCGAGCCCCAGGGCGCGCAAGGGAGCATGCGGTCGCCGGTGAGGAAGTCCTGGTAGAGGGGGCTTGCGAGCCACTTGTAGCCGTGCTCCCGCACGGAGTCGCGGATGAGGCGGAACTTCGCCTCGTGCTCGTCACGCGTCATCGTCAGGTTCGGGTCGATCTGGGAGTACTGGTAGCCCGGGGCGACGAGCATCCCCTCGATGCCCACCTCGTTCGTGAGGTAGGCCATCATCTCGATGACGTCGTCGACCTCGGTCTCTTTGAAGATCGTCGTGTTCGTCGTCACGCGGAAGCCCTGCTCCCGCGACGTCCTGATGGCCTCGACGGCGATGTCCCAGAGGCCCGGGTAGTCGCAGATGTAGTCGTGGATCTCCTGCATGCCGTCCAGGTGGACGACGAACGTGAGGCGCGGGTTCGGCTCGAAGCGGTCGAGCATGTCGACGAGCCGGAGCGCGTTCGTGCAGAGCTGGATGTTCCGCTTCATCTCGAGGAAGCCGGCGACGACGTCCTCGATGCCCTTGAAGATCAGCGGCTCGCCGCCGCAGATGGAGATGACCGGAGCCGGGCACTCGACCGCCGACTGGAGGCACTCCTCGACGGTCAGCCGGGCCTTGTTCGACTCGTACTCGCGGATCTTCCCGCAGCCGATGCACGCGATGTTGCAGCCCAGCGTGGGCTCGAGCATGATCACGAGCGGGTAGCGGTCCTTGCCCTTCTGCGAGGCGACGTAGCGCCCGATCTGGACGGTGCTGCGAAGCGGAAACTTCATGCTCCTCCCTTCGAGAGCGCCTCGGTGACGGCACGGGCGAGCGCCGGCTCTACCGGGCCCGGCTCGTAGCCGAGTTTACTGCGGGCTTTCGCCGATGAGAAGTACATCGGCAGCCTGGCCAGGCGAACCTCGTCCCGGTTGGCGATTCCGGCGACGGCAGCCATCTCGGCAACAGCATACGGAACGCGCAGGCGTGGCCGCGCCCGTCCCGCCAGCCGCGCGATTGCGGCGAAGAGGTCGGCGAGGCTGAGGTCGACGCCTCCCAGCAGGTATCGCTGGCCGGGCTCGCCGTGCTCGAGCGCGAGCGCATGCCCGCGGGCGACGTCCCGGACGTCGACGATGTTGAGCCCCGTCGTGCCGACGTAGGCGGGCATCCGGCCCCGGGCCACGTTCGCGATCATCCGGCCCGTCGGCGTCGGCTTCTTGTCTCCGTCTCCCACCGGCGTCGTCGGGTTGACGACGACCGCGTTCGCCTCCAGCGCGAGGCGCTCGGCGGCAACCTTCGTCCGCTTGTACGGAACCTCGAGATCCCAGGCCGGCGGTTCGTCCTCCTCGGTCGCCGCACGCCCGGGCACCGGGCCGCAGGTCCCGGCGGTCGAGCAGTGCACGAACCGACTCACGCCCGTTCGCGGCCGCGACCTCGAGCAGCGTCCGCGTTCCCTCGACGTTGACCCGCTCGAACTCGTCGGGCGGAGCGTCGAAGCTGTAGAGCGCGGCGACGTGGACGACGGCGTCGCATCCCGCGACCGCGCGCTCCAGGCCGCTGCGGTCGAGCAGGTCGACGCGCTCGTCGCGGACGTCGGCGCCGCGCTCGCGAAGCTCGCGGGCGACGTGGCCGCCGACGAAGCCGGTCGCGCCGCTGACGTAGACCTTCACGGGCTACTGGCTCAGCGCGCGGCGGACGCGCCCGAGCGCGAGGACGGGCCAGACCTCCCGGTAGAGGTGGTAGTTGATGAGGAAGTCGCGCGGGAAGCCGGTGCCGGTGAAGTGGTCCTCGTCCCAGCCGCCGTCTTTCCTCTGGGTCTTCGAGAGCCAGGCAACGGCGCGCGACGCGCAGTCCGAGCCCGCTTCGCCGGCGGCGGCGAGGCCGATCAGCGCCCAGGCGGTCTGGGAAGGCGTCGACTCGCCGCGCCCGCGCCAGGCGAGCCCGTCTTCGCCGAGGTCGTAGGAGCGGCAGTCTTCGCCGAAGCCGCCGTCCTCGTTCTGGTGCGCCTCGAGCCAGGCAACGGCCCTACGGATGGCCGGATGATCCGCGGGAAAGCCCGCGGCCTCGAGCGCCGGCAGCACGGCGCCGACGCCGTAGACGTAGTTCACGCCCCAACGCCCGAACCAGGAGCCGTCCTCCTCCTGCTCGTCCAGCAGGTACTCGAGCCCGCGGCGCACCGTGTCTTCGTGGCCGCCCTCTCGCGCGAGGAGCTCGACGACGTGCGCCGTTACGTCGACGGAGGGCGGATCGGTGACCGCGCCGAAGTCGCAGAACGGGATCTTGTAGAGCCAATCGGCGTCGTTGTCCGCATCGAAGGCGCCCCAGCCGCCGTTCCTGCTCTGCATGCCCGCCATCCACCGGCTCGCGCGGCCGACGGCGCCGCTTCCGATCCCGAGCTCTGCGAGAGCCATCGCCACGATGGCGGCGTCGTCGATGTCCGGGTAGAGGTCGTTGTCGTACTCGAAGGCCCAGCCGGCGGGCTCGAGACCGGGGCGCCGTATCGCCCAGTCACCGCGCTGCCGGATCTCCTCGGCGAGGAGCCACTCGCCCGCCCGCTGGAGCGCCGGCTCCTCCGCGGGAACGTCGGCAGCCCGCAGGGCGAGCAGCGCCAGGCCGGTGTCCCAGACCGGCGACTGGCAGGCCTCCGGGCGCAGGCGATCGCCGTCCTCGACGAGAAAGCGCTTCCAGCCGTCGAGCCCTCGGCGCAGGTACGGCGAGTCGAGGCCGTGCCCGCGGCACGCGAGCGCGATCAGCGACCAGACCCAGGGAGGCTGGATCCCGCCCCAGGAGCCGTCCAGCTCCTGCCGGTCGATGATCCAGCTCTCGGCAGTGGCGAGCGCCCGCTCGCGTCCGGGCTGGACGGAGCGGCTCCCGTACCACGCGAGCGCGCGGTCGCTCAGGAGGCCGAGGGTCCGCTTGCGCGGAGCCGGCCCGAGGTTCAGCTCGTGGCAGGCGCGCTCCGGGGGCAGGTTGCGAACCGGGCGGTAGTGGAGGACGACCGAGAGGGGCACGACCGTCTGGCGCGCCCAGCACGCGAAGTCGTAGACGGAGAGCGGAAGCCAAGGCTTCAACATGATCAGCTCGGGCGGGATCTGCGGGATCTCCTCCCACGGCCAGAGGCCGAAGAGCGCGAGCCACATGCGCGTGAAGACGCGCGCGCCGCCGATGCCGCCCCGCTCCTCGCAGAAGCGCCTCGCGGCCGCGAGGCGCTCGTCGTCTGCGGAGAGCCCGGCGAGTCGAAGCGCCGCGTAGGACTCGAGCGTCGCCGCGAGGTCGGGCTCGCCGCCCCAGTAGATCGCCCACAGGCCGTCCGGCCGCTGTCGCGCGAGCAGCTCGTTCGCACAGCGCCGCGTCGTCCCCTCGTCCCGCAGGCGCAGAAACTCCAGCAGCAGCAAGTGCTGGGCCGTCATGGTCACGTTCGACTCGAGCTCGCCGACCCACCAGCCGCCCGGGTTCTGCAACGAGAGCAGACGCTTGGCGGCGCGCGTCGAGGGTCCGATCGAGGTCGCTCGCGGCCGGCCGCGTCGCCTTCGCTCGCTCCCTGGTAGCGCTCATGTCGTCGTCACGCTCTCGTCACATTCCGCGCGCCACGCGCGCGCTTTTCCCCGATACGCTCGAAAGCGGGTGGTGGGAGAGGGGTGCCCCGACTGAGTTAATCAGTGTTTCACGCGGGTGCTCCCGTCGCGCGGGTCCAGGAGGTAGCGCGCGGCAGCCCGGCCGCTTCGCACAGCGCTCTCCATCGTCGCCGGCCAGCCCGTGTCCGTCCACGCGCCTGCGCGGGCGACGCCCGGTCGCCCCGTCTCCACCCCGCGCCGGCGCGCCGCCGTGCCCGGAAACGCCGCGAAGGTCGCGGCGGGCTCCCGGCTGACGCGCGACCAGAGAAGCTCCGCCGGCCCGAGCCTCGAGGTGAGCTCGCCGGCGAGCAGGTCGACGAGCCCGCGCCCTCGCACCTCGAGCAGCTCCGGCGCTCCGCTCGAGACTACGGTGAGGTACTGCCCGCGCTCCGGCCGCCGCCCGGTCAGCGCTCCCCGGTCGAAGACCCAGTGGGCCGGGCTGCCGAGCAGCGCCGCCAGCTCGAAGTCGAGGATGGGCCGGTCGAAGAGCAGATGGGCGCTCACGATCGGCGAATCCTCGAGACCGGGGTCGGGCTCCTCGAGCAGGCGCGCGCTCTCCTGGGGCGGCAGTGCGACGACCACGAGGTCGGCCTCGAGCCGATCGCCGTCGGCAAGCACAACCGCCCCCCGCTCGAGCGCCAGCGCGCGCGCGTTCGTCCGCACGGCCGCGCCCCGCTCGCGCAGGACGGCGCCGGCAGCGTCGCCGTGCATCGCCCCGAGCGGCGCC
Organism: uncultured Actinomycetes bacterium; assembly: GCA_963733155.1. GTDB lineage: Bacteria > Actinomycetota > Thermoleophilia > Gaiellales > Gaiellaceae > JAIBJN01. The sequence goes on from CAVTCK010000024.1 coordinate 115,633, forward strand.
AGCGGGAGGATCACGTCGCTCCCGTCCCGCTCCCCGAGCAGCGCCGTCTGGACCGTGAAGAGGGCAGGTGCGGCGCTCACCTCCTCGCAACGCAGGTTCAGCGCCGGGCGCATGAAGACGTCCCAGAAGCGGTCGACGGCAGCCTGCGACTGGCCGTGCCGCGTGAGCAGCTCGGCGAACGTCTCGCCGTCGTGCTCGCGCGGGATCCAACCGGCCGAGACGACGTGCCACCCGGGCGATCGCCAGCCGATCGCGCAGCGACACGTGCCCGAAGCGAAGGAGCCCGACCGCTCCGGGAGCGATGCGCGCGACCCTGCCGTCTTCGGCGATCACGGGCAGCGCGAGCGGCTCCCGCCGGACCGACCCGGCCTGTCCGATCCGCGCCAGGAAGCCCAGGTATTCCGTGCAGCAACCGAGGGCGATGTGCTGGCCGTTGTCCGGCGGCGGGTCGGGATCACCTTCACGCGCCGGCAGCGTCTGGACTGCGCCTCCGAGCGTGGGACGGGCTTCCAGGACGGTGACCTGGTGCCCCGCTTCGGCGAGGTCGAGCGACGCGGCGAGACCGGCGAGGCCGCCGCCGACCACGACGGCTTTCACAGCGCAGCGACGGCCCGGAGCTTCCCGACCGTCGAGAGCTGCGGCCGCTGCGAGAAGACGTCGTAGCCCCGGCCCCGCATCTGAACCAGCAGCCCGCGATAGATGCCGGCAAACGCGCGCACGCAGAGCGCGCTGCGGCGATCGAGCAGGGGAAGGAGACCGAGCCCGTCTCGCATGAGCCCCTCGGCCCGTACCGCCTGGTGCTCCATCAGGCCCCGCCAGGAAGGGCCGACCCGGCCGGCTGCGATCTCGGCCTCGGTGACGCCGAAGCGCGCCAGCTCGTCCTGCGGGAGGTAGACGCGCCCCAAGCGCCAGTCTTCGGCGACGTCGCGCATGATGTTGATCTGCTGGAGGGCGAGCCCGAGCGCCTCCGCGCGCGGCTCGGCGGCCGCCGTATCGCTCGGCCCGTACACGGCCGTGCAGGCGAGCCCGACGGCGCCGGCGACGCAGCGGCAGTACTCGCGCAGCTCCTCCCAGCTCGCGTAGCGGGCTTTCTCGGCGTCCATGAGCCCTCCCGAAACCAGGTCGAGCAGGGCGCTGCGGGGCACCGGGTAGCGCGTCGTGGCGTCGGCCAGCGCGACGAGGACCGGGTCGTCCGCCGGGGCGGCGGGAAGAGCCTGGGCCGCCGCTTGGCAGGCCTCGAGCCCGCGTCGGCGCTCGGCCGCGGGGAGAGCCGCGTCGTCGGCGATGTCGTCGACCCGGCGCGCGTAGGCGTAGAGCGCTGAGACGGCCAGACGCTTCGGCCGGGGCAGGACGGCGATTCCCCAGGCAAAGTTCCGCGCCTCTCGGCGCGTGATCCGGGTGACTTCTGCGTAGGCGTCCTCGACCTTCATCGCCGTACGAGCTCCCGGACGGCCAACCGCGCGAAGGTCAGCTTCGTCGGCGCCGGCCGCGCCGCTGAAGACGTCCCACCCAGCCCGCTCGAGGGCGTCGAGGGCCGCCAGGCCCCCGCGCGCGTAGAGCGCCACCGACATCCCGGCCCGCCCTCCGAGCGCCTGTCGAAGCGGCAGGCCCTGCTCCAGGAGCGAACGTGCCCGACCGCCTTCGAAGCGAAGCAGCTCCGCGACGGGCGCCGTGAGAGGGCCCGCGAGATCGCCGTCCTCGACGCCGAAGCGCCGCAGGTCCTCCTGCGGCAGGTAGACGCGCCCGAGCGAGAGGTCGCGGGGCGGGTCCTGGAGGAAATTGACGAGCTGGAGCCCCGTGCAGACCGCGTCGCTCATGGCGACGAGCTTGGCCTCATCCGCCCGTCCGTAGATGCCGAGGACGAGGCGCCCGACCGGATCGGCCGAGTACGTGCAGTACTCGCGCGTGTCGTCCCAGGTCTCGTAGCGCCGACGCACCTGGTCGATCCGATTCGCCTCGATGAGGCGGCGGAAGGGCTCGAGCGGCAGCCCACAGTCGGCGATCGTGGCGTGCAGGCGGCGCATGACTTCCGTTCGCGGCGGGCCTTCGAGCTCGCGCTCGAGCTCGTCGAGCAGCGCGTTGCGGTCGCCGGCCGCCTCGTCGCCGAGATTGTCCACGAGCCGAGCGAACCCGTAGACGGCTCGAAGATGCGAACGGGCGAAGCGCGGCGCCAGAAGCGAGACGACAGGGAAGTTCTCACCGGAAGCCCGCTCGTCGATCCGGGCCGCGGCGAGCTCGGGAGCGTCGAGTAGGCTCGCCGGGGGCATGGTGGCAGACAGTATGGAGCGGCGGGCACTCGGGCGCACCGGCGTCGACCTGCCGGTCGTGGGGCTCGGGACGTGGGAGACGCTCGACCTTCCGGACTCCGAGCAGCATGTCGCCGACGCCGTCGTGGGAGCCGCTTTCGACGCCGACACGACGCTGGTCGACTCCTCGCCGATGTACGGCCGCGCGGAGCGCGTCCTCGGCCGCGCGCTCGGAGAGCGGCGCGACGAGGCCTTCGTCGCCACGAAGATCTGGACGCCTTCGGTGCAGGAAGGCCGAGCGCAGCTCGAGGCTCAGCTCTCGTACTACGGCGGGCGGATCGACCTCGAGCAGGTGCACAACCTCGTCGCCTGGCGCGACCAGCTGGATTGGCTCGAGCTCGAGCGCGACGCAGGGCGCATCGGCTTTCTCGGCGCCACGCACTACGCCGCCTCCGCGTTCGAGGAGCTCGCCGAGGTCATGCGAACCGGACGAATCGACGCGATTCAGATTCCGCTCAACCCGCGCGAGCGCGAGGTCGAGCGGGAGATCCTGCCGCTCGCCGAGGAGCTCGGCCTCGGCGTGATCGTCATGCGCCCGCTGGGCGGTGCCGGCTCCTTGATCCCAGCTCCGGATCGACGAGAGCTCGAGCCGCTCGGCGTCGCCACCTGGGCGCAGGCGCTGCTCAAATGGGCGCTCTCAGATCGGCGGGTGACCGCGGTGATCCCTGCGACGAGGAACCCGGAGCACGCGCGTGACAACGCGGCCGCGGGCGCGGCGCCCTGGTTCGGGCCCGAAGAACGGCGCCTCGTCGAGGAGCTGGCTCGAGCCTAGGAACACGTTCTAGGAGGGTCTAGCGACTTGACTGGCGAAACCCGTGCGGAGTCTCATCCCTCGCCCCGATCACGCTCATTCCAGGCGTTCGTTAGAACTCTGGCCGCCCCGTTTAGCTCCGCGATAAGCCGCGCTGAGCTCCTCCCTTGCCTGGACTCGGTTCTTCCACGCGTCGTCCACGCGAGCGGTCGCCCTAACGACTCGGTGAAATGCTCGCTCGGACTCGTTGCCATAGCTCCGCCTCCTCGAGGTAGAAGGCGGAATGTACCCGGTGCTAGGCCGCGAGCGGGACCTGCTCGCGTTCGGGCAAGCACCACGCAGAGGCAGGCGAGCATCGTGAGATCGGCATGGAGCGCGACGCGGTCAAGGCCACGGACGCGGAGGGGCGTTAGCCCGTAGTCGTGCTTGAGCCGCGCAGGCGGCCTCGTGCACGATCTTCTCGACCAGTTGGAGCGCATGCTCGGAGCTCTACGCCACGGCCCGACGAGGGCGACGTCGGGTCGTTCCCGCGCCGTCTCCGCTCCGACGTCTTCCACCTCGATCTCGCGCGCGATCACCTCGTGCCCGAGAGCGGCGACGATCGGCGCGACGCGCGCCAGGCGATCCGCGCGCTCGTTCGCGATCGAAAACGCGCAGATGCTCCGTCTCGCGATGGCTCATTCTGCGGCCCACGTTCGAGTCTAACGCCAACCGGCGGTGACTCAAGGCCGCCCGACCAGTCCAGGGCATGCCGGTGCTAGGGTGAACGTTCGTCCGGCTCTGACCCCAGGCGGACAGTCTCTCCGGCTCCGACACTTGGCCGGCGTAGCGCGTGACCGAGGCTGGTCGCGCGGAACCCGCAAGCGTCAGGAGCCGCCTATGTCCTTCTCTTCCCCGAACCGCTCGAGCGGTTTGTCCCCGTGCACGGATGAGAGGAGACGCAATGACTGAGAAGACAACGTCCGAGAAGACAACGTCCGGCCCACTTCCCGCCCCGCTTCCCGCGGAGCTGGACGCAGCGGCCGAAGACAGCACAATCCGCCCCTTCCACATCGACGTTCCGGAAGAGGAACTCGTCGACCTCCGCGAGCGCATCGCGGCCACGCGCTGGCCGGAGAAGGAGACCGTCGACGATCGGTCGCAGGGCCCACAGCTCGCCACCATGCGGGCCCTCGCGGACTACTGGGCCACCGAGTACGACTGGCGCAGGTGCGAGGCGCGAATGAACTCGTTCCCGCAGTTCCTTACCGAGATCGACGGTCTGGACATCCACTTCATCCACGTGCGCTCGAAGCACGAGGACGCGCTGCCGCTGATCGTCAGCCACGGCTGGCCCGGCTCCATCGTCGAGCAGCTGAAGATCATCGAGCCGCTGACCGACCCCACGGCCCATGGTGGGCAGGCATCGGATGCCTTCCACGTGGTGGTTCCCTCCATGCCCGGCTACGGATACTCCGGCAAGCCGGCCACCACCGGCTGGGGCCCTGAGCGCATCGCGCGTGCCTGGGCGGAGCTTATGGAGCGCCTGGGATACGACCGCTACGTCGCCCAGGGCGGCGATTGGGGCGGACAAATTGTTGATCTGATGGGTGTACAGGCACCTCCGGGGTTGATCGGCATCCACACCAACTTCCCTGGTGCTGTTCGAGACGACGTAACAGCGGCGGTCCTGTCGGGCGGCCCGCCGCCGTCCGGTCTTGATGACGAGGAAACACGCCTCTACGAGAAACTGAAGGACTTCTGGGCGACAGACGTGGCCTATGCACTCGAGATGGGGACCCACCCGCAGACGCTGTACGGAATTGCGGATTCACCCGTCGGCCTGGCCGCCTGGATGCTCGACCACGACTCGACTAGTTTGGCGCTGATCGCCCGTGTCTTCGACGGACAGTCCGAGGGCCTTACCCGAGACGACGTGCTCGACAACATCACCCACTACTGGTTGACGACCACGGGGATCTCTTCGGGACGTCTCTATTGGGAAAACAAGTTGTCCTTCTTCGGCCCGAAGGGCGTCTCCGTCCCGGTAGCGGTCAGCATCTTTCCTGGCGAGCTCTATCAGGCGCCGCGGAGTTGGGCAGAGCAGGCCTACCCCAACCTCATCCACTACAACAAGCTCGACAAAGGCGGGCACTTCGCGGCCTGGGAGCAACCAGACCTTTTCGTTGACGAGGTTCGCGCGGGGCTCCGGTCGCTGCGCTAGATGACCCTATTCGAACGTGTGCACATGCCCTCGTTCGCCGGCGCGACCGAGTGGCTGAACTCCGAGCCACTCGGCCCCGCCGAGCTGCGCGGCCGCGTCGTCCTCGTGAACTTCTGGACGCTGACGTGCATCAACTGGCTGCGCCAGGAGCCGTACGTCCGTGCGTGGTCGCAGGCCTACCGCGACGACGGATTGGTCGTGATCGGAGTCCACACGCCGGAGTTCTCGTTCGAGCACGAGCTCGAACGCGTGCGGCAGGCGACGAAGGAGCGCGAGATCGACTACCCGGTCGCGCTCGACAACGACTACGGGATCTGGAGTGCCTTCGACAACCACTACTGGCCGGCGCTCTACTTCGTCGACACGGAGGGCATCATCCGCGACCAGCACTTCGGCGAAGGCCGCTACGAGCAATCGGAGCGCGTCATCCAGCAGCTGCTCGGCCTCGAGCGCGAGCTCGGTCTCCGTCGAAGGGCTCGGCGTGGAGGCGGAGGCCGACTGGGACCACCTGCGGACGCCCGAGACGTATCTCGGCTACGAGCGCAGCGCAGCACTTCGCCTCACCGGGCGGCGCCGCGTTCGACGAACGCCGGGCCTACGAGCTCCCCGAGCGCCTGCCCTTCAACCACTGGGCCCTCGCCGGCGAGTGGACAATCGGGCGCGAGAACGTCGTCCTCGACCAGGCCGGCGGAAGCATCGCCTACCGCTTCCACGCGCGCGACGCGCATCTCGTGCTGTCGCCTGGAGCGCGCAAGCCGATTCCCTTCCGCGTGCTCCTCGACGGCGAGGCGCCAGGCCCGTCACACGGCGTCGACGTCGACGAGGACGGGAACGGCTTGCTCCGGGACGGCCGCCTCTACCAGCTCGTGCGCGAGCACGACGCGGTCCGCGAGCGGACGCTGGAGATCACGTTCCTCGGGCCCGGCGCCGAGGCGTACGCGTTCACATTCGGCTAGGTTCGCAGGCTGATGAACGGGGTGCGACTCATGGTTGTCGGAAACTCGATGGAGGCAGAGACGATCTGCGGCCTCTTACGGACGGAAGGAATCGCCTGCGATCACCGCCAGACGGACATGGGTGCAGGCGCCGGCGACGCCGTAGGCGACAGCGGCCCGCGCGAGATCCTGGTGGCGCGGGACGACCTCGAGAGCGCGCGGCAGCTCGTCACCACCGACGCCTCGTAGGGCGCGCTGTCCTTCTGGCCACGGCAGCTTCTCTGCGAGGCCGAACCGCTGCTGGGGAACGAGAACGAGGACATCTTCAAACGCATCCTCGACGCCGTTGAGCGTAACCTCGACACGCGCGTGTGGAGTGGTCCCGGCGAGCGTGTAGCGGCGTTGTCGGTCACGGTGCTCGCCGTGAAGCTTTGGGGTAGAACCGCTGCCGAAGTGGGGTATGGCACGCTGTCCACTTGCCTGCACCCGGCTTCAGCAATGGTCTTGCGAGTTTCGCTAGCCCCTCCTAGAGCCCGATCTCCCTGAGGACCTCCTCGGTGTGCTCGCCCAGGGCCGGCACCGGGCCCGACGGCGGCCGTTCGCCGTCGAGGATGAACGGGCTGCCGATCACGGGGATCGGCCCGGCGGGAGAGTCCACCTCGACGACGAGGCGGTTGTGAGCGAGCTGGGGGTGCTCGACTACGTCCGGCACCTCGTTGACGGCGCCGCATGGGATGCGGGCGGCCTCGAGCAAATCGAGCCACTCGCTGCGCAGGCAGAGTGCCGAACAGCTCCTCCAGGACGGGCTCGAGCAGGCCGCGGTGCTCGACCCGCAGCTCGTTGGTCGCGAAGCGCGGATCGTCGAAGAGCTCCGGGCGGTCGACGACGTCGAGGCACAGGGCGCGCCAGTGCTCGAGCGAGAGGACCGCAAAGCCGAAGAGCTTCCCGTCGCCGGCCGGGAACGGGCCGTAGGGGCAGAAGACCGGATGACGCATCCCCGTTCGCGCGGGCGCCTCGCGCCGGTGCCACCACATGTGCGGGAAATACCCAAGCCAGTCGACCATCGTGTCGAAGAGCGAGACCGATACCCGAGCTCCTTCCCCTGTCTCCGCGCGGCGGGCGAGCGCGCCCAGCGTCGCCACCGCCGCGTAGCTCCCGGCGCCGACGTCGCAGACCGAGATCCCGACCCGCGCAGGCTCGGACGGTGTGCCCGTCACCGCGATCAGGCCCGCCTCTCCCTGCATGACGAGGTCGTAGGCGTTCTTGCCGGCGTACGGCCCGTCCTGGCCGTAGCCGGAGATGTCGACGTAGACGACGTCCTTCCGCAGCGCGCGCACGGCTTCCTCACCGAGGCCGACGCGGTCGGCCCAGCCCGGGGTGTAGTTCTGGAGGAAGACGTCGCTCCGCTCGATCAGCCGCTCGATCGCCGGGCGGTGCTCGGGGTCCTTGACGTCGAGGGCGACGCTCCGCTTCCCGCGGTTCACCCAGACGAAGCCGCTGGAGAGACCGGCGGCGATCGTGTCCCACGACCGCGTGACGTCGCCGCGGCCGGGCCGCTCGACCTTGACGACGTCGGCGCCGAGGTCGGCGAGGAGGCGCGTGGCGAGCGGGCCGGCGAGGCCGTTCTCGAAGGCGAGAACGCGGGTCCCCGTGAGGAGCGGCACCCGCGTACCGTAACGGGAACAAACTGCCGCAACCGCCGTTAGTCCGGACAACGACCTCGAGCGGGGAGGAGCCGATGGCACAGCTGAGCGACAGCGCCCGGAGCAAGATCGACGCGCCGAACCTCGCGTTCCTGGCGACCGTGATGGAAGACGGCTCGCCCCAGGTGACGCCGGTCTGGATCGCGCGCGAGAACGGCAACATCACGTTCAACACCGCGGTCGGGCGGGTGAAGGAACGCAACATGCGGCGGGACCCACGCGTGGCCATCTCCATCGCCGACAAGGACGACTGGTACAGCAAGGTGTCTATCCGCGGGCGCGTCGTGGAGATGCTCGAGGGCGACGTGGCCGACCGGCAGATCGACGAGCTGGCGAAGAAGTACCTGGGCGCAGACGAATACCCTTGGCGCAACCCTGAGGAGAGCCGGATCAAGATCGTCGTCGAGCCGGTCAGCGTCGCCGAGTGAGCAAGCTCCTCTTCCTCAGCCGCGGGGAGGTCGCCGGCCTGCTGCCCGACGTGCACGAACAGCTCGACCTCGTCGAGCGCACGTATCGAGCGCTGGCGGCGGGCCGCGTCGAGCTCCCGCCCAAGCCCGGCGTCCATCCGCGCAAGGACTCGTTCCTCCACGCCATGCCGGCCTATCTGCGGGACGAGGATGTCGTCACCCTCAAGTGGGTGGGCGGCTACCCCGCGAACAAGGCGCGCGGGCTGCCGTACATCACCGGGCTGATCGTGGTCAACGACGCCGAGACCGGGCTCCCCGTGGCGATCATGGACGGCGCCGAGATCACCGCCGCACGGACGGCCGCCGCGAGCGGGGTCTGCGTTCGGCGCTTCGCTCCGGAAGGCTGGAGGCGGGCGGGAATCCTCGGCTGCGGCGAGCAAGGGCTCTTCCACGCCCGGCTCCTGCACGCGCTCGAGCCGGATGTGGCGATTCGCGCCTGGGACCCGCATCCGGAGCGCATCGAGCGCCTCGGTGAGCTCGTCGAGCCGGCGGACGGCTGGGAGGACGTGGTCGCGGAGGCGGAGGTCGTCATTACGGCGGGGCCGATCGTCGAGGACCCCGATCCTCCCATCGGGCCGGAGCATCTGGGCGAGCGCTGGCTGGCGCTCCCGATCGACTTCGACTTCTACGTCCGGCCCGAGACCGTAGCCGCCGCCGACCTCTTCCTCGCCGACGACGTCGACCAATTCGAGTACTACCGGGAGCAAGGCCACTTCCAGGGCTGGCCCGTCCCGGAAGGGAACGTCGGCCAAGGCTTGGGCCGCGAAGACTCGTCGGACCGCGTCCTCTGCTGCAACCTCGGTATCGGCGCCCTCGACGCCGCCTTTGCGAATGCCGTCCTCGCCGAGGCGCAGGAGGCCGGAGTCGGCACCGAGCTCGACCTGTGACCCCGTCGCATGCCTCCGGCCTGTGAGCCCCGCCGGTTGGCTCGAGCAGCTCGAGCGCTCCCTGGCCGAGGACGAGGGCACCGAAGGGCTCGCCACCGGGGTCGTCGTCCTGGCGACCGTCGCGGGCCGCGATGTCCACGTCGATCCCGACGAGGCGCGCGGCGCGGCGCGGCGCGCGCTCTTCCTTCTCGGCGCGGCCGGCGACCCCGAGCGCGGGCTCGACCTGCACGGCCGGGCGGTGGGCTCGATGGCCGATGACCTCAGGACCGTCGACCGGCAGCTTGCCCTCGAGGAAGGCCTGAAGCAGCTTCGGCTGCAGGCGGAGGGCCTTCCCCACGTGAGCGAAGCGCTGCACGGCCTGACGGATGCCCCGGACGTCGCGTGGCGGGCCTACACCGCCGGGATCCTCGCGCAGGCGCTGGGTGAGGACTAGCTCAGCCGCCCCAAGGTGGCAGCTCGAGCGCGCGCTCGTACGCGGCCCGGTCGTGCACCGGCTCGCCGTGCGCCACGATCACGAGCTCGAAGGGCAGGTCGAGAAGCGCGCGGAGCGCCGGCAGAGTGCGCTCCACGTGCCAGGGAGTCGCCCAGACGCGGAGCTCGCCGCCGGGCGCCGTCAGCGCGTCCGCGAACACGAGCGCTCGCTGCTCCGGAAGCCAGAGCGGCGTCTCGTTGCGCCCGCGGCCGTCGTAGAGCGCCATGAGGCCGCCGGGAAGCACGTCGCCCGGCTGGATCCCCTCGAGCTCCGTGGCCGGAATGTCGTCGCGCCAGAACAGAAACGGGCCGTAGCCCCGCGCGCCGTAGCGCTCGACGAACGTGTCGACGCTGCGAACGTGGTCCGGCTTGAGGACGACGGCGAGGGTCGGCGGGCGCGCATCCAGCCGCTCCCAGATCTCACCGCGTCTTCGGGCGGCGCGAGCGGATCGAGCACCGCCACCTCGCCGCCGGACTCGACGCAGGTCGACGTCACGGTCGGCTCCCAGTCGGCGTCCGGGGACCAGTCTGGATGCGGCATGCGCCAGAGCCAGAGGCCGGGGGCAACGTCGCGAAGCTCCCAGGCCGCGTCAGGCACGGATCCGCTCGCCGGCCGGGTCCCAGAGCGGCTCCTCGGCGACCTGCCCAGCGACCCAGTCGCCGAAGATCTCCACCTCGACCGCCTGCCCAGGGTCGGCGGCCTCCGCAGGCACGTAGGCGTAGGCGATCGAGCGCTCGACGGAGTAGCCGAAGCCGCCGCTCGTCACCCAGCCGTGGATCTCCCCGTCCATGCGGACAGGTTCGGACCCCAGCGCGACCGATCGTTGATCGTCGAGGACGAGGCACGCGAGCTTCCGCTCGAGTGGGCGCTCCTGCGCGGCCAGGAGCGCGTCACGGCCGACGAAGTCACCCTTGTCGAGCTTGACGGCGAAGCCGAGCCCCGCCTCGAAGGGGCTCTCGTCGGGAGTGATGTCTGCGCCCCAGACGCGATAGCCCTTCTCCAGGCGCAGCGAGTCGATCGCCTTGTAGCCGCCCGCGACGAGGCCGTGCTCCTCCCCCTCCCCCCAGATCGTGTCCCAGAGCCGCCGCCCGAACTCGGCAGGACAGTAGAGCTCCCAGCCGAGCTCGCCTACGTACGTCACCCGTACGGCCAGGCACGGCACGACGCCGATGCTGAGCTCCCGCGCGCGCATGTACGGGAACGCGTCGTTGCCGAGGTCCTCGTCGGTGAGGCGCTGGAGGAGATCCCGCGCGCGCGGCCCCCAGAGGCCGAGGCAGGCGAAGCGCGAGGTCACGTCCTCGACGACCACCGACCCGTCCTCCGGCGCGTGCGCGCGAATCCAGGCCGAGTCGTGCTGGCCGAAGGCCGTGCCCGTGACGATGCGAAAGCGGTCCTCCGCGAGGCGCGTGACGGTGAAGTCGCACTCGATCCCGCCGCGCGGATTCAGCATCTGCGTGTAGGTGACGACGCCCACGTCGCGGGCAACCCGGTTGTCGCAGAGGAGATCGAGGAAGCCGGCAGCGCCCGGCCCGAGCGACGTCGAGCTTGGCGAACGAGGATTCGTCGAAGAGCGCGACGGCCTCACGGCAGGCGCGGTGCTCGGCGCCGATCGCCGGCGACCAGAGGCGCCCGGCCCAGCCGCGCGGGCGTAGGGACTCGTCGCCGCGACTCGCGTTCGGCTCGAACCAGTTCGCGCGCTCCCAGCCCGACTTCTCGCCGAAGGCGGCACCCAGCTCGCGCAGGCGCTCGTACGTCGGCGAGAGGCGCAGCGGCCGCCCGGCCTGGCGCTCGTGGCCTGGATACTTGACGTCGTAGTAGGTCGAGTAGACCTCGAGCGTGCGCGTGAGCGTGTACGCGCGGCTCCTGTAGGCCGAGCCGAACCGGCGCGAGTCCATCTCCCAGACGTCCAGGCTCGGGACGCCGTCGACGATCCACTCCGCCACGAGCTGCCCCATCCCCCCGGCGCCTGCGAGACCGTGCGCGCAGAAGCCGGCCGCGACCCAGAAGCCGCGGACATCGGTCTCGCCGAGGATGAACTCGCCGTCCGGCGTGAACGCTTCCGGCCCGTTGACGAGCTTCACGACCTCGGCCTCCTCGAGCTCCGGGACGCGCACGACGGCGTTGGTCATGAGCTCCTCGAACCGCTCCCAGTCCTCGGGGAGGAGCTGCCCGTTGAAGTCGGGTGGGATGCCGTCGAGCCCCCAGGGCGCCGGGTGGCGCTCGTAGCCGCCCATGACGAGCCCGCCCGACTCTCCGCGGAAGTAGACGAGCAGCGAGGGGTCGCGCATCGTCGGCACGTCCAGCGGGACGTCGCTCGGCTTCGTGATCAGGTACTCGTGCGCCATCGGGATCACCGGCACGTTCACGCCGGCGAGCCTCCCGATCTCGCCCGCGAACATTCCGCCCGCGTTCACCACAACCTCGGCCTCCACCGGGCCCTTGTCCGTCTCGACGCCGGAGACTCGGCCTCGCTCGACCCGAATCGCGGTCACGCGCGTGTGCGTGGCGATCTCGGCCCCGCGCCGGCGCGCGCCCTCGGCGAGCGCGAAGGTCAGCTGGCTGGGGTCGATGTAGCCGTCCGTGGGCAGGTAGGCGGCGCCGAGCACCCCCTCGGTCGCCATCGGCGGGAAGAGCTCCTGCGCGTCCTCCGCGGAGATCAGCTCGAGCGGAAGCCCGAACGTCTTCGCCCAGCCGGCCTGGCGGTTGAGCTCCTCCAGGCGCTCCTGCGTGGAGGCAAGCCGGAGCGAGCCGACCTCGTGCCAGCCGGTCTCGAGCCCTACCTCGTCGGCCAGCGTGCGGTAGAGCTCGACCGAGCTCATCATCATCCGCGTCAGGCTGAGCGAGCCCCGCAGCTGGCCCACGAGCCCCGCCGAGTGGAACGTCGAGCCGCTGGTCAGGTCTGCGCGCTCGACGAGGAGGACGTCCTCCCACCCCAGGCGCGCCAGCCAGTAGAGAATGGAGGCGCCGCCGACGCCTCCACCGATGACGACCGCCTGCGCCCGGTCTCGCATGCGCGAGCTACCCTAACGGCATGCGCGTCGTTGCCTCCCCGGAGGCCGTCGCGCTCGTGAGAGAGCGCGGCGGAAGGCTCTTTCTGTGGCCCGAACGGGCTGGGTGCTGCGGCGGCTTTGGCATGCGGCTCCGAAGCTCCACCGAGCCCGCTCCCGACCGAGAGTTCCGCCGGGTGCCGACGGACGGCTTCGAGCTCTATCTTCCCGCCCAGTTGCGCCGCGAGCCCGAGAAGCTCGAGATCGACGTGCGCCGCTTCCCCCGCCGCCACGTCGAGGGCTACTGGGACGGCTGCGTCTGGATCATCTGAGAAGCGGGAAAGGACTTAGAAGCGGTTGCCACGATGAGTGCTGCTGCGCGGGCGGCGAACGCACGGGCGCGGTAGACGACTCGGGCCGAGAACCGAGATTTCCGTCACCGCAGAACTGAAGGGATGGAGCGGTCTAGAGTCAAGGTCAACAAGTTCTAGCGAACAGCTCTTCACTGTTCAGTGAAGGAGAGGCCGTGATGAGTGAGCTTCCTGATCGGACCGAGGTGCTGGTGGTCGGTGCAGGGCCGGTGGGCTTGGCGGTTGCTGCCTCGTTGGCCGGGCATGGCCAGGACGTCACAGTGGTTGATCGGCAGGCGACAGGAGCGAATACGTCGCGCGCCGCCGTTGTGCATGCCCGCACACTGGAGATGCTCGAGCGGATAGGCGTCTCGAAGCGACTTGCGGGGCTCGGTATCCACGCTCGGCAGTTCAGCATTCGCGATGGGGATCGCGAGCTCCTGCCGGTCATGTTCGACGGGCTCCCGACGGAGTATCCGTACACGCTGATGGTCCCGCAGAACATCACCGAGAAGGTCCTGCTCGACCGCCTCGAGGAACTCGGCGGCCGGGTCCACCGCCCGTACGTCGCCGCCGGGATGAGCCAGACCGCCGATGATGCCGAGGTCACGCTGGACGGCGGCCACGTGATCAAGGCCAAGTACGTCGTTGCGGCCGACGGCATGAACAGCACGATCCGTGACCTGGCCGGACTCGGGTTCGACGGCAACGATGCCCTGTCGCTGTCCTTCACGCTGGCTGACGTCCGGGTGGAGGGCGGCCTGCCGGGGGACGAGGTTCTGCTGTTTTTCTCCAAACCGGGCATGTTGGTCGTGGCGCCGCTCCCGGACGGGTCGTTCCGGCTCGTGGCCGAAGTCGACGATGCGCCGGAGCAGCCGGAAGTCGCCTTTGCGCAGCGACTGCTGGACACCCGAGGTCCGCGTCAAACCACGGCGAGGGTGACGGAAGTGATCTGGGGATCCAGGTTTCGGATCCACGAGCGGGTGGCGGACGAGTACCGGGCCGGGCGCGTACTGCTCGCCGGCGACGCGGCACATACGCACAGCCCGGCAGGTGGGCAAGGAATGAACCTCGGCCTGCGTGATGCGATGACCCTCGGGGATGCGCTATCGGTCGCCTTGCGGGAGGGTCGCGAGGACAAGCTCGATGAATATGCGGCCGGCAGTCGTGCCGAGGCGATCGATGTGGTCGCACTTGCCCACCGGCTCACCCGACTCGCTACTGTCCCCCCGGCGGTTCGCCCGCTGCGCAATGTGGCGCTACGCCTCGTCGCACACGTGCCGGCCTTCCGCCGCCGCCTAGCCGAGCAACTCTCCGCTATCGGCCAGCGTTGAGGCAGACGGCGGACTAGTCGCTGCGGTACTGACCAGCCGGTCTGCGTCCAGACCAGATCTCGGAACGGCTTCCGCGCGGGCGTCATGCCCCTACAGTCCACCCTGAGTGGGGACCTCAAGGCCGGTCGCCCCCGTAGTCGGGGCATGACCAGAGGCGCGCTCGCCGCGATCCTGCTGTTGTGACGGGGACGTTCGCGGCCGCCGCGCACGCCGACGGGCTGCCCGTCGAAGGCATCGACCTCAGTCGCGCAGGGGTCGCCGCGCCCGCTCCCACGGAGCCGCGCTACGTCTCGCTCCCGGCAGGCCCGGACACCCTCGTCGCCGCGGTCTCGCAGCAGGGTGGGCAGGTGCGCCGGTCCCGCTTGCTCGACGGGAGGTTCACCGTTCCTGCGGTCGCCTACGACGGCTCGCCCGGAGGGCTTTCGGCGAACGGCAGGACACTCGTTCTCATCAACCCGCGCGTCGGCTTTCCCCGCCGCAACACCACTTTCGCCGTCCTGGACGCCCGCCGGCTGAAGGCTCGAGACGTGATCAGGCTGAAAGGCGACTTCAGCTTCGACGCGATCTCGCCAGACGGCAAGCTTCTCTACCTCGTCCAGTACCTCTCGCGGCGCGACCCGAGTCGCTATCTCGTGCGGCTCTACGACCTCGGCGCCGGACGGCTTCTACCGGAGCCGATCATCGATCCCCGCGAGGTCGGCGACGTCATGCGCGGCATGCCGATCACCCGCGCAGCGAGCCCCGACGGCCGCTGGGCCTACACGCTCTACGACGGGGCCGGCAAGCATCCGTTCATCCACGCGCTCGACACCGTGGGCCGGACGGCCCGCTGCATCGACCTGCACGGGCTGATGGGCTTCGACTTGCTCTACGAGCTCCACCTCGAGCCTTCGCCGGACGGAAGCACTCTCTCCGTCGTGCATCCGGCCTTCGAGCGGCCCCACGCCGTCGTCGACACGGAGACCTGGGAGGTGAGCGAGCCGGCGCCGCCCGCCGAGCCCAGCTCGGGCTCCACCCCGCCCCTGGCCACGGCTCCGGTGGAGGACGAAGCCGGCGTACCCCTCGCCGCCATCGCGGCGGCCGCAGCCGCCGCGCTCCTCCTCCTATTCGTGCTCCAGCGCCTGCTGAAGCGCCTCCTCCGCCGCCGTCCGCCGGAGCCGGTCGAAGTGCTCGGAGGCGTCGGCGACGAAGTCGAAGTCGAGCTCGGAGATCCCCTGCTGGACAACGCCCCGCATGACCTCCCGGAAGTCGGACATGAGACGCATGAGCCGGAGCGCCCGCGCGTCCTCGTCCCGTAGCTCGCCGAAGTAGGGCTGCCAGCGAAGCCTGCGACCTAGACTGGCGGGCGCCGTGGGCGCGCGCGCTCTCATGTTCGACTTCAACGGGACGCTCTCCGACGACGAGCCGCTCCTCTTCGCCATCTTCGGCGAGCTCTTCGCCGAGCAGGGACGGCCCCTCTCCGAGGAGGTCTACTTCGACCGCCTCGCCGGGCTCTCCGACCGGGAGATCGTGCTCGAGTGGCTCGGCGCGGATCACCCCGCCGTCGACGAGGTGCTCGAGCAGCGGGTGACCCGCTACCGGGAGTCGGTGGCCGACGGCTCCACCATCTCGCCGGAGGCGCGGCAAGCCGTCCTCCACGCCGCCGAACGGGTCCCGGTCGCCGTCGTCTCCGGTGCGCACCGGGACGAGGTCGTTCCAGCGCTGGAGGCCGCCGGGCTCGCCGGCGCGGTCGCCGTCGTGGTCACGATGGAGGACGTCGAGCGGGGAAAGCCCGATCCCGCCGGCTACGCGCTGGCGCTAGAGCTCCTCGACGCCGGGCTCGACCCCGGCGACGTCACCGTCTTCGAGGACACCGAGGCCGGCGTGGCCGCCGCGAAGGCGGCCGGTATGCGCTGCGTAGCGATCCCCGGAACGCACGCGCCGGAGCGGCTCGCCCTGGCGGACGAGCTCGCTCCGGCGCTGAACGTCGAAGCGGTGCGGCGCGCGCTCGCGCGCTAGCTCCGCGCCACCGGAGCCGTCCCGGTTCTCCGCTCGAACTCCTCCTCGTAGCGCTCGAGCTCCTCCTCGGTGCCCATCCGGACCGGGCCCTTGAACCACTTGCGGGCCGAGAGGAACCACCAGCCGCCGAAGATGAGGCCGATGCCCGCGAACCAGAGGATCGTGTAGTTCGTGAACCGCCAGTCGAAGCCGTCCTCCCACGGGAGGCCGATCTTGTACAGCGGGATCAGGAAGATGATCGTGATCAACGCGACCCAGGCGATCGAAAGAGGGTCGATCCACTTGTAGTGCTTGCCGAGGCTCCACGCCCTCGGCTCGTCCCAGCTGTCGCCCTTGCGCCAGCGCAGGTAGACGGGGATCACGAAGGCGATGTAGAGGCCGATGACCGCGATCGCGGTTCCGACCGCGTAGCCCGACGAAGTAGTTCCAGACCGCGGGGATCATCAGGATGCCCGCGAAGAGCCAGATGCCGAAGACCGACCACCGCGGCACGCGGTTCTTCGCGACGCGCCGCCAGAGCTGATGGCCCGGCACCGCACGGTCGCGCGAGAACGCGAACATCATCCGCGACGCCGAGGTCACGGACGCGGTCACGCAGAAGAACTGCGCGACGACGCAGATGAAGAGCAGCGCCTCCGCCCAGTTCTGGCCCATCGACTCGGCCCAGATCCAGGGCACGAGAAGCCCGAGGGCGTTGACCGTGTCGAGCGCCCCCTGGTTGCTCGGGATCGCGAACGTCACCGCGACGAGCAGGATCCAGCCGAAGATCACGGAGACGACAACGGAGGTCCACATCCCCGTCGCCGCCATCCGGGACGCGTTGTTGGTCTCCTCGGCGGTGTGCGCCGACGCGTCGAACCCGGTGATCGTGTACTGCGGGAGCAGCATCCCCAGCCCGAGCACGAGCAGGAACGCGAGCCCGAACTGGGTCGTTCCGTCGCCGAAGCCCGAGTTGTTGATGGTCTGCGTGAACACGTACGAGAGCGACTGGTGGTCGTTCGGGACGATGATCAGGATCGCGACGATCACGACGACGCCGACCATGTGCCACCAGGCCGAGATCATGTTCAGCCCGGACGTCAGGCGGATGTTCAGCAGGTTGATCAGGGCTGCCGCCGACAGGAAGAGCGCGTAGAGGATGTACGTCGAGGCATCGAACGACGCGCCGAACCAGTCGTTCATGTGCTCCGTGTACGAGAACCAGAAGTCGAAGAGCGCCTGCCCGAAGAGCGCGAGCCCGTAGCCGATCGCCGCG
The DNA here is from genome assembly GCA_963733155.1 of uncultured Actinomycetes bacterium. GTDB lineage: Bacteria > Actinomycetota > Thermoleophilia > Gaiellales > Gaiellaceae > JAIBJN01. The sequence goes on from CAVTCK010000024.1 coordinate 133,281, forward strand.
GTGACCGCGACCTGGCCGATGAGGTTGAACCACCCCGTCGCCCAGCCCCAGCCCGGGCTGCCGAGCTTCGACGCCCAGTAGTAGAGACCGCCGGCGGTCGGATAGGCGGAGGCGATCTCCGCCATGCCGAGGGAGATGATCGTCGCCATGAGGCCGACGAGCAGCCAGCCGAAGACCACCCACATCGGGCCGCCGTGCTCGAAGCCGATGTTGTACGAGGTCAGGCACCCCGCGAGGATCGAGATGATCGTGAAGCTGATCGCGAAGTTCCGAAACCCGCCCATCGCCCCGGAACAGCTCCTGGGCGTAGCCGAGCTTGTGGAGGATGTGTTCGTCCTCCGAGGTGTGATAGCCCCCCGTTTCAGGCCCTTGGGTCATTACGCCTCCTCCGTTCCGGCGGCTTACGACCGGGGGTTTCTACGCCGCGTAGGAAGTTCCTGTCAAGCCGTGCGGCACCGCGTAAACTCCCGACCCATGCTGACGCTGGACGAATTGACGGCGGCGGTCGAGGACGGCTCGGTCGACACGGTGATCGTCGCCTTCACCGACATGCAGGGCCGGCTCATGGGCAAGCGCCTCCACGGGGAGTTCTTCGTCGAGGACCACGTCCACGAGCACGGCGTCGAGGGCTGCAACTACCTGCTCGCCAACGACATGGAGATGGACCCCGTCCCGGGCTACGGCATCGCCAGCTGGGAGCAGGGCTACGGCGACTTCGTCCTGCGGCCGGACCTCGCCACGCTGCGCCGGATCCCGTGGCTCGAGGCGACCGCGCTCGTCCTCTGCGACGTGGGTTGGCACGACGGCAAGCCGGTAGCGCCCTCGCCGCGACAAGTCCTCAAGCGCCAGGTGGAGCGGGCCGCCGAGCTCGGCCTCACTCCCATGTTCAGCTCCGAGCTCGAGTTCTACCTCCTCCGCGAGACCTACGAGGAGGCGCACGCGAAGCACTACCGCAACCTGACGCCGTCGGTTCCCTACATCCTCGACTACCACATCCTCGCCACCACCTACGACGAGCCGCTGCTCCGCCAGATGCGAAACGCCATGCAGGGCGCCGGAATCAAGGTGGAGACCTCCAAGGGCGAGGCCTGGCCGGGCCAGCAGGAAATCAACTTCCGCTACGCCGACGCGGTCACGATGGCGGACAACCACACCGTCTACAAGAACGGGGCCAAGGAGATCGCGCACCTGAACGGCTGCTCGATCACGTTCATGGCGAAGCCCGACCACACGTGGATCGGGAGCTCGTGCCACGTCCATTCGAGCCTCTGGCGCGAGGGCGAGAGCGCCTTCGCCGGGCGAGTCGGATGTCTTCAAGCAGTACCTCGCCGGGCAGATCGCCTGCCTGAAGGAGCTGGCGATCTTCATCGCCCCCACGATCAACTCCTACAAGCGCTTTGCGGCCGGGAGCTGGGCGCCGACGACGCTCGCCTGGGGTCACGACAACCGCACCTGCGGTTTCCGGATCGTCGGCCACGGCGAGGGCCTCCGCACGGAGACGCGCATCCCCGGCGGGGACATGAATCCGTACCTCGGCTTTGCCGCGCTCCTCGCGGCCGGCCTCCACGGAATCGAGAACGAGCTCGAGCTGCCGCCGCCGCTCGAAGGCAATGCCTACGAGTCCGACGCGGAGCGCTTCCCCCACTCGCTCCGGGAGGGCATCGCCGCGCTCGAGCAGGGGACGATGGCGCGCGCCGCTCTCGGCGACGACGTCGTCGACCACTACCTGAACTACGCGCGCACCGAGCAGCGCCTCTTCGACGAGGCGGTGACCTGCTACGAGCGCGAGCGGCTCTATGAACGCGGCTGATGTCGAAGCGGTCCGCTTCGCCCGCCCCACGGACAAGCTCGCGGACGTCCTTCGCTTCTACGAGGAGGGGCTCGGTCTCGAGCGAATCGACTCCTTCGAGGATCACGCGGGCTACAGCGGCGTCATGCTCGGGCTCCCGGGCGAGGGCGTCCACCTCGAGCTGACCGAGCACGTCCACGGCAGCCCCGGCCCCGCACCGACCCACGACAACCTGCTCGTCCTCTATCTGACCGACCGCGACGTGATTGCCGCCGTCGCCGGTCGGATGCGCGCGCTCGGCCACGAGCCGGTCGAGCCGGAGAACCCGTACTGGCGGGACGATCTCAGCTTCGAGGGACCCCGACGGGTGGCGCGTCGTCCTCCGCTACGTTTCGTGACGATGCACCCGATCATCGGGATCACGAGCTACGCCGAGGAGGCCCGCTGGGGCGTGTGGGACGCGCCCGCGGCCCTGATCCCGCTGGCGTACGTCCGCGCGATCGAGAAGGCAGGAGGCAGGCCGCTGGTCGTCCCGCCGTGCTCCGAAGGCGTGGAGGAGACGCTCGATGCGCTCGACGGGCTCCTCTTCTCCGGCGGCGCCGATCTCGACCCAGCCTCGTACGGCGCCGAAGCGCATCCCGAGACGAACGGTCTCCGGCCGGAGCGCGACAGCGCCGAGCTTGCGCTCCTGGAGGGCGCGCTCGCGCGCGACATGCCCGTTCTCGCCGTCTGCCGCGGAAGCCAGGTGCTGAACGTCGCCCGCGGCGGCGACCTCGTCCAGCACCTCCCCGAGGTCGTCGGCCACGAGGGGCACAAAGAGGCTTCCGGCGTCTTCGCCGACCACGGGGTGGACGTCCTACCCGGCACGAAGCTGCGCGCGGTTCTCGGCGAGCACGCCCCCGTCAAGAGCCATCACCACCAGGGCTACGGCCGGCTCGGAGAAGGACTGCGCGAGTCCGCCCGCGCCGACGACGGCACCGTCGAGGGGATCGAGGATCCCTCGCAGCGGTTCGCGCTCGGCGTTCTCTGGCATCCGGAGGAGGGCGAGGACGCGGCGCTCTTCCGCGCGCTGGTAGAGGAAGCACGACGCTACCGGGAGGAGCGGGCGTGATCACCGTCCTCAATCCGGCGACCGAAGAGCCGATCACCGAGCTCCCGTCGCCGACGGCCGAAGACACGGACGCGGCAGTCGCCCGCGCCAAGGCTGCGTTCCCCGGCTGGCGCGCCGTCGCTCCGGCAGACCGCGCCAGGCTGCTCAGGCGGGTGGCCACGCTCGTCGAGGAGCACCACGAGGAGCTCGCGCGCATCGAGTCGCAGAACGTCGGCAAGCCGATCGCCGGAGCCCGCGCCGAGGTGGGCATGGTCGCAGAGGTCTTTCACTTCTATGCGGGAGCCGTGGACAAGCACCACGGCGAGACGATCCCGGTCGCCGGCGGCGTCGACCTCACCTTCCGGGAGCCGCTCGGCGTCGTCGGGCTGATCGTCCCCTGGAACTTCCCCCTCAACATCGCCAGCTGGAAGGTCGGACCTGCCCTCGCCTGCGGGAACACCATCGTCCTCAAGCCCGCCGAGCTCACCCCACTTTCGGCGCTGCGGCTCGGCGAGCTCGCGCTCGAGGCCGGGATTCCCGAGGGGGTCTTCAACGTCGTCGCCGGCAAGGGCTCGGTCGTCGGGCAGCGCCTCGTCGAGCACCCGGACGTGGCGAAGATCGGCTTCACCGGCTCGACGGAGGTCGGCCGGCGGGTGATGGAGGGCGCCGCGGCGACGATCAAGCGCGTGACCCTCGAGCTCGGCGGCAAGTCCGCCAACGTGATCTTCGCCGACGCCGACCTCGAGAAGGCGGCCGCGGCCGCGCCGTACGCAGTGTTCGACAACGCGGGTCAGGACTGCTGCGCCCGCTCGCGCATCTTCGTCGAGCGCTCGGCCTACGACCGCTTCCTCGAGCTCCTCGTCGAGTCGACCCGCGGGGTGAAGGTCGGCGATCCCGCCGCGGACGAGACGGAAATGGGCCCGCTCATCTCGGCCGCCCACCGCGAGACCGTCGCGTCCTTCGTGGACGGAAACGTTGTCTTTCGTGGAGAGGTGCCCGCGGGCCCCGGCTTCTGGTTCCCCTGCACGCTCGTCGAGGCGACCAACGACGACCGGATCGCGCGCGAGGAGGTCTTCGGCCCCGTCGCCGCCGTCATCCCGTTCGAGGGCGAGGAGGAAGCGCTACGCCTCGCCAACGACACGCCCTACGGGCTTTCGGGCTCGATCTGGACGCGCGACGGCGCGCGGGCGCTGCGGATGGCGCGCGGCATCGACTCGGGCGTCCTCTCGGTGAACTCGAACAGCTCGGTGCGCGTCTCCACCCCGTTCGGCGGCTTCAAGCAGTCAGGCTTCGGCCGGGAGCTCGGCCTCCACGGCCTCGAGGGCTACTCCGAGGTCAAGAACGTCTTCATCTCGACCGAGTAGGCCGGGAGGGAGCGGGAAGGCCCGCGCGTTGCCCTGGGGCGGGCCTTCCCGGTGAGGCCGCTTGCACGAGCGCCGAGCCGGCCACGGGGCATGCCGCCCTTTCTCGTCTCGGCGCTCGGCTGGCGTCGCGGCCACAGATGGACGCCAGGACAAATCCAGGGACCGTCGCCTTCTTCAGCTTGGGGCGCGGCCCCGCCTCTGCGTCGGGCACACCGGTGGTGAGGGCCAGCGCCGCGATGAGGATGCCGATGATGAACAGCCTCCGCATCAGAGTTCGACCTCGCCCTTCAGAACGGGCTCCGGACGCGAGGTTGAGCGACCGGTGAGCTCCATACGGGTGACCGTGAGCTCGGGGAACACCTCCGGCGACACCCCCGCCGACAGGGTGAGGCGGTCTGGCTCGTTGAACGTCCCGATCGAAACGCGCGACTTCCCGTTTCCGAGCCACGCCTGGTAGAACCCGGTGCTGTCGAGCCGTGGAAGCCCGGTGGCGTCGAGCGCGATCTGCCATCCCGAGTCGAGATGGATGACTAGGGCCTTGCCGCTTGCGCCCTCTGCGTGCTCCGTGGGCTCGAGGGTGACCATCGTCCCGTCCTCACCGCCGCAACCGATCGCACCGATGAGGAGGACTACCACGGCCGCCGAGGCCAGAGTCGCTCGAGTCGCAGGCCACGCGTCGTGCTGGTTCACGGCCTCGCCTCGAGGACGAGATTGAACGGGGTTTCTGCCGCCCGCCGAAAGCGCTTGAACCCGCCGGCCGCGACGACGTCGCGGAGGCGAGCCTCGCCTGCCTGTGCGCCGAGCGCCAGCCCGACCTCCTGCGAGAGCGAGGCGGGCGTGCAGAGAAACGTCGAGAACGCGTAGTAGGCGCGGCCGATCGGGTTGAGGTTCTCCTCGACACGGTCGCCCGCCATCGGCTCGACGATCATCCAGACGCCGTCGGGGGCGATCGCCTCGCGCACGTGGCGGGCGGCGCCGACTGGATCGCCCATGTCGTGCAGGCAATCGAACATGGTCACGAGCTTGTAGCCGCCGCCCGAGAAGCCGTCCGACGGTGCGGTCTCGAAACGGACGCGCTCGGCGACTCCCGCCGCCTCCGCTCTTTCCCGTGCCGTGGCGATCGAGCCTTCGTGGTAGTCGGAGCCGACGAACGTCGAGCGCGGATACGCCTGCGCCATCAGGATCGTCGAGGCGCCGTGGCCGCAGCCGACATCGGCGACCGTGACCCCGCGCTCCAGCTTCTCGACGACGCCCTCCAGGGCGGGCAGCCAGCTCGTGACCAGGTTCGCGTTGTAGCCGGGCCGGAAGAAGCGCTCGCAGCCCTCGTGCACGTCATGCGTGTGCTCGTGCCAGCCGAGACCGGCGCCGCTGCGAGCGGCCTCGATCACCTTCGGGGCGTCGTGCAGAGTCCCCAACGCGATCTGGAAAAACCCCGGCAGATACGCCGGGCTCTCCTCGTCGGTCAGCGCCGCCGCCTGCTCGGCAGGAAGCATGTACCGGTGGCTCACCGCGTCGAACTCGACGTAGCCGCCCGCCGCCTGTGCGTTCAGCCACTCGCGCACGTACCGCTCACTCACGCCCGCACGCTCGGCCAGCTCCGCCGGCGACATCGGCCCGGCACCCGCCAGCGCCCGATACAGGCCCAGGCGATCGCCCATCACAACCAGCGCCGCGTTCACCGTCGCCCCGACCTCCTCGACGGCCTTGAACACGAACGCCATCAACTTCTCCTCGTCGACGGCGGGGGTTTCGTCGATGGTTGCCATCCTGTTCTCCTCTCGTCCTTGCCTTGCGACCGCTTTGGTCGCTGTCGAAGACGAAGATGGCCGGAGTCCACTAATCCGGGGCTAACCCTCGGCTAACGGCCGCGTTACCGCCATTCCGGAAGAGGTCGGGCTTGAGCAGAGCGCCGAACGGGCGCCCTGCTCAACCGTCGCATCAGAGCTCTCCTCTTCTGGTCACGAGCTTGCGAGCCGGCGGCGGTGGCTCAACCCGGAAGCCATGCCACCCGCGAGCAGAACGATCCCGGCGGCGGCGCCGGCCCCGACGGCCGCGTCGGCCCAGTCGAAGCCCCCGCTCGGCTCGACGACCACGACGGATCGCTCCTCGGAAACCGAACCGCCCGTGGTCGGGTCCGGCCGCGCGTCCACTGCAGGCGCCGCGGTGAGGAACGCCGCGGCGAGCGTGGCGGCGAGCCAGCGTCGGGGCCGCCTGTGCATCTGGGTCTGGATTCTCATCGTGCATCCTCCTGTTTCGGGCGACCGCTGTTCGGTCGCTCATGCAGTGGACGGTCTCCGTGGGCGTAAATCTGCGGCTAATGACGGGTTAACGAGTGATTCCTTCAGAGGGAAGGCGGCGGGCGCAAGGGCGATCGCTGCCGCCCTTGCGCCCGTGCTGTCTAGTCGCCGGTGAGCGGCGCCACGAGCGGGTTCGTGGACGCGTAGAGCCCGTCCGGGTTCGGGTACCAGAGCCAGACGTGCAGCGTCACGAGGCGGGGATGCCAAAACGTGAACGCCGCGCCCCCGTTCGTCGGCGCGCAGTCCACCTCGGCGGCCGCGGGAACGAACGATCCATCGGCGTAATGGCAGGCCGCCGGGAACGATCCGTAGCGCGCCCCCTTCAGCGGCTTCTTCTTCGGCCGCTCGGTGAACACCCACTCGAGCGCGCCCAGCTGCCACTCCGAGCCCCGCTTTACATAGACGAGGATGGGCGGCTTCGTCACGTCGAAGTCACCGCCGATCGACGGGTTCAAGAAGTGGAAGCCCATGTTCGGCATGTTCGGCGTGATCTGGAGGTTGTAGCCGTCCGCCTTCGCCGCCTCCAGGTCGGTCGCGTACTCCCCCGTGGCGAAGCGTGCGTCGGCGAGCTGCTCGGCCAACCTGGCCGAACCCCCACCACGGTTCCCGGTCGCGCCCGCCACGCTCCCGACCAGCAGCAGAAGCAGGGCGCCTGCGCAAACGATTCGCGCAATTCCTAGTCATTTGTTCCTCCAAGGAGTGAGAAATGGGTCGACCCAGTCCGTTCGCTCAATGCTCACCGGGCTCCAGCGGGATGCTCGGGTCGAAGAGCATCATGTGCGGCCCAGCCGGTCCGGTGGTGGTCCTCTTCCGGACATTGGTGAAGCTGACCCAGGCGCTTCCGTCGGAGTTGAACGGGGTGAGACCGCCGGACTTGCCGACCTCGAACAGCCAGATCCCGTAGTCGTTGTTGCGTGGGGGTCCGAACGCGGGGTCGTTGTCCCACGGTGTGAGGTTTGCGTTGGACACGTAGAGGCGTCTGTTGTCCCGGCTCAGGCGCAGCATGTTCGGGTGCGGCACAGAGGCCGTGGCCTTGAGGACCGGATTGAACGGATCGGTGATGTCGAACTGCTGCACCGTATTTCCGAACCAGTTGGTCAGGTACATGTACTTGTGGTCGTAGGACAGGAGCATGTCGACCGGAATCGTCAGGCCGTCTTCGGGGCCAAGCACCTGCTGGAACTCGAAGACGCCGTCACCGTCGTCGTCATCGGCAAGCCAGACCGCGTGCGTGCCGGGCGTGTTGATGAAGGCCCGCCGGACGCCGTGCTCCCTGATGAAGCGCACCTCGAGCGCGCCGCTGTTCGTGCCCAGGTCGGCGGTCTGGATCACCTTCTCACGCCGAACGTTCCAGACGGCGACCTCATCGCCGAGGCAGGTCGGGTCGATGCCTCCTCCACACAGCGCCGGCGGTCCGAACGTCGTGCTGATGCCGCGATTCGCCTCGTGGACCGAAGCGAAGTCGTACATGTAGCTGGGACCGAGGTCGCTGGCATCACGCACCGGGCCCGGGCCGAAGTACGACTCGAACGCGCCGGTACGATCGTCGATCTCGACGATGCCGCCGGGCCGCGTGGAATCGGTCGCCGCCCCCACCATCGGGACGATCGTCCTGCCGTCCAGTGGGTCATCGAGCCGTGCGGGATGATGTAGCCGCTCGCCGTCGCCAGCTGGTCGTTGACCGCCCTTAGGGCCATTCGCTTGCCCTTGGCCTTGATCTTGAAGACGTGGATCCGGTTCGAGAACAGGCCCGGCACGATCAGCCGGCGCTGGTCGGCCGAGTACCCGAAGTGGTGGAGCTCGTCCCCCACGTTGGGCATATCGATGCGGTTCACGATCTTCCCGAAGTCGGATCGATCCGGATCCGCCCCGATCACGGCGACGAAATCTGGATCAGTCGCGCTTTGCGCGATCGTGGCGACATAGAGAAAACGTTCGTGCCGCCCCGCGCGCGAGTCGTTCTTGTGAGGCCGGCTGTGCCCGTCCCGTTCGATTCTCAACGGTGACGGGTCGCCCGCAGCCGCCGGTCGCGCGAGGAGCGCGACTGCGAGCGCAGCGGCCAGCATGCAAAGGGCCGCCGACAGCCCGGCAATGGTTCGAGTTCTCATGGTGCACCTCCTTGTGAGCTCGCCAGTCTTCGTCCGTGGCCGACTGCGGTGGCCGCTGCCGCCGCGAGCAACACAAGCCCGACCGCTGTTCCGGCGCCGATGCCGGCGTCGGCCCAGTCGAAGCCGTCCGCAGTCACGACTTCCACCTGCGCCGGGGCCGCCGGCGGCGTCACGCCCGGCTCGCCCGACTCAGGCCTCGCGCCCGCGCTCGGCGCCACGAAGAACGACGCCGCGACCAGCCCGGCGGCGATCGACGGCACCTTCGAATTTGGAACGGGAGTCTCATCAGTCTGCCTCCTTGTACGGCGGCCGTCCCGGTCGCGTTCGAGCGCGAGAATCGCTGGGGCCGCCTACTCGCGGGCTAATTCCCGGCAAACGGCCGTGTTACCGTCCTTTCTGTGGGTGAATCGCAGGTGGAGTTCCGGATCCTTGGCGGGCTCGAGGTTCGGGAGGGCGGCCGGCCCGTGCCCATCGGCGGCCGGGAAGCAGAGGGCGCTGCTTGCGATCCTGCTCCTGCACGCCAACGAGGTCCTGGCCACCGAGCGGCTGATCGACGAGCTCTGGGGCGAGAGCCCGCCGGACACGGCACGAAAGGCCGTTCAGGTCTACGTCACGCGCTTACGGAAGACACTGGGCTCGGAGCGGATCCGCACGCACGAGCCCGGCTACGTGCTCGAGCTGAGCTCGGACGAGCTCGATCTGATCGAGTTCGAACGCCGGCTCGAAGAGGGCCGCAGGCCCGGGAGGAAGGCGAGGACGAGCGCGCCGCCGGCCTTCTGCGAGAGGCGCTCGCCCTCTGGAACGGCCCGCCGCTCGCCGACTTCACCTACGAGCCGTTCGCACAGACGGAGATCCCCCGCCTCGAGGAGCTGCGACTGGCCGCCCTCGAGGAGCGGATCGACGCCGACCTCGCCCTCGGGCACGGCGGCGACCTCGTCGCCGAGCTCGAGACCCTCGTCGCGCAGCACCCGTACCGCGAGCGCCTCCGCGGCCAGCTCATGCTCGCCCTCTACCGCGACGGGCGCCAGGCCGAAGCGCTCGCCGTCTACCAGGAGACGCGGAAGCTGCTCGTCGAGGAGCTCGGGATCGAGCCGAGCCCCTCCCTCCAGCGCCTCGAGGGCGCCATCCTCCGCCAGGAGCCGGCCCTCGAGACGGTGCTGGAGGAGCCCGGGGCGGCGCCACTTCCCGACGCTCCTCCTCGCCGCGGGCACGGCGGCGCGCTCCAGGCGGGGGACTGGCCGGGGGCCAGGGATGCGTTCGAAGCGGCACTCCAGGTCCCGCGAGACTGGAGAGGCCCTGAATGGTCTGGGCGAGGCCCTTTGGTGGCTCGGGGAGACGCGCGAGTCGGTCGCCTACCGCGAACGGGCGTACGCAGACTTCCGGCGCCGCCCCGATCCGGCCCAGGCGGCCTCGATCGCGCTCAAGCTCTGCGTCCACTACCGCGCGAACATGTCGAACCGCTCCGCCTCGGCCGGCTGGCTCGCGCGTGCGCGCCGGCTCGTCGAGGAGCACGCACTCCAAGATATACGGGGGTGGGTGCTGCTCCTGGAGGCCGGCGAGGCCGGCGATCCCAGAGAGGGTGAAGAGGCTGGCCCACGAGACGCGCGCATTGGCGACCGAGTCGGGCGATCTCGATCTCGAGCTCTGCGCGCTTGCCGAGGTCGGCTCCAGCCTGGTACGCCAGGGCCGGGGTGGACGAAGGCCTCGCGCTGCTCGACGAAGCGATGGCCGCCTCGCTCGGAGGCGAAGGCGGCAACTTCGACACCGTCGTTTTCACCAGCTGCAACATGATCGGCACGTGCGTCAGCTGCGCGGAGTTCGAGCGTGCGGTCGAGTGGATCCGGGCTGCGGATCGATTTACGGAGCAGTACGGCTGTCCGTTCCTCTACGTGTACTGCCGCACGCTCTATGGGAGCGTGCTCGTCGCCACGGGTGACTGGGTGAAGGCCGAGGCGGAGCTGACGACGGCCCTGCGGGAGTCGGAGGGCTCGCAGGCGACGATGCACGCGCTCGCGTCGGCGGCTCTCGCCGAGCTGCGTCTGGCGCAGGGCCGAGTCGACGAAGCCGAGCGGCTCGTCGCCGGCTTCGAAGGGCTTCGAGGCGCCCGTCCTCGCGGCCGTCCACCTGGCACGCGGCAACGCCGAGCTCGCCGGTGAGACCGCAGAGCGAGCGCTCGCCCAGGCGGGCGGGAACCAGCTGGAGCGGGCGGTGCTGGCCGAGCTTCTCGGCGAGGCGGAGATCGCCTTAGGCACGTGGGAGCGCGCCGCCGATCGAGGACGCGAGCTCTCGAATCTCGGGGGCGCGCGCAACTGCCAGCTCGTGCTCGCGCGGGGTGAGCGGCTACAGGGGCGTGCCGCGACGGCGGGCATGCAGCCGACGGCGGCGAGGAAGCATCTCGAAGCGGCGCTGGCCATTTTCTCGCGGCTCGGGATGCCCTACGAGACGACACAGGACCCGGGATGCCCTCGCCGAGGCGCTACGCGACCACTCGCGCACCGTTGCCGAGGCGGAAGAGCCGAAGCCACGCCGCCGGCGTTGGCTGCTCGCGGCCGCCGGTGCCGTCCTGGCGCTCGGCGCCGTGGCCGCCGCCGATCCTTCTGACCGCCCGTCGGAGCCCGACTTCCTGCCCGCGCTGGACGAAAACACGGTCGGCGTGATCGACGCGGAAGCGGCGGGGATCGAGACGCAGTTCAGACCTTCCGGGCCGGCCGAGCGCCCTCGACGCCGGCGGCGGCTTCGTCTGGGTCGTCAGCGAACGGGAGGGCACCGTCTCGCGCATCGATCCGGCGAGCGAGGCGGCCCAGGTGCTCCAGGTCGGCGAGAGCGCCAACGGCGTCGCCTACGGAGCCGGGTCGGTCTGGGTCACGAACGGCGTCGAGCGAACGCGGTCGTCCAGGTCAACCCGGAGTCGGTCACGGTCGTGCAGACATTCGCGGTCGGGAACGGGCCCGGCCGACGTCGCCGTGGGCGAAGGAGCGGTCTGGGTGGCGAACACGATCGACGGCACTGTCTCCCGCGTCGATCTGGAGAGCACGGTACCGTGACAGACGATCCCCGTCGGCGGCAGCCCGGCATGGGATCGCCGTCGACGAGGAGCGGTGTGGGTGACGAGCGAGTCGACCGGCGTGGTCTTCCGCTCGACGCGGACTCGGGCACGGTCGTGCAGCGGTCAGCGTGGGGAACGGCCCGACCGCATCGCGGTCGGCGAGGGCAGCATCTGGGTCGCCAACAGCCAGGACGGCACCGTCTCGCGCATCGATCCGGCCACGAGCTCGGTCTCCGACACGATCGCCGACGTCGGCGCGAACCCAACCGCCGTCGCGGCGGGCGGCGGCGCGGTATGGGTCGCAAGCGCGCGTGACGGCACGATCGCTCGCATCGACCCGGACACGGGCCGAGTCGACGAGCTGATCGGGGTCGAGAGCAGTCCGAGCGCGATCGCCCTCGACGGCGAGAACGCTCTGGACGGCCACCCTGCCCTCACTCGGGAGCCACCGCGGCGGCGTGCTCCGGATCGAGTCGATCCCGCTCGACGTGTGGCTGCGTCGACCCCGCCTTCGTCAGGGACTACCCGGAGGGACTCGTGGTCCCGCTCGTCCACGACGGCCTCGTCGCATACCGCCGGGTGAACGGGATCGGAGGAGGCAGTCTCGTGGCCAACCTCGCAGAGCGGGTCCCGACACCGACGGACCAGGGAACGGACGTACACGTTCCAGCTGCGTCGCGGCGTCCGCTTCTCGGACGGGACGCCCGTACGTGCATCGGACTTCCGCTACAGCTTCGAACGACTGCTGACCTGATCCGAGCCCGGCGAGGCATCGACCTACGGGATTGTCGGCTCAACGGAGTGCGCGGCAGCGGAGACCGAGGTCTGCGACCTCTCGCAGGGCATCGAGGTCGACGATGCCACCGGGACGATCACGATCCGCCTGAGCGAGGCCGACCCGGACTTCCTGCACAAGCTCGCTTTCCGTCGGCATTCGTCGTTCCGGCCGGAACGCCGCTCCGCATGGTCGAGAACGGCTCGATTCCGACCACCGGTCCGTACCGGATCGCAAGTCTCGACCCCAAGCGAGAGCTGAGACTCGTTCGCAATCCGCATTTTCGCGTGTGGTCTTCCGATGCCCGTCCGGACGGCTACCCGGACGAGATCCGCTTCCACTTCGAGCGGTGACGTCGAGGCGCAGCTCGCCGCCGTCGAGCAGGGACGAGCCGACTGGATGTTCGACCCACCGATCGAGCGGTTGCAAGGGCTCCTGACCAGGTATCCCGGCAGGCTCCACAGCGACGCGTGCCCGTGGACGGACTGGCTCTTCCTGAACACCCGCGTGCCGCCGTTCGACGACCTCGGCCGTGCGGCAGGCACTGAACTACGCGGTCGACCGCGGAGAGAATGGTCGAACTGCTCGGCGGAACGCTGGCCGCGCGCCACGTGCCAGGTCCTGCCACCGGCGGTCCCGGGCTACCGACCGTACTGCCCCTACACGAGCGGCCGCGAATCCGGCGGGCACGTGGTCAGCGCCGGATCTCCGCAGGGCCAGGGAGCCTGATCGCGAGCGTCGGGGACACGAGGGCAGCGGATCGAGGTCCTCGCCTACGAGCAGTTCGGCCGTGGTGAGTACGGCCGGTACGTCGTCGCTCTGCTCCGGCGGCTCGGCTACAAGAGCGCGTTGCGGGTCATCCTCAGCTATCCCGGCGAGTACTTCGACGTACGCTCGGCGACTCACGGAACGAGGCGCAGATCGGGGCGTTTGGCTGGTACGCCGACTGCGGCATCGGCGTCTTTCCTCCGTGATCTCTTCAGCTGCGCCTCGTTCGCTTCCAGAGAGCGCCCGCGAACCTCAATCTGTCTCGCGTTCTGCGACCGCGAGATCGACGCGATGATGAACGAGGCCGCGAGACATGCAGGCGTCCGACCTGGTGCGAGGCGAACGAGCTCTGGGCCGAGGTCGACCGGGCGCTCGTCGATCGAGCCGCGGCGGTGCCGCTCGTCAATCAGCGTGCCGTGGGCTTCGTCTCCGAACGCGTCGGGCAACTACCAGTTCCATCCCCAGTGGCTGACGCTGCTCGACCAGCTCTGGGTCGAATAGCTACGGCCGCACGCCGCCGCGCCGCGTTTACCCATGGTTAGGCGACCGTGTTACGGTCAGCGGCGGAACGAGCGATGGTGGAGTTCCACATTCTCGGGGCGCTCGAGGCTCTAGAGGGCGAGCGTCGAGTTCCTCTCGGTGCCGGCAAGGAGCGGGCGACGCTCGCGGTCCTCCTCCTGCACGCCAACGAGGTCCTCGCCGCCGACCGCTTGATCGACGAGCTCTGGGGGGAGCCCGCCCGCGACGGCGAGAAAGGCCCTGCAGGTCTACGTGTCCCGGCTGCGCAAGGCCATCGGCGCCGAGCGCGATCACGACGCACGCCGCCCGGCTACATGCTCGAGCTCGGCCGAGACGAGCTCGACCTCTACCGCTTCGAGCGCCTGGCCCGGGAAGGCGGCCGGGCGCGCGCGGAAGGTGACGAGGCGCGCGCCGCGAGGCTGCTGCACGAGGCGCTCGGGCTCTGGCGCGGCTCCGCCGCTCGCGGACTTCGCGTACGAGCCGTTCGCGCAGGCCGAGATCGCCCGCCTCGAGGAGCTTCGCCTGACCGTGCTCGAGGAGCGCATCGACGCGGACCTGGCTCTCGGTGAGGCACGCCGAGCTGGTCGGCGAGCTGGAGGCGCTCGTCGCCGAGCATCCCTTTCGCGAGAGGCTGCGCGGGCAGCTGATGCTCGCCCTCTACCGGTCGGGCCGGCAGGCCGACGCGCTGGCTGTGTACCAGGAGGCCAGGAAGCTGCTCGTCGAGGAGCTCGGGATCGACCCGAGCCCAGGGCTGCAGCAGCTCGAGGGCGCGATGCTGCGTCAGGAGCCTACGCTCGAGGCGGTGCCAAGGGCGAGGGCGGACGTTCCCCTTGCCGGGCCGGTGCCCGCCCGTGAGGTGCGAAAGACCGTGACGGTTGCCGCGCTGGGCGTCGGGCAGCCGGCCGACGGCCTCGATCCCGAGGCCTTGCGCCGCGTGCGGAGAAGGGTCGCAACCGCGGTCTCGAAGGCGGCCGCACGCCACGGCGGCACGATGGCGGGCATAGACCCAGGCGAGAGCCTCGTTGCCGTCTTCGGACTGCCCACGGTGCACGAGGACGATGCCCTCCGTGCCGTACGCGCACTCGTCGAGCTCCGCGCGCAGGAGATTCCACTCCGTGCGGGCCTGGAGACGGGCGAGATCGTCGTCTCGGGGCGGCCCGCCGGAGGCGGAGCTACTCACCACAAGCGTCGCCGAGGGCGGCATCCCGTCTTCGAGACGCCGCCCAGGCGAACGAGATCGTCCTGGGCGCGTCCACGCGGAGGCTTGTCCGGGACGCAGTTCGGCTGCAACCCGCGCAGTCAGGCTGGCGCGTGCTCGAGCTCGTGCCCGAAGCACAACTTGCCGCCCAGAGCCACGAGCCTCGGATCGTCGGGCGGAAGCACGAGCTCGTCCAGCTGCGTGAGAGCCTCCGCCGAGCGGCGCGCGATCGCGCCGTGCACCTCGTGACGGTCGTGGGCGTGGCGGGAATCGGGAAGTCGCGCCTCGCGCGGGAGCTCGTCTCCATTCTCAGCGGGGAGGCGACGGTGCTCACCGGCCGCTGCCTCTCGTACGGCGAAGGGATCACGTTCTGGCCGTTGCGGGAGATCGTCGACGAGGCCGCGGGCGGTGTTTCACGCGAGAGCGTGCTCGAGCTGCTCGTCGGGGGCGGGCGATGCCGCGCCCGTGGCCGACAGCCTCGCCGCCGCGCTCGGCACTGCCGAGACTGGCGAAACCAGCGAGGAGGAGATCTCCTGGGCCGTGCGCTGGCTCCTCGGAGACGCTCGCGCACGAACGCTCGCTGGTCGTCGTCCTCGAGGACCTGCACTGGGCCGAGCCCACGCTCCTCGACCTTGTCGAGTACCTGGCCGTGGAAACACGGGACGCTCCCCCTCGTACTCGTCTGCCTCGCGCGGCCCGAGCTCCTGGAGGAGCGACCGCGCTGGGGAGGCGGCCTGCCCAACGCCACCTCGCTCCGCCTGACGCCGCTTCCCCGGAAGGAGAGCGAGCGGTTGCTCGAGGAACTGCCCGGCGGCGAGCGGCTGGACGAAGCGACGCGCACCGGATCGCCGACGCGGCCGAGGGCAACCCGCTCTTCCTCGAGCAGCTCCTCGCGCTCCTCAGGGAAGGCGTGGAGCTCGGTGACGAGCCGCTCCTTCCACCGACGATCGCGGCGCTGCTGGCAGCCCGCCTCGATCGTCTCGGCCCCGGCGAGCTGGCCGTCCTGGAAGGCGCGTCGGTCGTGGGAAAGGAGTTCTGGCCCGAGGCGGTAGCCGAGCTGTTGCCCGTCGAAGCGAAGCCGTCGATCGGCCGTCACCTGGACGCTCTCGTCCGCAAGGAGTTCATCAAGGCGGCCGGGCGGGAGGACTTTCAGTTCGGCCACGTCCTCATCCAGCAGGCCGCCTACCGAGCCGTCCCGAAGGAGCGCAGAGCCGAGCACCACGAGCGCTTCGCGGCGTGGTTGACGGCGGGGCCATCGAGCTCACGGGAGAGCTCGACGAGATCGCGGGCTATCACCTCGAGCAAGCGTGCCGCTACCGAAACGAGCTCGGTTCGGTCGACGATGCCCGCACGCTTGCCCGCGCGGCCGCCGAACGGCTCGGTCCGGCGGGCAGCGAGCCTATGCGCGCGGCGATGCACCGGCTGCGGTGAACCTGCTCGGTCGCGCGGCCGCGCTTCTCGACGAGGACGAGCCCGCTCGGCCCGCGCTCCTGTCGGAGCTGGCGGGAGCCCTGTCCGAAGCGGGGGAGTTTGGGAGGATGGAGACGGTGCTGGGCCAGGCCACTCGAGGGAGCAGCGGCCTCGGAGACCGGCGGCTCGAGGCATACGTCGTCATCCAGCGTGCGTTCTTCCTGATGCAGATGGGAGGAGAGTCCGCCGAGGCGATCGCGCTCGCAGAACGGACAATCCCTCTCTTCGAGGGGCGTGACGACGATCTGGGGCTCGCCAAGGCCTGCGCACCTGATCGGCGAGGCCGAGTTCACGCTCGGCCGCACCCGGCGGGCACGAGCGGCTTTGGAGCGTGGTCTCGAGCATGCGCGCAAGGCCAGAGATCGCCGCGAGGAGGCGGAGCTCCTTGCTGGCTCGCGATGGAGGTCGCCGCGGGGCCTACGTCCGTGGCCGAGGGCCTCGCCGCGCCTGGATGCCATCCTCGCCGACGGGCGCGGCAACCAGAGGGTCACGTCTTTCGTCACCATCGTCAAGGCTCTCCTGGTGGCAATGCAGGGCCGGTTCGACGAGGCGCGGGCGCTGATCGGCCGCGGCCAAGCGATCCTGGAGGAGCTCGGGCTGAACGTCCGATCTGCCATGGCGCCGGCGGCCACCTCGGTCAGGTGGAGCTTCTCGCGGGTGATCCGGCAGCTGCAGAAGCGGCGTTCCGCCAGGGTTCGAGGCACTCGAGCACATGGGGGAGAAGGCCTTCTCTCGACGCTCGCGGCCTGGCTCGCCGACGCGCTCTACGCACGAAGGGCGCGACGAGGAGGCCGCTGCGCTCACCAGGCGAGCGAGGCGGCCGCGGCCCCGGACGACGTGGGCTCACAGGTCGGCTGGCGCTCGGTGCGGGCGAAGCTGCTCGCGAGGCGCCGAGCGGGCATGGAGGCCGAGCGCCTCGCGCGGGAAGCGGTCGCGCTCGCAGAACGAACCGACATGCTCGACCTGCGTGGAGACGCCCTCTGGGCACTGGCGGAGGTCCTCGACGACAGCGTGGAGCGCGCATCCGCCCTGGAGCAGGCCGCAGTGGCCTTCGAGCAGAAAGGGAACGAGGTGTCGGCCGCGCGAGCGCGCGCTGCGCGGGACGAGCTCCAGCGGGTTTCCGGACGGTGAAATACCTGCAAATTAGGTAGACAGGGCTCCCGAAACGTGGGCCATGCTCGCGCCGGCCCCCAACGAAGGAGGAGGATATGGGTGACTTCATCGCCGGTGCGGCATGCAGTGCCGGTGGCGGCGAGCTCCAGAGCCTCGACGACGTCATGAGCAAGGCGCAGGAGGCGGGCCTCGACCCGGACAAGGTGAAGGAGCTCGCTTTCCAACTTCACCGACGAAGCGGGGAACATCGACTGGGACGGCGCCCATACCTATAGGCCCAGGAGAATGGTCTCGACCGGCGAATCAATGCCTCGTAACCTGATCTCCTAGCTTCTGCTCCAGCCGGCCCCGGCATCAGGGCCGGTTAGGAACTCTTAGCGATACTGATCGCGTCGGAACGGGCACGTACTCTTGAACGTGGTGAGTCGCCCAGCACTCATCCTTCTGCTCGCCGTTTTCCTCGCCGGGTGCGGGTCGTCCGGCAACGGCGACGACGAGGACCAGGAGGCGGCGCCGATCGCGGCGCAGACGCTCGTCAGCGGTTCGACCAGGTGTCGGGGATGCCACCGCTCGAGACGGCGGCCGGCTCCGACCCTTCCTGGGAGCAGCTCGGCCTCGGGCTCGACGTCTCGCCGGCCGCACAGGAGCAGTACGGCACGTTCACGATCTATGTGGTCGATCCAGAGGATCTCGAAGCGGTGGGATCGCTCCTCGCCGACAAGGACACCGCCGAGCCGCTGGAGGCCGGACGCGGACGGCATCTACTGGGACTACGACGAGCTGGCGAAGTCCTACGTCGCCCAGAAGCGCTACGGGCCGAACGTCGTCCTCGCCTGGTGGAACGAGAAGCGCAAGCAGGGCACAGACGAGCGCTGGGAGCAGCTGGACCAGCTCATGCAGCAATCCGTCAGCGGTTAGGCTGCGCCGACCATGGGGCGGCTCGACGGCAAGGTCGTCGTCATCACCGGCGCCGGCGGCGGCATCGGCCGCGAGGCGGCGCTTCTCTTCTCCGAGGAGGGCGCCAGCGTCTGCGTCGCGGACATGAGCAGCGAGGCCGGCGAGCAGACCGCCGCGGAGGCGCGCGAAGCTTTCTTCCAGGAAGTCGACGTCGCCGATCCGCAAAGCGTCGAGGCGATGTACGCGGCGACGGCCGAGCGCTACGGCGGCATCGACGTCCTCTACAACAACGCGGGGATCATGCCCGCGGACGACGCCTCCATCCTCGACACGGAGCTGGAAGCGTGGCAGCGCGTGCAGGACGTGAACACGAAAGGCGTCTTCCTCTGCTGCAAACACGGGATTCCCCACCTGCTCGAGCGGGGAGGCGGGTCGGTGATCAACGTCGCCTCCTTCGTCGCGCTCATGGGCGCGGCCACCTCGCAGATCTCCTACACGGCGTCCAAGGGGGCCGTGCTCTCGCTGAGCCGCGAGCTCGCGGTCGAGTTCGCCAGGCGAGGGGTGCGGGTGAACGCTCTCTGCCCGGGCCCGGTCGAGACTCCTCTCCTCATGCGCCTCTTCTCCGAGACGCCGGGAGCGCTCGAGCGCCGGCTGCAGCACCTGCCGATGGGCCGGCTCGCCCAGGCGAGGGAGATCGCCCAGGGCGCGCTCTTCCTGGCGAGCGACGAGTCCTCGCTACGTGAACGGCGCCACCTTCCTCGTCGACGGCGGCCTGACCGCCGCGTACGTCACCGCCGAATAGCCAAGCTCTCGCCAGCTTGACGGCACGGGGGAGGCGTCGTAGCGTGGCGCGACCGCCCGAGAGGCTGCCCGTGCCGTCCCGCACTTCTCGCACGAAAACCGAGCCCGTCTCGTCCCGCACGTCCCGGGAGGGCGCCGGCTGGCTCTGCACCACCAAAGCGGATCCGACCGAGCTGTACCGGCCGGGGCGGGCCAAGCAAAAGCAGTTCTCCTGGATCAACCCGCAGCCGCTTTGGGAGTCCCGGAACGACAAGATCGCGCGCTGGATCGGCGACTCGACCGACGACGAGCGGAAGCGCTGGGTCGAGGCGCAACGGCGCAAGGGGATCGATCCCGCGCTCCCGATCAAGCGCTACGCGGACAAGGACGAGCTCTCGTTCATGGTGCTCGGCGATCCCGGCGAGGGCGACGACTCGCAGTACCAGGTGCTCCGCCCGCTCAGGGCCACGTCGAAGGACACCGACTTCACCTTCATCGTCAGCGACGTCATCTACCCCGCGGGGGACGTGCTCGACTACCACGACAAGTTCTTCTGGCCGTACCGCGGGCTTCCCGGGCCGATCTACGCGATCCCCGGAAACCACGACTGGTACGACGGGCTCCACGGGTTCATGACGCTCCTCTGCGGCGCCGACCCCGACCTGCGGCCGCCGGTGCACGCGAGCAAGAGCCGCTGGAAGCGGGCGTTTCTCGACCTCAGCTGGCGCGAGCCGACGGAGGCGCTGCAGGAGCAGATCATGGAGATGCAGCAGCACCGGCCCGAGCACTCGGGGCAGCCTGCCTCCTACTTCGCAATCGAGCTGAAGGAGCTCATGCTCGTGGGCCTCGACACCGGCATCCAGGCAGGGATCGACGACGAGCAGGGCGACTGGCTCCGCAAGATCTCGGCGCTGCCGAAGGACAAGATCCTCCTGACCGGCAAGCCGATGGTCGTGGACGCGGGCCGGAAGACCTGCCCGATCGCCGGCTCGGAGGACACGGTGAACGCGATCGTCGAGGACGCCGCTAATCGCTACATCGCCGTCATCGGCGGCGACATCCACAACTTCCAGCGCTACCCGGTGCGTCAGGCGGACGGGCGGGTCGTCCAGCACATCGTCAGCGGCGCGGCAGGCGCGTACACGAAGGCGACACACAAGATCCCCAAGGCGACCGTCGAGCAATGCGGCTGTGACGAGGCCGATTTCCGCTGCTACCCGCGCCGCGGCGACTCGCTGGCCGCGTACTCGATCTTGCTCGACCGCAAGCTCCCGCTGGACGTGGCCATCCCCTACGAGCTCGCGCCCGCCGTCATGGCCATGCGGCTCGACAACGTCGACCCGAAGCGCGACGCGGACCGGGACAGCAGGTGCCGAAAAACGTCTGGCGGAAGTCCAAGATCGTCTTTCCCTTCTCCGAGGCGGGGGTCATGGGGCCGCTGAACAAGAACTTCTCCGAGTTCCTGGACTGGAACGACCCCGATCCGCCGCTGTTCAAGAGCTTCCTCAAGATCGACACGCGGCCGGGCGAGGTCGAGATCCGCTGCTTCGCCGCGACCGGCTGCGAGGAGCACGCGGACGACCCGCCGCTCGAGGACCACATCAAAGGCACGCGCGGGGACGATGGAACCTGGACGTGGGAGGTGCTACTTGCCTGACAAGACCGATCCGGCGCCGTGGCCGGCGATCTTCCAGCCGCTCGAGTTCCGAAACCTCGAGGTGAAAAACCGGCTCTTCCGCTCGAGCATCTCGGGGCGCTTCGACAACTACGACGGCTCCGGCACGGAGACGCGGATGGACTGGGACGTCAAGTTCGCACGCGGCGGGATCGGCGCGATCATCTCCTCGAACACGCCCGTGCATCCGCGCGGGTTGATCGTGCCGAACTACTCGCAGCTCGACGCCGACGACAAGGTGCCCTTCTACGCCGAGTTGGGGAAGCGCGTGCGCGACGCCGGCGCGAAGTACATCGTGCAGCTCGCGTTCTCAGGACGGCAGCGCGACATCCCGAGCATCCTCTACGACAAGGGCCTCTCCTCGACTGACAAGTCCGATCCGATCCACGGCTTTCCCTGCGAGCGGATGACGAAGGCCCAGATCGACGAGATCGTCGACGCGTTCGCGCAGGCGGGGCGGCGTGCGCGCGAGGCCGAGCTGGACGGGATCGAGGTGCACGGCTGCAACGGCTACCTGATCACCCAGTTCCTCTCCCCCGCCATCAACGACCGCGAAGACGAGTACGGCGGCTCGCTCGAGAACCGCGCGCGCTTCCCGCTCGAGATCGTCCGCGCGATCCGGAAGGAGGTCGGGGACGACTTCCACCTCCAGTTCAAGATCAGCGCGATCGACGACGGCAAGGCGCTCTTCCCCTGGCGGAGGCGGGACACACTCGAGGAGTCGATCCAGGTCTGCAAGTGGCTGGTGGAGGCCGGCGTCGACGGGTTCCACGTCTCGGCCGGCGACGTCTTCCCCCACCCGCGCAACCCCGCCGGGGAGTTCCCGATCGCGGAGGCCATCCGCGCCTTCGACACGATGCTCTCGAGCGGGGAGAACACCTTCCGCAACTACCTGATGTTCCGCACCCGCCGCTGAACAAGGCTGTTCGCGTGGGCGTGGGAGCGCCGGATGAAGAAGCTCGGCATCGAGGGGATCAACCTCGACTCGCGGCGCGATCAAGCAGGCGTCGACGTGCCCGTCGCTCTGCGCGGGCGGCTTCCAGACCGCCTCCGTCATCTCCCGGGCGATCGAGGACGGGTCGACTCGACGGCGTCACCATCGGCCGCCCGCTGATCGCGAACCCCGACCTCCCGAACCTGTTCGCGGAGGGCCACGACCGGCCGCCGAAGCCGTGCACGTACAGCAACAAGTGCCTGATCAACTTCGTCGAGAACCCGCTCGGCTGCTACGAAGAGAGTCGCTACCGCTCCCGCGACGAGATGATCCGGCACATCATGTCCGTCTACGAGGGGGCGCCTTCGCCGAGGCCGAGGCGAAGCGACGTAGATGCGCGCGACGTCCGATCTTCGAGCCGCTCGGTTCCGGAGCCTCGAGGTCAAGAACCGGATCTTCCGCTCCAACATCGCCGGCCGGCTCGACGGGTACGACGGCTCCGGCACCCAGGCCCGGATCAACTGGGAGCTGAAGTTCGCGCGCGGCGGCGTCGGGGCGATCGTCTCCTCGTGGACCGCGGTCGACGAGCGGGGCAAGATCGTCCCGAGTTCGCCGCAATCGAGACCGACGAGCGCGTCCCGTTCTGGCGCGAGCTCGGCGGAGCGCGTGCACGAGCACGACTGCCGCTACATCCTCCAGCTCGCCTACGCGGGCCGGCAGCGCGACATACCGGGCGATCGCCTACGCGCAAGGGGCTCTCGTCGACCGGGAAGCCCGATCCGCTGCACGGCTTCGAGGCCGAGCGCGCGACGCCGGCCGACTGCGAGGAGATCGAGCGCGCGTTCGCGGCACGGCGCGCGGCGCGCCCGCGAGGCCGGGCTCGACGGCGTCGAGATCCACGGCGCCAACGGCTACCTCTTCACGCAGTTTCTCTCTTCCGCGATCAACGACCGCGAGGACGACTACGGCGGCCCGCTCGAGAACCGCGCGCGCCTCCTGCTCGAGACGGTCGCGGCGATTCGTGCCGAGGTCGGCGACGACTTCCACCTCCAGGTGAAGATCTCGACGACGGAGCACGCGAACGCGTTCTTCCCCTGGCTCGGGAAGGGGAACACGATCGAGGACTCGGTGCAGGTCTGCCGCTGGCTCGAGCAGGCGGGCGCCGACGCCATCCATGTCTCCTCCGGCAGCACGTTCCCGCATCCGGTGAACCCGGCGGGCGAATTCTCCATCGAGGACATGGTGCGGACCTACGACGTCATGCTCTCGAGCGGAAAGAGCACGTTCCGGAACTACCTCCTGTTCCGGACTCTGGCCGGCGAACCGGGTGATCGAAGGCCCGCTGGGAGCGCGACCCGACCGAGGTCCGGGGCGCTGCCTGCCCGACGCCGATGGCGTCAAGCAGGCCGTCGGGATCCCGGTGATCGTCACCGGCGGCTTCCAGAGGCCTCGCTGATCGCCGCGGCGATCGAGCGGGGAGACTGCGACGCCGTCACGATCGCTCGCGGGCTCGTCGCGAACAACGATCTCTCGAAGCTGTTCCGGCGGGCCACGACCTGCCGCCCAGTCCCTGCACGTACTGCAACAAGTGCCTCTACAACGTGCTCGAGCACCCGGTCGGCTGCTACGACGAACGGCGCTTTGCCTCGCGAGAGGCGATGATCGAGCAGATCATGTCCGTCTACGACCGCCGCCATACGTGCGAGGCGGTGACGCGATGAGCGCGACCCAGCACGGCGTTCTCGCCGTACCTGCCCTTGCCGAGAGCGGAGCGGAAGCGGCATCGCACTCTGCTGCTCGGGCGGCGGTTATCGCGCTGCGCTCTTCCACCTCGGGCGCGCTGCGACGGCTGAACGAGCTCGGCGTGCTGTCGAGAGTCGACACGTTCACCTCGGTGTCCGGCGGCAGCATCTTCGCGGCGCTGATCGCGGCGTACGCGTGCCTCGACCCGGGCGTGGTCGCAGCCGGGACGCCGGTTCGGGGCTTCGACGACGGGCGTGGCCGGGCCGATGCGGGAGCTCGTCGCAGCACAACGTCCGCACGGCACGGCCCTGGCCCGCGTTCATGCCGCGAACTGGCTCGTAGCGCGAGGCGCAGATCGATGCGCTCGCCGAGCGCGCTACGCCAAGGGCCCGCGCCGGGCACGGCTCGCCGACCTGCCCGAGCGGCCGCGCTTCGTCTTCTGCTCGCAGCGAGATGCGTTCCGCGCCAGTGGGCGTTCGACTCGGGCCTCCGCCGAGTCGGGAGCCGAGCCGAGCGGGCTTCGGCCGGCTCGGCGACTGGACGATCGCTCGGCGGTCGGCGCGTCCTCCTGCGTCCCCGGCGCGTTCGGGGTCGTCCAGAAGAGGAGCCCTCGACGCTGACGGGCGGCACGTACGACGGGGACGACGCGACGGCTCGGCCACGAGATCGACGCTCTCCGACGGCGGGATGTTCGACAACCTCGGGCTGGAGCCGGTCTGGCGCGACCACGAGTCCGTGCTCGTCTCCGACGCGGCGCCCTCCTTCAAGCCCGAGCCCGGACGTTGGGGTGGCTCTGGGGCTCCCTCCGCCGGGCGTCATCCTGCTCGAGCAGGCGACGGAGGTCCGCAAGCGCTGGCTCGTCGCGAACTTCATCGAGGAGAGATGCACGGCGCGTACTGGGGAATCGCCTCGCGGCCGGCGAGCTACGAGCTCGACCCGGCGCCGGATGCCTACTCCTATCCGCTGATCCGGGACTTCATCGCGCCGATCCGGATCGACCTCGACGTGTTCTCGACCGGGCGAGATCGGCGTGCTCGAGAATCACGGCTACCTCATGGCCGAGATCGCCCTCGCCAAGCACGGGAAGGGGATCGTCACGGGTAGGCGGCGCAAAGCCGCCGTCCCCACCCCGAGTGGCGCGACGAGGTGAAGGCCGCGAGCGCCCTGCGCGAGAGCGGCAAGACGCGAATCTTCTTCCGGCCGCGCGTCGACCCCTGATGGGCCTGGTCTTCGACGAGGGGATCGCGAACCAGCTGGAGTCCGTCTACCGACTCGCGACATCCTCCGGCGGCGGCGCCTCGTCCGCGAGGCTCTCGCGGCCTCGCCGGGCGAGCGGATCCTCGACGTGGGCTGCGGTCCCGGCTTCTACGTCGCGGAACTGCTCGAAGAGGTCGGCGACGGCGGCTCGGTGGTCGGCGTGGACAACAGTCCGCAGATGCTCGCCGTCGCCCGCCGCCGAGTCGAGCAGCACCCGAACGTCGCCTTCCACGAGGCGGACGCCGCTTCGCTCCCGTTCGACGACGGGGACTTCGACGCCGTTCTCTCCGTGCAGGTGCTCGAGTACGTCCCGGACCCTGACCGCGCGCTCGCGGAGCTGTATCGGGCGCTTCGGCCGGGCGGCCGCGCCGTCGTCTGGGACGTGGACTGGACGACCGTTTCCTGGCATTCGACGGACCCGAACGGCATGGAGCGGGCCTTGCTCGCCTGGGACGAGCACCTCGCCCATCCTGCCCTCCCGCGAACGCTGGCCGCCCGGCTCCGCTCCGCCGGCTTCGAGGACGTCGAGGCCGAGGGCCACGTCTTCGCGACGACCGAGCTCGTCCCCGACGCCTACGTCGGAGCTCTCTTCCCGCTCATCGAGCAGTTCGTCGCCGAGCGCAGCGGGCCCGCCGAGGCGAAGGCCTGGGCGGAGGACCAACGTGAGCTCGACGGGCGCGGCGAGTTCTTCTTCTCCTGCACGCAGTTCTGCTTCACCGGGAAGCGCCCGGGCTAGGAGCTACTCAGGCGGGATATTCGCGTTCAGCCGGAACACGTTTTCCGGGTCGTACTCCTTCTTGAGCTCGACAAGGCGATCGTAGTTCCGTCCGTACGCCGCTCGTACGGGGTCGTCGCCGACGTCGTCCTCCGAGAAGTAGTTCAGGTACCTGCGCCGCACGAGGAAGGGCTCCATCGCGGCGAACGTGTCCTTGGTCCAGGCGACGTTCTCCTGGGTCGCGGCCGGGTCGGTCCACACCGACGTGATCACGAGGTTGTAGCCCGGCTCGCGGTGGGGCACCGCGGTCGCGTCGACCGGCACCCGCGTCACCTCGCCGTGGAAATGCTCGAAGAGGGCCGCGGTCATCGGCGACGGACACGCCGCGAAGCGGGCGAGCAGCTCGTCGATGGCCTCGTCCGAGAGCTCGCTGAGGAAGGCGGACTTCCAGTAGTTGAGGCTGCCCGTTGGGTACGCGGCGTCGAGCAGCGAGTTCATCGCCGTGTAGGGCAGCGGCCCGAGCTCGACCATGATCGGGGAGCCGAACTCCCGGAGCGGCCGCAGATCCTCCTCCGCCTGCTCGGGCGCGCCGACATGGCAGGCGACCGCGAGGGCGATCTTGGCGCCCGAGCCGTCGGGCGCGTGCCCGACGCCGGCGAAGTCAGGAGCTCGTCGGGAGCGTCGGCCGTGAAGTCCCTGAAGAAGCGAAGCACGTCCCCAGCGGCGTCGAACGGGTGCGCGACCAGCCCACCGGTGACGGTCGGACCGACCTCGTGCAGCCGGTACTCGAACGACGAGACGACGCCGAAGTTGCCGCCGCCACCGCGCAGCCCCCAGAAGAGGTCGGCGTTCTCCTGCTCGCTCGCGGTGAGGGTCCGTCCGTCCGCCGTCACGACCCGGGCGGACAGCAGGTTGTCGGTCGCCAGGCCGAACTTCGCCATCAGCCACCCGAGGCCGCCTCCAAGCGTCAGCCCGGAGATTCCGGTAGTCGAGATCAGACCGCCGGTGACCGCCAGGCCGTGGAGCTGCGTCTCGCGGTTCAGCTCGCGACCAGTTCACTCCCGGCTGTACGCGCGCAATGCGGGTCGACGGGTCGACGTAGATGCCCTTCATCAGCGAGAGGTCGATCATCAGCCCGCCCTCGGTGAAGCACCGTCCCGCGACGCTGTGGCCGCCGCCGCGGACCGAGATCTCGAGGCCGGCGTCGCGCGCGAACGCAATCGCGTCGGCGATGTCAGCCTCCCCGCGGCAGCGCGCGATCAGCGCCGGACGCTTGTCGATCAAGCCGTTGAAGCCGCGCCTCGCCTCGTCGTAGCCGTTCTCGCCGGGCCGGAGGATCTCACCCGAGAACGCCTCCAAGCTCGCCAGTTCCTGTTCGGTTACTGCAGACATCGTGCCTCCTTGTGACAAGAACGCACGACCATATGACTTCCGTGCGCTCGTATCTAGTTGAGCATCCGGTGGGCCTACGCGCATCGGGCAATTACCCACGTTGTGCCCGGCGACCTACCGATCACGTCCCCAGCACTGCACGAGGGTGAACGTGGTGCCCCAGCGGCCGGGCTCCCGAAGCTCGGCCTCGCCTTGGTCGCGAAGCGTCGCCAGCTCGTCGGCAGTGATCAGTGACTGCAACCGCTCTTCGAGAGCCGTGGCGAACTGCAGCGGCAGGCGGAGGTAGGGATGCCCCGGCGGAAGGGCGAGGACCTCGGCCCTGACGTCTCCTTCGATGCCGAACTCGCGCAGCAGGTGGAGGTGGTTTCGTCCCGCGCTCCAGTCTCCCCGCTCAACCGAAACGTCTCCACGATCAGCGCGATCAGCTTCTCCAGCGCCGTGGCGGGAGGATTGAAGTGCCACGAAGCGACGTCCGGGTCCTCGAGGACGATCGTCCCACCCGCGCGGGCGAGGCGCAGGTACGTCTCCATCTGCGCCTGCGGACGTCCCAGCGGGGTGATCTCGTAGCGCGCGTGCACGAGGTCGAAGGCGTGCGGCTCGAGCTCACTCGCGAAGAGGTCGTCCTTCACGAGCCCGACGTTCCGGAGGCGCTCCCCGGTCACGAAGCGGTCGGCTGCGCTGAGCATGGCCTCGTCCACGTCGGTCCCTGTCACTTCCCCGTCCGGTCCGACCCACTCGCTGAGGATTCGCAGCCAGCCGAGCGCGCCGCAGCCGACATCGAGGGCGCGAGCGCCGCGGCTGTCGCCGATCTCCTCGAGCAGTCGGCGCCCGCTCGGCTCCCAGACGCGGGACTGAAGCTGAAGCCGCTCGAGCTCCGAGGCTTGTCCGGCAAGCAGGTAGTCGGAATCGCTGGTGCGTGTCTTCGCAATCGACATCTCTCGGTCTCCTTGCTCGACGTTCGCTCGAGTGTCGACGCTCGTCGCGGCGCTGTCTTCGCCTCGGGAGGCCAAGTGCGCGCATGGCCTGTCGAGGCCATGCCGCTTCGGCTGCTACAGCAGGCGCAGCTTGTTCGCCCTCGTCACCGCCGCGGCGCGCGAGGAGCAGCCGAGCTTCGCGTAGGCGTTCTGAAGATGGCGATGAACCGTGTGCTTGCTGAGCACAAGCCGGGCTGCGATGTCGCCGTCCGTGAGTCCCTCCGCGACGAGGCGCAGGATCTCGACCTCGCGCCGGGTGAGGATTGCGTCGCGACGGACGGCGCGCCTAGCCTTCGGTGAGGCGCCGAGCGTCCGAAGTAGATCCCGAGCTCGTGCTGCCTCGGCCACCGCTCCGATCTCCTCGACTCGCGTCAGCGCATCCTGCGCCTCGCGCACGGCCGCGTCCGCGCGGCCGAGCGACGCGAGGAGCCGCGCGAGCTCAAGCCGCGCTCGCGCGAGCTCGAAGGAGGCGCCGCTCGCGGCGAATAGCTCGACGGCGTCCTCGAGCCGCGCCCGCGCCGTCTCTTGGTCGCCCGCGGCGGTCGCGACGAGCCCTTCCGAGAGACTCAGTGAGGCCTGGAGAGGACGCGTTCCGAGCGCATCCGCGATCGACCGCAGCTCGGTGACGTGAGAAGCGGCTGCATCTGCTGCGCCGGTGGCCACCTTCGCCCTCACCAGCACCTCGAGAGGCGCCGCGCGCAGGGTCTTGTTCTCCACCGGGAGGCGCCGTAGGACGGGCTCGAGCAGGTCGACGGCCGCGGAGGGATCCCCTCGGTCGAGGGCGAGCTCGGCCATGACAACTGGCGTGAGAGGGTTGCCCGGTCTCTGCTGGAGGAGCTCCTCTGCCTCGGCGAAGCGCCCCTGCCGGCGGCGTAGATCGGCGAGCCGCACAATCACGAGGCCACCCCAGGAGGGCCGCTCGAGGGCGAGCTGTTCCGCCGCCGTGAGCGAGGTATCGGCCTCAGGCCAGCGGCCGTGCCAGGTGAGCACAGCCCCGTAGTGGGCCCGACAGGCGAGCGTGACGAAGTTAGTCTGCATGCGGCGGCTGAACTCCTCGACCCTGGTGCACCACTCCGCCGCGCGCTCGAAGTCGCGGACCCGCTCGCAGGCGTTGAGCAAGAAGCAGAAGGTCCAACCGGCCGCCACGATCTCCTCGAATTCCCCCGCCAGCGCGGCGGCGGTGGCCTCGTCGAGGCAGCGCATGCCGTTCGCGACCTCGCCTTCGTTCACCAACGCCAGGCCCTCGACCGCGAGCGCGAACATCTCGAGGGAGACGACGTCGAGCTGCTGCCCGAGCTCGCGCGCCTGGATCGCGAGCTTCTTCGCTTCCTCCAGATCACCGTCGATGGTGGCCACGTATCCGAGCAGCGCATCGAGCCAGCCGTGCTCGGGGCAGGTGTCGAGCGCTTCGAGGATGCGGGCCGCGCGCTGGAACCACCCGTTGGCGATCGCCCGCTCGCCGCGGAGGATCAGGTAGTCGTCGGCGATCCATAGCGCGAGCATCGCCGCGCGTCGCATGTCTCCTTCCCGGCGGCTGAGCCGGTAGGCGCGCTCTCGTGCGTCGATGCAGGTCGGGACGTCCTCGACCCACCAGGCGGCCCAGCTCAGCCCCTCGAGCGCGTCGACCGACTCGCGCGCCTCGAGCTGTTCCTCAAAGATCGTCCGCGCCTCCGCCCACGCGCCGCGGGCGATTGCGGCGTTACCTTCCCGGACACGCTGCTCCTGGGACACCGTCTCGGCCATGTGGAAACAGTAAACCGGTCAACCCATCGTCCGGTGTGCTGGGCGGCCGCCACCCGCGAATCTAATACAGCTTCTCGCCGCGCTCCATCATCGCCACGAACTTCTCGATCCTGCGCACGCGAGTCTCCGGCTTCTTCGCGTCCTCGACCTGGAAGACGATCGCGTAGCGGTTCGACTTGTTCAGCGTGGCGAAGAACTCCGCGGCCTTGGGCCTCGCGTCGAGGGCCTTCTTCAGGTCCTCGGGGACTTCGACGCTTGCCGGGCGGCGCGTACGCCGCCTCCCAGCGGCCGTCGGCCTTGGCGAGCTCGACCTGCTCGAGGCCGGCGGGCTTCATGCGGCCCTGCTTCGTCAGCTCCTCGACCTTCTTCCGGTTGACCTGGGACCACTTGCTGCGTGCGCGGCGCGGCGTGAACTTCTGCAGGTAGAAGCGGTCGTCGAGTGAGTTGACCAGGCTGTCGATCCAGCCGTAGCAGAGGGCGGCATCGACGGCCTCCGCGTAGGTCACGGTGGGCACGCCCGAGCCCTTCTTGGCGAACTTGATCCAGACGCCGTCGGAACCGGCGTGCTCGGCCTCGAGCCACGCTTCCCACTCCGCCTGAGTGGCGAAGGCGTGGATCGGCCTGCCGTCCTTTCCCTGCTCTCCGGCCATGACTACGCCTCGCCGGTCGCCCGGTCGGCGAAGCGGTCGGCCAGGGCGGCGATCGTCAGGGAGGGGTTCGGCCCGACCGGGCCGGGCATGACCGAGCCGTCGGCGATCGTGAAGCCCGGGTAGCCGAAGACCTCGCCGTACGGGTCGACGACGCCCTGCTCTCGAGTCCGCCCCATGGGGCAGCCGCCGAGCGGGTGGACGGTGATCAGCCGGCCGAGGTACCAGGTCGGGTTCCGCTTGAACTTCGCTCCCATCGTCTGGGCCATGTCCCCGGCGAAGTCGCCCAGCCGGTCGAAGAACGGGCCCGACTTCGCCTTCACCCAGTCCACCTGGAGCTTGCCGTCGTCGGTGAGATCCATGTTTCCGTCGGGGATGTCGCGACCCATGCCGAGGAGCGGGAGCGACCCGGCCGCGACGCGGGTGTCCGAGAGCAGCTGCGCCAACTCCGCCGAAAGGTCGGCCTCGGGCCTGCGCCGCAGCAGCCCGATGATCACGCGCGCCACCATCTTCCGAACGCGCCACAGAGCACCCGGGCCCTGGCTCGCCTGCACGAGCCAGCCGGCGAAGTCCGGGAAGCCTGCGTCCTCGACATAGAAGCCGCGGCCGTCGCCACCGTCGAGCTCGTCGGGGACCTCGAGCGCGATCGTGATCACCGGGCCGAAGCTCGGCTGGAGCGGCTGCCTCGCCCCGACCGCGAAGGTGAGGAGGTCGCCGTTGCCGCCGAAGCGGCTCCCGAGCCTCGGGCTGAGGCCGGGGAACGCCGCGCTGCTCTTGAGCAGCAGAAACGTCGAGCCGAGCGTGCCCGCGGCGAGCACGAGGCGGTCGCAGCTCAGCTCCAGCTCCGGGCGAGCCCGCGGATCGCGCGTGTTGATCTTTCTCCCCTCGTCGGCGGCGTCATGCTCGACGTAGCGGACGACATAGCCGCCGCCCTCCCGCGGAGCGAGCGAGCGCACCTCCCGGCGCGTCCAGATCTCGGCGCCGAGTCGCTTCGCCTCGGAGAGGTAGGTGAGGTCGAGCGTGTTCTTCGAGCCGTAGTTGCAGCCGATGTCGCACTCCCCCACGAGCCGGCACGTATACCGGGGCACTCCGTGGAGGTTCGGGTGCTCCTCGCGGATCGGGACGCCGACTGCCGGCTCCTCGCCCTCGTTGGCGAAGGTAACCGCAAGCTTCGGAAGGATGGACCTGCGGCCGAGCTTCTCCCCGACCTCTCTGAGCGCGGCGGTCTTCGGCGTCGTGTCCGCGAACGGATATCGCTGCCCGTTCAGCATCTCTTCGGCGGCGGTCGTAGTGCCGCATCGAGCTCCTCGTAGGTGACAGGCCAGTCTCTCGTAGCCTCCGTGCGCAAGGTCCTCCTTGACGAACCACTTCTCGGGCTTGCGCAGAAGGACGTTCGCGTAGATGAGGGAGCCGCCCCCGAGCCCGCTCGAAACCAGCGCGCCGATGCCCTTGAACGACCAGAGGTTGAACATCCCGTACAGGCCCTCGCTCGGGATCCCAGAAGGCCTTGGAAAGCTCGCGCGGCCCGCGTGGGAAAGAGCCCGGCGGGTACGGCTTCCCGCGCTCGAGGACGCAGACGGACTTGCCCGCAGCGGCCAGCCGATATGCCAGCACGGAGCCGCCGAAGCCGGAGCCGACGACGACTGCGTCGAAGTGCGTCTGGGTCACCGCCACGTCGCGCGCGAGGCTAACACTCGAAGCGGCGCGTACCCCCGGCGGCGAAAACTGTCACAGGTTCGGACTTGACAAAACCCCCCGGCCTTAACGACACTGGACGCACCTTGACGAGGAACGAGACCACTTCGCCTAGCGTCACCGGCTCCGCCCGGACGCTCGCGCTCGTCCTCGTCGTCATCCTCATCGCCATTCTCCCCCTCTAGGGGGAGAACGCGACTCACGCGCCGAGCAGGCGCATACGCCGACCTTTTCACAGGAGTAATGCGCCTCCGTACGGAGGCAGAGAGGATGAGCAGTGAGCCGCAGAATCACGATCTTCGACACGACGTTGCGCGACGGCGAGCAGTCGCCTGGGATCGCGCTCTCGCCGGACGAGAAGGTGGAGATCGGGACGCAGCTCGAGCGGCTCGGAGTCGACATCGTCGAGGCAGGATTCGCGGTCTCCTCGCCAGGAGACTTCGAAGGCGTCAGGGCAGTCGCCGCCGCAGTCGAGCGTCCCACCGTCGCCTCCCTCGCGCGCACGCGCAAGGAGGACATCGACGCCGCCGCCGAGGCCGTTGCGAACGCGCGCAGGTCGCGCATCCACGTCTTCATCGCCACGAGCCCGATCCACATGGAGCGCAAGCTCCGCCTCGACCCTGAGGAGGTCGTCGAGCAAACCCGCTGGGCGTGCGGCTACGCCCGTAGCCTCGCGGACGAGGTCGAGTTCTCCTGCGAGGACGCCACCCGCTCGGAGCCCGAGTTCGCGGCCCGCGTCTGCGGCGAGGCGGTTCGCGCGGGTGCGACGACGATCAACCTCCCCGATACGGTCGGCTACTGCCTTCCGCAGGAGTACGCGGACTTTCTCCGTGAGGTCGTGAGGCTCTGCCCCGAGCTCGAGCACGCTCAACTCTCGGTGCACTGTCACGACGACCTGGGGCTCGCGGTCGCGAACACGCTCGCCGGCATCGAGGCGGGCGCGACGCAGGTCGAGGCGACGGTGAACGGCCTCGGCGAGCGGGCGGGCAACGCCGCGCTCGAGGAGGTCGTGGTGGCGCTGCGCGTCCGCAAGCAGGCGTTCGGCGCCGAGACCGGCGTGAACGTCGGCGAGATCGGCCGCACCTCACGGCTCGTCGAGGAGCTCACCGGCTACCGCCTCCAGCGCAACAAGGCGATCGTCGGCGCGAGCGCGTTCGCGCACGAGGCCGGCATCCACCAGGACGGGATGCTCAAGGACGCGCAGACCTACCAGATCATCGACCCGACCGAGCTGGGCCTCGAGATGTCGCTTCCGCTCGGCAAGCACTCGGGCCGCCACGCGTTCGCACGGGCATGTGCCGACGCCGGCATCGAGCTCGACCGCGCCGAGGTGAACGAGGCGTTCGCCCGCTTCAAGCAGCTGGCCGACTCCCGCAAGCACGTGACCCTCGGCGACGTGTTCGAGCAGGTGAGCGTGCGATGAGGAAGAAGCGCTACACGATTGCCTGCCTGTCAGGCGACGGCATCGGGCCCGAGGTGACGGCCGAGGCGAGCCGTGCGCTCGCCGTCGTCTCCGGCATGCACGGCTTCCAGGTCGACGAGGTGCACGTGCCCTTCGGGGGCGACGCGGTGCGCCGGCTCGGCCACCCCCTCCCGCAGGTGACCCGGTCTGCCTGCGCAGAGGCCGACGCGATGCTCGTGGCGGCGACTCGCGAGCCCGCGCTCGAGGTTCTGAAGGCCGAGCTCGACCTCCGCTGGCGGATCACGCGCGTGTGCACCCGCGGCAGCGAGCTCGCGGTCGTCAGCCCGCTGCCGGAGGACGCCGTCGAGCTCGCCGTGGACAGCGCCTTCCGGCTTGCCTTCAGCCGCCGCGCGCGCCTGACCTCGGTAGGCACGAGCGCCCGCTGGCAGCAGACGCTCGCGGCGGCCGCCGAGCGCTGGGAGGGAGTCCTCGTCGAGCAGCAGCCCTTCGAGGCAGTCGTCACCGGGCTCCTGCGCGAGCCGGCCGGCTTCGACGTCATCGCCAGCGAGCAGCCCTTCGCCGAGGCGCTGACGAGCACTGCCGCATTCGCCCACGAGGGCACGCGGATGGTCGCGTCGGGCCGAGTCGGCCGCGACGGGAAGGGGATGTTCGGGCCGACCCACGGCTCCGCGCTCGAGATCGCCGGCCAGGGGGTCGCCAATCCGAGCGCGATGCTCCTCGCCGCCGCGCTGATGCTCGGCGAGGGCCTGGGCGAGCGAAGCGCCGCCCGCACGCTCGAGCGGGGCGTCCTCGAGACGCTCGAGACCGGCGTCCGCACGCCGGACATGCTCTCTTCGGGCGAGGGAGCGACGACGAGGGAGTTCATGGACGCTCTGCTCGCGTCGCTGCCGGCCGCCCGCCGGGATACCGAATTCGCGGGGGCGGCTGCGTGAGGATGCTCGGCTCCGACGCGATCCTTCGCTCGCTCGAGGCCGAGGGCGTCGACGTCGCCTTCGGGATCCCGGGCGGCGCGATCCTGCCCCTGTACGACGCCTTTGCGCGCGGCTCGTCCGTGCGGCACGTCCTCGCCCGTCACGAGCAAGGGGCGGGCCACATGGCCCAAGGCTACGCGCGAGCTTCCGGCAAGGTGGGGGTCGCGCTCGCGACCTCGGGCCCCGGCGTCACGAACCTGGTGACGCCGATCGCCGACGCCTGGATGGACTCGACACCGCTCGTCTGCATCACCGGCCAGGTGCGGACAAGCCTGATCGGCACCGATGCGTTCCAGGAGACGGACGCAACCGGCATCACGCTTCCGATCGTCAAGCACTCGTGGCTCGTGCAAGACGTCGAAGAACTCCCGCACGTCCTCAAGGCGGCTTTCCATATCGCCCGAACCGGCCGTTCTGGTCCGGTCCTCGTGGATGTCGCCAAGGACGTGCAGGAGGCGGAGATCGACTTCGTCTACCCCCATCAAGTCGATCTCCCAGGGTGGAGACCACCTGCCAGTGTCCACCCACGACAGGTTCGCGAGGCGGCGAGAGCCCTGCTCGCCGCCTCACGGCCTGTCCTCTACGTCGGCGGCGGGGTGATCAACGGGGACGCGACCGACGAGCTGCTGGAGCTCGCCGAGGCCGGCGGCATCCCGGTGATCACGACGCTGATGGCGAAGGGAGCCTTCCCCGAGTCGCACCCGCTCTCTTACGGCCCGCCCGGCATGCACGGCTCGAAGTGGGCGAACTGGGGCCTGAACATGGCCGACCTGATCGTCGCCGTTGGAGCCCGCTTCGACGACCGTGTGACCGGCAAGCTGTCGGCCTTCGCGCCCGGCGCGAAGGTGATCCATTTCGACATCGACGCTGCGGAGATCGGGAAGCTTCGCCACGCGGACATCCCGGTAACCGGTCCGCTGAAGCTCGCGATGGCCGAGCTGACCACGGGGTTGCGGGCGGTAGCCAACCCTGACCGCCCGGGCCCGAGCGCCTGGCGGCGCCAGCTCGACGAGTGGCGTGAAGAGTTCCCCTACCGCTACGCGCGGGAAGGCGACTACCTGAAGCCGCAGGCGGTCGTGGAAGCGCTCCGCGACCTGACGGCGGGTCGCGACGTCGTCTGGACCACGGGCGTCGGCCAGCACCAGATGTGGGCGATGCAGTACCTCGTCTGCGACCGTCCGCGCACCTTCATCACCTCGGGCGGTCTCGGGACGATGGGCTACGGCCTCCCCGCCGCCGTCGGAGCGAAGGCCGCCCGCCCCGACGCGACCGTCGTCTGCATCGACGGCGACGGCTGCTTCCAGATGACCTCGCAGGAGCTGGCCACGTCGGTGCTCGAAGGCCTGCCGATCGTCGTCGTCATCGTCAACAACGGCTGGCTCGGCATGGTGCGCCAGTGGCAGGAGATGTTCTACGCAAACCGCTTCGCCGAGACGCACCTCACCCACCAGGTGCCCGACTACGCCCAGCTCGCCGAGGCCTACGGCGCGGCCGGCTTCACAGTCGAGTCGGAGGACGACCTCGAGAGCGTGCTCGCCGAGGCGCTCGACTGCGGCCGCACGGCCGTCGTCGACGCCCGCTGCGATCCCGAGGAGAAGTGCTTCCCGATGATCCCCGCCGGGGCGGCCGCCACCGACGTGATCGAGTTCCCCGAGGAAGAAGCGGTCCAAGCATGACCCTCGCTCACCTTCGGCTCGCTCTCGTGGGGGAAACCATGTTTCCCCCACGAGCCCCCTTCTTTGAGACAGTGAGGGAACCTCCCGGTTCCCTCACACACCCTCCCCTGCGTCACGAGCCGGAGACCGGCTCGTGACGCACACCGTCTCCGTCCTCGTCGAGAACAGGCCCGGCGCGCTCGCCCGTGTCTCCAACATGTTTGCGCGGCGCGGCTTCAACATCGAGAGCCTCGCCGTCGGGCCCACCGAGCGCCACGACGTCTCACGGATCGTGCTCACGGTCGACTGCCCCGCCGACCTCCTGGAGCAGATCGAGAAGCAGATGCACAAGCTCGTGAACGTTCTCCGCGTCTCCACGCTTCAGGCCGGCGAAGCAGTCGAGCGCGAGCTCGCCCTCGTTCGCGTCTCGGCCGATCCGGCGGGCCGCGCCGACCTGATCGCCCTCGCCGACGTCTTCGACGCACGCGTCGCCGACCTCGGCCCCGACTCCATGGTCTTCGAGGTCGTGGGGACGCCGGAGCAGCTCGAGTCCTTCGAGGAGCTTCTGCGCCCGCACGGCGTGATCGAGCTCGCCCGCACCGGCCGAATCGGGCTCGCGCGGGCGTCCACCAACCGCAGCCCCCGCCCCCAGCACGTCCTCCGTTAGATGCCTGACCGGCGACTCCCACACTCACGGATGGCGACGCGACACTGCGCTGGATCGTCGCGCTCGCCCTTGCACGTACTTGTCAGTACGCGCTGCGGACGATCGCGGCGCCCAGCTTGGTCGCAGCCGCCCCCGCTGAGCGCGGGAGCCACCGGCCAGACATTAAAAGGAATCCATGGCCGCCACGTCCATCGCGAAGGCAACGTCGACCTCCTCTCCGGCAAGGTGGCCGTGCTCGGCTACGGAAGCCAGGGGCATGCGCACGCGCTCAACCTGCGC
Source organism: uncultured Actinomycetes bacterium (assembly GCA_963733155.1). Taxonomy (GTDB): domain Bacteria; phylum Actinomycetota; class Thermoleophilia; order Gaiellales; family Gaiellaceae; genus JAIBJN01. The sequence goes on from CAVTCK010000024.1 coordinate 170,265, forward strand.
GACTCCGGCGTCGATGTCGAGGTAGGGCTCCGCGACGGGAGCTCGTCCTCGGCGGACGCCGAGGATGCCGGGCTCACCGTCAGGACCTTCGCCGAGGCGGTCCGCGGCGCGCAGCTCGTCGCCGTCCTTCTCCCCGACCACGTCCAGAAGGGCGTCTACGAGCGCGACGTCGCCCCGAGCCTCGAGCCGGAGGCGGCGACCCTCTTCGCTCACGGTTTCACCGTGCACTTCGGCCAGATCCGGCCCGAGCCGGGCCACGACGTGATCATGGTCGCCCCCAAGGGGCCCGGGCACCGCGTCCGCCAGCTCTTCGAGGCGGGTGCGGGAACGCCGGGCCTGGTCGCCGTGGCGCAGGACGCAAGCGGGCACGCCCTCGAGCTGGCACTCGCTTACGGCACGGCGATCGGCTGCGGCCGCGCCGGCATGATCGAGACGACGTTCGCCGAGGAGACGGAGAGCGACCTCTTCGGCGAGCAGGCCGTCCTTTGCGGCGGAGTCACCGCGCTCATGCAGGCGGGCTTCGAGATCCTGGTGGACGCGGGCTACCAGCCCGAGATCGCCTACTACGAGTGCATCAACGAGCTCAAGCTGATCGTCGACCTCATCTACGAGGGCGGCTTCGGCCACATGCGCGACTCGATCTCCGACGTGGCAGAGTACGGAGACCTGACACGAGGGCAGGTCGTGATCGACGAGCACGTGAGGACGAATATGAGGCAGCTGCTCGCGGACATTCGCAACGGCGCCTTCGCGCGCGAGCTGATCGCCGAGGAGGAGGCCGGCCGGCCGCGCATGACCGCGCTTCGGCGCATGGCTGCTCGCCACCCGGTGGAGGCAGTGGGCGGCGAGCTCCGCGAGCTTGCGGGCCGCGAAGGGCTCCTCGGCGCGGAGGCCGGTGTCGTCGGCAGTTGACGTACCCGTAGCCCTGCTGGGCTACGGGACCGTCGGCTCCGCCGTCGACCGGCTCCTCCAGGAGAACGCCGAGGACATCGAGCGCGCCACCGGACACCGGCTCCGGGTCGTCCGCGCGCTCGTGCGCGACACCGCCAAAGAACGACCGGACGCACCCGCCGACGGCGTTCTCACCACCGAGTTCGCCGAGATTCGCGACGACCCGTCGATCGCGCTGGTAGCGGAGGTCATGGGCGGCCTCGACCCGACCGGCGAGCACGTTCTCGAGCTCCTCCGGGCCGGGAAGCCCGTCGTCTCCGCGAACAAGCAGCTGATCGCGCGCCGGGGCGCCGAGCTCTTCTCCACCGCCTCCGAAGCGGGCGTCCAGCTTCGCTTCGAGGCGAGCGTGTGCGCGGCGATCCCCGTGATCAAGATCCTGCGCGAGGCGCTCGTCGTCTCGAACGTGCACCGCGTGCTCGGGATCGTGAACGGGACGACGAACTTCATCCTCACGAAGATGGAAGAAGGCGCGGAGTACGACGAGGCGCTCGCCGAAGCGCAGAAGCTCGGCTACGCGGAGGCCGATCCGACCGAGGACGTGAACGGCGCCGACGCCGCCGCGAAGATGGCGATCCTCGCGACGATCGCCTTCGGCTCCCGCGTCACGCTCGACGATGTCTCCTTCGATGGAATCGAGCGGGTCACGAGCGAGCACGTGCGGGCCGCACGGGAAATGGAGATGGTCGTCCGCCTGATCGGGACGGCCACGCTTCGCGACGGCAAGCTCGACGTCCGCGTCGGCCCGGCGCTCGTCGACCGCCATCACCCGCTCGCGGCGGTCGAGGGCGCCTTCAACGCGGTCATGCTTCAGGGGGACGCCATCCGCGAGATCACCCTCGAGGGGCCGGGCGCCGGGGGCATGGAGACTGCGTCGGCGGTCGTCGCCGACATGGTCAGCGTGATCGGCACGACCGGCACGGGCTTCCTCCAGAACGACGCCTGCTGGCGGGAGCTCGAGCCGCTGCCGAGCGCCGAGATGCGCTCGCCCTACTACGTCCGCATCGACGTGGACGACGTGGCCGGAGTACTGGCGCAGGTCGCCCTCCGGCTCGCCGCCCACCGCGTGTCGGTCGCCAGGCTCGTCCAGCACCAGGAGAACGGCTCGGCGACGCTCCACGTCGTCACCCACGAGGGCGCCGAGGGCGACCTCCAGAGTGCGCTCCAGGAGATCGAGTCCCTCCCGGAGACGAAGGGCCCGCCGTCGGCACTGCCGGTCATCTCCGACCGCGGCGTTCCCGGCCTCGGCTGGGCCTGAGGGTCTGCACCATGACGACTTCCCTCGCCGAGCGCTTCCGCGACCGCCTGCCGATGACCGACTCGAGCCCGGTTGTCTCGCTGGGCGAAGGCTCGACGCCGCTCCTCGAGGCTCCGCGCCTGTCGGAGCAGCTCGGCATCGAGCTCTGGCTCAAGTGGGAGGGAGCGAACCCGACCGGCAGCTTCAAGGACCGCGGCATGACGGTCGCGGTCGCCAAGGCGGTGGAAGAGGGCGCGGCCGCGGTCGTCTGCGCCTCGACGGGCAACACGGCCGCCTCGGCCGCCACCTATGCGGCGCGCGCCGGCATCTCGGCGGTCATCCTCATGCCCGCCGGCGCGGTCGCCCGCGGGAAGATCGCCCAGGCACAGGCGGTCGGCGCGCAGCTGTTCGAGGTGCAGGGCCCGTTCGAAGGCGCGCTTGCTGCCGCCCGCGAGCTCGGGGATCGGGGCACGCACGCGCTCGTCAACTCGCTGAACCCCTACCGCCTCGAGGGGCAGAAAACAGCCGCGTTCGAGATCGTGGAGCACCTCGGCGGCAGCCCCGACGTCCTCGCGCTCCCTTACGGCGGCGGCGGGAACACCCGTGCCTACGCCCTCGGCTTCGACGAGTCGGGAGAGGGATTGCCCCCACTCCTCGCCGGTGAGGCGTCGGAGCGCGCCTTCACGATGGCGACGGCCATCCGCATCGCCGAGCCCGCCCATCGAGAACAGGCCGAGGAGGCGATCGCGCGCTCCGGCGGGGCGATCGTCCCTCTGACCGACGACGAGATCCTGGCGGCCTGGCGCGACCTCGCCCGGCTGGAGGGCGTCTTCTGCGAGCCCTCGTCGGCAGCGGGGCTCGCTGCGCTCGCGCGCGAGCGGCCGGAGCCGGGCGCCCGTGTCGTCTGCGTCATCACGGGCCATGGCCTCAAGGATCCAGAGACGGCCGCGCGCCTCACCACCCCGCCGATCCCGGTCCCGCCCGACCCCGACACCATCGCCGAGGCCGCGTCGTGACCCCCCAAGTAACAGTCTGTTACTTGCAAAGGGCGCCCTCTGGAGACATGTGTTTCGAGTGGCCAAGCAGTCGGCTCAAGTAACAGTCTGTTACTTGCGAGGGAGCGCCTGGTGAGGTCACGGTCCGTGCCCCTGCGACGAGCGCCAACCTCGGCGCCGGGTTCGATTGCGCTGCCGTCGCGCTCGACCTCTGGAACGAGGTCGTCGTCTCCGACGGGGGCACGCCGGACCGGACGCACCTCGGCGTGCAGGCTTTCGAGCGGATCGACCCTGCCGACGGCCTACGCTTCGAGTTCTACGACCGCATCCCGAGCGAGCGAGGCTTGGGGTCGAGCGCAGCGGTGATCGCGCTCGGTCTCGTCGCTGCGGCCCACGTGGCCGGCCGGGAGCCTGATCCCGAGTGGCTCCTGCACGAGGGTCTCGCCCTCGAAGGCCACGCCGACAACCTCGCCGCGGCGCTGGCGGGCGGCGCCTGTCTGACCTCCGAGGGCCGCATCCACCGCGTCGCCGACGGCATCCCCGCGGTCCCGATTGCGCTCGTCCCCGAGACGACAGTGGGCACAGCGGAGGCCCGCGCGGCGCTTCCCGAGCAGGTGCCCCTCGAGGACGCGGTCTTCACGGTCGGGCGAGCGGCGCTCCTGGGCGCAGGGCTCGCCGCGGGATCGGAGGCCGTCTTCGCAGCGGCGCTCGACGACCGCGTGCACGAGCCCTACAGGGCTCCGAATGCGCCGCTTCTTGCCGACGTCCGCCGCGAGCCTCCCACGGGGGCGCTCGGCGCGACAATCTCCGGCTCCGGCCCGACCGTGATCGTCTGGGCGCACCCGCACCAGGCGAAGGAGTGCTCGGTCGAGCTCTCCAACCGGTTCCCCGAAGTCGAGGTGCTCTGGCTCTCGACCTCGCCGAAAGGAGCTGAAGTCACTTCGTGACACCCGATCCGTACGACCGCCCGTCCGACCCCGCCAAGCGGCGGAGCGCCGCGCTCACCGACGGACCCGAGCGCGCTCCGGCGCGCGCGATGCTGAAGGGAGTCGGCCTGGACGACGATGATCTTGCCCGGCCTCTGATCGGGGTCGCCACCACCTGGATCGAGACGATGCCGTGCAACCTCAACCAGCGCGAGCTGGCCCAGCACGTGAAGGCAGGCGTCCGCGCGGCCGGGGGGACGCCGATGGAGCTGAACACCATCTCGGTCTCGGACGGCGTCTCGATGGGGACCGAGGGCATGCGTGCATCCCTCGTCTCGCGCGAGGTGATCGCCGACTCGATCGAGCTGGTCGCGCGCGGCCACCTCTTCGACGGGCTCGTCTGCCTCGTCGGCTGCGACAAGACGATCCCGGCCGCGGTGATGGCGCTCGCGCGCCTCGACCTGCCCGGCCTCGTCCTCTACAACGGCTCGATCGCCCCGGGACGCTTTCGCGGGAAGGACGTGACCATCCAGGACGTCTTCGAGGCGGTCGGGGCACACGCGGTCGGGAAGATGACAGGCGACGAGCTCCACGAGCTCGAGGATGTCGCCTGCCCGGGCGCCGGCGCATGTGGAGGCCAGTTCACGGCGAACACAATGTCGACCGCGCTCGACTTCCTCGGCATCAGCCCGGCCGGGCTGAACGGGATCCCGGCGCTCTCTCCGGCGAAGGCCGAGGCGGCCGAGCAGGCAGGCAGGCTCGTGATGAACCTCTCCGTCGCGACGTGCGGCCGTCCCAGGTGATCACACGCGAGGCGCTGGAGAACGCGATCGCCTCGATCGCGGCCACCGGGGGCTCGACCAACGGCGTCCTCCACATGCTGGCGATCGCCCGCGAGCTCGGCATTCCGCTCACGATCGACGACTTCGACCGGATCGCCGCCCGCACGCCTGTCGTCGCCAGCCTGAAACCGGGTGGGCGCTTCGTCGCCACCGATGTCTACGAAGCGGGCGGCGTCGCGCTCGTCGCCCGCGAGCTCCTGAAGCGAGACCTGGTGCACGCCGGCGCGCCGAATGTCGACGGACGCTCCCTCGGCGAGATCGCCGCCGCGGTCGAGGAGCGTCCCGGCCAGGAGGTCGTCGTTCCGATCGAGACGCCGCTGAAGCCCACCGGCGGCCTCGCCATCCTCTACGGAAACCTCGCCCCGGAGGGCTGCGTGGTCAAGCTGGCGGGCCATGAGCGCCTGCTCCACCGCGGCCCGGCGCGCGTCTTCGACTCCGAGGAGGCCTGCTTCGAAGCCGTCAAGGCGCGGCAGATCGAAGCGGGAGATGTCGTCGTCATCCGCTACGAGGGCCCCGCCGGCGGGCCGGGCATGCGGGAGATGCTGCACGTCACTGCCGCGATCGTCGGCGAAGGCCTCGGCGACGAGGTGGCGCTCGTGACCGACGGACGTTTCTCCGGAGCGACTCACGGGCTGATGGTCGGCCACGTCTCGCCGGAGGCGGTGCGTGGCGGACCGCTCGCCGCGCTCGCCGATGGAGACGTCGTCGTGGTCGACGTCGAAGCGCGCGAGCTCCGGGCCGAGCTCTCGGACGACGAGCTCTCGGCGCGGCTCGCCGACTGGCGCCCGCCCCCGCCCCGCTACACGCAAGGAGTCTTTGCCAAGTACGCCGCGCTCGTCTCCTCGGCCTCGGAGGGCGCAGTCACGAGCGCGCCCAGATGAGGGTCGCCCTTCTTCCGGGCGACGGCATCGGGCCGGAGGTCGCGGCTGCGGCCGCCAGGGTCCTGCGCGAGCTGCCGGTCGAGCTCGAGCTGGAGGAGCACCTCTTCGGCGGGGCGGCTATCCGCGCGACGGGCGAGCCGTTGCCGCTCGAGACGCTCGCGGCGGCCCGGGAAGCGGACGGCGTGCTGCTGGGAGCGGTGGGCGACCCCGCATTCGACGGCGCCGAGGTGCGGCCCGAGCACGGACTGCTGCGCCTCCGGGCCGAGCTGGACGCCTACGCGAACCTCCGGCCGGCCCGCGGAGACGGCGTCGACCTGCTCGTCGTGCGGGAGCTGGTCGGGGGGCTCTACTTCGGCGCACGCGGCGTCCGCGCCGACGGCACAGTCTTCGACACGATGGAGTATCGGCCCGACCAGGTCGAGCGGATCGCGCGGCGCGGCTTCGAGCTGGCGCAGGCGCGGCGCGGCCGCGTCACCTCGGTTGACAAGGCCAACATCCTCGACACGTCGCGGCTCTGGCGCGAGACGGTCGAGCGGGTGGCCGCCGGCTACCCGGACATCGAGCTCGAGCACATGCTCGTGGACAACTGCGGCATGCAGCTCGTGCTCGCGCCCGAGCAGTTCGACGTGATCTTGACGGAGAACACCTTCGGGGACATCCTCTCCGACGTCGCCGCCGGCCTCATGGGCGGTCTTGGACTTGCCGCCTCGGCCAGCCTCGGCGACGCCCGTCCCGGAATCTTCGAGCCCGTGCACGGCTCGGCTCCGGACATCGCCGGCAGGGGCGTTGCCAATCCCGCGGCGATGCTTCGGTCGGCGGCGCTCATGCTCGCCCACGGGCTCGGCGAGCAAGGGGAGGCGGCTCGGCTGGAGGCGGCGGTGGACGTTGCGCTCGTGTCGACGCCGACCCCCGACCTCGGCGGCCAGGCGACGACCACCGAGTTCGCGGACGCCGTCGTCAGAGCGCTGTCGTCGAAATAGGCGAAGGGTGAGCCGCCTCGAAGGCCGTGATCTCGGTCTCGTGACGGAGCGTGAGGTCGACGTCGTCGAGGCCTTCGAGCAGTCGCCGCCGGTCGAAGGCGTCGAGCTCGAATCGGTGTGGGCCGATCGATTGCTTCTCGAGATCGACGGTCAGCTCGGCGCCCGAGCCCCCCTTCATCAGCTCCCGCACCCGATCCTCCGGCAGCACGACGGTGAGCAGGCCGATCTTCATCGAGTTCGTGCGGAAGATGTCGCCGAACGAGGGCGCGACGATCACCTCGAAGCCGTAGTCCTGGAGCGCCCAGGCAGCGTGCTCGCGCGACGATCCGCAGCCGAAGTTGCGCCCGGTGAGCAGGATCGTTGCCCCCTCGGCATCGGGTCGGTTCAGCTCGAAGTCCGGATCCTTCGCCCAGTCGAAGAAGAGGAACTCGCCGAAGCCGGTGCGCTCGATTCGCTTCAGGAACTGCTTGGGAACGATCTGATCGGTGTCGACATCGGCCCGGTCGAGCACGGCGACGTGCCCGGTCGTGTGCCGAAAGGACTTCACGCCACCGGCTCCAGGGCGAGCTCGCGAACGTCCACGAAGTGGCCGGCGAGCGCGGTCGCGGCCGCCATCGCGGGACTGACGAGGTGCGTACGGCCGCCACGGCCCTGCCGGCCCTCGAAGTTTCGATTCGAGGTGGAGGCGCAACGCTCGCCCGGCTGGAGAACGTCCGGGTTCATGCCCAGGCACATGGAGCAGCCGGCCCGGCGCCACTCGAATCCGGCCGCCTCGAAGACGCGGTCGAGGCCCTCCTCCTCGGCCTGCCGCTTCACCCCGGCCGAGCCGGGGACGACGAGCGCCCGCACCCGCGGGTGCACTCGCTTTCCCGCGATGACGGAGGCGGCCTCGCGCAGGTCCTCGATGCGGGAGTTCGTGCACGAGCCGATGAAGACGCGGTCGACCTCGATCTCCCGGATCTGCGTGCCCGGCTCGAGGGCCATGTACACCAGCGCCCGCTCGGCGGCCTCTCGCTCGGCCGGGTCGTCGAACTCGGAGGGGTCGGGGACGGCTCCGTCGACGGGAACGACCATTCCCGGATTCGTCCCCCAGCTGACCTGCGGCGCGAGCTCGCCGACATCGAGCTCGATCACGCGGTCGTACGTCGCGTCCGGGTCGGACGGGAGCGCTCGCCAGCGGTCGAGCGCCCGCTCCCACTCAACGCCTGCGGGCGCGGCCGGGCGGCCCTCGAGGAAGGCGAAGGTCGTATCGTCGGGAGCGATCATCCCCGCCCGCGCGCCGGCCTCGATCGACATGTTGCAGATGGTCATGCGCCCGGACATGGGCAAGTCGCGGATCACTTCGCCGGCGTACTCGACGACGTAGCCCACGCCGCCGTCGACGCCGATGTTGCCGATCGCGCCGAGGATGACGTCCTTGGCAGTCACCCCGAGGGGCAGCGAGCCGGTGAAGTCGAGCAGCATCGTCTTCGGCCTTCGCTGCGGCAGGGTCTGCGTCGCGAGCACGTGCTCGACCTCGGACGTGCCGATCCCGAAGGCGAGCGCGCCGAGCGCTCCATGGGTGGACGTGTGGCTGTCGCCGCAGACGATCGTCATCCCGGGCTGAGAGAGGCCGAGCTCGGGGCCGATCACGTGGACGATCCCCTCGCGCCCGCTGCCGGTGGCGTAGAGGCGGACGCCGAACTCCTCGCAGTTCCGCCGCAGCGCTTCGAGCTGTGCGGCGGCGAGCTCGTCTGCCGGCCGGTCGTCGGTGGGGACGTTGTGATCCATCGTCGCCAGCGTCTGCTCGGGCCGCCGTACCCGCCGCCCCGCCAGGCGGAGGCCCTCGAATGCCTGGGGAGAGCTCACTTCGTGAACGAGGTGAAGGTCGACGTAGAGGAGCGGCGCCTCCCCCTCGGGCTCGGCGACGAGGTGCGCCTCCCAAACGCGGTCGAAGAGCGTCCTTGCCATCTTCCTATTGTGGCGGACGCGCTCGGGCGCGGCCGCCTCGAATCCTTTCGGCCAGGACGACGTTGCCCCTTCGCTCGAAGAGGGCGAGCGCCCGCTCTTCGAGGGAGGCCGCTTCGGCCTCGCGGCCGGCGCGCCGAACGATGTCCGCCAGATCAACGAGGACGCGGGCTTGCCGGTTGAGGTCGTCGGTCTGTTCCGCCGCCTGCAGGGCGTCACTCGCAACCGCTTCCGCTTCTGCCAGCTGCCCGCGCGAGGCCATGCTCATCGCACGCACGTTTCGCCACGAGATCTGAGCGGAGACGTCCAGCGGCCGCGCCAGCTCCTCGCTCACCCGGGTGAGCTGCTCGGCCTCCTCGTACCGCCCTTGAGCGCAGAGTGCGCGGGCCAGCTCAGCGGCAACCGTCGCGAGGAGCCCACGCTCGCCCATGGCCTCGAGCGCCTCGTAGCCGTGTCGAAGCTCCCGCTCGGCGGCAACCGGATCGTCGGCGAGCATCTCGATGTCACCCGCGGCCAGCGAGAAACCGGCGACCCAGACGCGGAAGCCGAGCTCGTCCGAGATCGCCCGACCTTGGGCGAGGAGCGGGCGAGCGTCGTCGAAGCGCCCCGACATGGCATGAAGCCCGGCAAGGCAGACAAGCGCCGTCGACTGCACGACCCGCGCGCCCTGCGCGCTCTGGAGGATCGCCTCCGCGCGCGCCGTGGCCTCGGCCACGGGCAGAGGCCCGTAGTAGAGGGACATCGGCATGCGCATCAGCGCTCCGGCGGCCTCGCGGTCGTCGCCGGCGCGCTGGGCGTGCACTAATGCTCGTTCGAGCGCCTGGGCCTGCTCGCTCCAGTGGTTCACCATCCAGTGGACGTCCGCAATCCGCCGCCAGGCCTTCGCCAGGCCGAGCTCGTCGCCGAGCTCCTCGAGCTCCGGAAGGGCCTGTTCCGCGACGCGCCGGAGCTCCTCGACGCCCTCGGGGGCGGTCAGGGCGCGGAGAAAAGCCCGCTCGAGAGCCGCATGCAGCTCTAGGCGGCGGTTGCCGGAGGCGGCACCCGCCTCGATCGCCTCCGTCAGAACTGCGTCAGCCTCGGTGAAGTTCCCTGCGAGCACGAGCGCTGACCCCAGCTCGCCGAGCAGCTCCGCGCGCGCGGGAGCATCCTTCGGCACGAGGACGGCGGCTCGTCCGAGCAGGTTCGCGGCCGCTGCTGCGTCCCCCCTGGCATGGGCGCGCCGGCCCGCTCTTGCCAGCCGCTCGGCTGCCTCGCGCGCGAGCGCAGCCACGTGCTGGTCGGGGCGGCCCAGCTCCGTGCGATAGCGGACCGCCTGCTCGAGGTGGTAGCCGAGGATCTCTTCGACCTCGACGACGTTCGGGCCGGCCCGCTCCTCGATCAGACGCGCGAAGCGCTCGTGGAGCCCCGCGCGCTCCCCCTTCGGGATCCCGTTGTACGCGGCGTCTCGGATCAGCTGGTGGCCGAAGCGGTATCCCTCCTCGCCGGGCACGACGGGGCGTTCCTCCGGGTCGATGAAGTCCTTGCGCACGAGGAGCTCCAGGCTCGCGGCCACCGAGTCTCGGGCGCTTTCCGGGGAGAGGTCGACCACGGCCGCGGCCCAGAAACGCTTGCCGACGACGCAGGCCCGCTCGATCACTGCGCGCTCGTCCGGGCTGAGCCGATCGAGGCGCGCGGCCAGGAGGCCCTGGATCGTCGGCGGGATTTCCTCGAGAGGGTCCCCTTCCGCAAGCATCGCCACCATCTGCTCGACGTAGAGCGGGTTTCCCTCGGCCGTCTCGGCGATGCGCGTGCGGGTCTCAGGCGGGAGGCTCGCCTCGCCCTGCAGGCTCTCGATGAGGGCGTCGGACTCGGCCGCCGTCAGCGGCTCGAGGAGCAGCGAAGCATCGTCCTCGCCGCCGCCCCACCGCGGACGCTTCTCGAGCAGCTCCGGACGGGCGAGGCAGAGGATGAAGACCGGGACGTCGTGCGACCAGTCGGCGATGTACTCGATCAGGTCCAGGAGCGTCGGCTCGCTCCAGTGCAGGTCCTCGAAAACCACCACCAGCGGACGCTCTCGCGCGAGCGACTCGAACAGCCTGCGAACGGCCAAAGACGTCTCCTCGGCCGTCCCTGCTTCCGTCGAGTGGCCGAGGATCCCGGCAATTCGCTCGGTGATCGCATCGGCGCCCTCCTGGCCTGCGACGAGGCGCGCGATCGCCGGCCGCGGGTCCTCGTCTTCGCCCACGAGGTCGCGCACGATCTCGAAGAGAGGCCAGTACGTGATGCCGTCGCCGTAGGGAAGGCAGCGCCCCGTCAAGACCCGGGCGACGTCGCTCGAAGAGGCTTCCAGCTCCCGCGCGAGCCGCGACTTCCCGATGCCCGCCCCGCCAAGCACCGTGAAGAGCGCGGGCCTCACGTCCCGGACGACGCTCTCGAAGCTCTCCCGCAGGCGGGCGAGCTCGGCCTCACGACCGACGAGCGGAGCGTCCAGACTGCGCGCGAGCCCGGGTGTGTCATCGACGAGCTCGAGGACCCGCCACGAGCGCACACCCTCGTCCTTGCCCTTCAGCTCGAGCGGCCCGGTCGACTCGACCTCGACCGCGTCTCGCACCAGCCGGTGTGTTGCCTCGCCGATCAGGATCTCCCCGGGCCCTGCAGCCTGCTCGAGGCGGGCGGCGATATTCACGGTGTCGCCGGTGACGAGGGTCTGCCCGTCGGCAGGGTCGCCGACGACGACCTCGCCCGTGTTCACCCCGGTGCGAAGCCGGAGCTCCACGCCCTGTTCCTGCTCGAGCTCCCGGTTGAGCTCGTCGACTGCGTCGTGCATCTCCACGACCGCGCGGACGGCACGAAGCGCGTCGTCCTCGTGAACCGCGGGTATGCCGAAGACGGCCATGACCGCGTCGCCGATGAACTTCTCCACGGTGCCGCCGTGGCGCTCGATGGCCCCGGCTGCTGCCTCGAAGTAGCGCGTCATGATGTCGCGGACTGCCTCGGGATCGCGCTCCGAGCCGAGCCTGGTGGACTCCGCAACGTCTGAGAAGACGACGGTCACCGTCTTGCGCGACCGGGAGGGAGATCTTGCTTCGGTCACCGTCAGAGCAGGCTATTCACACGCTCTGCCGCCCGCTCCGCGATCGGATCGCCGTGCCCCACGCCGACCTTCTCGGGAGCGAGCGCGGCCATGCGGCGAAGCGACTCACCCCGCTGACGCTCGTTGAGGGTGAACGAGTCCCAACCCGCCGCCAGCTCGGGCCACGTCACGATCGCGTCGCCCGAGAGCAGGATCTTGTGCTTCTCCGACCAGAACGCGAGGTGGCCCGGCGTGTGGCCGGGCGTGTGGAGCACGGCCAGACCGCCCTCCTCGTGGCCCTCGGCGAGCGTGTCGTCGACGGGGCACGGCGGGTGATCGCCGAGGCCGAGCGCGAGGCCCAGCTGGAAGGGGATGTAGGCGCGGAAGGGACGCTTCGGGACGATGGACACCCGCTGCGCCTTGCGGTCTCCCGAGACGATGTCTGCCTCGAAGGCATGCGAGCACACCTTCGCCCCGCTCAGCTCCTTCATGGCTTTCAGGCCGCGCACGTGGGAGAAATGGGCATGCGTGAGCCAGATCCGCTTCACGTCCGAGACCGAGCGGCCCATCTGCCTGATCGCCGCCAGGATCGGGTAGGGGTGCTCCTCCCCCAGGGTGTCCACGAGCGTCAGGTCGCTTCCCGTCGGCAACGAGGAACGCGCGCACCCAGCCACGCGTTTCGTCTCCCACGGCAACGATTCCCGGAGCAAGCTCCACTCGAAGAGTCTTCCAGCTTGACGCTCGTGTGGGAAGAGTGTTTCATCGGCCGGGGTCTTGCGGTCATGGGCTTCGCACGCCTTCTCATCCCAGTTTCCTCGTTCCTCGACAGGCGGATCGGGTGGGATCGCCTGCCGCGGCTGCTCGGCATCCCGACGCTGATCGGGCTCCGCGAGCAGCTTCGCCGGTCGAACCTCTCCGACACCGGCCTCGAGAAGCCGCGGCCGCAGAAGCCGGCCGATTTGACGGCACGGACGCTGGACGGCAGCTGGAACGACCTGGGCGAGCCCGCAATGGGAAGCCTGAACACTCGTTTCGGCCGCAACGTCCCCCTCGACCGTGCCTACCCGGAGGCCAATCCGGACCTGCTCGAGCCGAGCCCGCGTCTCGTCAGCCGGAAGCTCCTCGCCCGCGAGCGCTTCATCCCGGCGGAGTCGATCAACGTGCTGGCCGCCGCCTGGATCCAGTTCGAGGTGCACGACTGGATGAGCCACGACACGGACCCCGCGAAACCCATCTCGCTCGAGCTCGCCAAGGACGACACCTGGCCCGATCCGAGGATGGAGATCCCGAGCACGGTGCCGGACCCGGGCTCGGCCGCCGACGGGGCAGCCGCCCGTCTACTCGGCTCACGACACCCACTGGTGGGACGGCTCGCAGGTCTACGGGCACGACGAGGCCTTCCAGAAGCTTGCGCGCACTGGGGAGGACGGCAAGCTCCACCTGGGCGACGACGGGCTTCACCCCGAGGCCCTCGACGAGCTGCTCGACCCGGTCGGGCCCCGCGGGAACTTCTGGGTGGGCCTCGCCATCCTCCAGGCGCTCTTCACACGCGAGCACAACGCGATCTGCGACGCGCTTCGCCGCGAGCACCCGCGACTGGAGCGACCAGCAGCTCTATGACAAGGCCCGCCTCGTCAACGCGGCAGTGATGGCGAAGATCCACACCGTCGAGTGGACCCCGGCGGTCATCGCCCACCCGACCACCGAGACGGGCATGCACGCGAACTGGTACGGCCTCCTGGGCGAAGCGGATCCGCCGGAGGTTCGGGCGGATCGGCCCGAACGACGTCCTCAGCGGCATCCCCGGCTCACCGACGAACCATCACGGGGCTCCGTACTCCCTGACCGAGGAGTTCGTCTCCGTCTACCGCATGCACCCGCTCATTCCGGACGAGTACGAGCTCCGGTCGCTCGGCGGGGCTGCGCCCGCACCGCACCGACTTCGCCGCGATCGGGCCGAGAAGGTGGCGTGAGCCTCTCGAGAAGATCGGCGTCCCCAACGCCTTCTACTCCTTCGGGATCGCGCACCCCGGCGCGATCGTCCTCCACAACTACCCGAGATCGTTGATCGACGACTTCCGGCCGGACAAGGACGGCCCGCCCGTCGACCTGGCGACCGTCGACGTCATCCGCGACCGCGAGCGCGGCGTGCCGCGCTACAACGAGTTCCGGGCCCTCATGCACCGACAGCCGGCCGCGTCGTTCGAGGACCTGGCCCGCGACCCGGGCGTGGCCGCCGAGCTGAAGGACGTCTACGGCCACGTCGACCGCGTGGACCTGATGGTCGGGCTGTACGCGGAGCCGCGCCCGCGGGGGTTCGCCTTCTGCGACACGGCGTTTCGCGTGTTTCTCCTCATGGCGTCGCGCCGGCTCAAGAGCGACCGCTTCTTCACCTCGGACTACACGCCTGAGACGTACACGCAGACGGGCCTCGACTGGATCGACGGCGCGACGCTGTCGAAGGTGCTCCTCCGCCACTATCCCGAGCTCGCCTCCGTCATCCGGCACGACAACGCCTTCAAGCCCTGGCAGGGCGCACGCGCCTAGAACCCTGAGTTCCTAGGCCATCGGGACGATCCGCATGGACGGCGTCGGCTTCAGCGCGGCGTCGTCGAAGTCGATCGCGCCTTCCTTGCCGAGCAGCGCGGCGACACCGACCACCACGTCGCTCGCCGACAACGCTCTTCGGCACCAGGCCGCGTCCACGTCGGGTAGGGTCGACGACCCCTCCGCGCAGGCGGCGAGCCGCTCGCGGAAGGGCACCCGGCCTCTGCAATCTGCTCCCCTGCCGGCCTGGTAGACACAGTCGCGGCCGATCCCCTTTCGCCCGAGCGTGCCCTGCAGCATCTGCATGAGCATGCGATAGCGAGTCAGGCGGTGCACGTCCCACCATTCGGTGGAGGCGTGGCTGACGACGAGGCGGCCGGCCTCGTGGCCGGTCTCGATGAGGCGCTCGACGACCGCGGAATCCATCTCGAGGTTGAGCCCGCCTTCGTTCGTCGCCAGCCGGATCTGGCAGACGCGGTCGCGGTAGCCGGGAAGCTCGGCCTGCATGTTGTCGCGCCAGTTGCGCGAAGCGTTCACGATCTGCGTGCCGAAGGTGGCCAGGTCGGACACCGTGTCGAAGAGCGGCCGGCGCGGGCCCCGCGACATCTCGACGCGCTTCGCTGAGGCCCGCAGGGGCTGGAGATCGAGGCCGAACGTCGGCCGTCCCGGCAGAAGGGTGTCGAAGAAGTGGATCGGGAAGTTGCTCGAGATCCCTCCGTCAGACATCGTGTGGCAGACGAGCTCGCCCTGCGGGCCGTCCATTTTCCAAAGCGGCACGGTCTCCAGGAGGACCGGGAAGCTGAGGCTGAGGCGGGCGGCCACGACGACCGGCAGATCGAGCCCCGGGAGCTCGTAGAGCGGCTTGCCGTCGCTGGTCTCTTCCCGAGGCGGCGAGCCGTCCACGAGGTGCCCGACGACCGCCGGAGGGAAGAGCCGCTCGAACTCGGCTCGCTCGAAGAGGTATTGCGGCTCGTCCGGGTCGGGCGGTGGCAGGGGGAGGACGACCGGCCGTGAGCTGCTCAGGTCGGTCGTCACGAGCCGGAGGCTGACATGTGGGTCCTCGGGGTCGGGGCCCTGGAGGTCCCGGAAGGTCAGCGGCGGGTCGTCGGGGCCCCGGCCGGCGCAGGCCTGAATCGTCGCGTGGAGCCAGTCGGTCAGCCCGGAGCCTTCCGCGTGGCCGGCTTCGGTGATGCCGCGGCAGAGCCCGAATCCTCCCTCGAGCAGGCCTCGATTGACGTCGAGCGCGAAGCTCCGAAGGGCAAGCCCCACGACGAGCAGGACCACGCCGACGAGTGCGAGCGCTGCGAGCACCACGAGCGCGACGATCCCGAGCGCCGGCGGCCCGACGCCGGCGAGCGCGAGCGCTGTCGCAGCGACGGCCGCCGCCCAGACGACGACGGCACTCCCTCCCAGGACGAGGCTCCGCGGGCGGCGCCGCACGACGCTTCCCACCGCCCGAACGAGGCGGCGGGCGTACGGCTCCGGCGACGAGACCAGCTCGAGACCGATGTCGAGGGCGAGCTGCGTTTCCTTCTTCGGCTGGAAGAGGGTACGAACGAAGCCCTCTGCGGTGATTTCCCGGCTCACATTCCGGAGGCGGTCGAACGCCGCCGGATCCTGGCGACGCCGGTACTCGCACGCCGCCGCTCCGACGGCCGCGATCGCCCCGGCCGAGGCGCCGCCGACATTGCGCAGCCTGTAGCGCTTGGAGATCTCCCAGAGCGCGCTCGGGTAGACGGCGCCGCTCGTCACCCCACCCTTCATGACGAGGTCGCACTCCTCCTCGGGAACCGGACCGCTGACATCCGTCTGCGTCTTCCATCGCTTGCCTCCTTCGAGTGCGGGAAGAGAGACGCTATGCCTCGCAGGGAAGCGGGACAAGCACAGCCTCAACGGAGGCGGCTCCGGTAGCGTCCGGCCCGTGCCTGAGCGGGTACTCACCACCGCAGACTTGAACCGTGCCTTGCTCGCGCGCCAGCTCCTGCTCGAGCGGTCGAAGCTGCCGCTGACGAGGGCTCTCGAGCGCGTGGGCGGGATCCAGGCCCAGTACGCGCCGTCCTCGTACGTCGGCTTGTGGAGCCGGCTCGAGGGATTCGACCTTGTGGACCTGACGAACGCGCTCGAGCGGCGCCGCGCAGTGCAGGGCACGCTGCTGCGCTCCACGATCCACCTGGTCTCGGCGGGCGACTACTGGGCCTTCGCCGCCGGGAGCCGCGTCGGCCCGGCAGACGGCCTGGCTGCGCTCCGGCAAGAAGCGGCTTTCGGACGCCGACATGAAGGCGGCGGCGAAGGAGTGCGCAGCCGCTCTCGCCGGCCGGGTCGCGCATCGCGACGAGCTTCTCGAGCTGGCTCGACGCCGCTATCCGGAGCGTCCAACGCACCTCTGGAACGGCGTCAGCGCCTGGGTCGACCTCGTTCGCGCCCCGCCGTCCGGAACCTGGGAGCGCCGCCGCGCCGACCTGTACGCGCTGGCGGACGACTGGCTGGGCCCTCCGAAGGTCACACCTGAGGAGGGCGCCACGCTCCTGCTGCGGCGCTATCTGGGCGGTTTCGGCCCGGCTCGACTCGCGGACGCGGCCAACTGGGCCGGCCTGCCGCTTGCGGAGCTCCAGGCTGCGGCCGAAGGCCTCCGGCTGCGCCGGTTTCGCGACGAGGAAGGCGCCGAGCTCGTCGACCTGCAGCGGGCGCCACTCCCGGCCGCCTCGACACCCGCTCCAGTGCGCTTCCTGCCGACCTGGGACGCGACGCTGCTCGTCCACGCACGCCAAACCCAGATCCTTCCGGAGGACTACCGTCCGCTCGTCTTCGCCACGAAGACGCCGCAATCGACGCCGACGTTCCTGCTCGACGGCGCCGTCGCCGGGAAGTGGAAGGTCGAGCGCAGCGCAAAGAAGGCGACGCTCACACTGCAGCCGTTCGAGAAGCTCCCGGCCAAAGCGAAGCGCGACCTGCGTGACGAAGCAGAGCGCCTGATCCGCTTCCACGAGCCGGACGCGGACTCGCACCGCGTGCGCGGCGCCTAGAAGCTTTAGGACGGCGTCGCCGTTCGGGATACGATCCGCGTTCGACACGACAGGAGGATTCAGATGGCATTGCAGATCAACGACACCGCTCCGGACTTCACCGCCGAGTCGACCGAAGGGCCGATCAAGTTCCACGATGGATCGGCGACGCGTGGGCGGTGCTGTTCTCGCATCCGAAGGACTTCACCCCGGTCTGCACGACCGAGCTCGGCTACATGGCGCAGGATCAAGCCCGAGTTCGACCGCCGAAACGTCAAGATCATCGGCCTCTCGGTCGACACGACGTCGACGACCACGAGGGTGGGCGGAGGACATCGAGGAGACGCAGGGGCAGGCGCCCAACTACCCGATCATCGGCGACGCCGACTTCGCGGTCTCGAAGCTGTACGGGATGCTCCCCGCCGATGTCGAGGGCGACCCGAAGGCGCGCACCCCCGCGGACAACCAGACGGTGCGCAACGTCTTCGTCGTCGGCCCGGACAAGAAGATCAAGCTCATCCTCGTCTACCCGATGACCACCGGCCGGAACTTCGACGAGGTGCTGCGCGTGATCGACTCGCTGCAGCTGACGGCGAAGCACAGGTCGCGACGCCGGTCAACTGGCAGCAGGGCGAGGACGTGATCATCGCCGGCTCGGTCTCGGACGACGAGGCGAGGGAGATCTAGCCGGACGGCTGGGAGGCGCCGAAGCCGTACATCCGGATCGTGCCGCAGCCGCGCTGAGCAACTCCGCATCGCTCTGAGCAGGCGCAGGTCTGGCGGCGAACAATGCCCTACGCCACGAATCCTTTCGACGGCGTTCGCATCTATTTCGAGGACTCCGGCGGAGATGCACCCGCGGTCCTCTTCTACACGGGCTTCGCGGATCCGCTCCAGGTAGCGAAAGGCTCCAGGCTCGGTCGGGCATTGAGCACGGAGTTCCGCCTGATCTTCGCCGATCACCGCGGTCAGGGAGGCAGCGACAAGCCGGGGGATGCCGGGGCCTACGCGTTGCCCACGCGTGTCGCCGATGCGGTTGGGGTTCTCAACGCATTGAACGTCGACCGCGCCCATTTCCTCGGATCGTCGTGGGGGGCCAGGCTTGGTTTCGCAGTCGGTGGACATGCGCCCGAGCGGGTGTTGTCCCTGGTCCTGTCGGGCAACCAGCCCTACGCTTGGAATCTCGATACGCCGACCGCGCACGCGGTCGGCGCCGCCCTCGCCGCTCCAGACGAGGCGGCATGACGGACTTTGTGGAGACCTTCGAGTCGGGGCTTGGCTTTCGCTTTCCGGAACCGGACCGGACCTGGATGCTCAACGAACGACCCCGCCGCGCTCGAGGCAGCCTGGCGATCTGCCCAGGTCGAGGGACCGGTCTCGCGGGCCTGAGCAAATGGCAGGTGCCTTGCCTCATCTGCGTGGGTGAAGCAGATGAGATGCACGACAACGCCGAGAGAGCGGCCGGTGAGATCCCCGGT
>CAVTCK010000025.1:0-141169 GCA_963733155.1 uncultured Actinomycetes bacterium
TTCGACGGCCGGGCGAGCCCGGTGAGGAGCCTGAACATCGTCGACTTGCCGGCGCCGTTGGGGCCGAGGAGCGCGGTCACGCCGGGGCCGACGTCGAAGCTGACGTCGGAGACGGCGACCAGTGCCCGAACCACTTCGAACGTTCTCCGCGACGACGCGAGGCTCACCCGTCACCGGAATCCCTCCAGGCGCCGGTACCGGAGCCAGCAAACGAGCGCCCCCGCCACGATGGCGCACCGAGCCGCCGGCGACGAGCCACGTCGAGAGCTCGGTGACCGGCTCCGGGGTATCGTCGGGGGTCTCGCCGAAGATCCGGTACGCGAGTTCCGCCGCGACGAAGGGAGAGCTCACCAGGTCGAGCTCGTTCGGCGCGCCGGCGCTCTCGATCGCAGCGCGCGCCACGCTCACGGGACGAAGAGGAGGAGTACGACCCCGACCGCAGCAGCGGCTCGCCGGCTCGTGAAGCTCGAGACGGCCATCGAGAGAGCGGCGTAGAGAAGAGCAGTCGTGACCCTGTCAGCGAAGATCCGAAGCAGTAGCCCGGGGATCTCCGAGGCGGACGGTCCGAGGCCGGCGAGCACGAACGCGAGGAACATGAAGAGGAGCGGGCCGACGGTGATCAGGAGCATGACGCCCACGACGCCGAGGGCTTTCGCGGCGAGGTAGCGCGTCCGGTCGAGCGGGCCGGCGGAGAGGTAGAGCCCGAGCATCCCGGAGCGCCGGTCCGAGCTGAGGGCCTCGGGGGCGACCAGCGCCGCGAACAGCGCAAGCGCACTTCCGATGATGAACATGTAGTCGCCGTACGAGATGAGGTCGTCGGTTGGAATGTCCTCCACGATCACGGCGAAGACGACGGATGCGAGCGCGGGCAGGAAAGCGATCGCGAGCGTGATCGCGGGCAGCACCTTGTGCCGGGCGCCCCTGCCGAGGCCGAGCACGCGACGACTCGTGAAGGCGGACAGGGTCAGGATCGCCCGCTCGGGACGCTCGCGCGGGCCGTCGTAGCGCCGGTAGCCGAGGTCGAAGAGCTGCGCTTCCTGCCCGCCGTCATACGCCCGCCCCGAGGTAGACGTCCTCGAGCGTTCGCCCGCTCGGCTCGAGCCGCCGCAGGCCGACTCCCAGCTCCGCGACGGCGTCGCGGACGGCATCGTAGGCGTCGCTCGCGCCACGAGGAGGATCATGCCGCCGTCCAGGGTGACGTCGAAGCCGGAGCCTTAGGATCGACGCCAGCTCGTCGGCCCGCTCGTCGACCTCAACGACGATCCTTCCGGGCCCTGTCGAAGACCCGCCAGCGTCCCGGCGTGGACGACCTCGCCGCCTTCGACGATGACGACCGCGTCGCAGATCTGCTCGACCTCCTCGAGCTGGTGGGACGACACGACGATGTGCACGCCGAACTCGGTGCCGATCCGGCGGATCAGCGCGAGCATCTCTGTGCGCTGCATCGGGTCGAGCCCGTCGGTCGGCTCGTCGAGCAGGACGAGCTCGGGATCGTGGGCGATCGCCGCGGCGAGCTTGACCCGCTGTCGCTGACCCGTCGACATCGTTCCGACCGAACGGAAGCGCTCCTCGCCGAGGCCCACGAGCCAGAGCGCGTCGTTGGCCCGCTGGACGGCGGCGCGGCGGGGCAGCAGGTGCATCTCGGCGAGATGCCGTACGAAGTCGGTGGCGGCGAGCTCGGAAGGCAGGTCGTGGTGCTCGGGCGCGTAGCCGATCCGCGTCCGCACCTCGATCCCTGCCGTGGCCGGGATCCCTGCCGAGGACGGTCAGCTCGCCGCCGTCGCGCGAGCGCAGCCCGAGCACCAGCGAGAGCAACGTGGTCTTGCCCGCGCCGTTCGAGCCGAGCAGGCCGGTGATTCCCGGGCCGATGTCCGCGTCGAGGCCCGCGAGCGCGACCGTACGCCCGTAGCGCTTCACGACCCCGCGGGCGGAAACGACGACTGCGGCTCGTCGTTGGGGTCGGCCTGATCCGAATCGGTACCCAGGAGCGCGCCGGCGACGGCGAGGGCAACGGCGGGGATCATCAGGCCCCGCCAGAGCCACTCACCCGCTCGGCAGGTCGGGTAGGGCCTCGGTGGGCAAGCCGGGCCAGGGAATCGCACCTACGAGTGCCGCGAGCGGGTCGAACAGCAACCACGATCGCGGTCACGGAGAGCACCGCTGCTCCTACGACAAGCGTGCGAAGGGGCATGCCTCGACGGTACGGATGCGGGTGCCCCTGCGCATCGGGCGTAGGAATGGTCTTCGTCTACGACTTCAGAGTGAGCGCGGGCGCACGAGGCGGAGGTCGTATGCGAGAACACCGCCTGCACCCGGTCGCGCAGCCGGAGCTTGCCCAGCACGTTGGTGACATGCGTCTTCGCGGTCGCGTCGGTGACCACGAGCCGGGCCGCGATTTCCGCGTTGGAGAGCCCGAGGGCGAGCAGCCGGAGGACCTCGAGCTCGCGGTCCGTCAGCTGACCCAGATCGACGGGCGGCGCCTCGGTCTCCGGGAGGAGCCTCCGTAAGCCGTCGAGGAGCCGCTGCGTCACCGCCGGCGCGAGGACCGCGTCGCCCGCCGCCAGGGTGCGCACCGCGCCGATGAGCTCTTCGGCGGTGGCGTCCTTGAGGAGAAACCCGCTCGCGCCCGCGCGAAGCGCGTCGAAGACGTACTCGTCCAGGTCGAGGTGGTGAGCACCAGGACCCGCGTCGTACACTGTCGCGCGACCAGCCGGCGGGTGGCTTCGAACCCGTCGAGGTTCGGCATGCGGATGTCCATCAGGACGACGTCGGGGCGGTGCCATCACGGCGGCCAGCGCCTGCTCGCCGTCGACCGCCTCCCCCACGACGACGACGCCGTCCTCGCCCTCGAGCAGCGGGCGGAGGCCGGCCCGCACCATCGGCTGGTCGTCGGCGATGACGACGGTCGCGCCGTCATGTCGGAGCGCCCTCCAGCGGCAGCCGGGCCCGCACCGTGAAGCCGCCACCCGACCGGCGGCCCGCCTCGAGCGTGCCTCCGTACAGCGCGACCCGCTCCCGCATCCCGATCAGCCCGAGCCCGCCGCCGTCGGAACCGTCCGGCGGCGTGCCGCCGGTGTCCTCGACCGACAGGTCCAGATCGCTGTCGCGATAGCGCAATCGCACCGTCACGCACCCGCCGACCGCATGCTTGCGAACGTTGGTCAGCGCCTCCTGCACGATCCGGTAGGCGGCCAGACCGAGTCCCGGGGGCATCGGCACCGTGTCCCCCTCCACGACGAGACACACCCGATGCCCGCCGTCCGGGTGTCACGGATCAACCGGTCCAGCTGGTCGAGACCGGGCTGCGGGGCACCGCGGCCGCTCACGCTGCCCGGAGGAGGCCGAACAGCCGCCGCATCTCGGCCATCGCCTCTCGCGCTGTCGACTCCACCGCGCGAAGGTCGCTCGATCTCGCGCCGGGCTGCACCGGATCGAGCCGACGTCGGACGGCCTGCCGTCTGGACGGCGATGACACTGATACGAGTGCGAGACGACGTCGTGCAGCTCGCGCGCGATCCGCGCCCGCTCCTCGCTCACCGCCCGCCGGGCCTCCTCTCGATAGGCCGCGCGCCGGTTGCGGTCCGCCTCCCCGAGCGCCCACGCTCCGACGGCGAGCCCCATGGTGAATACCGTGTCCCCCGCCGTCGCGGTGAAGAAGTTCGTCGCCGAGAGCGCCACAAGACCCGCGAGCCCGAAGAGGGACCCCCGCGGCGGCCTCGCGGCAGCCAGCGATCCACAGCGAAGAAACCGGCAAACGGCAGAACGACCTCGGGGACGAGGAGGTGGTAGCGCGAGCCCTGCGCCGAGGGCGATCGCCGTAACGCGCTCGGGGTGCCGGCGCCGCCAGTGCAGCGCTGCGCCCTGCACGACCCCGAGCGCAACGCTGAGGGCAAGCCGGCGGCCAATTCGTCGGCGTGGCGTTCTCGTCGATCGCAACGAGAACGAGAAACCCACCGACGAGCCACGGGATCGCCCTGTCGCCGAGGCGCGCAAGCTGCCGAAGGGACGGAAGTCGCACACCTCGATCGTGCCCGATCTTGCCCGCCGACGGGAGCTTCCGTGGCCGCGCGCCGCTCGAGACCAGGTTTACTGGCGCGCCATCGCGATCTTGAGGCGCTCCTCCGGCGAGATCAGGTGGTCGAGGTCCTCGGCGCGCCTCGGCGATGTCGAGCTGCACCCACTCGATCGTGCCGGTGAAGCGGCTGCCCTCCGAGGTGTAGTCGTCGCTGACGGGCGAGGCCGTGTCGGAGCCCACGTCGCAGGTCTCGTCGGCCGAGAAGACCATCGGCACGGTTCCTTCGACGCGGCCCTCGCCGGCCTTCGTCGCCGTCGACGTACAGGGAGACCGTTCCGCCCTTGCCGAGCCCGCCGCCGTCGTAGGCGAACTCCATCCGCACCTGGTGCGTGCCCGCCGGGATCTCCGCTCTCGCCCTCGACGTTGAAGCGCTGGATGCCGAACAGGTTGTAGCAGTACTTCGGCTTGCCGTCCTTGACGTAAGGCTCCAGCCGGCGAAGGCGCCGCCCTGCGCGACGATCACGCCCTCTGCGCCGCCCTCCGGGACCTCGAGCTCGGCGGTCACCGAGTGCGACTTGTTCTTGACGTTGAGCACCGAGTTCTCGCTCAGCCGTCCCATGCCCGCGAAGAGGAGCTGCGAGTCGCCGGTGATCAGCACCGGGCGCCCGGCGAGATCGGAGTTGAAGCGCTCGACGCGCCGGTCGTCGAGCGGCAGCACGTTGTACTTCCGCGCCTCCTCGATGAACAGCGCCTTCAGCTCCTCGAGCTTCTCCGGCATCTCGGCTGCGAGGTCGTGCGCCTGGCTCCAGTCCGTGTTCGTGTCGTAGAGCTCCCACGTGTCGTCGGCGAACGGCGGGCAGCTCGGCCGATCACCCACGGGATCGAGTGGCGCGTGACCGCCGTCCAGCCCTTGTCGTAGATGCCGCGGTTGCAGAACATCTCGAAGTACTGCGTCTCGCGGCGCTCTGCCGCGGCGGCATCGTCGAACGCGTAGCGCATGCTCACGCCCTCGATCGGCTTCTGCGTCGACCCCGTGAACGGTCTTCGGCTCGGGTAGACCCGCCGCCTCGAGCACCGTGGGAGCGACGTCGATCACGTGGTGGAACTGGCTGCGGACCTCGCCCTTCGCCTGGATGCCCTTCGGCCAGTGGACGATCGTGCCGTTGCGCGTTCCGCCCCAGTGTGAGGCGATCTGCTTCGTCCACTGGTAGGGCGTGTCCATCGCGTGCGCCCAGCCGACCGCGTAGTGGTTGTACGCCGACGGCGTGCCGAACTCGTCGATGCTTCGACGACCATGAACTCCGTCGTCTCGAGCGCCGAGGCCCCGTTGAGGACGACGAGCTCGTTGAAGCAGCCGTTGGGCGGTGCCTTCGCGCTCGCCCCGTTGTCGCCGATGATGTAGTAGACGAGCGTGTCCTCGAGGATTCCGAGATCCTCGAGCGCGTCGACGAGCCGTCCGACGTGGTGGTCGGTGTGCTCGAGGAAGCCGGCGTAGACCTCCATCTGGCGCGCAGGACGGGCTTCAGGTCGTCTGGGATGTCGTCCCAGGCGGGGATCTCCTCGGGCCGGGCGGTCAGCTCGGCCTCGGGCGGGATCACGCCGAGCTCCTTCTGGCGGGCGAACGTCTCCTCGCGCAGCTTGTCCCAGCCTTGGTCGAACTTGCCCTTGTACTTCGCCGACCACTCCGCGGCGCACGTGATGCGGCGCATGCGTCGCCCCGGGCGCGAAGTAGACGAAGAACGGCTTGTCGCCCATCAGCGCCTTCTGCTGGCGGATCCACTTGATCGCCTTGTCGGTCATGTCCTCGGTGAAGTGGTAGCCCTCCTCCGGCGTCTTGTCAGGCTCGACGCGGCACGGTTCCGTCGTAGATCGCCGGGTAGTACTGGTTCGTCTCGCCGCCGATGAAGCCGTAGAAGTACTCGAAGCCGCCGCCGCCGCTCGGCCACGAGTCGAAGGGCCCGAGCGGGCTCGTCTCCCACACCGGCACCTCGTGGCACTTCCCGAACTGCGCGGTCGCGTAGCCGTTCAGCTTCAACGTCTCCGCGAGCGGCGCGCAGGTGTTCGGGCGAACCGAGTTGTAGCCCGGCGCCGAGGTCGCGATCTCGGTGATTCCGCCCATGCCGACCGAGTGGTGGTTGCGGCCCGAGAGCAGCGCCGCCCGGGTCGGCGAGCAGAGCGCGGTCGTGTGGAAGCGGTTGAACTTGAGCCCTTCCCCGGCCAGGCGCTCCGCCGTCGGCGTCTGACAGGGGCCGCCGAAAGCGCTCGAGGAGCCGAAGCCGGCGTCGTCGATCAGGACGATCAGGACGTTCGGCGCGCCCGCCGGCGGACGCAACGGCTCGATCGGCGGGAACTTCGCGGTGGGATCCTTCGCGTCCTCATAGACGGGCCCGTCATACGGGCGGTCGGGAATCGGCAGCACTTCACGCGCTGCGCTCGTGGGCTCAGGCACAAACTCTCCTTTCGCGCGGGGTTGGGCCAGATCATGTCAGGATCTTCACAGCCCAGGTCCTGTGTGCCGGTGGCAATCTCCGCGCCTCGGCCGGACAAGTCAAGTGGCCGGTTCGGGCCATGCTCGGAGGCGGCTCAGGATCCCCGACTCTGGCGAAGTCGGGGCCGACATTCCTCTCTAGCGTCGCTCGCAGCTCACGACGCAAAGGAGGCCGGTCGCAATGACGGCACGCACTCTGACGACGGCTCTACTCATCGGCGCCCTCATGGGCATCTGGTCGACGCCGGCGGGGGCCGGGGGCGATCGCTCGTCCCGCCCCGCCGCGATCGTGATCGAGTGGAACCAGCTGGTGAACGAGCTCGCGCTCGCCGAGGACCAGTTCGCCTTCAAGGGCGTGAGGGCGGATGCGATGATGCATATCGCCCAGCACGACGCGCTCAACGCGATCGACCCGATCTACGAGCAGTTCGCCTTCCACGAGAGAGTCCGCAGGGCACACCCGGTCGCTGCGGCGGCGCAGGCGGCCCACGACGTCGTCGCCGCCGAGTATCCGGATCGCCGCGCCGAGGTCGACGCCCTCCTGGCCGAGCAGCTTGCCGGCGTCCGGCCCGCGAAGGCCAAGGCCGCCGGCATCGAGCTCGGCCGGGCGGCGGCCGCGGCCATCCTCGCCGACCGCCGTGGGGACGGGTACGACTTCCAGGGCAGCTACACGTTCAGGGTCGGACCGGGCGAATACCAGACGACTCCTCCCTGGGACGGGTTCGTCCTTCAGCCCGGGTTCCGGTTCGCACGGCCATTTGCGCTCAGCTCGCCGGACCGCCTGCGCCCGAAGGGACCGCCCGCGCTCTCGAGCAGCGCCTACGCCGATGCGTTCGACGAGGTGAAGGAAATGGGACGGGTCGACAGCACGAGCCGAACGCCCGACCAGACCGGCTACGCGCTGTGGTGGATGGAGTTTGCCGAGAGCTCCGTGAACCGTCTCGCCCGCGAGCTCGCGGCCCGGGAGCGCCTGGGGCTCTGGGAATCGGCGCGGCTCTTCGCCCAGCTCGGCGTCGGCATCTACGACGCGTACATCGCGGTCTGGGACTCGAAGTTCGAGCACAACCACTGGCGTCCGTACACGGCCATCCGGGAGGCCGGATCGGACGGGAACCCAAGGACCGTTGCCGACCCCGGCTGGGAGCCGCTGCGCACGACGCCGCCTTTCCCCGAATACGTCTCGGCGCATTCCGCCGCCTGCAACGTCAGCCTCGGCGTCCTTGCAGAGGCCTTTGGCAACCGCACGCGCTTCACGATGGAGACGACCACCGCCCCGCCCGGAATGCCGACACGCTCCTTCAAGAGCTTCACCTCTGCGGGCGAAGAGTGCGCCGACTCGAGGGTGAGGCTCGGCTGGCACTTCCGCTACGCGACGGACGCTGGCATCCGCCTCGGCCGCAAAGTCGCCGACTACGTCGTCGGACGATTCTTCCGGCCGCAGTGCAAGCACCGTTGGCTCTGCACGTGAGGAGGGAGCGCGCCCCGGCACCTCGGGCGCGCAAGAATACCCGTCGTGGCGAAGCGACCGGGGCGAGCCCCGTCCGACCGGCTCCAAGCCGGCTGGGCGGAGCTCGCCGAAGGGCGATGGGCCACCGCCAAGGCGGCGTTCACGGAAGCTCTTGCCGCCGAGGAGACGGCCGAGGGCTGCGAGGGGCTGAGCTGGGCGGGGTGGTGGCTCGACGAGGCCGAGACGGTGTTCGACGCACGCGAGCGCGCGTACGGCCTCTACAGGAAGCGGGGCGATCCTGGTGGCGCCGCGCGCATGGCCATCTGGCTGGCAGGCGATCAGCTCGACTTCTACGGCGCCGCGGCGGCCGCGAGTGGCTGGCTGTCGCGTGCACGCCGCCTCCTGGATCCGCTCGAGCCGGGGCCTGAGCACGGCTGGCTTGCGTTCCACGACGGCTATCTGGCGCACGCCGGCGGGGAGACCGCCGATGCGAGGAGGCTCGGCGCCCATCGCCGCCGAGCTTGGCCGGCGATTCGGCGTCCCGGACCTGGAGATGCTCGGCCTGGCGCTCGAAGGCGCCACTCTCGTGGCCGGCGCGGAGGTGGAGGAGGGGATGCGCTACCTGGACGAGGCGACGGCGACGGCACTCGAGGGCGAGGCGACGATCCCGATCTCCGGCGCCTGGGCCTTCTGCTTCCTCGTCGGGGCGTGCACGTCCGTGCGCGACTACGAGCGCGCGTTCGCCTGGTGCGACCGGATCGCCGAGTTCGCCGAGCGGTACGGAAGCAGGTACATGCTCGCCTTCTGCAGAGCCGAGTACGGTGAGGTGCACCTCTGGCGCGGGCGCTGGTCCGACGCGGACGAAGCGCTGTCGGCGGCCGTCGACGACTACGCACACTCGCGTCCGGCTTGGGTCGCGGCGCCGCTCGTCACGCTCGCCGAGCTCAGGCGGAGGCAGGGCAGGGTCGAAGAGGCCGACCGGCTGCTCGACGAGACCGGCGCCCAGACGGCGTCACAGCTCTGCCGCGCGCGGCTTGCCTTCGACCAGGGCGACAGCCGCCGAGCCATCGAGCTGCTGGAGCGGGCGCTGCGGCAAGTGCCCGAGCACAGGAGGCTCGCGCGCGCGCCCGCGCTCGAGCTGCTGGTCCGGGCCCGGGCAAGCCGGGGTGAACTGGAGGAGGCGGCCTCCGCGCTCGCGGAGCTGCAGGAGGTCGCCCTGCTGGTGGGAACCGCTCCCCTGAGGGCCGCGGCCGATCTGGCCGAAGGGACGCTGGTGGCCGCGGCCGGCGACCACAGCCGTGCCAGGACGCTCCTCGAGGACGCGGTCGATTGCTTCGAGCGGAGCGGCGCGCCCTACGAAGCGGCGCAGGCGAGGATGGAGCTTGCAACCAGCCTCATCGCGCTGAGCCGCGCCGAGGAAGCCGAGGCCGAGGCGGCGGCGGCGCTCGGGTCGCTGCTCGAGCTGGGCGCCGAGGGGGACGCGGCGCGGGCACGAGCATTTCTTGCTGCGTCGGCGGGTGACGATGCTTCGCCGCTCGCCGTGCTGACGCCGCGGGAGCGGGAGGTCTTGAGCCTGCTGGCCGAGGGCCTGACGAACCGCCAGATTGCCGAGCGTCTGGTCGTGAGCGAGCACACCGTGCACCGCCACGTCACCAACATCCTGCGCAAGCTGGGCCTCTCGTCGAGGACGGCCGCTGCGGCTCATGCCGTGCGAGCGGGCCTGCTCGGCGCTCCCGGCCCGTAGCCGGTCCCGGCCAGGCCAAGTCTGGCGAAGATGGCCGGTCCTGGCGAAGTCGCCGCGGGCCGGCGACGGTACGTTGGCCGCATGGACAGTCGGTCGCGAGGGTTCCTGGCCGAGGTCGCGGCCCTGGCGAGGATCGACGAAATAGGAGGACGCATGGCGGCCCAGCAGACATCTGCGCAGGAGCTCGATCAAGAGCACAAGGCGGCCGAGCGGGCCATGTGGGCGCTCGGCGACTACCACAGGTTCGCGGTCGAGACCATCTGGGAGATCGGGCCCGTGCTCGTCGAGGCTTGCGGGGTCTCCTCCGGCCAGCGCGTTCTCGACGTGGCGGCCGGAACCGGCAACGTAGCGATCCGTGCCGCCGAGGCAGGGGCGAGCGTGGTCGCATCGGACCTGACCCCGGAGAACTTCGACGGCGGGCCGGCGCGCGGCCCGTGAACGCGGCGTAGAGCTGGACTGGGTGCAAGCGGACGCCGAGGCGCTTCCGTTCGCCGACGAGGAATTCGACGTCGTCACCTCCTCGTTCGGCGCCATGTTCGCGCCGAACCACCAGGCCGTGGCCGACGAGCTCCTGCGCGTCTGTCGGCCGGGCGGCACGATCGGCCTGGTCAGCTTCACGCCGGAGGGGTTGGCAAGCACGTTCTTCGAGGGCTTCGCGCGCTACGCGCCTCCGCCCCCGCCGCCCGCCCTGTCCCCGCTCCTGTGGGGCGACGAAGCGCACGTGCGCAAGCTGTTCGGCGATCGGGTCGAAACGCTTCAGTTCGACCGTCGGGAGTACGTCGAGCGGGCCGAAAGCCCCCGAGCGTACGTCGAGTTCTTTCAGGAGACATTCGGGCCGACCATCGCCCTCCGCGCTTTTCTTGCCGACGATCCCGAGCGCGCCGCAGCGTTCGACCGAGAGTCTCTCGAGTTCGCCGAGCGGGCAAACCGCGGCGCCCCCGGCGACCCGGCCGAGTACCACTACGAATACCTGCTGGTGGTCGCCGGGAAGCGGAGCTAATGGCTCAGCGCACGGTGACGTCGACGCGCTGGACGACGTTGTTGCCCATGCCCTGGTAGTTCCACGGGGGCTCGAACGGTTGCACGTTTCCGGCCGCGTCGGTCGCCCGGCACGCCAGCTCGTGCTCGCCCGGCGTCGCGTCCCAGTCGAACCCCCAGTCACGCCAGGCGAAAGCTCCGACCGGCTTTCCGAGCCGCGCCTCGGCCCACGTGCCGTCAATACCGACCTCGACCCTCTCGACGGGCCCGTGGCCCGACCAGGCCCGTCCCGAGAGCGTAACGGGCCCTGGGTCGACGAAGCGACGGCGTGAGAAGTGGTCGGGGATCCCGGGCGGAAGCATGAGCGCCCGGACACGCATACGCGAAACGGGCTCGCCGGGATCGTCGGCATCCCGCTGATAGCGGTAGGCGACTTCCTGCTGGAAGCCCTCGAACGGCTCCCGCACGACCTCCACCGAGGTAAGCCACTTCACGCTGGTCATGCCGTACCAGCCCGGAACGAGCAAACGGAGCGGGAAGCCGTGCTGCGGCTCGAGCGGACGTCCGTTCATCTCGAAGGCGAGCAGCACCTCGGGCGCAAGAGCGTCGGCGACGGTCAGGCTGCGGGCATACGTCTGGTCTTCCTCCCCCTGGATCCCGCGGTCGGCGCCCTGAAACACGACTTCGAGGGCGTCATCGGCGAGGCCCGCGTCCTCGAGGACGCTGCTGAGCGGCGTGCCGGTCCACTCGGCGGTGCTGAACGCCTCGCCCAGCCAGGGCAAGCTGACCGGACGCGGCTTCAGCCATCCACGTCCGTTCCCCGCGCATTCGAGCGTGACCGGGATTGTCTGTCTCGGGCGGGCGCGAATCTCGTCGAGCGTCAGCTCGAGCGGCTCACGGACGAGCCCGCCGACGCGAAGGCGCCAGCTGGCCGGGTCCACCGGCGGGATGTCGAAATGGACGACGATGTAGTGGAGCCCGGTCGGCGTGAGGTCGTACCGCATCGCCTCCAACGGCATTCCCCGGTTCCGATAGGCGAGCTGGAGCTCTTCGGTGACGAGTGGGCCGTCGGTCGGCTCGAGCGGGTTCGCGGCTCCGACTGCGGGATTGGACGTCTGCATCTGCGTGCCCAGAGTCTCGCACAGCCGCTCTCGACCGTCAGGCTCGGGGATAGGTGCTAGCCGTACCGAGATAGGCCGGGAAGCCCTATTTCGCCGAGATTTGCCCGACTGGAGAATGGCCGCAACCGATGAGTTTCGAGGTTTCACCCTGTCGTATCTGGAGCACGAGCAAAGGAGCAGGATGAACGAGCAGATCCCACTGGCGATCGAGGCCAACGGCCTCGTCAAGTCCTTCGGCGAGACGCGCGCGGTCGACGGCGTCGACCTGGCCGTCCGCCGCGGCTCGGTCTACGGCGTCCTCGGCCCGAACGGCGCCGGCAAGACGACGACGATCCGGATGCTCGCGACGCTGCTGCGCCCCGACGCCGGGTCGGCGCGGGTGCTGGGTCACGACATCGTGCAAGAGGCCGACGCCGTTCGGGGCCTCGTCAGCCTCACGGGCCAGCTTGCCTCGGTCGACGACGACCTGACGGGGCGCGAGAACCTGATCCTGATCGGCCGCCTGCTGGGGCTGAAGCGCGCCGCCGCGAAGGCGCGCGCGACCGAGCTGCTCGAGGCGTTCGGCATCGCGGAGGCGGCCGGCCGGCTGGTCAAGAACTACTCGGGCGGCATGCGGCGCCGGCTCGACATCGCGGCGAGCATCGTCGTCACGCCCGAGCTGATGTTCCTCGACGAGCCGACGACCGGCCTCGACCCGCGCTCGCGCAACCAGGTCTGGGACATCATCCGCGCGCTCGTCGGCGAGGGGACGACGATCCTCCTCTGCACGCAGTACCTCGACGAGGCCGACCAGCTCGCCGACGGGATCGCCGTCATCGACCACGGCAAGGTGATCGCCGAGGGGACGCCCGGCCAGCTCAAGGCCTCGGTCGGGTCGGGCGCGCTGCACGTTCGCCTCCTCGAACCGGAGCAGCGGCCCGAGGCGCAGCGTGTGCTCGCACGCGAGCTCGGCGCGGTGCACCTCGAGCCGGACCCGGCGGCGCTCTCGGCCTCGTGCGCGGACGCCGATCGCGCCGCCGAGGCGGTCGCCGAGCTCTCGCGCTCGGGCGTCCGGATCGCCGAGTTCTCGCTCGGCCAGCCGAGCCTGGACGAGGTGTTCCTCGCGCTGACGGGCCACCCGGCCGAGGAGCAGGACGTCCGAGGACGGCGAGCGAGGAGGAGCAGGCCGCATGAGCACCACCGACGACGCGAGCCGTGCCCGAGCCGGTGGCCGAGGAAGAGGCGCTGCGGAAGGCGCTCGCCTCCACTCCGCGGCCGCCGCGCGCGAGCGCGCTCTCGGCAGCCCTGACGTTCGGCTGGCGCGGGAT
Organism: uncultured Actinomycetes bacterium; assembly: GCA_963733155.1. GTDB lineage: Bacteria > Actinomycetota > Thermoleophilia > Gaiellales > Gaiellaceae > JAIBJN01. Next base: position 13,101 of record CAVTCK010000025.1, read on the forward strand.
GCTGAAGGTGAAGCACGTCCCCGAGCAGCTCCTCGACGTGACGATCACGCCGGTGATGTTCGTGCGTGATGTTCACGTACCTCTTCGGCGGCGCGATCTCCGGCTCGACGGGCGAGTACCTCGACTACATCCTCCCCGGGATCCTGGTCATGTCGGTGCTGTTCACCACGGTCTACTCCGGGGTCGCGCTCAACACCGACCTGACCAAGGGCGTGGTCGACCGCTTCCGCTCGCTGCCGACCTGGCGGCCGGCGCCGCTCGTCGGCGCCCTCCTCGGCGACAGCGTCCGCTACCTCGTGGCCGGAACGGTGATCATCGGACTGGGCGTGGCTCTCGGCTATCCGGCCGGAGGCCGGGCTCGCCGGGCGTCGTCGCCGCGCTGGTCCTGGTGATCGTCTTCGCCTTCGGGCTCTCCTGGGTCTTCACGACCCTCGGGCTCCTCTGCGCTCGCCCAACGCCGTCATGAACGCCGGCTTCATGGGCATCTTCCCGCTCACCTTCCTCTCCAACGTCTTCGTCGAGCCGGAGACGCTGCCGGCCCCGCTCGAGGCCTTCGTGGACGTCAATCCGATCTCCATCCTCGCGACGCCTCTCGCGGGCTGATGGCAGGGAACGCGGACGGGGCCGACATCGCGATCGTCCTGGCTACGGCCGCCGCTCTGACCGCGGTGTTCGCGCCGCTCACGACGCAGCTCTACCGCACCAGGGGCTGATGAGAAGCGCCTTCGCAGGACCACGAGCTCGACCGCCGCGCAGGAGCTGGGCGAGCTTGTCACCGCGATTCGCGCCGTCGCAGGGAGCCGGCGCGCCGGCTGGGGGCAGACGGCCCGGCTCGTGGCCGACGAGCTTCGGCGTCATCTGCCTTCACCCGACGTGCTCACCGCCGAGCAACGCCGCGGCGACCCGGAGGGCTACCAGAGCTATCCGCTCCATGTTGCACCCGACGGGGCGTTCTCGATCGTCGCCCTCGTCTGGCAACCGGGACAGGTGACGCCCATCCACGACCACGTGACCTGGTGCGTCTTCGCGGTGATCCAGGGCGTCGAGTACGAGGAGCTCTTCACGCTCGACGAGGAGCGCGAATGCCTGGTCGCGGCGGGCGCCAGCCTGAACCAGCACAGGCGACGTGAGCGGGTTCGCGCCGCCCGGCGACATCCACCGCGTCCGCAACGTCGGCGCCGGCACCGCGATCTCGATCCACCTCTACGGGACCGACGTCTCGCGGATCGGCTCCAGCGTCCGGCGCTACTACGAGCTTCCGGTAGTGGCCACCTAGAGAGGGCGTCGCCAGACCGCGCCTTCAGGCGGCTACCCTCGCCGTCCCCAGCGCCTCTTGCCGGAGCAGGCCGGTGAGGGCGGCGACGTCCTCACGGTCGTACGTCTCCAGATAGAGATGCAGCGCGGCGCGCTCGCGCTCGTTCGGCCTCGACCACCGTGCCCAGTCGGCCCGGCGCGGAGGCAGATGCTTTCTCAGCGTCGCCCGGGCCCGATGGAGGGTGCTGTTGACCGCGACGACGCTTGTCTCGAGGGCCACGGCGGTCTCCTTCGCCGACCAGCCGAGCAGGTCGCGCAGGATCAGGGTCGCCCGTTGCCTTGGGGGAAGAGTGCGGATCGCTGCGAGCAGCGTCAGCTCGATCGTCTCCTTCGCAGCGGCAACGGAGTCCGGCTCGTCGGCCGCCGGTGCGGCTCTATCGTCCGGCTGAACCGAATACACCGGCGCGCTGCGTGCGCGCCCCGCGAGGAAGTCCAAGCAGGCGTTGGTAGCGATCCGGTAGAGCCAGGCCCGGGGAGTCGAGCGACCCTGGAAGCTCTGGCGGCTCCGCCAAGCTCGCAGGAAGGTCTCCTGGACGAGATCCTGCGCGTCCTCGAGCGAGCCGACCATCCGGTAGCAATGCACCTGCAGCTCCCGCCGGTGCCGGTCTGCCAGCGCCGCGAACCCGTCGTCGATTTTCGGGTGGGAAGGCATGGCTCCGACCGTACGCGGCACCTCCCGGCCTCCGCCTCGGTGAGCTCCCCGATCCGGCTCCCTGATCTTGGGAAGGCCCGATTCCTGCGGAGGGTCAGCTGTCGTCTGCCGTCGAGACCTGCTCGGCCAGGGCGCCGGCCAGCTTCCCACGACCCGAGATGTCGAGCTTTCGGTAGACGCTGCCCAGATGGGTCTCGACGGTCTTACGGGTCACGAACAGGGCCTGGGCGATCTCGGGGTTGCTGTGCCCTTCGGCGGCGAGCTCGGCGACGCGGCGCTCCGAGGCCGTCAGGTGCTCCACCCCGGTGCCGTACGGGTCGCTCGACCGGCCTCCGGCGACGCGCAGCTCCGTCCGGGCCCGATCGACGAGCGCGCGTGCGCGACACCGCTCGGCGAGATCGAGCCCGTCCTGGAGCGCGCTGCGCGCCTCGGCACGGCGGTTGGCACGCCGGAGGGCGGCGCCGAGGTCGATGAGAGCACGGGCGTGCTCGAGCCGCGCCGGCGAGCGCTCGAGCACCTCCAGCGCCTCCCGCAGGCGGTCGACGGACGCCGTGCCGCCTTCGACCAGCGCGGTCGCACGCAGCGCGACGCCGATCCCGCTCGCCGCTCCCCAGCGCCGGGCCCGCGTCGAGGTCCTCGGCGGCCATGGCGGTGCGCAGGCTCGCGTCTCCCCGAGGGCGGCAAGCGCGAGCGACGCGCGCGAGCGCCACCGCGAGGCGAGAGGGTTCGCGGCTCCCCAGAGCTCGTCTCGGCGGCCGAACTCGACCAGGTCGTCCAGCCCCTCGCGCGTCCTGCCCTGGGCGAGGTGGAGGAGGCCGCGCGCCTCCAGCAGAGGCGTTGTTGGCCATGCCCGGCGGGATCTCCTCGCCGAGGCCGCTGCCGCGCAGCGCGTCCTCGGCGGCATCGACCTCGCCGCCCTCGATCAGCGCCTCGATCAGCAGCGCCAGTGCGAACCTGGTCCCGAGCCGGATGTCGTGGCGTCGTGAGGAGCTCGAGCGTCGTCCGCGCGTCGGCCTCGGCCTGCGGCGACGTCGCCGCGCCGGAGCGAGGCCCAGCCGCGATGAACCGATCACGAACGCCTGCGCCGGGATCGAGGCCCGGGCCTGCGCGTCGGCGAGCATCTGCTCCAGGCACGCGTCGGCGAGGTCGAGCGCGTCCGTCGCGAGCAGCCCGACGACGAGCAGGTAGAGGGTGCCGGCGACGTCCAGCTCCTGCTCGCTCAGGAGGCGGCCGCCGGCGAGCGCGCCCTCGATGTACGCCGACCGCCTCGCGTTGCCGACTCGCTGGCCCGCGCGCGCTCGAAGGCAAGGCTCGCCAGCACCAAGCGCTCGCCGGGCGTGGCGCCCGCGAGGTCGCCGTGAGCGCTCGAGCCGCCCCGCCACCGGGGCGCGGGCCTCGAGGCTGGCCTGCTGGGCGTACGCCGCGCGGTCCGCTTCGAGCAGCAGCGCCAGCTCGCGGTCCTGCGGGCTCGACCGACTCGATCGCCGTCCCGATCGCCTCGACGCGCCGGTCCGCGTCTCCCGACCAGGTGAGCGCGTCGCCGAGCAGGCGGACCGAGGTCGTGAGCAGCGCCGGCTCCCGGATCAGCTCGGCGGCCGCCGCTGAGGTGGTCGACGGCCTCCGGCGCCCCCAGACGCAACTCGGCCGAGCTGAGCTCGAGGAGCACCTCGCCCTCGGACGCCGGCGGCGGGGGCTCCGCCAGCGCCCGCGCCGAGCCAGGCGGCCGCCGCGGCCGGCGCTCCGCGAGCGAGCGCGTCCGCGGCCACCCGGCGCAGGAGCTCGACCCGCCGGCATCGCCTGCCGGCTCTGCCTCGGCGATCTGGGCGGCGATGCGCTCCTCGCGAGGCGCCGCTCGCGGCGAGGATCTCGGCCGCTCGCGCATGCGCCTCGGCGCGTTCGTGCGAGCCGATGTCCGCGTAGACGGCTTCGCGGACGATCGGGTGTGCGAACTCGAGGCCGGTTGCCGGCTTCAGGATCGCCAGCGCGGCCAGGAGGTCGGCGGCGTTGCGCCGCCTCTTCGTCGGAGATCTCGGCCAGCCGCGCGGCCTCGGCCAGGCTCGGCGCCGTCGCCGAGCACCGCAACCGCGCGTACGAGCGCGCGTCGCCGCCGCGGGAGCCTCCGAGAGGCGCAGGAGCACCGCATGGGCAACCGCGGCGGGCCCGATCGCCTCGCACGCGGGCCGCCTCGCTCGAGTCGGCCGAGAGCTTCTGCTCGCACGCCTCGCGCAGGAGCTCCTCGAGGAAGAACGGGTTGCCGCCGGTCGCCTCGCGACACGCCGCTGCGAACTCGGGCGCGACCTCGGTGCGCCGAGCATGCGCTCGCAAAGCGCGACCGTCGCTTCGGCGCTCAGCGGTCCGGGCCGCAGCACCGTCGTCTCCGGGCCGGCGGCCAGACGAGCAAGGTCCGGCGTGACGCCGTCTCCGCTTCGGCGGTCGAGCGCGAGAACGGCGAGCGGGAGGCCGTCCAGGCGCGGGGCCAGGTAGTTGAGGAAGCGCAGCGACTCGGTATCGGACCACTGGAGGTCGTCGACGAAGAGCGCCAACGGCCCCTCGTCCGGCGAGGTTGTTGAGCAGCCAGTAGAGGCCGTGCAGCATGGCGAAGGAGCTGTCGGCCGAGGGCGAGGGCTGCGGCGTCGCCGCTCGGGGCGAACAGCGGTCTCGACAGGGCGGCGGAGCCTTCGAACAGGCGGTCGCGCTCCGGCGTCCGACCTTCGCGACGAGCGGGCTCGAGCAGCTGCCGCACGCAGCCGTAGGCGAAGTCGCGCTCGAGCTCGTTCGCCCGCGCCCGCAAGCAGGCGAACCCTGCCTCCTCGGCCGTCTCGGCCGCCGCCTTGAGCAGGCTCGTCTTGCCGAGCCCGGCCGGCGCCTCGAGGAGCACGATCTGCCCGCGGCCTTCCTGAGCGCGGCCGAGCGCATCGCGAAGCACCGTCAGCTCGTGCTCGCGCTCCAGAAGCGTCGCTGCAGTCCCGATCGCCACCTCAGATCACAGCTTTCCGGACCGCCGGCCGGGCGGCCGGATGCGCAACCGAGAGTTGCGCGTTGTGGTACAGTGCGCAACCACTGGTTGCACATCCGAAAGGAGCACGATGGTTCCTGATCGCATCGAGCGAGAGATCATGATCGACGCCCCGCAGGCCAGAGTCTGGGAGTTGGTCACCGAGCCCGAGCACATCGGCAGTTGGTTCAGCGACGCCGCCGAGATCGACCTGCGGCCCGGGGGCGCGGCGGCCCTCACGTGGGACGAGCACGGCACCGTCCGTGCACGGGTCGAGCGGGTCGAGCCGTCCGCACTTCTTCTCCTTCCGCTGGGCACGGCCCCTCGGCGCCGAGCCGCACACGGGCAACTCGACGCTGGTCGAGCTCAGCCTGAGCGCGGAGGGCGAGAGCACGCGGCTCCGAGTCGTCGAAAGCGGCTTCCGCGAGCTCGAACGGCCCGACGAAGAGAAGGCGAAGTATGCCGAGGAGAACACGGAAGGCTGGAAGCATGAACTGGCGGAGCTGAAGGAGTACGCATCGGCGCAGGCCCAGTGAGCGCCCGCGGCGAGGCCGACGAGCTATGGGCGGCCGTTGCCGACCCCACGCGGCAACGGCTGCTCGACGCTCTCCTCGTGCGCGGAGAGGCGACTGCCACGGAGCTCGCGGGCGAGCTGCCCGTCACTCGCCAGGCGGTCGCGAAGCATCTCGCCGTGCTCGCCCGCGCGGGCCTCGTCGAGCCTCGCCGCCAGGGCCGCGAGGTCCGCTACACCGTCCGGCCCGAGCGGCTCGATGCCGCCACGCGCCGGCTGGCGCGCGTTGCCGCGCAGTGGGACGAGCGGCTGGCCAGGATCAAGCGGCTCGCCGAGTCGTCCGGCTCCAACCAACCGAGTTGACCAGGAGGTTTCACACATGTTGCTCGAGGACAAGAACGCGGTCGTCTACGGAGGGGGAGGCGCGATCGGCGGCGCGGTGGCCCGTGTCTTCGCCCGTGAGGGAGCGAAGGTCTACCTCGCCGGCCGCAGCCCCGCCAAGCTCGAACAGGTGGCCCGGGCGATCGCCGACGCCGGCGGAACGGCCGAAACGGCGGAGGTCGACGCGCTCGACCGAAAAGGCCGTCGACGAGCACGCGGACGCGGTGGCGGCGAGCGCGGGCGGCATCGACATCGCCCTCAACGCCGTCGGCATAACGCACGACCAGGGTACGCCGTTCGCGGAGCTCTCCCTCGCCGACTACACGCTGCCGATCTCGGCCTACACGCGGACGAACTTCCTGACGGCGAAGGCCGTCGCCCGCCACATGGTCACGCAGGGGTCCGGCGTGATCCTGACGCTCTCGACCCCTGGATCACGCATGACTGGGCTCCGGGTTCCTGGGCTACGGGGTGACCTGCGCGGCGGTCGAGGCCTTCTCGCGGATCCTGGCCGGCGAGCTCGGGTCCAGCGGCGTCCGCGTCGTCTGCCTCCGTCGCACGCGATTCCGGAGGCGCTTCCCGCCTGTCGCATGTGCGCGAGGTCTTCTCCGGGCTTCGCCGAGCGGGCCGGCACGAGCGTCGAGGAAATGCTGGCCGAAGAGTCGCAGCCGGGCACGTGCTCGGACGTTTACCGACGCTGGCCGAAGTCGCCGAGGCCGCCGCCTTCTTCGCCTCGGACCGCGCCGGCGCGACGACCGGGGCGATCGTCAACCTGACCAGCGGCTCGCTCGTGGACTGACTCCTGCGCCTACGGCGCCTCGTGGCAGACCGCTTCCACGTTGTTGCCGTCGGGATCCAGGACGAACCCGCCGTAGTACGTTCGGGTGATAGAGCTCGCGCGGTCCCGGCGGGCCGTTGTCGGTGCCGCCCGCCGCGAGCGCGGCGGCGTGAAAGGCGTCCACGGTTGCCCGATCGGCAGCCGGGAACGGCGACGTGGACGTTCTCGGTGATGGGCTCGCGGGTATCGGTGATCCAGAAGGTCGGCTTGACGCCCACCCCGAATCCGCCCGTCCGAGGTCTCGGCTCCATCAAGAGCGTGAACTCCAGCGGCGCCAGCGCTTGCGCGTAGAAGTCGCGGCTGCGTTCGTAGTCAGAGACGTTGATCCGACGTGATCCAGCATGCGGCCTCCTCTCGCTTCTCGAGTTGGTACATCTTGTCAATCCACCTCCCGACCTCGCCGTCGACAGCGCGGGCAACGTCTCGGCTCCAAGCAATTCGGTCACGCGCGAGCTCTCGGGGACGACTGCCAGTGACCGTCTGACTGCGAGAGGCTCCGCTTCAGACGGTCGCGAGACGGGCCGCGAGCTTCCGCACGCTCGCGCGCAGCTCATCCGGTCGCCGGATCGTGAAGTCGCAGCCAAGACCTGCGAGAAGGGTCGCCATCCAGTCGAGGGACTCCACCTGCATCCGGAGCACCGTCTTCCTGCCCTCCTCGCCCAGCTGCCCGAGCGTGGCGGGGATGCGCTCCGAGGCTCGCTCCAGGGGAAGCTCGAGCTCCACCTCGACTTCCCACGTCCATGGAACGCTCGCGAGCGAGCTGCTGACGTAGGCGACGGGATCGAAGCCGTCCGGCGCCGCCAGGGCGGGGGCGTCCTCGAGAGTGGGCTCGCGCATGCGGTCGACCCGGAAGGTGCGGAGCTCGCCGCGGCCGTGGTCGTGCGCTGCGAGGTACCAGCGACCGGCGTGGACGACGAGGCCGAGCGGCTCAGGTCGCGGTCGGAGAGGTCGCCCGAGAAGGAGCGATACCGGGTGCGGAGACGTTTCCGCCTGCGAACTGCCTCGGCGACCAAGAGGACGGTCTCCCCCGGCACGGGGACGCCGCCTCCTACCGCGTCGGTGAAGCCCAGCGTCGCCTCGAGGGCCTCGGCCCGGCTGCGGAGGCGATCCGGAAGGACGCGGTGGATCTTCGTCAGCGCACCCTCCGCGGAGGCGCTCTCCGTGTCGAGCCCGAGTCGCCGCGCAGCGAGCAGGCCCAACACCATGACCACGGTCTCGTCGTCGCTGAGCATGAGCGGCGGCAGCCGGTACCCCGGCCGCAGGCGGTAGCCGCCGCCGACGCCGCGCTGCCCCTCCACCGGGATGCCCAGCTCCTGGAGCGCAGCGATGTAGCGCCGGAGCGTGCGCACGTCGATGCCGAGTCGGTCGGCGAGCTCTCGGCCGGTTGCCACTGGCTGCGCCTGCAAGCTCTCGAGGAGCGCAAGGAGCCGGGAAGTCGGCGAGCCCATGCTCTCCAGTCAAGCACAGATAGAGGGCGGAAAGCGCCCTATTTGGCGACTAACCTCGCATCACCACGAATTCGAGGAGGCTCGCATGCACGACGACGGACGACGCGACTTCGACGACGGACGGCACGACTTCGACTTCTGGATGGGGAGTTGGAAGGTGCACAACCGCTACCTGAAGAAGCGGCTCAAGGGCTCGACCGACTGGGTCGAGTTCGAGGCGACGAGCGCCGCGCGCCCGCTCCTGGGCGGCCTCGGCAACGAGGACGAGTTCCGGACGGACTTCAACGGCGGCTTCATCGGCATGTCGTTCCGCTTTTTCGACCCGGAGACGAGGACGTGGTCGATCTACTGGGCCGACAGCCGCCGCCCCGGGCAGCTCGACCCGCCCGTGCTCGGTTCCTTCACCGGCGACATCGGCAGGTTCGAAGGCTCTGACACCCTGGCCGGGAAGCCGGTCCTCGTCCGCTTCGACTGGTCCCGCGTGAAGACGCCGTCGCCGCTCTGGGAGCAGTCGTTCTCGGCCGACGGCGGCAAGACCTGGGAGCTCAACTGGGTGATGGAGTTCACCAGAGCCGAGAGCGAGTAGCCGGGGCGCCTTGGGTTTTGCGTTCCAGCGACGCGGGTACGTCGGGCGCCGAAGGGAGGTCACATGTACATCGGCGTTGGCACGCTCGTACATCATCCTCATCATCATCATCCTGATCCTGATCTTCTAGGCGCGATCGACAGAGACCAGACCGGGGCCGGCGCACGATCGCCGGCCCTGCTGCGTCCGGCGCGATTAGGGTGAGGAGTTGAGCGTGGCCTACGACGAGGAGCTTGCCGACCGGGTGCGAGCGCTGCTCGCGGACGAGGAGGGCCTGACCGAGCGGAAGATGTTCGGCGGGCTGGCCTTCATGATCAATGGCAACATGGCCTGCGGCATCGTGCGTGAGGAGCTGATGCTGCGGCTCGGCGCCGAGGGAGCGGATGCGGCGCTGGACCGTCCCCACGTGCGGCCGATGGACTTCACGGGCCGCCCCATGACCGGAATGGTCTACGTCGAGCGCCCCGGCCTCGACGACGTCGAGCTCCGGCGCTGGGTGACTCAGGCGACGGAGTTCGCCCGCTCGCTGCCCCCGAAGTAGCGCCGAGTCCGCATCAAACTCTCCACAGGGGTCAGCGTTCATGCGGTCTCCGCCGGGACATGGCTTCCGGGGCCACTGGTGGACTCCCCGGGCGCAGCGATATCTCCGGTCGCGTCACTCGACCGGAAGGAGCCACATGAGGATCACGCGAATGCGGGCGCTCGCCGCGCTCGCCGCCGTGGGCGCACTCGCGCTCGCGGCCGGAGGAGCGCTCGCCGTGCAGAAGGGCACGGCCGCCGCGGCGGAGATCGAGGACGTCATCAACGCCTGCCGCCATCCGAACGGCGGCTGGGTGCGGATCGTCGCCGCCGACGGCGCCTGCCGCTCCCGCGAGCAGGCGGTCTCCTGGAACGTCGCGGGGCCGGCCGGGGAGCCTGGGCCGGAGGGGCCTCCGGGGCCGAAGGGCGACCCCGGCGCAGGGTTGACGAAGCTCGGCGACCTCGCCGGGATCGACTGCACCACCGACGGCGGCGACGCCGGCAAGGTCGAGCTCGACTTCGCCGGGGACGACACGGTGCTCTTCCGTTGCGTCGGCGGCGGGTCGCCGCCTCCGCCTCCGCCGCCTCCCACGCCGGGCCTCGTCCTGAACGAGGTGGACTACGACCAGGTAGGGGCCGACGGTGACGGCTTCGTGGAGCTCAAGAACACGGGGACGACCGCGGTCGATCTCGCCGGCATCGCGCTCGTCTTCGTCGACGGCGCCGACTCGGAGGAGTACCAGCGCGAGGAGCTCACGGGCACCCTCGACCCCGGGTCGTACGTGGTCGTCGCGGGCGATGCCCAGAACGGGGCGCCGGACGGAATCGCGTTGATCGACACCGACGGCGGCGCGCTCTTGGACGCGCTCTCCTACGAGGGCGGGATCACCTCAGCCGTCATCTCCGGGCAGACGTACAGCCTCGTCGAGGGGACGATGCTGCCGGAGACCGTCGCGGACTCGAACGCGACGGCGGGCTCGCTCAGCCGCATCCCGGACGGAGCCGACACGAACGACGCCGCGTCCGACTGGGTCTTCACGACGACCCTGACCCGAGGGGCCGCGAACGTGGAGACGGCCCCCTGAAGGCTGAGCGGGGCGGCCGGAGCCCCCGGCCGCCCCGTTGCTTCAACCGCCTAGTCGGTCTCGGGCGCGCTGCGGTGCGCCGCCGATCAGGTCCAGCAGGCGGTTGGTCCGCGGCGCCCACCGCTCGTCGTGCTTACGCTGGCGCTCCTCTGCCCTCTGCAGTCGCCTGCCTCCCGGCTTGTAGAAGCGGCGCGCCCACACAGAGCGTGGCTTGGCGAGCCTTATCGCACAGACGAGCGCGACGAACATCACGAAGATGCCGATGAGGCCGAGCCAGATCTTGCCCTTGAGCAGAGCGACGACGACGAGCGCGATGTGCCCCGATAGCAACACCATCAATGTCCACCGGCCGACGTCGTCGCTCGTGTCCTCGTTCCAGGGGACGATGTGCAGGAGCACGAGCACGCCGACGGTGACCGCGACGATGACGGCGTCGATCGACGACCGCCCTTCGTCCGACCAGTAGACATCCTGGAGTCGGAAGACGAGCGCGAACTCATCGAGGATGAGCGCCGCGCCGGACCCGAAGACGGCGCAGAGGAGGAGCTCGAAGATATTGTCGACCGGCTCGAAGCCGATGATCAGCGTCCCGGAAACGAGGGCGAGGACGAGACCGACCACGACGTGGTGGAGGTGGACGCCGTGGACGCTGCCGCTGCCCCAGCCCCTGACGCGGGCGATGCGCGTGTAACCGCGCGTGATCACGAAGCAGATCAGGAAGGCGAGGAGCGCGACGAAGATCGGCTCCCGGCCCGCCTCGTAGATCGAGGTCTCGTAGCCGGGAACGAAGCGGAAGAGGTCCACGGCCAGAGTCTGCCACGCTTCGGCAGCTTGTCCGCTTCGTCGCTAAGGTAGACCGCCCTGCGACCGGGGACTGGGCGGAGGCGAATGTCCGAGCGAAAGCTCACACCCGAAGAGCGAGCAGTCAGCCGCCAGCGGCTCCGCGAGCGTCGCTATCGACGCCGGCGTCTCATCGCTCTCGTGGTCGTCGTTGCCGGCCTGCTCGGCGTGGGCGCGCTCCTGGCGGGCTTCGTCTTCGGCGGCACCTCCTCGCCGAGCCCCGCGGTCGGTGCGTCGACGTCGTCGTCGTCGACCGTGTGCGAGCCGACCGAGCCCCCGAAGACCTTGAGGCCGACGTGGTGGACGGCGCGCCGCCAGACGGTGCTCGTCGATTCGGTCCTCCTCGGCGGAGTCACCGCGCTGAAGGATGCCCTCAGAGGCTGGAAGGTCAAGGTCGTCGGCGAGCCCGCGATCATGCTCCCGGCGATGGAGGAGCGGATGGCCGCGCGAGAGCGCGTCCCCCGCCTGGTCGTTCTCGGCATCGGCTACAACTCGATCTGGGAGCGGAGGCGGGGCAACTACTCGACCTGGGCGCGGAAGTTCGACGGGGAGGCGAAGGAGCTGCTGGCGACGCTTCGGCGCAAGGGCGCCCGCCAGTTCGTCTGGGTGACGCTTCGCGACGCCCGGCGCGCCGTCATTCCCTCGTCGGCGCTCTGGCAGTTCGACCGCTACGCGTGGTACTTCCCGTACGTCAACGAGCGCCTGCGCCGATTCGACCGGACGCGCGACGATCTCGTGCTCGCGCGCTGGGACCTCGTCTCCGACAAACGAGGGCTGACCTACGACGCCATTCACCTGAACCCGGACGGCGCGGCGGTGATGGCGCGCACGATCGAGCGGGCAATCCGCGCCGAGGCAAAGCAGCAGACCAGGGTCGTTCCACCGCCTCCGGGCGACTGCGGCTAACACCTACCCTTCCTCCAGAGCCCGAGATGATGAAGCGGACGATCCTGCTGATCGAGGACGAGGAGGCGATCTCAGAGCCGCTGGCCGCTGCGCTCGAGCGCGAGGGGTTCGAATCGGTGGTTGCAGCGACGGCGGCGGAGGGCCTCGAGCTCTTCGAGAGCCGGTCGCCCGATCTCGTCCTGCTCGACGTCATGCTCCCCGACGGGGACGGCCGCGATCTCCTCCGGCGCATCCGCGAGACCTCCCGGACGCCGGTGGTCATGCTGACCGCGCGCGGAGAGGAGATGGACCGGGTGCTCGGCCTCGAGCTCGGCGCCGACGACTACGTGACGAAGCCGTTCAGCGCCGCCGAGCTGGCGGCGCGCATCCGGGCCGTCCTGCGCCGGGCGGGCGAGTCGGCGGAGACGGAGAGCACGGTGCTCGAGGCCGGGGACGTGCGGATGGATCTCGACACACACGAGGCGACGAGGGCGGGCGAGCCGCTCGACCTGACCGTCAAGGAGTTCGAGCTGCTGCGCGTCCTCCTCGAGAACGCGGGCAAGCTCGTCAGGCGCGACGTCCTCGTGCACGAGGTCTGGGACCCCGCCTGGTTCGGCTCGACCAAGACGCTCGACGTGCACGTCAGCGCGCTCAGGAAGAAGCTCGGCGACGATCCTGCCGAGCCGCGCTACATCCACACGGTGCGCGGCGTCGGCTTCCGTTTCGAAGCGTGAGCTTCCGGGCCCGCCTCGTGCTCGCGGCGGCCTACCTGCTCGCCGCAGTCGTCGTCGCCCTCGCAGTGCCGCTCGCGCTCAGCGTCGACCGCCGGGCGACGTCGGAGCTCGAGTCGGACGTGGTCGCGGACGCCACGGTGCTCTCCGCGCGCGTCGCCAACCTCGTCCGCCTCGGCACGGTCAACCAGCTGGGCGCGGTCGCCGCCGAGGCGACGGTCGGAGACGGCGCCCGCACGGTCATCGTCGACCGGGCCGGCGCCGTTCTCGCGGACACCGAAGGCACGGCTCAGGCCGGGGAGCCCTTCGCAACTGCCGAGCGCCCGGAGTTCCAGACGGCACTCCTCGGCGGGAGCGTCGACGTGCGCGAGCGTCACAGCGACACCCTCGGCGAGGAGCTTCTCCTCGTCACGGTGCCGGTCACCGACCGCGGCGAGGTGATCGGCGCGCTCCGCGTGTCGGCACCGATGGGCGAGATCGAGTCGAGCGTCCGCTCGAGCTGGCTCGCGTTGGCGTTGATCGGCCTCGCCGTCGTCGGAGCCGGGCTCGTGCTCGCGTGGATCCTCGCCGGGTCGATGGCACGCCCGGTCGAGAAGCTGCGCGCGGCCGCCGGCAGGCTCGGTCGCGGCGACCTCGACGCGCGCGTCGAGCCCGAGGGCCCGCAGGAGATCGACGAGCTGGGGCGCTCGTTCAACCGCATGGCCGGCGAGCTCTCCGCCAACCTCAACGCGCAGCGCGACTTCGTCGCCAACGCCTCGCACCAGCTCAGGACGCCGCTCACCGGGATCAAGCTGCGCCTGGAGGCGATCCGCGCCGAGGGCGGGACCGCCGCCGAGCAGGCGGTCAAGGCCGAGGCCGAGCTGGACCGGCTGAGCGCGCTCGTGGACGACCTGCTGGCGCTCGCGCGCGCGGCTGCCGACCGGACGCCGGGAGAGGCGGTCGACCTCGGTGAAGCGGTGCGGGCCGCCGGGCGCCGCTGGGCCGAGCCCGCCGCCCAGGCGGGACAGGAGCTCACGGTCGCCGACCTGGACGGCGGCATCGTCTGGGCGGCGCCCGACGACATCGCCCACATGCTCGACAACCTGCTCGAAAACGCCATCCGCTACTCACCGCCCGGCAGCCGCATCACCGTCGAGCTCGAGCACGACGACGGCCGGCCCGCGTTCGTCGTCTCGGACACCGGCCCCGGCATCCCCGCACCCGAGCGCGAGTGGATCTTCGAGCGCTTCTACCGCGGCGCCGAGGGACGAAGCGCCGGTCCGGGGACGGGGCTCGGGCTGGCGATCGTCGCGGAGCTCGCCGAGCGCTGGGGTGGAACGGTGGAGCTGCTGGACGGCCCCGGAACCCGCGTGCGGGCGAGCTTCCCGGCGCCGGTTACCGAGTCCTCACCCCAGCCTTACCCGTCCTGAAGGAACGCCTTGCTAGCGTCGAGACGATGACCCGGGCACGCGTCCTCCTCCTCGCCCTCGTGGGCCTGGCCCTGCCCGTCGGGCTCGCCCTGGGCGTCTACGTCGCCTCGGCGGGCTCCCTCGCGGCGGTCCCGGCCGTCGTCGAGGCCCCCGAGACGCTCGCTCGTGCCGCCACGACCGAGCAGCAGTCAACGGGAGCGGCACCGTCCACTACGACCGCCGGCGACGACGACCGGCGGAACGAGGATCTGCCTGGAAAGTGCCGCAAGCCCGAGAACCGGCTCGACCCGGACTGTGATCCACGCTCGGCCGAAGAGGACGACGATGATGACTCGAGCGGTCGCGGCTCCGGCGACGACGATGGCGACGACCGGGACGACGACTCGAGCGGCTCCGGCTCGGGCGATGACGACGACTCGAGCGGCCACGGCTCGGGCGACGACGACTAGCCTGCCTCCGCCTACCGCTTCTTTACTCGCCGCTCCGAGAGAGTCTTCACTCCGCCTGGGGGCGCGCTTTTCCCGCCCCTTCCTAGCCTGGGAGAGCAGTTCGCTCACCTAGCAAGGAGGGACCGATGTCCACCTTTATGAAGATCCTGCTCGTCCCCGCGCTCGTGGTCGCCTTCAGCGTCGGCGTGGCGCTGGCGGCGAGCGGCGTCGGTGGAAGCGACGACTCGAGCAGCCCGCTGGCTCAGGTCGCTCCGTCCACCGTCGACTCGACGACCACGCTCGAGCACGACGACCGGCGCGACCACGACCGTCGAGGACTTCGACGATCGCGAGCCCGGCGAAGACATCAGCGGCCCGTGCGACGAAGCCGAGAACGCCAACGACCCGCGCTGCACCGGCGTCGGCGACGATCGCGACGACAACTCCGGCCCGGGCAACGGCCAGGATGACGATCGCGACGGCGACGACCGCGACGACAACTCCGGCCCCGGAAACGGCCACGACGACGATGACGACGACAACTCCGGCCCCGGGAACGGCGACGACGACGATCACGGCGACGACGACGATGACGACCACGGCGACGATGATCGGGGCGGCCACGGCGAGGGCGAGGACGATCGATGAGGCGCCTCGCGCTGGTAACCCTGTTCGCGGCCGGCTCGGCGTTCGTGGCGGCCTGCGGGGGCGGAGGCGCTGAGCAGGCCTCCGCCCCCCAGCAGGGCGGCTCGGCAGCGGCCGGCTCCGGCAACACGACCGAGGCGCCTTCGCCGGCGAGCCGAGAGCGGCAGCGATCCGCGCAAGAACGGGTTCGAGGTCGCGCTCGGCGAGTGGGCGCTCACGCCCGAGGCCGACGCGATCCGTCCGGGACGCACCGTCTTCGTGGTCACGAACCGCGGCACGATGCCGCACGGCTTCGAGATCGAGCGCGAGGACGGCGACGACGAGGACAAGCTCGAGACCCGGATCCTCGAGCCCGGCGAGAGCGTCGAGGTGGAGCTGAAGCTCTCCGAAGGCGTCTACAAGCTCGAGTGCAACGTCGAAGGCCACGACGACATGGGCATGGAGATGCTCCTCGAAGTCAGCCGCGACGCGCCGCTCGAGGCGAAGCCGGCGGCCGCATCGCCCAAGTCCGCGGCCGTGGCCATCGAGGCCTTCGCATTCGCCCCGCCGACGATCACGGCGAAGGTCGGCCAGGAGATCACCTGGGAGAACCACGATCCGGCCGACCACACCGTCACCGGCGAGGACGGCTCCTTCGACTCGGGGACGATGGCCAAGGCGCCACGTTCAAGGCGAGCTTCGACAGCCCCGGCGAGTATCGCTAATCTGCAAGCTCCACCCCGGCATGAAGGGCAAGGTGGTGGTCAAGGGGTAAGCGACGCTCGTGCGGGTCGGACAGACTGTCGGGTGAGACCTGATGAGCGTCGCTCACCTACGGCTCGCTCCCGTGGGGGAAACCCATGTTTCCCCCACGAGCCCCCTTCTTCGAGATAGTGAGGGAACCTCCCGGTTCCCTCACACACCCTCCCCCGCTCATAGGCCAAAGGTCGGCCTATGAGCTCGAAGCCCGACGAGGCGAAGGCCGGTCTGATCGAGAAGACGGTCGAGCACGCACGCGCGAAGCTCCCCGCCGAGCAGGCGGCGCGGCTCGAAGCCTTCCTCCGCATCTACTACGGCGCCGTAGCGGCCGACGACCTGCTGGAACGCAGCGTCGGAGACCTCTACGGCGCCGCGCTCGCTCATCTGAACTTCGGCCACCGCCGCACTCCGGGCGAGCCGAAGGTGCGCGTCTACTCGCCGCAGCTGGAGGAGCACGGGTGGACGTCGACCCACACCGTGGTCGAGATCGTCAACGACGACATGCCGTTCCTCGTCGACTCGGTGAGCATGGAGCTCAACCGCCTCGGCAGCGGCGTCCACCTGATCATCCACCCCGTCCTCCGGGCTCGCCGGAACGAGAGCGGCGAACTGCTCGAAGTCCTCCCTCACGACGCGGAGGCTCCGGACTGCCACCTGGAGTCCTTCATCCACGCGGAGATCGTGCGGGAGACCGACCCTGCTCACGTCGAGCAGGTTCGCGAGGGGCTCATCCAGGTCCTCGCAGACGTGAAAGCGGCGGTCGAGGACTGGCCGGCGATGGTCGAGCGCGGGCAAGAGGTAGTGGCCGACCTGGCCGAGCACCCGCCGCCGGTCGACCCGGAGGAGCTGGCCGAGGCGACCGCGCTGCTCGAGTGGATTCTCGACCATCACTTCACCTTCCTCGGCTACCACGAGTACGACCTCGTCACCCAGGACGGTGAGGACGCCCTCCGGCGCGTCCCCGGCACCGGCCTCGGGATCCTGCGCGACAGCGATCCCGAGCCTGGCGTCGTCAAGCTCGGGCAGGGGGCGCGGGAGCTCGCGCGCGAGAAGGAGATCCTCGTCCTCACGAAGGCGAACTCGCGTGCGACGGTGCACCGGCCCGCCTACCTCGACTACGTCGGCGTCAAGCGCTTCGACGAGTCGGGAGAGGTCGCGGGCGAGCGGCGGTTCCTCGGCCTCTACACGTCCACGGCGTACAGCGCGAGGCCCGACGAGATCCCCCTCCTGCGGCGCAAGGTTCGGAAGGTGCGCGAGCGTTCCGGCTTCCCGCCGGGAAGCCATGCCGACAAGGCGCTCGTCGAGATCCTCGAGACCTTCCCGCGCGACGAGCTGTTCCAGATCTCGGACGACGACCTCTTCGAGATCGCGATGGGCATCCTCGAGCTGGGCGAGCGCCAGCGCGTGCGCCTCTTCGTGCGGCGCGACCGCTTCGGCCGGTTCCTCTCCTGCCTCGTCTTCGTGCCCCGCGATCGCTTCAACACCCAGGTGCGGGAGGCGATCCAGAAGATCCTCATGGAGGCCTTCAACGGCACGACCGTCGACTACAACGTCCGCCTCTCGGAGTCCGTGCTGGCGAGGCTTCACTACGTCATCCACACGACGCCCGACGCTCCCGCTCCCGACTACGACGTCGGTGAGATCGAAGAGCAGCTCGTAGAGGCGACCCGCTCGTGGGTCGACGACCTCCACGACGCGCTCGTCGACCAACTCGGCGAAGAGGAAGGCACCCAGCTCTTGGCGGAGTATCGCGACGCCTTCCCCGTCGCCTACCGCGACGACTTCACCCCACAGGCCGCCGTCCTCGACATCCAGCGCATGGAGCGCCTCGACCCGGAGGGCGACCTCGAGATGACCCTCTACCGGCCGCTCGAGGCCGCCGACGACTTCTTCGTCCTCAAGCTCCTCCGCTCGGGCCAGCCGATCCTCCTCTCCGACGCGCTCCCGGTGCTCGAGGTGCTCGGGGTGAAGGTCTACGACGAGCGGCCGTACGAGATCACCCGTGCCGGCAACGTCGATGCGTGGATCTACGACTTCGGCCTGACGAGCGAGGACGGCCCGATCGACCTCGACGCCGTCGGCGATGCGTTCAAGGAGGCGTTCGCCCAGGCCTGGCGCGGGGAGATCGAGGTGGACGGCTTCAATCGGCTCGTGCTCCGCGCGGGCCTGCGCGCACGAGAGATCGCCGTGCTGCGCGCGCTTGCCAAGTACCTCCGCCAGACGGGCAGCACGTTCAGCCAGGCGTACATGGAGGAGACGCTTGGCGACCACCCCGTGGTCGCGCGGAAGCTCGTCGAGCTCTTCCACCTCCGCTTCGACCCGAACCGAGGGGACGACCGAGCCGCAGACGCCGAGAGCCTCGCGGCGCTGATCGAGGAGGAAATCGACGCGGTGCCCAGCCTCGACGAGGACCGGATCCTGCGCAGCTTCCTCCGGCTCATCCAGGCGACGCTCCGGACGAACTACTTCCAGCTGGACAACGGCGGAGTGCCCAAGCCGTACCTCTCCTTCAAGCTCGATCCCGCGCTCGTCCCAGACCTGCCGCTCCCGCGCCCGGAGTACGAGATCTGGGTGTACTCGCCGCGAACGGAAGGCGTGCACCTCCGCGGCGGGAAGGTGGCACGCGGCGGCATCCGCTGGTCGGACCGCCGGGAGGATTTCCGCACGGAAGTGCTCGGCCTGATGAAGGCGCAGATGGTCAAGAACGCCGTCATCGTCCCGGTAGGCGCCAAGGGCGGCTTCGTTGTCAAGCGCCCCCCGGCCGACCGCGACGAGCTCCGCGAGGAGGTCGCCGAGTGCTACCGGACGCTCATGCGCGGACTGCTCGACCTCACCGACAACATCGTCGCCGGCGCGACCGTCCCGCCGCCGGACGTCGTCCGCTACGACGACGACGACCCGTACCTGGTCGTCGCGGCCGACAAGGGCACCGCCAGCTTCTCGGATCTGGCGAACGGGATCGCCGCCGACTACGGCTTCTGGCTCGGCGACGCCTTCGCCTCGGGGGGCTCGACCGGCTACGACCACAAAGAGATGGGCATCACCGCGCGCGGCGTCTGGGAGTCGGTCAAGCGGCACTTCCGTGAGCTCGGGGTCGACGTCGAGACGACGGAGGTCACCGCGGTCGGCATCGGAGACATGGCCGGCGACGTGTTCGGAAACGGCATGCTGCTCTCACGCCGACTCAAGCTGGTCGCCGCCTTCAACCACGAGCACGTCTTCCTCGACCCCGATCCCGACCCGGAGGCAAGCTACGCCGAACGTCAACGCCTCTTCGCACTCCCGCGATCAAGCTGGGCCGACTATGACCCGAAGGTGATCTCGAAGGGCGGGGGCGTCTTCCCGCGCTCTGCGAAGTCGATCGAGCTCTCCAAGCACGCGCGCGCGGCGCTCGGGATCGAGGCCGAGGCGCTCACCCCGAACGAGCTGATCAGGGTGATCCTCACCGCGCCTGTCGACCTGTTCTGGAACGGGGGCATCGGCACCTTCGTCAAGGCCTCGAGCGAGTCGCACCTGGACGTCGGCGACAAAGCGAACGATCCGCTTCGGGTCGACGGCCGGGACCTCCGGGCCCATGTCGTCGGCGAGGGCGGGAACCTCGGCTTCACGCAGAAGGGCCGGATCGAGTACGCGCTCGCCGCGGGCCGCATCTACACGGACGCGATCGATAACTCGGCCGGCGTCGACTCTTCCGACCACGAGGTCAACATCAAGATCCTCCTCGGCGACCCGGTGTCCGCAGGGGATCTGACCGAGAAGCAGCGGAACGAGCTGCTCGCCGAGATGACCGACGAGGTCGCTCGGCTCGTGCTGCTCAGCAACTACCGACAGACCCAGGCGCTCAGCCTGGCCGTCAAGCAGGCGCCCTCGATGCTCGGCGTGCACGGGAGGCTGATCCAGCACCTCGAGCAGAGCGGCCGGCTCAGCCGGGAGCTCGAGTCGCTGCCAACCGAGGAGGTGCTCGCCGAGCGTCGCTCCGCAGGCGGTGGCCTCGTCGCCCCTGAGCTCGCGATCCTCCTCGCCTACGCCAAGATCGAGCTTTCCGACGCGCTCGTTGCCTCTGACCTCCCGGACGACGAGTTCATGGAGGAAGAGCTGGTCCGGTACTTCCCTCGTGTCCTCTCCGAGCGGTTCCGCGACGAGATGGACGGGCACCGCCTGCGCCGCGAGCTGATCGCCACCACCGTGACCAACAGCCTGGTCAACCGCGCCGGGATCACGTTCGCCTTCCGGCTCACCGAGGAGACCGGCGCAACCGCCTCCGAGATCGCGCGGGCGTACATCGTCGCGCGCGAGATCTTCGACATGCGGGCGCACTGGACGGAGATCGAGGCGCTCGATTCGAGCATTCCGGCCGATCTCCAGCTGGACATGCTCCTCGAGGGCAGGAAGCTCGTGGAGCGGGCAACCCGCTGGCTGGTGCGCAGCCGGCCGCGACCGCTCGACATAGCCGCCGAGATCGAGCGGTTCAGGCCCGGCGCCGCGCTCCTCGCCGAAACGCTCCGCGACTTCCTCCACGGTGGCGACCGGGCAAGCGTCGAGGCCGCCGCCGCCAGGTACGTCCGGGCAGGCGTGCCCGCCGAGCTCGCCGGCCGAGTGGCCGCCTTCGGCGCACTGTTCTCCGCCCTCGACATCGTCGAGGCGGCCGGGGCCACCGGCGCGCCGCTCGAGGAGGTCGCAGCCGTGTACCACGCCCTCGGCGCACGCCTTCGACTCCAGTGGCTCCGGGACGAGATCACCGCGCTCCCACGCGACAACCGGTGGCAGACTCTCGCGCGCGCGGCGCTGCGCGACGAGCTCTACAACGTTCACAGCGCCCTCACACGCGAGGCGCTTCAGGCAGGCCCAACGGAGCTCGACCCCGAAGCACGCGCCGAGGCCTGGCACGCTTCGAATCGCGCGGGCGTCGACCGGGCCCTCCAGGTCCTCTCCGATATCGAGATGGGCGGGCTCACGAGCCTGGAAACCCTGTCGGTGGCGCTGCGGGAGGTGCGAAACCTGATCTCGGCTCCGGCCGCGGCACCGCCGCCGGAGCTGCCGCAGGAAGCCGTCGCCGAGCCGCTTCCACTCCCGCCCGAGTCGATTCGCCTCGGCTGACGATCTCGGACGCGGAGGAAGATCCGGCGCCGCGCCGTCGTCTGGTGAGCAGTCAGCTCAGGAGGGAGCGCGATGGAATCGAAGTCGGATGACCCACTCGGCCTTCCCAACGGCAGTGTCAGAGCCATCCTGACGCTTCTCCTGGTCGGGATCACCGCCGCCGTCATGTTCATCCCGGTCGCCAAGGGGACCGGCGACGTGAAGGCGATGTTCGTCCTCCTGACGGGCATCGCGGTGCGCGACTACTTCTCGAGCAGGGACCGGCAGTCCGAGCGCGAGCGCGCTGACGAGCCGGTGACACCCACAGCCCAGGCCGCGTAAGAGCGCGAAACCTGGACTCTCGTCTAGTCCTTGCGCGCGGGCGTTGAACACGCGGTACGGCTCACATACGCTCCGGTGTGGGAAGGCGAAAACATTCTGGAAAGGAAGGCTGCGGTGGCTGCGACTATCCTCCGCGCGGTCCTCGTGGCCGCGCTTCTTGCTTCGTTCTTGGTTGCCTCGGGATCGGCCGGGGCGGCCGTCGAATCGTGCTCGTACGACGCTGGGACGAAGCGGATCACCGCGGAGGTCAGCACCGGATCGCAGGCGACGCTGAAGGTCAAGTCCTCGGGACAGCTCTGGTTCGGGGCCGCGCCGAGCGCCTGCGGCGCCGCCACGACCACCAACACCGACCTGATCACCGTCAACGGCACGGCCGGCGCCTCCGAGACGCTCACGGTCGACATGTCCGAAGGGTTCATCGGCCCCGGCTTCAGCTCGGAGTCGAACAGCCCGAGATCGAGTTCGCCGTGAACCTCGGCGATGCCGCCGACGTCTTCACCGGTGATCGGCCAGAGCCGCGGGTGACATTATGGCGGCCGGGCTCGCCGGTTACTCCTTCAACTCCGACGGCGATCTCGACGTCACCTTCTCGCCGCTGCCCTCCCACATGAACATCGTCGGCGGCGCGGGCGTGAGCTTCCTCACCGCGCGCGGCGGCTGGGGCGCGGGCCTCGCGTATCCCGGCAGCACGACAATCACGGGCGGCGCCTCCGACGACGAGCTGAACGGCGGCAACGGCCCCGACGCGATCAGCGGCGGCGGCGGCGCCGACTTCATCAACGGCTCCGGCGGCAACGACACGCTCTCGGGCAACGCCGGCGACGACCGCCTGAGCGGCGGTGACGGGCAACGAGACGATCACCGGCGGCGCCGGCTCCGACAATCTGATCGCCGGGGAAGGAACGGACACGCTCTTCGCCAACGACGCCGAGACCGACGGGCAGATCCACGGCGGCGCGGGCACCGACACGGCCACGGTCGACGCCAACCTCGACCCGGCGACGATCGCCGTCGAGAACGTGATCGTCGACCAGGGCCCTCCGCCTCCGCCTCCGCCTCCGACCGGGGCCTGCACGTACAACGCCGCCACGAAGTCCGTGACGGCCGGCGTCGGCGCCGGTGGAACGGCGACGCTGGCGGTTGTCGGCGGCGCGATCCACTTCGGCAGCACTCCCTCCGCCTGCGGCGCGGCCACGACGGCGAACACGGACTCGATCACGGTCAACGGCGCGGCGGGCTCGGTCGAGCGCCTGACCGTCGACCAGTCCGGAGGGCGCCCTTGCGCCCGGCGTAAGCGCCGAGTCGAACGGGATTGCCGAGATCGAGCTCGCGCTCAACCTGGGCGACGCGTCCGACCAGATCGTCGTTCGCGGCACCTCGTCCGCCGACGCGCTGGCGATCGGGACGAAGGGCGTCTCCTTCAACAACGACACCGACGTCGACGTGACGATCACGCCGCTTCCGAGCTCGATCGAGCTGATCGGCGGCGGCGGCGGCGACATGCTCACGGCCCGCGGCGGCTTCGGCTCCGGCCAGGTCTTCGCCGGCGGCGTCACCCTTCGCGCCGGGGACGGCGGCGACACGCTCACCGGCTCCGACTTCGACGATCTCATCGTCGGCGCTGCCGGCGTGGACACCGTCGCCGGGTACGGCGGCAACGACGAGATCCGCGGCGAGGGCGGCAACGACCACCTGAGCGGGCACGACGGCAACGACCTGATCATCGGCGGCGCCGGCGCGGACTCCTTCGTCGGCAGCAACGGCAACGACACGTTCCAGGCGACGGACGGCCAGGCCGACACGATCCTGAGCGGCGGCGCGGGCATCGACACCGCCTTCTTCGACGCGGCGCTCGACCCAGCACCCGTCGCGAGTCGAAGTCCGGCATCCGCAGTAGGAGCACTTGCGAACCGCCCGCGACGGTGCCTGGTCGCGGGAACCGTCGGGTTCTTCGTCTTCCTGTCCGTGAACGCTGCGCCGGCGGCGGGCCGAGATCGTGCTCGTACGGCGCCGGCGCGAGCCGCGGTCACGGCCGCGATCGACCCGGCAGGGAGCGCAACAACGACGTGATCGAGGCTGACGACGACGAGGCCGACGCCCAGATCCACGGCGGCGCGGGCGCGGACACCGCCTGCGTGGACGCGGGACTCGACCCGGCGACCGTCGCCGTCGAGACCGTCATCCCACGCTAACCGGCCCGTCCGCGAGACTTCAGCCGTGCGCGCGATCGTGCTCCTCGAGGGCGAGCCCCGTTTTCGCCCGTTTCCCTTCGCCACGCCGCTCGAAGGCCCACTCAGGCGCGCCGTGCACGACGCTGCGCTCGTCCTCTCGCGGACGAAGGGTCGTTTCGACGGGCCGATTGCCTTCTGCCACGGCGTCTCGCGGGACGGCGCGATCGTCCGCCGCCACGGGCGCTATGCCGAGGCGATGGTGGTCTTCGCCGAGCCGACGCAGGCTTATCGGCTCGGCTTCGCGCTCGGCGTCCAGCTGTTCGTCGAACGGCCCGGGGGCCTGACTCTCTTTCAGCAGCGCGGCCCGTCGATCGGCCGCGACCCGCTGCTCTGGACGGCGTCGGCCTCGGGCGGCCTCGCCCACTCCGAGCCGCCGCGGGACGCCGTGCTCGCCGACGCGCGGGAGGAGATCAGCCTCGGAGCCGAGGATCTTCCCGGCTTCCGGGCCGTCGCCGTCGTCGTCAGCGACGACACCGGCTCAGCGCTCGTCGTCTACCACGCGAGCCTCCGCGACGGCGCCGAGCCCAAGCCGGACCCGGTGAAGGTGGCGAACCTCTCCTGGGCGGCCTCCCCGGCCGAGCTGGGAGCCCAGGTGTCGGCCGACACCGTGGCGTGCTGGGAGGCGCTCGAGCTCTGGCGCGACCGCGAGGCCGCCCCGGTGGAGCCGCAGTAGGCTGAACCCCAATGGCTGAGCTCCTGCTCTTCCATCATGCACAGGGACTGACGTCCGGGTGCCTCTCCTTCGCCGACGAGCTCCGCGCTGCCGGACACGTCGTGCAAGCGCCGGATCTCTACGACGGCAAGACCTTCACCACGCTCGCCGACGGCATCGGCTACGCCGGGCAGGTCGGCTTCGGCACGATCATGGAGCGCGGCCGACTCGCCGCCGACGGCTTGCCGAACGAAATCGTCTATGCGGGATTCTCGCTCGGGGTGATGCCTGCGCAGATGCTGGCCCAGACGAGGCCCGGTGCGAAGGGGGCTTTGCTCTTCCACAGTTGCGTCCCGCCCTCGGAGTTCGGCGGCCCGTGGCCGGACGGCGTGCCGCTGCAGATTCACATGATGGACGGCGACGAGCATGCCTTGCCGCCGAATGAAGACCTCGAAGCCGCCCGCCGGCTGGACGAAACGGTCGAGAGCGCGGAGCTATTCGTGTATCCCGGCGATCGACACCTGTTCGCCGACAGCAGCCTGCCCGACTACGACGAAAGCGCCGCGACGCTGGCCAGGCAGCACGTACACAGCTTCCTCGAGACCATCGAGTAGCTGCCTAGACCGCGCCCTCGATAGCGTGGAGCGTCCAGGCCGGCCCGATCCGGACGAGGTGCCCGTCCGGGTCGGCGAGATCGTAGACCTCGGTGCCGAAGCGGGTGCGCGTCACACGCCCGTCCTGAATCCCCTGGCGGTCGAGCCGGGCGATCTCCGACTCGATGTCGTCGCCGGCAAGCTCGAGCCGCGCGGAGCCACCGATCTCGCGGCCGCGCTCCGGATCCCAGGTCAACACGAGGAATGTCTGGCCCTCGAGGACGAAGAAGGCGCTGTGTGCGTTCTCGCCTTCGTCGTAGGCCGCCGCGGGGCCGCGCGCGAGGAGGCGCGTGTACCAGTCGATCGAACGGTCGAGGTCGGTGACGTAGAGATGAACCGCCGTGACGAGACTCATGCGCCTGCAGCCGGCTTTGCCTTGCTCCGCGCGGCGGCGCCCTCGACGGCGCGCCGCTTCTGGCGTTCCTTCTTCTTGCGCTGACGGTCGTTTCGCCAGCGCCGGATGGGCCTGGAGCCGCGTCCCATGAGGCTGAGGACTCTATACATTCCCCCCGTGCCGCTCGAACCAGGCCGCACCGTCGACGAGCTTCGCGAGCTGCGCGAGCTCACCGGGAACGACGACGGCGCGCAGCGCGTGGCCTGGACGGACACGTGGGTCACCGCCAAGAAGTGGCTTTCGGGCAAGGTTGCCCCGACCGGTGCCGAGGAAGAGATCGACGAAGCCGGCAACCAGTGGTTCACGCTGCCCGGCGCCTCCGAGCAGGCCCTGCTCATCGGCGGGCACATCGACTCGGTGCCCAACGGCGGCTGGCTCGACGGCGCGCTCAACGTCGTCGCCGGAGTCGAGGTATTGCGCCGGATCGCCGCGGACGGGGACACCTCCGGTCACTGTTCGACTGGTCAGCTGGGCCGACGAGGAAGGCGCTCGCTTCGGCCGCTCGCTCTTCGGATCGAGCGCCGCCTCCGGGACGATGGCCGACCAGGACGAGATCAGGGAGCGCACGGACGCCGACGGAATCCGTCTGGAGGACGCCGTGGCCGCGCACGGCGTCGATCTCGACCGCGCGCTCGAGGCGCGGCGGCAGCTCGAGAATGCCGGCGCCTACCTCGAGCTCCACATCGAGCAGGGCCCCGTGCTCGAGAGCCTGGGCCTTCCTCTCGGCGTCGTCCTCGGGACCTTCGGCGTCGAGCGCCATCAGGTCACGTTCCGCGGTCAGGCCGCCCATGCCGGCTCGACACCGATGGACAAACGCCGTGACGCCCTCGCGGGGGCCGCCAAGCTCGCACTCGAGATCCGGGGGATCGCGGCGAGAGCGGGCGACGGCGCCGTCTGCACGATGGGAAGCTGCGTGACGAAGCCGGGAATCGTCACCTCGGTGGTCGAGACCGCGACCGTGCTCCTCGATCAGCGTCACCTCGATGGGGAGAAGCTGGCGGCGATGCTGGCGGAGGCGAAGGAGGCGAGCGAGCGCTTCGCCCTCGAGGAGGACGTCGAGGTCGAGTGGGAGCGGGTCTGGCGCATCGACCCGATCCTCTTCGACGAGGACCTGATCGAGCTGGCAGACGAGGCGGTGACCGAGGTGGCGGGGCAGTCGCACCGGCTCCCGAGCGGCCCGCTCCACGACGCGGCCGAGGTCGCGCGGGCAGGGGTCCCGACCGTGATGCTCTTCGTCCAGAGCCTCCGCGGGCTCTCGCACACGAAGCTCGAGGATACGAAGCCCGAGCACCTCGAGCTCTCGGTTCAGGCTCTCGACCGCCTCGCTGCGCAGACGATCGACCGGCTCGCGGGCTAGTTCTACGGCACCCGCGGCCCCGCGGTCATGTGGTGGCCGACGAGGCGCGGATTGCCGGTCGGACCTTCCTTGCTGAGATGGATCGCCGTGCGGCCGTCGGCCTCCTCGATCCGGCGAACGACCCACGGCCGGCCGTCGACCTGCGAGCGGCTGTGCTCGTCGCCGACCTCCGGGATCGGGCCCTCGTGAATGCCGCGCCAGAGCTCGTGGCCCTGGGAGCTCGTGCGGATCCACACGGCCGGCGCATCGATCCCGGCGTGCGGGCGCGCCGCCCCGCCCGCCGCCCAGACGGCCTGAGCCTCGTAGCTCGGCTGCTCGCCGGCGACGATCTCGCGCAAGGCGAGCCTGAGCTCGTCCGGCGTCGGGTTTCCCCAGTACCAGAAACCGCACCAGATTCTCGACACGACGAGCCGGGAGTCGAGCAGGAAGGTGTACGGCAGAAAGGGGCGGTGCGTCTCGTCTGTCAGCTCGACGAGATCGAGCTCTTCGGCGACCTTGCGGTCGACGTCGGAGAGGAAGGGGAAGGCGCCGCCCAGCCCGGCGCGGAAGGCGCCGTTCACGTAGGGCTCGTCGACCGTCACGGCCGCGAGCCGGCCGTATTCCCGTTGGAGCTCGTCCTGCAGATCGACGAGGTTGCGCAGGCGCACCTGCTCCTTCGGGCACCACCACCCGCGGACGAAGGCGAGGACGAGCGGCTGACCGCGGGCGATCTCGCTCAGGGCCAGCTCGGTCCCGGTCGTATCGGGCAAGCGCAGGTCCGGAAACGGGTTGCCGGGGGCAAGGTCACTTCTCATCGGGCTTCCTCCTTGCTTGTTGCAGTTGGCGGCGGAGCCAGCGCGGCGTCGCCCGCCGGGCGCCGGTCACGGCGTCGGCGAGCGCGGCGGCCGCGCCCTCGCCGTGGATCCCTTCCCCATGCCCGACGAGGACATGCCTCGGGGCCAGACCCTTGGCCATGTCCCTCAGGCCTCTGGGCTGGTAGAGGCGCAGGGCCGGATGGACGCCGAGCGGCTCGTCCGGCGCCCGGAAGTAGGAGACGGTGCCGAGCGCCTCGACGCAGACGAGCGCGCGCTCGGCCTCCCACCAGAGCGCCAGCTCGCGCCACCTCGGCACGCTCAGGACGGTGCGCACCTCGAACGGCGAGCCGGGAACGCCGCCGAAGGGAAGCCTCAGGTGTGGGACGCCGAGCCGGTCGGCCAGGACGGCGCAGTCACGTGGGTGGCGGTCGAGGAGCTGGAGCACCCCGGCGGGCTCGCCGAGCGCGCGGATTCGCTCCTCGATCCCCGGCCCGTCCACCGGGTCGACGAGCCAGACGCGCCCGTCGGCCGCAAGGGCGTGGGAGGCCCGCTCGAGCCGCTTCGGCTCCGACGCGATCCAGCCGAAGCCGAAGGCCGTCTCGTCGCAGGTGCGGATCTTCACTTCCGACACGTCGGGTGGTAGGTTTGCCCATCTACCGCGGCACCGGGGCAAACGACCTACGGGAGGTCAAATGAGATTCGTTCGCGTAGCGATGCTCGCGCTCGTCGCGGCGCTCGCGGTCGGCGGCGCGTCGTCCGCGGCCGTCGATGAAGCGATGCGGCCACACCAAATTGAAGATGAAGGGCGTGCACTGGGACGCGGAGGCCGAAGCCGGGGAAGCCGGGCAAGGGGACGCCGACCTCCCGCGACTCCGTCCGCGATCAAGGTTCTCGGCCACCACGATCCGGGCGGGCCGAGCGGCGACGTCGTCCTGCACAAGGGCTTCGCCTACATGGGCAGCTGGGGCGTCTCCAGCGAGACGGTGAGTTCTGCCGGGCGCTGGGCGTCCGCACCTACGACCTGTCCGATCCGAAGAACCCCGACCTCGTCTCCACGTTCGCGGACGGCGCCTCCGACTCGAGGCTGGCGAAGTCGTGGACGGAGAAGGTGCTGGTGCGCAAGGTCAACACGCGCTGGTTCAAGGGCGACCTCGCGGCCGTGAGCTTCCAGGACTGCGCGCCCGGAGGCTTCACGGGGACCGGGCTCTACGACGTCAGGGATCCGAGCGACCCGCAGCTGCTCTCACTGCGTCAGAGCGGCGTCTTCGGGGTGCACGAGCTCTGGCTCGAGGCACGCGGGAGGAAGGCCTTCGTCTACGAGGCGGCGATCTTCAGCGAGGTGGTCGCGGCCGACGAGGGCGAGGATCCCGACGAGGTCAACCCCGAGTTCCGGATCGTCGACGTCTCCGACCCGCGAAACCCAGTGCAGGTCGGCGACTGGAGCGCCTGGCGCGACATGGGCGTCAGCCCGCTGGACGGCATGGGGACCTTCCCGGTCAACTTCGTGCACTCGGTGGTCGTCTTCGACCGGATCGCCTACGTGTCCTACTGGGACTTCGGGACGGTCATGCTCGACGTCCGCGACCCGTCGGCGCCGGTGTTCCTGGGCCGCACGGAGTTCGGGGCCGGTGACGAGGGGAATGCCCATTCGGCGTGGACGAACTGGCGGGGCAACATCCTCGTCCAGGCGGACGAGGACTTCGACCCGACGCCGAACCCCGAGGTCGAGACCGGCTGGGGCTACGGCCACATCTACGACATCTCGGACAAGGCGAACCCGGTCGAGCTGGCGACGCTCAAGCTGCCGAGCACGAGTCAGTTCCCGCCGCCGGGCCCCGGTGACTTCACGATTCACGACCCGAAGATCAAGGGGAAGAGGCTCTACACCTCGTGGTACACGGAGGGCGTCGTCATCTGGAACATCGCCAACCCCTCGCAGCCCGAAGATGATCGGGCAGTTCATCCCGCCCGAGAAGGCGGAGGATCCGCTCGGCGTCTTCTATCCCGGCGAGGAGTTCGTCGAGATCTGGGGCGTCGACATCGGCTCCGGCTACGTAGTCGCATCGGACATGAACACCGGTCTCTGGGTGTTCCGCGTCCGCTAGCGCGCGCGTAGCAGGCGTTCGGCCGAGGGCCGGGTCCGACGACCCGGCCCTCGCTCTTGCGGGCGGGAGAGCGTCTAAACTATGATTTAGACGTGTCTAAGAGCCATGGACTCAGCCGCCGCCAGCTGATCGCCGGCGTCGCCCCCGTCGTCGCAGCCGCTCCCTTCGCGGGCATGGCGCTGGCCGGGCGCAAGGAGGTCGAGGCCACGCATCTGGGCGGAGCGCACGCCGAGCTCGGCCACGCCGCCATGATCGGCCTCGAGGTGCCGGCCCCCGGCGGACCGAACGACCTCGACGCGCTGACCTATCCACCGGCAGCCCTCCCGCACCAGCCGGGGAGGGTTCGCGAGTACTTCCTGACGGCGCAAGACCGGGAGATCGAGGTCGCCAAGGGCGTCTTCTACCCCGCCTGGACGTACAACGGCACCGCTCCCGGCCCCGTCATCCGGGCGACCGAGGACGACATCCTCCGCGTCGAGTTCAAAAACGGGAGCCCGCACCCGCACACCATCCACTTCCACGGCATCCATCCGGCGAACATGGACGGGGTCTTCGAGATCGTGGCGTCCGGTGAGGAGCTTCACGTACGAGTTTCCGGCGCGCCCGTACGGGATGCACCTCTACCACTGCCACGCGACACCCCTCAAGAAGCACATCCACAAGGGCCTCTACGGCGCCTTCATCATCGACCCGCCGGAGCCTCGCCCGCCCGCGCAGGAGCTGGTCATGGTCATGAACGCGTTCGACACCGACGGTGACGGCGAGAACAACTTCTACGCCGTGAACGGGCCCGCGTTCTACTACGCCCGCTACCCGATCAAGGTGAAGCGCTCGCAGACCGTGCGCATCTACATCGCCAACCTGACCGAGTTCGACCTGATCAACTCGTTCCACCTCCACGGCGACTTCTTCCGCTACTACCCGACGGGCACGACCGACCGGTTCGAGTACACGGACACGATCATGCTCTGCCAGGGCGAGCGCGGGATCATCGAGATCGACTTCGCCAACACCGGCCGCTTCATGTTCCACGCCCACCAGTCCGAGTTCGCCGAGCTCGGCTGGATGGGCTTCTTCGAGGTCGAGGACTAGGTGGAAGCTCGCTCGGTCGCCGACGAACGAGGCTCGCGCGGGCGAGCCGATGCGGTGGCGGCTCTGGGCACTCGTTCCGATCGTTCTGCTCGTCGCCGTCGTCTCGCTCTTCTCCGCCCGCGGCGGCTCGCTCCTCGAGCTCGTCGGCGAGAACCCGCCCCCGGCCGACGAGTTCGACGTTCGCCGCGTCGAGTTCTCGCCCGGCGAGATCTCGATCCGGGTGACGAATCCGCAGCGGGAGGACCTGACGATCGCCACGGTCACCGTCGACGACGCGATCGTCCCCTACACCGTCGACGGGCCGACCACGCTCGGCCGCCTGCGCTCGGCGACGATCGTCGTCCCCTACGACTGGGTCGAGGACGAGCCGATTTCGGTAGGCGTCACGAGCTCAACGGGAATCCAGACGACCGAAGAGATCCCGGCGGCCGTCCCGACGCCGCAACCGGATGCCGGCGGATTTCTCGGCTACGCGATCATCGGCGCGCTCGTCGGCATCGTCCCCGTGGCCCTCGGGCTCCTCTGGCTCCCCTCGCTCAGGCGCGCGCGTCCCGAGTGGCTGGCCGCCTTCATGGCCCTGACGGGCGGGCTTCTCACGTTTCTCGCGGTCGAGGCGCTCACGGAGGCGATGGAGCTCCAGGCCGTGCTCCCCGGAGCGCTTGGCGGAACCGGGCTCGTGGTGCTCGGCGTGGCGGCGAGCTACCTGGCGCTGACCTTCCTCTCACAGCGGCTCGGGCGGGCGGGCGCCGCCCGGGGCGGAGCCCTCGGCGGGCTCGCCCTTGCCCTGCTCGTCGCGGTCGGAATCGGCGTCCACAACCTCGGCGAAGGGCTCGCCGTCGGGACGTCGTTCGCGCTCGGAGAGCTGACGCTCGGCACGTTCCTGATCGTGGGGTTCATGCTCCACAACGTCACCGAGGGGCTCGGGATTGCGGCTCCGGCGGCCGAAGGCGAACGGGCTGGGCTCGGCCGCCTGGCCGCGCTCGTCCTGATCGCCGGCGCACCGACGATCCTCGGCGCCTGGATCGGCGGCTACGTCACGAGCGACGTGCTCGCGGTCGTCTTCTTCGCGGTCGCAGCCGGGGCCGCGCTGCAGGTGGTCGTCGAAGTCGGGCGGTACGTCGCGCGGCGGGCGCCCGGGGGCCTGACCTCCGGCTACGCGGTCGGCGGCTTCCTCGCAGGCCTAGCGATCATGTACGCCACGGGTCTACTCGTCGGGTAGTAGAGGCATGATGGGAATTCTGCCGCCGCCGCGTCATCCGGCCCGGCTGAATTTCACATCAGGCCTCTGGTAAGAGCGGCGAGCTCAGGCCGGCGGCGAGCCCGCGGCGCGCCGCAAGCGCCTCGAGCACGATCACCGTGTCGGCGACCGGGATGTCCTCGAGGTAGGCGTCGCGCTCCTCGAAGGAGACGAGCACTCTGCCGACGCCGTCACGGTAGACATCAGCGTCACCTACGGCGAGACCCGCGAGCGCGTCCGCCACCGGACGCGGGAAGGCATCCTCCGGCTCCTCCCTCAGGCCCGCGGCGAGCGCTTCCGCCTCCTCCTCGCGGCCGAGAACGATGAGCGCGAGAGCGGCTGCGTACCGGCCGATCGGCGACTCGCTCTCGCCGGGCCGCTGCTCGAGCGCCCACTCGGCATCCGCGGCGGCGCCGTCCCAGTCGCCGGCGAGCACGCGAGCCTTGACCGCGCCGATCAGCCTTCCCCAGCTGCCCGGCGGAGCGTCGACCCAGCTCTCGCGGAAGCGCTCGGCCGAGCGGGCAAGCCAACCTGCGGCCTCCGCCCGGCGGCCCTGCATCAGCCGCACGAGACCGGCGCCGGTGGCCGCCATCGCCACTCGGACGAGCTGCTTCTGCCGGCCGTCAGGATCGGACGGGAGACGGGCGAGGCCGTCCGCGTAGCGCCCTTCCTCCCGCTCGGCGTGCGGCTCCCAGTCCACGCGCATGAGCGTACTCGTACCTGCCGTCGTACCCGTCAATCCGGTACTATGAGGGAGCCGCGCGAGTTTCACTCGCGCACATCTTCGGTAAGCAGGCAGCGCAACGGCGCTGCGTCCATGCAAGAGGCTGTAGACCATCCGACTGTTCGGTCGGAGGAAACGAACGCTTTGACGGCGCTCGCCCTCCGGGCGGAGGCCTGGTCCGGCGAATCGTTCCTCCATCCCGGCGAAGACCCTGCCGAGGTGCTGGCCGAGGGCCGCGCACGTCGGCGGGCGCTCGACGCTGCGCTCTCCGAGATGGAGGCCGGCCGCCGCTCCCCTTCCCCCGAGTGGAAGGTCGACTTCGCGCTCATGCTCGGGCTCGAGCGCGTCCTCACCGACAAGCCGCCGCGGCTCGCCTCCGGGACAGAGCTCCGGCGTCATCAGATCGACGCGCTCGCGGGCATGCTCGCGGAGCTGATCGCCCGGCACGAGCTAGAGGCCGAGAACGGCAACGGCCCGGCCAACGCCGACCTGGCCGAGGCCCGGGTCGAGGAGGACGAGGAAGAGCTCGAGGAGGACGTCGAAGTTGAAGCCGGCGCCGCGAGCGAGGAGGGCGAGGAGCTCGGCGTCGATGACGACGTCGGCGCCGTGCGCCGATACCGCTTCCGCCACCCCACCGCCTCCGGCAAGACGATCGCCGCGGCCGGCTTCGTCGAGGCCGCCCGGACGATGGGCGTGCTCATCCTCACGCACAGGCGGCTGCTGGTCGACCAGTTCAACCGCGACCTGACGACGGAGGGCTACAGCGGCCGGCTGCGTCCAGCCGTCCTCCAGGGCCAGGAGCCGTTGCAGCAGAACCCTCTGACGATCCAGACCTATGCCTGGTTCGCGCGCCACGTCGACTCGCTTTCGCGTACCGCCTACCAGCTCGTCATCTGCGACGAGGCGCACACGGCGCTCGGCGAAAAGACGAGCGCGGCGATCCGCCGCTTCACCGAGCCGATCTACATCGGCATGACGGCGACCGAGCACCTGATCGCCAAGCAGGTGTCGGACGTCTTTCCGGCGTCGGTCGACGACCTTCCGCTCGGAGACGCGGCTCGGCGAGGGCTGATCGCGCCTCTGCGCTCCCTGCGCGTGCCGACCGGCGGCTGCCATCTCATCAGTCCCGATCGTCGGCGGCGACTACGACCAGGAGCTCCTGGCCAAGGTGCTCGACCAGGAGATCTTCAACCAGGCGGCCGCGAGCCTCTACCGCGACCGCTTCGACGCCACTCCCGGAATCGTCTACGCGGCCGGCGTCGAGCACGCGTACAACCTGGCGCGGGAGTTCCGCGCGGCAGGCCTGAAAGCCGAGGCGGTCAGCGGCCGGACGCCGCCCGTCAGGCTCGCCGAGACGCTCGCGGCCTACGAGCGTGGGGACATCAACATCCTCGTCAACGCGCAGCTCCTCGCCGAGGGGTGGAACTCGCCGCGGGCGACCGTCTGCATGCACCTCGCGCCGACGGCGAGCCGCCGCGTCTACCAGCAGCGAATCGGCCGCATCATGCGCCTCGCTCCGCGCAAGGAAGCCGGCGTCGTCGTCGACTTCGTGGACGACGCGGCCACGCACAACGACCGCACGATCACGATCCACAGCCTGCTCGACTCCGACTTCTATCGTCCGGGCGCGCGCGTGACGCCCGCTCCGCGCCGCCGCATCCAGCGCCGCGCGAAACGGAAGCTCTCGCCGGCGCCCTGGCTCGTGCCCGTGACCCCCGACCCGCGCCGCCGGGTTGCGGTGATCACCCGCGAGTGGGAGCGCGTCGACCCGGGCCGCCTGGCCGACGACGAGCAGCTCCTCTGGGCCCGGATCGCGGGCCGGCAGGTCCGCTTCGAAGAACGCCAGGCCTTCGCCGAGAAGCTGGCGCGCTCGAGCCGCGAGTGCCGCGAGGCCTTCCTCCTCAGCTGCGCCGCCGAGAACCCCAACCGTCGCCTCCGCCTCTCGGCCCTCGGAGACCGCGTCGCCGTCTCGGTCGACCGGGCGGACTTCGACGACCTCGTCACGATGGTGACCTCAGCACCGACCTGGGAGAAGGACCGCGTCCAGGGCGTCCGCGTCCTCCTGCGGGCGATCGGCGAGGGGAAGGTCGAGGCCCCGCCCGACATCGTCGCGCGCTGGACCTGGCGGCTGGCCCGTGCTACGCGAAAGATCCAGGACCGGCGGGCGAGCGCCGACCTCCCCGAGGCGAAGCGGCTCCTGGGAGCGCTCACGAACTCCCGGGGGCACCGCCACGAGGAGAACGCGGCCAGGCTGGTCAACGTCGCCCTCGAGCAGCCGACGCACGTCGCTGCGGCGCTCCTCGCCTCGGCCGAGGCGTACACCCCGACGGCGCAGCGCCTGATCGACGGCGTCCGCGACCGGATCGGCACGCGTGCCCGAGGTTGCGAACGCCCTGGCCGACAACCTCCCGGCGCCGAAGCAGCCGTCGAGCAAGTCCCGCCGGCGCCGGCGGAAGAAGAAGCGCAGGGGCGGCGACGCCCAGGGCCAGAACCAGGCCCAGGCTCAGGGCGGCCGGGATCTGCGAACGGCAAGCCGGGCGAGGGCGGGAAGCCCGAGCAGGCCGCCCCCGCTCCGCCCGAGCCGGCGCCGGTCGAGAAGACGGCGTAAGACTCCGTTCAGAACCGGCGGCTAGCATCGTTCGAGGATGCTGCTGCTCCTCGGCGTCGCCTTCGTCGCGGGGATCGTCACGGCTGTCTCGCCGTGCGTCCTGCCGGTGCTGCCGATCGTGCTCGCCGGGAGGGGCGACCGGCGGCCCGCGCAGGCCATTCGCGATCATCGCCGGGCTCGTCGTCAGCTTCACGGTCTTCACGCTGACGGCGGCGGCGCTCCTCTCCGCGCTCGGCCTTCCCGACGACCTGCTCCGGAACCTGGCGATCGCGCGTCGTCGTCATCGTCGGCCTCGCCCTGGTCTGGCCAAGGCTCGGCGAGCTGCTCGGGCGTCCCTTCTACGCGCTTGCCAGGCGGCAGCCCGGCGACACGGGCGGCGGCTTCGTGCTCGGAGTCAGCCTCGGGCTTCTCTTCACGCCGTGCGCAGGGCCGGTGATCGCGGCCGTGGCGACGGTCGCAGCCACGCAGAGCTTCAGCCTCCGGGCGTTCCTGATCACGCTTGCCTACGGCCTCGGGGCCGGCCTCGTGCTGCTCGGAGTCGCCCTGGCGGCCCGGCGCGGGATGAACCTGCGCTCGGTGCGCGCGCACGCACCCGCAATCCGACGGGCGCTCGGCGCCGCGATCCTGGTGGTCGCAGCGCTCATGGTCTACGGGGTGGACAAGGACCTGCAGACCCGCGTTCCCGAGTACACGCGCGCTCTCCAGGCGCTGGAGGAGAGCGCCGGCGCCGAAGGAGAGCTGGAGGAGCTGGTCGGCGGACCGGGGCCGCGGCAGGAGGAACGGCTGGACGACTTCGGCGTCGCACCCGATTTCCAGGCGATCGAGGGCTGGATCAACTCGGAGCCGCTGACGATGCAGGAGCTTCGCGGCAAGGTCGTGGTCATCGACTTCTGGACGTACTCCTGCATCAACTGCCTGCGGACGCTGCCGCACGTGACGGCCTGGGACGAGGCGTACCGTGACGACGGCCTCGTGATCGTCGGGGTGCACACGCCGGAGTTCGCCTTCGAGCGGGAGCCCGACAACGTCCGCCGGGCAGTCCGCGACCACGGGATCGAATATCCGGTCGCGCTCGACCCGGAGTTCGGGACGTGGCAGGCCTGGCTGCAACCGCTACTGGCCGGCGAAGTACTTCGTCGATCGCCGCGGGCACATCCGCTACGCCCACTTCGGCGAGGGCGACTACGAAGAGAGCGAGCGCGTCATCCGCCGTCTCCTCGCCGAAGACTCCGGCGAGCTCGTTTCCGAGGAGATCGAGGACGAGACGCCCGACCGGCTCCCAGACGCCGGAGAGCTACCTCGGGTACGAGCGCATCGACCGCTTCGTCGGCTCCCGCATCGTGCCGGACCGCGAGGCCGAGTACGAAATCCCGCAGTTCGTCCCGCCGGACGGGCTCGCCTACGGCGGCCGCTGGACGGTCGAGGGCGAGCGCATCGTCGCCGGCGAGGACGCTCGGCTCCGGCTCCACTTCCACGGGCAGCAACGTCTTCCTCGTGCTCGGCACCGCAGGCTGACCGGGAGAACGTCG
The DNA here is from genome assembly GCA_963733155.1 of uncultured Actinomycetes bacterium. Taxonomy (GTDB): domain Bacteria; phylum Actinomycetota; class Thermoleophilia; order Gaiellales; family Gaiellaceae; genus JAIBJN01. The sequence goes on from CAVTCK010000025.1 coordinate 49,900, forward strand.
AGGTCACGCGTCGACGGCGAGCGCCTCGGCACGGCGACCGTGACCCAGGACGACCTCTACACGCTGGCGCGCATCCCGGGCGAGAAGCGCGACCACGTGCTCGACCTCCGCTTCTCCCCCGGCACGGAGGCCTACGCCTTTACGTTCGGGTAGGACAAGGGGTACTAGGCCGTGTGTCGTCGTCGCGCTCGCGGGTCCGCTCCTCGTGCTCTTTCAGGAAGCGGGTGAGCTCTTCGGCGAGCGAGTCGCCGGAAGGGACGTCCAGCTCCTCCCCGAGCGTGTCGCGCCGGGTCTCGAGCTCCTGGACGTACGCCTCGGTCTCCTCGTCCTGGGCGACCGCGGCGCTCACCTGCAGCTCGTAGGCCTCGGCGGCACGGTGGAGGTCGGTGAGGTCGAGCTTGACGTCGAGAAGCGCGCCGAGGCGCTCGGAGAGCGCAAGCGCGGCCTTCGGGCTCGCCGCCAGCGAGACGTAGTGCGGCACCGCCGCCCAGAGGCTGGCGGAGGGTACGCCTGCGGCCCGGCACGAGTCATGGAGGACGCCGACGATGCCGGTAGGCCCCTCGTAGCGCGACGAGGCCAACCCGAGCTCCTCGACGAGCTTCGGATCGGTCGCCGAGCCCGTGACGGGCGCCGGTCGTGTGTGAGGGACGTCGGCCAGGAGCGCGCCGAGCGTGACGACCAGCTCGACGCCGAAGTCGACCGCAAGCCCCGTGATCTCCTCCGTGAACGTGCGCCAGCGCGTGTTGGGCTCGACGCCGAGGAGGACGACCGCGTCGCGGTCGGCTTCCGGCACGGCGGCGCTGTAGAAGACGTTCTCGGGCCAGTCGATCCTCCGGGTGATGCCCTCCTCGAGCCGGACGTGCGGCCGGACGGCCTGGAAGTCGTAGAACTCCTCGGGGTCGATGTCGCCGAACCGCTGGGCTTTCCAGGCCTGCGCCAGGAACTCGGCGGCGAGAGATGCGCCCTGAGCGCCGTCGTTCCACCCCCGAAACGCGGCCACGAGCACGGGGCGGCGGAGCGTCGGTCGGCTCTCGATGCGGAGGTGGCCTGCGATCAGCTCGAGTCTACGAGACGGCCGACGTGCCTTCGACGGACCGGAGCGCCCTCTTGGTATGGCGCGACTGAGGACGCGGCCTCGGGCCGCCCAGCGCAGCCAACGGCACCGCTCCTCATTGCGTTAGGAGCTCTCGTTCCAGGCGGGCTCGGCGCCTGAGGGCGATGCGGACGGCCAGCGCGACGACGACCACCCAGACGGCGGTGGCCAGGGTGACGTGGAGGAGCACGAGGCCCCACGGCAAGGCCTCGCGCCACTGGATCTCGCCCACGACCATCTGCGCGAGCAGGAGGACGAGAACGATCCCGGCGAGCTCGAGCTCGACCGCCGCGCGGCGCCGCTCGGCGACGAGGAGCGCCAGCAGTCCGAGGAAGGCGATCCCGAAGACCGCCGTGGCGCCGATGTGAATGTGCACGGCCTCGACGAGGTTCCCGAACCTGACGATCTCCTCCCCGCCCGAATGCGGGCCGGCCGCGGTGACAAGGGTGCCCGAGACGACGAGCGCCGCCGCAGCGGGCACGAGCGCGAGCGCGAGCCAGGCGGCGCCCAGCGGCTCCTCGGCGGCGGCCCCACGGGCGAGATCACGCGCTCCCTGCACCACCACCACGACGACGCCGAGAGCGACGAGGGAGAGGAGGAAGTGGCCCATCACGATCAGCGGGTGCAGCTCGAGCAGGACGGTGATGCCTCCCAGCACCCCTGGGCGAGCACGGTGAAGGGCAAGGCAACGGCGCTCCAGAGAAGCCACCGCGGCATGCCCGGCACGCGGAAGGCCGCGACAGCTGCGGCAAGCGTGGTCAGCCCGACGACGAAGCCCGCGACTCGGTTGCCGAACTCGACCAGCGCGTTGTACTCCTTGGGCGGCAGGAAGGTCTCGCCGCAGTTCGGCCAGTTCTCGCAGCCGAGCCCGGAGCCCGTGAGGCGCACGGTCGCTCCCGAGACGACGATGAGGAAGAGCGCTGCGAGCGCCGCGTAGGCGAACCACTCGAACGCCGCCGGTGAGACCGTGAGGGAGCGCAGCCGCGTCGAGCGTGCGCCGGCCTCCATCAGGCGACGGTCACCCCGCTCCCCTCCTCGACCCTGCCGACGCGCGCGAGGAAGACGCCCTCCGCCCGGAAGTGCGCCTCGAGCACCGGCGCCTTGTCCGCCGGCAGGGAGGCAAGCAGGCCACCGGCCGTCTGCGGGTCGTAGCCGAGCGCGGCGACCTCGGCCGAGATCCCGTCGAGGTCGACCGCGCCGCCTGCGAAGTCGCGATTGCGCGGGTCGCCGCCGGTGCGAATCCCTTCAGCCGCGGCCAGGAGCGCCCCGGAAGGGCCGGCAGGCCGGCGGCGTCGAGGACGAGGCGGACGCCGCTTCGCTCGGCCACCTCGTGGGCGTGGCCGAAGAGGCCGAAGCCGGTGACATCGGTGACGGCGCCGGGCTCGAAGCCGCGGAGAAGGTCCGCCGCGCGGTCGTTCAGCTCGGTCATGCGCCGGGCCGCCTCGCCGACCTCCTCGTCCCCGACCACGCCCTTGGCGGCGGCGGCGAGCACGAGCCCGGTGCCGAGGGGCTTCGTCAGGAAGAGAGCGTCGCCGGGGCGGGCGTCGCTCTTGCGCCAGAGCGCCGCCGGATGCACGGTGCCGACCACGGCGAGCCCGTACTTCGGCTCCCGGTCGCGAATCGTGTGCCCGCCCGCGAGGACGGCGCCGGCCTCCTCCACCTTGGCCGCAGCCGCGTCGAAGATCGCGCGAACGGTCTCGACCGGGAGCTCTTCGGGGAACGCGGCGATCGAGAGCGCCAGGAGCGGCTTCCCGCCCATGGCGAAGACGTCGTTGAGGGCGTTCGCAGCGGCGACGGCCCCGAAGAGGGCCGGGTCGTCCACCATCGGCGGGAAGAAGTCGGTGGTGAAGATGAGCGCCCGCTCGTCGTCGAGCTTGTAGACGGCCGCGTCGTCGGCGGGCGCGAGCCCCACAAGGAGGTTCTCCGGCGCGCTCGGAAGGAAGCCCGCAAGCAGCTCCTCGAGCCGAGCCGCCGAGTACTTCGCGGCGCAGCCGCCGCCCGCTTCGAGCCCCGCCAGGCGCGCTGTAGTCTCCACGCGATGGAGGTTACCGCCCGCCAGTTTGGCTGTCAGAGCATGACCGCCGCGCTCCGGCGGGTGCTCGTGCGCGCGCCGCGGCCCGTGGACGCAGCCGCCTGGGAGGCGTACGGCTGGCGGTTCCAGCCCGACCCGGGCGCGATGGCCGAGGAGCACGCGGCCTTCAGAGAGCTGCTCGCGGCGGACGGAGCGGAGGTCGTGCTCGGCGAGGGTCGGGGAGGGCCGAACCCCGATGCGATCTATGCCTACGACCCCGCTATCGTCGCCGATGTCGGCGCAGTCCTCCTCCGACCCGGCAAGGAGGGGAGGCGGGCCGAGCCGGAGGAAATGGCTGCGGACCTCGTCGAGGCGGGAGTCCCGATCGCCGGGCGGCTCGAGGCGCCGGCGCTCGCGGAAGGCGGAGACACGATCTGGCTCGACGAGCAGACGCTCCTCGTCGGGAGGGGCTACCGCACGAACGACGCCGGCGTCGAGGCGCTGCGCGAGCTGCTTCCGGGCGTCGAACTGATCGTCTTCGACCTGCCGCACTATCACGGCCCTGGAGAGGTCATGCACCTCATGTCCTTCCTCTCCCCGCTCGACGCGGACTTGGCGGTCGCCTACCCACCGCTGATGCCGGTCCGCCTCGTGGAGATCCTCCAGAAGCGCGGAATCCAGCTCGTGGACGTGCCGGACGAGGAGTTCGAGTCGATGGGCCCGAACGTGCTCGCGCTCGGCCCGCGCGTCGCCCTCGCGCTCGCCGGAAACGACGAGACGCGCCGGCGGATGGAGCGGGCCGGGGTCGACGTCCGCGTCTACCAAGGCGAGCACATCTCGCGCCCGGGCGACGGCGGCCCGACCTGCCTCACGCGCCCGCTCCTCCGCGGCCACTGAGGGCCGGCCGAACGGGCCACGCCTAGGGGTCTGACCCCGGAGGCGTCCGTCTTGGCCAGGGGTCCGTTGAAACGACCGCAAAGTTGCTGCTCAGCGCGACGCCCACAGTCCACAGACGGCCCAAACGGCCATGCCCAGGGGTCTGACCCCGGAACATGGCGGGCGGGGACACGTCCTCAGCGGAGGAGGAAGCCTTCGCCCAGGGGGTCGTTCGGGTCGAGGGTGAACTCGTGCGCGCCGGTTCGGTACGCGCTGCCCTCGACCTCCGTGATCACGGCGGCGCGGCCGGCTACCTCGGCGTCGCCGACCACCCGCGCGCGGAACTCCGCGCCGACGATGCCCTCGTGGACGAGCTCGGCGCCGCGTGGGAGCTCGCCTGCGCGCTCGAGCAGGACAAGCCTGGCCGAGGTGCCGCTGCCGCAGGGGGAGCGATCGACCTCGCCGTCGGCGAAGATCGTCACGTTGCGTTGCCGGAGAGGTGGGCCCGTCTCCACCTGCTCCCAGAAGACCACGCCGTAGACGTCCCGAAGCTCCGGCTCCTCGGGATGGACGAACGGCCGCTGCGCCTCGAGGCTCGCCTTCACCGCCCTGCCGAGCTCGATCAGCCGCGGCAGGCTCCCTGCCTGAACGGGGAGCGGCGAGGCGACCGACGCGTAGAAAGCCCCGCCGAAGGCGACGTCGGCGCGCAGCCCCTCCGCGAGCAGCCCCTCCGCCTCCACGAAGGCGGGGACGTTCCGAAAGCAGACCGAGCGAACCGCTCCCGCCTCCACACGCGCGACCGTGTCCAGGCGCCCCGAAGGCACGTCGACGAGGACCCGCGTCTCCGGTTCCTCCGCGGGGAGCACCCCGCTCTCCAGCGCCCACGTGACGAGTGCGATGGTGCCGTGCCCGCAGGCGGTGGAGTAGCCCGCGTTGTGGAAGAAGACCACGCCGAGATCGGCGCCCGAGTCGTCGGGCTCGGTCACGAAGCAGCCGTACATGTCGGCATGGCCGCGCGGCTCGTTCACGAGCAGCCTACGCACGTGGTCGAGGCGCTCGAGCGCGAACCGCCGCTTCTCGAGGATGGAGCCGCCTTCGAGCGGAGGCGCCCCGCCCGTGACGATCCGGAACGGCTCGCCGGCCGTGTGGTAGTCAACCGACTGGACTCTGAGCGGCCCGCTCATCGGGCTACTTGGCCCATGAGCGCGGGAGGGTGTATGAGGGAACCGGAAGGTTCCCTCACTGTCTCAAAGAAGGGGCACGTGGGGGAAACATGGTTTCCCCCACGGGAGCGAGCCGAAGGTGAGCGACGTTCAGGCCGAAGCCCTCACCTCGGAGGTGCAGAAGGCACAGCGGCGGGCCTCAGCCGGAATCTCGCTGAGACACTCCGGGCATTCCTGGATCGTGGCACCCTCTTCGCCGGCGCGCCGCTTTGCCAAAGCGGCCAACGGCTTGACGACGAGGAAAAGGAGCACGGCGGCGATGATGACGAACGACAGCGCCGCGTTCAGGAACTCGCCGTAACGGAAGACGCTCTCGTTGATCGTGAACTCGAGGCCCGAGAAGCCGGGCTGCCCGAAGATCGCCGCGATCAGCGGCGTGAGCAGATCCTCGACGAGCGACGTCACGACCGCGGTGAACGCAAGCGCGAGCACCAGGCCGACCGCGATCTCGATCAGGTTCCCCCGGAACAGGAACTCCTTGAACTCCTTCAGCACGGCAACCCCTAGGTCGACGACGAGCCGAGGGTACACCGGACCACTCGGAGCGGCTTACGCGCCCTTCTCGATCGGCACGTCCACCAGGTTGCCCCACTCCGTCCAGGAGCCGTCGTAGTTGCGCACGTCGGGGTAGCCGAGCAGCTCGCGCAGGACGAACCAGGTGTGGGCGGAACGCTCGCCGATCCTGCAGTAGGCGGTCACGGGCCGCTCGGGGCTGATGCCCTTCTGCTGGTAGAGCTCGCGCAGCTCGGCGGCGGGCTTGAAGGTGCCGTCGTCGGCGACGGCCGCGGCCCAGGGGATCGAGACGGCGGTGGGGATGTGCCCGGCGCGCTGGGCGCCCTCCTGCTCGTAGCCGGGCGGCGCGATCAGCTCGCCCGCGTACTCACCCGGGGAGCGGACGTCGACCAGGGCGACCTCGCCGCTTTCCAGCCACTCGCGCACCTGGTCGCGGTAGGCGCGGATCGACTCGTCGCGCTCGGCGGCCGTGTAGGGCTTCGGAGCGGGCGCGGGCGCGTCGGTCGTCAGCTCGCGCCCCTCGTCGATCCACTTCTGGCGCCCGCCGTCGAGGATGCGCACATCTTCGTGCCCGTACACCTTCAGGTACCAGTAGGCGTAGGCGGCGAACCAGTTGTTTCTGTCGCCGTAGAGGACGACGGTCGTGTCGTTGGCGATCCCGCGGCTTCCCAGCACGGCCTCGAAGGTTTCCTTCGCGACGATGTCCCGCTCGATCGGGTCCTGCAGGTCGTCGCGCCAGTGCAGCTTCACCGCTCCGGGGATGTGCCCCTCCTCGTAGAGGTCGGGGTTCTCGTCCACCTCGGCGAGGACGAGCCCCTCTTCGCCCAGGTGCTCGGCGAGCCAGTCGGTCGTCACGAGGACGGGATTTGCGTAGCCGTTCTCGGCCATTCGCCACCTCCAGCGAGTATTACTTCACAAAGTGAAGCAACTCTACACGAACGCCCACGCAGGGCGCGAGCCCAGCCTAGACGAGCTGCTGCGCGAGGATGGCGAGCGCCACGAGCCACATGGCGCCCAGCACGCCGAGGAGCGGTGCGAGTGGACGGAGGGAAGGACGATCGTGCATGGGCTGTCAGATCTCGGGTGGCGCGCCGAGATGTTCGACGCCGAGACGTCGTAATCCTTCCGGCCGCCGAAGCGGCCGTCGGGGCAGGTCGAGCGCGTTTTCTAGCGACCGCCGAAATGGCCGAATGCGGCCAGCGGTGCGAGGAACGCGACCAGCGTTGTCAGCGACAAGAGAGCCTTCACCTTCACAGAAATCACCTCCTCAGAAGTGGAAGTCCTGCAGCGCCTCGGCCGCGCGGCGGTAGAGCTTCGCCGCGCGGCGATCGTCGCCCCGCCGCGCCGCCAGGTCGCCCTGGGCCATCCAGGCTGCGGCGCGGTGACTTGCTGAGGAAAGCTGGTCGAAGCTCGACTCTGCCGCGGCGAACTGCTCGTCCGCTTCGTCGAGCCGTCCCTGCTCCAAGAGCGACCGCCCGAGCACGAGTTGGGCGTTCCCAATCTCGTCCAGATGATCGACCCTGCCGTGGAGCATCTCGAGCGCCTGCCGCGACTGCTCCTCGGCAAGCTCGACCTTGCCCGTGCGTAGATGCACTTGGGCGAGTGAGGAGATGACGCGGGCGGCGTCGATGTCGTCGCCGACGTCAATGAGGACTTTGAAGGACTGCTTGAGATAGGCGATTGCCTCCTCCGGCCTTCCGAGCTGGAAGTTGAGGGCGCCGATCTCGTTCAGGAGCTTTCCGACGTTCGCCTGGTCCCGGAACTCCTCGTAGATCGCCTTCGCCTTCTCCGCGTAGGAGCGCGCGAGCACCCAGTTCCCGGTGCGCTCGGCGATCAGGGAGTACTGGAAGTAGACGTGCCCCATCGTGTGGCGGTCGTTCAGGCCTTCAGCCAGCTCGAGGGCGCGCTCGGCGTCCTCCTGCGCGGCCGCCCAGTCGCGCTGGCGCTGGTAGCAGCGCGAGCGCCACTCGTAGATGTGCGAGCGCAGGCGGTCGGCGGGGAGGGGCGAGCGCTCGACGAGCTCCAGGGCCTGCGAGTAGAGGGCCAGGGCCGTCGAGATCGAGTTGAGCTTGAACCGGCAGCAGGCGAGGTGGTAGAGCACCTGCGCGCGGTCGACGTCCGTGAACATCGGTTCCTCGGCGAGCCCGCGCGCGCGGTCGAGGATCCCGAGCGCCTTGCGGATCTCGCCCAGGTACATGCGAGCCCACGCCTCGGCGAGAACGGCGCGGAGCTCGAGCTCCGGAGCGGCGAGCGTCGGGAGCACGGGCGCGAGCTGCTCGATCTCGGCCACCGCGTCCTCGTACTGGCTCGCCTCGATCGCCGCCTCGGCGCGCGCGACGATGCTCTCCACCCGCTCGCGCTCGCTCGAAGAGACGCCGATCTCGAGGAAGGTCGCATCGACGCCGAGCCGCGCGGCCAGCCATTCGACCGTCTCCGCCGTCGGGCGGGTCTTGCCCCGCTCGATCTGGCTCACGTACTCCTTGGAGAAGCGGGCGCCGGCGAGGTCGGTCTGGGTCAGCCCGCGGGCAATGCGGAGCCGACGGACCCGCTCGCCCAGCGAAGGGCGGTCGGACGCAGCGATGCGCGTGAGTGCCGCAGAATCAGTCATCTCTCTCCTACGGTGAACTATACGAGCTAGGAATCACTTCACAAGCCTACTTGACTTCCGGTTTTATCGGGCTATAGTCAGGACCGGTTCCGCACTTCTGCCAGACGCCAGGCAATAGGAGTGCGGAGGCGCGCCAATTCCCGGCGACACCAACCCGGAGGCACGGCTGGGCCGCAGAGCCGAAGCCTCCGGGTTGTCGCCTGGATGGGGCCGGATACGAGCGGAGAAGGCGTGTCTACGCGGCCGCCTCGGCCAGCTCGCCGGCGTCCATGTGGCGATGCTTGCGGATCGTCGCCCAGGCGACGACCGCCCCGAGCAGGGCGAACGCGACGCTGACCCTGAGGGCCGTCTGGAACCCGTCGATGAAGGAAGCCGGATCCGGGCGACCGCCGCCCAGGTCGACGTACGACGCGACGATCGCGCCCATGACGGCGATCCCGAGCGCGCCGCCGACCTGGCGGAAGGTGTTGAGGACGCCGGAGCCGACGCCGGACTTCTCCACCGGGACGGAGCCGAGCGCCGCAGCCGTCATCGGCGTCATCACGAGCGCCATGCCGAAGCCGCCGACGATCAGCCCCGGGAAGAAGTCCCAGAAGGTGGAGTCGAGCCCGAGCCGCGAGAAGATCGCAAGCGAGGCCGCAAGGCAGAGCATCCCCGCGGTCATGAGCGCCCGCGAGCCGATCCGGTCCGACGAGCGCCCGGCGATCGGCGCGATCAGGATGATCAAGATCGTCATCGGCAGGAACGCAGCTCCGGTCTTGGTCGCCGAGTAGCCGAGGATGTTCTGCATGTAGATCGACATGAAGAAGAAGACGCCGAACATGGCGAGCGTGACGAGCAAGCGCGACGACGTTGGCGCCCGCGAAGGTGGAGCTCCTGAAGAGCGAGAGGTCGAGCATGGGCGAGCGCTGATGGAGCTCGAGCAGCACGAAGGCGGCGAGCGAGGCGGCCGAGAGCGCAAACAGGCCCACGATCACCGGATCGGTCCAGCCGTACGAGTTCGCTTCGATCAGAGCGAAGGTGAGCGCGAAGAGGCCGATGCCGGAGGCGAGCAGTCCGGGAAGGTCGAGCCGCTGGTCGGCGGAGGTGTCGCGCGACTCCTCGATCACGACCCGGCCGACGAGCAGGCCGAGGATGCCGATGGGCACATTGACGAAGAAGATCCAGCTCCAGTCGATGTGCTCCGTGATCAGGCCGCCGATGAGTGGGCCGATCGCGAGCGCCATGGCCGAGACGCCCGCCCAGATGCCGATCGCGAGGCCGCGCTGCCTCGGCGGGAACGTGGCCGAGATGATCGAGAGCGTCGCCGGCAGCATCAGCGCAGCGCCGACGCCCTGGAGAGTGCGGGCGCCGATCAGCGTCCCGCCGGTCGTTGCCAGCCCGCAGATGAGCGAGGCGAGCGTGAAGAGAGCGAGGCCGAGGAGGAAGACGCGCCTGCGGCCGAGGAAGTCCGCGAGCTTGCCGCCCGTGAGCATGAAGACTGCGAAGGTCAGAGCGTAGGCGTTCACGGTCCACTCGAGCTCCGAGAGGCCGATGCCGAGTTCCCGCTGGATCGACGGGAGCGCGACGTTCACGACCGTGTTGTCGAGCATGATCATGAAGAGCGCGAACGCCAGTGCTCCCAGCGTCCACCACTTGCGGTTCTCGTCGGCGAAGATGCGGGCTTTCACGAGGGTTCCTCCTCGGAGTTCGTAGGCTGGGGCTCACGGGCCGCGGCGGGCGCGAGGCCGACGATGACTGTGCGAACGAGCGCTCGCGCGAAGACGTCTGCGGGAGTCGGCTGCGTGGGCGCCAGGGCATGGGCCACCACGTGGTCCCGGACGGCCCCGACGAGGATTGCGGCGACGATCCCGGGCTCGACCTCGCCCGCGACGCGCCCGAGCTCCTGCTCGGCGCGCACGTAGGACTCGGCGGCGCGGTAGACCGCGACCGGGCCGGTCTCGCGCTCGTACAGCCGCTCCTTGAACCGCTTGAAGACTGCGCGATCGCTCAGCAGGGCGTAGAAGATCGGCTGGTTCTCGCGCATCAGTCGCAGCAGTTCGTCCACCCAGGGAACGAGGTTGGCCTCGACCGTCTTCTCGCCCGCCTGGTCGGGGAGCTCGAGCAGCTGCGCGAAGGACGGCTCGCGCTCGACGAGGACCGCGATGACGAGGTCGATCTTGTCTTCGAAGTGCACGTAGATCGAGCCTTCGGCGCATCCGGCCGCGCGCGCGATCTCGCGCGTCGTCGCGCCGGCGAGGCCGTGCTCGCGGATCAGCGCGTCGGCCGCCTCGATGATGCGGCGGCGCATGGACGGCTTGGTGTCGATCACAGTCACCATGAGTGAGCGCTCGCTCATTATGGGTGAGCGTTCACTCATTGTCAAGGGAGACTAGACTTCGGCCGCCGATGGCCGAGGTCGTGTGGACGCCGGACGAGGGGACGCTCGCGCACGCGAACGTCGTCAGATTGATGAAGAAGCACGCCCTGGAGAGCTACTGGGACCTCGTCCGCCGCTCCCAGGAGGAACCGGAGTGGTTCTGGCCGGCGGCGATCGAGGATCTCGATCTCGAGTTCGCCCGGAAGTGGGACCGGGTCTACGACGACTCGCGCGGCCCGGAGTGGACGACCTGGTTCACGGGCGGGACGGTTTCCATCGCCCGGAACTGCGTTCACCGCTGGGCCGAGCGCGACCCCGAGCGGATCGGCGCCGTCTTCGCCGGAGAGGACGGGTCGCGGCGGGAGCTCTCCTTCGCGGAGCTCTCCCGGGACGTGACCCGGCTCGCGGAGGGTCTCGTGCGGCTGGGCGTCGAGCCGGGCGACCGCGTCGCCGTCTACCTGCCCATGTGCCCCGAGGTCGCCGTCGCCTCGCACGCCTGCGCGCACGTCGGCGCCGTGCAGGTGCCGCTCTTCTCGGGGTTCGCCGCGCCGGCCCTCGTCCAGCGCCTCCAGGACTCGGAAGCCAAGGTTGTGATCACCGCCGACTACTCCCTCCGGCGGGGCAGCCGCCTCGAGATGCGGAAGACGGTCGAAGAGGCCCTGCGCGACGCTCCCTCCGTCGAGCACGTCGTCACCTGGGAGCGAGACGGGGGTTGGGGCGCGATCGTCGAGGAGAGCCCGGGCGAGCTCGCGCCCCTCGAGGTTCCGAGCGAGCATCCCTACCTCCTGACCTACACCTCCGGCACGACCGGCAAGCCGAAGGGAGTCCTCCACGTCCAGGGCGGCTTCCTCGTCTCGATCACGCGCGAGGTCGCCTATCAGGCGGACGTCCACCCCGAGGACGTCCTCCACTTCTCGACCGACATGGGCTGGATCATGGGGCCGTGGACCGTCGTCGGAGGCGGCGCGCTCGGCTGCACTCTGGTCTTCGCCGAGGGCGCACCCGACCGGCCCGTCGACCGGATCTGGCGGCTCGTCGACGAGGAGCAGGTCTCCGTGCTCGGCCTCTCGCCCACGCTCGTCCGGGCGCTTCTCCCGCACGGCGACCCCGACGCCGACCTCTCCTCGCTCAGGATCATCGTCACGACCGGCGAGCCGTGGAACCCCGACCCCTACCGGTGGCTCTTCGAGCGGGTCGGCGGCGGGCGGCGCCCCATCATCAACTGCTCGGGCGGGACGGAGGTAGCGGCGTGCTTCCTCTCGCCGACCCCGGCGATCCCGATCAAGGAGTGCTCGCTCGGCGGCCCCGCGCTCGGGATGGCCATGGACGTCGTGGACGCCGACGGTGAGTCGCTGGTCGGAACGGGCGAGGTGGGGGAGCTCGTCTGCCGCAAGCCCTTCCCAGGGATGACGCGCGGCTTCTGGCGCGATCCCGAGCGTTACCTGGACACGTACTGGCGGCGCCTGCCGGGGGTCTGGGTGCACGGGGACTGGGCTTCGGTCGACGAAGACGGCTACTGGTTCCTGCACGGCCGCTCCGACGACACGCTCAACATCGCCGGCAAGCGGATCGGCCCGGCCGAGCTCGAGTCCGCGGCTGTCTCCCACCCCGCCGTCGCCGAGGCCGCGGCGGTCGGCGTCCCGCATGAGGTCAAGGGAGAGGTCGCGTGGATCTTCTGCGTCGCGGCTCCCGGCCACGAGGCGAGCGACGAACTGGCCGCAGAGGTGGCCGCGGGCGCCGCAGCGCAGCTCGGCAAGGCGTTCAAGCCGGACCGGGTCGTGTTCGTTCCGGCGCTCCCGAAGACGCGGAGCGCAAAGATCGTCCGGCGAGCCGTGCGCGCGAGCGCCCTGGGGCAAGACGCGGGCGACCTCTCCTCCGTGGAGAACCCCGAGGCGCTGGAGGACATTGCTCGCGCCGTCTGAGTACGAGGGCACGCCGACCCGCGGCTACCTGGACAGCGCCACCTACGGGCTGCCGCCGCGCTCGACGCTTGCCGCGCTGGAGGAGGCGCTCGCAGGCTGGCGCACAGGCCGGCGCTGGCGCGATTGGGAGGAGGATGGCGAGGAATGCCGCTCGCTCTTCGCAGGCCTCGTCGGTGGGCGGGCCGAAGACGTCGCCCTCGTGACGACGACGTCGAGCGCGGCCGGCCTGGTTGCGGCGAGCCTGCCGGCGGAGCCGGGGTCGAACGTCGTCCTCTACGAGCGGGACTTCACCTCGGCGATGCTCCCCTGGCGTGGGCTCGAAAAGCGCGGCGTTGAGCTACGCCTCGTCCCGCTCGAAGGGGTCGCGGAGGCGGTCGACGACCTGACCGCGATCGTCTCCGTGAGCCTCGTCCAGTCGGCCGAGGGCAGGGTCGTCGACCTGGACGCCCTTCGGGCGACAGGGGCCCGCATCTTCCTCGACGCGACGCAGGCCGTGGGCACGTATCCGGTCGACGTCGGCGGGATCGACTACCTCGTCGCGCATGCCTACAAGTGGCTTCTCTGCCCGCGGGGGCTCGCGTTCTTCTACATACGGCCCGAGCGACGGCTCGAGATCGAGCCGTGGACGGCAGGGTGGAAATCCCGGGAGGATCCCTATGAGGACTACTACGGGCTCCCGGAGCTGACCGGCGACGCGCGCCGGCTCGACGTGTCGCTCCCGTGGTTCCCCGCGGCCGGCGGCCGCCCCAGCCTGGAGCTCTTCGCCTCGCTCGGCATCGAGCGCATCGCCGCCCACAACTTCGGCCTCGCCCGCGCCCTCACGGACGAGCTCGGGCTTCCCGGAGCCTGCCTCGCCGATCGTCCGCCTGGAGGTGGACGACGCCGAGGAGGCCGCGCGCCGCCTGCAGGAAGCGGGCGTTTCCTGCTCGCTGCGCGGCGGCTCGGTGCGGCTCTCGTTCCACCTCTACAACGACGAGGCCGATGTCGAGCTGGCCGCCTCGGCGCTCCGGCCCAGTTTTCGCTCGCTAGACGTAAACCGCTAGAATTCAGGCATGCGGCTGGCGCTTGCCCAGATCGACACGGTCGTCGGCGACCTCGACGGTAACCGCGACCGCGTCCTCGGCCGCCTCGAGGAAGCCCGAGCGGCCGGCGCCGAGCTCGTCCTCTTCCCCGAGCTCGCCGTCACCGGCTACCCGCCCGAAGACCTCCTCCTCCGTCCCGGTTTCCTGCGCGCGGCCGCTCGCACCTTGGACGAGATCGCCGCCGCGACGACCGGCATCGCCGCGCTCGTCGGCACCCCTCACCTCGACCGCGACCTCTTCAACGCCTGCGCGGTCTGCGTCGACGGCGAGGTGAAGGCGATGTACCGCAAGCAGTTCCTTCCGAACTACGGGGTCTTCGACGAAGACCGCTACTTCCAGCCCGGCCGCGGCCTCGTCCTCCTCCGCTTCGGCGAGACGCTCGTGGGCCCGACGGTCTGCGAGGACATCTGGCAGCCCGGGCCGCCGGCCACCGACCTCGCGCTCGCGGGAGCGCACGTCGTCGCCAACATCTCGGCTTCGCCGTTCCACATCGGCAAGGGAGCGGAGCGCGAGGAAATGCTGGCCACCCGCGCCCGTGACAACTCCTGCTGGATCGCCTTCGTCAACGCCGTCGGCGCGCAGGACGAGCTGATCTTCGACGGCCAGAGCCTCGTGCTGGACGAGAACGGCGAGGTGGTCGTTCGCGGGCCGGCCTTCGAGGAGGCGCTCCTGCTCGTCGACGTCGACCCGACTACCGCGGTGGCGCGACGGCTGCGCGACGCGCGCCGGCGCTCGCTGGCGCGCGCCCGCCGCGAGCTTCCCGATGCCGCTCAGATCGACGTCCCGGCGCAGGACTCCGGTGGGCTGAGCCCGGCGCAGCCCTCCGTGGCCGTGCCCCTGGACGAGCTGGAGGAGATGAGGCTCGCGATCGAGCTCGGCCTCCGCGACTACGCGGGCAAGAACGGCTTCACGGATGTGGTGCTGGGGATTTCGGGAGGCATCGACTCGGCGCTCACGGCTGCGCTCGCGGCCGAGGCGCTCGGGCCGGAGCACGTGGTCTGCGTCTCGATGCCGTCACGGTTCTCCTCGCCCGAGACGCGCCGAGACGCGCGGGCCGTGGCCGACTCGCTGGGCGCGCGCTATCTGGAGATTCCCATCGACGCTGTCGTGGATGCATTCGGCGCGGCGCTCGCCGACGCGTTCGCCGAGACGGAGCCCGGCATCGCCGAGGAGAACGTCCAGGCGAGGGCGCGGGGCGTGATCGTGATGGCGCTCTCGAACAAGTTCGGCTGGCTCCCGCTCGCCACCGGGAACAAGAGCGAGCTCTCCGTGGGCTACGCGACCCTCTACGGCGACATGGCCGGTGGCTTCGCCCTGCTCAAGGACGTCTACAAGACGGACGTCTTCCGGCTCGCGCGACACCTCAACGACCGCGCCGGTGGCGAGCTGATTCCCACCTCGATCATCGAGCGCGCCCCGAGCGCCGAGCTACGGCCCGACCAGCTGGACGAGGACTCGCTGCCTCCCTACGCAAAGCTCGACGAGGTGCTCGAGGCCTACGTCGAGCTGGACAGCTCGCGCGAGGAGCTGGCCTCGGACGGCTTCGACCAGGACGTCGTCGAGCGCGCCGTCGCGATGATCGACCGGGCGGAGTACAAGCGCCGCCAGGCCGCGCCCGGGGTCAAGCTGCGCCCCAAGGCCTTCGGCCGCGACCGGCGCATCCCGATCACGAACCGCTGGCGCGGGTAGGTCGGCGGAGTGCTTGCCCGCGACCCGCAAGCCTCTTCATTCACGGGGCACCCCTCTCCCACCACCCGCTTTCCAGCGTACCGCGGAAATGCGCGCGGGTGGCGCGCGGAATGTGCCGAGATTCGAGCGGAAGCGCACCGGAAGGCCGACCGCCTAAGTGCCCAGCTCGGCGGCCAGGGCCGCGAACCAGCGCAGCCGCTCGTCATACGGAACCGCAGCGTTGGCCGGTGACGTCGACGGGAGCACGAAGAGCCGCGTCTCGCCGAGCGTCCGCTCCTGCGGCCCGAGCTCGCAGCGAGGCACCCCGAGCGCGCCCTGGTACGCGGACTTCCCCACGAACGCGATCGTCCCGGGCCGCAGATCGGCGGCGAGGCGCTCCAGCCGCGCCGCCGAGCCCTCGAAGTCGGCGCGGCGCAGGTCGCTGCTCCCCTTGGTCGTGCGGTAGGCCGCGTTCGTGAGCCCGTAACCGAGCTCGAGCAGGCTCCATTGCTCGGCCGGATCGAGCCGGCGCGGCGTCAGGCCCGAGTCGGCGAGCAGGCGCCAGAAGTCATTGCGCGGGTTGGCGAAGTGGTGGCCGGCTGCGGAGGAGCGCCGTCCGGGGTTGATACCGCAGAAGATGCAGCGCAGTCCCGGCGCGAGGATGTCGGGCACGGCCGAGACCGATGTGCTGGCCACGGCGGTACTCTACGAGCACGGCGGAGCAACCAGGAGGCAGAGATGGCGCAGGTCGAGGACAAGCCAACGGTCGCAACCGAGACCCTGAAGAACTACATCGGCGGCCGCTGGGTCGAGGCAGAGGACGTCGAGACGCTCGACGTCGTGAACCCGGCCAACGGCGAGCTGATCGGAGTCGCGCCGCTCTCCGGCCCGTCCCAGGTGGACGAGGCCGTGCGAGCCGCGCGCGAAGCTTTCCCGGACTGGCGCTCGACGCCTCCGGTCACCCGGGCCCGCGCGTGCTTCGAGCTGAAGTACCGGCTCGAGGCGGCGCAGGAAGAGCTCGCGCTCCTGGTCACGCGCGACAACGGCAAGGCGATCAAGGACGCGTCCGGCGAGATCCGGCGCGGGATCGAGTGCGTCGAGGTCGCCACCGGCATCCCCTCGCTGATGCAGGGCTCGAACCTGGAGGACGTCTCGCGCGGGATCGACTCGGACATGATCCGCCAGCCGATCGGCGTCTTCGCCGCGATCACGCCGTTCAACTTCCCCTTCATGGTGCCGATGTGGTTCCTGCCGTTTGCCATCGCGTGCGGGAACACGTTCATCTGCAAGCCGTCCGAGCAGGACCCGCTCGCCGTGCAGCGGACCTTCGAGCTCCTGGACGGAGTCGTGCCGCCCGGCGTCGTCAACCTCGTCCACGGCGGCAAGCCGGCGGTGGACGCGATCCTCGAGCACCCGGGGATCGACGGCGTCTCCTTCGTCGGCTCCACGCCGGTCGCGCACTACATCTACGAGACGGCCGCCAAGCACGGGAAGCGCGTGCAGGCGCTCGGCGGCGCCAAGAACCACGTCATCGTCATGCCCGACGCCGAGCTCGACTCCGCCGTCGACGGCGTCCTCTCCTCGGCGTTCCACGCCGCCGGGCAAAGGTGCCTGGCGAACTCGGTCTGCATCGCGGTCGGAGACGCCTACGAGCCGCTGAAGGCGGCGCTCGCCGAGAAGGGCGGCGCCATGGTCGTCGGCGACGGCGCCGATCCCGAGACGGAGGTCGGCCCGGTCATCTCACCCGCCTCGCACGAGCGCATCCTCGGCTGGATCGAGAAGGGTGCGAGCGACGGCGAGCGTCGTCCTCGACGGCCGCGGCCGCGGCTCGGACGAGGGCAACTTCATCGGCCCGACGATCATCGAGGCCGAAGCGGGCTCCGAGATCGCCAGGGAGGAGATCTTCGGGCCGGTCCTGACGCTGCTCAAGGCCGCCGACCTCGGCGAGGCGATCGAGATCCTCAACTCCTCGACGAAGGGCAACGCTGCCTCGATCTTCACGACGAGCGGCGGCGCCATGCGGAGGTTCCGCTACGAGGCGCAGGCCGGGATGCTCGGAGTCAACATCGGCGTCGCCGCACCGATGGCGTACTTCCCCTTCACGGGCTGGAAGGACTCGTTCTTCGGCGACCTGCATGCGCACGGCCGCGACGGGATCGAGTTCTACACCGAGAAGAAGGTCGTCATCACCCGCTGGCCCCGCGTCTAGCCCTGGTGGCGAAGCAGTTCGAGTACGCGGCCACTCTCGAGGCCGATGGGCGCCTGCTCGCGGACGGCAGCGATCCGCTCGAGCCGGGAGAGGCTTGGTCGCCCGAGCACCTCGTGCTCGCAGGACTGATGCGCTGCACGCTCAAGAGCCTGACGTTCCATGCCGAGCGCGCCGGCATCTCCGTGCGCGGCGAGGCCAGCTCCTCGGGCGTGGTCGCGAAGCGCGACGACCGACGGCCGCTTCGCCTTCGTCGAGGTGGAGTGCGGGCTGGACGTCCGGCTCGACCCCGAGCCCGAAGCCGAGCGGCTCGCCGAGCTGCTCGCGCTCGCCGAGCGGGACTGCTTCGTCGGCGCCTCGCTCACCGAGAAGCCGCGCTACGAATGGCGCGTGAACGGCGAGCTCGTAGCGCGGTGAGCACGGTCACCTTCGACGTCGCGGCCGTCCGCGCTCGCTTCTCGGCTCTCGACCGGCCCACCGCGTTCTTCGACGCGCCTGGAGGAACGCAGACGCCGGACTCCGTGATCGAGGCGATGGCCGCGGTACCTGCGCGAGTCGAATGCCAACCTCGGCGGCGCCTTCGAGACCAGCCGCCGGAGCGATGCGCTCGTCGTCTCCGCCCACCACACGGCCGCGCGCTTCCTCGGCTGCGATCCCGACGAGGTCGGCTTCGGCCCGAACATGACGACGCTCAACTTCGCGCTCACGCGCACGCTCGGCCGGGAGCTCCGCGCCGGCGACGAGATCGTGGTCACGCGCCTCGACCACGACGGCAACATCTCGCCCTGGCTCCATTTGGCGGAGGACCTCGACTTGGCGGTTCGCTTCGTCGACCTGAACGAGGACGACGCCACGCTCGACATGGACGACCTGGAGCGCCAACTGAGCGAGCGCACGCGGGTGGTCGCCTTCCCTCTGGCCTCGAACGCGGTCGGGACCGTCACCGATGCCCGCAGGATCGTCGAGCTCGCGCACGACGCCGGCGCGCTCGCCTGGGTCGACGCCGTCCACTACGCGCCGCACTGCCCGATCGACGTGCGCGAGCTGGGCGCGGACGTGCTCCTCTGCTCGCCGTACAAGTTCTTCGGGCCGCATCTCGGCCTCTTCTACGGCCGCCGCGACCTGCTCGAGCGCCTGCGGCCCTACAAGGTGCGGCCGGCCCCGGACGAGCCCGTGAGCACCCGCTTCGAGACGGGCACGCTCTCGCACGAGGCGCTCGCCGGCTTCATCGCCGCGGTTGCCTACATCGAGTCCGTGGGATGGGAGGGGATCGCCGCCCACGAGCGCGAGCTCGGGGAACGGCTCCTGGGCGGGCTCCCGGACGAGCTCCGCCTGCTACGGTCCGCCGACGATGGAGGGGCGGGTGGCGACGTTCGCCGTCACCGTCCCGGGACTGACGCCGGAGCAGGCGGCGACGCGGCTCGCCGAGCGCGGCCTGGCGGTCTGGTGGGGCGACTACTACGCGGTCGAGGTGATGAAGCGCCTCGGCCTGCCGGACGGGGCTCTCCGCCTCGGGATCATCCACTACAACACCGCCGAGGAGGTCGACCGCCTCCTGGCCGCCCTCCACGACCTCGTAGCTCATGCTCCGGCTCTACTGGGCGAGGAACGACGGAATCGAGGGGCACGTCTTCCTGGGGATCGAGGACCTGGAGCAGCTGACGGCGGAGATGGCCGCGCAGGGCATGTCCGGGTGGCTCCAGCTCGATCGGCTCGAGCCCGGGACGCTCGTGCCCCCGGGGGCCGTCGACTTCGCGCTCTCGCAGGCCTCGCCGGAGACGAAGGTGCTCGCCGACGAGAAGCTCTGGCACGACTGGCTCGCCTTCCTCGCCGGCGCCGCGGAGAACGGCGGCGTGGCGGTACGCTAGCCGCCGCTGGCATCATGGGCCTCTCATGAGCGAAGCGCAGCCGCCCACTTCCGGACCGCCCACGCCCTCCTCTGGGGGCTCGCGGAACCTCTGGACCTATCTCGCGCTCGGCGCGGGCGTCATCGCCCTGGCTGTCGTCCTCTTCCTCGTGCTCCGGCCCGACGACAGCGAGCCTACGGCCGCGACCACGTCGGAGGCCCAGACGACGACGGAGCAGACGACGACCGAGGAGACGACCACCGAGGAAACTACGACCGAGGAGACGACGACCGAGGAGACGACCACGACCACGCCGGAGGACGAGCTCGCAGCGCGTGAACGTCGTCTTCCGGAACGGGGAGGTCGTCGGCGGGGTCGTCCGGGCGGACGTCGACGAGGGGGCGCGAGTTCGGCTCACCGTCCGTGCCGACGTGGAGGACGAGGTTCACCTCCATGGGTACGACCTCTTCGCCGAGGTGGCGCCGGGCCAGCCAGGGCGGATCACCTTCACCGCGGACGAGCCAGGCGAATTCGAGGCCGAACTGGAGGGGCTCGGGATCCCGATCGCGGAGCTGCACGTCAACCCGCTAGGTGAGCCGCCCTTCGCGCACGGCCTAGGCGGGGTCAGCGACCTCCCGGTCCCGCTCTGGCTCTTCTACTACGGCGCCGCGCTCGTCCTCGTCCTCTCGTTCGTCGCCCTGTGGGCCCTCTGGAAGCGCCCACTCCTCGCCCGAGCCAGCCTCGGCCGGCCGCTTCCTGGAGGGCTGGAGCGCGTCCTCAGGAGCACCTGGCTCCGGATCGTGGCGGGCGCGGTCTCCTTCGCGCTCCTTGTCCTGGTCACGGTCGCGGCCGGGATCGGAGACACCTCGCCCGAGGAGAACATCGCCCCTCGGTTCGTGTTCGTCGTCTTCTGGCTCGGCCTGCCGGCGCTGAGCGTCCTCTTCGGGAACGTCTGGAGGGTGCTGAGCCCGTGGCGCGCCGCCGCCGATGCGGCTGCCTGGTTGTCGGAGCGGACCGGCGTGCGCTGGGAGGCGCCGTTCGCCTACCCGGAGCGGCTGGGGCGCTGGCCCGGGGCGGTGCTGCTCTTCCTCTTCGCTGCCCTCGAGCTCGCGTACTGGGATCCGGCCGACCCCCGGGCGCTCGTCCTCGCCATCCTCCTCTACAGCGCGATCACCTGGCTCGCGATGCTCGCTTACGGCCGGGAGGAGTGGACCGAGAACGGGGAGGCCTTCGCCGTCTACTTCGGCCTGCTCGCGCGGATCGCGCCCTTCGGCGAGCGGGACGGCCGGCTGATCGTCCGCTGGCCCTTCACCGGGCTCACCGGCCTCGACCCGCGGCCGGGGACACTCGCCTTCGTGGCGGTCATGCTCGGCTCTGTCGCCTTCGACGGGTTCAGCCAGACGGAGCTCTGGGTCGACTTCCGCGCCAACCGGCTGCGCTCGGTCATCCAGCGCTCGCCGGACCTCGCCGACGTGCTGGGGATGCTGATGGCCACCGCCGGCCTGCTGCTCGTGATCGTCCTCGTCGCGCTCGCGTACATCGTGGCGATGAGAGCGGCGGCGCGGGCAGTTCGCTACGACGGCGACCTCACCGGCGCCTTCCTCGGCAGCCTCGTGCCGATCGCGCTCGCCTACGTGGTCGCGCACTACTTCTCCTTCTTCGTCCGGGAGGTGCAGTACCTGGCGCCGTTCGCCTCCGACCCGTTCGGCTTCGGCTGGGACCTCTTCGGCACCGCCGACGTCCGGCCCGACATCGGCGTGCTGGCGCCGAAGACGATCTGGTACACGCAGGTGGCGGCGCTGGTGATCGGCCACGTTGCCGGCCTCGTGCTCGCGCACGACAAGGCCGTCGAGCTCTTCGAGTCTCCGCGCAAGGCGGCTATCAGCCAGTACGCCATGCTGGCGCTGATGGTCGTCTACACGATCGCCGGGCTCTGGCTTCTGTCGCAGTGAGGCAGGAGGGCCCGCCGGAGCAAGGCCCCTCCTCTTGTGCTCCTAGCCGCGCGGCAGCCGGACGGCCTTGCCGTCGAACGACGCACTGCGCTTGATGCCCATCGCCCTCAGGACCGTGGGAAGGATGTCCACGGACCGCAGGTCGTAGGCCGGGGTGGCGCCGGACTTGAGCCCGTCGCCCCAGAAGACGATCGGAATCCGCTGGACCGGCTCCTGCGCGCCGCCGTGGTCTCCGATGACGCCGTAGCTCGAATTGTCCTGGAGCAGGCCGACGACGTCGGCGGCGAACGGAGCGGCCATCGTGTTGACCAGCTCCCGCGCGTGCTGCTTCCACCACTTCCGCTCGTCCTTCGTCATCGGCGTCGAGGTGTCCGTCGTATAGAGGACGTATCTGTCCCCCTGGCGGTAGTACGACGCGATCACGCTCGGCAGCGTGGCCATGGCCGCCGCAGCCTCCTTCTTCTTCTCGAGCGACTGGTCGAGCAGCCACGTGCGAACGGCGCTGTCCTGGTAGTTGAAGGCGACGTTCCCCGTCGCCAGGAGCGGCGCGAGTTGTGGCTGCGGTGAGAGGTACGTCTCGTCCGCGTCCTGCCCGTAGTACCAGTTGAAGTTGCTGCGGTTGGGAGCGACGATCCCGTGGAAGTTGAGCGCGGGATTGCCTGCGTGGTCGGTGGTGAGGACGATGAGAGTCTCGTCGAGCTCGCCGCGGTCGCGGAGCTTGGCGATCAGGCGGCCGAGCTGCTCGTCCGCGTTCTTGGCGATGAAGCGCTCGTGCACCTGGTCGAACGGAGCCGGGTAGACCCCGGTATCCGTGATCCCGCCCCACATGTGCCCGACCTTGTCGACGCCGCCTAAGCTCACGAGCATCCCGCTCCAGGGCTCGTTGTCCATCATCGCGAGGGCAGCATCGGCGACCCAGGTGTCCCCACCCAGGTGAGCCGGGTCGAGCCCCGGCACGAACCGGTTGCCGTCCTCCGGATACATGCACGCGGGACAGTCCATCCCCGTCCCGTAGTCGAGGGCCGCGTTCGAGTCGACGTAGAAGCGTCCGCACACCGGCTCCGAGAGGTACATGGGCACGGCGACACCGGTGGGCCCTCGGTACGTGTTGCCGGAGCCGTCGCAGTTGAAGTTCCGCCCGCTGAACGTGACGATGATGTCCGCCGACGGGCCGCCCGAGGTGAACGTCGCCGTGGGCTTCTCGCCGACGGTGATGAACTTCGTGCCCGGGAAGGAGTCATGGAGGAAGTCTCCGAGCCTCGGAACCCCTGAGGCGGCCTGAAGCGAGAAGAACTGGTCGCGCGCAAGGCTCGAAGTCACGAAGAACGCCCCGGCGCCCTCACCGAGGACGTCGTCGACGTCGCGTTGGACCTCGTCCGACCAGCCCATGTTCTTCGGGAGAACGCCGGTGGCGAGAACGTTGTGGGTGATCACCGTCTCGGCGCCCATGTGCCCGAGGTAGGCGTCGCGGTAGTCGACGCCGTCCTCCATGAGCAGGCGGACGTTGTCCATGTCGAACGTGTCGACGTAGTCCGGCCTCATCTGGTCCACGACGACGATCAGCACGCGCGTCGGGCGTTCGCCCGAGGCCTGCGCGGGTGCAGCCGTCACGAGACCGACGACGAGGACGAGCAACATCAGGGCGAGCTTTCGGAGCCTGCCTCTCATTTTCGCCTCCTTGCTCCCCCCGGGGCTGGAGCGACGCTACCAGGCGGACGACGCGTTTACTACGAGTACGACTTCCGCGCCGCGTCCCAGCGCGGCTCGTCCCAGCGGATCGTGTCGGGATTGATTCCTCGGTCCTCCGCCAGGGCCAGCGTCAGGAGCTGGAAGCCGACGATGTCCACCGCCGGATGCTGGGTGGGGACGAGCGTCGTCGGCGCGCCGATCGCCGCGAGGGCGCGGACGACCTCGCGCGCACGCTCGGCGGCGCGGCCTTCGCCTTCGAGGACGAAGACACGCACCGTCTCGTCGATCGCCGCCAGGTGGCCGTGGAGGATCTGCTCCGTCTGGTGGACCTCCGTCGGGATGTGGACGCCTTCCCGGAGCTTCAGCGCCGCCTCCCGCGCCGTCGGCAGGTCGCGGCCGGCGCCGACGAGGGCGATCCGCTCGTGGGCCGAGATCGGAAAGGGAGGCTCCGCGAGCACGCGCTCCACCGCGCCCGGAAGCCCGGAGATGTCCTCACCCCGAAGCAGCGCGAGCGCAGCGACGGCGGCCGTGTAGCTCGCCGTGTGGCAGTAGGACTCCTCGACCTCGGGCGTAACGACGAGGACCTCCTCGGCGACCTCGGCGAGCGGGCTCTCCTCCTTGCCGGTGACGAGCCAGGTGGGGCCAACGAACGCCCTGACGGCCTCGAGCGCCATCGACGTCCCGCCCTCGTGGCTGACGACGACGAGGAGGTCGGCCTCCGGCGGGTCGAGCACGGCCTCGAGCGCCTGGATCGCGCGGCCGCCGGTCTGCGCCGCGTGGAGGGACGTTCCGCAGCCCGTGAAGACCACGCTCCCCTCCGGCAGCCGACGCTCGCCTACGCGCTCGGCAACGCCGCGCAGCCACGCGGGCTGCGCGAAGATCGCCTTGCGGGTGAGCTCGCCGGGCACCGGAGCGGCGAAAGTAGCATGGCGGCATGGAGGGGTACCGCTTCGTCCTGCCGCGCGAGGTCGAGTTCCGGGACATCGACTCCGGCGGCCACGTCAACAACTCCGTCTACCTCACGTACCTGGAGACGGCCCGCATCAAGTACCTGATCGGCGTGCTCGGGCCCGAGTTCGCCTACGAGATCGCGCTGATCCTCGCCCGGATCGCCGTCGACTTCCGCTCCCCCGCACACTTCCCGGAGACGCTCGAGATCGGGGCCCGGGTGACGCGCATCGGCACGACGAGCTTCGAGATGGAGCACGAGATCCGCGGCGGGGACGGGCGGCTCGTGCTGGAGGCCTCGTCCGTGCTCGTTGCTTTCGACTACGAGACGAACACGCCCATGACCGTGCCGGACGACTGGCGTGCGCGCCTCGATGCCTACGAAGAGAGGAGCTCTGTATCCAGCTGATGCCGAACACCTTCGAGAAGACCGTGCTCGACAACGGCCTGCGGCTCGTCACGGCCGACATGCCCCAGGCGAAGTCGGTCGCCTGCTTCGTCATGCTCGCGGCAGGCTCGCGCTACGAGACCAAGGACACGAACGGCATCGCCCATTTCGCGGAGCACATGTTCTTCAAGGGGACGGAAAACCGCCCGACGGCGCGCGACATCGCCGGTGAGATCGACTCGATCGGCGGTGAGTTCAACGCCTT
Organism: uncultured Actinomycetes bacterium; assembly: GCA_963733155.1. GTDB lineage: Bacteria > Actinomycetota > Thermoleophilia > Gaiellales > Gaiellaceae > JAIBJN01. The sequence goes on from CAVTCK010000025.1 coordinate 74,550, forward strand.
CACCGGCAAGGAGTACACCGGCTACTACGTCAAGTGTGCCGCCGAGCATCGCGACAGGGCGCTCGACGTCCTCGTCGACATGCTCCGCCACTCCAAGTTCGACGCCGAGGAGATCGAGCGCGAGAAGGGCGTGATCGTCGAGGAGATGAACATGTACTACGACACGCCGCGGGACTACGTCGACGGCGTGTACGACCAGCTGCTCTACGGCGACCAGCCGCTCGGCTGGGACATCATCGGGACGAAGGAGACGGTGCGCGGGGCGACCCGCGAGACGTTCCTCGACTACCTCGACCGCTGGTACCGGGCGCCGCGGATGGTCGCCGGCCTCGCCGGGGCCGTCGGCGACGACGCAGTCGACCACGTCGCGTCACTGCTCGGCGACGTCCCCGACGGGTCGACCGGCGCACCCGAGCCGGTGAGCTGGGAGCAGGACTCGCCGCGCGTCAAGATCCACACGAAGACCTCGGACCAGGCGCATGTCCGCATGGGCGTCCACAGCTACCCGCTCGGGCATCCGAACCGGTACGCGTTGATGCTCCTGGCCACCGTTCTCGGCGGGGGCATGTCGTCGCGGCTCTTCACGGAGGTGCGCGAGCGGCGCGGCCTCGCCTACTACATCTACGGCTACAACCAGGGCTACACCGACACGGGGACGCTCTTCGCGCAGGGCGGCGTCGACATCCAGCGGATCGAGGAGGCCGTCTCGACGATCGTGCGGGAGTTCGGGCGCATCGCCTCGGATCCGGTCGACGCCGACGAGCTGGAGAAGGCGCGCAACTTCGCCAAGGGACGCCTGGTGCTCTCGCTGGAGGACCCGAAGGGGACGATCTCGTTCGGGCTCCGCGACGAGGTGCTGGAGGGACGCATCCGCGAGCCCGAGGAGGTCCTCGCTGCGCTTGACCAGGTCACGCTTGACGACATCCATCGGGTCGCGCAGGACGTGATCCGCGAGGAGCGGCTCAACCTCGCGGTGATCGGGCCGTTCGACGACCCTGGTCGGTTCGAGCCGCTCTCTCGAGCTCTCGGCCTAGACGTTAGGGCGTCAGCTCGTACGGGTAGTCCGTGAGCACCTCGCAGCCGTCCTCGGTGACGTGGACGAGGTCCTCGAGGCGGCAGCCGCCGAAACCCTTGCGGTAGAGGCCGGGCTCGACGGCGAGCACGTCGCCGGCGACGATCTCCTCTCCGACCCTGCCCAGCCCGGGGAGCTCGTGCACCTCCAGGCCGACGCCGTGGCCGAGGCTGTGGAAGAAGCCCTCCTCGAGCACCTGCCCGGGCGCCTTCGAGAGCTGGGTCTCGAAGCCCTGCGCCTCGAAGAGCTCGCAGACCGCCCGGTGCGCCTCGGCGCCCCGTGATCCCGGGGCGGATGGTCGCATAGGCGAGGTCGAGCCCCTCGCGAACGAGCGCGTGATAGCGGACGAGCTCCTCGGGCGGCTCGCCCAGGCAGAAGGTGCGGGTCATGTCCGCGTAGCAGCCGGAGGCCGGATCGCGCGGGAAGAGGTCGACGACGATCGGCTCGCCCTCGCCGATCGGCCCGGTTCCAGGCTCGTGGCCGACGGTCGTGTCCGGCCCTGCGGAGATGAGGGGGACGTCGTCGACGATCACTCCCTCGTCGGTGTAGACGCGCATCGCTTCGGTCTGGAGCTCCTCGCAGGTGACCGGGCTGCCTGCACGGAGCCGGGCTCGGATCGCGTCCATGGCGCGCTCGGCCGCCCGCTGCGACCTGCGGATGCCGGCGAGCTCGGCAGCCGACTTGACGCGGCGTCGCTCGTCGAAGAGCTCGCCTTGCGCCTCGACCTCGATCTCGTGCGCGCGCAGGTAGTCGGCGACCTCGAGCGGAAAATCCCGCGGCGTCACTGCGGAATCGACCTGGGCGCGCGCGGCAGGCGCGCAGCGCCAGCTCGGTCGTCAGCTCGTGCCAGCTCAGCCCCTGCTCGACCAGCTCGTCGAGCCCGAGATCCTCGAGCGGGACGGTCTCGAGGCCCTCGAGCTCGCGCAGGCGGGGAATCTCGAGCGAGCCGACGTAGGCCGTGCGCGTCCCGTTTCGCTCCACATAGACGAACGGGTCGGGGACGGTCACGCGGCACCTCGTGCCGAAGCTCCGGCGAGCGGATGGTGTCGCCGAAGATGATGACGTCGGGCACGGCTCCGGATGGTAGCGGCTCCCGGTAGATTCACTCCCGTGGAAGCGGTTCTCGAGCGGGCGCGGAGCATGGTCGAGCGCTACGAGCAGGAGGCCAGGAAGCTCCTGCCGGACGGCGCCGTGCTCTTCGACGCGCACGTCCACGTCGGCCGCGACATCGACGGCATGGTCGCGCCGTACGAGGAGGTGATCGAGCTTCCTGAAGCGCTGGGACGTGGAGCGCGCGTTCGCGTTCTGCATGGACGAGCCCGACCGCGAGCCGGCATTCCGCGCGGCCAACGACCGCACGCTCGCCGCCGCCGAGCGCTCGGACGGCCTCCTCATCCCCTTCGTGCGCCTCGACCTCGCCGAGCAGCCGATCGAGGAGGCGACGCGCGCGCTCGACCTCGGCGCGCGCGGGATCAAGCTCCATCCCAGGGCGCAGGGCTTCCTGCTCGACGACCAGCGCCTCGAGCCCGTGTTCGCGCTCGCCGCCGAGCGGCGCGTGCCGATCCTGATCCACGGCGGTCGCGGCCTGCCGCCGATCGCCGCGCATCTCCGCAGGCTCCACAACGCCTACCCGGAGGCGTCGCTCATCATCGCGCACGCCGGCATCGCCGACCTCGCGGCGCTCTCCGAGTGTTTCGCCGGGCGGCCGGGCGTCTACTTCGACACGTCCGTCTGGAGCGCGATCGATCTCCTCGACATGTTCGCGCGCATCTCGCCCGGCCAGGTGGTGTACGCCTCCGACTACCCGTACGGCCAGCAGCCCGGCTCCCTGCTGATCGCCTTACGGACGGCGTTGCTCGCCGGGCTCTCGGAGGACGAGGTCCGCGACATGCTCGGCCGCTCCGCCGGCGCGCATCGCCGACGGCGAGCCGCCCGCGCGCGCTCGCGGAGCCCCGCGGCATCCGCCGGCTCGAGCAGCCGCTGACGCTTCGCCCGCATCCACCAGTACCTCACGATGGCGACGCCGCTCCTCTGGACGCGGCAGGCCGACACGATCGGCGTGCTCGGGCTCGCACTCAACGCCTGCGCCGAGCGCGACGGCTACGTCGAGGAGCGGGAGCAGATCGCGGAGCTCCTCGGAGCCGCCCGCGACCTCTGGCGGACGCTGCCCGAGGCAGAGGACGAGGCCGAGGTGAGGACGCTCAGCCGAGCCACCTTCCGGCTCCTCCACATCGCGGACATCCTCACGCTGACGCTCGACGCCGGCGAGCACGCCGCCCGCTAGAGCCATGGCCCGGTGCCAGGCCCCGGACGCGTCTGCCGTGGACATGACCATGAGCACTGAAGCGGAACTCTGGGGCGCCGACCGTCCACAGGGCGCACGGCCGCGCAGCGCCATGACCGGGGGTCAGACCCCGGGGCGTGGCCGCGCGGGGACACGTAGGGGCCGTCGTGCTCGCGGCGGGCGCGGCGACCCGGTTCGGGTCGCCGAAGCAGCACCTGCTTCTGCCGCGCGTGCTGGAGCGCCTCGGCGAGGCGCCCGTCGACGACGTCGTCGTCGTCGCGGGCGCCTACCCGCTGGAGGCGGCCGGCGCGCGGGTCGTCACGTGCGCCGACTGGGAGCTCGGCCCGGGCGCGTCGCTGCGCTGCGGGCTCGCCGCGCTCGCCCCCGGCGCGGAGGCCGCGGTCGTCGTCCTCGCCGACGGGCCCAACCTCTCGCCGGCGGCGGTCGAGCGCGTCCTCGCGGCCTGGCGCGACGACCTCGCCCCCTTCGTCGCAGCGAGCTACGACGGCGACCGGGGCCATCCGCATCGTCGTCGCGCGCGAGCTCTGGGGCTCGGTGCCGGACGAGGGCCTTCGCGCGCTCGAGCCGCTGCTCGTCCCGTGCGACGACCTCGGCGCCCCCGGGCGACGTCGACCGCCCGGAGGACCTCCCGTGAGACGCAAGCTCGTCCGTCCCGCAGTCCTCATCCCGGCCTTCGTCGTCTTAGCTCTGGGAGCAGGGATCGGCTACGCGGCCTGGCAGCAGCTCGACTCGGGCGCGGGCCGAGGCCAACAAGGCGATTCTCGACTCGCTGCCGCCCTACCCCGGCGCCCGCGAGATCCAGCGCATTACGCAGACCCAGACCGGCGACGACGCCTTGCCCATTCCCGACGAGATCGTCACGAGCGCGCTCTACGAACCGCCGGCCGACGCCGGCCAGGAGGACGTCGTGGCCTTCTACGTCGAGAACCTTCAGCCGGCCTGGCAGGCGCAGACGCGGGTGGTGCAGGCGAGCGGGCCCGAAGCGGAGGAGGGCGGAACCGCGCCGAGCTCGTTCCGCGTGGACTTCTCGCGCGGGGACGACTGCCTCAGCCTTCTCACCTACGGAATGGCCCCCGGCCACATCGGTGAGCCGACCTACGCCCTGTCGGTGCAGAGCGGCGAGGGCCCTTGCCCCGAGCCGGAGTAAGCGTCAGTCGAGCGACGTCCGGAGGGAGGCGAGCTTCGCCTTCAGCTCCGGCGACATCTCCTCGGAGCAGCACGCCTGGCGCACGTACCGGCGCAGGCTGACCTCGAAGCGGTAGCGCTTGCTGCAGTACCCACAGCCGTCGAGGTGGGCCTCGGCCTCCGCGCGCTCGCCCTCGCTCAGCTCCCGGTCGAGGTACGGCTGGATCAGCTCCTCGCACTTCTCGCAGATCGATTCGAACGGCGTCACGATTCCTCCCCCACTGCAGACTCCGCGAGCTCGCCCTTCAGGACCCTCCGCCCTCGATGCAGGCGGGACATGACGGTGCCGATCGGGACGTCGAGGATTTGCGCCGCCTCCTGGTAGGAGAAGTCGCCGATGTCCACGAGGACGATCACGTCGCGGAAGTCGTGCGGGACACTGGCGAGGGCCTCGACGATCGAGTCCTGCGAGAGCCGTTCGACGACGCGTTCCTCGTCCTCGGCGCCGCCGGCCTGCTCGAGGCGGTTGTAGAGGTAGTAGTCGCCCTCCTCCATCGGCTGCATGTCGGGCGAGCGCTGCTCGCGCCGCCCGCGGTCGATGTTGAGGTTCGTCAGGATGCGCATGAGCCAGGCCCGGAGGTTCGTGCCGGGTGTGTACGAGCGCCAGCTCCGAAAGGCGCGCGCATAGGTCTCCTGGACGAGATCCTCGGCCTCCTCGCGGCTCGACGAGGCGTCGCGCGACCCGGAAGACCTGGTCTGCCAAGCCGAGCACCTCTTCTTCGAAGCGGACGCGGTCACGAGCCTCGGTCGCCAAACGGCGGGCGTCGGTTTCGGCGTCTGCCATTCGTCGGACACTAACAAGGTAACGCCCTGCTCCCGACCGGTATTCCGGCTGCGGTCAGACCGTCGCCTGGCGGAAGCCCGCGCGGGCGAGCGCCGCGACGATCTCTTCGCGCCGCACGCGCTCGTCGTCCCAGGCGAGGGTCACCTCGCCGAGCAGGTTCGCGTTCGCGGACTCGAGCCCGTCGAGCGTCTCGAGCGCTCCGCCGAGTCGCAGGACACAGCGCTCGCAACGGATCCCCGTCACCTGCATCGTCTCCGACCGAACGGCCACTAGAGGCCATCGTACGTGAGCGCCACCAGCCGCTCGCACAGCACGCCGATGCCGTCCGAGCGCCCGGTCTCGAGCTGCGCGCCTGCCTGGTCGAGCCCTTCGAGCCCGCGCACGAGTCGTCGCCTCCCAAGCGCCGGGCGGCCGGCTCGAGGCGCTCCAGCAGCTCGGCCAGGAGCTCTCCGGCGTGCAGAGCCGGCCGGCCTCGCGGGTGGACGAGACCGGCGTCCGCACCGAAGCGCGCTGCAGCCCAGCGGTTCTGCGCGTAGAGCCCGCGGTCTGCTGGGAAGGAGCCGGGCTCGACCCAGGCGACAAGCGCCTGCACGAGGGCGGCAAACGCGGCGGTGACCGCGAGCCGGCTCGGCTGGTCCGGCATGCGGATCTCGAGGGTGCCGAAGCGCGGATGGGGACGGACGTCCCACCAGAGCCGCATGAGGTCGTCGGCAAGGCCCAGCTCGACCAGTAGCTCCGCGAAGCGGGCCCAGGCCTCGTAGTCGGCGAAAGCGGGCGGCGCGCCCGCGCGCGGCAGGAGCGCGAGCAGCTCGGCACGCGTCGAGGCGAGGCCGGTCTCCTCGCCGCCGACGTAGGGAGAGTTCGCCGAGAGCGCGAGCAGGAGCGGGAGCCACGGAAGCACGGCTTCGAGGCGCCCCATGCACTCCTCAGGGCTCGCCACGCCGACGTGGACGTGGAGCCCGCAGCAGTGCTGGCGAAGCGCGGAGGCGCCGGCGTAGTCGGCGAAGCGCTGGAGCGGCTCGAGCGGGGTAACGGGCTGCGTGCCGAGCACGGCGCTCGGCCACGTTCCGGCGGCCGCGAGCTCGAGCCCGTGCTCCCGCAGGCGACGCCGGGCCTCGAGCCGAAGAGCGGCGAGCTCCTCCACCGCCTCGCCGACCGACGTGCACACGCCCGTGTTCAGCTCGAGCATGGTCGTGAAGAGCTCGGGCTTCAGGCGCTCGCCGTCGAGGACGCCCTCCGGCACCGAGGCCGGCTCGAGCGTCTCCCCGTCCAGGACGAAGAGCTCTTCCTCGAGGCCTACCGAGAACGCCGGCGACTCGCCGAAGCGGTGCGGAACCATCGCGCGAGTCTAGGAGGGCTTCGCGGCGGGAGCTTCGCGGCCGGCGCCGCACAGCCGTCTGTCGTCGACCCCTCCTGGGAAGGGAGAGGGTGGTCGGAGGCCCGGGCAGGCAGTGCGGGCCTCCGACCGGTCAGGCCCCTGGGGGGAGGGGCCGCGGGCAGGCTAGCCGTCCGGTTGGGCGGGCTGCTGCCCGAGCGTTACATTCATAGTTCGTTGGGAGTCCCCTCGTTGGATGTCGAGGCTCAGCGAATCGCCGGGATCCTTCTCCATGATCGATCGCGCGCAGATCGTCGTGCGAGGTGACGGCCTGGCCGTCCACGTGGGTGATGATGTCGCCGCCGAACACGTAGCTCCTGCCGCCGACGATGACCTGCTCGTCCCCGCCTTGGAGGCCTGCCTCGTCCGCAGGGCTGCCCTCGACGACCCGCACGACCATGACGCCCTCCTCGACCGGAAGGTTGATCGTCTGGGCGAGGTCGGCGGTGATCTCCTGCATCTCGATGCCGAGGTAGGCGTGCTCGACCTTGCCGCTCTGCTTGATCTGCGAGACGACCTCGCGGACGGTGTTCACGGGGACGGCGAAGCCGATGCCGACGTTGCCGCCGGTCTCGCTCTCGATCTGCGAGTTGACGCCGATGACCTCGCCGTTGGCGTTCAGGAGCGGCCCGCCGGAGTTGCCGCGGTTGATGGGCGCGTCGGTCTGAATGACCTTGTCGATGGTGTAGCCGTTGGGCGCGACGATGTTGCGCTGGAGAGCGCTGACGATGCCGGCCGTAGCGCTTCGCTCCAGGCCGAACGGGTTCCCGATGGCGACGACCGCGTCCCCGACGGTGACCGTGTCTGAGTTACCGAGGGGGAGGGGAGTCAGAGCACGGGTCTGCGCGTCGATCTTCAGGACCGCGAGATCCGTGGAAGGGTCGCTTCCGACGATTCTCGCGGGGACGCGATCGTCGCCCGAGAAATTGACCTCGATCTCCTGCGCGTTCTCGATCACGTGGTAGTTCGTGACGATGTAGCCGTCGCGGTCGACGACGAAGCCGGAGCCGAGCGAGGAGGCGGACTGCGGGCCGAAGAAGGGGTTCTCGGTGACGACGGATGTCGACGTCACCTGCACTACCCCTGGCCCGGTCGCCTCGTAGATCTGCTGGACGGACCTGCCACCGGTGTCGCTCGCCTCGAACGAGGCCGCCGGAGGCTCCGACGCAACCGTGCTGATGACGGTCTCGGGCTCTTCGTCCGTGCCGATCGCCGCACCGATCCCAACGGCGGCCCCGCCGCCGAGCAGTGCTGCGAAGACGAGCGAGCCCATGCGGGCCCAGCCGGAGCCGGTGTCCATGGGTCTCTTATAACCCGGCGCCCGTGAAGTCCCGGTTGAGCCAGGTTAAGACGGCGTTAAGCGGTCTCGACGCTGACTGACTCTCCTGAGCCTCGCCATCCCGCTGCGCTGCGGCTCCCGGTGGTTATGGCGATGGCAAACCCGCTGCGGCGCCCGCGATCGCGGCGGTCAGGCGGTGATCAGCTTGTGCACCGAGCTCACCTCGGGCTCCGCGGGCGGAGGGCCGCCCTCACCCGCGATCTCTCGGATTGCCGGAAGCAGCTTCTCCTCGCGGAACCGGTCGAACGCCTCGCGCGAGTCCCACACCGTGATGACGCGCCATCCCTCCTCGACGGGCCCGGCGATGTGAAGCTGGCATCCGTCCGGAAGCTGGCCACCGGCCATCGCCTTCCCCGTCACCGCTTCGTACATGTCCACGGTAAAGCCGGGAGCGACGGCCGACACGACGACTGCCATGAGGATCTCCTCTCGCTATACGTGACGCCGGAAACAATAGTGGGCTCGCGGCGGGAAACTCTTCAGCCTTGCTCGCGTGCGTCACTCACATGAGAGTGTCGAGGTGGCGCGCGAGGAGCTCGAGCTGCCGATCCGGCGTCGTCAGCTCAGGGTCGAGCGTGGCGTGCATCGCCAGGCCGTCGATGAGCGCGTGCAGTCGCTCGGTCTCCGCGGGGACATCGAGGTCGGGTCGCGCCTTCCCGTCCGCCTGGAGGGTCTCGATGGAGCTGCGACACAAGCCGCGCACCTGCGCATGCGTCTCGTCTCGCAGCGAACGGAGGGCCGGATCGACGCGCGCTCGCACGACGAACGCAAGCCAGACGTCGAAGACCGCGCGCGTCTCCGGGTCGAGCACGAGCAGGCTTTGCAGCACGCGCTCGACCACGCCCCGGGTGTCGCCGGAGGGCTCGACGGCTTCGACCCGCCGCGTCACCTCGTCGATGATCAGCTGCATCGCGAAGGCCAAGAGCTCCGACTGACTGGGAAAGACATGTCGGAGAGACCCGGCCGAGACGCCGGCCTCGGCGGCGACCTTCCGGACGGAAGCCGCCTCGATCCCGTCCCGCAGGACGACACGCCAAAGGGCCTCGCCCAGCTCCCGCCGTCGGGAATCGGTGTCGATCCTGGCCAACGAGGCATTTTAATACATTCGTACTAGCCGTACGCCGGACACCGGCTGGCCGTACGGCGCGGAAGGCAAGCCTCTGCGACCATCGCCTAGTACAGTCGTACTAGACAAAGGAAGAGACATGACTTCTGAGCTTCACTCCGACCCGCCGAGCCGTTGGGCACCGTGGTGGGTCTACGTCCTGGTCATCGCGCCGGCGAACCTGGGCAAACAGCAACTCCTTCCCGCCGGCGCAGACTGGTGGCTCGTCGCCGTCTCGACGGCGTTGGTGGTCGCCGCCGGCATCGCAGCCGTCACGGCCGTCTATCGCGCGAGCAGGGGGCGGCCGTGGTAGTCGCGACGATCATCGCTGCCGAGATCGCCTTCTGGCTGCTGCTCGTCTCCGGCCTCGTGGCCCGCTACGGCTTCCGGCGCCCCCGGGTTGGCATGGCGCTCCTGGTCGCCACCCCGCTCGTCGACCTCGCCCTCCTCGCCGCCACGACGGTTGACCTGCGCCGCGGCGGCGAGGCGGCTCTCCCCCACGCGCTCGCCGCGGTCTACATCGGCGTCTCGGTTGCGTGGGGGAAGCGGATCGTCAGCTGGGCCGACGCTCAGTTCGCGTACCGCTTCGCCGGCGCGGCGCCGCCGGTCCGCCCGCCGCGCACAGGTCGAGCCCACGCCGCCCACCAGCGGCGCGAATGGCTTCGTCATCTGTTCGCCTGGGCGACCGGAACCGCGCTCCTGGGACTCGGCGTATTGCTCGTAGACGACCCCGCCCGCAGCTGGGCGCTCATCAACGTCGCCGCGCTCTGGACGATCGTGCTCGTGATCGACTTCGCGATCTCGTTCAGCTATGTGCTCTGGCCGCGTGGCGATTTTGAGCACACTGAAGGTGATGCCCAGGCGCCTGCGGCAGCTCTTCTCCCACGGGGGCGGCGAGATCGCCGTTGACCTGGGCACGGCGAACACGGTCGTCTTCGTGCGCGGTGAGGGGATCGTCCTCTTCGAGCCTTCGGTCATCGCCATCAACGAGCTGACGGATGAGATCCTCGCCGTCGGCGAGGAGGCGCGATCCATGATCGGCCGCACGCCGGCGACGATCCGCGCCACCCGCCCCCTCCGTCACGGCGTCATCACCGATTTCGACGTCACCGAGCAGATGCTCCGACACTTCATGCGCCGCGCAATCAGTGGCCGCTTCCGTCATCCGCGTGTCGTTCTCTGCGTCCCCAGCGGCATCACCGACGTCGAGCGTCGCGCCGTCGAGGAAGCTACCCTCGCCGCCGGCGCCCGCCAGGCATCGCTGATCGAGGAGCCGATGGCGGCCGCCATCGGGGCAGACCTCCCGGTCGCCGATGCAGCCGCCAACCTGGTGGTCGACATCGGCGGCGGCACCACGGAGGTGGCGGTCATCTCGCTCGGCGGGATCGTCGTCGGCCGCTCGATCCCGATCGGCGGCTACGAGATGGACGAGGCGATCATGGAATTCGTGAAGCGGGAGCGTGGCCTCTTGATCGGGCAGGAGCGGGCCGAGGAAGTGAAGATCGAGATCGGCTCCGCGCTCGAGGCGACAGAGGACAATGCCGCAGAGGCGCAAGTCGCCGGACGCGAGCAACTGAGCGGGCTTCTGCGCCGGATCGCCCTCCGACCCTCGGAGGTTCAGCGCGCACTCGAATCGCCCGTCGAACGCATCGTCCAGGCCGTCCGCGACACGCTCGAGCGGACGCCGCCGGAGCTCTCGGCCGACGTCGTCAACCGCGGCATCTTTCTCGCGGGCGGAGGCTCGCTCCTGCGCGGGATCGACGAGCGTCTCGCCGCCGAGACCGCTCTCCCCGTGCACATGGTCCCCGAGCCGCTCACCTGCGTCGCCACCGGCGCGGGGCGAAGCCTGGAGGAGATCGACACGCTCGCACGGACCGGCCGGGTTGGCGGCTCCTCATCGGGCTGAACTCGAAGCAGAATGACGTTTCGTCGACGCGGCGTCCTGGGTGAGTGCGATGCAAGGACGCAGGGCGCGCTCGTAGCCGGAGGCTACGGGCGCAGCGCAGCCGTCGTACGCCTGAAGCAGCAGGAACGGCTCCGGCCGGCAGGTCGCTGCCGGCCGGAGCCTGGCCGCAAGGAGCTAGATCGTCGCAGCGCCCTTGCAGACTTCGCCGCTTCGCAGGTTGACGGCCCGCGCCTTGATCCGGTCCGAGCCGGCGGGGTTCCGCGTCTTCCGCTCGACCTCGAACGAGCCGCTGCGGCCCGTGCGTCGTGCGGACGCCCTTGAAGAAGCGGTTGCCGTCGCGCCTGAGGACGACGCGCCAGCGCTCGCCGTTTCTGTTCTGGTCGACCTCGAACTCTGCCTCGATACGGCCGTCGTCGTGGTCGAGCTTGAGCTTCCAGTCGGTGGCGCCAGAGCAGCTGCCCCTGCGGATGATGTCATCGTCGTCGCCGGCTACTGCAGGCGCTGCGGCGACGAGTGCGACCGTCGCGACGAGGGCCGCGAGGGCGAGAGTTGCAAAGGTGCGCATGTCTCCTCCTTTGGTCCGTTGCTTGCTGCTCCGCACGCTACGAACCCACCGCCCAGGGATCGCCCTGGCCCGCGCAAGGATTCGGAAGGGCTCTCCTAAGACTCGGTAAAGACGGCCGTGGGAGCATCGGCGTCCCTGAAGACGAGCGATGCGTAGCGCCCGCCGCGCGGGAGCAGCTCCTCGTGCGTGCCTACCTCGACGACGCGGCCGTGGTCGAGGACGACGATCTGGTCGGCGTCGCGCACGGTCGAGAGGCGATGTGCGATCGCGATCGTCGTCCGTCCCTCGGCGAGACGCTCGAGCGCGTCCTGGACGGCCCGCTCGGTCTGGGTGTCGAGCGCCGAGGTGGCCTCGTCGAGGACGAGGATCGGCGGGTTGCGGAGAATCGTGCGCGCGATCGCGATGCGCTGCTTCTCGCCGCCGGAGAAGCGGTAGCCGCGCTCGCCCACGACGGTGTCGTAGCCCTCGGGAAGCGAGGCGATCAGGTCGTGCACCTGCGCGGCGCGGGCGGCCTCCTCGATCTCGGCGTCGGTCGCCTCGGGCTTGGCGAAGCGGAGGTTCTCGCGGACGCTCGCGTGGAAGAGGTAGGTCTCCTGCGAGACGACGCCGACGGCGCCGGCCAGCGACTCGAAGGTCAGATCGCGGATCTCGACGCCGTCGATCGTCACGCGCCCCTCGGTCACGTCGTAGAGCCGCGCGACGAGATAGGCGCAGGTCGTCTTCCCGGAGCCGGTCTCGCCGACGAGGGCGGTCTTCGTCCCCGCCGGAACCTCGAACTCGACGTCCTCGAGCGTCCAGGCTTCGTCCCCGTAGCGGAACCAGACGTGGTCGAAGGCGACATCGCCGCGCGGGTGCTCCAGGGTGCGCGTGCCCTCCTCGATGTCGACCGGCTGGTCGAGGTACTCGAAGATGCGGTCGAAGAGGGCCAGCGAGCTCTGCACGTCGACCTGCACGCCGAGCAGCGAGCCGATCGGGAAGAAGAGCCTGGACTGGAGGGTGGTGAAGGCGACCAGCGTCCCGATCGAGATCGCCCCCGCTCCGCTCGCCATCGTCCAGCCGGCAAACCAGTAGACGAGGGCCGGCATCACCGCGAACGTCGTCTGGATCGCTGCCATCATCCAGCGCCCCGTCATGCGGCTCCGCACCTCGAGATCGGCCAGGCGGCTCGACTCGGTGCCGAAGCGCTCGGCGAGGTCGGTGGAGCGGCCCATCGTCTTGCCGAGCAGGATCCCGGAGACCGAGAGCGATTCCTGCACGATCGAGGACACGTCCGCGAGGGACTCCTGCAGCTCGGCGGTGACCTTGCGCCGCTGGTCGCCCACGCGCTTCGTCAGCCAGACGAAGAGCGGCAGGAGCGCGAGCGCGAAGACGGCGAGCCGCCAGTCCAGCAGCACCATCGCGCCGACGGTCGCCAGGACTGTCGTCACGTTGGAGATCACCGACGTCGCCGTGGACGTGACCACGTTCTGGATGCCGCCGATGTCGTTGGCGATCCGGCTCTGCACCTCGCCGGTGCGGGTGCGGGTGAAGAAGGCGAGCGAGAGCCGCTGCAGGTGCCGGTAGACGGCGGTGCGCAGGTCATGCATGACGGCCTGCCCGATGCGATTGGAGAGGAGCGTCTGCCAGACCCCGAGCACGCCAGTAGCGATCGGAATGGCGACCATGCCCGCCACGAGCAGCGTCAGCAGGCCGACGCGCTCGTCCGGAATTGCCACGTCGAGGACCTCGCGCAGCAGGAAGGCGGGGATCACGCCAAGCCCGGCCGAGACGAAGATCAGCGCGTTGACGACGAGCAGCCTCCGCCCGTAGGGCCGGAAGAGGCGCACGATGCGGTGGAAGTTCGCCTTCCGCACCTCGGGATCAGCGGGTCGTTCCGGGAGCCTCCCCCGGCGAGAAGCCCTCCCAGCGGCGACGGCGTCCTGCCATCCCTGAAGCTTGCCTGCCGGACGGCGTTCTGCCGCGCCCGGCGCCTAGCGGGCTACCACTTGGAGCGGCGGCCGCGGCGGCTCGTGTAGACGAGCTTCGGCCGCGCGGCCTTCATGCCCGAGCTCTCGAACTGCTCGCGATGGCCGAGGCGGCCGGCGACTCGGCTCGTCTCCGCCTGCTGCTCGGGAAGCACGAACGTGACCGCGACGCCGCTGCGACCCGCTCGGCCGGTGCGGCCCGTCCGGTGGAGGTAGCCCTTGTCCTCCTCCGGAGGGTCGAAGTTGATCACGTGCTCGACGTCGTCGATGTCGAGGCCGCGGGCGGCTACGTCGGTGGCGACGAGCACGGGCACCCTCCCGCTCTCGAAGCGGTCGAACGCGCGCCGGCGCGCCGGCTGGGACATGTCCCCGTGAAGAGCTTCCGCCTTGACGTCGTGGCGCCGGAGGCGCTGCACGAGCCGGTCGGCGCCCCGCTTCGTGCGGACGAAGACGAGCGTCAGGCCCGAGTTCCTGCGGAGAAGCTCGGCGAGCGTCTCCACCTTCGTGCTCTGTTCGACCGAAAGGAAGCGGTGCTCGATCTCGCCCACGGCCCGGTCGGCGGGCAGCTCGGCCGAGAAGCGCGACGGGCTGGAGGTGTAGGCCCGCGCGAGCTCGCCGACCTCCCCGTCGAGCGTGGCCGAGAAGAACATCGTCTGCCGGTTGCGCGGCATCCGTCGGACGATCCGGTCGACCTGCGGCTTGAAGCCCATGTCGAGCATGCGGTCGGCCTCGTCGAGGATGAGGATCCGGATCCGATCGAGGGCGAGCAGCCTGCGCTGCGCGAGATCCTCGAGGCGGCCCGGCGTGGCCACGACCACGTGCGCCTCACGCGCCTTGGCGGCCTGGCTCTTGATGGGGACGCCGCCGTAGACGGCCGCGGTTCGCAGGCCCTTCGGCTTCCCCACTGAGCGAAGCTCGTCCGTCACCTGCTGGGCGAGCTCACGCGTGGGGACGAGCACGAGCGCGCTCGGCTTCCCGTCGCGCGGTGTGACCCGCTCGACGATCGGCAGGGCGAAAGCCAGCGTCTTGCCCGAGCCCGTGGGCGACTTCGCCAGCACGTCGAGGCCGGCGAGCGCGTCCGGGAGGACGAGCGATTGGATGCTGAAAGGCTCGTGGATCGAGCGCGCGGCAAGGGCATCGGCAACGGGCGCCGACACGCCAAGGCCGCGGAAAGACTGCTGAGACATGTTGTTCTACTCCTTCTCTTACGTTCGAGACTCGCCTTGCCCGAACGTCCGAAGGAGGAACAGGAAGCTCATCTCACGGCCGGCCGCATGCCGACCTGTTACACGAACGGTAGCAGCCGGAGACGAGTTCGCCACGGTACAGTCGGCGGCTCAACGACGGAAAGGGGACGAATGGCCACCGATCGCCATGCCGAGGTCACCTGGAACGGCGGCCTGCTGGACGGGAGCGGGAGCATCGACAGCGTCGGGAGCGGCGCCTTCGCCCCGCTCGACGTCACGTGGGCCTCCCGCACGGAGGAGCCCTCCGGGCGGACGAGCCCGGAGGAGCTGATCGCCGCCGCGCATGCCGCCGTGCTTCTCGATGGCGCTCTCCCATGCCCTCGCGGAGGCAGGCTCGCCGCCGGAGGAGCTGAAGACCGAGCGCCACCGTCACGTTCCAGCCCGGCGAGGGGATCACGAAGATCGCGCTCACGGTGCGCGGCAAGGTCTCCGGCCTCGACGAGGACGGGTTCCGCGAGGCGGCCGAGGGCGCCAGGACCGGCTGCCCGGTCTCCCTGGCACTCGCCGGCGTGCCCGAGATCACGCTCGACGCGGCGCTCGCGGGCTGACCGATGTGGGGTAGCCCGCTTCTCTACGAGCGCCTGACCTGGCCGGAGGTGCGCCGCGCGGCCTCCGAGGAGCGCGTCTGCCTCATCCCGGTGGCGACGCTCGAGGATCACGGGCCGCACCTCCCGATCGACACGGACGTCCGCATCACCTGGGAGATCTGCCGGCGGACGGCCGAGGCGGCGCCGGACGAGATCGTGCTCCTGCCCATCATCAGCCACGGCTACTCCCCTCACCACATGGACTTCCCGGGACCGATCACGATCGGCTGGGAGACGTTCACGCGCTACTGCAAGGACGTCGGCAGCTCGCTCGCGCGCCACGGCTTCCGGCGCATGCTCTTCCTCAACGGCCACGGCTCCAACCAGCCGTTCGTGGACGCCGCGGCGCGGCTCGTCTGCGTCGACCATCCCGAAGTCCTCGCCGGCTCGGCCTTCTACCTCTCCGGCAAGCGGGCGCTCGAGCGCATCGAGGAGATTCGGGACTCGGACGCGGGCGGGATGGCGCACGCCTGCGAGCTCGAGACCTCCATCTACCTCGCGGTCGACCCGGAGGCGGTGGACATGGAGAAGGCGCTCGACGAGCGCGGCTTTCCCGCCGGTGAGTACTCCTACATGGAGTGGTCCGACGGGCCGCTGCGCGTGATGCCCTGGTGGTCGGCCTTCTCCGTCACCGGGATCCAGGGCGATGCCTCCAAGGGCACCGCCGAGAAGGGCGAGGCCTTCCTGGCGGCCGCGGTCGAGGAGTGCCTCGGCTTCGTCCGCGACCTGCTCGCGAAGCCGCTCCCGAAGCGGCGCGAGCCGCAGGAGACGCTGTGACGCCGCCGCCCATCCCGCTGATTCGGGCCGCCGGCAGCCACCGCGAGGTCGGCCGGCAGATCGGCTCGGCGACGGCCGAGACGGTGCGCCGCTCCACGGCGGCGCCCTTCGACGCCGATCTCGTTCGCCGCTACCGCGCGGTCACGGTCGAGCACCTCCCCTGGGTCGTCGAGGAGCTGGACGGGGTCGCCGAGGCGGCCGGCGTCGACCCGCTCGCCGTCTTCGCCGCCTCGATCGAGGAGCTCGCGCCCGTCGAGGCGCCCACCGGCTGCAGCGACCTCGTCGTCACCGGAGAGCTGAGCGCGAACGGCCATCTCCTCGTCGCCCACAACAACGACCTCTACGCGGAGGACGAGGAGGACGTCGTGGCCATCGAGTGGCGCGTCCCCGGCGAGCCGGTCGTCTTCACGCTCGGGATCGGCCCCTGGATCAGCGTCGGCTGGAACGACGCCGGCCTCTCGGTCACGGGCAACGAGGTCTCGCCGAACGACGAGCGGGTCGGCATCCCACGCCTGCTGCAGGTGCGTGACGTCCTCACGCGCCGGACGCTCGCAGAGGCCGATCGACGCGAGCCTGCATCCCGCCCGCGCGTCCGCGTACAACTGGGTGCTCGCGCACCGCGGACGGCACGGCCGCCAACGTCGAGGCCTCGGCGACGAGCGCCGGCGTCGACGAGCCCGGCGACGACGGTTTCCTCGCCCACACGAACCACTACGCACGCGACGACATGCGGCCATTCGAGCGGGCGGGCGACTACGAGAGCTCCTGCGCGCGCCTCGATCGGGCCCGCGTGCTGGCGGCCGGGGACGGCTTTACCGTGGAGCGCCTCCGCGAGGCCCTCTCGGACCACGAGAACGGCGAGAACGCGATCTGCCGCCACGGCGACGAGCCGAAGTCGGTGAAGACCGTCTTCTGGTGCGTCGCCGACGTCACCGCCGGGGAGATCACGTACGGGCGCGGCAACCCGTGCGACTCCGAGGCCCAGGTCTACCGCTTTTGATGGCGGCCAACCTCTTCGGCACGGCCGCTCCCCGACGGCGGCACGATCGGCGTCGCCGCGCCGGCCAGCCCCTACGAGAGCCGCTCGGACGTCCTCCGCAGCGTCGAGTGGTGGGAGTCGCAGGGCTACCGCGTGAAGCTCGCCGAGCACGTCCTCGCCCGCGACGACTTCGTCGCCGGGGACGCGCGCGACCGGGCCGCCGACCTCAACGCCCTCTTCGCCGACCCCGAGGTGGACGTCGTCCAGTGCCTCCAGGGCGGCTACGGCTCGGCGCAGGTGATTCCCCACCTCGACTTCGACGTCGATCGCCGCGAGCCCGAAGCCGCTTCGTCGGCTTCTCGGACATCACCGCGCTCCACGTCGCCATCCGCCAGCGGACGGGACTGGCCACCTTCTACGCGAACGGGCTCCTGGGCATGGGCGACCTCGAGACGACTGACTTCTCGAAGGAGCGGCTGCTGGCCGTGCTGCGGGGCGGCGGCGCCGGCGAGGTCCCGCAGGAACCCGGACGACCCCTTCATCCGCGTCGATCCGCGGCGGCAGGGTCACCGCGCCGCTCGCCGGCGGCTGCCTCTGGCTGCTGCATGCAGACGATGGGAACGCCGTGGGAGATCGACCTCGACGGCGCGATCCTCTTCTTCGAGGACTACCACCTCCCGCCCTACTACCCGACGGGATCCTGACCCAGCTCGCGCATGCCGGCAAACTCGCCGGCGTGCGCGGAGTCGTAGTAGGAGACATGGAGAAGTGCGACTGGGGAGACCACCCTGCGGGCTGGCCGAGGACGCGTTCGCTCGAAGACGTGCTCGAGCATGCACCTAGAACCGCTGGGGGTTCCCGTGCTATACAAGCTTCCCTTGGGACATGGGAAGCATCTCGCGGCCATCCCGCTCGGCGTCACCGCGACGCTCGATGCAGACGCGAGGACGCTCACGATCGAGCAATCCGGCCTGGTGACCGGGGGAGAGGGAGATTGAGATGACGAAGCGGGTCTGGTGGTTGACGGCGGTGCTCTGACCTTGCTCCTCGCGGTCGCAGGCTGCGGAGGAGGAGACGATGACGGCGGGGCGGCGCAAGGGACCGGTGGACGGCACCGGGCGCCGAGGGGGAGGCCAAGCACGGGCGGCATCCTCCGCGCAGGGAACGACCGACGGCTACGACTCGATCAACCCGTTCGTCGCCTTCAGCGCCCAGTCCTATGCCACCTTCCTCGACATCTATCCCGATCCTGGTCCAGTACGACGAGAACTTCGAGTGGGAAGGCGACTGGGCGGAGAGCTGGGAGACCTCGCCCGACGGGCTCACCTGGACCTTCAAGCTCAAGCCGGGCGGCGAGTGGTCGGACGGCACGCCGCTGACGGCCGAGGACGCCGTCTGGACCGGCGAGACGATCCTCAAGTACGCGAAGGGCCCGACCGCCAACCTGGCGCCCTTCCTCTCGAACGTCGAGAGCCTCGAGGCCCCCGACCCGAACACGCTCGTCATCACGTACGCGCGGCCCGTGGGCAACGTCCTCCCGCAGCTCCAGCAGTTCTTCATCCTCCCCAAGCACGTCTGGGAGAAGTACGCGGTCGGCGACGGCAAGGCGCTCGAAGCAGTACCTCCCCGAGAACGACCTCCCGATCGTCTCCGGAGGCCAGTACGTGCTCACGAAGTACGACAAGAAGGGGACGACGATCCTCGAGCGGAACCCTGGCTTCTACGGCACGCCGCCGAACCCGGACGCCGTCGGGATCCAGTGGTTCGCCAACTCCGACGCGATGCTGACCGCGTTCACGTCGGGCGAGCTCGACTTCGATCAGCGTGCCGCTCACAGCGGTGAGCGCGGTCGAGGACGACCCCGACTTCGAGGTGATCGAGACCGAGGGCTTCCAGATCAACAACTTCATCTTCAACTCGAACCCGGACAAGCCGAAGAACCGCGAGCTCCTCGACCCGAAGGTGCGGGAGGCGTTCGCCCACGCGATGAACCGCGAGGAGATGATCGAGGTCGTGTACGGGGGCAACGCCGAGCCGGTCGCGAGCATCGTCACTCCCGCCGCCGGCGAGTGGGTGAACCCGAACCTCGAGCCGGAGGCGTACGACATCGACCTCGCCAACCAGATCCTCGACGACCTCGGCTACGCAGCGCGGGTCGGACGGGATCCGGATGGCCGAACGGCCACAGGATGTCCTACGAGATCATCACGCCGGACAGCCTCGACGGGATCAACCGAGCCTTCGAGATCGTCAAGACCGGCCTCGCCGAGATCGGCGTCGAGGTGACCCAGAACTCGCTCGACTCGACGACGGCCTTCGAGGAGATCGGCGCGCCGGACTGGAAGTACGAGAACTTCGACCTCTCGATGTGGGACTGGGTCGGCTACCTCGACCCGGACTTCGTCCTCTCCGTCGTCACCTGCGACCAGTACGGAGGCTGGAGCGACACCGGCTACTGCAACCCCGAGTACGACAAGCTCTACAAGGAGCAGGGCCGGACGGCCGACCAGGAGGCGCGCAAGGAGATCGTCTGGGAGATGCAGGACATCCTGTATCGCGACAAGCCGTACATCCAGCTCGTCGTCCTCGACACGATCACGGCGCACTCGACGAAGTGGGCCGGCTTCCTCCCGGGCTCGCTCGACGCATACACGAAGGCGTACAACGGGCGCCCTACCAGGGTGGAGTGAGCGGCCGGCTAGCGAGCGTCGAGTCTGAGAGCGTGACGCCGTGAGGGGCGCGGACTACTTCCTGAAGCGAACGCTGTTCGCGATCGTGACGGTGTTCGTCGCGATCACGCTCAACTTCATCATCTTCCGGGCGGCGCCGGGCGACGCCGTCACCGGGCTGCGCTGCCAGTTCTGCACGGTCGAGTTCAAGGACCAGCTCCGAGCGGAGCTCGGCCTGGACAAGTCCAAGTGGGAGCAGTACTGGCTCTACCTGCAGGATCTCGCCCAGGGCGACATGGGACGGTCGTTCGTGACGCGGGAGCCGGTCGTCGACGAGCTGATCGACCCGCTCCTCAACACGCTGCCGATGATCGCGCTCGGCACCGTCTTCGCGATCGTCTTCGGGATCATCACGGGGGTGATCGCCGCCTGGCGCCGCGGGACGTTCCTCGACTGGGGGAACCTCAGCTTCTCGCTGCTCTTCTACTCCCTGCCGACGCAGTGGCTGGGGCTGATGCTGCTCATTTTCTTCGCGGGCACCCTGCCCGTGTCAGGCATCTCCGATCCCTTCCTCGAGTTCACCGATCCCTCGTGGTGGGACACGTTCGTCGACCGGCTGAAACACATGATCCTGCCGGCGGCCACGATCGGGATCGTGCTCTACGGCGAGTACGCGCTGATCGTGCGCTCCTCGCTGATGGAGGCGCTCAGCGAGGACTACGTCCTCACCGCCCGCGCGAAGGGGCTCCGCAACTGGGCGATCGTCTGGAAGCACGCTTTCCGCGCCTCGCTCCTCCCCATCGCCACCCTGATCGCCCTCTCGCTCGGATACCTGGTCGCCGGCGCGATCCTCGTCGAGGCCGTCTTCTCGTACCCGGGCATCGGCCTCGTCACCTACGACGCCGTCTTCGAGCGCGACTATCCCGTCCTCCAGGGGGCGTTCCTGATCCTCACCCTCTCCGTGGTCGTGGCCAACTACGTGGCCGACCTCCTCTACTTCAAGCTCGACCCGAGGATCGCCGAATGAGCACGATCGCTTCCGGTCCCGGCGCAGCCGGAGCGCCCACGCGAGCCCGGCGACCTCCCCGAGACGCGCCGGAGCCGGGGAGGCGTGCTGTGGGCGATCGTTCGCAGCAAGCCGCAGGCCGGCGATCGGGGGCACGGTGCTCCTCCTCACGATCCTCGTCGCGATCTTCGCCCCTTGGCTCGCTCCGTACGGCCCGCGCGAGAAGGTCGGCCCGCCTTTCGCCCCGCCTTCGAGCGAGTTCCCGCTCGGGTCTCGACGACGGCGGGATCGACATGCTCTCCCTGATCATCTACGGCTCGCGCGTGTCGCTGATCGTCGGGTTCGCCGCCGCCGCCGTGGCCATGCTGATCGGGGGAGCGGTCGGCATCCTCGCCGGCTACTTCGGCGGCAAGACCGACGTCGCGCTCATGCGCGTGACCGACTACTTCCTCGTCATCCCCGACGTGCCGCTCATGATCGTGATCGCCGCCATCTGGGGCAGGAGCCTCACGAACATCATCCTCATCATCGGGATCATCTACTGGACGGGCACTGCCCGGATCATCAGGGCACAGGTGAAGAGCGTCCGCGAACGGGTCTACGTGCGCCGCGCGCAGGCGCTGGGCGCCAGCGACTCGCGGATCATCTTCCGCCACGTGCTCCCACAGGTCGCGCCGCTCCTCGTCGCCAACACGGTGCTGACGGTGGCGATCGCCATCTTCGCCGAGACGGCGCTCGCCTTCCTCGGCCTCGGCGACCCGAGCCTCATCTCCTGGGGCCGGCTGATCGAGAACGCCTTCGTCTCGAACGCGATCAGCGTCGATGCCTGGTGGGCGATCGCGCCGCCCGGGATCGCGGTCGCGGTCGTCATCCTCGCCTGCACGCTGCTCGGCACCGCGATCGAGGACGCGCTGAACCCGCGCCTGCGCGTCGGCCACCTCTCGGTGCGCCGGTTCAGGCTCCGGCCGCTGCCGGCGAAGGACGCAGACGTGAACGAGCCGGTCCTCGCGGTCGAAGACCTCCACGTCTGGTTCGAGCTCGAGCACGGTGGCGAGCTGCACGCCGTTCAGGGAGTCGACTTCAGCCTTCAGGCGGGAGAGCGGTTCGGGCTCGTGGGCGAGTCGGGCTGCGGCAAGACGACGACGATCCTCGCGCTCATGGGCCTCCTGCCGTCGAGCGCGAGCGTCGCCGGCCGCGTCCTCCTGGACGGCGAGGACCTCCTCGCCCGCGGCGAGGAGAGCGTGAGCCCGCACCGCTGGACGGACGTCGCGATGGTCTTCCAGGGGGCGATGAACGCCTTCAACCCGGTGAAGCGGATCGGCGACCAGATCGCCGAGCCGATGAAGCTGCACGGGGTCGCCGACGGCCGGGAGGCGCGGAAACAGGTGGGCGAGCTGCTCGAGCGCGTCGGGATCCCGGCCGAGCGGGCGGCGAGCTTCCCGCACGAGTTCTCGGGAGGGATGCGCCAGCGGGCGGCGATCGCGATGGCGCTCTCGTGCGAGCCGAAGGTGTTGCTCGCGGACGAGCCGACGACCGCACTCGACGTCATGGTGCAGGCCCAGATCCTTCAGCTCCTCGTCGAGCTTGCCGACGACTTCGGTCTCACGCTCGTGCTCGTCACGCACGACCTGCCGATCGTCGCCCAGGTCTGCCCGCGCGCCGCCGTCATGTACGCGGGCGAGATCGTCGAGATCGGCCAGACGGACACGCTCTACCACGATCCCCGCCACCCGTACGCACGGCTCCTCTTTGCGGCGACGCCCGATCTCTCCGGGGACACGGAGGTCGTCTCCATTCCGGGGACGCCTCCCCGCCTCGACCGCGAGATCCCGGGCTGCCCGTTCGCGCCTCGCTGCGATCGCACATTCGCGCCCTGCGCGACCGTGAAGCCGCGCCTGGTGGCCACGGGCCCGGGCCACGAGGCGGCCTGCCACCTGAACGACCCGGCGCTCAAGGCGGCGTCGTGAGCCAGACGAACGCCGCCGCCGTCCCCCGTGCTCGAGGTCGAGAACCTCGTCACGCACTTTCCCGTTCCGCGAGGACTCGTCGGGACGATGACCGGGAAGCCGAAGCGCGTCGTCCGCGCCGTCGACGGCGTCTCCTTCGTCCTCAGAGAGGGGGAGATGCTCGCGCTCGTCGGCGAGTCGGGCAGCGGCAAGACGACGACCGCGCAGACGATCCTCCGCCTCGTGAAGCCCGAGGCCGGGACTGTGCGCTTCGAGGGCCAGGACATCTCGGCGGTGTCGGGCCGCAACCTGCGCGCGCTGCGCCGCCGAGTGCAGCTGATCTTCCAGGATCCGTACGAGTCGCTCGACCCGCGCTTCCGCGTGCGGGCGACGATCGAAGAGCCGCTGCTCGTCCACGGCGAAGGGAACGGGCGAGCCGACCGCGACGAGCGCGTGCGCGACGCGCTCACGCGGGCGGGTCTGACCCCGCCGGAGCTCTACCTCGACCGCTACCCGCACGAGCTCTCGGGCGGTCAGCGCCAGCGCGTGGCGATCGCAGCCAGCCTCGTCCTCGACCCCAAGCTGCTCGTCGCCGACGAGCCGGTCTCGATGCTGGACGTCTCCGTTCGCGCCGGGATCCTCGGCCTCCTCGACGACCTCCGGCGCGGAGGGCTCGCCATCCTCATGATCACGCACGACCTCTCCACCGTCGCCCATTTCGCCGACCGGATCGCCGTCATGTACCTCGGGCGAATCGTCGAGGAGGGCCCCGCCCGCGAGGTCATCGCCAACCCCAGGCACCCGTACACGAAGGCGCTGGTCTCGGTGGTCCCCCGCCGCGACCCGCGCGCGGCCGCCGAGGCGCAGATTCTCCGCGGCGAGACGCCCAACCCGGTGGCGATCCCAGAGGGATGCCGCTTCCACCCGCGCTGCCCGATCGCGGGGCCCGAGTGCCGCACCATCGATCCGGAGCTGCGGGCGTTGGCAGGGGCGAAGGCCGGGCACCAGGCAGCCTGCATCAAGGCCTGAGACAGGCGTGGATCTCGTTCTCACCGGGGGGACGTGTCTTCTGCGCGGACGCGGCGCTGACGGTCACCGAGGCGGTCGCCGTCCGCGACGGGCGCATCGCGTGGGTCGGCCCGGCGGCGGAGGCGGCGGCACACGTCGGCAGGGAGACGCACGTGCTCGAGCTGGAAGGCCGCACGGTCCTCCCAGGCTTCCAGGACGCGCACTGCCATCCGGCGGACGGCGGGGTCGAATCGCGGCTCTGCACGCTCAACGACGCCCACTCGCGCGAGGCCTGCCTGGAAACGATCGCCCGCTATGCGGCCGACCATCCCGAGCTCGAGTGGATCTCCGGCGCAGGCTGGTCGATCGACTCCTTCGAGAACGGCACCCCGAGTCGCGTGGACCTCGACGCGATCCTGCCCGACCGGCCCGCGTTCTTCTACAACCGCGACGGCCACGGGGTGTGGGTCAACAGCCGCGCGCTCGAGCTCGCGGGAGTCACGCGGGAGACGCCGGATCCGTCCGGCGGGCGCATCGAGCGCGACGCTCGAGGCGAGCCGCAGGGGACGCTCCACGAGCACGCGGCAGCGCTCGTCGGCGACCTGCTCCCGCCGACAACGGCCGAGGAGTGGGAGGCGGGCGTCCTGCACGCCCAGGCCATGTTCCACGCGCTCGGGATCACTGCCTGGCAGGACGCGAGCATCGAGGACCCGCTCCACCTGGCCGCCTATCGGGCGGTGGCCGAGCGCGGCGAGCTGACGATGCGGGTGGAAGGGAACCTCCTTTGGGTGAGGAACGGGCGGCCAGGAGCAGCTCGACGAGCTGGTGGCGCGGCGGGCGGAAGGATCGCTCGGGCGCCTGCGAATCCGCGGGGCGAAGATCTTCGTCGACGGCGTCCTCGAGAACTTCACCGGCGCGCTGCTGGAGCCGTACGTCGGCACCGACAACTACGGGATCTCCATGTTCGAGTCCGACGAGCTCGAACGCATCGTGGTGCTCCTCGACTCCCACGACTTCCAGGTGCACATGCACGCGATCGGCGACCGCGCGGTGCGCGACTCGCTCGACGCGATCGAGGCAGCCGCGCGCGCGAACGGCCGCCGAGACGCGCGCCACCACCTCGCTCACCTCCAGCTCGTCCACCCGGACGACGTGCCCCGCTTCGCCGAGCTCGGCGTCGTTCCCAACGTCTCGCCCCTGTGGGCCTGCCACAGCGGCTACGTCGACGAGCTGACGGAGCCCTTCATCGGCCCCGAGCGCTCCGCGCGCATGTACCCGTTCGGGAGCCTGCATCGCGCCGGCGCGCCGCCTGGCGTTCGGGAGCGACTGGACGGTCTCGACGGCCGACCCGCTCCCCCAGCTCGAGGTGGCCGTGACTCGGATCTCGCCGGAGACGCGCGACCTGGAGCCGCTGCTCCCGGAGGAGGCGCTCGACCTGCCCACCGCCCTCCGAACGTTCACGGCCGGCTCGGCGCACGTGAACTTCCTCGACGGCGGAGACGGGCACGCTCGAGCCGGGGAAGCTCGCCGACCTCGTCGTCCTCGACCGGGACATCCTGGACCCCGGGTCCGGCCCGATCGGCGACGCTCGCGTCCTCCTCACCTTGGTCGAGGGCGAAGCGGTCTACGCCGATCCCGGGCTCGGCTGGTAGGTCTCAGCGGCCGCGTAGCTCGTCCTTCAGGCCGAGGGCTTCCTGCTCGCTGAGAAGCCAGTCGGCGAAGAAGGGCTCCACGATCCGGTAGACGCCGTCCTCGGCGCGCGCGACGACCTCCTTCGTGACGAGGGCGCCGATGGCGCGCTGAAGCGCCGGCTTCGGGGGGAGGTCGTGCCGCTCGGCGTACTCGGCGGCATAGAGCGAGCCCGTCGGCTCGTCGGCGAGGGCGAGCATGACGAGGCGCTGCGCGTGCGGTGCGTCGTCCCAGAGCTTGGCGAAGTGGTTGTGCTCGGAGCGGAGCACCTGGGCGAGCGCCGTCTCCACGTCTCCCAGCCGCGCGAAGTGGCCTGTGGGGACGAGCTCCCAGAGGAAGTAGGCGAGCTCCTGCGTCCCGTACGGGTGGCCGCCGCTGGCCGCGAGTAGGCGTTCAACCGCTTCGTCGTCGATGCCCTTCTCGGTCTCCTCGAAGCGCCGGCGCAGGAAGCGGCCGAACTCGCGCGGCGCGATCGGTCCGATCTCCAGCCGCTTGGCGCTCCGCCAGAACGGCTCGTTCTCGTCGTCGAAGATCCGCTCGAGGACGTGTCGCTTGCTTCCGAGATAGACGTGCGCGACCTCTGGCTGCTGCTGGAAGACGGCGCGCATGAGATTCGGGTAGTGACGGTCGAGCGTGACGATCTCCTGAAACTCGTCGAAGACGAGCACCGCCCGCCGCTTGCGCTCCGCGGCGATCTGGCCCGGAAGCGCGAGGAGCGCCTCGATCGTGTCGTCGATCGCCGCCCGCTGCCGTACGCCGTGGAAGACGAAGCGGAGCGCCCCGTCGATCGGGTCGACCTCGATCGTCGGCGTGATGCGGAGGCCGCGAAAGAGACGGGTCGCGCGCTCGATCGCCTGGCCGGCTGCAGTCTCGAGGTCGCTGTAGATCGTCTTCGCGAGGGCGGCCGCAAACCGCTCCTTCGTCGGCGTCCGCATCAGGTCGCAGTACCCGACCAATACTCCCTTGCGAATAGCGCGCTGCGCAGCCCGTAGGACGAGCGAAGACTTGCCGTAGCGCCGCGGCGCGTAGACGAGGACGTCCTGGCCGTTCTGCATGTCGCGGACGAGCTCGCGCAGCTCGGCCTCCCGGTCGGTGAAGGCCTTGTCGAGCGCGAGCGCCCCAAAGGTGAAGGGATTGGTATGCGCCACTGCCTTATGCAGTATTGCATACGACTTGTATGCATACCTGCATGATCCCAAGCGGCATACCGCGCGTGCGCCTACGCCTGCACGAGGACGCGCCCGTCCTCCACGCGCACCGCGTACACGGCGGTGCGGAGAGTCGGCTCGTCCACGCACACGCCGGTCTCGAGATCGAACTCCCAGCCGTGCCACGGGCAGCGGAGGCTGCGCCGTCCCGTCAGCTCGTAAACGCCGGGCCCGCCTCCGACCCGCTCGACCACGCGGCCCAGGCACAGGGGGCCGCCGTGGTGCGGGCAACGGTTGCGGATCCCATGCAGCGCGCCGTCCGGCTCGGCTACGACCCCTAGCTCGCGGCCGTTCACACGGGCGACGAGCCGCCCGTCGCGCTCGAGGTCGGCCGCGGAGCCGACGTCGACCCAGCTCTTAGCCAACGGCCGGCAGGCCGAGCCGCGCGCCGTACAGCTCGGCGGCGTTCTCGTGCAGGACCTTCGCGCGCCAGGCCTCCGGCAGCCGCTTGAGCATGAAGGCCGGGTCGTCGAAGTCCCAGTGCGGATAGTCGGAGGCGAAGCAGAGGTTGTCGGGCGCGCCTGCCGCCTCGAGCATCTCGAAGAGCGTCTCGTCGCGGCCGTCCGTGTGCTCGAGCGGCTGGGTCGAGAAGCGAACGTGCTCGCGCGCGACCTCGCTCGGCTTCCGCTCGAGCCAGGGAACCTCGCTCCGGAGCGCGCGCCAGTTCGTATCGAGCCGCCAGAGGATGCCCGGCAGCCAGGCGAGCCCTCCCTCGATCAGGAGCACCTTCAGGCTCGGCAGCCGCTCGAACATGCCGTGGCTGAGCAGCGAGACCAGGTGCGACATCGTCGAGCACGCCGAGCCGAGGGTGTGCCACTCGATGTAGAACGTGACCGGCCCGGCGCCGCCCGGCGGCGCGGCGATGCCCATGCCTTCCCCGCCGGAGTGGATGGCGACCGGCAGCCCGCATTCGGCGGCTGCCTCGAAGATCGGGAGATAGCGCGGCTCGCCGTACGGCCGGTCGGCGCCGCCGCAGAGAAGAACCTGGACGAAGCGCTCGTCCTCGGCGGCGCGGCGGATCTCGGCGGCAGCGGCCTGCGGGTCCTGCGCCGGGCAGAGGATGGAAGCCCGCAGCCGCGGCTCGGCGTCGAGCCAGCGCTCGCGCAGCCACTCGTTGTGAGCCCGCGCGAGCTCGGCGGCGCGATACGGGCTCGGCATCAGCGAGACGAGGACTGCGTCGTCGCCGTTGAGGACGCCGACGTCGGTCCCGCTCGGATCGAGCACCTCTCGCCGCACGGCGTCGACGTCGGAGGCCGGCGGCCGCCCGTTCTGCTCGATGTCCTGCCGAAACCACGACGACGGATGCGCCCAGGAGTAGCCCGGGAGCCCGAGCGAGGGGCCCTGAGCCCGGAACCAGTCGCGCTGCGCCGGGTCGACGTAGGCGAGCAGCTCCTCGGGGTCGCCGACCTGCGGGTGGATGTCGCAGTCGATCACGGTTTCACCCTATCGCGGGACAGCCTAGGATCGACCATCGTGTCCGTCGAGGTTCTCCGCGCCTACGTCGAGGAGCTGCTCGCCGTGCAGGGCTTTCCCGGCTTCGCGGTGGCGGTGACCGACCGAGAGCGCATCGTTGCCTCGGAAACGTTCGGCCTCGCAAACCTCGACGCAGGAACGCCGGTGACTCGAGAGACCTATTTCGAGCTGGGCTCGATCGGCAAGACGTTCACCGCGCTCGCCGTCCTCCAGCTCCACGAGGAAGGACGGCTCGACCTCCAGGCGCCCGTGACCCGGTATCTCCCCTGGTTCGAAGTTCGGTCCGAGCATGCGCCGATCACGATCCACCACTTGCTGACGCACACGAGCGGGCTGATGGTCGGCGCCGACATGAGCTCGAACTCGCGCTACGACGTGTGGGCGCTACGGAAGACCGAGGTCGGCTTCGCCCCGGGGAGCCGCTACCTCTACTCCAACGTCGGCTACCGCGCCCTCGGCTTCGTCGTCGAGGAGCTCACGGGGAAGCCGTACGCGGACGTCCTCCGGGAGCGCATCCTGGAGCCGCTCGGCCTCCAGGCCACCGACCCCGCGATCACCAACGAAGGTCGCCTCCGGCTCGCCGTCGGCTACGAGCGCCTCCACGACGACCGCCCGGCGCGCCGCACTGATCCCTGGATGCCTGCACCGTGGCTCGAGACGGCGACGGGCGACGGCGCACAGGCCGCGACGATC
This sequence comes from uncultured Actinomycetes bacterium, assembly GCA_963733155.1. Lineage (GTDB taxonomy): Bacteria > Actinomycetota > Thermoleophilia > Gaiellales > Gaiellaceae > JAIBJN01. The sequence goes on from CAVTCK010000025.1 coordinate 103,432, forward strand.
GACGACCTGGCGGCCTTCCTTCGGGCGCTGCTGAACGGTGGTCAGGGCATCGTCGCGCCGGGCTCGTTCGAGCTGATGACCACGCCGGCGATCGAGGCGGACGACGGCTGGTGGTACGGCTACGGCCTCGAGCTGCGCGGACAGGAGATCCGGCACGGCGGCTCGATGCCGGGGTTCGGCGCGACAATGCTGGGGGATCTCGACTCGGGCCTGGGGGTCGCCGTGGCCGTCAACGCCACCGACGAGCGGGACCTGACGGAGGAGGTCGCCGCGGCGATACTCAACCTGTACCGCGACGGGGCTCAGCCGTCGGTCGCGGATCCGCTGGCTGTCGAGAACGCGTCCGACTTTGCGGGCGTCTACACGGGGGATGCCGGCCGGCTCACGGTCACCGCCGAGGGCGATCGTCTCGTCCTCGACGGACAACCGCTGGAGCCGCGCGGCAACGACCGCTTTTTCGCCGACCGTCCCGACCTGGCGCTCTTCCTCCTCGGCTTCCGCCGCGAGGACGACCGAGTCGTGGAGGCAGGCCACGGCGGCGATCTCTATCGGCGCGAAGGGATGCCTGCGGCGCCGGCCCCGACCGCTCCGGCGGAGTGGAGCGCCTACCCGGGCCACTACCGCGCCTACAACCCGTGGTACTCGAACTTCCGCATCGTCCTTCGCAACGGCGAGCTGATCGTGATCTTCCCCTGGGGCTTGGAGCTGAGCGCTGCAGCCACTCGACGACGGGAGCTTCCGCGTCGGTGACGACTGGTCGGCGGAGTGGCTCCGCTTCGATGCGATCGTCGACGACGTCGCCCTGCACGCCGACTTCTCCGGCGAGGACTACTACCGGCTGCCTTGAGGCCAAGTCCCCTCCGGCCACGTCCCGGGGACAGGCTCCGGGCGTGTCCGCGGGCGACACTGGTGTGGATGCGGCATGGTCGGCAGGAAGCGAGATCGGGCGCCGGCAGGCGAGTCACGGCATCCACAGGCACGTGGACAGACCAAGGTCTGTCCCGGCCACGTCCGGGGTCAGGCCCTGGGCGTGGCCCTAGACGCCGTCGCGCGGAAAGCGATGCTCCCAGGTGCGCGTGAAGATGGGCGCGTCGCGCTCGTAGACCTCGAGCTTCGTCGTGACGTGGAAGGCCTCGCGCGTCGGAGGTCATCGCGCTCGTCACCTCCGAGCGCATGCTCCAGTCGCCGCGGGCCATGCCCGAGGTCGCATGGAAGCGCACCTCGGCCGAGAGCGGGTCGCCCTCGCGGATGGAGTAGACCGTGTGGCTCGTGTCCGAGGACTCGAGGTCGATGTCCACGAAGCGCTGCGCGCCGCCCAGGTCCCAGTCGAAGACCTGCTCGACGAGCCCGGTGGCGAGCTCGCGGCGGATGGAGCGGCCCTGCGGCGAGCCGGCCACCGCCTCGCACCGCGAGGCTCGGCGCGCTCTCGGGCCTGCCGAAGTCCGGCAGCTGCGCGTCCTCGGCGCGCGGCGGGCGCTCCGGCAGGTCGAGCCGGCCCGAGTAGAGCGTCAGCGTCACCGGCTCCGGTGAGGGCCAGGCCCACGGCCAGTACGTGGGCGAGACCGCGACCCGGAGCCGGTGGCCCGCCGGGACCGCGTACGCCATCACGTCGAGCGGCACCCGCACCTCGTAGCGCCGCCCGGGCTCGAGGGGCGAGACGTGCTCGTGGCTGTCCCGATGCGTGAGGTTGAGGAGCCCGCGCGTGACGAGCGCCGAGGTCCCATCGGGAAAGACGTCGCAGAGGCGAACGGCGACGAGCGCGTTCGGCCGGTCGACCGCGAGCTCGAGCACGGCTTCGGGAAAGCCGAGAATCTCCAGCGGCTCCTCGAGCGGCTCCGAGTCGAAGGTGAGCGAGAACGCGTCGTCGGGCCGCTGGTCGCCGGCGAGATCGGCCGACTGCCCCTCGGCCGTCCAGGCGCCCGCCTCAGTGCCGCAGGACTGGACACCGAGCAGCTCGCGCGGCTCGATGACGGGCAGCTCCCAGACGCGGGAGCCGACGTTCGGCGACGGCCACGACGGCTCGGCCACCCAGCGCCCCGGCCGCACCTCGTAACTCGGCTGCGGCGCCACGGAATCCTGCATCCAGACACGCAGCATCGGCTCGTCCATGACTCCCGTGTCGACCCCCTTCAGCCAGTGGTCGAACCAGCGGACGGACTCCTGCAGGAAGCCGATCGACGGCCCGGGCTTGCCGTTCTCGGGAAAGTCGTGGGCCCAGGGGCCGATGATGCCCTTGCGCGGCCCCGAGAGCCCGGCGAGCAGCCGCGGGACGGCGTTCGTGTACCCGTCTGCGAAGCCGCCGACCGCGTAGACGGGGCACTCGATCGCCGCGTAGTCCTCGCAGACGGAGCCGTGCTTCCAGTAGGCGTCGCGGCGCTGATGGCCGAGCCAAGGCTCGATCCAGGGCGTCAGCGTCTCCAGCCGCTCGAGCCAGGCCTCGCGCCAGCCGTCCCCGTAGAGCCGCGGGTCGGGCGGCCGCGCGTTCCACGTCAGCATCGAGGAGGCCCAGTGGAGCATGTCGAGGGCGAGCACGCAGCCGCCGCGGTAGTGGACGTCGTCCGCGTAGCGGTCGTCGGTCGAGCAGAGGGTCATGATCGCCCCGAGCCCGGGAGGCCGCCGGGCGGCGATCTGGAGCGAGTTGAAGCCGCCCCAGGAGATCCCCCACATGCCCAGCTTCCCGTCGCACCAGGGCTGTGCAGCCAGCCACGCCAGGATCTCGACGGCGTCGTCCTGCTCCTGCTCGCGTGTACTCGTCGGTGAGGACGCCGTCCGAGTCGCCCGTGCCGCGCATGTCCACGCGCACCGCCGCGTAGCCGTGGCCGGCCAGGTACGGCTGCCGCTGCGAGTCGCGGACGACCGTCCCGTCCGTCTTCCGATAGGGGAGGTACTCGAGGACGGCCGGCACCGGGTCGTCCTCGGCGTCCTCGGGAAGCCAGATCCGCGCCGCCAGGCGGGTGCCGTCCGAGAGGTGAAGCCAGGCGTTCTCGATCTCCCGGACTCGGCGCGGGAAGTCGGTCCGGGCGTGCGGGCACTACGTCGCGACTGCCGACGCGAGCACGAGCCGCTCCCGCTTGTAGGGGAGCGGGATCGCCGGGTTCTCGGAGTCGATCTCGCGCGCGAGGCGGTGACCGTCGAAGATCGCTTCCGCGATGATCCGCGGCGCCACGCAGTCGCCGATCCGGTAGAGCGCCTCTACTCCCTCGTCCGCGAGCGTGTCCTCGCCGGCCTTGAGCTCGCGATAGAGCTCGTCGTTGGAGAGGCGCTGAGTGACGAGCACGACGGCGTCGGCCTCGAGCTCCAGCGGCTCGCCGAACTCGTCGGTCGCCGTCACGCGCCCCGGCTCGATTCCGGTCAGGAGCATGCCGGTGTGGAAGCGAACGCCGAGCTCGTGCAGGTGCTGCCGGAGCAGCGGGCCTTCGAGAGTGTCGTCGCAGACCGGCGCCGACCGGTCGTGCGGCGTGGCGATCTCGACCGAGAGCCCTTCGCCCGCGAGCTTCTCGGCCAGCCCTGCGGCCATGAAGTAGCCCTCGGCGTCGAAGACGAGCACGCGCTCGCCCGGCGGGGTCTTGCCTTCGAGCATGATCTGCTCCGGCGTGAGCACGTGCGGAAGCGCGGCGTCCGCGCCCGGGATCGGCTCGTGGGTGACGTAGTTGACGCCGTCCGCCGCCCAGCGCGCGCCGGTAGCGACGACGACGAGCTCGGCGCCGTACTCGCGCACTTCCTGCGCCGTGAGCCGCGCGCCGGCGATGATCTCGACGTTGTCGAGCATGGAGAGCTGGACGGTGCGCCAGTTCAGGATGCGGCCCCACTCGCCGAGCCCGGGAAGGCGTGGGATCCAGCGCGCGATGCCACCGATCTCGGGCTCGGCCTCGACCAGATGGACGCGGCGGAAGCCGCGCTTGCCGAGGACGATCGCGCACTCCATCCCCGCCGGGCCCGCACCGACGACGAGGACGTCACGGTCTCGGTTCTCGGCAGGCTCGAACCGCTCGGGATGCCAGCCCCGCCGGTACTCCTCGCCGGCCGTGGCGTTCTGCGTGCACCCGATGTGGTTTCCCTCCTCGGCCTTCAGCACGCAGATGTTGCAGCCGATGCACTCCCGCACCTCGCCGTAGCGGCCCTCCTCGACCTTCTTGGGCAGGAAGGGGTCGGAGATGGAAGGCCGCGCGGCGCCGATCAGGTCCCAGGCGCCCGAGCGGATGATCTCGGCCATGCGGTCGGGGTTGGTCAGCCTGCCGACGCCGACGATCGGCTTCGCAGTCGCCTCGCGCACGTGACTGGTCCACTCGAGCTGGTAGCCCTCCTTGAAGAAGCGCGAAGGGCCCGAGTCCTTCGACCACTCGATGATGGAGCCGACGTTCACGTCCCACAGGTCGACGAGGTGGTCGGCGAGGCGGACGAAGCCGAGCCCCTCCTCCAGCTCGACGCCGGCGGGCCCGAGCGCCTCCACGCAGAGGCGAACCGCGATGGCGCAGTCGTCGCCGACGGCCTCGCGGACGCCCTCGAGCGTCTCCAGCCAGAAGCGAGCGCGGTTCTCGAGCGCGCCTCCGTAGGAATCGGTGCGCTTGTTGTAGAACGGCGAGAGGAACTGGAGCGGCAGGTACGAGTGGCCGCCGTAGACGTAGACGATGTCGAGGCCGGCGTCGCGGACGAGCGTCGCCGCCCGCACCCAGTCCTCCCGGACGCGACGGATGTCGTCGAGCTCCATCGCCTTGGGGACGACCCACGAGTAGTAGTCGCTTGCGAGCTGCGAGGGGCCGATCGCCGGCCAGCGCGACTCGCGGGCCGTCCCGTGAACGCCGCCGTGCGTCAGCTCGACGCCTGCGAGAGAGCCGTGCTGGTGGGCCTCGTCGGCCATCAGCGCGAGGTTCCGTACGTCGTCGGAGTCCCAGACGCGCTGGGAGACCACGGGCCAGAAGTCGGAATCCGGGCTGACGAGCGCCTCCTCGGTGCACACTGCGGCCCAGCCGCCCTCGGCTTTCATGCCGCGAAAGCGCGCCTGCGAGCCGGCCTTCTCGCTCCCGAAGCCGGTGCAGTGAGGCACCTGGTAGAAGCGGTTCCGAAGCGTCTTCGGGCCGATTTGCACCGGCTCGAAGAGGATGTCGTGGCGGGGATCGCGCGGCACAGGCCTGGATAGGATCGCTGTTATGGCCCAGACGGTCAAAGCACGTACGGGCGGCCGCCTGGTCGCGGAGAGCCTCGAGGCGCTCGGCGCCGAGGTCGCTTTCGGCGTGCCGGGGATCCACGCCCTGGCGATCTGGGACGGGCTGCGGGAGAGCTCGATCGAGGCTGTCGGGCTCCGCACCGAGCTCTCCGCGGGCTTCGCCGCAGACGGGTACGCGCGCACGAGCGGACGGCCCGCGCCCCTGCTCCTCTCCACCGGCCCGGGCGCCCTCATCTCGCTGGCGGCGCTGATGGAGGCGGCGAGCGCGCACGTCCCCGTGGTCGCGATCGCGAGCCAGATCCCGCGCGACCTGGTCGGGGCCGGACGCGGCTTCCTGCACGAGCTGCCCGACCAGAAGGCTTCCTTCGAGCCGATCCTCAAGTGGGCGGCCCGCGCGGAGAGCGCCGAGGACATCCCGGTGCTGCTCGCCGAGGCCTGGCGCCGCGCGCTGACGCCTCCCAGCGGCCCCGTGTTCGTGGAGATTCCCGTCGATCTGCTCGCCGGACAGACCGACGCTGCCGTCGTGGAGCTGGACGCGACACCGGAGACACTCCCGCTCCCCGGGAGCGACCCGCTGGACGAGGCCGCCCGCCTGCTCGCGGGCGCCACGGCCCCGCTCCTCTGGGCGGGCGGCGGCGTTCTCCGCTCGGGCGCCTGGGACGAGCTTCGCGCTCTCTCCGAGCGCCTGGGAGCTCCCGTCGCGACTACCTACATGGGCAAAGGAGCCTTTCCGGACGACCACCCGCTCGCGGTCGGGCTCGGCCTGCGACGAGGAAGCCTTCCGGAGCTGATCGGCGGCGCCGACGTCGTGCTCGCGGTCGGCACCGAGCTGGGTGCCGAGACGACCGGCCACTACTCGCTTCGAATCGACGGACAGCTCATCCATGTCGACGCCGATCCCGCGCGGATCGGGGCCAGCTACGAGGCGCTTGGGCTCGTCGGCGACGCGAAGGCCGTGCTCGGCGCGCTGGTGGCGCAGCTACCCGGGAAGCCGCGCGAGGACGGTCCCGCCAGGGCGGCGGCGGTCGCGAGCAAGGGCGAAGAAACCGAACGCGGCCTCCTGGCCACGGTCCGCGACGCGCTCCCACGAGACGCCGTCAGCGCCTGGGACATGACCATCCTGGCCTACTGGGCGGCCGCCCACTTCCCGGTCTACGAGCCGCGCACCTTCCTCTACCCGCTCGGCTCGGGGACGCTCGGCTACGCCTGGCCGGCCGCGCTCGGCGCCTCGCTCGCAGCGCCCGGAAGGCGTGTGCTGGCAGTCGCCGGCGACGGCGGCTTCAACTACGGGATCGCGGAACTGGCCGCCGCGAGGCAGTACGGGCTCGACGCCAAGCTCCTGCTCGTCGACGACGGCGGCTACGGCATCCTCCGGGAGTACCAGCGCGACCAGTTCGGGGAGACGACCAGCGTCGATCTGGTCCAGCCCGATTTCCGCGCGCTCGTGGAAGCGTTCGGCGTCCCGGTCGTGTCGGTGCAGCCGGATGAGCTCGCCGAGGCCTTGGACGGCGCCTTCGCCCAGGAAGGCCCCGCGGTCGTTCACGTCCCTACCCTGCTGGAGATGTGGACATGACCGACTGGAGTCGGATCGTGCGCCCTTCGCTCGACGGCCTCGACCCGTACCGGCCCGGCGCGAGCCTGGAGGAGCTGAAGGAGGCCTACGGGCTCGACGAGATCGTGAAGCTGAACTGGAACGAAGGCCTCGAAGGCCCATTCCCGGGTGTGGAGGAGGCCGTCGCCGCCGAGGTCGAGCGTGCCTGGATCTATCCGGCCGAGGCGTACTCGGACGTCCGTGAGCGCGTGGCCGGCTGGATCGGGACGACGCCGGACCGGATCGTCCCCAGCCACGGCATCCAGGCGCTCATCGCCACGGTCGTGCACGGCTTTCTCGACCCGGGCGATGCGGTGGTCCTGACGACGCCGACGTACGGGCTCTACGAGACCACCTCGGCCGCGGCAGGCGCACGGGTCGTCAGCGTGCCGAGCCGCAACCTCCGCCACGATGTCGATGCCCTCGCAGCCGCGGCGCGCGCGAACGACGCGCGCCTGGTCTGGCTCTGCGACCCCAACAACCCCACCGGCGCCCTGGTAACGCGGGAGGAGTGGGAGCGCCTGCTCGCCGGCATCCCCGACCGCTGTGCAATCGTCGTCGACGAAGCCTACGTCGAGTACGTCGACCCCGAGGTGCGGCTCGACCGGCTTCGCGACGTCGAAGCTGGGCACCCCGTCGTCGTGATGCGGACGTTCTCGAAGATCTTCGGGCTCGCCGGGCTCCGCCTCGGGTACGCGGTCGTAGACGGGGCGCTGGCCGAGCGCCTCGACGTCGTGCTGGAGCCCTTCAACGTCAACCGGGCCGCGCTGGCAGCCGGACGCGCCAGCTTGCTGCACCCGGAGCTCGTGGAGACGCGCAGGCTCGCGAACGAGGCAGGACGAGACCGGCTCGTCGAAGGCCTCCTCCAAGCGGGCGTCAAGCCGTACCCGTCGCAGGCGAACTTCCTCCTCGTCGACGTCGGCGTGGACGACGTCGCCCTCACCGAAGGTCTCCTGCGCCGAGGCTTCCTCGTGCGAGCGGGCAGCGAGTTCGGCCTCGACGGCTTCGTCAGGATCACCACCGGGCCAATTCCGCTGATGGAGAAGGTGGCGCGAGAACTGGCCGACGTGCGGGGAGAACTGCTCGCCGCGGGGGCGCCTGTCGCTTGACTTCGATGGGGGTGGGACGTTGAATGTCTGTCCCGCCAGGCATGCCGCATCCGAAGGACCGATCTGGGCTGACCCGAGGACAGCTCCTCCGCGGCGCCGCCGCGGCCGCTGCTGGGGTGGGCGTGGCGGGTGGACTGGCGGCCTGCGAGAACACGACGACGCCGATCGGCGTCGGCTGCGAGCCGGGCGCCGAAGGCGGCAGCGGCTCGCCGCTCGTCGAGGCGAAGCCGGTCGGTCCGGGCGGACTGCCCGCTTCCGCGCACCGACAACAGCGTCACCTGGGCGATCGTCGACGACAACCCGCCGATCGCCGATGGGCTTCCGCGCCGAGGACGGGGCAACGCTGCGCCTCTTCAACTACGCGGACTACATCTGGCCCCGCCTGCTGCGTCGCTTCGAGGAGCGCTACGACTGCAAGGTCGAGATCGGCGACGTACAACTCGGCCGACGAGGCGATCGCCAAGCTCCAGTCGGGCACCGTCCCGTACGACGTCGATCCTCGGGCTCTCCGGCATCCACATCGTCAACCTGATGGCCCTGCAGCTCCTGCAGCCGCTCAACCACACCTACCTCCCGAACCTGGCGGCGAACATCTGGCCGGAGCTCGCCGACCCCTTCTACGACCGCGGCGTCGCGCTACACGGTGCCGTACGTCACCTGGTCGGACGGCATCGGCTGGCGGAACGACCGGATCTCCGTGGACATCCCGGAGCTGGACGTCCCGTGGGACATCTTCTGGGAGTCGGAGCAGTGGCGAGGCAAGGTCGGGCTCCTGGACGACAAGCGCGACGGCCTCTCGATGCCGATGCAGCGCGACGCGTTGGCCGAGGGGCGGATCGCCGACCTGAACACCGAGGACCCGGAGATCATCGCCAAGGCCGGGCAGGACCTCCAGCAGCTGACGGACATCTGCAACATCAAGGTCACGATCACGGACTACCAGACGCTGCCCGAGGGCGACGATGCTCCTGCACCACTCGTGGTCGGGCGACCTGCATCGGCGGCGCGTTCTACTACATGCCGCCGCGGCGTGCCGCCCGACGTTCTCTCCTACTGGTGGCCCGAGACGGGCGGCGTCGTCCAGAACGACTTCCTCTGCGTCGCCAGGGCTGCGCGAGAGCCCTGTCCTCGCCCATCTCTTCCTCGACTTCATGCTCGACGAGACGGTCGCCTACGAGAACTTCATCAACTTCAACGGCTACATGCCCGCCGCAGAACGGCATCGACGCCGACGCGCTGATCGAGGAGGGAGTGATCCCGGAGACGCTCGCGCCTGCGGTCGTCCGGCCCGACCAGTTCCTCGCCAACCAGGAGCTGCTCCAGCTGACGGTCGAGGGCGAGCGCTTCTGGGACCAGGCCTGGTCCGCAGTTCCGGGCCGGGCTAGGACCCAGCGATGGAATCCCGCTGGACATGGCGGCTCCTGGCGCTCCCCGGAGTCGCCTGGCTCTCGGTCTTCTTCCTCGTCGCCTTCTACGCGGTCGTCTGCGTCGCGTTCGGGAACCAGAACACGCTCAACGAGCCGGTCCCGTTCTGGAACCCGCTCGACTGGAACGTCGGCTACTTCCTCGAGGTGCTCGAGAACATCCGGGACGGCGGCCAGTACCTCACGGTCTTCCTGCGCACGTTCGCGCTACATGGCTGATCGCGATCGCGCTCTCGCTCCTGATCGGCTACCCGATCGCGTACTACGCGGCCCGCCACGCCGGCAAGTGGCGCGGGCGTCGTACTGCTGCTCCTGCTCGTGCTGCCCTGGTGGATCAACTACCTGATGCGGATGCTGGCGTGGATCAACCTGCTCTCGCCGGACGGCTGGGCAACGCAGGTGCTCCACTGTCCTCTCGATCGACCGGCTCTTCATCGCGCTCGGCCTGCTCGAGAACGAGGGCGGCTGGCTCGGAGGGCAGGCCACGACGGTGATCATCGCGCTCGTCTACGGCTACATCCCCTTCCTCATCCTGCCGCTCTACGCGGCGCTCGACCGGATCGACCAGCGCCAGATCGAGGCGGCCCGCGACCTCGGCGTCGAGCCCGTTCCAGGCCTTCCGGCGCGTCACGCTGCCGCTGTCGATGCCCGGGATCCTCGCCGGCGTCGTCCTGATCGCGCTGCCGATGTTCGGCGACTACTACACGCAGGACCTGGTCTCGGCCTCGCCGCAGACGTCCATGATCGGGAACCAGATCGACCAGTTCACGCGGCAGGGCGCGCAGAAGACGCGTCGGCGCCGTGCTGACGGTCGTGCTCGCGGCCGTGCTCCTCCTCTTCATGCTCTACTACCTGCGCCAGACGCGCCGCGGCCGGGCAGGACGGAGCGCGGGCGTGACGGCGCTGGCTCCGAAACCCCTGGGGCCGCCCGCGCTTCCTCGCCGATCGTCACGGGGCTCTACATCCTCTGGTCGATCGTGCCCGGTGGCGGTCGCGGTCCTCTTCGCCTTCAACGACGGACGCTCGCGGACGACCTGGCAGGGCTTCTCGACGCGCTGGTTCTGCGGCGATCCCGGCGAGCGTGCGGGACGATCCCGCGCTCTTCTCGGCGCTCGAGCACACGCTGCTCCTGGCGGTGCTCTGCGTCGCCGTCGCGGTGCCGCTCGGCGTCGCGCTCGCGCTCGGCCTCCAGCGCTGGCGCGGCTTCGGGAGCGGCTCGGTCAACACGCTCATGCTGCTGCCGCTCGTGACGCCCGAGCTGGTCATGGGCGTCGCGCTGCTCCTCCTCTTCCTGCAGATCTTCAACGGCTGGGGGCTCGGACGACGGCTCAGGCGATCGGGCAGGTGACGTTCGCGGTCTCGTACGTCGTCGTGATCGTCCGCGGCCGGCTGGTGTCGATCGGCCGCGAGTACGAGGAGGCGGCCGCCGACCTCGGCGCGCCGCCCGTGTCCCGGCTCAGCGCGGGTCGTCCTGCCGCTGCTCATGCCGGCGATCCTGGCGAGCGCCGGGGTCGTCTTCGCGCTCTCGATCGACGACTTCGTGATCACGCAGTACCTGGCGGCCGGCGCGGACACGAACACGGTCTCGATGCTGCTCTACTCGACGGCGCGCGGGGCGCCGACGCCCGCGCTGAACGCGCTCGCCACGATCACGCTCGTGATCACGCTCTCGACGATCGCGCTCGCGTATCTCGTGTACCGACGCTTCGCAGGCGCGGGCCAGGCCTCCGAGGCGGCGACGTTAGGGGAGGTTGCAGTTGAACGGTAAGAGAGCACGGCGAAGTCAAGCTCGAGGAGCTGACCAAGCGCTTCGGCGACGTCACGGCGGTCGAGGACATCGACCTGCACATGCCGCCGGGCGAGTTCTTCACGATGGTCGGCCCGTCCGGCTGCGGCAAGACGACGACGCTGCGGATGATCGCGGGCTTCGAGCGGCCGACGAGCGGGCGCATCCTGCTCGACGGCGTCGACGTCGCGCAGACGCCGCCGCACCGCCGCAACGTCAACACGGTCTTCCAGAGCTACGCGCTCTTCCCACACCTGACCGTCGGCGGACAACGTCGCCTTCGGGCTCAAGTACCGCAAGGCGTCGAAGGACGGAGCAGCAGCGCGCGGTGGCGGAGATGCTCGAGCTCGTGCAGCTCACCGGCTTCGAGCGGCGAAAGCCGCACGAGCTCTCCGGCGGCCAGCAGCAGCGCGTCGCGCTCGCGCGCGCGCTCGTGCTGAGGCCCCGGGTGCTGCTCCTGGACGAGCCGCTCGGGGCGCTCGACGCCCGCCTGCGCAAGGATCTCCAGGTCGAGCTGAAGGCGCTCCAGGAGGACATCGGCGTGACCTTCATCTTCGTCACGCACGACCAGGAAGAGGCGTTGACGATGAGCGACCGGATCGCCGTCATGAACGTCGGCCACGTCGAGCAGGCGGGGCCGCCGCAGGCCGTCTACGAAGAGCCGGAGACGCTCTTCGTCGCCGACTTCCTCGGCGTCTCGAACCTGATCTCCGCCAACGCCGAGGGCAGGACGGTGACTGCTGCATGCTCCGCGTGGCCGAGCGGACGCTGCGCGCCCAGCAAGGCGCGATCGACCTCGCGCGGGGACGTGAAGGCGATGATCCGCCCGGAGCGGGTGGGCGTCGAGCCGGCCGGGCGGCGACGGCCACGAACCGCCTTCCCGGGCTCGTCGAGCATGCCGTCTTCCTGGGCAGCTTCCGCGAGCTCCGCGTCCGCATCCTCGGCGGCAGCCTGGTCAAGGTGGTGCTCCCGAACGACGGCAGGCCGCTCGCCTACGAGCAGGGAGCGCGCCGTTACGCTTCATCTTCCCGCCGGAGGCGCTCCGCGTCGCTCGCGCCGTCCGTCGTCCGCACCGAGCCGGAGGCCGCCGCGCCGGAGGAAGCAGAGGAGGAGAGCTCCGATGGCAACTGAGACGACCGTCGTCGAGATCGACCGCGGACGGATCCAAGAGCTGACCGAGCGCGAGGAGGCTCGCCTCGACGAGCGCACCGGCGCCTCGCGGGCCATGTACGAGCGCGCCCGCAAGACGCCTCTCCGGCGGGGTCGCCTCGTCCTACCAGGTGCGGGATCCGTGGCCGATCTACCTCTCCCGCGGCGTCGGCGCGAAGGTCTGGGACGTCGACGGGAACGAGCTCCTCGACTTCCACAACGGCTTCGGCTCGATGGTGCAGGGCCACGCGAACCCGGCGATCGGCAAGGCGGTCGATGGAGCGGTATCCGCTGGGAACGCACTTCGCCGCGCCCACCGAGGACGGCGTCGTCGTCGCCGAGGAGCTGGCGCGCCGCTGGGGCCTGCCGAAGTGGCGATACACGAACTCCGGCTCCGAGGCGACCATGGACGCAATCCGGATCGCCCGCGCGGCCACCGGGCGGGACACGATCGTGAAGATCTTCGGCTCCTACCACGGCCACCACGACTACGTGATGGTGTCGATCGGCGTCGAATACGACCGGATCGGCGACCGCGACGACTACGAGTCGCTCCCGTACGGGGCCGGCATCCCGCAGGTGGCCGCCGACCTGACCATCCCGGTGCCGTTCAACGACGCGCCGGCGATGGAGCGGCGCATCGAGCGGCTGATCGAGGAGGGACGCAAGCCCGCCTGCGTGATCATGGAGGCGGCGATGATGAACCTCGGGGTCGTCCTCCCCGAGCCCGGCTACCTCGAGGCCGTCCGCGAGCTGACCGAGAAGCACGGGATCATCCTCATCTTCGACGAGGTGAAGACCGGCCTCTGCATCGCGCCGGGCGGCGCCACCGACCGCTTCGGGGTCAAGCCCGACATGGTCACGCTGGCGAAGACCCTCGGCGGCGGCCTCCCCTCCGGCGCCATCGGCGGCACGGAAGAAGTCTTCGAGGTCGTCGAGGACGGATCCGTCTACCAGGTGGGTACCTACAACGGGAACCCGCTGGCGATGGCCGCGGCGCGAGCCAGCCTCCTCGAGGTGCTGACGCCGGAGGCCTACGAGCACCTGGACGCGCTCAACGACCGCATCCTGGCCGGCTGCCAGAAGGTGATCGACGACCACCGCCTGCCCGGCTACGCCGTCGGCGTCGGCGCCAAGGGCTGCGTCACCTTCTCGCCTACGAAGATCGTCGACTACGAGACCTACAAGGAGAACCAGGACGGCGAGCTCGCCGACCTCGCCTGGCTCTACAACATGAACCGCGGCGTCTTCATGACGCCCGGCCGCGAGGAGGAATGGACGCTCTCGGTCGTCCACTCCTTCGAGGACTGCGACGCGTTCGTCGCGGCCTTCGAGGAGATGGCCTCGGATCTGACGGCGTAGAATTTCGAGCGATGGAGACGGACATCGGAGCCGCTCTCGCGGCCGGCGCGACGCTTCCCGCCGACTGGTACGCCGATCCGGCGATCCAGCGGCTGGAAGGCGAGCGTATCTTCGCGCGCTCGTGGCAGTACGCCGGGCGAGCCGACCGGGTGGAGAGCCCCGGCGACTACTTCACGTGCTTCGCGGGGCAGATTCCGATCGTGGTCGTGCGCGACCGGGAGGGCGTCCTGCGCGGGTTCGTCAACGTCTGCCGCCATCGGGGGCACCTGATCGCGCAGGGCGACGGCAACCGCAAGGCGCTCCAGTGCCCGTATCACGCATGGACGTACAACCTCGACGGCACGCTCCGGAAGGCGCCGCGCTCCGAACGCGAGCCCGACTTCGACAAGGAAGGCTTCTCGATGCTTCCGGTGGCTACGGAGGCGTGGGGCCCGCTCGTCTTCGTCAACCCGGATCCCGAGGCCGGCCCGCTGGCCGACGCGCTGGGCCCGCTCCCCGGCTACGTCGCCGAGAGCGGAGTCGAGCTCGACCGCCTGCGCTTCCATACCCGCAACGACTGGGAGATCGAGTGCGACTGGAAGATCGCCGTCGAGAACTACCTCGAGTGCTACCACTGCGCGACCGCGCACCCGGGCTTCTCGAAGGTGATCGACGTCGGTGCGGACGAGTACGAGCTGCGCTCCGAAGGCCTGGTCTCGAGTCAGTTCGGTGAGGTGCGGGACTCCGCCAACGGCAAGGTGGCGTACCTGGCGGACGCCGACGTGAAGCAGGCGCAGTACCACATGCTGTGGCCGAACTTCACCCTCAACATCGATCCGGGGCCCGGGAACATGTCAGTCGACGTGACGCGCCCGGCCGGCCCGGGCCGCTGCGCGGGCTCGACGGAGTACTTCTTCTACGAGGAGGTCCCGGACGAGACGGCGCAGGAGATGATGGCGTTCGCCAACCAGGTAGGCCTGGAGGACGCGTCGCTCGTCGCCTCCGTTCAGCTCGGCCTCTCCTCGGGGATGGTCCCGCACGGCCGGCTGCTGCCTTCGAGCGAGCACCTGATCCAGCATTTCCAGCGGCTCGTACACGAGGCACTTTCTGCCTGATCCGCGCCACGCGGTCCTCTTCGAGCCGCTCGAGATCGGCCCGAAGACACTCAAGAACCGCTTCTACCAGGTGCCGCACTGCACCGGCTTCGGCGTGCAGAAGCCCGGCGGGCAGGCGCGCTACCGGGCGACGAAGGCCGAGGGCGGCTGGGCCGCGGTTTGCACCGAGTACTGCGCGGTCAGCCCTGACTCCGACGAGACGCCCTTCATCTCGGCGCGGCTCTGGGACGACGGCGACCTGCGCGCGCTCTCGCTCATGTGCGACGAGGTGCACGAGCACGACGCGCTCGCGGGGGTCGAGCTCCATCACTCCGGCGCGCACTGCCCGCGGCGCGAGTACCGCCTGCCCGCGATCGCGCCGTCACAGCTCGCCAGCGACTACCTGCTGGTGACGCCGAAGGCGATGGAGCGCGACGACATCCGACGGGTCCAGGCGGACTGGGCGGCGGCGGCGCGGCGAGCGCGCGAGGCCGGCTTCGACATCGTCTACGTGTACGGCGCGCACAGCTACCTGCCCATGCAGTTCCTCTCGCCCTTCTACAACCGGCGGAGCGACGAGTACGGCGGCACCTTCGAGAACCGCGCTCGCTTCTGGCTCGAGCTGCTCGAGCTGACGCGCGAGGCCGTCGACGGGGAGTGCGCCGTAGCGACGCGCATCTCGGTCGCGGCGCTGAGCCCGTTCGGCGTCGACCTCGAAGAGGGGCTCGAGTTCATCCGGCTGGCCGACCCGCTCGTCGATCTCTGGGACGTGGCCGTCGGCTCGGCGACCGAGTGGTCGAAGGACTCGGGCGCCTCGCGCTTCTTCCAGCAGGGCTGGCAGCTCGAGTGGACCGGGCGCGTGCGCGAGGCGACCTCCAAGCCGATCGTCGGCGTCGCGCGTCTCACCGATCCGGACCGGATGGCCGAGATCCTGCAGAGCGGCGTCTGGGACGTGATCGGCGCGGCACGCCCGTCGATCGCCGACCCGTTCCTCCCCAGGAAGATCGAGGAGGGGCGGCTCGACGAGATCCGCGAGTGCATCGGCTGCAACATCTGCATCCCGAAGGCGGACCCCGGCGGCAACATCGGCTGCACGCAGAACGCGACCGCGGGCGAGGAGTTCAGGCGCGGCTGGCACCCGGAGCACTTCGAGCCCGCCGAGAACCGTGACCGTGACGTGCTGGTCGTCGGCGCCGGGCCTGCCGGGATGGAGTGCGCGATCGTGCTCGGCAAGCGCGGCTTCCGGCGGGTGCATTCGTCGGACGCCGGCGACGACATCGGCGGG
The DNA here is from genome assembly GCA_963733155.1 of uncultured Actinomycetes bacterium. GTDB lineage: Bacteria > Actinomycetota > Thermoleophilia > Gaiellales > Gaiellaceae > JAIBJN01. The sequence continues at coordinate 119,375 of CAVTCK010000025.1, forward strand.
ATCATGCGCTGGATCCCGCAGCTTCCAGGCCGCGGCGAGTGGGGCCGCGTCCTCAACTGGCGGCGGATCCAGCTGGACAAGCTCCGGAACGTCGAGGTGCTCACGGGCCTGCGCCTGGACGCCGACGGCGTGCGCGACTACGGCGCCGAGCTCGTCGTCGTCGCCACGGGCGCCTTTTGGTCGCCGACGGGCCTGAACCGCGAGACACACGAGCCGATCGCGGGCGCCGACGCGTCACTCCCGCACGTGCTCACGCCCGAGCAGATCATGGTCGAGGGGAAGCGGCCGCCCGGCGACCGCGTCGTCGTCTACGACGCGGACGGCTACTTCATGGGGCCTGATCTCGCCGAGAAGCTCGCGCTCGACGGCTTCCGCGTCGAGCTGGTCACCTCGCTCGAGGACGTCTCTCCGTTCTCCGAGGAGACGCTGGAGCAGGTCTTCCTCAAGCGCCGTCTGCACGAGGTCGGCGTCCGCATGCATCGCGGCGTCACGATTACCCGGGTCGAGCCCGGTCTGGTCGCCGGCACCGACGAGTTCGACGAGGCGTTCGAGCTGGAGACGGACGCCGTCGTGCTCGTCACGCAGCGCATCTCCGACGACGCCCTCTACCACGAGCTTCGCGCGGACGAGGACCGGCTGGCCGCGGAGGGAATCGAGGCCGTCTACCGGATCGGCGACTGCGTCGCGCCGCAGCTGATCGCCGACGTGATCTTCGACGGCCACCGCCTGGCGCAGGGAGATCGACGGCGAGAATCCAGCGGTGCCGCTCCCCTACCTGCGCGAGCGTCCGGTGACGGCCCTTGCCTGACGGGCTCCTCGACGTCCGCCGGGAGGGCGAGGTCTGCGTCCTCGGGTTCCGGCGCGAGGACAAGCTGAACGCGATCTCGACCGAGGTCGAACGGGCCCTGCTGGACGCGCTCGCCGGGCCCGAGTTGGGAGAGAGCCGCTGCGTCGTCTTCACGGGGGGCGAGCGCGCCTTCTCCGCCGGCGCCGACCTCCTCGAGGAGCGCGAAGAGAGCCCGTCCGGGATCGAGGCGTACTACCGGGACACCGGCGACGCCTACGAGCGGATCGCGGCGCTGCCGCAGCCGACCTTCAGCGCGATCTCGGGCTGGTGCCTCGGCGCCGGCTTCGAGCTCGCCCTGGCCACGGACTTTCGCATCGCCGACGAGACCGCTGTGTTCGGCCTGCCGGAAGTGGAGCTCGGCATCGTCCCGAGCTCCGGCGGGACCTATCGCCTCGTCAGGACGGTCGGGCCCGCGCGCGCGAAGGAGCTCATGCTCCTCCGGCCCCGCGTGGACGCCGCCGAGGCGTTCCGGCTGGGGCTCGTCACGGAGCTGACTCCGGCCGGGGGAGCGCTGCCGCGGGCCCTGGAGCTCGCCGGCCAGGTTGCCGCCCTGCCGCCGCTCGCGGCCTCGGCCGCGAAGCAGGCCGCGAACGCGATCGCCGAGTCGAGCCGCGAGGCGGGCATCCTCCTCGAGCGGCTTGCCTACGCCGCCCTCGCCCAGACGGACGAGGCGAAGGCCGCCGGCAAAGCCTTCAGCGCCCGCAAGAAGCCCAAGTAACAGTCTGTTACTTGGGCTCGACCGGGTCGCCGACGCGGACCCTCCCCGGCTCGACGACCCGCCCATAGACGCCGAAGTCGATCTTCTTGCCCTCGCGCTTGCCCCGGTACGCGGCGATCGCGCGCAGCGCGTCGAAGTCGCGCTTGCCGGTGCTCGGATCACGAGTAGTCGTCGCGCATCGGGGCACCGGGCCGGGGATCTCCACCACGGCCTCGCCCAGGCGCACGCGACGGCCGGCCCAGGTGTCCTCCTCGTGCGGCGTGCAGCCCTCGATTTCGAGCAGCATGCGGAAGCGGCGGCCGTCCACCGTGTCGAACCCTGCCTGCCGGGCCAGCTCGGCGATCGACTCGGAGGAGACGAGCGTGACCGGCTCGACGTCCACGCCTCCCGCAGGCTCGTCGGCCTTCACGAGCCGAACCGGCCGCCCGGCATAGGCCGCAAGCGCGTCCGCCCACGGCCCGCGCACGACGCGGCCGCCGACGCGATGGCCCCAGAAGTCAGTCAGCACCGGCTCCGCCAGACCTACCTCGCCCTCGACCACGTCGCCGTCGGGGAACGTCAGCCGGAGCCGGTCGGGCTCCGGCTCCCAGTCGGCGCGGACGAGCGCGAGCGGCCCGTGATGGAGGCCGGCGAGAAGCCGCCCGTCCTCGCGAATCAGATAGAAGCGCCGGTCCGTGGCCACGCCGTACGCCTCGAGGGCGATTTCGTTCGGATGGTGCAGGAGGAGGCTCTTGACGGGAGTGGTCGAGATGCGGGCGACAGTCGGCAAGGTCACTCCGCAGGCGGGGGCGGCTCCGCGTGGCCCCAGGCGTCGGCCCCGCCGTCGACGACCACCGTCGTCCCGGTGACGTAGGACGCCGCCGGCGAAACGAGGAAACCGATGACCGCGGCCACCTCCGCGGGCGTTCCCAGCCGGCCGGCGGGAATCGCGTTCTCCCAGGCCGCGATCTGCTCCGCTCCGTAGCCCTCGAGGCCTTCGGTCAGGATCGTTCCCGGCGCAACGCAGACCGTCCGGATCCCGAAACGGCTCCACTCGCCCGCGAGCCCTGCGGCGAGGTTCTCCACGGCGGCGCGCGCCGCGGCGGCGTGGGCGAAGCCCGGAATGCCGCGGCGAGGGCTGAAGCCGACGAAGACGATGACGCCGCCGCGGTTCGGGATCATCGAGCGCGTCGCCACGGCGCGCGTGACGTCCCAGGCAGCGTCAACGGCAAGCCGGTGGACGGCGCGCCAGCCGTTGAGCGAGATCTCCTCGGCGGGCGCGATGAACTGCCCGCCGGCGTTGTTGACCAGGACGTCGATCCGGCCGAAGCGCTCGAGCGCGCTGTCCACGAGCGCCTCGACCTGCTCCGGCTCACGGACGTCGGTAGTCACGGCGAGGCACTCGGCACCGAGGCCCTCGACGGCCGCCCGCGTTTCCACCAGCGGCGCCAGGCGGCGGCCGCAGACGACGACGGAGGCACCCGCGCGGGCCAGCTCGAGGGCCGTCGCCCTGCCGATTCCCGTCCCGCCGCCGGTGACGAGCGCGATCACGGCCGGTTCACGGCTCCCCCCGGCTTGCGGCCTTCCAGCACCGCGCGGACGGAGAGCACGGGCCGCGTCACGCAGGCCTCCTCGGCCTCGGCGCTGAACCAGGCGACGTGTGGCGTCACGATCAGGCGCGGCCAGGTAGGTGCGGGGTGCTCGGACGTGGGCGGCTCCACCGGAATGACGTCGAGTGCCGCGCCGCCGAGACGCCCGCTCTCGAGCTCGCGGCGGAGCGCGTCCAGGTCGACGAGCTGAGACCGCGCCGTGTCGACGAGCACGGCGCCGTCGGGCATGAGCGCGAGCTCCTCCTTGCCGAGCAGCCCTTCGGTTTCAGGCGCCAGGGCGACGTGGAGGGAGACGGCATGGCACGCAGCGAGCAGCTCGTGAAGCGGAGCAGGGCGCACGCCGGCCGCTGCGATCTCGTCGTCCGCGAGCGCCGGATCCGTCCCCCAGACCTCGAAGCCGAGCGCGGCGGCGCGCTCCGCAAGAGCGCGCCCCGTCCGGCCGAGGCCGATGATCCCGAGCCGCGTTCCGCGGAAGCGGCGCAGCTCGCCGGCAGCCCTCCAGTCCCATCCCCCTGCGCGCACGTCCCGGTCGAGCACGACGACGCCGCGGAGCAGCGAGAGGACGAGGGCGAGGGCGTGGTCGGCGACCTCCTCGACGCAGTAGTCCGGGACGTTGCAGACCCAGACACCGCGGCGCTCGGCCTCCCGGACGTCGAGGTGGTCGAAGCCGACGCTGCAGGTCGCGACGACGCGGAGCGCCGGCAGCCGGTCGAGATCGGCGGCACGAACCTCCGTCTCGGTGCCGACGAGCAGCCCGACGACGTCGTCGCCTTCCCACGGCTCGCGCCTCTCCTCGACGGCAACGCCTGTTCCGGACAGGAGCGAGCGAACCCGCTCGGGGTCGTAGACGTCGTCTCCCACGACGACGCGCGTCTCGGCTCCTGCGGACACCGCCGGAAGTTACTATCACCGGCCCCGGCCCGTCGGGCAACCGTGCACGAGAAAGAGATCGAGATCCGCTGGAAAGACCTCGACCCGTACGGGCACGTCAACCACGCCGTCTTTCTCACCTACCTCGAGGAGGTGCGGGACGAGTGGCTCGGGAGCCTCGTCGGAGATGACGCGCTCGGGTACGTCGTCGCGCGGGTCGAGATCGACTACCGTCGCGAGCTGACGCAGCGCGACGACCGCGTCACCGCCCGCATCCGCCTGGACTCGCTGGGAACGTCGAGCGTGCGCACCCTCGAGGAGATCGTCGTCGGCGACGACGAGATAGCTGCCGAGGCGAAGACGGTGTTGGTGGCCTGTGACGACGAGCACCGCCCGCGGCCGCTCACCGAGGCGGAGCGCGCTGCGCTCGCCGCTGCGTAGGATCCGCGGGTGGTCCCGACCGTCCCCGAGCTGCCCGCGGATGTCCGCGAGCTGAAGTCCCGCGTCGCCGAGTTCCTCGAGCGCGAGGTGTACCCGCTGGAGCAGCGCGTCGCCGAGGCCGGGCGGATCGACCCCGAGTGGACGAGCGAGCTCCGGAAGAAGTCCTGGGCCGAGGGCTTCGCCATGCTGAACATGCCCGACGAGGCCGGCGGGCGCGGGCTTCCGATGCTCGGCCAGGTGGCGCTCGAGGAAGAATCCGGCAAGGCGACGAACGGCCTCGGTTTCGTCGTGGTCGACCGCGGTCCCGCCGAGCTCTGGGACATCGCAACGCCTGCCCAACGCGAGACGTTCGTCGCGCCGATCCTGCGTGGCGACTACCGCGAGGCCTGGGCCGTCACGGAGCCGGGAGCCGGCTCCGACGTCAGCGCGATCGCCACGACGGCGGAGCGGGACGAGGACGAGTGGGTCCTGAACGGCGAGAAGTGGTTCGTGACGAGCGAGGGCGACCCGGGCTTCTACCTCGTGCTGGCGGTAGCCGGGAGCGAGCAGGCCCTCTTCATCGTCGAGCCTTGGAGGCCCGGTTTGGAGATCACCAACACGCCCGGCTTCCTCCACGACCCCTACCTCGACCACCATCCCGAGATCGTGCTGACGAACGTCCGCGTGCCGGAGGAGAACCGCATTCCCGAAGGAGGAGGCGAGGGCGCCCGTGAGTGGTTCCTCGTGGAGCGCCTCTTCATCGCCGCGCGCTGCTGCGGGGCGGCACAGCGCTCGCTGGAGCTGGCGCGTTCCTATGCCCTGGAGCGCGAGGCCTTCGGTTCGGCGATCGCCGAGCACCAGGGCGTCTCCTTCCAGCTGGCCGACTCCCTGACGGAGCTTCTCGCCGCCCGGCTCCTCACCTACCACGCGGCACATGCGTTCGACACGGAGCCGGACCGCCGCGTCGTCCACGGCAAGGTGGCGATGGCGAAGCTCTATGCCTCCGAGGCGGCCGGCCGCATCGTCGACCGCGCCCTCCAGGTGCTCGGTGGCCGCGGGTACATGCTCGAGAACCCGGTCGCCCGCTTCTACCGTGAGGTCCGGGTCGACCGCATCTGGGAAGGCACGAGCGAGATCCAGCGCCTGATCGTCTCCCGAGGCCTCCTCAAGCGCGGCGTCGAGACGTACCTCCGCTGAGCGGCCGAGGCCTACTCTCGGGGCTTCAGAGCCGGCAGGTAGCTCTCCTGCTCGAGCCAGTGGCCGCCGTCGATGGTCAGGGTCTCGCCGGTGATGTAGGCCGCGTGCGGGGAGCAGAGCGCCCCGGCCCAGACGGCCACTTCGTGGGGAGTCGCCAGGCGACCGAGCGGGACGGTTGCGGCGACCCGCTCCCGGTCTTCCTCCGTCGGCCAGAGCGCCGCGCCGGCACCCTCCGTGTCGGTCGGGCCCGGGCAGATGCAATTGGCGCGGATGCCGTGCGGGGCCCACTCGACGGCCAGCGTCCGCGTCATCGCCACGAGACCCGCCTTCGCGGCGGCCGAGTGAACGGTGCCGGGACCGCCCGTCCAGGCGTAGCTTGCGATCACGCTGAGGATCGCGCCGCCGTCGCCTTGCTGGATCATCTGCTTTCCGGCTGCGCGCGAGCAGAGGAAACCGCCGTCGAGGACGATGGAGACGACCGCACGCCAGCCGTTCGGCGAGAGGTCCTCGGCCTTGACGACGAAGTTGCCGGCGGCGTTGTTGACGAGGACGTCGACCCGGCCCAGCTCCGCGACCGTCGCGGCGACGAGCGCGTCGACTGCCTCCGGGTCGCGAACGTCGGTCGGCACAGCGATCCCCTTCCCGGCCAGAAGCGCCACCGTCTCGTCGAGCGGCTCGGGCCGTCTGCCTGCCACCGCCACGGAGGCCCCGAGCCTGCCGAGCTCGAGCGCGATGGCGCGGCCGAGACCGCTGCCTCCGCCGGTGACGACGGCAACCTTGTCCTCGAATGCGCCCTCAGCGAGCATCGTCGCCCGGGACGATACGCGCGTCGAGCCCGAGCGCGCCGTCCGGGAGCGCGAGCAGCGGGTTCATCTCGATCTCGGCAATCTCAGGATGCTCAGCCGCGACGCGGGACAGCGCCGCCGCGGCCCGCGAGGCCGCGCCCACGTCGACCGCCGGCTTGCCGCGGGCGCCGTCCAGGAGCGGCGCGACGCGCAGCGAGCGGAGAAGGGCCTCGGCGCCGGCCTCCGTCACCGGCGCGAGCGCGACCGCCACGTCCTTCACGATCTCCGCATAGAGCCCGCCCGCTCCCACGAGCAGGATCGGCCCGAAGCGAGGATCGCGCTTCGCCCCGACGATTAGCTCGAGGCCCTGCGCGAGCGGCGCCATGGCCTCGACCGAGTACGACGGCGGGGAGAGCGTCTGGGCCATGCGCGTGAACGCTTCGTCCAGGTCTTCGGGCCTGCGCAGGCCGACTGCCACGCCGCCCGCGTCGGACTTGTGCAGCTCTCCGAGCGCCTTCAGCACAACCGGATAGCCGACTTCCGCAGCCACGGCGAGTGCCTCGTCGAGCCCGCTCACCCTCCGCGCCTGGGCGAACGGGACGCCGGCCGCCGCGAGCAGCTCCCGTGCCGCGAAGTAGTCCTGGTCCCCCTCGACCGGGGCAGCGGGTTCCGGCAGATCGGGAACCCCGACGAGCGCCTCGGGCGTCTTCCGCGCGAGCCGCGAGGCGACGCCAACGGCGGCCTCGACCTCGCGGTAGACCGGCACGCCGTTCGCCCGCAAGGTCTCCGCGGGGCCCGAGCGCCAGTACATCGTGTGCGCAAGGAACGGCACGCCGGTCTCGTCGGCGGCCCGCGCCATGCCTTCGGCGGACGCGCGTTCGCGCTCCTCGAACTTCTCCGAATACTGCGAGTAGCCGCCGAAGTAGCCGGTGAGCAGGACCGTGTCGACCTCTCCGGAGCGGAGCAGAGCGCCGATGACCCGCGCGAAGCTGTGGACGTCCTGCTCGCCTCCGCCGGCGAAGTCGACGGGATTGACGAGCGTCGCCGTCGGCGGCAGCGCAGTGGCGAGCTCGGCCCGCGTGGCCTCGGAAAGCTCCGGCAGCTCGAGGCCTGCTGCGATGACGAGGTCGGAGGCGACCACGGTGTGCCCGCCGCCGTCGGCCGCGAGCGCGATGCGCCGTCCTGCCGGCCGCCGGTGCGAGAGGAGGCCCATGGCCACGTCCACGACCTCCTTCGGCGAGGCGACGAGCTCGATGCCCGCGCCCAGGCAGGCCGCGCGGATCGCCTCGAGATCGCTGGCCAGTGCGCCCGTGTGGGAGCGCGCCGCGCGGGCGCTCGCATCGGTGGCGCCGCCAGCCAGGAGAACGACAGGCGTCCCGGCCTCGACGGCGGCCTTCCCGGCGCGGGCGAACTCGCGCCCGTCGCGGAAGTCCTCGAGGTACACGGCGATCAGCCGCGTGGGCTCATGTGCAGCGAACGACTCGATCAGCTCGGCGGCCTGGACGTCCGCCTGGTTTCCGAGCGAGACGAAGCGCGAGAAGCCGAGCCCGAACTCGGCGCCCACCATGCCGATCTCGAGCGCGAGGTTTCCGCTCTGCGAGATGAGGCCGATCGAGCCGGCCTCGAGCTCCTCCGAGCAAAGCTCGAGCCGCGTGCTGGAGTCATAGATGCCGAGGCAATTCGGCCCGATGAGGACGGCGCCGGCGGCGCGCACGCGCTCGACGATGGCGCGCTCGCGTGCCGCTCCTTCCTCCCCCATCTCGCCGAGCCCGGCGCTGATGAGAACGATGCCCCGCGCGCCGGCGCCGAGCGAGGCGTCGACGGCCTCCTCGGCGCCCGCGGCCGGGACGGTGATGACGACGAGCTCGGGCGCCTCCGGCAGCTCCCCGAGGGATGCGTAGGCCTGCCGGCCGAAGATCTCGCCGCCGTTGCGGTTGACGAGGAAGACCGAGCGGCGGTCCTCGCCTTTCAGCGCCTCGCGGGCGAGCCAGAATCCCCACTTGCCGGGAGTCGCCGACGCGCCGAGAACGGCGACCGAGCGAGGGTCGAAGAGCGCCGAGAGGTCCCGGGTCACTTCAGGAGGTTCCGCGAGATGATCAGGCGCTGGATGTCGGACGTTCCCTCTTCGATCTCCTCGAGCTTGGCGTCCCGCATCCACTTCTCCACCGGGTACTCCCGGGAGTAGCCCCAGCCGCCCAGCGTCTGGACGGCGGCCCAGGTGCACCACATGGCCGTCTCGGAGGCGAAGAGCTTGGCCATGGCGGCCTCCATCGGCACGGCCTCGCCCGCGTCGATCTTGCGGGCGGCGCGGTGAACGAGAAGCCGCGCGGCGTCGACCCGGGTGGCCATGTCGGCGAGACGAAAAGCGACGGCCTGGTGCTCGGCGATCGGCTTCCCGAATTGCTCGCGCGACTTCGAGTACTCGACCGCGTACTCGAGCGCGGCGCGCGCAATCCCGGTCGCCGAGGCGCCGAGAGTGATGCGCGAGCGGTCGAACGTCCGCATGAGCCCGTAGAAGCCCTGCCCCTCCGCGCCGAGCCGCCGGTCCTCGGGCAGCTCCGCGTCCTCGAGGAACATCTCCGCGTTCACGATCGCGCGCTGGCCCATCTTCTTCATCGGCTCGCCGAAGGTGACGCCCGGGTCGCCCTTCTCGACCACGAACGCCGTGATGCCGCGCGAGCGCGATCCCGGCTCGACCGTCGCGAAGACAACGTAGTACTCGGCCACGCCCCCGTTCGAGATCCACGTCTTCTGGCCGCGCAGGACGTAGCCGCCGGCGGTGCCCGTGGCGGTCGTGCTGATCGAGGCTGCATCGGAGCCGGCGCCGGGCTCAGTGGTGGCGAGGGCGGTCAGCGGCGGATGCTCACCGGCGATCGGCTCCAGCCAGCGGCGCTTCTGCTCTTCACTCCCGAGCTCGATGACCGGCTCCGCGAAGAAGCCGCCGGAGGTGATCAGGTTGCCGATCCCGGCGCAGCCACGGCAGAGCTCTTCCTGGACGACTGCGCCGGTCAGGCAGTCGGTCAGCCCGCCCCCGCCGTACTCCTCCGGGAGCATGAACGAGGTCAGCCCGAGCGCGGCTGCCTTGTGCCACACCTCCCACGGCGTCTCCACGTCCGCCTCGTCGACCTCGGCGGCGATCGGACGGATCTCCCGGTCGGCGAACTCCCGGCACAGTTCCCGGATCTCGCGCTGCTCGGGCGTCAGCCCGAATGGTTCGTACGCGACCTCGCTCACCTGCAAATCCTCGCAGATGCGTCGTCCTCGGGGCTCACTCGGCGGCGCCAGGAGGTAGCGTCCCGGCGATGGCCGCTCCCGAGTCCGCCGAGGTCGTGATCGTCGGTGGCGGCGCCATGGGCGCAAGTGTGGCGTTTCACCTGGCGAACCTCGGAGTGCACGATGTCGTGCTGCTCGAGCGGGAGTCCCTGGCGAGCGGCTCGACGAGCAAGTCCGCAGGCGGCATTCGCGCCCAGTTCGCCGACGAGCTCAACATTCGGATTGCGCTCCGCTCGATGGCTGAGTTCGAGGCGCTCGACCGCACCAGCGGCATCGAGTACAAACGCCACGGCTATCTGTTCCTGCTCACGAGCGACGACGAGGTCGAGAGCTTCCGCGCGGCCGTGGCCCTACAGCAGAGCCTCGGTGTCCCGTCGCGCCTCATCTCCCCGGAGGACGTCGAGGCGATGATTCCCGCGCTCGAGACCTCCGACCTCCTCGCCGCGGCCTACTGCCCGATCGACGGGCACGCCTCTCCGGAGTCGGTAGTGCAGGCCTACGCGGGAGCCGCCGCGGCGCATGGCGCCCGCATCCGGCAGGGCACGTCCCTCGACCGCATCGAGGTCTCCGGGGACGAGATCGTCGGCGTGGAGACATCCGCGGGGCCGATCCGCACGAACACGGTCGTCTGCACGGCAGGAGTGTGGTCGCGAGACGTCGGCACCCTCGCCGAAGTCGACATCCCCGTGCGCGGCGAGGCCCGCTGGATGCACTTCACGCCGGAGGACGCCGGGCTTCCCCGGGAGCTCCCGCTCACCATCGACTTCGCCACCGGCTTCTATTTCCACCGCGAGGGCGCCGGCCTCGTCTTCGGCGGGCGCGAGCAGGCGATCGAGGAGGTCGCAACGCACGGCACGCGCCGTCTTGCCGGTTCTGGCCGACCTGCCGATCCAGGCCTCCTGGTGGGGCTTCTACGAGATGAGCCCGGACCACAACGCCATCGTGGGCGAAGCCCCGCATCCGCGGCGGTTCCTCTACGCCACCGGCTTCTCCGGCCATGGGTTCCAGCAGGCGCCCGCCGTGGGCGAGCACCTGGCCGAGCTCGTCGCCGGCGCCGAGCCCTCGCTCGACCTCTCCCCGCTCTCGCTCGACCGCTTCGCCCGCGGCGGCGAGCGCCGCGAGCGCTTCGTGGTTTAGGAGCAGGCTGTGCGCTTGTTCGTCCTGGCTAGGCACGGCGAGTCGACGCTGAACATCGAGCGGCGCGTGAACGGCGACCCGCTGGTGCCGGTCGCGCTGACCGAGCGAGGGCGGGAGGAGTCGCACCGGCTCGGAGAACAGTTGGCGCACCTGCCGCTCGATGCCTGCATCCACACCCGCTTCTCACGCACGCGGGAGACGGCGCAGATCGCCCTCGAGGTGCGGGAGGAGGTCCCGCTCGTGGAGGAGGCGCTCCTCGACGACATCGACATCGGCGACCTCGAGGGCCAGAAGATCGAGGACTACCGCGCCTGGAAGCACGGCCACACCCGCGACGTGCCCTTCCCCGGCGGTGAGAGCCTCGACGACGCCGCGCGGCGCTACGCGGAGGCCTTCAGGCGACTCCTCGATACGCCGTGGGGCTCGGTGCTCGTCGTCTGCCACGAGATCCCCGTCCGCTACGCGCTCAACGGCGCGTCGGGCTCGGACTCGCTCGACGGGCCCGCGCACGAGATCTCGAATGCCGTGCCGTACCTCTTCGACGCTGAGGCACTCTCTCGCGCGGTCGACGGGATCGAGCGGATCGTCGGTGGTCGCGCCAAGCCGTAGGGGTAAGATCGCTGCGAGAGACCGGGGAGCCGCTTCCTAGCGGCTGAGAGGGAGCTGCGGAGCTCCGACCCGCCGAACCTGATCTGGGTAATGCCAGCGAAGGGAGGCGCGATGCAACCGACCGAGAGGACGTGGGGCGTCACCCCCGTCCCAGACCGTCTGCGGACGCTCTCGGGCCTCGACGTGGGCCTGCTCTGGGGGAACCTGGGCATCAGCCTGCTCGTCCTCTTCACCGGGACGTTCCTGGCCGGCCTCGGGCTGCAGCGCGCCCTCCTCGCAGTCATCGTCGGGGCGGTACTCGGGAGCGCTTTGCTGGGGCTCGCCGGGCTGATCGGCTTCGACCGGCGCCTTCCCGGCATGGTGCTGCTGCGCGATCCGCTGGGCGAACGCGGCTCCTACGCGCCGACCGCGCTCAACATCGCTCAGAACCTCGGCTGGGCGGTCTTCGAGCTCTACGTCATGTCCCTGGCCGCGAGTGCGCTCGCCGACCGGGTCTTCGGCTTCGAGGCCCGCTGGCTCTGGGTGCTCGTCTTCGCCGCGCTGACCCTGTGGCTCGCCCTGGCCGGGCCGATCTCGTTCGTCCGCCGCTGGGTGCGCCGCTTCGCCGTCTGGGTGGTGGCGGCCTCGACGGCGTACCTGGTCTGGTGGGCGCTCGACGGCGCCGACTTGGGCACACTCTGGTCGGCGAGCGGGGAAGGCGGGATCCGCTTCTTTCAGGGCGTCGACCTGACGGTAGCGATGGCAGCCTCGTGGCTCCCGCTGGCCGCCGACTACACGCGCTTCTCGCGCAGCAAGCGAGCGGCCTTCTGGGGGACGTCGGTCGGCTACGTCGTGCCGCTGGCCCTTCTCTTCGGCCTCGGAGCCCTGCTCGCCCTCTCGCGCGGGCTGGCCGATCCGGCGGCCATCTTCACCGCGATCGCGGCGGGAGGGGCAGGGAGCGCCGTCGCTCTGTTCGCGCTGACCGTGGACGAGACGGACGAGCCGTTCGCCAACGTCTACTCGGCCGCCGTCTCGATCCAGAACCTCTTCCCGGCCGCCTCGCAAGGGCTCCTCGTCGGCGCCGTCGCCGCCCTGGCGACCGTCGGCGCCCTCTTCGTGGACATCGTCGCGTACGAGACCTTCCTCTTCCTGCTCGGCTCCTGCTTCGTCCCGCTCTTCGGCGTGCTGGCGGCGGACTACCTGCTGGGAGCGGCCCCGTCGGTGGAGGTGCGCTGGAGCGGCATCGCCGCCTGGGCGGCCGGCTTCGTCCTCTACCAGTGGATCCAGCCAACGGGCCCGGAGTGGTGGACCGAGCTGCTCGCAGACGTCCCGGGAGCCGGCGAGGTAACGACCGGCGCCTCGCTCCCGGCGTTTGGTCTCGCCTTCTTCCTCTACGCAGGCGTACGCTCCGCGCATGCGCCGATTGGGCGTCGTCGGGCTCGTTACGCTGGATCGCGTTGACGGCGGTCTCCCCCGTCTCGGCGGGGTGCCCGTCTACGCGGCCCGCGCCATCCGCCTGCTCGGGCAGCCGGCGGTCGTGGCGACGAAGCTGGCCGACGAGGATCGTCCGCGCCTCGCCGGCCTCGGCCTGCCGATCGTGGCGGAAAGCGCACCGCGGACGATCGAGTTTCGGATCGAGAACGACGGCGACCACCGCCGCATGGCGATCGAGGAGCTGGGGGAGCCGTGGAGCCCCGAGGAGGCTCGCGGCTGGCTGACGCGGGCGCTCGCGGACGTGGACTGGGTGCATGCCGGCGCGCTCACACGGGCGGACTTCCCCGCCGAGACGCTGGCCTCCCTGGCACGCGGCCGGGTCCTGAGCCTGGACGGCCAAGGCCTCGTCCGGCGCGCAGGCCTCGGCGACCTCGTCCTCGACTCCGAGTACGACCCGGACGTCCTCGGTCACGTCAGCGTCCTCAAGCTCGCCCGCGAGGAGCTGGACGCGCTCGGGCTCGAGCTCACCGAGAGCTCGCTCCGATCGCTCGGCGTCCGGGAGGTGGTGGTGACGCTGGGGAAGACAGGCGCCGTCGTCTACGCGGACGGGCTCGCGGAGCACGTCCCTACGATCCCGCTCGAGGGTGTCGACCCGACCGGCGCCGGCGACTCCTGGATGACCGCCTATCTCGGCTACCGGCGCCGGCGCCACTCCCCGGTCTCGGCGGCGCGGCTCGCCAACGGCGCCGCCGGCGCGATCCTGACGCGGTGACCGGGCCGCCGCTGATCGTCGTCGCGGGCTGCGACGATGCGACGTACCTGGTCGAGGTCGGCACGACCGCCGAGGAAGACCAGCTGGCGGGGCGCCAGGAAGGCGCCGCCGTCGAGCGCGAGCGGCCGCTCGGTCTCGCGCCGCAGTGGGCCGCGGCGCACGTTCTCGATGTCGACGCGGTCGGCTCCACGGTCGTCCTGCTGCTCGACCGCAAGCCGCCCCTCCTCGTCTCCCACGACGGCGGCCAGACGTGGGACGAGCGCGGCGCCGGCCTCCCGGCCGGCCGCGCGGTCGCGCTCCGCGAGAACCCCGACCACGTCCTCTACGGGGCCCGCAACCGCCTCTTCGTCTCCGGCGACGGCGGCCGCTTCTGGCGCGCCCTGACCGTCGAGCTCCCCGAGATCCACGACGTCGCGTGGGGCTAGGAATTCCTAACGTAATGAGGACCCGCCGACTGGGTGCGATGGGTGGTTCGAGGCAAGGACGCAGGGAGCGCCCATACCCAGAGCGGTATGGGCGCGACTGAGGACGCCGCCTCGGGCCGCCCAGCGCGGTCAGACGGCACCGCTCCTCATTGCGTTAGGAGCTCTAAGGCCACGTCCCCTCCGACCACGCCCCGGGGACAGGCCCCTGGGCATGGGCGTGACGGCCTAGTGCCCGGCTGAGGAGGACGAAGCCAGACCCGTCGCGTCCCCGATGGTTCCTGGCTTTCCATGCGCGATCGGACGAGTCCTTGTCCACACCCAGTGGACGGTCGCAGGGCAGAAAGTGACCTGACCTGGGGTCAGAGCCCTGGGCGTGGCCCTAAAGGCTGAACTCGCCGCGCGCGACGAGGACCGCCGAACCGCCGACCTCGACCCGGTCCACCCGCTCGGGCGAGCCTTCCACCTTGGCGTAGAGCGTGCTCGGGCGGCCGATCTCGACGCCCTGGGTGATCACGATCTCTTCGCCGAAGCCGATGCGGCCGTGGCGGGCAAGGTGCACGGCGAGCGGCCCTGCGGCCGACCCGGTGGCCGGATCCTCGGGCACGCCGTCGCCGGGCGCGAACATTCGCGTCCGCCAGTGCGCACCCGGAGCCGGCGGTGCAGTTGGCATGCACGTCGCCCATGACACGCGCTACCGCTGCGAGGTCGGGCTCGACGGCGGAGACGGCATCCTCGTCCGGAAGCAGGACGTAGACGTTGCCGAGACCGGACTCGTAGAGCTCCAGCGGCAGCTCCGACCGGTCGACGCCCAGCGCGGCCAGCAGCTCGTCGCCGCGCTCGAACGGCTGGACCGTCGGAATCGGCTGGTTCATCCGGCCGAAGACGATGCGGCCGGCCTGATCCCGCTCGAGGGTCATCGGGACGATGCCCATGCCTGTCTCGAGCCGGATCTCCGGCAGCTGCAGGGGCCCGCCCAGGACGAAGGCTGTCCCCAGCACAGGATGCCCGGCAAAGGGCAGCTCCGACACCGGCGTGAAGATCCGGACGCGCGCATGGCCGTCGGCCTCGGGCGTGTACACGAACACCGTCTCCGAGAAGTTCATCTCCTTCGCCAGCCGCTGTAGCTGCTCCTCGGGGATCTCGCGCGCGTCCGTGAACACCGCCAGCTGGTTTCCCTCGAGCGGCGTGTCGGTGAAGACGTCCGCGACGACGTAGCGGTAGGTCGCCATCGCCCCGACTCTAATGACCGCCGGGTGGGTCAGGTGAGCGGTCGAGCTCGAGGACGAGCTCGAGGCCGTCCTCCTCGTCCCACTGCTCCCCGGTCTGCACGAAGCCGAGCGTGCGCACGATCGCCAGCGATGGATCGTTGCCGGGAGCGACCGAGGCGACGAAGCGCCGGATTCCCTCGCCTTCGGCCCAGTCCATGAGCGCGACGGCGGCCTCGGTCGCATAACCACGGCCACGATAGGCGGGGAAGACCGTGTAGCCGAGCTCCGCCTTGCCCGGCGCGAGCCCGCCCGTTCCCGGGGGGCCGTGGAAGCCGGCGTGCCCGATCATCTCCCCGTCGCGGCGCCTGACGAGCGCGCGCACGAGCCACCTCTGCGCCGCGGGGTCCCGCGAGATCTGCTCGAGCCGCAGGCGTAGAAGGGACTCCGCGCCCTCGTCCGGCCAGCCGGTCGGAAATCGCACTGACGCCTGCTGCTCAGCCACGTCGTGCCGGCCGTCCAGCAAGGCCTGGAGGACCAAGGGCGAGAGCGAGACGAGATCGAGCCGTGGGGAGTGGATGCGCGGAACTTCCACGAGGCAACCTTAGGCTCTGGGAGCCGCGCCGATATCCTCGCCCACCGTGAGCGCGATCGCCGTCTCCGGCCTGCGGAAGTCCTACGGACAGCGCGAAGTCCTGCATGGGGTCTCCTTCACCGTGGAGACCGGCGAGGTCTTCGCGCTCCTCGGGCCCAACGGCGCGGGCAAGACGACCACCGTCGAGATTCTGGAGGGCTACCGCCGCCGCGACGACGGCGACGTGCGCGTGCTGGGCGAGGATCCCGAGCGCGGCGGGCGGAGCTTCAAGTCCCGAATCGGCATCGTGCTCCAGTCGTCGGCCGTCTACCACCTCCTGAGCGTGCACGAGATCGTCGAGCTCTTCGCCGGCTACTACCCCCGCCCGCGCACCGCCGACGAGGTGATCGAGCTCGTCGGGCTTGCGGAGAAGCGAGACGCGCGCGTGCGAACGCTCTCGGGCGGCCAGCTCCGGCGGCTGGACCTCGCGCTCGCGCTCGTGGGCGATCCCGAGCTCGTCTTCCTCGACGAGCCGACGACCGGCTTCGATCCGGCCGCCCGGCGCCAGGCGTGGGAGACGATACGCGACCTCCGCTCCCTGGGAAAAAGCATCCTCCTGACCACGCACTACATGGAGGAGGCTCAGCGTCTCGCCGACCGCGTCGCGATCCTGCGCGGCGGCGAGATCGTGGGCACCGGCTCGCCGCGGGAGCTCCTCTCGGATCATGCCTCCGTGGAGATCCGCTACCGGCACAACGGCAGCGAAGTCGTCGTCGCCACCGAGGAGCCGACCCGCGTCCTCCACGAGCTGACGGCCAAGGCCCTCGCTGAGGGCGTGGAGCTCGAGGGCCTCGAGGTGCACCGGCGAAGCCTGGAGGACGTCTACCTCGAGCTCACGCGGGAGGAGGGCGAGGAGTGAGGCTCTTTCTGCACGAGCTGCGGGTGCAGCAGCTCCTCTTCTGGCGAAACCGAGAGGCGGCATTCTTCAGCTTCCTCTTCCCGATCCTCCTGCTCCTCCTCATCGGCTCCGTCTACGGCGACGAGCCGATCGAAGGCGTCACCGCGCCGACTTTTCTGCTGATCGGGCTCGTCGGCTACGGCGTCGCGGCGAACGCCTTCGCCGGGCTGGCGATCACCCTCGTCGTCAGGCGCGAAGCCGGGCTCCTGAAGCGTGTGCGTGGGACGCCGCTCGGGGCCGGGACGTACCTGGCGGCCGTGATCGCGTCGACCGTCGTCGTCATCGCGCTGCAAGTGGTCGCGCAGCTTCTCCTCGGCGTCTACGTCCTCGACGCCAACTGGCCCGACCGTTGGCTCGCGTTCGCCTTCGCCGTCCTGCTCGGCGCCGCCGCCTTCGCGGCCCTCGGCCTCGCGGTGACGACCGTCGTCCGGACAGCGGAAGGCTCGTCGGCGGTCGTCAACGCCATCTTCCTGCCGATGGCGTTCATCTCCGGCGTCTTCTTCTCGACGGAGGAGATGCCGGCGTTCCTGCAGGCGATCTCCGAGGTGCTGCCGCTCACCTACTTCCTCGAGCTCATCCGCGCGAGCTTCCTGACGGGCGAGTCATTCGAGCCGCTCGGCGGTCGCGGCCGTGGTCGTCTGGGGCCTCGTCGGCCTCTTCGTCGCCGTCCGCGGCTTCCGCTGGGCGCCTAGGAAGGCGTGGCGGAGTCCTAAAGAGGGCAGACCTTGGGGCCCAGTTCACCGTCTCTGAGGCCGCCGAGGGCCGCTGCTACCGTGACCGCGCGCCCCCGTAGCTCAGTGGATAGAGCAGCGGTTTCCTAAACCGCGTGCGCAGGTTCGATTCGTGCCGGGGGCAAGTTCCCGCACCGCCGCTCGGCATGCGGGATTGCCAGGCGCCATGAGGGATTGCGCGGCTCCCGGCCCGCCGCGCGGCTGTCCGTGCTCGTCCGAGTTAGTGCGCCTAGATCGGTGCCGACTGGCGCACGACTGGCGCTCGTCGCCGCGGCCTTAGAAGTTGGCTGGGACTTTTTCAGAGTGCCAGCCTGTTTCTCGCGTCAGGTAGACATTCCCCACCAGGCGGGTAGACAATAGCGGACGTGGCCGCGGTCGAGGGGCAGTCGCTCGAGGCGCTCGTCCGTGACGAGCTGCGCGGCCCCGTAGCCGAGCTCGTCGACCGCATCGTCCGCGAGCTCGTCCACGAGCAGCTGAACGGTGCCATCTCGGTATCCGACGTCGAGGCGGAAACGGCCGCGCACGGCCACCAGTTGCCCCAGGAGGCGACGGGCGAGCCCGACGCTACACCCGAACCAGCCGGAACTGTCAGAAGTGCGGAGACGCTGCAACCGCTGCGGCGAGACGAAACCCGTCACGGAGTTCTCACCCGGCCGGCTACCGCTGCAAGGAATGCCGGCGGCGCGACCACCGGGAACGCAGTCGGCGGATCGCGGCCTCGAGCGAGAGCGGAGACGACGAGGGGTTAGCCGGCCCGCCGCCGTCGTCGGGCTAACGCTCGACGAGCTCGCCGCCCGCCAGAGCGGCCTCGCTGCCTATGGGCCGAGTTTGCCCCTCGTGACCGTTCTCAACGACGAGCTCGCCCGCGGCCGCGTCACGCTCGACGCTGAGGGCCGCTACGCGATCGTTCGCGGCATGTTCGAGCCTGACTTGGTCGAGGCGCTCGTCGAGCTGGGCGTCTAGCTCAGGTACACGCGCGTCGCGTTGCCCCGGCATGGTCGACCACAGCCCCACCGAGGCCGCGACTCATGCCGCCCGCCGAGCCTCGAGCGCCTGCTGCTCATCCCTGAGCACCTTGCTGGGCGCGTAGCGGGCAGCGTAGCCGCGGCGCCTGGCGAGCCAAGCGAACGGAGCAAGGGCGAGCCGCTGCGCCCAGCGTGGAGGGAAGGCCGGCTGCACCTCCTGCTCGAACTCGCGCAGGAAGAGGGCGAGGTCGAGCGGCTTGGGAATGCCGTTCATGATCGTGCGGCCCTCCCGGGCGAGCGCAACCGCGGTCTCGAAGAGCCGCTCCATCTTGAGCGCCGGTCGCACTTCGACGCGGACGCGCGCCTGGACCTCGCCGGCGTTCGCGAAGTCGTGCGCCATCCCCGCCGGGACGACGACGACCGTCCCAGGACCAGCGACGACCTTCCTCCGTCCTAGGCGGAAGCGCATCCTGCCCGTCACGACCTCGAAGCGCTCCTCCTGTCGCGGATGGATGTGCAGTCCGGCGGGGACGCGGGCCCCGGGCGGGAGCTCGAGGTCGATCGCCACCAGCTCCCCGCCCGTGTCCGCCGCCGTCCGGCGGAAGGTGAGCCGCTCGCCGCTTGCGGGGTTCTCGAGTGTCTGTCCCTGGAACGCCATGCTCGTCTCTCTCGGCGGCGGACCGAGCCGCTGCGAGGTTCCAGACCCCGGTTGCCGCGGCCTCGCGCGCGTACTCGGCGAAGTCCTTCGGCTCCCGGCCGAGGGCCCGCTGCACGCCGTCCGCCAGGTGGGCGTTGCGCCCGTCGAGCACCTCCTGGAAGAGGTAGACGAGCAGCTCGATCCATTCGCCCGGAACCGCCTGCTCCTCCAGCGCGGCGGCGAAGTCCTCGATCGTGGCCGGCACGTAGCGGATCTCTCTGCCGGTTGCCTGCGCGATCTCCCCGACGGCGTCGGCGAACGTCAACAGGCGGGGGCCGGTCAGCTCGTAGACGTCGCCCATATGGCCGTCCTCGGTCAGCGCGGCGACCGCGACGTCGGCGATGTCGTCGGCGTCGACGAACGGCTCGGGCGTGTGGCCCGCGGGGAGCGCGAGCTCCCCCGCGAGCAGACCGTCCAGGAAGTAGCTCTCGCTGAAGTTCTGGCTGAACCAGGTCGAGCGCAGAGTCGTCACCTCGGCGCCCGTGTCTCGCACGGCCTGCTCGGAGAGCTCCGCCTCGGCCTCGCCGCGGCCCGAGAGGTGAACGAGCCGCGAAACGCCGCTCGCGACGGCGAGCTCCGCGAAGGAGCCGATGATCTCCGCGGCGCCCGGAAGGACGTCGAGGTAGTGCTGCACGTAGACGGACCGACGCCCTGCAGCACCGGCGCCCACGTGTCCCGGTCGTCCCAGTCGAACCGCGGTTCCCCCGAGCGTAGCCCAGGCGCGTCGGGATCCCGCGAGCCGTCAGCCGCTGGACGACTCGGCGGCCGGTCTTGCCACTGCTCGCCAGGACGAGGATTGGCTTCTCCTGTGTCATCATGTTGTGCTCCTCCTTTGGGATCGGATGGAGCCGCGCCCGGCGCGCGAACGTCGGGTGCTGGCTCCGTTCTTCATCGGGCAACAATGCAGCCGGGTGTCCGGCCCTCGCGTCGGGGAGCTCACCGAAGGAGCTCCCCGATCTTCATGCCGTCGCAGAATGTCGGGAGGCCAGGAGGACCTCGGGCCATCGAGGCTGTTACGACACTTCTCGAGCGAGGCGCGAGCCTTCGGCGACGATGTAGGGGCCGCGCTCTTCGACGTCGACGATCTCGTGGAATCCTGCGCGGCGCAGGTCGACCAGATCTCGCGCCCGATGGGCGGTGACCGCTTCGCTAGACGAGGTCGACATCCCGATCGACATGGAACGAGTGTAGACCGCCTGTCGGCTACGGTGACAACACCGTGACCCGCGCCTACAGCAGGCCGTACCGAAGACGCAAGGCCCGCGCGCTCCACGCCGATCGAGCCGGGTAGCGGAACCCTGCATCACGACCCGCCGGTTTCCTCGGGCAAAGCCTCGAACTTCGGAGAGTTCCCGGCGCACACGTGGTGCAACGCCGAGGACGGAGGCAGGCTGAGTGCACCAACGCAGCGGACGCCGGCGCGTCGAGCCCGACGAGGAGCTCGGGCAACCGATGCCCCGGCCTCGAGCACCCGCACGCTCGAGCAGGTATCCGCGCACCTGGATCGGCGAGCTCGACATCACGGTCGCCGGGCCTCGACGCTTACGGGAACGGATGGAGCGAGCCCCTGACGACCATCCTCAGCGACGAGCTCAAGCGTGGCCGCATCACGCTCGTGAACGGCCGCTACGCGATCGTGCCTGAAGCGTTCGCGCCGGCCGTGCTGGCCCCTACGCGACCTCACCCCCGAGCCGTGAACCTCCGCGCTCGTCGCCATAATCACGGTATGCGGAAGATCCCGCGCAGCCTCGTTCGCTGAAAACTTCGCGCTGACCCTCTCGTCCGTCGGCCTGGCGGGGCTCGACGTGTCCCGATCGGTGTCGGCAGGCGTTGAGTCGGGCGCGGCGGCGAGCACGTCCGCCTCGCGGCAGCAGGCCGTCAGGGGCATCGATCCTTCAGTGCTTCGCGGGGCGTTCCGCCCGCGGCACCTGGCGGGTGATGTGCCAGTTCCGGCAGAGCGGGCAGCGGTACGTGGAGCCGACGCGCACCCCTTCGCCGAGCCGCGTGTAGAGCTCATTCTGTGCTGCGCCTCGGCTGAGATGCTTGGCTTTCCCGGTCGGGCAACGCCGGCTCATCGTGTTTCCTGGGGGCAGATAAGTTCCTTCATTGAAACCGTCCTGGGCTTCTTCTCGGTCAGGGTCATCGGTAAAGGCACCGTCGAACACGACTGCGACTCAGCCCTCCCTTGCGGAGGGCCACTACAGTCCGCGGTATCGGCCCGAAGAGCGCGAGCCCTGACCCCCAAAAGGGGCACTAGCAAGCCGAAGACGGTCTTCCTCCTTCCTTTTAGGTGAGGATAATCTACTTTCACCTTGCCGAGTGCAGTGGTTGCGCGGGTGGGAGCCGTTTTGTTGGGGGTGCCCATGACGCGAGGGACTCTCAACTTCCTTTTTCCCCCTGGATTGGTGGAGAAAGGGGGGAGGGGTGGGGAGCGGTCGGGAGTCCCCGAGGCTCGCCTGGAACGGGGAAGGGCGCCTAGCGGTAGAGCGGGGCCGCAGGCTGCCGCCGCTTGCGCTCGGCCCTACCCGCGGTGATCTCGGCGCAGCTGCACGTCGCCCCGCCGTTACCGACGGCTTGCACATCTCACATCTAGGCAGCTCCGCCGCTCGG
>CAVTCK010000026.1:0-236882 GCA_963733155.1 uncultured Actinomycetes bacterium
CGAGCTCAGTCTAGCCGGGAGATCCTGCCGTTCTCGACGGCCAACCGGGACAGTCGGGCGTTCGGCTCGACTCGGTAGAGCCTGCGGTAGGCGTGGACGTCGAGCCCGGCCGCGGCCGCTTGGAGCGCCCGGATCGGGCCGCCGTGCGAGACGACCAGCACTTCGCCGCCGGGATGAGCGTCGGCAATCCCGACGACGGCGGAGATCACGCGGGAGGACATCTCCTGGTAGGTCTCTCCGTCCGCCCAGCCCTCGCCTCCGTCGAGCCAGCGCCGGAACTCCTCCGGGAACCGCAGCTCGACCTCAGACCGGCTCAGGCCGGCCCAAGCCCCGACGTCCACTTCGCGCAGGTCGTCCAGTGGGACCGGCTGGAGCCCGGTTCGTGCACCGACGACGGCCGCCGTCTCAAGCGCTCGGCGGAGCGGGCTCGAATAGATCGCGCTCAGCGCGACCGCCTCGGCGAGCTGGTCGACAAGCGCCTCGGCCTGCCGCCGCCCAAGCGGGGTGAGGGGACGGTCGCTGTGTCCCTGAAAGCGATTGGCGGCGTTCCAGTCGCTCTCCCCGTGGCGGGCGAGGTAGACGGTCGTCACTCCGGAAGCCGGCGGATGACGGCATGCTCGCCGGCGCTGAAGGAGCGGCGCCGTTCCTCGTCGGCGGGGTCGACCATGTGCCCGTCGCGGCCGATGTAGCCGCCTCGACCGCCGACGATCAGGAGCACGAGAGACTCGTCACCCGCGTTCCAGACCCGCCGCGGAGACGTGGACTCGACGTGGCACACGCCGCCCGGCTCGAGCTCGAAACGCTCACCCTCGACCTCGAAGGTCGCGCGGCCGCGGTGAACGAAATAGAGCTCGTCCTGCTCGTCGTGGAAGTGCTCGAACCAGCCGGTCTGCGGTGGCAGCACCATCGCGTTCACGCCGAAGGCGGTGACGCCGAGGGCCTGGCGAACCTTGCGGAAAACGCCTGTCCCAAGCTCGTCGATCGATCCGTACGCGAAACTCATGCTGGGATGGTAGGACGCCCGGCGCGCCTAGGCTGGCAACCCGAGCGCTACCCTGCAGACGAGGTCATGTTCGGGGGTCGGTTCATCAGTGCGCTCGCGGTGACCGCGGCTGCGCTTCTCGTTCTCGTCGGCGCCGAAACCGCGTGGGCGGGCACGAGCACCCTGCAGGACGGAAACGACCGCCCCGGGCGTCTGGACATCCGTTCGGTGTCCCAGGGGCACTCGGGTGCGAAGGTCACGCACACGATCAGGATGTTCGAACGCTGGCCGAGCTCCGTGCTCGGGCCGCAGGAGTCGAATGCGCTCCTGATGTGGTTCAGCACGGACGCAGACCCCGCCTTCGAGCGATTCGTCCTCATCTCGGAGCGGGACCGGCTGGTCGCGAGCGTCTTCAGAGGGAACGGAGGGCTCCTCGGCCGGGCGAAGGCATCTCGACCCGACCGACGCGCCGTTCGGGTGACTCTTTCGAAGAGTCAACTCGGCAACCCGGCCGGTTACCGCTGGCAGGCCTTCTCGTCGTTCCTGGCGCCCGGCGCGTGTCGGAGGGGATGTGTCGACCGGGCGCCGAACGGATCTCGGCGCCTGCTGCACGACCTGCGTGCGCCGACGATCGCTTTTCCGCAGCCGCAGCCTAGTGAGCTCATGTACGAGCTCGCGTTCAGGGTCGGCGACCGTGGCAATTCCGGCCTCGCCGTCTGGCGGCTCGAGCACCGCGTGGCCGGGACGACCGCATGGGAGGAGCTGGAGAGCGGCTCGAACACCGGGCCGCAGAGCATCCCCTTCACGGCGACAGCGGGCACGACGGATGAGTTTCGCGTCGTCGCCAGGGACGAGCACGGCAACAGGACGATAAGCCCGCTCCGCCGGGTCACCGTACCGCCCAAGTAACAACGGTAGGCTTCGGCGCCGTGGAGCTCGGCCTCGGTGATCGCGTGTGCGTCGTCACCGGCTCGACCGCTGGGATCGGGCTGGAGACCGCTCGGATGCTCGCCGAGGAAGGTGCCCGGGTCGTCGTCTCCGGCCGGGACCCGGACCGCGTTCAGGCGGCGCGTGCGGACGTCGGGGCGGCGCTCGGGGTCGCCGGAGATCTCTCCACGCCCGAAGCGCCGGCCGAGCTGATCGCGCGCGCCGAGGCCGAGCTCGGCCAAGTCGACTGCCTCGTGAACAACGTCGGCATCGCCGCGCAGGCGAGCTTCGAAGAGCTCACCGAGGCCGACTGGGAGCCGTGTGGCAGCTGAACGTGATGAGCTACGTGCGCGCGATCCAGGCGGTGCTCCCTGGGATGCGCGGCCGCGGCTCGGGGCGGATCGTCAACGTGAGCTCGACCGCCGGCAAGCGTCCCTCCACGTCGATGCCGGAGTACAGCGTGACCAAGGCGGCAGTGCTCTCGCTTTCGCGGCTCGTCGCCGACCTCTACGCCGCCGACGGCATCCTCTGCAACGCGGTGACGCCGGGGCCCACCTCCTCCCCTGCCTGGCTGGGGCCCGGAGGCCTCGCCGACCAGGCGGCGACGCGGACGGGGAAGACCAGGGAGGAGGTCCTTGCCGGTGTCGCCAAGGGAAGGCCGCTCGGCCGGCTGGCCGAGCCGAAAGAGATCGCCTCGGTGATCGTCTTTCTGTGCTCGGACCGTGCCAGCTACGTCACGGGATCCGCGTGGAGTGCCGACGGGGGCACCGTTCCCATCATCATCTAGCGGTAGCGTAGGAGGCATGCCCGATCTTGCAGGCAGGGTGGCGGACACCTTCGAAGCGGGCGTCCGCGAATACGAGGAGAGCCGCCTCTCCCCGCTCGCTGTGCGTTCCTACGAGACGCGCGGACGAGCGTATCCCGAGGAGGAGGAATGCCGGCTGCGGACGCCGTTTCAGCGCGACCGCGACCGGATCGTCCACTGCAAGGCGTTCCGGCGCCTGAAGCACAAGACGCAGGTCTTCATCGACCCGCAGGGCGACCACTACCGCACACGCCTCATGCACACGCTCGAGACCGCCGGCATCTCTCGGACGGTGGCGCGGGCGCTCAAGCTGAACGAGGATCTCGCCGAGGCGATCGCGCTCGGGCACGACCTCGGCCATGCGCCCTTCGGGCACACCGGCGAGGAGGCGCTCGACGAGGCGCTCGCCGAGCGTTTCGGCCGCCGGTTTCGACACAACGAGCAGTCCCTCCGCGTCGTGGAGG
This sequence comes from uncultured Actinomycetes bacterium, assembly GCA_963733155.1. Lineage (GTDB taxonomy): Bacteria > Actinomycetota > Thermoleophilia > Gaiellales > Gaiellaceae > JAIBJN01. The sequence continues at coordinate 3,179 of CAVTCK010000026.1, forward strand.
TACTGGAGCGCGACGGCCGCGGCCTCAACCTGACCGTGGAGACCCGGGACGGGATCCTCCACCACACGGGCGCGGGCGAGCCGTCCACGCTCGAGGGAAAAATCGTGCGCCTCGTCGACCGCGTCGCGTACATCAACCACGACATCGACGACGCCTTGCGTGCCGGCATCCTCGCCGACGAGGAGCTGCCGCAAGAGGAGATCGCGCTTCTCGGCGCCCGCGGCTCGCGCAGGATCGACACGCTCGTCCACGACATCGTCGAGGCCTCGGCCGAGGCGGGCGACATCGTCCAGAGCGAGGAGGTCGGCCGTGCGATGCGCGACCTGAGGGCCTTCATGTTCGAGCGCGTATATCTCGGCCCGGCGGCGCGGGAGCAGCGGAAGCTCGCCGTCGCCACCATCCGCAGGATCTTCGACCGGCTGGTCGAGCACACTGACGAACTGCCCCCGGAGCGGCCCGGCGACCTTCCGGAACGGGTGACCGATTACATCGCCGGCATGACCGATCGCTTCGCGCTCGCATGGCCATAATCGCCCAGGCCTCGATCGACCAGGTGAAGGCTGCGGCGGACATGGTCGAGGTGGTCGGCGCCCGTACCCAGCTGCGAAAGGTCGGGGCGCGCTGGACGGGACGCTGCCCCTTCCACGAGGAGCGGACGCCGAGCTTCTCCGTCAACGCGGTGGACAAGCTCTTCTACTGCTTCGGCTGCGAGATGAAGGGCGACCTCATCACGTTCGTGAAGGAGACCGAGGGGCTCGACTTCGCCGGCGCGGTCGAGTGGCTCGCGGAGCGCTACCGCATTCCGCTCGCGTACGAAGAGACATCGCCGCAGGCCGAGGCGAAGCGCGAGCGCCGCGCGCGCCTGCTCTCGCTCCTCGAGCAGGCGGCCGCCTTCTATGAGCGCAACCTCTGGGACTCGGCCGCCGGCGCCGAGGCGCGTCAGTACCTGGCGGGTCGGAGCCTCGCGGAGGCCGTGTGCCGCGAGTACCGGCTCGGGCTCTCGCCCGGCGGGACGGTGCTCGCCGAGAAGGCTCGCGCCAAGGGCTTCGCGCAGGAGGACCTCGTCGCCGTCGGCCTCGTCAACCGCCGCGGCAACGACTCCTACTCCGGGCGGCTCGTCTTCCCGCTCGCCGACGCGCGCGGCCGGGTCCTCGGCTTCGGCGCGCGGCGCATGCGGGACGACGACCCGATCCCGGCAAAGTACGTGAACTCGCCTGAGGGCGAGCTCTTCCGCAAGGGCTCCATCGTCTACGGCCTCGACCGGGCGCGGGCTGCGATCACGAAGGAGGACCGGGCGGTCGTCGTCGAGGGCTACACGGATGTCCTCGCACTCCACCAGGCGGGGCTGGGTGCGACGGTCGCGCTGCATGGGAACGGCGCTCACCGAGCCGCAGCTCAAGGAGCTCCGACGCCTCACCGGCCACCTCTACCTCTGCTTCGACGCGGACGCGGCCGGCGAGGCTGCGACCATCCGCGGCATGGAGATCGCGGTTCGCTCCGGGTTCAACGTGCGCATCGTCCCGCTGCCGCCGGGAAAGGATCCAGCCGACGCCGTCGACGGCTTCGAGGCGCGGCTGGCCGCCTCCGTCGGCTACCTGCGTCACCGGGTCGACCTCGAGCTCGGGAACCCGTCCAGCCAGGAGGCATTCGAGCGCATCCAACGGCTGGTCGAAGACGCGCCGCCGGGGCCGGAACGGGACGAGGCTGCGCGGTACGCGGCGGACAGGCTCCAAGTGCCCCTCCGGATCGCCGGCGGGAGCGCGGTCATGGTCGGCGAGGCGCGGCGCAAGCTTCTCGGCGCGGGTGACCGGCTCGAGCGCGACTTCCTCGCCATCTGCGCGGCGCGCCCCGATCTCGCCGAGAGGTACCTGAGCGGGCTCGACGACCGTCACTTCGACAACCCGCTCCACCGCCGCCTGCGCGCGCATCTCGCCGGCGAGGGGGAGGCCGACGAGGAGCTGGTCGGGCTCCGCGCCGAGCTCGACGCGACCGTCGCCGACGAAGGCCTCGACGAAGACGTGGCCCGTGAGCTCGTCCTCCGGCTGGAGGAGCGGCTGGTCCGACGCGAGCTGGCGGAGCTCTCCGGTGAGGATCTCGCGCGCACGGTCGAGCTCCAGGGGGTTCTCGCGCGGATCCGCGACGCGCTCGGCAAGGTCGAAAGCGAGCTTCGCTAGACTTTTCCGGCCGAGCGATCCCCGGTAGCTCAATTGGCAGAGCATCCGGCTGTTAACCGGAGGGTTGTTGGTTCGAGTCCAACCCGGGGAGTCCACCAAAAGGGCGCACGTGCAGGGCTTTCTCACCGAAAAGCCCCGATGAGCGCTCCACCCGCGACGACGAGCGCAGCGCCGAGGACGAGGCGCGGCCCCACGAGCTCGCTCCTGCCCAGGACGAGCGCCGCCAGGAGGACACCCCAGAGTGACTCGGTCGCCACGAGCGGCGAGACGACCGTCACCTTCCCCCGGTAGTAGGCCTCGAAAAGGAGGACGTAGGAGAGGCCGAAGAAGACGCCGGCGGGTACGAACCGGAGAAGCGCCGGGCTCGCGAGCGCGGCGCCGAGCGCGCCGCGCCGGAGCACCGCAGCGTAGGCGACGATGACGAGGGCGCCGGCAGCGAGTGCCGCCGCCGCGGCCTCGACTGACCCGAGCGCCGCGTCCTCCGAGTACCAGCGCACGACGAGATCGCGGGTGGAGAAGAGGATCGTCGCCACCAGCGCGAAGGCGACACCGATGAGGCGGAAGTGGGCAGGCCGCGCGCTCTCCGCTGCGAGCAGGATCCCGGCGCCGACGATCAGGACTGCACCGAGCGCGAGCGGCCATTCGAAAGGCTCGTCGAGGAGCAGGATGGCGAGCGTCGCGGCGAAGAGCGGCGCGCTGCCGACTACGACCGAGGTCCGGCCGAGCTCCGACGTCGCGGATCGCGAGCACGAGGAAGATCTGCGAGACGCCCGGCGCCAGCAGGCCGGCCAAGGCGAAGACCGCAAGCTCCTTCGGGCGGGCGAGCTCTCCGGTCCCGGGTCGAGCACGGCGGCAAGGAGCGCGACGACAAGGGCGACGACGGTCGTCGCGACGGCGGCGATGTCCGGCTCGGGATGGTTACGGAGCGCGACGCGGATCGCGACCGTCAGCGCACCGAAGCAGACGGCCGACGCGAGTGCGAGGAGGACGGCGGACACGGGTCAGTAGCGAGGACTGCGCGGACCCCGTCTTATGGTCGAGGGGCGCTACTCGCCGACGACCTGGACGAGCCAGCGGCGGTCGCGGGAGCGGTCGAGCTCCAGGAAGAGGACGCGCTGCCAGGTGCCGAGGCAGAGCTCGCCGTCCTGTACGGGAATCGACTCACCCGCGGGGCCGAGCAGCATCGCCATGCAGTGCGAGTGGCCGTTCCCGAAGTCCATGTCCTCGGGGCAGATGTTCTCCGTGCGGCGGTCCCAGTCGTCGTGCGCGTAGTACTTCTCGCTGGGGACCAGCCGCCGCAGCATCCTGATGAAGTCCTCGAGGAAGCCGGTCTCGAACTCGTTCACCCGAACCATGCAGGTCGTGTGCGGCGAGTAGACGCAGGCGATCCCGTCGGTGACGCCGCTTTCGTAGACGGCCTCGCGCACGTCGTCGGTGATGTCGCGGACCTCGAGCCCGCCCAGAGTGCGCAGGCTCCGCTCACGCTTGGAAGACCTTCATGACCGAGCCCTCCGCGCCGGGCCCGTGGACGGCACCCTCAAGCTCCGGGACATGCGGGCCTATTCTTACCAATACCGTCACCGGTCGCGCCGGAACCGTCAGCGCGCCGCGGCGCTAAGCTCGACTCGACGCGGGCCCGTAGCTCAGCTGGTTAGAGCAGCGGACTCATAATCCGTTGGTCCCTGGTTCGAATCCAGGCGGGCCCATAAGACTCATTGCCGCTTGGCGCTAGTCTCAGTCCCGTGGGTCGTTTCGACGAACGACTGGCCGAGAACCGCGTCATCGTCGGCGACGGTGGCACCGGCGCGCTTCTGAGCGGCGGCCGTCGCGCGCCTGCGGTGCCCGGAGGAGGCGAACCTCAAGGCGCCCGAGGCGGTGATCGGCGTGCACACCGGGCTTCATCCGCGCCGGCGCGGAGCTGATCGAGACGAACACCTTCGGCGCGAACCGCCGCAAGCTCTCGGCGCAGTACCTCGACGACCGGCTCGAGGAGATCGTCGAGCGCGGCGTCAAGCTCGCCCGCGAGGCGCGGGAGGTGGCCGGCGCTCCGGTGCTTGATCGGCGGTGCGATCGGGCCGCTCGGCGACCTCGAGGGCTCGACCGGAGCGGAGGACGCCTACGAGGTCTTCCACGAGCAAGCGCGCCTCCTCGAGGGGCGCGGCGTCGATCTCTTCCTCGTCGAGACGTTCTTCGACCTGGACGAGCTCGAGACGGCGATCCACGCGGTACAGGACGTGTCTCGTCGCTTCCGATCGTCGCCCAGCTCACGTTCGACGAGGACGGCGAGACGCTCGCCGGCGTGCCATGCGCGCGACGCGGTGGAGCGCCTGCGCGCGCTCGGGGTCGTCGCCGCCGGGGCGAACTGCGGGCTCGGCCCGCAGGCTGCGCTCGCCGCGCTCGGGGAGATGAGCGCGGCCGCGAACGGCCTGCCGCTGACCGCACAGCCGAACGTCGGCCTGCCCAGCCGCTCCGGCGGGCGCATCGTCTATCCGCACGCGACGCCCGACTACTTCGCCGAGTTCGCCGCGCAGGCGCGCAGCCTGGGCGCGCAGCTGATCGGCGGCTGCTGCGGGACGACGCCGGCCCAGATCGCCGCCATCCGGGCTGCCGTCGAGGAGGGCCGGGAGCCGCGCGTTCCGCTCTTCGCGATCGAGCGCGAGGTCGCGGCCGAGGCAGCTGCCAGCTCCCGGGCGCACGCTCCTGCAGGAGCGGCTCGAGGCCGGCGAGTGGGTCGTCTCCGTCGAGCTCGACCCGCCGAAGGGGACGAACATGGAGGCGATGCTCGAGGTCGCGGCCCGGCTCCGCGCCTCGGAGCGCCGTCCACGTGGTCGACATCAACGACAACCCGATGGCGCGCGCTCGGCTCTCGGCGCTGATGGCCGCGGCGGTGATCGAGCGCGTCGGTGCAGATCGAGACGATCCCGCACGTGACACCGCGCGACGCCTCGATCATGGGTCTCCAGTCCCAGCTGCTCGGCGCGCATGCCGAGGGGGTGCGGAACGTGCTCGCCGTCACGGGCGACCCGCCGCACGTGGGCGACTATCCGGGGTCGAGCGGCGTCTACGAGGTCGACGCGATCGGGCTCGTGGCGCTGCTCGGGCACCTGAACCGAGGGGAGGACTACTCGGGCAAGGCGATCGACGCGCCGACGTCCTTCTACATCGGCGTGGCCGTGAACCCGTCCGCCGACGACCTCGACAGCGAGCTCGAGCGCTTCCGGGAGAAGATCGACGCGGGCGCGCGCTTCGCCATGACGCAGGCGCTCTTCGACCTCGGCTACCTGGACACGCTTCCTCGACCGGCTGGGCGGTGAGTCGCCGATCCCGCTCCTGGTCGGCATCTGGCCGCTTGACCAGCTACCAGCTCGCCTTCCGGCTCCACAACGAGGTGCCCGGGATCACGATCCCCGAAGCGGTGCAGGAACGGCTCGCCGACGCGGGCGCGGACGCGCGCTCGCTCGGCTTCGAGCTGGCCCGGGAGCTGGCGGAGGGCGCCCGGACGCGCGCGGCCGGGATCTACATCATCCCGCCGTTCAAGGAGCCCGACGCGGCCCTTGAGCTCCTCTCGGCGTAGATAGACTTTCCGCGATGGCCGAGCTCGGAACGATGCGCGTCAAGAGCGGTCTCGCCGAGATGCTGAAGGGCGGCGTGATCATGGACGTGACGAGCGCCGAGCAGGCGCAGATCGCCGAGGAGGCCGGGGCGGTCGCGGTGATGGCGCTCGAGCGCGTCCCCGCCGACATCCGCGCCGAGGGCGGCGTCGCGCGCATGGCCGACCCGACCAAGATCGTGGAGATCCAGGAGGCGGTGACGATCCCGGTGATGGCCAAGGCGCGCATCGGCCACTTCGTCGAGGCGCAGATCCTGGAGGCGCTCGAGGTCGACTACATCGACGAGAGCGAGGTGCTCACGCCCGCCGACGAGGAGCCACCACATCGACAAGTGGGCCTTCCGCGTCCCCTTCGTCTGCGGCTGCCGAAACCTGGGCGAGGCGCTGCGCCGCCTGAGCGAGGGCGCGGCCATGATCCGCACGAAGGGCGAGGCGGGCACCGGCGACATCGTCAACGCCGTCCGGCACATGCGCGCGGTCTTCGGCGACATCCGCCGGCTGCGCACGCTCGCCGAGGACGAGCTCTACACGGAGGCCAAGGAGCTGCAGGCGCCGATCGAGCTCGTGCGCTGGGTGGCCGAGAACGGGCGCCTCCCCGTCGTGACCTTCACGGCGGGTGGGATCGCGACGCCCGCGGATGCGGCGCTGTGCATGCAGCTCGGCGCCGACGGCGTGTTCGTCGGCTCGGGCATCTTCAAGTCGAGCCGACCCGCTCGCGCGGGCGAAGGCGATCGTCGAGGCGACGACGCACTACTCCGACCCCGAGACGCTCGCGCGCGTCTCCACCGGCCTCGGCGAGCCGATGCGCGGCCTGGACGCCGCCGCCCTCGCGCCGGAGGAGCTGCTCGAGACGCGCGGCTGGTAGCCGCCAGTCGGCACAGAACCGGCGTTCCACCGTCACACGCCCGTGACAATTCCGCGTGTAGCGTCGTAGCCGGGGGCCAGGGGCCGAAGGCCCCGGGGGTACAGTTTCACGGGAATGAGCGACTCGTTGCGCATCGGCGTCCTGGCGGTCCAGGGGAACTTTCGCGAGCACGTGACCTTGCTGCGTCGGCTCGGCGTCGACGTCGTGGAAGTCCGCCGGCCGGAGCAGCTGGCGGGGCTCGACGGGCTCGTCGTCCCGGGGGGTGAGTCGACCGCGATCCGCCGCCTCATGCGCGTCGGCGGCCTCGAGGAGCCGATGGCCGCATTCCCGGGCCCGCTGTTCGGAACCTGCGCGGGCATGATCCTCTTCGATCGCTCGCATCTCGGGCTGATCGACCTGGAGGTCGAGCGCAACGCTTACGGCCGGCAGGTCGCGAGCTTCGAGGCGGACGTCGAGCTCGAGGGGGATCCGGAGCCGCTCAGAGGAGTCTTCATCCGGGCCCCGCGGATCGCCGACGCCGGCCCGGGCGTGGAGGTGCTCGGGCGGCTCGAGGGCGAGCCCGTCCTCGTGCGCGAGGGACGCATCCTCGCCGCTTCGTTCCATCCCGAGCTGACGGGCGACACGCGCGTGCACGAGCGCTTTCTCGAGCTGGTGCAGAGAGGCTGGACATGTCCGGGCATAGCAAGTGGTCGAGCATCAAGCACAAGAAGGGCGCGGCCGACGCGAAGCGCGGCAAGCTCTTCTCCAAGCTCACGCGGGCGATCATCGTCGCCGCGCGCGAGGGCGGCCCGGATCCTGACGGGAACGCGGCGCTCGCGACCGCGATCCAGAAGGCGCGCGACAACTCGATGCCGAAGGAGAACATCGAGCGGGCGATCGCCCGCGGCTCCGGGGCCTCGGCGGACGGTGAGTCGTACGAGACGGTGACCTACGAGGGCTACGGAGACGGCGGCGTCGCCGTCTTCGTCGAGGCGCTGACCGACAACCGCAACCGAACCGCGGCCGAGATCCGGCACATCTTCGCCAGGAACGACGGCAACCTGGGGACGAGCGGCGCCGTGGCCTGGCTCTTCGAGCGAAAGGGAGTCGTGATCGTGCCCGGCGACGTGGACGAGGACGAGCTGATGCTCGTGGCCGCCGACGGCGGCGCGGAGGATGTCGAGCTCGACGGCTCCAGCTACCAGGTGATCTCGTCGCCGGACGAGCTCGCCGACGTGCGGGCGGCGCTCGACGAGGCCGGCATCCCGTTCGACTCGGCCGAGCTGACGATGCTCCCGAAGACCACGGTCGCCGTCGAGGCCGAGACGACCGCGAAGAAGCTCGTGCGCCTGATGGACGCCCTCGAGGAGAACGACGACGTGCAGGCGGTCTACGCGAACTTCGACATCCCCGAGGGGATCCTGGAAGCCGTCGCGGCGTAACCGCGGCCTGATTAGAGGCCTGACGTGAAACTCCGCCGGGCCGGATGACGCCCAGACACGGCGCCGGCTCAGCACGTTCGCCGCGACACGTAGCGCTGCTACGCGCCGCGACCGACCGCGCTGCCCGGCTTGGTCTGGAGCGCCCCCGGCGGCGGCGGAGTTTCACATCAACCTCGGCAGGAACGTCCGGGCCGACGCATAACCTCGACTCGTGAAGGTCCTCGGCATCGACCCGGGCACGGCCGCGTGCGGGTTCGGCATCGTGCAGGCAAGCGGCAGCGGCCGGCTCCGCGCAGTGGAGTACGGCTGGTGGGAAACGTCCCCTCGCGACGAACTGGCTCGGCGCTTGAAGCGGATCCACGACGAGGTCGCGGATCTCATCGCCGCACACGAGCCGGAGGCGGTCGTGCTGGAGGAGTCCTACGTCGGCGCCGACGCCCGCACCGCGCTCTCCGTGGGGCAAGCACGCGGCGCGGCGCTCGTCGCGTGCGCGGCCGCCGGCGTGCCCTGCGCCGAGTATCCGCCCGCGACGGTGAAGCAGGCGGTGTGCGGCTACGGACGGGCCGAGAAGGATCAGGTCCAGCGCATGGTCATGACGGTCCTGCGCCTAGATGACGTTCCGCGCCCGCACCATGCGGCCGACGCGCTCGCGGTCGCGATCTGCCACGCGCTCGCGCCGCCGCTCCTCCTCATCGCGGGAAGCAGCCGATGATCGCCCGCCTGCGTGGGAAGCCGGTCGCACGGGACGCTGACGGGCTCGTGCTCGACGTCGGCGGCGTCGGCTACCGCGTCCTCGCGACCCCGTCGGCCGTCCGCAAGTCGGAGGGCGCGGACGAAGTCGTCCTCGAGACGCACCTACATGTCCGAGAGGACGCCCTGCAGCTGTTCGGCTTCGCCGATCCGGCCGAGCGGGAGCTCTTCGAGCAGCTGCTCGCCGTCTCGGGCGTCGGGCCGAAGGTCGCGCTGGCAATCGTCTCCGGCTACTCGCCGGCGGAGCTCAGGCGCGCGATCGTGCGCGAGGACGCCGCGCTCTTCCAGACGATCCCGGGCATCGGCAAGAAGACCGCCGAGCGGGTCGTGCTCGAGCTGAAGGAGCGGGTCGCGCCGCTCGCGGCGGTCGCCGAGGCCCCGCATCTCGGCCCTGGAGACGGCCACATCGTCGCCCGCGACGCGCTTGTGGAGCTCGGTTATTCCCCGGCCGAGGCCGAGCAGCGGCTCGCGGACACCGACCCCGACCTGCCGCCGGCCGAGCGCGTCCGCCAGGCGCTTCGAGCGGCATGAGCGTCGCTCGCCGCCGGCTCGCCCTCGTGGGGGAAACCCATGTTTCCCCCACGTGCCCCCTTCTTCGAGGCAGTGAGGGAACCTCCCGGTTCCCTCACAGACCCTCCCCAGCTCATAGGCCAAGGGTTGGCCTATGAGCGAGCGCGTGACCACCGCAGTCCTCGCCGCGGACGAGGAGGAGCTCGACGGCTCGCTGCGCCCGCGCACGCTCGGGGAGTTCGTCGGCCAGGAGCGGGTCAAGGAGCAGCTTGCGATCGCGCTCGAGGCGGCGAAGCGGAGGGGAGAGGCGCTCGATCACGTCCTCCTCGCGGGCCCGCCCGGCCTCGGAAAGACGAGCCTCGCCTACATCGTCCGCGAGGAGCTCGGCGTCGGGCTGAGGAGCGTCGCGGGGCCCGCCCTCGAACGAAAAGGCGACATCGCCGCCATTCTCACGTCGCTCGAAGAGCGCGACGTGCTCTTCGTCGACGAGATCCATCGGCTGAACCGCGCCGTCGAGGAGATTCTCTACCCGGCGCTCGAAGACTTCAGGCTGGACATCATCGTCGGCCAGGGCCCGGCCGCGCGGACGCTCACCCTCGACCTGCCCCGTTTCACGCTCGTCGGCGCCACCACGCGGACGGGGCTCCTGACCACGCCGCTACGCGACCGCTTCGGGATGACCTATCGGCTGGAGCACTACGAGCCGGAGGAGCTCGCCAGCATCGTCAGGCGGTCGGCACGGATCCTCGACGTGGAGGTGGCCGACGAGGCGGCGGAGGAGATCGCGCGCCGAGCCCGCGGCACGCCGCGCGTCGCCAACAGGATCCTGCGGCGCATCCGGGACGTGGCCGAGGTTCGCCACGACGGCGTCGTCACGCACGAGGTCGCCCGCGAGGCGCTCGAGCTTCTGGAGGTTGACGGCCAAGGCCTCGAGCGGGTCGATCGCGAGCTTCTGGGCGCCGTCGTCAGGAAGTTCGACGGCGGGCCCGTCGGCCTCTCCACGCTCGCCGTGGCTCTGGGCGAGGAGCCGGACACGATCGAGGACGTCTACGAGCCGTACCTGCTTCAGCTCGGGCTGATCCAGCGCACGCCCAGGGGGCGCGTGGTCACGAAGCTCGGCAAGGCCTACGTCGGCGGCATCGCCGAGGACGACGCACTTTAGCGTCGGCGCTAGAGGCCTGATGTGAAATTGCGCCGGGCCGGATGACGCACCAGACACGGCGCCGGCTCAGCCGTTCGCCCGCGACACGTAGCGCTGCTACGCGCGACCGCCCGCGCCGGCTTGGTCTGGAGCGCCCCCAGCGGCGGCGGATTCCCCCAACCTCTAGCGCCGGAACTGAAGCTCGTCCCAGGAGGGAACAGGCGCGAGCTCGAGCAGAGCGCGGCCGCCGTCCGGCTCGCGGTAGCCGAACTCGGCAGTCTCCTCGTCCCAATCGATCTCGAGGCGGTTCTCCTTCACGCGCTGGTCGAGCCACGCTCCGCGGAAGATGAGCTTGCGGAGCCAGTAGACCAGCGACTCGTCGTTCACGAGGGCGACCCGCTCCCAGTGGTGAACGAGGTAGTCGCCGAGCGCGCTCTGCGGGTCGTCGATGCGGCCGTGCGCGGTGAGCTCGACCAGGTCGGAGGTCTCGGCTGCCTCGAGCTCGCCCGGCTCGACCAGCCGGAGCCGCACCGCGGCGGCATTGACGCGCTGTTCGAAGTCGGTTGCGTTGAAGCTGAACCGGTACCCGAGGAACTCGACGACGTAGTCGTCTCCCGACGTGTAGTTCGACTCGGTCACGCCGTTCTGAGGATAGCCGTGCCTTTCCGAGCCCGCTTCCAGGAGGGATTGGCGGAACGTAGCTGTTCCGCCGGGCCGCGCTGCTCGCCCCGAGAGCGGCGTCCTCAGTCGCGTCCGTAGCCTCCGGCTACGAACGCTCCCTGCGTCCTTGTCGCGGAACGACCATCGCACCCCGACGGGGAGGGACGCCCGCCAAGCGCTCCTGTCGGTCCGTCCGACTCGGGCCCTACCGTGAAATGCGATGCACGAGGGCACCTGGACGATGCGTCCGTGCCCCCGCAGGGAGGTACGGGAGCTGGCCAGGACGCTCGGCGTCGGCGAAGCGACGGCAACCGTGCTCGTCCGGCGGGGCTACGGCGACCCCGAGGCGGCGCGGGCGTTCCTAGCCGCGGAACCTCCCAGCCACGATCCGTTCCTGCTCGGCGACGTCGAGACCGCCTGCGAGCAGATTCGGCGGACGATCGCCGCCGGTGGGCGGATCTGCGTCCACGGGGACTACGACGTGGACGGCATCTGCGCCACCGCCCTCGCGGTGACGGCCCTGCGAGGCCTCGGCGCCGAGGTCGGGTGGCATCTCCCGAGCCGCTTCGAGGAAGGCTACGGTATTTCGCGTGAGACGCTGACGCGCTTGTCCGGGGAGGGATGTGCGCTCGTCCTCACCGTCGACTGCGGGATCACGGCGGTGGAGGAGGTCGCCGAGGCGAGGGCGGCCGGGCTGCAGGTCGTCGTCACCGACCATCACCGGCCGGGCGAGACGCTTCCCGACTGCCCGATTGTCGCGACGAGGCCTTCCGACTACCCCTTTCCGGAGCTCTGCGGCACGGGCGTCGTCTTCAAATTGCTGGAAGCACTCGGCGTGGAGGGCCTGGAGCGCCACCTCGACTTCGTCGCGCTCGCCACGGTCGCCGACGTCGTCCCGCTCGTCGACGAGAACCGCGCGCTCGTGGCCGCGGGCATGAAGCGGCTCGCGCGGACGGACAAGCTGGGCCTGCGGGCGCTCATGCGAGCCGGCGGCGTCGACCCCGCGACGGTGGACACAGGCGCGATCGCCTTCAGGCTCGCGCCACGCATCAACGCCGCCGGGCGGCTCGGCCATCCGGGCTCGGCCCTCGAGCTCCTGCTCACGGACGACGAAGCCGAGGCCGGCCGGCTCGCCGAGGAGCTGGAGGCTCTGAACCGCGACCGCCAGGCGGTGGAGGAGCAGCATCCTCAGGGACGCGCTTCGCCAGGTGGAGGAATGGCCAGAGCCGAAGCGCCGGCGCCTGGGGTACGTGATCGCCGGAGAGGACTGGCATCGCGGGGTCATCGGCATCGTCGCCTCGCGGCTCGTCGAGCGCTTCCACCGCCCGGTCGTGCTGATCGCGGGCGGGGAGCCGGGCGAGGACTGGGTGGGCTCAGGGCGGTCCGTGTCCTCCTTCGACCTGCACGGCGCCCTCGGCGCCTGCTCGGACCTGCTCGGTCGCTGGGGCGGACACCGGGCTGCGGCCGGCCTCTCCATCGCACCGGCGAACGTCGAGGCCTTCGCGGAGGCCTTCGCCGAGCACGCCGCCGGCGAGCTCGCTCCCGCAGACCTCGAGCCGGTCACCCACGTCGACGCGGTGGTGCGCGGGAGCGAGCTCACCCTCGGCCTCTGCGAGGAGCTCGAGCGGCTGGCGCCCTTCGGGCTCGGGAACCCGAACGTGACGCTGCTGGCAGTCGGTGCCGAGCTCTCCGAGCTCACGGCCGTCGGCGAGGGCAAGCACCTTCGCCTGGCCGTGACCGCAGCGGGCGCACGCTCCGGGGCGATCGCCTTCGGACGCGGCGCCGCCCTCGACCGCTACCGGCAGACCGGTCGCTACGACGTCGCCTTCCGCCTGGAGGCCAACCACTGGAACGGGACGGTCACGCCACAGCTCGTCGTCAGGGAGATCTTCGAGACGTCGCCGCGCTTCGAGGAGCTTCGCCGCCTCCTCCTGGCCGAATGGAAGGCAGGGCCCGAGCACTGGACGTCGTGGGCGCGCGAGGTCTTCACCGAGCTCGGGCTCGACGAGGATCCCGCCGGCTGGCGGCCCCTGGTGGAGTCGCAGGCTTTCCTCGCGGCGCTCCGGCAGGACCCGTGCCGCCGCCGCAGCCGCGGCCTGAGGCCGCAACCGCGGGAGCTAAGATGGATTCATGGCGGGTCAGGTGCTTACCGCGTCCGCCGAGCGGCATCACGAGCAGTTCGACCAGCTCGTGGCCGAGGTGGCGGCTTACAACCCGGACGTCGACCGGGACCTGCTGGAGCGGGCGTACCGCTTCGCCTCGCGGGCCCATGAGCACCAGCAGCGGCGAAGCGGCGAGGACTTCATCCTCCACCCGCTCGGCGTCGCGCTGATCCTGGCCGAGCTCAGAAGCGACGACGCGAGCATCGCCGCCGGGATCCTCCACGACGTCGTCGAGGACACCGACGCGACGATCGAGCAGGTGCGCGAGGAGTTCGGCGACGACGTCGCGCGGCTGGTCGAGGGCGTCACCAAGCTGACCCGGATCCACTTCCAGAGCCGCGAGCAGGCTCAGGCGGAGAACTACCGGAAGATGATCGTGGCGATGGCCGAGGACCACCGGGTCATCCTCATCAAGCTCGCCGACCGCCTGCACAACATGCGGACGATCGAGTACCTCGGGAAGCAGAAGCAGCTGCAGAAGGCGCGCGAGACGCTCGAGGTCTACGCGCCGCTCGCGCACCGCCTAGGGATCCACACGATCAAGTGGGAGCTCGAGGATCTGGCCTTCCAGACCCTCCACCCGCGCAAGTACGCCGAGATCCAGGCGATGGTGAACGAGCGCCGCGCCGAGCGGGAGAAGTACGTCGACGGCGCCGGCAAGGTGCTGAAGCGCGAGCTCGACAAGGTGGGCATCCCCGCGGAGATCTCCTCGCGCGCGAAGCACTTCTACTCCATCTACGAGAAGATGGTGAAGCGCGGGAAGGAGTTCAACGAGATCTACGACCTGACCGCGATGCGCGTGCTCGTCGAGCAGGAGGGCAAAGAGGGCGAGCGCGACTGCTACGGCGCGCTCGGGGTCATCCACTCCCTCTGGAAGCCGATGCCAGGCCGCTTCAAGGACTACGTGGCCATGCCCAAGTTCAACATGTACCGCTCGCTGCACACGACCGTGATCGGGCCGGAGGGAAAGCCGCTCGAGATCCAGGTGCGGACGCGGGACATGCACCGAACGGCGGAGAAGGGGATCGCCGCGCACTGGCTCTACAAGGGAGCGAAGGGGAAGCGAAAGAAGGCGAGCGAGGCCGAACTGGCGTGGATGCAGCAGCTCGCCGACTGGCAGCGCGAGGAAACCGACTCGCGCGAGCTGATCCGCGCCTTCCCGGAGCTGTCCCTCGACGAGGTCTACGTCTTCACGCCGAAGGGCGAGGTGAAGAGCCTGCCCGGCGGCTCGACGCCGATCGACTTCGCCTACTCCGTGCACACGGACGTCGGCCACCGCACCGTCGGCGCCAAGGTGAACGGCCGCATCGTCCCGCTCCACTACCGGCTGCGGAGCGGGGACTTCGTCGAGATCCTCACCTCCAAGCAGGCGAGCCGCGGCCCGTCGCGCGACTGGCTCTCGCTGGCAGTCTCCTCGCGCGCGCGCAACAAGATTCGGCAGTGGTTCAGCCGCGAGACGCGTGAGGTCGCCGAGCAGCGCGGCCGCGACGCCCTCGAGAACGCCCTCAAGCAGCACAACCTGCCGTACAAGAAGCTCTCCGGCTCGCCGCTCCTGGCCGAAATCATCCGCGAGATGGGGTTCAAGAAGGCGGAGGACTTCTACCTCGCCCTCGGCTCCGGAAAGCTCCAGGTCTCGCAGGTGGCGAACAAGGTCCTCCACCGGCTGAAGACGGACGAGGTCGTCGAGGAGGAGACTCTCCCGCGCAAGCCCAAGGCTCGCGAGGCGGTCGCCTCGCAGAATTTCGGCATACAACGTCCCCGGCGTCGAAGACGTCCTCGTGCGCCTGGCCAAGTGCTGCACGCCCGTTCCGGGCGACGAGATCGTCGGCTACATCTCGCTCGGCAAGGGCATCACCATCCACAGGCTCGACTGCCCGAACGTGAAGGCGCTGATGCGAAACCCGGAGCGGTTCACGCCCGTCGAGTGGGACGGCGGCGCCTCGCAGAGCTTCCGCGTGCAGATTGCCGTCGTCTCCTGGGACCGCCCGCGCCTGCTCGAGGACGTTGCGCGCACATTCGCCGAGCACGGGACGAACATCGTCGAGTACGGCGGTCACGTCGAAGACCAGATGGCGAAGAACTGGTACGTCGCCGAGGTGGGGGACATCAAGGCGCTGCGCGCCCTCTTGGGCTCGCTCCGCAACCTCGAGTCCGTCTTCGACGCATACCGCGTGACGCCCTCCTGATGCCTGCCCGGCGATTCCCGCACTCGCGGCTGGCGCCTGCGACGCGGCGCCGGATCGCCGCGCTCGCCCTCACCCATACTCCCGAGCATGGGCAGCGGACTATCGCGCCGCCCGGCTTGGTCGCAGACGTCCCCGCCGAACACGCCAATCACCGAGCAGGCATCTGATGCCCGACGGCCGCGTCGCGCTGCTCCACGAGCTCGAGCTGGCAGACGAGGCGGCTGCGACGGAGCTCGCCGAGGTGGACCAGCTCGCCGCCGAGGTGGTGGAGTTGCAGGAGCGCGCACTCGAGCTGAGAGGGTTCTTCAGAAGCCTCCCCGAGGAGCGGGCGGCGGCGGCTGCGGGCCGCGGAGGAGGCAGTTCGTGCGCTCGCGGAAGCCCGGGCCGCGGCCGAGCGCGCCGCAGAGGCTTTCGCCCGGGCCGAAGCCGACGCCGACCCCGACCGCGTGGCCGAGGCTCGCCGTTTCGAGGTGCGCGCACGGGACGCCCTCCACATGGCCGAGCGTCGGGCGGAGTCGGCGCGGGCGCAGATGACCGAGCTCGAGGCCCGCGCGGGAGCCGCCGAGCGCGAGACCGCCGCGCTGGAGGCCCGCGCGCGTGAGCTGTCGTCGCTGC
Source organism: uncultured Actinomycetes bacterium (assembly GCA_963733155.1). Classification (GTDB taxonomy): domain Bacteria; phylum Actinomycetota; class Thermoleophilia; order Gaiellales; family Gaiellaceae; genus JAIBJN01. The sequence goes on from CAVTCK010000026.1 coordinate 19,273, forward strand.
TCCAACCCCGGCCGCGGCTCGCCGCGGAGACCGTCGGCGAGTCGGCTCCCGGCGCCTCGGGCGTGGCGGAGTGGGCGACACGGGCGCGGGCTGCGCTTCTCGTCGCCCGCAGCCAGGTCGCGGCCGAGCGAGAGGCGGTAGTGCGCCAGGCGAACGAGCTCGGGGCGCTCGTACTCGGCGAGGCGCTGCCGCCACTCGGAGCGGCGGCCGTCAGCCGCCGCGTCGAGCGCGAGCTCGGCACCAAGATCGGCGACTAAGGCGACTAAGCGGGGACGTGCAGTAGCTCGAGCTTGATCCCGTCGGGGTCGTAGAAGAAGACGGCGTAGTAGCCCTCGCGGTAGTCGTACTCGGCGGGCCCGCTCTCGATCTCGGCACCGTGAGCGCGAAGCCATCGCCGCGCTCGTCGACCTCCGCGCGCGATGCGAGCTCGAAGGCGACGTGGTGAACGCCGACCGCGTAGCGGTCGTAGGGGACGCCGTGTGCGTCCGACTGCTTCTCGCGGAGGCCGAGCGAGAAGTTCCCCGCAGGCTCCTCGCCGGGCCTCGAGAGGTAGACGACGCGTTCACCGCGCTCGCCCTCGATCTCGCTCGCCTCCGTCAAGCCAAGAAGCTCTTGGTAGAAGGGCTGACTCCGCTCGAGCGACGTGACGACGAGATCGAGGTGGTCGAGCGCGCGGATCACGGGGCCCACGCCTCGCCGCCCGTGTCCCAGCCGACGAGGCAGTGCGGGGAGATCAGGAGCGCCACGCGCTCGAGGAGCTCTCGATCCTCGGGCCCGAAGGCTTCGGGGATGTCCGAGTCGATGTCGATCTCGCCGACGACGCGGCCCTCATAGGCGATGGGAACGACGATCTCGCTTCGCGTCGAGAGGAAGCAGGCGAGATAGCGGTCGTCGGCGTTCACGTCGTCGACGATCTCTGTGATGCCGCTCGCGGCGGCGGCTCCACAGATCCCTGCGCCGATCGGGATGCGGACGTGCTCGGTCGCCTGCGGTCCCTGCCAAGGCCCCAGGACGAGGTCGTCCCCCTCGACCAGGTAGATGCCGATCCAGGAGTAGTGCTCGAAGCGGTCGTGGAGCACCTCGACGGTCTTCCGCAGCACTTCGTCCGCCTCCTGCTCCCGGTTGACGATGCGGTCGACCGCGGCGAGGGCGCCGCGGTACGTGTCGGTCGCCGCGCTCACTCGACGGGCACCGCCAGCTCGAGGTCCGCTCCCTCGAACGCGGCCACGGTCCGCCGGTACTCGTCGGAGATGGGCGTCGGCCGCCGTTCGGGGACGGCGACGAGCACCAGGGTCTGCTCGGCCGTGCACATGAGCAGGTCGTCCTCGACCCGGTTGGCGCAGAACTCGTAGGTCAGGCTCGTGACGCCGATCCGCTTCGTTCGGACGAACACCTCGAGAAGGTCGTCGAAACGGGCGGGCGCCTCGTACACGACCGCCAAGGCGCGCATGACGAAGTCCTTGCCGACGGCCTCTCTGCGAAGGAGCCCAAGATGCCGCTCGTACTCGACGCGTGCGAGGTCGAAGTAGGGGAGATAGCGGCCGTAGTAGACGATTCCCTGGGCGTCGGTGTCCGAGAAGCCGACGCGCGCAAAAGCCGAGAACTTGAACGGCGGCTTGCGGTCCGTCGGCTGGCCGAGGTCCACGTCCACGAGGCAATCGTAGTCGCCGCTGCAGGTTGCGCTTTTTCTCACGATCTGACACGCTTCCGCCGCTTGTATCCCGGGAACAAACGAGGGGGTAGACACCATGAAACGCTGGCTGGTGTTCGGGGTCGCTTTGCTGACCTGGCGCTCGCCGTGAGCGGGCTCGCGGCCGCCGAACAGGATGGACGCGGGCTGTCGCTGGATCAGCTACAAGGCGACGGTTCAGCGAAGAGGTCTATCCGCGACCTCGATCGCGAAGGGCATCGACGTCGTGGCGGCCAAGCGAGCGTCGCGAGCGGCGCGGTCGAGGCTCGACATGGTGCTTACGACCAGCAGCAGGTGCTGAGCGCTCCGCGACCAGGACGTCGAACGTCCAGGCTGCGCAGGAACAGTTTGGCCAGACCGCTCGCCAGTTCGCGGCGGGGCAGGCTGTCGAACGGCTTCACCGTCTGGCGGGACTATCGACGAGCGCGACGGCATCCGCGCGCAGCTCTACGACGTCGCGCGCGGACAATCCGCAACTCGCGAAGCTCGTGGTCCTCGGCCGCACCGGCCAGGGCCGGGAGATCATCGCGCTCAAGGCTGACGCAGGGCGCCCGCTGGCCAACCAGGACGGCACGGCGGCCGGCCGTGCTCTACACGCTCGACGCAGCACGCGCGCGAGTGGATCTCGCCCGAGGTCAACCGGCGGCTGCTGAACTACTTCATCAACGGTGGCGATGCCGAACGACAGTGCGATCCGGAAGCTGCTCAAGGAAGAACGAGTACTGGTTCGTCCTCGTGGCCAACCCCGACGGCTACCAGTACACGTTCGAGAGCGAGGACACCCGCCTCTGGCGGAAGAACCTTCGCGACAACAACGGGAACGGAACGACCGAGGTCGGCGACGGCGTCGACCCGAACCGCAACTACCCGGAGCACTTCAAGTACGACGAGGAGGGCTCGTCGAGCGTCCCGTCGAGCGACACCTACCGCGGGCCCGCGGCGGGGTCCGAAGCCGGAGACGCAGGCGATCATGCGGCCTCTACGACCGCGTCGACTTCGTCTTCCACGTCAACTGGCACTCGGCCGGCCAATGGCTGCTCTATGCGGAGGGCTGGCAGACGGGCACGCCGACCGCCGACGACCCGATCTACTTCGCCCTCTCCGGGAACCTGGACAACCCGGCGATCGAGGACTTCCATCCCGGGCTCTCCTCCGACGTCCTCTACGTCACGAACGGCGAGACGACCGACTTCGCGCATTCGCAGGATGGAGCGCTGGCGTGGACGCCCGAGCTCTCCGAGGGTTGCGACGGCTGCGGGTTCGTCTTCCCGGACGACGAGGCGCTCGTGCAGGCGGAGTTCGAGCGGAATCTTCCGTTCGCGCTCGACGTCGCCAAGTCGGCGATGGACCCGGACGACCCGGTCTCGCACCTGGGAATCGACACCAAGCCGTTCTACTTCAAGAGCGACGACACCGTACAAGACCGGCGTGCCGGGCGCCAACTTCACGTTCGACGGTCTCCTACGGCGACCCGCAGGAGGTCCGCGTGCTCGCCAAGCGGGCCTCGGCGACGTCGACGCTCAAGTACCGCATCAACGGCGGCCGCGCTCCGCAGCGACGCCGACCAGGAGTGGAACGGCGGCGAGAGGTACGGCGGCGAGACGGACGTCTACTACCGCGTCATGCGCGGCTGGGTGCGCGGCACCGAGCCGGGCGACAGGTGAGGTCTGGTTCGAGGGCGGCGGCGAGACGAGCGACTCGTTCACGTACACGGCCGCCGTCGAGTCGGAAACGACGTGCTCATCCTCGCGGCCGAGGACTACACCGGCGCATCGCCCGTGCAGACGCGGCGGGCCGCAACTACCTGTCCTACTACCAGGACGCCCTGGAGGCCAACGGCATCGGCTACGACGTGTACGACGTCGACGCTAACGGCCGTCAGGCGCGCGACGACGCTCGGCGTCCTCTAGCCACTACGACGCCGTCGTCTGGTACACGGGCGACGACATCGTCACCGCGAGAGCCCGGCTGGGCGGGCGGCAACGCGTCGCGCCTCGCCATGGACGAGCTCCTGAACGTCCGCGAGTACCTGAACGAGGGCGGTAAGGCCCTCTGGACGGGCAAGCACGCGGGCTTGCAGCACTCGACCAACCAGGCTCAGCTGTACGACCCGACCGCCGCCAACGCGCAGTGCGGGGCGCTCCCGCCGGACACGGATCCGCGGCGCTGCCTCGTCCTGCACGGCTCGGGCGACACTGCAGGGCGACGTGCTCGAGTACTGGTTCGGCGGGTTCCTGCTCAACAACGCCGCCGGTCTCGGCGAGGAGGCGACGTCTTCGACGTCCTCGGCGTCGACACGCCGTTCGACTCGGTGTCGCTCACGTTCAACGGGGCGGACAGCGCGCAGAACGGCGACAACGCGAACTCGTTCATCGCGACGAGCGGCATCCTGCCGCCCGACGAGTTCCCGCAGTTCGAGAGCTGGGTCGTCGGCGCGGTACGACCGGCCGGGCGGGCCCTTCGACCCGCACACGGGCGACAGCTACGTCTACTCGCAGATCGCCGACGTCTCCTACAAGCGGCTGACGCGGTCGATCAGCGTTCCGGCAGGCGATCCGGCGCCGCTGTCCTTCTGGACGTCCTACAACACCGAGGCCGCGTGGGACCACCTGTTCGTGGAGGCGCGCGATGCCGGCGGGGCAACCGGACGACGCTCCCCAGCGCGTTCACGACGACGAGCACGGGCGAGAGCTGCCCGGCCGGCTGGCACGAGCTGCATCCGTGGCTCGAGGAGTACCAGGCGTGGCACGACTGCTCCGGGCCGAAGTGGAACGCCGCGTCCGGCGACTCCGCCGGGCTGGCAGGAGTGGGTGATCGACCTCGACGCCTACAACGGCCAGACCGTCGAGATCTCGATCTCCTACGCGAGCGACTGGGCGGTTCAGGGGCTCGGCGTGTTCATCGACGACATCACGCTGCCCGACGGCTCGTCGACCTCCTTCGAGGGCGGCGACACGGGCGGCTGGGCGGTCTCCGGGTCTCCGCCCGGCAGCGCGCCGAACGTGAACAACTTCGTGTTCACGACGGCGGCCGGCTTCCCGGAGGGCGCCACGATCACGACCGAGGACTCGCTGCTCCTGGGCTTCGGGCTCGAGGCGGTCACCGGTGCCGACACGCGCGCGGACGTCATGGGCCGCGCGATGGACTACCTGCTCGACGACTAGCACGTGAGCTGACCAATGCGGCGAGGGGCGGGGCTTCGGCCCCGCCCCTCGCTTTCTCTACGAGCCGATGACGGCGAGCGCCTCGTCCCGCCGGCGCGCCATCTCGTCGGGGTCGAGGGCCTCGAGGTTGAGGCGGACGAGCGGCTCCGTGTTGGAGGGACGGACGTTCAGGTGCCAGTCCTCGGCGGTGATGGAGATGCCGTCGAGGTGGGAGACCTCTCCCTGGCCGGCGAAGTGCTCCTTCAGCTTCTGGAGCGTGAGCGCGACGTCGCCCACCGGCCTGTTGATCTCGCCGGTGAGGAAGTAGCGCTCGCGGAGGGGGCGGAGGATCTCGGAGAGCTTCTGCTCCCGCTTGGAGACGAGCTCGAGCACGAGCAGGGCCGGAATCGTCCCGGAATCGGCCTGGTAGAAGTCGCGGAAGTAGTAGTGGCCGCTGACCTCGCCCGCGAAGACGGCGTCCACCTCGCGCATGCGCAGCTTGATGAACGCGTGGCCGACGCGGCTCATCACGGCCGTTCCCCCGAGCCGCTCGACGAGGTCGCGGACGGCCCAGCTGGCGCGCACGTCGTAGATGATCGTCCCGCCGGGGTTCTTCTCGAGCATCGACTCGGCGAGGAGCGCGGTCACGAAGTCGCCCGGGACGAACTCGCCGGTGTCGTCGACGAAGAAGCAGCGGTCGGCGTCGCCGTCGAAGGCGATGCCGAGGTCGGCGCCCTCCTCCTTGACCTTGCCGACGATGAACTCGCGGTTCTCGGGCAGGAGCGGATTCGGCTCGTGGTTCGGGAAGCTGCCGTCGGGCTCGAAGAAGCAGGTCACCGCCTCGACCGGCAGGCGCTCGAGGATCGGAGGGAGCATTGCCCCGGCCATTCCGTTCGCGGCGTCGATCACGACGCGCAGCGGCCGCACGGCGGACGGGTCGATGAAGGACAGGACCTTGTCGACGAAGCCCGGATAGACGTCGCGCTTTTCGACACGCCCCGGGGTCTGACCCCCTGACACGTCTTGGAGAGACAAGGCGCGGTCGCGGATCTCGAGCAGGCCCGAGTCGGCGCCGACCGGCAGCGCGCCACGGCGGACGATCTTCGCGCCCGTGTACTCCTTGGGATTGTGCGAGGCGGTCACCGTGGCGCCCCCGTCGAGCCCAAGCTCGCCGACTGCGTAGTAGAGCATCTCGGTCCCGATCATCCCGACGTCGACCACGTCTGCGCCCGACCCCGCCGCGCCGCTGACGAACGCCTCCTGCATCCCGGGGGAGGAGAGGCGCATGTCCCGCCCGACCGCGATCGTCTTCGGCTCGAACTGCTCGACATAGGCGCGGCCGATCGCGCGGGCGCCCTCCTCGTCGAGCTCGGCGGGATAGATCCCCCGGACGTCGTATGCCTTGAAGACCTTCGGCTCTAGGGCCATGCCTCGGCGAGTTTACGCCGCGTCGCCTCGAGCGTTTCCGGCATCACCTTCACGTCCGCCAGCACCGGCATGAAGTTCGTGTCGCCCGCCCAGCGCGGGACGACGTGCTGGTGGACGTGGTCGACGATGCCGGCTCCTGCGATCCGGCCCAGGTTCCAGCCCAGGTTGTAGCCCTGCGGCGGCCATGACCTCCCGAAGGACGTCGGTGGCCTGCGCCGTGAGCCGGTGGATCTCCACTGCCTCGTCGGCTTCGAGTGCCCCGAAGTCGCCCTCGTGCCGGTACGGCGCCACCATCAAGTGCCCTGACGCATACGGATAGCGGTTCAGGAGCACGAAGGCATGCTCCCCGCGGTGCACGACGAGCCCCGGCTCGTCCTCGAACCCGGCAGCGCGGCAGAAGACACAGCCTTCCTGCTGGTCGGCGCCCTGGATGTACTCCAGCCGCCAGGGTGCCCACAGCTGCCTCAAAGCCAGTGGCGCCAGCGGAAGAGCGCAAGCAGCCCGAGGCCGAGCACGACCATGATCGTCACGATCGTCCAGAACGCTCCGATCTGGCCTTCGCCGGGAACCCTCACGTTCATGCCGAAGATGCTGGCGAGGAGGGTGAGCGGGAGGAGGATCACAGTCACGACCGTGAGCAGCTGGAGGCGGTACTGCTGGTTGTGCGAGATGAAGGACTCGTTCGTCGACTCGAGGCCGTCGATCACCTCCTTGTAGTTGTCCAGGAGGTCCCAGATGCGCTCGGCCGCGTCGACGATGTCGTCGAAGTAGATGTCGAGCTCTTCCGGAAGGAAGCGCTCCGTCGAACGCTCGAGCATGCGAAGCGTCGAACGCTCGGGCTTGATGATCTTGCGGTAGGCGATGATCTCCTGCTTGGCGTTCGAGATGTCGCGCACGACTTCTTCCGAGCGCTCCTCGAAAATCGACGGCTCGATCGCGTCCAGCTTCGCCCCGATCTTGTCCAGGATCGGGAAGCAGTAGTCGAAGAGGTCGTCGAGGACCTGGTAGAGCAGGTAGCCCGGAGCCCCTGAAGAGCTCCGCCCTAAGCTCCGGATCCTCCTCGCAGCGACGAAAGAGGTGGGTGACCGGTAGCAGCTCCGTGTTCGGCAGCGTGATCAGGAAGTCCTGGCCCACGAAGACGTCCAGCTCGGCGGCGTTCAGCCGGCGGACCGACTTGTCGTAGAAGGGGAAGTGGAGGACGACGAAGAGGTATTCGGGGTACTCGTCGATCTTCGGCCGCTGCCGCTTGGAGAGGACGTCCTCCATGTCGAGCTCGTGGAAGCCGAAGCGCTCGGCGAGGTAGGCGACCTCGAGGGAGTCGGGGCGGTCGGCGTGGACCCAGGTCAGGCCGTCAGCAGAGAGCTCGGAGATGCGGGGCTCGGTCCGCTCGACGACATCGCCCGCTACGCCGCGGGCTCGTCCTCGCCGGAGGCGTGAGAGCGTCGGCCGTGCCATTGGTACTGAGGGGATCGTCCAGTTGCATCTCCATGTACGTGATTCTACTTGCGAACCCTTGCGCGGGCTCTAGAAACGGCCGGGGCGCCGCGTACAGTCAGGCGAGAACCACGCCAATCGAAGGGAGACGAACCATGACGAGAGGTCGCGGAGCTCTCGCGCTGGGGGCCGTTGTCACGGCGCTGCTCGCTTCAGCACCTACCGCGTCGGCAGCGATCGACCCGGGAACCTTTGCCTCCGCCAGAAAAGGGCAGCTCTTGGTCTCCAGCAGCATCCTCGTCGGCAATAGGAACGTGGAGATGATGGGCGGCTGGGTCAAGGAGAATCTGGCCTGCGACCGGCGGCGAAGGCTCGACGTCAGGATCATCATCGACCGGGTCCGTGGGGGGAACAGCGACAGGTTCAGGGACGAGGTAAGCGGTCCCGTCGAGAACTGCGCCGAAGGCGGCCCGAACTTCGGCTTCCAGCTGACGGCGACCCAGGTCGATATGGCCTGTCCGGATGGAACCTGGAAGCCCGGGCACTACTCGTTCGCCACGAACACCCGGCACCGAACAAGCGGGGTGAGGGCCATCGCCAGCCTGTTCTTCAGGGAAAGGACCGCTGCTAGTGCCCCTCCAAGCTAGGTAGCACTGCTTGAACGGGCGCTGGGCCATGCGCCTGGCAGGAATCGAACCTGCGACCTCGCGCTCCGGAGGCGCGCGCTCTATCCCCTGAGCTACAGGCGCGGAGACGCTTAGTGTACCCGGGGTGAGACTGACCCATCGCCGCGCCGCGCTTCGCCTGGCGGAGCCGTTCCGGATCTCCCGCGAGACGAGCATCGTGGAGGAAGTGGTGTGGGTCGAGATCGCGCACGGTGGCGCGAGCGGCTTCGGCGAGGCCCAGCCGCAGGAGCACTACGGCGAGGATCTCGCCGGTGCAGAGGCATTTCTCGACGAGGCGGCCGAGCTCCTCGGCCACGACCCCTTCGCGCTCGAGGCGATCGGCCTGCGCCTGGCGGAGGTGCCCGGCAACTTTGCGGCCAAGGCGGCCGTTGACGCGGCGCTCCACGACCTCTGCGGCAAGCTCGTCGGGCAGCCTGCCGTGGAGGCTTCTCGGCCTCGAGCGCGGCGGCCCGCCGACCTCGTGGACGATCTGGCTCGGCGACCCGGACGACATGGCCCGGCGCACGGAGCGCGCCGACCCTCGCTTCCGGCGCCTGAAGCTGAAGCTCGGCGGCCGCGACGGCCTCGACGTCGAGCGCGTGCGGGCCGTCCGAGGCGTTACCGACCTGCCGCTTCAGGTGGACGTGAACGAGTACTGGGAGCTCGAAGAGGCGCTCGCGGCCGTCGTCGAGCTGGCGGCGCTCGGCGTGCAGTACGTGGAGCAGCCCCTGCCGGCCGGCGACCCGGGCGGTGAGCGGCTGAAACGGGAATCGCCGCTGCCGATCTATCTCGACGAGGACGTGCACTCGCTCGCCACCGTCGCCGAGTGCTCCGGTCGGGCGCACGGAATCAACATCAAGCTCGCGAAGAGCGGCGGAATCCGGGAGGCGGTCCGCATGGCCCACGCGGCGCGGGCGCTCGGGCTCGGCGTCATGCTCGGATGCATGATCGAGTCGGGACTGGGGATCGCCGCGGCCGCCCAGGTCGGTAGCCTCTGCGACCACCTCGACCTCGACGGCAACCTCCTGATCGCCGAGGATCCCTGGCCGGGCGTCGAGTTCGCCGACGGCGTCCAGCTTCCCTCGGAGCACCCGGGACTGGGAGTCCATGAAGCGCTATCTGGCCCTCGCTGAGGGATATTCCGGGGACGACCACTACGGGAAGACGACGTACGGCGTCATCCGCTACGCGTCCGAGCCCGTCGTCGCCGTGCTCGACTCGACGCGCGCCGGCGAGACGATCGAGGGAATCCCCGTCGTCGCCTCCGTCGCGGACGCGCTGGAGTACGAGCCCACCGTCGCGCTCGTGGGGGTCGCCCTCGCCGGCGGCCGCCTCCCACCCGTGTGGCGCGGGATCCTGCGCGAAGCGATCGAAGCCGGTCTCGACGTCGAGGCAGGGATGCACGAGTTCCTCGCCGACGACCCGGAGCTCGCCGAGCTTGCCCGCGAGCACGGCGTCGAGCTGCGGGACTACCGGCGTCCGCCCGCCGACCTGAGCGTTCCGACCGGCGAGAACCTGACGCACGGCGCGTCCGTCGTCCTGACGGTCGGCTCCGACTGCGCTGTCGGGAAGAAGACGGTCGCGGTCGAGCTCGATCGAGCGGCTCGGGAGCGCGGCCTCCGGTCGGTGTTCGTGCCCACCGGCCAGACCGGAATCATGATCGCCGGCTGGGGGATCGCGGTGGACGCCGTGGTATCCGACTTCCTTGCCGGCGCGGGGGAGAGGCTGGTGGTCGAGGGCGCGCGGCGGGGTGACCTGCTCTTCGTCGAGGGTCAGGGCTCGATCATCCACCCGCAGTACTCCGGCGTCACCCTCGGCCTCTATCACGGCAGCGCGCCGCACGCTCTAGTGCTCGTCCACCGAGCCGGGGACACGGAGATCGAGGGCGTGCCCGGGCACCCGATCACCCCGCTTCCCGAGCTGATCGAGCTGTACGAACGCCTGGCCCTGCCCTTGCGTCCGGCCCGGGTGGCGGCGGTCGCTCTCAACACCGGGAGACTCGAGGAGGAGGGCGCGCGGGCCGCCGTCGCCGCCGTCGAGGCCGAGACGGGCCTGCCCACCGGCGACCCTGTCCGTTTCGGCCCTGACCGTCTGCTGGACGCCGTGTTGGCCGCTCTGCCTTCGGGTATAACGCGGCGATGACCGATCCCCGCATCCAGCGCCTCGCCTCCTTGCTCACCGACTACTCGTTGGCCCTTCGCGAGGGTCAGGTCCTCCGCATCGACAGCCTCGATGCAGGCTCGCCCCTCATCATCTCGCTCTACGAAGCCGCGCTCCGGGCGGGCGCGCTCCCGTACACGAACGTCGGCCTTCCGGGCCTGGTCGAGACGCTCCTGCAGCAGGGCACCGACGAGCAGCTGACCTACCTTTCGCCGATCCAGTGGGAGGAGATCGAGCACCTGCACGCGCTCGTGACGATCTGGTCGGAGACGAACACGCGGGCGCTCTCGCGGGTCGAGCCGAGCCGCCACGCCGCATACATCGCCGCCCAGCGGAAGCTCTCCAACCGCCGCTGGGAGCGGATCTCGGCCGGGGAGATGAGCTGGTGCGGAACGCTCTTCCCCACGAACGCGCACGCTCAGGAGGCGGAGATGTCGCTCGCCGAGTACGAGGACTTCGTCTACGCCGCGTGCCACGTGCACGAGGAGGATCCGGCCTCTCACTGGCGGGCTGTCTCGGCAGAGCTGCACGGCCGCGCGACCGAGCTCGCGCGCGTCCGCGAGCTGCGGATCGTCGGTCCCGACACCGATCTCCGCCTGGGAGTCGACGGGCGAAGCTGGCTCGCGGCCGACGGCCGCTACAACATGCCTGACGGCGAGGTCTTCACGAGCCCGCTCGAAACGGAGACCGAGGGGGAGATCCGCTACACGTTCCCCGCCGTCTACCACGGGCGCGAGGTCGAGGACGTGCGCCTGCGCTTCGAGGCCGGCCGGGTCGTCGACGCCGAGGCCGCCCGCGGGAACGACTACCTCCAGTCGCTGCTCGACATGGACGACGGCGCCCGCATCCTCGGCGAAGCTGCCTTCGGCCTGAACTACGAGATCGACCGGTTTACCCGCAACATTCTCTTCGACGAGAAGATCGGCGGCACCATGCATTTCGCGCTCGGCTCCGGCTTCCCGCAGGCCGGGGGCGAGAACACGTCAGGGCTCCACTGGGACATGATCTGCGACCTTCGCTCAGAGGGAGAGGTCTACGCGGACGGCGAGCTGATCTGGAAGGAGGGCCGCTTTCTCGCGAAGCCCGCGCTCGAGGTGGTCGAGAGCGGAGCACATGACGCCTAGCGCCCTCGAGCGCCTCGCGGGCGTCCTCGTCGACTACTCGACCGGTGTTCGCACAGGCGACCTTGTCTGCATCGACACCGGCCCTGCGGCGGCGCCCCTCGTCCGGGAGATCTGGCGACGCGTGCTCGAGGCCGGTGGGCATCCGCATCTTCGGCTGGACGTCGACGGCGCGCCCGAGCTCCTCCTGCGGGAGGGGAGCAACGAGCAGCTGGGCTGGGTGAGCCCGCTCCGGCGAGCCGAGGTGGAGCGCGCGGATGTGCGCATCGCCATCGAGGCGGAGGTGAACACGCGGGCGAACGGCCGCGTCGATCCCGAGCGCCAGGCACGCGTGGAGCGCGCCCGCGACCCGCTCCGGCGGCGCCACTTCGCGCGCGTGAGCGCGGGCGAGCTTCGCCACGTCGTGACGCTCTACCCGACGCAGGCCGCCGCGCAGGACGCCGAGATGTCGTTGTCGGAGTACGAGGACTTCGTCTTCCGCGCCGGCCTGCTCGACCGCAGCGACCCGCGCGGCGAGTGGAAGGCGCTCGGGCGCGCGTACGCAGGGCTCGCCGCTCGGCTGGGCGAGCGGAAAGAGATCCGGGTCGTCGGCGACGGCACCGACCTGACGCTGGGTGTAGGCGGGCGGACCTGGGTGCCCTGCGACGGGCGCGAGAACTTCCCCGACGGAGAGCTCTTCACGGGCCCGATCGAGACGGAGGTCGACGGCACGATCCGCTTCACGTATCCCGCAAGCTACGCGGGCCGCCGCGTGGGCGGCGTCGAGCTCGAGTTCCGCGGCGGCGAGGTAGTCCGTTCGCGGGCCGAGGAGGGGGAGGCCTTCCTTCGCGAGATGCTGGCGGTCGACGACGGAGCCCGCCGTGCCGGCGAGTTCTCCTTCGGGCTGAACGAGGCAGTGACCGAGTTCACCGGGAACACGCTCTTCGACGAGAAGATGGGCGGCACCGTGCACCTCGCGCTCGGGGGCGTCCTACCCCGAGTCCGGCGGGAAGGTGGAGTCCGCGCTTCACTGGGACCTCGTCTGCGACCTCCGCAGCGGCAGCGAGGTTTACGCCGACGGCGAGCTGGTCTACCGCAACGGCCGCTTCCTCGACGGCCTCCTCTGATCGCCTGCGCGTGCGCGCCGGCTCCGTCCGACCGGCCGGTTACGCTACGAACGTATGTTCTCCCTGCGGTCGCTTTTCGTTCTCTGCGCTCTCGTTGGCGCGCTCCTCCTCGCCACGGCGCGGCCGTCGAGCGGCTCGGGTGCGGAGGAGCGCTACGTCGTTCGAGCCGGTGACACGCTCTGGGAGCTTGCCGCCGAGCGCTACGGCGGCGACCCGCGTGAGGGCGTCTGGCAGATCCGTGAGCGGAACGGCCTTCGGGGAGCGGAGCTCGCCGCCGGGACGATCCTCTACCTGCCCGCCGAGGCAGGTGGTGGGATGAAAGCCGCCGACTAGATCTCGGCGGCACGGGGCTCGACGCCGACGTACCCGTCGCGGCAACGAGCTCGCGCGGCCGCTCTTCCCACAACCGAATGACCGGGCGTCGACGATCCCCGGGACGGCTTCGGCAGCGGGCCGCGCGCAGGCGAACTCGAGCGGGGCGACCCTACACTTGGGCGATGGACCTCGACGTCGTCTTCCTGGGAACATCCGGATCCGTGCCGACCGCACGGCGCGGCCTGGCCGGCACGCTCGTGCGCCGCGGCGGTGAGCGCATCCTGGTCGACTGCGGCGAGGGCACGCAGCGGCAGCTCCTGCGCTCGACCGTCGGGCTGGTCGAGCTTCCCGAGGTCTTCCTGACGCACTACCACGCCGATCACTATCTCGGTCTGCCTGGAATGCTGAAGACGTTCGCGCTCCGCGGGCGCGAGGTCCCGCTCACCGTGTACGGGCCGCCGGGTCTCCGGGAGCTCTTCAGCGGCCTCCAGCGGATCTTCGGACGGCTGACGTACCGACTCGAGCTCGTGGAGCTGCGGGACGGCGACACGCTCGACCGCGGCGACTACCGGATCCTGGTCTTCGGGGTCTCGCACGGGGTCGCCGCGAACGGGTACGCGTTCGCCGAGCTGCCGCGGCCCGGACGGTTCGACGTCGCGACGGCGCGCGGCCTCGGCGTCCCCGAGGGGCCGCTGTTCGGGCGGTTGCAGGCCGGCGAGAACGTGGTGCTTCCCGACGGCGCGGAGGTCCGACCGGAGCAGGTCCTCGGTCCGCCGCGGCCCGGGCGCAGGCTCGTCCTCGCCGGCGACACGGCGCCCGGGGCGACCGTGCTCGAGGTCGCGCAGCAGGCCGATCTGCTCGTCCACGAGGCGACATTCGCCGAGGAGGAGCGCGACCGCGCGGACGAGACGCTCCATTCGACCGCGGCGGGCGCGGCCGCCCTGGCCAAGGCGGCCGGCGTCCGCATGCTCGCGCTCACCCATCTCTCCAACCGCTACTTCGGACCGGAGATCGCCCGCGAGGCGCGCGCGGTCTTCCCCGAGACCGTGGTTCCGAGGGACTTCGATATCATCGACGTTCCGTTCCAGGAGCGGGGAAGCCCTCGTCTCGTCAAGGCGGGAGCGCGACCCGTGCGGGAGGAGGCCGGGCCCGATGGCGAGCATGGTGCAGGTGGCAGTGGCGGGCGATCTCACCGAGGCGGAGGAGATCCAGACGATCCTGCATTCGGCGGGGATCCAGTCGGAGCTTCACCCGGCGGTCGAGCAGCACCCGGCAGCACTCGATGACGCGCCTCAGAAGGTCCTCGTGCCGGAGACGTTCCTCGAGGCCGCTCAGCACGCGATCGAGTCGATGACGGATCCCGACGAGCTCATTGGCGGGCGGTAGCGAGCCGCCGCCGAACTCTCCCGGCTCTTCCTCGCCCGACTTCGGTGCCCTCGCCGAGGACTACGACCGGCTCCGGCCGGTGGACGAGAACTGGCGGGAGCTCGTCGACCTCCTCGTGGAGGAAGGCGATCTTCGCGGGCGGAGTGTGCTCGATGTCGGCTGCGGCACAGGGCTCCTCGCGCTGGCGCTCGTCGAGCGCGGCGCGAAGGTCTGGGGGGTGGACACGTCCGAGCGGATGCTTGCGCAGGCGCGCGCAGCCGTCGGCGGGCGCGTCGGCCTGAAGCTCGGACGGGCAGAGGCTCTCCCGTTCAAGGGCGGGTGGTTCGAGCGGGTGGTCCTCCGGCTCGTCGTCCACCTCGTCGATCGGGAGCAGGCCTTCCCGGAGATCGCCCGCGTCCTGGCGCCCGGAGGCCGCGCGCTCGTGGCGACGTACACGCCGAATCACTTCGAGTGGTTCTGGCTGACCTCGGTGTTCCCGGAGGTCAGGGAGCTCGACCGCGCCCGCTTTCCGACACCCGAGGCGCTGGTGCAGGAGCTGCGTAGCGCGGGCTTCGGCTCCGCTCGTGTCCGGACGCTGCGCCAGCGCGCCCGAGTCAGCCGGGAGGAAGCGCTCGAGCGAATCCGTGGTCGCTACATCTCGACGCTTCGGCTCCTCGACGAGGAAACGTTCGCAGCTGGCCTTGCGCGCGCCGAGCGGGAGCTTCCGGAGACGATCGAGTCGCCGCTCGAGTGGGCGGTCGTCACGGCCGAGCGCCCCGCGCGGTAGGGGCGCGGCGCACAGAGGAAGGTTTCCACCGGCGCGGACCGGGGCACGTCCGTCTGGAGAGGAGGCGAACTCATGGCCACCTGCGAGCTGTGCGGCAACGACTACGACAAGACCTTCGACGTCGTGATGGCCGGCACGCAGCACACGTTCGACAGCTTCGAATGCGCGATCCACGCCCTCGCGCCGGCGTGCGCCCACTGCGGGTGCAAGGTCGTCGGGCACGGGGTCGAGCAGGCCGGGACGATCTTCTGCTGCGCGCACTGCGCCGAGGCCGAGAACGTTCACGGGCTGACCGACCGCGTCTGATCTGACGCCTCCGCCCGCCCGCTTGCGCGCCGTCCGGTAGAGCGGCTAGCCTGTCGCCGCACCTTTAACTCGGTCCCGCGAGGCCGGAAAGGAGTGGCTGGTGGCTGCGCCCACCCAGGTGGAGCGTGTCTTGCTCGACGGAGAGGCTCTCCGCCGGACGATCGTTCGGATCGCCCACGAGCTCGTCGAGCGAAACCCGAGCCTCGAGCGCACCGCCCTCGTCGGGATCCACACGCGCGGCGTTCCCTTCGCCCAGCGGCTCCGCCGGGAAATCGAGGGGTTCGCCGGGCACGAAGTCGCGCTCGGGACGCTCGACATCACCTTTCACCGCGACGACGTGCACGCACGCGAGGGGAGCGGGCCGCTACACCCGCAGCCGGTCGTCAGGGCGACGCGCCTCGACTTTCCGCTCGAGGGGATGACCTGCGTGCTCTGCGACGACGTCCTCTACACAGGGCGCACCATCCGAGCCGCGATCGACGCACTCTTCGACTACGGCCGCCCCGACCGAGTTCAGCTCGCCGTGCTCGTCGACCGCGGGCACCGCGAGCTTCCGATCCGGCCCGACTACGTGGGCAAGAACCTCCCGACCTCGCACGGTGAGCGCGTCCAGGTGCAGCTCCTCGAGGTCGACGAGGTCGACCGCGTCCTGCTCGTCCCGACTCCCGAGAAGTGAGGAAGCCGATGGCAGACGTCCGACCACTGCTCCGCACGGAGCTCCTGCCGCCCAAGACCTCGGCCCGCAGGCACCTGATCTCGATCGCCGACCTCACCCGAGAGGACGTCGAGCGGCTGCTCGCGCTCTCGCGCACGTTCGCGCGCTCGCTCGAGCGGGACGTGAAGAAGCTCCCGACGCTGCGCGGCCGCACCGTCGTCAACCTCTTCTTCGAGTCGTCGACGCGAACCTCGTCGAGCTTCGAGCTGGCGGCGAAGCGGCTCTCGGCCGACGTGATGTCGATCAAGTCGTCGGGCTCGGCGGTCGAAAAGGGCGAGTCGCTCAAGGACACGCTCCTGACGATCGGCGCCTACGACCCGGACGTCGTCGTCATCCGCCACGCCGCAGATCGGCGCCCCGCATCTCGCAGCGCGCTTCACGCCGGCGCACGTGGTCAACGCCGGCGACGGCAAGCACCAGCATCCCACCCAGGCGCTCCTCGACCTCTACACGCTGGACGAGGAGCTGGGCGGGATCGAGGGCCTGCACGTCGCCATCGTCGGCGACGTCCTCCATTCGCGCGTCGCTCGCTCGAACATCCAGGCGCTCGTGCTCATGGGCGCGCAGGTGACGCTCGTCGGCCCGCCGCCGCTGATCCCGCGCGGGATCGAGTCGATGGGCTGCGGGGTCTCGCACGACATCGGCGACATCCAGGACGCCGACGTCGTCTACGTCCTGCGCATGCAGCGCGAGCGCATGCTCGAAGGCGCGAACTACGTGCCGAGCCTGCGCGAGTACACCGCGCGCTGGGGCGTGACGCCGGAGCGGCTGCGTCCCGGGCAGAGGGTCATGCACCCGGGCCCGATGAACCGCGGCGTCGAGATCGACGCGGCCGTCGCCGACTCGGCCGACTCGCTCGTCGAGCGCCAGGTGCGGAGCGGGCTCGTCGTCCGCATGGCCGTCCTCTACGACCTGCTCACCCACGGCCCGGTCGAGGTCAAGGTCGCCGAGATCGAGGAGGTGGCGTGATGCTCGTGCTCTTCGCCGAGAACGGGCGCAGGACCCGCTCACGTTCGAGAGCGTCCGCGTCGTCGATCCGACGCAGGGGATCGACGAGGCGCTGACGGTCACGGTAGAGGACGGTGTCGTCGCGGCGATCGACCCTGCTTCCGCCCCGCCGAACGGGAAGGTGCTCGCGCCGGCGTTCGTCGACCCGCACGTGCACCTGCGCACGCCCGGGCGCGAGGACGAGGAGGACCTCGCCTCCGGGAACGCGCGCCGCGGCCGCCGGCGGCTACTGCGCCATCCTCGCCATGCCGAACACGGAGCCGGTCGTCGACTCGGCCTCGGTCCTCGGCGCGCTCGAGCGAGCAGGCCGAGCGCGAGGCGGAGGTCCCGGTCGGCTTTTTCGCCGCAATCACGAAGGCGCAGGAGGGGGCCGAGCTGACGGAGATGGTCGAGCTCGCCGAGCGCGGCGCAGCGGGGTTCACGGACGACGGGCGCCCGGTCGTCGCGCCTGGGCTTCATGCGCCGCGCGCTCCAGTACAGCGCGGCCGCCGGGAGGCCGGTCGCGGTGCACTGCGAGGAGCCGACGCTCTCGCGCGGCGGCCACGTGCACGAGGGCGTCGTCTCGGCCGAGCTCGGCTTCGGCGGCTACCCGTCCGTCGCCGAGAGCGTCATGGTCGCGCGCGACCTCGCGCTCGCCGGCTACGAGGCGCGGCCGCTTCATCTGCTCCACCTCTCGGCGCGGGAGTCGGTCGAGGAGCTCCGGCGCGCGCGCGCGGCCGGGGTCGCCGGCGACCGCCGAGGTGACGCCGCACCACCTCTGCCTCACCGACGAGGCCGTGCGCTCCCTCGACCCGAACGTGAAGATGAACCCGCCCCTCCGCGCGGACGAGGACCGCGCCGCGCTCGTCGAGGCGCTCCTCGACGGCACGATCGAGGCGATCGCCACCGACCACGCCCCGCACGCGCGCGAGGAGAAGGAGGTGCCCTTCGAGGAGGCGCCCTTCGGCGTCACCGGACTCGAGACCGCCTTCGCCGCCCTCTACACGCAGCTCGTCGAGCCCGGCGTCGTCCCGCTCGCGACGCTGCTCGAGCGCATGAGCGCAGGCCCGGCTCGGATCTACGGGCTCGAGGCGCCGACGATCGCGGTCGGCGCGCCGGCGAACCTCGTCCTCCTCGACCTCGACGCCGTCTGGCACGTGGACGAGGGCTCCTTCAACTCGAAGTCGGCGAACTCCTGGCTCCTCGGCCGAACGCTGCGCGGCCGGGTCGTCCAGACCGTCGCGGCCGGGAGGCTGGTCGTACGCCGCATGAGCGGCTTCCTCGTCCTCGAGGACGGCTCCGTCTTCCGGGGCCGCTCGGTCGGCGCGCTCGGGGTCGCGCACGGCGAGGCCGTCTTCACGACGGCGATGACCGGCTACCAGGAGGTCGTCACCGACCCGAGCTTCTCCGAGCAGCTCGTCGCCTTCACGGCGCCGATGGTCGGCAACTACGGCGTCTCGCCGCAGCGGTCGAGTCGGCGCGGCCGCACGCCCGGGCGGTGCTCATGCGGCAGGCGACGGGCGGCGACTGGACGCGCTGGCTGCACGGACACGGCGATCGTGGCGCTCGAGGAGATCGACACGCGCGCGCTCGTGCGTGCAGGCTGCGGGAGCGCGGCGCGATGCGCGCCGCCGCCGTGGCGGGCGCGGCCTCCCTCGAGCAGGTGCTCGCCGACGTGCGCGCGCAGGCGCCGATGGCGGGCCGGGCGCTCGTCGCCGGCGTCTCCACCCCGGAGCCGTATCGCGTCGGACGCGGGCGAGACCCGCGTCGCCGTCCTCGACTACGGCTGCAAGCGCTCGATCGTCGATCGCCTGGTCGCCTGCCGCGCGCCCGGTCGAGCGTCTTTCCGCACGACGACGGACGCCGAGACGATCCTCGCGGATCGGCCTGCCGGCGTGCTGCTCTCGAACGGTCCCGGCGACCCGGCGGCGCTCGCCGCGCGAGATCGAGGTCGTGCGGGAGCTGCTCGGCCGCGTCCCGATCCTCGGCATCTGCCTCGGCCACCAGCTGCTCGCGCTGGCCGCCGGCTTCGAGACCTTCAAGCTTCCGTTCGGGCATCGGGGCGCGAACCACCCGGTGCTGGAGCTGGCCGCGAGCCGCGTGCTCGTCACGAGCCAGAACCACGGCTTCGCGGTGCGGGGAGACGGGCCGGCGGTCACGCACGTCTCCCTCTACGACGGCACGGTCGAAGGGATCGCGCTGCCGGGCGAGCGGGCTCGCTCCCTCCAGTTCCACCCCGAGGCAGGCCCGGGCCCGCACGACGCC
The DNA here is from genome assembly GCA_963733155.1 of uncultured Actinomycetes bacterium. GTDB lineage: Bacteria > Actinomycetota > Thermoleophilia > Gaiellales > Gaiellaceae > JAIBJN01. The sequence continues at coordinate 38,760 of CAVTCK010000026.1, forward strand.
TGGTCCGAGATCGAGGGCTGGGTGCAGGAGATCGGCTATGCCGCGGCGGCCTAGACGATCTCCACTCCATCTGCGTGATCGGCGCCGGGCCGATCGTGATCGGGCAGGCGTGCGAGTTCGACTACTCCGGGAGCCAGGCGCTCAAGGTCCTGCGTGAGGAGGGCTTCCGCACGATCGTGGTCAACTCGAACCCGGCGACGATCATGACCGACCCCGGGTTCGCCGACCGCACCTACCTCGAGCCGCTGGACGCCGAGGGCGTCGCCGGCGTGCTCGAGCGGGAGCGGCCCGACGCGCTGCTGCCGACCCTCGGCGGGCAGACGGCGCTGAACCTGGCACGGCGGCTCGCCGGAGACGGGGTGCTCGACGAGCTCGGCATCGAGCTCGATCGGGGCGAGCTACGGCGCCATCGGTCGCGCCGAGGACCGCGCGCTCTTCCGCGAGACGATGGAGAGCGTCGGGCTGCGGGTGCCCGAGTCGATCGTCGTGACCTCTCCCGAGGAACTGCCCGAGGCCCTCTCCTTCCCGCTGATCCTGCGCCCCGCGTTCACGCTCGGGGGTCACGGCGGCGGCATCGCGCGAACGGCGGAGGAGCTCGAGTGGAAGCTCGAGCGGGCCCTCGCCGAGAGCCCCGTGTGCCAGGTCCTGGTCGAGGAGTCGCTGGTCGGCTGGGACGAGTTCGAGCTCGAGGTGATGCGGGACGCGAGGGACAACGTGGTGGTCGTCTGCTCGATCGAGAACCTCGACCCGATGGGCGTCCACACCGGCGACTCGGTCACCGTGGCGCCGCAGATGACCCTCTCGGACGAGGCCTTCCAGGAGCTCCGCGACGCCGCCGCCTGCGTGATCCGCGCAGTCGGGGTCGAGACCGGCGGCTCCAACATCCAGTTCGCGCGTGAGCGCGAGACCGGCGAGCTGCGCGTGATCGAGATGAACCCGCGCGTCTCCCGCTCCTCGGCGCTCGCGAGCAAGGCCACCGGCTACCCGATCGCCAAGGTGGCGGCGAAGCTCGCCGTCGGCTACACGCTCGACGAGATCCCGAACGACCTGACGCAGACCACGCCTGCGAGCTTCGAGCCGACGCTCGACTACGTGGTCGTCAAGTTCCCCCGGTTCGCGTTCGAGAAGTTCCCGGGCGCCGACGAGGAGCTGGGGACGCAGATGAAGTCGGTGGGCGAGGCGATGGGCATCGGACGCACGTTCACGGAAGCGTTCCTGAAGGCGATGCGCTCGCGCGAGCTCGACCCCGGCGCCCAGACGCCGTGGGCAACGCTCGACGACTTGCCGGCCGGGGTGCATCCCTGGTTCCGGGAGCAGCTCGAGCGCGCCCGGCAGGCGCTCGCCACGACCCGTCAGGAGCTCGGATCTCGTCGAGGCCGACTGGCTCCGCCTCAAGCGGCTCGGCTGGTCGGACGCCGACCTGGCCGCGGCCTGGGCCGAGAGCGAGGAGGACGTGCGCCGCGCACGCCGTTCCTGGGGCGTGCGCCCTTCCTTTCGGCGGGTCGACTCGTGCGCCGCCGAGGTGGAGGCGAGCTCGAACTACCTCTACTCGACCTGGGGCGAGGAGGACGAGTCGCGGCCGGACGGGCCGAAGAGGCGCGTCGTCATTCTCGGCTCGGGCCCGAACCGGATCGGCCAGGGCATCGAGTTCGACTACTGCTGCGTCCACGCCGTGCAGACCTTCCGCGCCCTCGGCTACGAGACGGTCATGGTCAACTGCAATCCCGAGACCGTCTCCACCGACTACGACACATCCGACCGCCTCTACTTCGAGCCGCTCCGGGTCGAGGAAGTGCTGGAGATCTGCGCGCGCGAGCAGCCGGAGGGCGTGGTCATCCAGTTCGGCGGGCAGACGCCGCTCAAGCTCGCCCGTGCGCTCGAGCAGGAGGGCCTGAGGATCCTGGGCACGCCGTACGAAGCCGTCGACCTCGCCGAGGACCGTGAGCGCTTCGGGGATCTCTGCGAGCGGCTGGGGATCGCCGTGCCGCCCTGGCGCATCGCCGCCGACCCCCGCGCTGCCGTGGAGGCTGCTGAGGAGGTGGGCTACCCGGTGCTCGTCCGGCCCTCCTACGTGCTCGGCGGGCTGCGCATGCGCGTCTGCTACCGCGCCGAGGACGTCGCCGCGGCCGCGGAGGGCGCCGGCCGGGTTCTCGTCGACCGCTTCCTCGAGGGCGCCGTCGAGCTCGACGTCGACGCGCTCTGCGACGGCGAGGAAACCTGGGTCGCAGCGCTCATGGAGCACGTCGAGGAGGCGGGGGTGCACTCGGGCGACTCCTCCTGCGTCCTGCCGCCGGTCGGGCTTCCGGCAGAGATCCTCGACCGGTGCGTCGAGACCGTCAGCCGCCTTGCGCCCGCACTCGGAGTGGTGGGCCTCATCAACGTCCAGCTCGCGCTCCTGGACGGCCGGCTGTATGTCCTCGAGGCAAACCCCAGGGCCTCTCGGACGGTTCCGTTCGTCTCGAAAGCCCTAGGTGTGAACCTCGTCGCCGCGGCGTGCCGACTCGCCGCCGGCGCGCGCCTGGCCGAGGTGCAGGCCGCCGGCCGCGAGCCGCCCGGCCACGTCTCGGTGAAGGCGTCGGTCTTCCCCTTCGCGCGCTTTCCCGGAGCCGACGCGGTGCTCGGGCCCGAGATGCGCTCGACCGGCGAGGTCATGGCCAGCGCAGCCGACTTCCCTACCGCGTTCGCCAAGGCGGAACGCGCTGCAGGCCGCCCGCTCCCCAGCTCCGGCACGGCGTTTTTCTCCGTGCGCGGGCGCGACAAGCCCGCCGCCGTCGTCCTCGCACAGGGGCTGGCGGCGCTGGGCTTCGCGCTCTGCGCGACGGGCGGGACTGCGGCGGCGCTCGCGGCCGCCGGGCTTGCCGTCACGCGCGTGCGCAAGGTTTCGGAGCCCGGCGAAGGTCCGACCGTCGTCGATCTCGTGCGGCGCCGCAAGGTCGAGCTTGTCGTCAACACGCCTGACGGCCGGGGCGCGCGCTCGGACGGCTACCTCATCCGCGAGGCCGCGCTGCTCGCCCGGGTCCCTTGCGTGACGACGATCTCCGGCGCCGCCGCCGCGGTCGAGGCAATCGCCCGCGCGACGCGCGGCGACACCCTCTCGCTCCAGGAACGTGTCGCTCAACCCGCATAGGCTCACGGTCGTCGCGGTCGAGGCGGTCGGCCCGTACGCCCTCGTCCGCCTTCGGCGCGACGGGCTCGAGCCGGGCGTCCCGGGCCAGTTCTTCATGCTTCGGCCTCCCGGCCTCCTGCTCCCGCGGCCGATGAGCCTCTGCCTGGCGCCGAGCGCCGAGCTCGGCTTCCTCGTCGACCCGATCGGGCCGGGGACACGCGCGCTGGCCGAGCTCGAGCCGGGGGAGGGGGTGGACGTGTTCGGCCCTCTCGGCAACGGCTTCGACCTCGAGGTCGAGCGCCCGCTGCTGGTCGGCGGCGGCATCGGGATCGCGCCGCTGCCCTACCTCTCGGAGCGTCTCGGCGGCCCGCCCGCGCTCCTCGGCTTCCGGACGGCCCGGCACGCGGAGGCGGCGGCGCTCGTCCCCAACGCTGAGGTCGTCCTCGAGCCGACGTACGTGACCGAGCGCCTGGAGCCGGGCTTCGACGTGCTCGCGTGCGGCCCCGAGCCGATGCTGGAAGAGGTGCGCCGCCTCGCGCCCCACGCGCAGCTGGCCTGGGAGGCGCCCATGGCCTGCGGCTACGGCGCCTGCTACGGCTGCGCGGTCGAGCTCGACGGCCGCCTCGTGCGCCTCTGCGTCGAGGGGCCTGTCCTCGGCGGCCACGGACGGGGCCTGTCCCCGGTCGTGGCCGGAAAGGCCGCTGCCGCGTGATCCTGAACGCCTCCGGCTGCCTCGACGCGCTGACCGCGCCCGACGTCGCCAGGGCGCTCGACGCCTTCGTGACGAAGACGGTGACGCCCCTTCCGCGCGAGGGAAACCAGCCCGTGCGGATCGCGGAGACAGACGTGGGGATGCTCAACTCGATCGGCCTCGCCAATCCCGGGATCGACCGCTTCCTGGACGAGGTGCTCCCGCGGCTCTTGGAGATCGGGCCTCCGGTCTGGGTCTCCGTGGGCGGCTTCACCGCGGACGAGTACGCGGGACTCTGCTCGCGACTGGACGGGACGGAAGCGGCCGTGCTCGAGCTGAACCTCTCGTGCCCGAACGTGGCCGCGCCCGAGGACGAGGCGACCGCGATCGTGACCGCGGCCCGGGCGGTCACGGACAAGCCGCTCTACGCGAAGCTCGCTCCAGGCCTTCCCGACCTGCCGGCGGTCGCCACTGCCGCAGCCGACGCAGGCGCCGACGGCCTCTCGCTCGTGAACACGATTCGCGGTCTCGCGCTCGACCCCGCGACGCTCCGGCCGCGGCTCGGCACGGGCTCGGGGGGCCTCTCGGGACCGGCGCTCCGGCCGCTCGCGCTCGCGTCCGTCCATGCCGCCTACCGCGCGACGGGCCTACCGATCGTAGGCATGGGCGGGGTTGAGCGCGGCGTGCACGCGCTCGAGCTGATCGCCGCGGGCGCCTCCGCCGTCGCGCTCGGCACGGTGCTCTTCGCGGACCCGGGCGCGCCGGGCAAGGTGCGGGACGAGCTCAGGGCCGAGGCCGCGCGGCGCGGGTTCGAAGGTCCAGCGGCCGCCCGAGGCGTTGCCCACGCTGCTGTTGCCAGCCCTGACGACGCCGGTTTGACCGAGCCGGGACAGGTCCGCTTGAAGCTCTGAGGGGCGCTGTTAGAATGCCGCGCCATGCAAGGCACCAAAACGCAGGTCCAGGCCCCTCTCCGCTCCCTGGACCAGCGGATGGAGGCTCTCCGCCGGGCGAACGAGATCCGAGTCAAGCGGGCCAAGCTCAAGAAGGATCTCAAAGCGGGCTCCGTCCAGATCGAGTCCATCCTGCGGAGCCCACCCGCGTACGTGGAGACCGCGAAGGTCTTCGACATCCTCATGGCCGTCCCCAAGTTCGGGCGTGTCAAGGCCGCCCGCTTCCTCAACCAGTGCCGGATCAGCCAGTCGAAGACCGTGGGCGGCCTCTCCGACCGCCAGCGCGCCGAGCTGGTCGCACTGCTCCGCCGCTGACGTGCAGCCACGGCTCTTCGTCGTCACCGGACCCTCCGGCGCCGGCAAGGGCACACTGATCGAGAAGCTCGTCTCGAGCCGTCCCGACCTCGCCGTCGCCGTCTCGGCCACGACCCGTTCCCGGCGACCCGGGGAGGAGGACGACCGCGAATACCACTTCCTCTCGACCGACGAGTTCCAGCGCAGGGTCGATGAGGGCGAATTCCTCGAGCACGTCGACTACGTCTCCGGTCACCGCTACGGAACCTTGCGGGAGGAGGTCGACGGCATCCTCGCTTCCGGCCGCAGCGTCGTGCTCGAGCTCGAGACGCGCGGCGCCAAGGAGGTGCAGGCTGCGTTGCCCGACGCCGTCACCATCTTCGTCGAGCCGCCGACGTTCGCCGAGCTCGAGCGGCGGCTGCGCGATCGGGCGACCGAGAGCGCCGGCGAGATCGGCGAGCGCCTCGAGCTGGCGCGTCGCCAGGCGGACGAAGCCGGCGACTTCGACTACGTCGTCACGAACGACGACGTCGAGCGTGCGGTGGCCGAGCTGAGCGCCATCGTCGACCGGGCACTCTGGCCGACGAGCGCTGCAGGTAAGCTTCGGGCGCCATGATGCATCCACGAATCGACGATCTGCTCGCCAGCGCCGACGGCTCGCGCTACGCGCTCGTGATCGCAGCGGCCAAGCGGGCGAGGCAGATCAACAACTATCACCATCAGCTCGGCGAGGGAACCTTCGACGACTTTGCGCCGCCGCTCGTCGAGTCCAGGTCGAAGAATTACCTGACCATGGCCCTCGAGGAAATCGCCGAGGGCAAGATCACCGTCTCCCAGGCGTAGCCTTACCTGCGAGGCCCACGGTGGCTCGGGTTCTCGTAGGAGTGACCGGTGGGATCGCCGCCTACAAGGCGTGCGAGCTCGTCCGGTTGCTCGTGAAGGACGGCCACGACGTGACGCCGGTGCTGACGCCCGACGCCGAGCGCTTCGTCGCGGCCCACACGTTCGAGGCGCTCGCGCGCAAGGAGGCGGCGCGCGACCTCTACCCGCATCTCGCCGACGCGGACCTGCTCGTGATCGCGCCGCTCTCGGCGAACACGCTGGCGAAGCTCGCGCACGGCCTGGCCGACAACGTCCTCACCCAGGCGGCGCTCGCCGTGCGCGGCCCCGTGCTCGTCGCCCCGGCGATGAACGTCCGCATGTGGGACCACCCGGCGACACAGACGAACGTGGGGCTCTTGGTCGAGCGGGGCGTCCACGTGATCGGCCCCGAGGAGGGCGAGCTGGCCGAGGGGGATCACGGCCCCGGCCGCATGTCCGAGCCGGAGGCGATCCTGGCCCGCTGCCTCGAGCTTCTGGGCGCGGACGGGCCGCTGCGCGGCAAGCGTGTGCTCGTCAGCGCCGGTGGAACGAGGGAGCCGCTCGATTCCGTCCGCTTCCTGGGCAACCGCTCTTCGGGGAAGATGGGCGTGGCGCTGGCGAAGGAAGCGCGGCGCCGCGGCGGGGACGTCACACTCGTCGCCTCGAACCTCGCCGTCCAGCCGCCGGAGGGTGTGGAGGTCGTGCAGGCGCCGTCGGCCGCCGACGTGGCCCGCGAGGTGCTGGCGCGGGACGATGCCGACGTGGTCGTGATGGCCGCGGCGGTGGCGGACTACCGCCCCGCCGACCCGGCGGGAGGCAAGCGGCAGAAGGGCTCCGATACATGGACGGTCGACCTGGAGCCGACGGAGGACGTCCTCGCCGAGTTGGGGCGCCGCGCGCGCAACGGCCAGGTCCGGGTCGGCTTCGCGGCGGACGAGGGCGAAGAGGGCCTCGTGCGGGCACGCGCGAAGCTTGCAAACAAGGGAGGGAACCTCTTCGTCTACAACGACGTATCTCGTTCTGACATCGGGTTCGAGTCCGACTGGAACGAGGTGGTTCTCATCACGCAGGCAGACGAGCGTATTGTGAGCAGGCGAAGCAAGGAAGATTGTGCTGTGGCTATCCTCGACGAGGTCGAGGCTCTCTTGAGAGGGGCGTGATGGACGAGCAAGCGGTCGAAGCGAAGCAGAGAGTCGAGGCGTCGGCGGGGGCGGCGCTCGCCGAGCGGATCGGGGCCAACCTCCGGCGAGTCATCCACGCTCCCGACGAAACCCTCGAATTCGCCGTCTTCTGCCTGCTCGCGGAAGGGCATCTGATCATCGAAGACTTTCCGGGCGTGGGGAAGACGACTCTCGCCAAGTCGCTCGCCCGCTCGGTCGACTGCTCCTTCTCGCGGCTGCAGTTCACGCCCGACCTGCTCCCGTCGGACGTCACCGGCGTCAACGTCTTCAACCAGCGCTCGAACGAGTTCGAGTTCCGGCCCGGGCCGGTCTTCGCCAACATCCTGCTCGTCGACGAGATCAACCGCTCGTCTCCCAAGACGCAGGCCGCCCTGCTCGAGTGCATGCAGGAGCGCCAGGTGACGATCGACGGCGTCTCCTACCAGCTGGCGCCGCCGTTCATGGTGATGGCGACCCAGAACCCGATCGAGTACGAGGGCACCTACCCGCTTCCCGAGGCCGAGCTCGACCGCTTCACCATGCGGATCGCGATCGGCTACCCGCCGCTCGCGGAGGAGGCGCGGATGCTCGCCGAGAACGCCGCCGACACGCCGCTCGACGCGCTCGAGCCGGTGGCGACCGCCCAGGAGGTACTGGACGCGATCGAGAGCGCCAAGAACGTCTTCGTCGAGGAGAGCCTCAACCGCTACGTCGTCGCCGTGCTCAGGCACACGCGCACGGACGCGCGGCTCTTCCTGGGCGCCAGCCCGCGCGCCGGCCTGAACATTCTCCGCGTCGCGAAGGCGCGTGCGCTCGTCGGGGAACGAGACTTCGTCGAGCCGGACGACGTCAAGCTGGTCGCGCCGACCGTCCTCGCCCACAGGCTGATCCTCTCGCCCGAGGCGCGCGCGAGCGGCCTGGACGCCGAGGAGCTCGTCCGGGACGTCATCGAGCGACGCCGTCCCGGTCTGATGCTCGACCGGCGCCGGCGCACTCGCGGCTGGCGGCTGCGACGCTGCGCCGGATCGCCGCGCTAGCCCTTGCCTGTACCTCTTGGTACAGACTGCGGGCGATCGCGACGCCCGGCTTGGTCGCAGCCTCCCGTCAAGCGCGCCGGCCACCGCCCGAACATCCGTGCTGACGGCCTCGCCCTGGGTGGCGGGATCTACCTGGCCGCGTGGGCGCTCGGCTCGGAGGTCCTCTACCCGGTGGCCGTGGGCCTCGTCCTCGCCGTGCTCGCCGCCGCGCTCTGGGTGCGGTTCCTCGAGCGGCCGCTGTCGCTTCGCCGCAATCTCGGACGGGGCGAGCGGCTGGCCGGAGACGACGTCCCCGTGCAGCTCGAGCTCGACGCCGAGGGGTTCGTCCCTTCGGGGACGCTCGTCCTCCGCGAGAAGGTGGCCCGCCTGGGCGAGTGGGAGACACCGCTCGTCCGGCGCCACGGCCGCCTGCGCGGCCGCTATCTGCTTCGGCACGTGCCGCGTGGCCGCTACCCGGTTGAGGAGACCGAGGTCGTGATCGAGGACCCGTTCGGCCTCGAGCGCTCCACGGTCGAGCTCCCGTCCACCGCCTCGATTCTCGTCTATCCGCGGCTCGTCGACGTAGACAGGCTCTTCTCCGAGTCTGGCGCGCGCACGCCCGAGGGGCGCCGTCTCTTGATGCGGCGGCCTACGGGCTTCGACCTGCACAGCGTGCGCGACTACCAGCAGGGCGAGTCGCTCCGCCGCGTCCACTGGCCCACGACCGCCAAGCGCGGCCACCTGATGGTCAAGGAGCTGGAGGACTCGCCGCGCGACGAGACCGCGGTGCTCCTCGACGCCGATGCGAGCGCGGTCGTCGGCACGGCGCCGGACACGAGCTTCGAGCTCGCCCTTCGTGCGGCCGGGTCGATCCTGAAGTCACACGCAAGTCGAGGCCGTCGGGCTGCGCTCATCGTCAACTGCCTGCGGCCGACCTACCAGCGCGTCCACTCGTTCGACGGTGACTGGCACCGGGCGCTCGAGATCCTCGCCGCCGTCGAGCCGGACGGGCACGCGCCCGTGGCGAACCTGCTGGCCGACGAGGGCGGTCCCGCGGCCCGCGCGGTCGAGCTGACGGTTGTCACCTCGGCTCTGTCCCCACGCCTGGTCGAGCGCCTCGCCCACCGGGCGCTCGGGAACCACGCCGCGAGCCTCGTCTACGTCCACGGCGCCAGTTTCGTCGCGGACGGCGCGTCCGGCTCTCTGCAGGCGGGCGAGGCTGCGCAGATCCTCAGGCTGCAGCGGGCGGGAGTGCCCGTGCTCGTCCTTCGCCGCGGCGACGACCTCGCCGCGTGCCTGACCGCCGGGGAGCTGCGGGCCGTTGGCTAGGCGCTGGCTCCTCGTCGCGCTCGTCGCCGCGGTCGTCACCGTCTCGTGGGCAAGGCTCGAAGCGCAGGCGATTCCCACGGAGGACTGGCTGGCGATGGTGCTGCTGGCGCTCCCGGCCGTCGGCGCCGTCGCGCTCGGGCGATCCCGTCTCGTCGTCGCGCTCGTCCTGGCCGGCTCGACCGTCGTGGCCGCCGCCGTCGCCTCGGACATCTCGCTCTCGAATGCGCGCCCGCGCGATCCCTCCCGCGACTTCTTCGGACCGGTTCTCGACAGCATCCGGCGCGGCTTCCTCGACTTCTACGAGACCCAGCTCCCCTTCGACCGCCTCGACTTCACGGCCATGCACACCGTCGTTCTGCTCGCGATCTTCGGCTTCACCGCCGTGGTCTCGATGCTCGTGATGGCGCGCCGGCCGGTAGGGGCGGCCCTCGGCCTCGTTGTCGCCGTGGCCTGGCCGTCGACGCTCACCCCCGGTGACCACCCGATTCGGGACGGAGTGCTCGCGCTGGTGGGCGTCCTCGCGATCCTCTTCCTGCTCCGGCGCGAGGAACCGCCCAGGGGGCTCGTGCAGGCCGCCGGAGTGGGCGCAGTGCTGGTCGCGCTTGCAGCCTTGGCCTCGACGCACGGATGCCGTCGCCAAGCCGGCCTTTCTCTCCTGGGAGACCTGGGACCCTACGACCGGCCCACCGAGCCCGTGGCGGTCGAGTACGTCTGGAGCGCGAACTACGACGGGATCCGGTTCCCGGAGAAGCCGACCACGGTCCTGCGCGTGAAAATGGCGGGGGTCAAGCGGGCGCTCTACTGGCGGGCGACGACGCTGGACGACTACACCGGCGACATCTGGGACGAGGACGCCCAGCTCGGCGAGGCGACGGAACGGGAGCAGATCGACGCCTCGAGCCCCTTCCTGCCGGATGCCGCCCGCGACGAGGAGAACTGGGTTCGCCAGGAGTTCACGATCGAGGCGCTGCGCGACACGCGCCTCCTGGCCTCGGCGCAGCCTGTCCGCTGGGAGCCGGGGACGGAAGCGCCCGTGGCCGACGCCGCCGGCGACATCGTCGTGGTCCCCGACGGGATCCGCGCGCGACCACCGCTACACGGTCTGGAGCTACGCCCCGCAGCCGAATCCGAGCGAGCTCAACGGTTTCGGCGGCGACTACCCGGCGGAGGCCGAGCGCTACCTGGAGATCGTCTACGAGCCGGTGCCGGAGTGGGGGGCCAGGGCCGGGACGCGCTCATGGACGCCTACTTCCGCGCCACCGACGAGTTCGAGGTGACCGCCTCGAGTCCGTCTACCAGGCCGCGCAAGGCGTGACGAGCCAGGCGCAGTCGCCCTACCAAGCCGCAGCCTTGCTCGAGACCTGGTTCCGCGAGGCAGGCGGCTTCGTCGTACGACGAGCAGCCGCCCGCTCCGATCGGCGGGACGCCGGCGCTCGTCGACTTCGTGAACGAAACGAAGCGCGGCTACTGCCAGCACTACGCCGGGGCGATGGCGCTCATGCTGCGCCTGCTCGGCGTTCCGGCGCGGGTTGCCGTCGGCTTCACGAGCGGCGAGATACTCGGAGGACGACGAACGAGTGGGTGGTCAAGGACACGAACGCGCACGCGTGGGTCGAGGTCTGGTTCCCGGACTACGGCTGGATCCCGTTCGACCCGACGCCCGGCCGCGGCGAGCTCGACGCGACGTACGCGGTCTCGTCGCAGACGTTCAACAACGGCGACGCGGCCGACATCGGCTTTGCCGACCTCTACGAAGCCATCTCGCCGGCACGGGCAGAGCAGATCCGAACGGCGGCGAACCGGCCGGGCCTCGAAGACGCCGTTCTCGGCAGCGGGACGGGCGGCACCCTCACCGTCGTCAGAGACCGCGGGCCTCAGCATCTTCGCGCTGCTCGCGATCGTGATCGGCTGCGGCATCGCGGCGATTCTCGCCTTGAAGGCGATCCGGCGAAGCGCGAGGTTCGCCACGCGCGACCCGCGCGACCTCGCTTCCGCGTGTCGGCGGGACATCGTCGGCTTCCTCGCCGACCAAGGGGTCGATCTGCCCCGGAGCGCGACGATGCCGGAGATCGGCACCACGCTGGAGCGCTTCTATTCGGTGGACGCGTCGTCGTTCGTCCGCGACGTGACGCTGGCGCGCTTCGGGCCGCCCCAGCAGGCGGGAGCGGCCGTTCGCAGCGCCCGGCGACACCTCCGGGAGGTTCGGCGAGGCCTCCGGCACCGGCTCGGGGTCGGCAGCCGCGTGCGCGGGGCGGTCAGCCTCCGCTCGCTCTCGCTCTAGCTCTCATCGGCGCTCGGTACGGCGGGTCGCATGCCGTATCGTGAGGAGCAGGCATGAGCGAGACCTACGACCTCTACCGGCAGGGCCGCGACCACCTCGCGGCCGGCCACGCCGCCCAGGCGACCGTCGCCCTGGAGAAGGCGAAGAAGCGCGAGCCGCGCAAGGCCTCCATCCGCGAGGCGCTCGGCATCGCCTACTACCGCATCCGGCGCTTCGCCGAGGCGGAGGAGGAGTTCCGCACGATCCTCGAGCTGCAGCCGGTCGACCACTATGCGCACTTCGCGCTCGGCCGCTGTCTGGAGAAGCAGGGCCGCCCGGGCGAGGCCGTCGGCCACTATCGGCTCGCGAGCTTCTTCCGCCCGCAGAGCCGGGACTACCAGCGCGCCCTCGCGAAGCTCGAGAGCTAGAGGCCACGTGCGCGCCGTCGTCCAGCGGGTGACGCGGCGCCCAGGTCCTCGTCGAGGGCGAGGTGGTGGGCGAGGTAGGGCTCGGCCTCTGCGTCCTGCTCGGCGTCGCGGCGGAGACGACGAGGCGGCGGCCGAGCGGCTGGCCGGCAAGGTCGCGCGCCTGCGCATCTTCGAGAACGCGGAGGGCAAGTTCGACCGAAGCGTGCTCGACGTGCACGGCGGCGCGCTCGTCGTCAGCCAGTTCACGCTCATCGCGGACACGGCCAAGGGAAACAGGCCGAGCTTCACGGGAGCGGCGCCGCCCGAACAGGCGGAGCGGCTCTACGAGGGCTTCTGCGAGGCGCTCGGAAGCCTCGGGATCGACGTCGCCAGGGGCAGGTTCGGCGCCCGCATGGTGGTCGAGCTCGCCAACGACGGCCCGGTCACGATCGTCCTCGACCAGTAGAGGGCACTAGCGGCTCGACCGTCCTCGCTGCAAACGCAACGAAGATCGCGAGAGCCGCCCGGCCGCTGCTATCCTGGTGAAGACATTTCCCCAGGTAGGAGAAATGGGCGCGCCGCGCCCATTTTTTGCGAGAAGGAACGGAATGCAGGTCTACGAGAAGGAACGACAACTCCAGCGAGAGGTCGCCGCGACCGTCGAAGAGCGGCTGCCGGACGTCGAAGTCCTCGCAGCCGAGCTGAGCGGCCCCGAGCGGCTGACCGTGTACATCGACCACCCCGGCGGGGTCGACCACGCGCTCTGCGAGCGGGTCACCGATGCGCTGCGCAGCTACCTCGAGCAGCTACACGCTCGACGTCTCCTCGCCGGGCCTCGAGCGTCCGCTCCGAACGCCCGGGCACTTCGCGGACGTGATCGGCAGGCGGGCGGCGATCCGGACGAGCGGCGAGATCGCCGGCCGGAAGCGCTTCCGCGGCGAGGTCGTCGCCGCCGACGAGCGCGAGGTCACGCTCGCGACCGGGAGCGGCCGGGTGGACATCCCGTACGAGGCGATCGCGCGGGGCAATCTCATCGACGAGGGATAGGAAGGAACAAATGAGCCGGGAGATCCTGGAAGCGGTCAGGCAGATCGAGAAGGAGAAGGGCATCGAGGACGAGACCCTCGTCCGCGCGCTCGAGGACGCCCTCCTCGCCGCCTACAAGAAGACGCCGGGCGCCGCGCGGCACGCGCAGGTGGAGCTCGACCGCGTGAGCGGCGACTTCCGCGTCTGGTCGATCGAGCTGCCGTCCGACGTCGAAGAGCGGCTGCTCGACGAGGCGCGCGAGCGCGCGATCACGGAGCTCGAGCTCGCCGAGGCCGAGAACGGGGAGCGGTCGCACACGCTGATCTCTGACGACGACCTGGCGATCGACTGGTCCGAGATCGACCCGGAGCTCGTCAAGCGCGCCGACGTCACGCCCGAGAACTTCGGCCGCATCGCCGCCCAGACGGCGAAGCAGGTGATCCTGCAGCGAATCCGCGAAGCCGAGCGCGAGATGATGTACGACGAGTACGTCGACCGCGTCGGCGAGGTCGTCACCGGCATCGTCCAGCAGGCCGGCGATCGCAACAACGTCCTCGTCGACCTCGGCAAGGTCGAGGCGCTCCTGCCGCGCTCCGAGCAGGTGGACGGAGAGCGCTACGAGCAGGGAAGCCGCATCAAGGCGGTCATCACCGAGGTCCGCTCCGGGACGAAGGGCCCGCAGGTCATCCTCTCGCGCCGCGATCCCGAGTTGATCAAGACGCTCTTCGAGCTCGAGGTGCCCGAGATCGCCGACGGCCTCGTCGAGATTCGCGGCGTGGCGCGCGAGCCCGGCTACCGCTCGAAGATCGCGGTCGAGTCGCACGTGCAGGGCGTCGACCCCGTCGGCGCCTGCGTCGGCCCGCGCGGCTCCCGCGTCCGCATGGTCGTGTCGGAGCTCCGCGGCGAGAAGATCGACATCATCCCCTGGAATCCGGAGCCGGCCCGCTTCGTGGCCAAGGCGCTCTCGCCCGCGCGCGTGCGCGAGGTGCTCGTGGACGACGAGACGATGGAGGCGACGGTCGTCGTCCCCGACGACCAGCTGTCGCTCGCGATCGGCAAGGAGGGCCTGAACGCCCGCCTGGCCGCCCGCCTGACCGGCTGGAAGGTCGACATCGTCTCCGAGACCGAGTTCGCGAGGAGCGAGGCCGAAGCCGCCTTCGGCGGCGGCGCCGACGAGGAGTTCACCGGCCGCTGCGCCGCGATCCTCTCCACCGGCAAGCGTTGCCCGAACACGTCGGTTCCCGGCTCGCGTTACTGCGGGATCCCCGCCCACCGCGAGCTCGCCGCGCGCGAGGAGGCCGGGGAGGAGCTCGACCCGTCCGAGGCAGTGCCGGTCGGCGGCTTCGAGGAGGAGGAGCCCGAGGCGGAGGAGGGCGAGGAGCAGCCGGTCGAGGCGGCGGCCGAGGCCGAGGAGGAAGAGCAGCCTGCGTCGTGAGCGCTCCCACGCGGACGTGCGTCGGCTGCGGGCGCAAGGCGCCGCAGCGGGAGCTGCGTGCGCTTCGCGGCGCCGACGGGAGTGCTCGAGGTGGACGACGGGCTGACGCCTGCCCGGCCGGGGCGCGTACACGTGCCGACGGCCCTCGTGCTTCGAGAAGGCGGCGGCACGGCGGGCGTTCGCCCGGACGCTCAGGCGGACCGTCACCATCCCATCGGGTTTGAAAGCGTCTATACCGGAGGAATAGGCTCGAACCGTGGCTGATCGTCAGAGACCGCTGAGACCGCGCGGCGGCGCGCCGGGAGGACGCCGCAAGCGACGCGTCGTCATCGACACGCAGGCGGCGCGCCCGCGCCCGGCCGAGCGCCCTCCGCGCGACGGCCAGAAGCAGGAGCGCGCGCCCGCAGCCGGCGCCGGCGCAGCAGACCGGGCCGGTCAAGATCAACTCGGGCGCGACCGTGAAGGAGCTGTCGGCCGCTCTCGGCGTGCCGGTGCCCGAGATCATCAAGATCATGATGGGCGTCGGGGAGATGGTCACCATCACCCAGTCGCTCTCGGACGACGCAATCGAGCTCGTCGCCACGGAGCTCAAGCGTGAGGTCGAGATCAAGCACGCCGACGAGGAAGAGCTCGAGCCGGAGACCTACGAGGACGATCCGGACGACCTGACGGCGCGGCCTCCGGTCGTCACGATCATGGGCCACGTCGACCACGGGAAGACGACGCTCCTCGACGCCATTCGCGAGAGCGCCGTCGTCGAGACCGAGGCCGGCGGCATCACCCAGCACATCGGCGCCTACCAGGTGGACCACGACGGCCGGCGGATCACCTTCCTGGACACGCCGGGCCACGAGGCCTTCACCGCCCTCCGCGCGCGCGGGGCGAAGGTGACGGACATCGCCGTGCTGGTCGTCGCCGCCGACGACAGCGTCATGCCGCAGACGATCGAGTCCATCAACCACGCGGGCGCCGCCGAGGTGCCGATCGTCGTCGCCGTCAACAAGATCGACAAGCCCGACGCCAACTCGCAAAAGGTGCGCCAGGATCTCGTCAACGCACGGGCTCCAGCCGGAGGAGTGGGGCGGCACGACGCAGTTCGCCGACGTCTCCGCCAAGACCGGCGAGGGGATCGATGACCTCCTCGAGAGGATCCTGCTCGTCGCCGACGCCGAGCTCGAGCTCCAGGCGAACGCCAAGGCCGAGGCTTCGGGGCCGATCATCGAGAGCCGCCTCGACGTCGGCCGCGGCCCGGTCGCGACCATGCTCGTCTCCCGCGGCACGCTCCACGTCGGCGACGCGATCGTCGCCGGCGACGCCTGGGGCAAGGTGCGGGCGCTGCTCGACTTCCGCGGCGAGAAGGTGAAGGAGGCGACGCCCGGCACGCCGGTCGAGATCCTCGGCTTCGACAAGCCGCCGGCGGCCGGCGAGCACGCCCGCGTCGTCGAGAACGAGCGCCAGGCACGCCATCTCGCGCAGCTCCGCGGCCAGCGCGTCCGCGCCGAGCAGCTCGCGCGGACGACCAAGAAGGGCGTCTCGCTCGAGGAGCTCTTCACGCAGATGGAGGAAGGTGCCATCCGCGAGCTCAACATCATCGTCAAGGCGGACGTGCAGGGCTCGATCGAGGCCGTGGTCGGCGAGCTGGCGAAGATCGAGCACCCCGAGGTGGGCGTCAACGTCATCCACACCGGCATCGGCGCGATCACGGAGGGCGACGTCATGCTCGCCTCCGCCTCGAACGCCGTCGTCATCGGCTTCAACGTCCGCCCGAACGCCGAGGCGCGGTCGCTCGCGGAGCGCGAGGGCGTCGACCTGCGGACGTACCGGGTCATCTACCAGCTCACGGACGACATCCGCCAGGCGCTCGTGGGCATGCTCGCCCCCGAGACGCACGAGGACATCCTCGGCGAGGCCGAGGTGCGGGCGCTCTTCAGGGCGTCGCGGCTGGGCGTCATCGCCGGCTCCTACGTCACGAGCGGCGTCATCCGCCGAAACGCCCAGGTGCGGGTCGTCCGCGACGGCACCGTCATCTACGAGACGACCATCGCCGGCCTCAAGCGCTTCAAGGACGACGTCCGCGAGGTGCAGGAAGGCTTCGAGTGCGGCATCCTCCTCGACGGCTTCAACGACGTGAAGGAGGGCGACGTCCTCGAGGCCTATGAGACCAGGGAGATCGAGCGCACCGACCTCTCGGTCGCCGGGAACGGCGGCGGCCCGGACGAGCCGGAGGAAGACGAGCTCCGAGTAGGGCCTGCGGCGATGGCCACCGGCTACGTCGGGATCCTGTCCGCAGAGCTCCACTTCCCGGACAACCACTCCCTCAAGGGGAAGCGGAAGGAGCTCCTGTCCGTCAAGGCCCAGCTCCAGCGGCGCTTCGGCGCCTCCGTGGCCGAGGTCGACCACCACGAGGTATGGCAGCGCGCGCAGTTGACGGTGGCGTGCGTCGCCCGCAGGCACGCCGAGCTCGTCTCGCTCCTGGACGGCGCGGAGCGCTACCTCGACTCCCAGGCCTTCGAGCTCGTCCGGGTCGAGCGCGAGGTGGTGACGCTCGATGAGTGAGCGCATGCGACGCGTGAACGAGGCGCTGCGCGAGGTGCTCTCCGAGGAGATCGGGACGCTCAAGGACCCGCGCATCGGCTTCGTCACGGTCACGGGGGTGAAGACGAGCCCCGATCTCCGCCAGGCGACGGTCTACGTGAGCGTCCTCGGCTCCAAGCGGAAGCGGCGGGCCACGCTCGAGGGGCTCGACTCCTCCCACGGCGTGCTCCAGGCGGCGGTGAATCGCGAGCTCCACCTGAAGCGAACTCCCCACTTGAGCTTTGAGTACGATCCGACGATAGAGGAAGGGGTGCGGCTAACCAGGCTCATCGATGAGCTTGCCCCAGACAGAAACCAAGACACCTGAGCTCGACGCGGTCGCGGAGGCGATCCGGTCACACGACCGCTTCCTCGTCACGACGCACGAGAATCCGGACGGCGACGCGCTCGGCTCCATCCTGGCGATGCGGCTCGGCCTGGAGCAGCTCGGGAAGGACGGGTACCTCTACCTCTCGGGGATCATCCCGCTGCCGACCGAGTACGCGTTCATGAACCTCAATTGCCTGAGCCGCGAGCCGCCCGAGGACGCGTCGGAGCGGGTCCTGCTCGCCCTCGACTGCGCGAACGTGCGGCGGCTCGGGCCCGACCCCGCGCTCGTCGAGCGGGCGCCGCTCGTGGTCGACATCGACCACCACCACGACAACTCCCGCTTCGGCCACGTGAACCTGGTCGTCGCCAAGGCCTCCTCGACCGGGGAGATCCTGTACGACCTCTTCCGCGAGCTCGGCGTCACTATCACGCCGGACATCGCCGAGGCGCTCTACATCGCCCTCGTCACGGACACCGGGCGCTTCCAGTACACGAACACGACGCCCAAGGCCCTCCGGATTGCCGCGGAGCTCGTCGAGGCGGGCGCCAACGTCCACCAGGTCTTTCAGGACGTCTACGAGAACGTCGCCTTCGCCAAGCTCAAGCTGCTGGCACGGGCGCTGGACAAGGCGCGGGTCTACGAGGGCGGCCGCCTGATCGTCGCCGACCTCGAGCGGGCGGACTTCGCGGCGGCGGGGGCGGAGGAGCCGTTCGCCGAGGGCATCATCGACTATCTGCGAGCCGTCGAGGGCGCCGAGATCGTCGCGCTGATCCGGGAGCCGCCCACCCAGAACGGCCCAACGCGCCGCGTCAGCCTGCGCACCCGGGGAACGGGCGTCGACGTCTCCGCGATCGCCCGCAAGAGCGGCGGCGGCGGGCACCCTCAGGCCGCCGGCTTCTCGAGCGAGGACTCCCCGGACGAGATCGTCGACTTCATCCGCCGCGAGTTCCTGGCACAGGCTCCGGAAGCTCCCTAGCGCCGGCCCGGCCTAGACTGAGGGCGCCGTGTCGGAGCGGCCCGTATCCGGGCTCGTGCTGGTCGACAAGGCGGCCGGGCCGTCGTCCTTTGCCGTCGTCGCCGACCTCCGTCGGCGCTACGGGACGAAGGCAGGTCACGCAGGGACGCTCGACCCGCTCGCGACCGGGCTCCTGCTCGTGCTCCTGGGCAAGGGCACCCGGCTGGCCCGCTACCTCGTCGGCCTCGACAAGCGCTACCGCACCGAGATCCGCCTCGGCCTCCGCACGTCGACCGGCGACGGCGAGGGCGAGATCATCGAGGAGACCGCCGGTTGCGGGCGAGGAGGAGATCCTGGCGCTCGAGGGCGACGTCGAGCTGCCCGTGCCGGCGGCGTCGGCCGTCAAGATCGGCGGGGAGCGTGCCTACGCGCTGCACCGGCGCGGCGTCACGGTCGAGATGCCGGTCCGTGCTTCCACAATTCACTCGCTCCGGATTCGCCGCTACGCGCCGCCGCTCGTCGAGCTCGACCTCCACGTCACGAGCGGGACCTACGTGCGCGCGATCGCCGATGCGGTGGGCGGCCATTGCCGCTGGCTCCGCCGCACGGCGGTGGGGCCCTTCCGGGTCGAGGACGCGGAACCGGAGCGCGTGCTTCCGCTGCTCGCCGCGCTCGTCCACCTTCCGGAGCGGCGGCTCGACGACGACGAGGCGGCGGTCGTCCGGACCGGCCGCGCGATTGCGGGAGCGGGGGAGGGGCCGGTCGCGCTCTGGACCGGCGACGGCGAGCTGGTGGCGGTGGGCCAGGCCGCAGGCGGGGAGATCAGGCCCGAGACCGTCGTCGGATGACGCTCCTCCGGGAGCGGGAGTTCCGCAACTTCTGGCTCGCGACCTCCGTCTCGCTCCTCGGCGACCAGATCGCGCTTCTCGCTCTGCCGCTCGTTGCGGTGCTCGTCCTCGACGCCGGCGCCGGACAGATGGGCCTGCTCGGCGCCGCGGCCCTCCTGCCTCATCTCCTTTTCTCGCTGCCGGCCGGTGTCTGGCTCGACCGGGTGGCGAGCCGCCGGCGGGTCATGATCGCCACCGACCTCGGCCGGGCGGCGCTCGTCGGCACGATCCCGGCTCGCCTACGCGCTCGATGTTCTGACGCTCGCCCAGCTCTACACGGTCACCTTCCTCGCCGGGACGCTCGCGGTGCTCTTCGACCTCTCGTACCCGACGCTCTTCGTCTCGCTGGCGAGCCGAGACCGGTATCTCGAGGGCAACTCGCTCGTCCACGGCAGCCGCTCGTTCTCCTACGTGGCCGGGCCCTCGCTGGGAGGGCTGCTCACATCGGCCTTCAGTGCGCCGGTCGCGCTCCTCGGGGACGCGGTCTCGTTCCTCGCCTCGGCGCTCTTTCTCGGGCGCGTGCGCGCAGAGGAACCGCCGATCGAGCCGGAGGAGGAGCCGGGCCTGAAAGCACAGCTCGCCGCGGGCCTGCGCTTCATCGGCGGGAATCCGATCTTTCGGCCGACCCTCACCGCCGTGGCGACGCTGAATTTCTTCAACTACGCGTTCCAGGCGCTGTTCGTGCTCTACGCGACTCGGACGCTCGGCATTGCGGCCGGCACGCTCGGCCTCGTGCTCGGGGCCGGCGCGGTCGGCGGCCTGATCGGGGCCTTTGCAGCGGCTCGAATCGGCCACGCGCTCGGCGTGGGGAGGGCATTCTTCCTCGGCTGCGTGCTCTTTACGCTTCCGCTCGTTCTCATCCCGCTGGCGGACGGGCCGCAGTGGCTGATCCTCGGCATGCTGTTCGTGGCCGAGTTCTGGTCCGGACTGGGCGTCATGATTCTCGACATCAACGCCGGCTCGATGATGTTTGCGCTCACACCAGACCGTCTCCGCTCCCGGGCCACCGGGGCGTTCAACGTCGTCAACTGGGGCATCCGCCCGCTCGGCGCGCTCGCCGGCGGCGCGGTCGGCACGTTGATCGGGGTGCGGCCGACCCTCTGGGTGGCGACGGTCGGCGCTCTTGCAGGCGCGCTTCTGCTCCTGCCTTCACCGGTGTTCGGCCTGCGCGAGCTTCCCGAGGAGGCGGCGTGATCGTCGCCCGCTCGCCCGCCGAGCTCGAGCCCGCCGAGCGGGCGGTCGCCCTGGGTACGTTCGACGGCGTTCACCGGGGCCACCGGGCGGTGATCGAGGCCGTGAAGGCGACGGGCCTCCGATCGACTGTGCTCACCTTCGACCCGCACCCGCGGCTCGTCCTCGGCTACGACGTGCAGCTTCTGTCGACGCTCGAGCGCCGAATCGAGCTGATCGAGGAAATCGGCCCGGACGAGCTCCTCGTCGTCGAGTTCACGCAGGATCTCGCGCGCCGCGAGCCCGAGGAGTTCGTCGCGGACTACCTCACCGCGGTCGGGACGAAGGTCGTCGTCGCCGGCGAGGACTTCCGCTTCGGGGCCGGGCGGCGCGGCGACGTCGAGCTTCTGCGCCGTCTGGGGCTAGACGTCAGACCGGTGCCGCTCGTCGAGGGCGCCTCTTCGAGCCGCATTCGCGAGCTCGTGCGCGAAGGCGACCTCCCCGGCGCCGCGGCTCTCCTGGGAAGGCCCTTCGAGCTGGAAGGGGACGTCGTGTACGGCGACCGGCGCGGGGGGACGCTGGGCTTCCCGACCGCCAACCTCGCGCCCGGCCCGCACGCTCTGGTGCCCGAATACGGCATCTACGCGGGCGAGGCGCTGGGGCACCGCGTAGCGGCCTCGATCGGCGTCAACCCGCACTACGGCGGGAGCGAGCGCCGGATCGAGGCGTTCCTCCTCGACTTCGAGGGCGACCTCTACGGGAGCCGTCTCCGCCTCGAGCTCTGGGAGCGCCTGCGCGAGGAGCGGGCCTTCGCGAGCGAAGAGGAGCTCGTCGCCCAGATCGCCGCCGACGTCGAGGCGGCGCGGGCGTCCCGCCGGCCCGGCTAGAGGGCCAGAGCGAGGCCGCTGCGCCGTGGGTCGGCCGCGGCGCCGGTCCTTGCCACGACGCTGACACCTCCGAAGTAGTGGTGGAGCTCGTTCCAGAGCCGGACGTCGTAGTCCTCGTCGCGCAGCGCCGCGACGGCGTCTTCGTCGAAGCCCGGCTCGACGTGGACGATCTCGCCGGTCGAGTGGAGGCGAGGGCGATCGACGGCCGCTTGCGGGCGAAGCCCCTCGTCCAGGATCCCCGAGAGCACCTGGGCGAGCGCCGGCCGCAGGCGCGTGCCGCCGGCTGCGCCCGCAGCGAGGGCGAGGCCGCCTTCGTCGAGCGCGACGGTGGGCGACATCATGCTCGCCATCCGCCTTCCCGGCTCGAGCGGGCCGATCAGCAGGTCGGACTCGCCGAGCATGCTGTTCAGGTGGATGTCGTAGCCGGCCAGGAAGTCGCCCGAGCCGAGCCCGAGGCTGGTCGTGGCGACGCAGGCGTTCCCGGCCCGGTCGACGACGCAGAGGTTCGTCGTGTGCTCGTACGTCCTCCCGCTGTAGAGGGGCGCCGCGAGGACGCGCGCGAGTGCAAGCGCCCGCTCCGCCGGGGAGGCACCGCGCAGGGGCGGTAACGCGAGGAGCACGTCCACGAGCTGTGCGAGCCCGCCCCGCGCCTGGACGCGAACGCCCGCGTAGGCGACCTCGGCGGGCGGCAGCCACTCGACCCGGTAGACGGCGAGGTCGTCAGGGGTGATGAGACCCCCGCGCTCCTCCATGAGCTGAAGAAGGGACTCGGCCAGCGTCCCGTCGTAGAAGGAGCGCGCTCCTTCCGCCGCCAAGACCTCGAACGCCGCGACAAGCCCGGGTTGGTCGAGGCGATCGCCTGCTTCCAGGAGCCTGCCGCCGGGCGTGTAGATGCGCCCGCCTTCGCGCATGGTCATTACGGGGGCGAGCATGGCGAGGCACTTCGCATGCGCCGGGGGCATGAGGACGCCGCTCCCGGCCAGGCGCAGCGCGGGCTCGACGAGACGCGCCCACGGCAGCGTTCCGGCGCGTCGCCAGAGCTCGTCGAGCCCTGCGGGGACGCCGGGAACGGCGCAGGTGGCGGCGCCGACGTAGTAGTGCACGAGCTCCTCGCCGAAGGGGACGGCGAGCTCTTCGAGCTCGGGCCTCTCGCTCGGCCGGCCGAGCCCCGGCACCGCCACGAAGAAATCGAGGACCTCTGCGCGGTCGCTTCCTGCTTCGAGCCAGAGGGCGTACCCACCGCCGGCGATGCCCGTCATCACCGTCTCCGCCACGCACGAGGCGAGCACGGCCGAGACGGCTGCATCCGCCGCAGTGCCGCCCTCGGCGAGGATCTCGAGGCCGGCCTCGGCCGTCGCAGGATGGCCTGCAGCAACGCCGGGAGGTACCTGCACCTTTGCTAGCCTACGTCGGTCGTGACCCTCACGAAGGACGCAAAGCGCGAGATTTTCGAGCATCACGGGCGGACCGGTGACGACACCGGCTCCACTCAGGTGCAGATTGCGCTGCTCACGAAGCGAATCGAGCAGCTGACCGAGCATTTGCGAACGCACCGGAAGGATCACCTCTCCCGCCGCGGGCTGCTCAAGCTCGTCGGCAGGCGCCGTCGGCTCCTCGACTACCTGCAGAAGCGGGACGTCGAGGGCTACCGCGCGCTGATCCAGGAACTCGGCCTCAGGAGGTAGGCGGAACTCCCGGACTCCCACCGCCCACCAACGGGCCAACCACTTTGGGAGACCTGGTGGAAGTTTGAGGGAGCTCCTCGGGACCGCGTCCCGCAGGGCCTGCTTCAAACCTCCGCCTCCGTCTCCCGGCAAGGAGAAGGAGGACAAGATGAGCACGATTGCATCAGAGATCACGTCGGTTACGGCTGCCATCGGCCGGGACGAGATCCACTTCGAGACGGGCAAGCTGGCCAAGCAGGCCGACGGCGCCGTTCTCGTCAAGAGCGGGGACACGATGGTCCTCGCCACCGCCCAGGGCCGCCTCGAGGCGCGGGAGGGCGCGGACTTCTTCCCGCTTACCGTCGACGTCGAGGAGCGGATGTACGCGGCCGGCAAGATCCCCGGCGGCTTCTTCAAGCGCGAAGGGCGTCCCACCGAGAAGGCGATCCTGACCGCACGGATGATCGACCGCCCGATCAGGCCGCTCTGGCCGAAGGGCTTCCGGAACGAGGTGCAGGTCATCTGCACGACGCTCTCTGCCGACCTGGTCACCCCGCACGACATCCTTTCGATCAACGGGGCCTCGGCAGCCTTGATGATCTCGCCGCTCCCGTTCCTCGGCCCCGTGGGCGCCGTCCGGATCGGCATGCTCGACGGCGAGCTCGTCGTCAATCCCTCGCTCCCCGACATCGAGAGCTCCGAGCTCGACCTGATCGTCGTCGGCACGAAGGAAGGCCTGACGATGGTCGAGGCCGGCGCGAACGAGGTGCCCGAGGACAAGCTCCTCGAGGCCTTCGACCTCGCGCACGCCGAGATCAAGAAGCTCTGCGAGCTGCAGGAGGAGCTGCGCAGGCGCGTCGGCAAGCCGAAGTGGCTCGATTCCGAGCTCACCGAGGAGCTCGACGCGAGCCACGGCGACCGCATTTCCTCCGCTGTTGCGGCCAACGGCCTGCGCGAGGCGGGCGCCGCGGTCGAGGAGGTCGTCGCGGAGCTCTGCCCGCCGATCACGATCGAGTCCACCGAAGAGGACATCGTGCGCGAGACGCAGGTTCGGGCGAGCGTCGACGCCATTCTCGAGCGACGTCGCCTCGACGCAGTGCTCGATCCGGTCCGCTCTCAGTTCGAGGAGGAGCTCCGCGTCCTGACCGACGCCGAGCAGGACTCGAAGCAGCTCCGCTCCGCGAAGCGCCAGCTGCTCTTCGAGCGGATCATCGAGACCGTCGAGCTCCCGTTCCCCGTCGGGCCCGCGACTGTCGAGGGCGAGGCGCCCGTGGTCAAGGACAGCCTCACGAAGACGTACGTCAAGAGGGCGGCAGAGTCCATCTACAAGGAGCTGATCCGGACGAAGATCGCCGTCGAGAAGCGCCGCCCGGACGGCCGCGCCACCGACGAGATCCGCCCGGTTTCCTGCGAGGTCGGGGTCTCCCCGCGCACGCACGGCTCCGCGCTCTTCACGCGCGGCCAGACGCAGATCATGACTCTCCTCACGCTCGGAACGGCCAAGGAGGGCCAGCGGATCGACGACCTCTCGCTCGAGGTCGAGCGCCGCTACATGCACCACTACAACTTCCCGCCCTACTCGGTGGGCGAGACCGGCTTCATGCGCGGCCCCAAGCGCCGCGACATCGGCCACGGCGCGCTCGCGCAGCGCGCGCTCGAGCCGATGATCCCGGGGCTGGACGAGTTCCCGTACACGATCCGCCTCGTCTCGGAGACGCTCGAGTCGAACGGCTCGTCTTCGATGGGGTCCGTCTGCGGCTCGACCCTCGCCCTCATGGACGCCGGCGTGCCGATCAAGCGCCCGGTCAGCGGCATCGCCATGGGCCTCGTCAAGGAGGGCGACGAGCACGTCATCCTCACCGACATCCAGGGTGCCGAGGACCATCTCGGCGACATGGACTTCAAGGTGGCCGGGACCCGCGAGGGCATCACCGCTCTCCAGATGGACATCAAGATCACCGGCGTGACGCAGGAGATCATGCGGAGCGCGCTCGACCAGGCGAAGCAGGCGCGCGAGTTCATCCTCGACCGCATGGCGGAGGCGATCTCGGAGTCCCGCGAGGAGCTCGCCGCGCACGCGCCGCGGATCACCACGATCTCGATCGACCCCGAGCAGATCGGCCTGATCATCGGCAAGGGCGGCGAGACGATTCGCGGTCTCGAGGCCGACTACGAGGTCCAGATCGACATCGAGGAGGACGGAACGATCCTCATCTATGCGACCGAGGGCGAAAAGGCCGACGCCGCGATCGCCTCGATCCAGGCGCTCACCAAGGAGCCCGAGGTCGGCGACACCTACACCGGCAAGGTCGTGAAGACGACCGACTTCGGTGCGTTCGTCGAGCTGAAGAAGGGCACCGACGGCCTCCTCCACGTCTCCAACGTCGGCCCGGGCCGCGTCGGCCATATCGAGGATGTGATCAGCCGGGGCGACGTACTCGACGTCGTCGTCCAGGAGGTCGACAAGGCGCGCGGCCGGATCGGTCTCAAGCTCGTCGGCAAGCACGAGAACGGCACCGTCGTCCAGCCCGAGGAGCTGATCGAGCGGGCGAAGGACGCCCCGCCGCGCGAGCGGCGCGAGCGCGACGGCGGCGACCGGGGCCGGCGCGGCGGAGGCCGTGACCGCGGCCGCGGCCGGCGGGACGACGGCTAGCTCCTGACTAACTCGTAGGAACGCGAAGCTGTGCGGGCCGTCCCTCTGGGGCGGCCCGAGCGCTTCGGAGCCGCAGGAACGTGCGCGTGAGCCGCCCGAGCGCGTACTCATAGGCCGCGGCGCCGAGGTTGGTGCCCGCGAGGAAGACGAGCGCGTCGTTCGACGAGACGGAGTCGCTGACGAGCGCGGCTCCGAACGCCCCAGCGTAGTACGGGATCTCCTTGAGAAGCTCCGTGAGGACGTACCCGGCCTGGGAGGCAATCCTGCGGGCCCGCGCGCTTCTCCGTCCGAGCCCGGCCAGGTCGAACGCGGCCTTCGAGAGCGCGCTCGTGCTCGTCCCTGTCTCTTCGAGCAGTCGCGAGTTGGCAGCGAGGTTCACACGGAGCCCTGCGCCCCAGACGAAGTACGTCCCGACGAGAAACGCCACGACGAGCCAGTGGTCGGCGCCACGGAGCGGCTGCAAGGCGGCCAGGGCGATCCCGGCGGCCGTGGCAACGGCGTCGAGCAGATAGGTCGAAGCGACGGTCGCTGCAAGCGTCACCGCCCAGCGCTTCGTCCGGGAGAGCCTGCAACGGGAAGGGGACGAAGGCTCCACGAAGAATACGTACGTACCGTACGTACGTAGACTAGATCGTATCGGTACAAACGTCAAGGAAGGAGGCGGTGAATCGTGGCTTCGGGCCCCCGCAGACGCTCGACGCTCCCTCGGGAGGAGGCACGCCGGCGCTACGTCGAGATGGGAGAGATTGCGGTGCTGGAGCAGGTGCAGAGAGACGCTCGCCGCTTCGACGAGGAGTCGATCGCCGTCGGCCCGTTCGCCCGCCTCGACGCCGCCGCCGTCGCCGCCCTGGACGGGAAGACGCGGGGGGCCGTCACGAATCTGTTCGGAAGCCAGGCCGCGTTCCAGGCCGAGACGATGGCTCTCGCACTGAACACGTGGGAGTTCATCGCGCGGATCGAGTACCCCGATCCGGCTGAGTTCGCCAGCGCGGAGGAGTGGGTCGACGCGTTCTTCGCCGGCGAGTCGGCGCGAGGCCCGGCGCACGGCGCCAAGCCTGAGGTGACCTACGCCTCGCTCTGGACGCTCTGGCTGAGCGCGGTTCCGTACGGCCTGTGGAGCGAGCGCGCCAGCGTGCCGGGCATCCAGGAGCAGCTCCAGCACCTCCAGCACCTCGAGGAGGTGCTGGAGAGCGCGCTCGACCACTTCCGCCTCGAGCTGCGCGAGGGGACGACCCTCCGCGACCTCGCCTCGGCGATCGCGAGCCTCGTCGAGGGCGTGTGGCTGAACCAGTGCCTGACGCGGCGGCATCCGTCCGATCCATCGGAGCCGATCGCCACGCTTCTACGCCGCTCCGGCCGGCTCCTCTGGCTCGGTGCGACGGTTCCGGGCTAGCGCGCCTTCTGGGCGACGACGACGCCGCCGATCACGAGTGCGCCGCCGACGACGAGCCACGAGGTCACCGGCTCATCAAGCAGCGCGGCTCCCATGGCCACGGCGAGCGGTGAGATGACGTAGGTGTAGGCGACCGCCCGCGTCGCGCCGAGGCCTCGCAGCCCGATGTTCCAGCCGATGTAGCCGAGGAACGTGGAGACGATGCCGAGGTAGAGCACGAGCGCCGCGTCCTCCCAGGAGATGTCCGTAACGGAGTCGATCGTCCCGCCGCGGGCGAACGGCAGGAGGAAGACCGTGCCGACGAGGCTCGTGGCCGCCGTCAGCGCGAGGAGGTCGTAGCGCCCGAGGAGCGGCTTCAGAAGAACGTTGTAGAGGGCGAAGGCGACCGGAGCGGCCAGGACGATCAGCGGGCCCTTGGCGTTGGCAAACGAGAGCTCTTCTCCCGCGCCGAGAAGGACGACGATCGCGACACCTGCGAAGGCAACGGCGAGACCGGCGGCTCGGCGCAGGCTCCATCGCTCCAGGCCGAGGCCGACGGCGAGCAGGAGCGTCAGCGCGGGGGAGAGGGCGACCACGAGGGCGGCCGTTCCGGAGGTTGTGAACTTCGTGCCCACGTTGAGGGAGATGTGGTAGCCCACTACCACGCAGAAGCCGATCGCGGCCAGCCGAAGCGCGTCCAGACGCGTGAGCCCGGGCAGCCCGCCCACTCGCCAGAGAAGGAACCCGAACCCAGGGGCGGCGACGAGGTACCTGAGCAGGGCGATGTCTTCCGCCGCGAAGCCGTGGTCGAGCAGCGCCTTGATCACGGAGAACGCGCTCGCCCAGACGACGACCACAGCCCAGAGTGCCGCGTGAGCCGACGCCGTCGATCGCCGGAGCGCAACCGCCGAATCCATCCGCGAAGTTAAACGGAGAACGACGCGGTTCCGTGAGATGCCGGTAGGTCATAATGTGCGCGGTGCAGCGTTACGACGCCATCGTCGTGGGCGCCGGGCCCGCAGGCTCGACCTGCGCGTACCGCCTGGCTTCGGCCGGGGCGAGCGTCCTGCTCCTGGATCGCGCCCGCTTTCCGCGAGACAAGCCCTGCGGCGGCGGAGTGACCGGCCGCGCGGCGCGCCTCGTCCCGTTCTCGATCGCGCCGGTCGTCGAGGAAACCGTCACGTCGGTGCGGATGCGGCTCGGCTACGGCAGCTGGTTCGACCGCGGCGACGAGGACCCGCTCGTCCTGATGACGCAGCGCGCTCCGGCTGGACGCCTACCTGGCCGAGCATGCGGCCGAGGCCGGCGCCCAGTTCCGCGACGGCGTCAAAGCGGAGAAAATGGAGGCGCTCGAGGCCGGCATGGAGATCACTGCCGGCGGAAAGCGTTTCCGCGCAGAGGCGCTGATCGGGGCCGACGGCGTCAACGGGATCTGCGCCCGGGCGCTCGGCCTCGGGGGCAACCAGGCGGTAGGGGTCGCGCTCGAGGGGAACGTCCCCTATGAGCGGCTCGGCGACGGCTACCGCGGCCGCGCCGTCCTCGAGCTCGGCGTCGTCCCCGGCGGCTACGGCTGGGTCTTCCCCAAGGGCGACCACGCGAACGTCGGCATCGGCGGCTGGGAGCGGGAGGGACCACGCCTGCGCGAGCACCTACGCCGGCTCTGCGAAGCTCACGGCGTCGCGCCCGCCGATCTGGACGGCCTCCGCGGCTACCGACTTCCTCTCCGCTCGCCGCGCTCGACGCTGGCGCGCGGGCGCGCGGCGGTCGTCGGCGACGCCGCCGGGCTCGTCGACCCCGTCTCCGGCGACGGGATGTTCGAGGCGTTTCTCTCCGCCAAGCTGGCTTCGGAGGCCGCGCTCGACCTTCTCGGCGGCCGGGCCGAAGGCCTCGATCCCTACGGCGAGCGCCTCACCCGGCAGCTCGGGACGCATCTCTGGGCCTCGTGGGGAGTGAAGGCGGCGCTCGACCGCTTCCCCCGAACGACGTTCCGGATCGCCCGCTCGCGGATCGTCTGGCGCACGGTCGAGAAGCTCGTGCGCGGCGAGATCGACGACGTCGGCGCCGCCCGAGGGCTCGCGCGCCCGCCGCTCAAGGCGCTTGCGGCGCTCGCACGGGCGGCGGGCGACCCCGGCGCCGCCTTCAGGCAGGCTTGAGGCGTGCAGAACTACCTGCTCACGACGCTCGACAGCGGCACCCGGGTCGTGACGGAGCCGCTTCCGGCCGTGCGCTCCGTCGCGATCGGCCTCTGGATCGGGGCAGGGTCGCGGGACGAGGACGACGCGCATGCCGGCGTCAGCCACTTCCTCGAGCATCTGCTCTTCAAGGGCACCGCTTCCTATTCGGCGCTCGACGTCGCCGAGGTCTTCGACACGTTCGGCGGCGAGCTGAACGCGGCGACCGCGCGCGACTACACCGTGGTCTACGCGCGCGTGCTCGACGAGCACCTCGAGACCGCGCTCGACGTCATGACCGACATGGTCTTCGCGCCGACCCTCGCGGACCTCGACTCGGAGCGGGAGGTGGTGCTCGAAGAGATCGCGATGGTCGAGGACTCGCCGCAGGAGCTGATCTTCGACCTCGTCACGAACGCGGTCTTCGGACAGCACGCGCTCGGGCGCCCCGTCCTCGGCTCGGCGGAGGTGATCTCCAACGTCTCCCGCCGGTCGCTCGCGGCCTTCCACCGGCGCCGCTACCGCCCCGACAACGTCGTCGTGGCCACGGCGGGAAGCGTCGACCACGACCGGCTCGTCGAGCTGGTCGAGAGCATGCGGGCCAAGGCCGGCGCGCCGCCTGCACGGAAGCCGTCCGTCCGAGCGCCCTTCGTCGCCGCGCCGAAGCCGTCCCTCGTCTTCCAGGCGAAGCCGACCGAGCAATACCACGTCTGCCTCTCGGCGCCCGGCATCGCGCGCTCCGACCGTCGGCGCTTCACGGCCTCCATCCTCGACAGCGTCCTGGGCGGGTCTGCCTCCTCGCGCCTCTTCCAGGAGATCCGGGAGAAGCGCGGCCTCGCCTATGCCGTTTACACCTTCTCGTCCCAGTACGCAGACACCGGTCAGATGGGCGTCTACGTCGGCACGCGGGAGGAGAACCTGGCACGAGTGCCTGCGGATCGTCGCCGAGCAGATCGGCGACATCGCCGAGAACGGCCCACGGCCAGAAGAGCTGGAGCGCGCGAAGGAGAACCTGAAAGGCAGGATCATGCTCTCGATGGAGGCGACTTCGAACCGGATGGGCCGCCTCGGGAAGTCGCTGATCACGGACAGCGAGCTGCTCGACCTCGACCGGATCCTGGCGGAGATCGAGGCGGTCGACCAGCCCGCGGTCGCCCAGCTCGCGGAGGTGATACTCCGGCCCGAGCTGCTCTCGGTGGCCGCGATCGGGCCGGCCGAGGAGCCTCTGCTCGAGGCGGTCGCGCCCGTCTGTCCCGGGCTCGTGGAGCGCGCCGCGGCGTGAAGGTTCTGCTGCTGGGAGGATCGGGCAAGGTGGGCTCTGCGCTCGCCCCGCGCCTCGCCGAGGCGGGCTACGACGTGACCTCCGTCTCCAGCGCGGACGCGTGGGATCCCGCCGGCCACGAGGCGGCGGTGGACTTCACGGAGCCGCGCGCCGTGCGGGGGAACGTCGAGCGCTGCCTGGCGGCGTCGCTGCCGACGGTCGTCGGCACGACCGGGCTCAGCCCGGACGACCTGGAGGCCTTGGACGCCCTCGGGCGCGAGCACGGTGTCGCGTGCTTCGTCGCGCCCAACTTCGCGCTCGGAGCCGTCCTGATGATGCGCCTCGCAGCCGAGGCGGGCCGTCACCTTCCGCGTGCGGAGATCGTCGAGCTCCACAACGAGGCGAAGGTCGACGCACCCTCGGGAACGGCGAAGGCGACAGCGGACCGGCTGCCGGGGGACGTTTCGATCCACTCCGTTCGCCTTCCCGGCCTCGTCGCGCACCAGGAGATCCTCTTCGGCGGCGAAGGGCAGCTCCTCACGATCCGGCACGACACGTTTTCCCGCGAGGCCTTCGCCCCCGGGGTCCTGCTGGCGCTCGAGCGGCTGCCGGAGCTGCCGCCCGGTCTCACCGTGGGCCTGGACAGCCTTCTCTGAGTGCCCGGCCGGGTCCCCGAGTAGAATCGCAGCGGTGCTCGGCGAGGTCTTGACAGCTGTCGTCACGCCCTTCCGCGCAGACGGAGCGGTCGACCTGGACGCGTTCAAGCGGCTCTGCTCCCACCTCGTGGACACCGGCTCCGACGGCGTCGTCGTCGCCGGGACGACCGGCGAAGCGCCGACGCTCACCGACGAGGAGCGGCTGTCGCTCTTCGCCGCGGCGGTCGAGAGCGTGGGCGACCGCGCGACGGTCGTCGCCGGCACGGGCACCTACTCGACCGCCCACTCGGTCCACCTGACTGGCGAGGCCCACAAGCTCGGCGTCGACGGCTTCCTCGTCGTCACGCCGTACTACAACAAGCCTCCCGCGCGGGGCGTCGTCGCGCACTTCCGCGCCATCGCGGAGGCCACCGACCGGCCGATCGTCGTCTACAACATCCCGCAGCGGGTGGTCGTGAACCTCGAGCCGGAAACGCTTGCCGAGCTGGCCGAGATCCCCAACGTCGCGGCCGTCAAGCAGGCGACCACCGATCTCGGCCAGGCACGCCGGATCCTCGCCGAGACCGATCTGGCGCTCTACGCGGGCAACGACGAGCTGCTCCTGCCCTTCCTCGAGCTCGGAGGCGTGGGCGGAGTCCTCGTCTACACCCACGTCGTCGGCCCGCAGGTGCGCGAGCTGGTCACACGCTTCCGCGACGGCGACGTCGAGGGGGCGCGCGCGATCGACGCCGATCTCCGCCCGGTGATCGAGGCGCTGGCCGTCTCGACGAACCCGATCCCGCTCAAAGCCGCTCTCGCCATGCTCGGGCACGAGGCCGGCGGCCTGCGGCTTCCCCTCGTCGAGGCGACGGACGAGGAGAAGGCCGTCGTCCGCGAGGCGCTCGAACGCGTCGGCGTCCTAGCAGTCGCCCGCGCGTAGCTCGAGGCTCAGCGCAGCTCGAGACCGCGGGTCAGGTACTTGAGGCCGGAGTCGACGTTCGTCGTCGCGACGCGGGCGCCGGGACCGAGCCGCTCGGCCAGCTCGAGCGCGGCGACGATGTTTGCGCCGGTCGAGGGCCCGCAGAGCAGCCCTTCGACCTGGGCCGCGTGCGACGCCGTCGCGAAGGCTTCGGCCTCCGGAACCGCGAAGACCTCGTCGAAATCCTCGCGGGAGAGGAGCGGCGGCCAGAAGCCGACACCGCCTCCCTCGATGTGGTGGGTGCCCGCGCGTCCTTCGGAGATCGCGGGCGACTCCGCGGGCTCGACCACCGCACGGTGGACGTTCGGAATGGCGCGGCGAAGCGCCCGGCTGGCGCCGAGGAAGCAGCCGGCGGTGCCCACGTAGGCGCAGAAGGCGTCGAGCCCGTGTCCACCTGCTCGGCGAGCTCTGCCCCCAGCTCCGCGTAGCCGTCGATCATGTCCTCGTTGTGAAACTGGTCGGTGGCGAAGCCGCCGATCTCCTCGACGATCTCGGCGGCGCGTTCCATCATCCGCGGGAGCAAGTCCGGAGTGATGCCCTCGGGGCTGGGGATGACCTCGAGCTCGGCGCCGAAGGCCCGCATGAAGGTCAGCTTCTCCGGCGCGAAAGCATCCGAGGTGACGATCTTGAGCGGATATCCCTTGACGGCGCAGACGAACGCAAGCGACGACCCGGTGCTGCCGCCGGTGTACTCGACGACCGTCTGGCCGGGCTTCAGGCGCCCCGACCGCTCTGCGCCCTCGATCATCGCCAGCGCCATCCTGTCCTTGTAGGAGCCGGTGGGGTTCGAGGACTCGAGCTTGAGCCAGACCTCCGCCCTGTCCGGGCCGGCGAGTCGCTCGAGCCGTACGACGGGCGTCTTCCCGATCGCCCCGAGCAGCGCCGGACGCGCGTCGGTTCCGTCCATGGCGGCGAACGCTAGTCAAGACGGCGAAGGCAGTCCACCCGAAGCCCGGAAGTAGACTTGCGCGGATGCCCGAGAGCACGCGCATCGTCCCGCTCGGCGGCCTGGGCGAGGTCGGCAAGAACATGACCGTGATCGAATGCGACGAGGGCATCGTCCTGATCGACGCCGGCTTGTCGTTCCCGCGGGACGAGCACCTCGGCGTCGACCTCGTCCTGCCCGACTTCGAGTACCTGCGCGAGCGGCGGGGCGAGATCCGTGCGGTGATCCTCACGCACGGGCACGAGGACCACGTCGGCGCGCTTCCCTACCTGCTGCGCGAGGTGGAGGTTCCGCAGGTCTGGGCGACGAAGCTGACCCTCGGCCTCGTGAAGTCGAAGCTCGACGAGCACGGGCTTGCGCGCAGCGCGGAACTGCTCGAGATCGAGCCGGAGAAGGGCGCAACCGAGATCGGCCCGTACCGGGCCGAGTTCGTCCGCATGGCGCACTCCATCCCCGACTCCGTCGCGGTCGCGCTCGATACCCCCGGGGGCCTGGTCGTGGTCACCGGCGACTACAAGATCGACCACACGCCCGTGGATGGGTTCCGCACCGACCTGGGGAGGCTCGCGGAGCTGGGGAACCGGGGCGTCGATCTCCTCCTCGGCGACTCGACGAACGCCGAGCGCCCGGGCGTGACGGAGTCGGAGCGGACCGTCGGAGAGGTCTTCCGCCACCTGATCCCGCAGCGGGAGGGGCGGGTCCTGATCGCCTCCTTCGCCTCCAACATCCACAGGGTGCAGCAGGCGATCGATGTCGCGGCCGAGACCGGGCGGAAGGTGTGCCTGGTCGGCCGCTCGCTCCGCAAGAACGTCAACATCTCGCGCAACCTCGGCTACCTGGACGTGCGGGACGACCTGCTCGTCAAGCCCGACGAGCTCGAGCTGCTCCGCCCCGAGGAGACGATGATCCTCTGCACGGGGAGCCAGGGCGAGCCGATGTCCGCCCTGACGCGGATGGCCTACCACGACCATCCGCACGTGGCGATCGAGGAGGGCGACACCGTCATCATCTCGGCCAAGCCGGTGCCGGGGAACGAGCTGCGCGTGCACGACACCATCAACCGGCTCGCCAAGTCCGGCGCGGAGGTGTTCCATCAGGAGATCGCCCCGGTGCACGTCTCCGGCCACGGGAACGCCGAGGAGATCCGCACGATCCTCGCGCTTCTCCGCCCGCACAACGTCATGCCCGTCCACGGCGAGTTCCGCATGCTCGCGGCGCAGGCACGGCTCGCGCGCGACGCCGGCGTGCCTGCCGACAGGATCGTGCTCGCCGAGAACGGCTCGGTCGTCGAGCTCCGGAGCGGCATCGCCAGGCTCACCGACCAGCTCGACATGGGGAGCACGTTCGTCGACGGGCTCGGCGTGGGGGACGTCAAGGACGTCGCCCTGCGCGACCGCCGTCACCTCTCCGAGGACGGCGTCCTCATCGTCGTCGCCACGGTCGGCATGCAGAACGGCCGCGAGGCGGCGGCGCCCGAGGTCATCTCCCGCGGCTTCGCCGAGACCGACTCGCTGCTCGAGGAGACGAGGCTCGAGGCCCAGCGGACGGTCGA
This sequence comes from uncultured Actinomycetes bacterium, assembly GCA_963733155.1. GTDB lineage: Bacteria > Actinomycetota > Thermoleophilia > Gaiellales > Gaiellaceae > JAIBJN01. The sequence continues at coordinate 73,332 of CAVTCK010000026.1, forward strand.
GGAGTGCCTGCAGCAGGGCGTGCGGGAGCTGAAGCTCCTCCAGGAGCACATCCACGACAACGTGGGCAAGCTCGTCGCGGAGCGAACCGGCCGCCGGCCGATGATCCTGCCGGTCGTCGTCGAGGTCTAGGAGTCGCCCCAGCGGAAGCCGGTGGGGCTCGGCTGGGGGTCGAGCGGGCTCGTGGGCAGGCCCGGGGGCGGGTCGAGGCGGTGGATGTTGAACGCTGCCGGCGCCACGTCGTTCGGCGTCGATGGGTGGAAGAGCGAGGCGAGGTGCTGGATCTGCCCGCGGCCGGGGCCGAGCTCCCACTGGCCGCCGCCGTAGACGGCGATTCCGTGCTCGGCGCAGTAGTCGTAGCCGTCGAAGAGGCGCTGGACGCTCCCGAAGCGCGACGGCTTGAAGTTGAGGGTCTTCGGGGGAAACGGAAGGCCTTCGATATCACCCGTCGAGTGGATGGGCGCGTCCCAGGTGATCCGGTCGCGGTGCGGCTCGAGCACGGCGGCGGTGCCGTCGTTCAGGTCGGGGTCCTCGATCCACGCGGCCGGGAAGCTCTCGGCGACCAGCCGGTAGAGCTCGGGGTCGCCCGCCTGGTCGACGGGCGTGCCCTTGTAGGCGCCCTTGAGGTCGACGGTGTCGACCGCGCCGGTCGCCGCGAGCGCGGTCACGAGTGCTTTGTCCCATTCGTCCGTCGGGTCGAGCTTGAAGCGGAGCGTGGGGTAGCGCTCGAGCAGGAGCGGGACGGGGTCGGCCGCAGGCGGCTTCTCGATTCGCAGGGAGACGACGAACGTGACCGGCTGCGGCTCACGGCCGACGGCCTCGCCCAGCGAGAGGCCGGCCTGTCGCAGCGCGAGGTCGAGAGCGGCGCTTTCGTACGCCCAGCGCCGGTAGTCGAGGAAGGCGTCCATCCCGGGCCCGGAGGGGAAGAGCCAGAGCCCCTCGAGGAGCTGCGAGAACCCGTCCAGCGTGTGGTTCCCGGCGAGCGGGAGCGTCGGGCCCTCCGCTTGGAGAGCCTGCTGGTCCTCGCCCGAGTAGGTGACGTCCTCGCCGATTCCCTCGTGACCGCCGCCTTCGAGGTGAATCACCGTCGTCAGACGGGTGAAGTCGTGCGAGGCCTGCACCTCGAGAGGCTCGAGCCGGTACGACTCGATCTCGAGCGGCAGGTCGCGGACGCGGTCGTAGGTCGCCATGCGCGGAGAACGGTACGCGTTATCGCCCTCGTGGTGTACTAGTTAGGGAGTGACCGATCACGAACAGCACCGGCTGGCGGAGCCTCATGTGCTCCTACGGCGTCTCCGACGCCACGACGGCGCGCCTCATCCGCTCGCTCGCGGCCAGCGAGGTTGCCGGGCTCGCGTTCTGCAGGCTCCTCGAGCGCTGGGCACGAGGCGAGCCCGAGCCCTGCACGCCCGAGCGGCGGCAGGCCGCGCTCCGCAGGGCCGCCGAGCGCGCCGAGACTGCGCTCACGGGCCTCGAGCGGCCGCTCGGCCGTTATCTGCTCGAGCTGGAGCCGCAGGGAGCCGAGGGCCGTTCCTGGTACGGGGAGCCCGGCCCGGGGGAGGTGGTCACATGGGACGAAGTGCTCAAGCGCGCCGGCGTCGTCGTCGCGCCGCACCGCGTGGCGCACGCCTACCTCGAGCTCGCCGTCCTCGTCCGGGCCCTCCAGGGCCTCGCCGATTCTGCGCGGCTCGAGTCGGCGCCGGACCGAGACTCGCTCTGGGCCGGCCTCTTCGACCTGCGCGAGAACCTCCTCGACGGCGCCCTCGACGACCTGCGCGCGCTTGCCGCATAGGCCGCCGCCGCGCATCGCAGTCGTCGGCTCGATCAACCTCGACCTCGTCGCCACCGTTCCGCGCCTTCCGAGGCCCGGGGAGACGCTGACCGGCGCCGAGCTCGCCCACGTGCCCGGCGGAAAAGGCGCGAACCAGGCGGTGGCGGCCGCCCGGCTCGGCGCGGAGGTCCGCTTCGTCGGCGCGGTCGGCGGCGACGACTTCGGGCGGCTGGCCTCGTCCGAGCTGCGCGCCGCGAGGGTCGACCTCTCCGGTCTGCAAACGGCCGAGGCGCCGACGGGAATCGCCCTCATCCTCGTCGACGAGGCAGGGAGAGAATCAGATCGTGGTCGTCCCCGGGGCGAACCACGCGCTCGACCCCGCCGGAATCGCTCTGGGAGAGGCGGATGCCCTCGTCTGTCAGCTCGAAATCCCGCGACGAGGCGATCGAGGCGGCGACCCGGCAAGTCGATGCCTTCTTCTGCCTGAACGCAGCGCCTGCACGGCCGGTGCCGAGCGCGATCCTCGAGCGGGCCGACCTGATCGTGGCGAACTCGCTCGAGCTCGAGGCGCTCGGGTCGAGCCCGATGGGAGCGCTCTTCGCGTTGACGCTCGGCGCCGAGGGCGCGCTCCTCATGGAGGACGGGGTGGAGGTTGCGCGCGCCGTCCCGCCGAAGGTCGAGGCCGTGGACGGGACGGCCGCCGGCGACGCCTTCACGGCGTGCCTCGTCGTCTCGCTGCTCGAGGGCCGAGAGCGTGGGGAGGCGCTTCAGCGAGCGTGTGCGGCGGGGGCGATCGCGGCTTCGAGGCCCGGGGCGCAGCCCTCGCTGCCGACGGCCGCGGAGATCGACGAGATCCTGGCGGCATGAGCGAGCCGACGCCTATCCTGCTCGACTGCGATCCGGGCCATGACGACGCGATCGCCCTCCTGCTCGCGCTCGCCAGCCCGGAGCTCGAGCTCCTCGGCGTCACGACCGTCGCCGGCAACCAGACGCTCGAGAAGACGACCGCGAACGCGCTCCGCGTGCTCGAGTTCGTGGGCAGGGGCGACGTGCCCGTGGCCGCGGGCGCCGACAGGCCGCTCGCCCGGGAGCTCTTCGTCGCCGACTACGTTCACGGCGAGTCCGGGCTCGACGGGCCGGCGCTTCCGGAGCCGCAGGGCGAGCCGGTCGCGCAGCACGCCGTCGACTTCCTGGCCGAGCGCGTCCTCGGCTCCGAGCGGCCGGTCACGCTCGTCGCGGTCGGCCCGCTGACCAACGTCGCCCTCCTTCTGGCCCGTTACCCGCAGGAGGCGGCGGCCCTCGAGCGCATCGTGATCATGGGCGGCGCGATCGCCGAAGGGAACGTGACGCCTGCGGCCGAGTTCAACATCTACGTCGACCCGGAGGCTGCGTGGCGCGTGTTCGGGAGCGGCCTGCCGGTGACGATGATCGGGCTCGACGTCACGCACAAGGCGCTCATGACCGACGCACATGCGGAGCGCCTCCGCGGCTCCGGCTCGACCGGTCGTCTGGTCGCGGAGCTCTACGACTTCTTCAAGGAGTATCACCGGCGCACGTACGGCGCCGCAGGCGCGCCTATCCACGATGCAGTCGCGGTCGCACAGGTCCTCAGCCCAGGGATAGTGGAGACGCTGCCCCGGCACGTGGACGTCGATTGCGAGTCGCAGCTGTGCCGTGGCCGGACGGTCGTCGACCTCTGGCACCGCACCGGAAAGGAGCCGAACGCAGACGTCGGCGTCGACATCGACGCAGACGGGTTCCTCGAGCTGCTCTGCGAGCGGATTGCTTCTCTTTGAAGGAGCGGCCCACGGCGCCGCGAAACATGCCTGAGCATGGCGCCCAAGAAGCGTCCGTCTCGGGCTCGCCCGAAGTCGTCGGCCCGCGCCGGTAAGCGCTCGCATCACGAGCTGCTCGGCCTGGGGCTCCTCGCCCTGGGTCTCTTCCTCGCGGTCGTCACCTGGCTGGAAGGGAACGGTGGCATCGTCGGGACGACGATCGCGGACTGGCTCGACGCGCTCTTCGGCACCGCGCGCATCGGCGTCCCGATCGTCTTCCTCGTGCTGGGCGGCCTCATGATCGCCAGGGCGTCGCTCGTGGACGTGAAGCCGTTCCGCACGGGTCTCGCCCTCGTCTGCGCCGGCACGCTCGTGCTGCTCGGCGACGAGCGGGGCGGTGCGTTCGGCACCGCGTCGGACGCCGTCTTCGGCCGCCTGATCGGCGGCACGGGCACGTTCATCCTCGGCCTCTTCCTCGTCTGGGGCGGCGCGCTCCTCCTGACCGGCGCCTCCCTCGGCGCCATCCTCCGCCGGTCGGCCGGCCTCGCCCGCGAGACCGCGGGAGCCGCCCGCCGCACCGTCACGTCCGTTCGCGTCCCGTCTCGCGAGGACCTGTCCTGGGGTCAGACCCTCGACCAGACGTCGAATGGCCATTCCCGGGCGCAACCGCCGGTCGACGGCGAGGACGCCTATCCGGACGTCGTCGGCGAGACGCCGCCGCAGGCGCCCGTCCTCGTGGAGCAGCTCGAGCCGCTCGGCGAGACGGACCTGGGGCTCGAGACCGAGGAGCTAGCGGAGGCGCCGAGCCTCTTCGACCCGGCCACAGCCGAGCACGCCGAGTACCGGCTCCCCGACGCCGGCGTCCTGCGCCGCTCGCGCCCGCACGAGGGCCAACCCGCCAAGGCCACGGAGCGCACCTCGGAGGCGCTGCTGCAGGCTCTCGGGAACTTCGGCATCGACGCCACGATGGTCGGGCAGGTCGTCGGCCCGCGCGTGACGCGCTACGAACTGCAGCTTGCACCGGGCACCAAGGTCGGCAAGGTCGCCGCCCTGAAGGACGACCTCGCGTACGCGCTCGCCACCACCGAGATCCGCATCCTCGCCCCGATTCCGGGGAAGCAGGCGGTGGGTGTCGAGGTGCCGAACCTCGCGCCCAACATCGTCACGCTCGGAGACATCTTCGACGAGCTCCCCGAGGCGTCGAGCCCGCTCTCCGTCTGGCTGGGGAAGGACATCTCCGGCGCCTCGGTGCACGCCGACCTCGCGCGGATGCCGCACATCCTCATCGCCGGCACCACCGGCTCGGGGAAATCGGGCTGCATCAACACGATGCTCTGCTCGATCCTCCTGCGGGCGACCCCGGAGGACGTGCGCATGATCCTCGTCGACCCAAAGCGCGTCGAGCTCGGGCTCTACGAGTCGATCCCGCACCTCCTCACGCCCGTCGTCTCCAGCCCGAAGCAGGCCTCCGCCGTGCTCACGAACGTCCTCACGGAGATGGACAAGCGCTACGAGCGCATGAGCCTCGCGCGGGCGCGCAACCTCGCCGAGCTCAACCGCACGCTCAGGAAGAGGGGGGACCAGCCGCTGCCGAACCTGCTGATCGTCATCGACGAGCTCGCCGACATGATGATGGTCTCGCCGCAGGAGGTGGAGGACGCCGTCATCCGCCTCGCGCAGAAGTCGCGCGCCGTCGGCATCCACCTGGTGCTCGCGACGCAGCGCCCCTCCGTGGACGTGATCACGGGGATGATCAAGGCGAACGTCCCCTCGCGGATCGCGTTCGCCGTCTCCAGCCAGACCGACAGCCGGGTCATCCTCGACACCTCCGGCGCCGAGAGCCTGCTCGGCCAGGGCGACATGCTCTTCAAGCCGCTCGGCACCTCGCGCCTCCAGCGCGTGCAGGGCGCGTACGTGAGCGAGGAGGAGATCGCCCTCATCGTCGAGCAGTGTCGAAGCCAGCGGCCGCAGGAGCTCGACGAGTCGCTTGCTCGAGCCGCCCGAGACCGCGCTCGGCGGCGGGGAGGGGGACGAGGACTTCGACCCCGACGAGGACCCGCTGCTCGACCGCGCGATCGAGATCGTCGTGCAGACTCAGACCGCCTCGGTCTCGCTCCTCCAGCGCCGGCTGCGGGTCGGCTACACGCGGGCGGGCCGCCTCGTGGACATGCTGGAGCGCCGCGGGATCATCTCGGGCTACGAGGGCTCGAAGCCGCGGCGGGTGCTCGTGGGCGAGGGCGACCTCGACCGCGTGCTCGCGGAGCACCACCTCCTAGCGCTCCTAACGAACCCGCCCTGCGCAGCGTCCTAGAAATGAAGGCGCGGGAGGGATAGCATCCTCCGATTCCACTCGACGGCATGGGCGATAGAGGAGGTTCCGTGAACGTGACAAGAAAGCTTCCGTGGCTCCTGCTGCTGCTCGTCACGCTCGTCCTCGCGATCGGCGCGGCCGGCTGCGGCGGGGACGACGATGATGACGACGCAGCGCCTGCCGATACGGCGCGGCGACACCGAGCCGGCCGAGGACGCGATCAGCGTCGGCATGATCAGCGACACGGGCGGGCTCGACGACCGCGGGTTCAACGAGTTCTCGATCAACGGCTTCGAGCGCGCCCAGGAAGAGCTCGGCGTCGACGGCCGCGTGTACGTCTCCGAGTCGGGCGACGACTACCTGCCGAACCTGACCGCGGCGGTGGACGACGGGCACGATCTGGTGATCGGGATCGGCTTCCTCATCCAGCCGTCGGTCGTCGAGGTGGCGACCGAGGCGACCGACATCAACTTCGCGGGCGTCGACCAGTTCTACGGCGAGGAGCCGGATTGCGGCGGAGAGGACCAGGCGCCGTGCGCCCTCCCGAACGTCCTCGGGCTCCAGTTCCCGTCCGAGGAGGCCGGCTACCTCGCCGGCATCGTCGCCGCGGGAATCACGAAGACGAACACCGTCTCCACGGTGGGTGGAATCAAGATTCCGCCGGTCGACAACTGGATCGCCGGCTTCCGCCAGGCCGTCCAGGACACGAATCCCGGACATCAAGCTCCTGAACGCGTACTCGCAGGACTTCGTCGACGCGGCGAAGTGCAAGGAGATCGCGCTCGACCAGATCTCCCAGGGCTCCGACGTCGTCTTCCAGGTGGCGGGCCAGTGCGGCCTCGGCGCGCTCGACGCCGCCTGCCAGGAGGGCGTCTTCGCGATCGGCGTCGACGCCGACCAGTCCTTCGCCGGGGACTGCGTCGTCACGAGCGCGCTGAAGCCGCTCGAGCTCGCGGTCTTCGAGACGATCAAGTCCGCCCAGGAGGGCACCTTCGAGGGCAACACGAACCGCTTCTTCGGCATCGAGGAGTTCCCAGACGCCGAGTTGCTCGCACCGTACACCGACGCCGTCCCGGCCGACGTTCAGGCCCAGGTCGAGGAGGCAAAGCAGGCGCTGATCAGCGGTGAGATCGATCCGCCTGCGACGTTCGAATAGACAACGCTCGTAAAGGGGCGGGCGGAGGCCCGCCCCTTTACTCTTCACGCTCATGGCGGACGCTCCCCTTCTCGAGCTGAGAGGCATCACGAAGCGGTTCCCAGGCGTCGTCGCCAACGACCACGTCGACTTCGAGCTCATCAAGGGCGAGGTGCACGCTCTCCTCGGCGAGAACGGGGCGGGGAAGTCGACGCTCATGAACATCCTGTACGGGCTCTACCACCCCGACGAAGGGCGAGATCCGGCTGAACGGCAAGCCCGTCCGCATCGACTCGCCCCGCGTGGCGATCGACAACGGCATCGGGATGGTTCACCAGCACTTCATGCTCATCCCGGTGATGTCCGTGGCCGAGAACATCGTGCTCGGCGTCGAGCCGCACAGCGGGCCGTTTCTCGACCTCGACACGGCGCAGGAGCGCGTGCGCGAGCTCTCGGAGCGGTTCGGGCTCGCGGTCCGGCCGGAGGCCCGCGTCGACTCGATCTCCGTCGGCATGCAGCAGCGGGTCGAGATCCTGAAGGCGCTCTACCGCGGCGCCGAGATCCTCATCCTCGACGAGCCGACGGCCGTCCTGACGCCGCAGGAGGCGGAGGAGCTCTTCGCGATCGTCCGCTCGCTCCAGTCGGACGGGAAGTCGATCATCTTCATCAGCCACAAGCTGAACGAGGTGCTCGAGATCGCGGATCGGATCACGACGCTCCGCTTCGGGAAGCGGGTGGAGACCGTCCCGCGCGAAGGGGCGACGCAGGAGGGCCTCGCCCGCATGATGGTCGGGCGCGAGGTCGTGCTGCGGGTCGAGAAGACCGCCCGCCCAGCCGGGCGAGACCGCTGCTCGAGGTCGAGAATCTCGTACGTCGTGGACGAGCGGGGCCTCGAGGCCGTGCGCGGGGATCTCGTTCGAGCTCCACGAGGGGGAGATCGTCGGCATCGCCGGAGTGGACGGAAACGGCCAGAGCGAGCTGATCGACGCGCTCACCGGGCTGCGGCACCCGGTCTCGGGAAAGATCGTCGTCGCCGGCAGGGACGTCACGACGGCGGAGCGCGCGACGTGCTCGACAACGGGATGGGCCACATCCCGGAGGACCGGCAGCTCCGCGGGCTCGTGCTCGACTTCTCGCTCGCCGAGAACCTCGCCCTGCACGACTTCCGCAAGGCGCCCGAATCGAAGTTGGGGTGGCTCTTCCCGCGGCGCCTGATCGAGCGGGCGCGGCGGCTCCTCAACGAGTTCGACGTCCGCGGAGGCGGCCCGCAGACGCCGGCGGCCTCGCTCTCGGGCGGAAACCAGCAGAAGGTCGTCGATCGCCCGCGAGGTCTCCCGCGACCCACGCGTCCTCGTCGCGGCCCAGCCGACGCGCGGGCTCGACGTCGGCGCGATCGAGTTCGTCCACCGCCGGCTCGTCGCGGAGCGCGACGAGGGCCGGGCGATCCTGCTCGTCTCCTTCGAGCTCGAGGAGATCCTCTCGCTCTCCGACCGTATCCTCGTCGTCTACGAGGGCAGGATCGTGGGCGAGTACACGCCGGACGTCTCCGAGGAGGAGCTCGGCTTCGCCATGACCGGCGGGCTGAGCGAAGAAGCGGCCTGATGACCGAGCCGCCACGGCCGGGCCGGGAGCCCCGAGCGCTGGGACGGCCACCGTCACGTCCTGGTTCACGACGCGGCTCGGCGGAGTTCTCGTCCCGCTCGCCGCGACCGCGCTCGCCTTCCTCATCGGCGGGCTCGTCGTCGCGATCACCGGCAGCAACCCGATCACCGCCTACAAGGCGATCTTCGCCGGAACCGGCCTGAACTGGTTCTTCCCGTGGGTGACCGGCGAGGCGCGAGCGGACGCCGCCAACGACCTCCAGCAGACGCTCATCCTGATGGCCCCGCTCATCCTCACGGGCCTCGCGGTCGCCTTCGCCTTCCGCTGCGGGCTCTTCAACATCGGCGGCCAGGGCCAGTACTGGGTCGGGTTCATCGCGGCGCTGTACGTCGGGATCCAACTTCGAGGGGCTCCCGCGGCCGCTGCACATCCTCCTCGCCATCCTGGCCTCCATCGTGGCCGGGGGGATCTGGGGCGGGATCGCAGGCGCGCTCAAGGCGACCGTCGGCGCCCACGAGGTGATCACGACGATCATGCTCAACTGGATAGCCATCTTCGGGGGCACGTACCTCTACGAGATCGGCGGGCCGCTTCAGGGGCCGCAGGAGTCCATCCCGCGCTCCGACGAGATCTTCGAGTCGGTTGAGCTCTGGCCGATCTGGGGGAGCCTGCCCGCGCTGCACGCGGGGATCTTCATCGCGCTCTTCGCCCTCGTCGTCTACTCCGTGATCCTCAACCGAACGACTCTCGGCTTCGAGGTGCGCGCCGTCGGGTTCAACCCCGAGGCGGCCCGCTACAGCGGCATCTCCGTCTCCAAGAACTACTTCCTCGCTCTCGCGATCTCGGGCGCGTTCGCCGGGCTGGCAGGGTCCGTCGACCTCCTCGGCTTCAAGTTCAGCGTCGACGTGGGCGACTTCGGCACGAACTTCATCGCCTTCACCGGCATCGCGGTCGCGCTCCTCGGTCGCACAAGAGCCGTCGGCATCCTCTTCGCGGCGCTTCTCTTCGCCGCGCTCGAGGTCGGAACCTCGACCCGGCAGCTGGATCCCGAGGTGTTCGAGCCCGCCCTCGCCGTCGACCTCGCGACGATGATTCAGGCGCTCGTCATCTTCTTCGTCGGCGCCGAGCTCCTCATCCTCTACATCTGGCGGGCGAGGAAGCTCGTGCGCCCAGGGTCGAGCGCGCAACCGGAGCCGATGCCGTGAGCGCGGAGTCCCGGACAGCGTCCTGGGGTGACGGTATTCGGCGGCTGACCGAGCCCCGGACGATCGCGATCATCGGCATCGCCTGCGGGATTCTGGCCTTCTGGCTGGCGCTGCCGCCCTGGACGTCCGCTCGGTAGCAGGGCCGCTCGGTGCCTGGATTCGCCGCGCTCGCGTGCGGGATCGCCGTCGTCCCCCGCGGCGAGCGCAAGCTCGGTTGGTGGGCGATCGGCCTCGGGATCGCGGGGACGCTGGGCGCGATCTGGCTCCAGACAAAGGATGCGGAGACCCTCGACAGCATCCTCACGGTGGGCGTGCTGGCTTCGACGCTCCGCTTCGCGACGCCGCTCGCCTTCGCGGCGATGGGCGGGATCTTCTCCGAGCGCTCGGGCGTCGTGAACATCGGGCTCGAAGGGATGATGCTGATGGGCGCCTTCTTCGGCGTCTGGGGCGCGGTCTGGAGCGGGAGCTGGGTGGTCGGGCTCCTGATGGCGATGCTCTTCGGCGGGCTGCTCGCGCTCGTCCACGCCTTCTTCTCGCATTCATCTCCGAGCCGACCAGATCGTGAGCGGCTTCGCGGTCAATTTCCTCGCGCTCGGCCTCACCGGCTTCCTCTACAGCTCGATCTATCCCGGAGGAATCGAGACCGACGTCTCGCGGGTTCCTGCCGTGCAGCTCGACTTCCTCTACGACGTCCCGCTCGTGGGCGACCTCCTCGGCGGCGTCTTCGGGTCCCTGAACCTGCTCGTCTGGATCATGTTCGCGGTGGTCATCCTCACGTACGTCATCCTCTTCAAGACGCCGATCGGCCTCCGCATTCGCTCGGTCGGCGAGCATCCCAGGGCGGCCGACACCGTCGGCATCTCCGTCTACGGGGTTCGCTACGGCGCAGTCGTGACCTCGGGGGTGCTCGCCGCCCTCGGAGGGGCGTTCCTCTCGATCGGCTTCGTCGGGACGTTCACCGAGAACATGACGAGCGGGCGCGGGTACATCGCGCTGGCCGCGGTCATCTTCGGCAAGTGGCTCCCGGGCTGGGCCTTCGCGGCCACGCTCCTCTTCGGCTTCGGGTTCGCGCTCGCCATCCCGCTGCAGCGCGAGGCGGGAATCTCGGAGAACCTGATCTCGACGCTCCCGTACGTGCTCACCCTCGTGGCGCTCGTGGGCCTGATCGGCCGCTCGATCCCGCCCGCGGCCGTTGGTCGCCCGTACGTCAAGCAGTAGCCTGCGCCCGATGCGCAGCACGAACACGAAGGCCGTTTGGGCGCTGGCGGCAGCGCTCGCCACGTTCGCCGTCTTCGGCGGCGCGGCCTACGCGGCGCGCCACTACAACGAGGTTCGCCTCACCCACGCGGTCATCGCGGTCGTGCTGGCACTGGCCTTTTCCCTCGCGGCGGTGATTTTCAGCAGGCAGGCCCGCACGGAGCACCAGCGATCCCTCGGCCGGAGCGGGAGCCGCACCTTCGTAGGCGTGGTCAGGCTGCTCGCCACCGTGGCGTTCCTGCTCGCGCTGACGGCTGCCCTCGCCCTCGCGGTGTTCGCCGTGCTCGTGCTCGTGTTCGAGTAGGGCCGAGTAGGGCGGTTTGCGGGCACATCGTTAGAATCGAGCCTCGTGTTCGAGATCGGCAACAGCCTGCGCGAAGCTCGTTTGCGACAGGGTCTCGAGATCCCCCGGGTCGAGAGCGAGACCAAGATCCGCGGGAAGTACTTGAGAGCCCTCGAGGAGGAGCAGTTCGAAGTGCTGCCCGGCGACACCTACGTCAAGGGCTTTCTCCGCACGTACGCGGATTATCTGGGGCTCGACGGGCAGCTGTACCTGGACGAGTACAACTCGCGCTTCACGGCTGCCGAGGAGGCCTCCTTCTCCCAGTCGGCCTCGCCGAGGAAGCAACAGAGCAGGCGGGTGGAGTCGAACCTCGTGATCGTTGCCCTGGCGGCGATCGTCGCTGTGACGGTGCTCGTCGTCGTCGGGCTCTCCGGGCTCGGCTCGGACGCCGGAGACGAGACATCGCCGCCGGGCGCGACGACGACGCCCGGCGGTGCCACCGAGGGGACGACGACCGGCGACGGGGCAGACGGCACCGAGGCGCAGCGCAGGCGCGCGCGGCTCGTCCTCACGGCCGCCCGCGGCGGCTCCTTCGTCCAGGTGCGCAACGGCGGCGTCAACGGCAGGCTGCTCTGGGAGGGAACGCTCGAACGGGGCCAGACGCAGCGCTTCCTCAAGTACCCGCGGCTCTGGCTCGACCTCGACCGCCCGCAGAACCTGAACGCCATGCTGAACGGCGAGCGCCTCGAGGACTTCCCGCGCGAGCCCGCCGTCGTCCTCGTGACCGCCAAGGGCGTCCGGACGCTCTCGACAGGTTAGATGCTCGACCGGCAATCAGCGCACCCACGGCTGGCGGCTGCGACACGGCGCAGGGACGCCGCGCTCCCCCTTGCCCGTAGTTTCCACTACGGGCTGCGGGCGATCACGGCGTCCTGCTTGGTCTCAGCCGTCCCCGACGAGCGCGCCGATCACCGGCCGAGCATCTAGTGCCCCGCCCGCGAGCGGTCGTCGTCCTCACGGGCAGCGAGCTCGCGCGCGGGGACAAGGCCGACGCGAACGGCGCGTTCCTCGCCCGCGAGCTGACGTCGCTCGGGCTCGAGCCGGCCAGGATCATCATCGTCGGAGACGACCCGGCAGAGCTCGAAGCGGCCGATGCGCGAAGGACTGGAGGCGGAGCTGTGCGTGCTCTCGGGCGGCCTCGGCCCGACCCACGACGACCGCACGGTCGAGACACTCGCCCGCGCCGCCGGCCGGGAGCTGCGTGTTGACGGCGACCTCGTCAGGCAGATCGAGGAGGTCTCCCGCGCAGTCGCCGAGCGGCTCGGCCGACCGTACGCGGACTTCGCCGAAGGCGTCCGCAAGCAGGCGGCCCTCCCGGACGGGGCGGTCGCCCTCGGTCTCGCCGGCACCGCGCCCGCCGTGCTGCTCGAGCGCGACGAGAGGCTCGCCGTCGCCCTGCCCGGGCCGCCCAACGAGCTGCGCCGGCTCTGGGGGCGCGTGCTCGAGTCCGACGGGCTGCAGCGGCTGCTTGCCCGCGCGGAGACACCTCGCCGTCGCATTCTCCGGTTCTTCGGCCCGAGCGAGTCTGCTGTCGCCCGGGTGCTGGAGGGGGCGGGCGGAGAAGACGACCGCCTCGAGGTGACGGTGTGCGCGCACGATCTGGAGATCCGGGTCGACTTGCTGGAGCGAGCAGGGGGAGAGGAGCGGGCGGCGGAGGTCGAGGATGCTTTGCGCACGCAGTTCGCGGGCGATCTCTTCGCCGAGGACGACCGGCCCATCGCCGAGATCGTCGTCGAGCGCTGTCGCGCGCTCGGCCTCAGGCTCGCCACCGCCGAGTCCTGCACCGGCGGGCTCGTCGGAGCACGCCTGACCGACGTGCCCGGCGCGAGCGACGTCTACGCCGGTGGGGTGATCGCCTACTCGAACGAGGTCAAGGAGCACCGTCTCGGCGTCCCGGCGGAGCTGCTCGACCGCCACGGCGCCGTCTCCGTCGAGGCCGCAGCAGGCGATGGCAGAGGGTGCGCGGGCCGAGCTGGGAGCCGACACGGCCGTTGCGGTAACCGGCATCGCGGGGCCCGGAGGCGGGACGCCGGAGAAGCCTGTGGGCCTCGTCTACATCTCCGTCGTCGCCCCCGACCGCGCAGAGACGGAGCGGTTCGTCTTCTCGGGCGATCGCGAGGCCGTGAGGGCGCGCGCGACCGCGCAGTCCCTGCACGCATTGAGGCGCCTCCTGTGACATTTGGTCACACACGCGCGTGACCCAACTCGGTAGCGTCGAAGGCCATGAGCGCCTTCGCCTCTTCGTCGGCCTCCCGCTGCCGCAGGACAGCGTCGAGCGCCTGGCCGCCTGGCAGGAGCGGGAGCTCGCGAACGTGCGCGACACACGCCTGGTGCCGAGGGGCAATCTCCACGTCACGCTGGCCTTCCTGGGCTGGAGGCCGTCCGCGGACGTCGCCGGCATCAACGAGGTCGCACGGGAGGCCGCGCGGGCGGCCGAGCGCCCCGTGCTCACGGTCGCGGGCTACCGCGAGACGCGGAGCGTCGGCATGGTCGTCTTGGACGACGAGGACGGGCGCGCAACGAGGCTGGCGGAAGCGGTGGGCGAGGGCCTGGAGCGACTTGGGGTCTACGAGCGCGAGAAGCGGAGCTGGCTCCCGCACGTGACCGTTCTGCGCTTCCGCCGCCCGCCGCGCGTCCGGCCGGCGCTTCCCGACCTGGGCCCGGTCAGTCCGTCCGAGGTGGCTCTCTATCATTCGGTGCTGCTGCCTACCGGGGCGCAGTACGAGATTCTCCAATCGGTTCCTCTGGGAGGTTGACGCCTTGACCGACTCCACACGCGAACACGCACTCGACGCGGCGCTGAGCCAGATCGAGCGGCAGTACGGCAAGGGCTCGGTCATGAAGATGAGCGACCAGGCCCAGGTAGCCATTCCGTCCATCTCCACCGGCGCTCTCTCCCTGGACGTCGCGCTCGGCATCGGGGGCCTTCCTCGCGGCCGCATCGTCGAGATCTTCGGCCCGGAGTCCTCGGGCAAGACGACGCTCGTCTACCACGTGATCGCGGAGGCGCAGCGACGGGGCGGCATCTGCGCCTTCATCGACGCCGAGCACGCGATGGACCCGGCGTACGCACGCCGGATCGGCGTCAACATCGACGACCTCCTCGTCTCGCAGCCCGACAACGGGGAGCAGGCGCTCGAGATCGCCGAGCTCCTCATTCGCAGCGGCGCGCTCGACGTGGTCGCCATCGACTCCGTGGCTGCCCTCACGCCGAAAGCGGAGATCGAGGGCGAGATGGGCGACAGCCACGTCGGCCTCCAGGCCCGGCTCATGAGCCAGGCGCTCCGCAAGCTCGCGGGCACGCTCAACCGCACCGGCACCGTCGCCCTCTTCACCAACCAGCTGCGCGAGAAGATCGGCGTCATGTTCGGCAGCCCGGAGACGACGCCGGGCGGTCGCGCGCTCAAGTTCTACTCCTCGGTCAGGCTCGACATGAGACGCATCGAGACCCTCAAGGAGGGCGTCGAGGCGATCGGGAACCGCGTGCGCGTCAAGGTGGTGAAGAACAAGGTGGCGCCGCCCTTCAAGCAGGCCGAGTTCGACGTCATCTACGGCGACGGCATCTCCTGGGAGGGCAGCGTCCTCGACGTCGGCCTCGAGCGGAAGCTCGTGCAAAAGTCCGGCTCGTACTTCAGCTTCGCGCGACGAGCGGCTCGGGCAGGGTCGCCAGAACGCCACCGCGTTCCTGCGCGAGCACCCGGACGTGACTGACGGGATCCTCCGTGCCCTCCAAGGAGAGCTCGGCCCCGACGCCGTCGCCTCCTCGCGGCTCCTGCCGCTGGACGAAGGCGCGAAGGCCAAGGCCGCCGCCGCGTCCGAGGTCGAGGGCGAGGTCGAGGCCGAGAAGACCGCGTCGGCAGCCTAGGAACGCGAGCACGCATGGGGGAGGGGCCCCCGACGGTTTCTCACTGCAGTCCGCCGGGCCCGCCCCGGCCGGGTGGAGCTGGAGGTCGACGGCAGCCGCTGGCGGGTCGTCCCCGACGAGGTCGTCCTGCGCTGCGGGCTCGCGCCCGGGGTCGAGCTCGACCGCCCGCTCCTGCGAAGCCTTCGCCGCGAGCTGCGGGCGGCCGAGGCGCTCGGCCTGGCGCTGCGGACGGTCTCCCGCCGTGACGTCTCGACGAGACGGCTTCGGGAGCGGCTCACGACACGCGGCGTTCGCTCGGATGTGGCCGACAGCGCCGTCACGAGGCTGGCGAGCGCCGGCGTGGTCGACGATGCGCGAGCGGCGGCGAGTCGCGCCCGCTCGCTGGCCGAGCGAGGTTGGGGGAACGCAGCAGTCGCAGCTCGGCTCGCGGGAGAAGGTTTTCGTGCGGACGACGTGCAGGCGGCCCTTGGCGGGCTTCGGCCCGAGCGGGAGCGTGCCGAGGCGCTGGCCGCGAAAGCCGGAGATCCTCGCACGGCCTGGCGACGCCTCGCCAGGCGCGGCTTTGCGCCGGAAACGCTCGAGGATGTGCTCGGCCTGCTGGACGCGGGCTACTGACGGCGGTTACCATGTCGACACTTCAACCATGAATTGCCTGCATCGGAACGGCTTTTCGCCGAATCGGAACGGACAATTGACGACACCGAACACCCGCCACCACACAGCCCGCAGCGCCCTCGAGCAGGGGAGACCTCCAGCGGAGCCCTAGTCCGCCGGGAGGCGCGCCTGCGGGGCCGCCGATTCACCGAACCGCCGTTCCTACGGGCACGACGTAGGAGCGAGCAATGGGAACTTCCATCGGTCTCCTGATCCTCGGGATCGTTCTCGGCGCGCTCGCGGGGGGCTTTGTCGGAACGCGTACGCTCGTCTCGCGCCGCGCGGCCGCGGCCGAGGTCGAGCGCGAGCGCGTGACGGCCGACGCCGTTCGGGCGGCTGAGGCCGTTCGCCGCGAGGCACAGGTCGAAGCGCGCGAGCAGGCGCTCAAGCTCCGCGCCGACGTCGAGCAGGAGCTCAAGGACAAGCGCACCGAGATCGCCAAGATCGAGGAGCGCGTGATCACGAAGGAGGAGGAGATCGACCGCAAGCTCACCGAGATGGAGCGCCGCGAGCAGGGCCTCCTCGACCGCGAGACCCACCTCAAGCAGCTCCAGGACGAGACCAAGGTGGCCAAGGAGGACCAGCTCCGAGAGCTCGAGCGCATCTCCAGCCTCACGGTCGAGGAGGCGAAGAAGCAGGTGCTCGAGCGCTCGGAGGAGCTTGTGCGGCACGACCTCGCGCGCATGGTCCGCCAGCTCGAGGAAGAGGCGCGTGGCGACGCCAAGCGTCGGGCGAGAAACCTCGTCGCCGACGCGCTCCAGCGCGTCGCGGCCAGCCACGCCGCCGAGACCACCGTCTCGATCATCGAGCTTCCGTCCGACGACATGAAGGGCCGCATCATCGGGAGGGAGGGCCGCAACATCCGCGCCCTCGAGAACCTCACCGGCGTCGACTTCATCATCGACGACACACCGCAGGCGGTCGTGCTCTCGTCCTTCGACGGCGTGCGCCGCGAGGTGGCGAAGCTGACCCTGGCCAAGCTCGTCGAGGACGGCCGCATCCACCCGTCCCGGATCGAGGAGATGTACTACCGCTCGAAGGCGGAGATCGAAGACCACATCCGGCAGGCCGGCGAGCAGGCGGTGTTCGAGGCGAACTGCGGGAAGATGCACGAGGAGCTCGTCAAGGTCCTCGGGCGGCTCCGCTACCGAACGAGCTACGGCCAGAACATCCTCAAGCATTCGCTCGAATGCGCCCACCTCGCAGGGGTGATGGCCTCCGAGCTCGGCGCGAGCGTGAAGACGGCGAAGCGGGCGGCGCTCCTCCACGACATCGGCAAGGCGATGACCCACGAGGTCGAGGGCTCGCACGCGGCCATCTCCGCGCAGCTGGCAAAGCGCTACGGAGAGTCCCAGCACGTCGTTCACGCCATCGAGGCCCATCACTACGAGGTGCAGCCGCAGACCGTCGAAGCGGTACTCGTGATCGCCGCCGACGCCATCTCGGCCTCACGCCCCGGCGCGCGGGGCGAAAGCCTCGAGCACTACATCAAGCGGCTCGAGACGCTCGAGAAGATCGCCTCGGAGAAGCCGGGCGTGGAGCGGGTCTACGCCTTGCAGGCGGGGCGGGAGGTCCGCGTCATAGTGAAGCCGACCGACATCGACGACGATGCCGCCGTCCTCCTCTCGCTCGAGATCGCCCGCGAGATCGAGGACCAGCTCGAGTATCCGGGCCAGATCAAGGTCACGGTCATCCGCGAGAGCCGCGCCGTCGAGTTCGCCAAGTAGGCGGCTCGACGGCGCGCTTTCGCGCGACGCTCAGTCGACGCGGAAGCGGGCGACCTGCGGCTCGTGGTCGCTCGCCTGCTCGGCGAACTCCGAGTTCACGTGCACGACGTCGTAGGCGCGGAGGCCCCGGAACAGGCTGATGGCTCGCGAGGATGTGGTCGAGCACCTGCGAGTTCCCTTCGAACACGTACGTGTAGCGCTCGGGCCTCGATCTCGCCTGCTGCTCGAGCGACGGTGGCAGTACGGATCGAGAGCCGCGTCGCTGGGCCCGCAGCGTGTGCGCGTCCCGAGACTGGCGAACTCGTCGGTGGCGAAGCCGTCCCACTCGAGCCGCAGGATCGAACGTGTCGCCCGGGTTGCCGTCGCCGGCCTCGATCGTTCCCGTACGGCGAAGCGTGTTGGCGGCCGTGCTCGTGAGCCCGCTGCCCCATTCGGTACGGTGGGCGACTCCTTGACTGGCCGATAGCGTCGATGAGCCGACCCACTTCGGCGGAGGAGGACGGCGTCGTCGCCGTTGAAACAGCCCGCGCCGTTCGTACTCGGCCGCCTGCGTAAGGACCGCGAGGAGCTGCAGGGACAAGGCCGTTTACGACCTCGCTACGATCTGCCCGTGAAGCGCTACCACGTCACCACATTCGGGTGCCAGATGAACGCGCACGACTCCGAGCGGATCAAGGGGCTGCTCGAGTCGCTCGGCCTGGGCGAGGCGGTCACCCAGGAAGAAGCCGACGTGATCGTCTTCAACACCTGCACGGTGCGCGAGAAGCCCGATCAGCGCTTCGCCGCCCACCTCGCGCAGGCGGCGGCGCTGAAGCGAGCCGACCCCGACCGCGTGATCGCCGTCGGCGGCTGCTACGCCGAGGCTCAGCGCGAGCGCATCTTCGAGCTCTACCCGTACGTCGACGTCGCCTTCGGCCCAGGGTCGATCCCGCATCTCGCCGACTGGATCGGCGCCGGTGGGCTGGGCGTCTCCCGCGGGAGCTTCGCCGAATGGCGGCACTTCGCCGGCGACCTGCCGGCGCGTCGCGAGCGAACCTTCCAGGCCTGGGTGCAGATCTCCATGGGCTGCAACTCCGTCTGCTCGTATTGCATCGTGCCGGCCGTGCGCGGCCGGGAGCAGAGCCGCCGTCCGGGCGAGATCGTCGCCGAGGTCACCCGCCTCGCCGCGGACGGAGTCCGGGAGGTGACGCTGCTCGGCCAGAACGTCAACTCCTGGGGAAGAGACCTGCTGCCCGGACGTCCGCACTGAGTTCGGGGAGCTGCTTCGCGGGGTCGACGCCGTTTCCGGCATCGAGCGGATCCGCTTCACGAGCCCGCACCCGAAGGACTTCCGCGCGCCCGTGATCGAGGCGATGGCGGACTGCGCGGCCGTCTGCGAGCACACGCACCTGCCCCTCCAGTCCGGCTCCACCCGCGTGCTCAAGCGCATGCGGCGCACGTACGGCCGCGAGCGCTACCTCGCCCTGGTCGAGCGCCTGCGCGATGCAATCCCGGATCTCGCGCTGACGACCGACATCATCGTCGGCTTTCCCGGCGAGACCGAGCGCGACTTCCGCGAGACGCTCGAAGTCGTGGAAGAGGTCCGCTACGACGGCGCGTTCACATTCGTCTACAGCCCCCGGCAGGGCACCGAGGCGGCGGCCATGCCCGATCAGGTCCCGGAGGAGGTCAAGCGCGAGCGCATCGAGCGCTTGATCGACGTCGTCCAGCGGATCGCGCACGAGCGAAATCAGGAGCGGGTCGGCGGGGTGGAGGAGGTGCTCGTCGAAGGCCCGAGCCGCACGGACCCGACCCTCTGGCGCGGGCGCACCCGCCGGAACACCACGGTGAACTTCCGGGGCACCGCCGAGCCGGGCCGGCTCGTTCCCGTCCTGGTCGAGAGCGCAACGTCGACCACGCTCGCGGGCACCGCCGCAGCCGTCGCCCTCACCGACACACTTTCGTGACCGTTCCGCGCACCATGAGTGCGCCTCGCCGCGCTACGCTCGAAGCGGAGGGAGGCCCGCGGCCGGCCCCCCTGCCGTGACGGACGCCGGCGCTTTCGAGCAGGGGCTTCGGAGCCGGGAGGGGCGCGCGCCAGAGGAGCACGGCCGCGAGGGGGTCGTCCTCGCGATCTTCGGGCCCACCGCGTCCGGGAAGAGCGCGGTTGCGGAGGCGCTCGCGGAGCGCATCCCTGCCGAGATCGTCTCCGCCGACGCGATGCAGGCCTATCGCGGCCTGCCCATCCTGACGAACCAGCCCGAGCGGCCTACCCGGCTCGTCGGGATCTGGTCGCTCGAGCACGAGGGCTCCGTCGGCGAGTTCCAGCGCCTCGCGCACGCGGCCGTCGACGAGATCATCGCCGCCGAACGGACGCCGATCGTCGCAGGCGGCACCGGGCTCTACCTGCGTGCCGCGCTCGCCGAGCTCGAGCTGCCGCCGAGCCCGCCGCCCGGCGCGCGCGAGCGCTGGGAGCTCTTCTACGACGAAGTGGGCGCGGAGACCGCCTACGCGACGCTGGCCGAGCACGACCCCGCGGCCGCCGCCGCCGTGCACCCGAACGACCGCCGCCGCGTCGTCCGTGCCCTCGAGCTGGCGGACTTGGGTTCTTCGCTCGTGCCGGCTACGAACCGGCTCTGGACGGAGGACACCCGGCACCCGACGGTGATCTTCGGGCTCGAGGTACCCGCCGAGATCTTGAACCGGCGGATCGACGAGCGGACGAGCTCGATGGTCGAGCGCGGGGTGGAGGACGAGGTCGCCCGGGCGCTGGCCGCGCCCGCTCTCGACGGCAGTCCGGAAGGTGATCGGGCTCGAGGATTTCGCGACCTTGCCGCCGGAGGAAGCCGTCGCCGCGGTCGCGCAGAAGACACGCCGGTACGCCGCCTACCAGCGCAAATGGCTTCGCCGCCTTCCCGGCGTTGTTAGCGTTCGGGCCGATCGTCCTCCGGACGCGGTAGCCGATGAGATTCTCGAAGTGGCACGGGCTCGGCAACGACTATCTGCTCGTCGAGCGGGCTGAACGTCGGCCGCCCGCTGGCGCCTGTCCTCGTACGGCGGGTCTGCGACTACCACCTCGGTGTCGGCTCGGACGGCATCCTCGAGGTGCTGTCCGCGGACGGCGCTCGTGCCGAGATCGTGATCTGGAACCCGGACGGCTCGACCGCCGAGCTCTCCGGGAACGGCACGCGCATCGCCGCGCGCTGGTTGGCACGCCGGACCGGGGAGGACGAGGTCCGCATCAAGGTAGGCCCGCGAGAGGTCGTCGCCCGCATGCGCGGCGGCCTCGAGGTCGAGACGGAGATGGGCAAGGTCGAGGTCGGGTCGCCCGAGACGCTCGCGGTCGACGGCACAGAGCTCGAGTTCACGCCGGTCTCGGTGGGAAACCCGCACGCCGTGATCAGGCGCGACCCCGATCGTGGCGACCTTCTCCGCCTCGGGCCGCTCGTCGAGAACCACGAGCGCTTCGCGGCGCGCACGAACGTCCAGCTCGTCCGCATCGACTCGCCGACCGAGGCGACCGTCGGCGTCTGGGAGCGCGGGGCGGGGGAGACCCTCTCGTCGGGCACCAGTGCCGTCGCCGTCGCCGGGGCGGCGGTCGCCAACGGGTGGTGCGAGAGCCCGGTGACGATCCATCTCGCGGGCGGCGACATGCAGGTGGAGCTGGACGACGCCTTCAACGCCCGCCTCACCGGCGCGGCCCAGGAGATCTGCACCGGCGAAGTCTCCGCCGAGCTGCTCGCGGAGGTCGCCGAGGGATGAGGTTCGCGCGCCGGCTCGACCAGGTGCCTCTCTACCCGTTCGCCGAGATCGAGCGTCGGATCGGGGCTATGCGGGCGGAGGGCATCGACGTCATCTCGCTCGGGATCGGCGACCCCGACCTGCCGACTCCGCCGGCCGTCGTCACGGCTCTACAGCGCGCCGTCGAGCGGCCCGAGACGCATCAGTACCCCTCCAACAGAGGGCTGCCGGCCTTCCGCGAGGCCGTCGCGGGTTTCTACGCCGAGCGCTTCGGGGTCGCTCTCGATCCGGAGTCGGAGGTGATCCCCGTTCTCGGCGGCAAGGAGGCGGTCGCCCACGTCGCGCTCGCCTGCCTCGATCCGGGTGACATCGCGCTCGCGCCCGATCCGGGCTACCCGCCGTACACGTCGGGGCCGGTGTTCGCCGGCGCAGACGTCCACTACCTGCCGCTCCGGGAAGAGAACGCGTTCATGCCCGACCTGGCGGCGATTCCTCCGGAGACGGTGTCGAGCGCGAGGCTCCTCTACTTCAACTACCCGAACAACCCGACGGGAGCGGTCGTTGCGGACGGGTTCTTCGAGCGGGCGGCGGCGTTCGCCCGCGAGCACGAGCTCGTCGCGATCCACGACTCCGCCTACACCGAGATTGCCTTCGACGGCTACCGGCCGCCCAGCTTCCTCGCATCCCCGAGAGCCATGGAGGCCGGGAGCCGAGATCTTCTCCCTCTCCAAGGGCTGGAACATGACCGGCTGGCGCATCGGCTGGATCGCGGGGAACGCCGAGGTCGTCGAGCGCTACCGGCAGCTGAAGACCAATCTCGACTCGGGGATGTTCGACGCGCTCCAGCTCGCCGGCGTCGTCGCGCTCACCGAGGCGGCGCGACTTCCCGCAGGAGATGTCCGAGGTCTACCGACTGCGTCGCGACCTCATGATCGACGCCCTCGAGGGCGATCGGGATCGACGCCGAGCCGCCCCGGGCGACCCCGTACCTCTGGATCCGCGTCCCGGAGGGATACGACTCGGCGGGCTTCACCGAGCTCGTCCTCGAGCAGGCTGCCGTGATCGTCTCGCCGGGACCGTCCTTCGGGCCCTCGGGCGAAGGCTACGTCCGCATCTCGCTCACCGTTCCGGACGAGCGGCTCGAGGAGGCCGCCCACAGGATCGCGTCTTCGCTGGAGCTCCTGACGGGATGATGACCGCCGACTGGGTGCGCTGGGTGGCTCGAGGGAAGGACGCAGGGAGCGCCCATACCCAAGCGGTATGGACGGGACTGAGGACGCCGCCTCGGGCCGCCCAGCGCGGCCAGGCGGCATCGCTCATCATTCCGTCAGGTGCTCCGGAGGTGGAATCCCGGGCATAATCGCGCTGTGACCCATCACCAGCCGGACCCCGCGCCCGGAGCGGAGCCCGAGCGCGGATTCGTCGTCGCCGTGCTGGGCCCCGGAGTGGACGAGGAAGAGGAGCTCGGCGAGCTCCGCGAGCTGCTGCGCACCGCGGGCGTCGCTCCCGTCGGCGAGCTCGTCCAGCGGCGGCCCTCACCCGATCCGCGCACCTACGTCGGCAAGGGCAAGCTCGAGGAGTTGAAGCGGCTCACCGCCGACGCGGAGGCCGAGTCTCTGATCGTCGACGACGAGCTCGACCCGGGTCAGCAGCGGCGCCTGGAGGACGCCCTGAGCGCGCGCGTGATCGACCGGACGCAGCTCATCCTCGACATCTTCGCCCAGCACGCGCGGAGCGCCGAAGGCAAGCTGCAGGTCGAGCTGGCGCAGCTCGAGTACAACCTGCCGCGGATGCGCGGAATGTGGCAGCACCTCGAGCGCCTCGGAGGCGGGATCGGCACGCGCGGCCCGGGCGAGTCGCAGCTCGAGACCGACCGCCGCATTGCCCGCCGCCGGGTGGGACTGCTCAAGCGCCGGCTCCGCGAGCTGCGGCAGCGGCGGGCCGTGCAGCGGAAGGCGCGCGAGCGCTCGGCCACGCCGGTCGTCGCGCTCGCCGGCTATACGAACGCAGGCAAGTCGACCCTCCTGAACGCCCTCACCGACGCTGACGTCTCCGTCGACGACCGGCTCTTCGAGACCCTCGACCCGACCACGCGCGGCTTCGAGCACGAGGGCCGACGCTATCTCGTGACCGACACGGTGGGCTTCATTCGACGCCTGCCGCATCAGCTCGTCGAGGGCTTCGCGGCCACGCTGGAGGAGACTCTCCTCGCCGAGCTCGTCCTGCACGTCGCCGATGCGTCGCTCCTGGACGAGCGCCTCGACGACACGATCGCTGCCGTCGAGTCTGTCCTCTCCGGTATCGGCGCCGACGAGCTCCCGGTCGAGCTCGTCCTCAACAAGATCGACCTCGTCGACCCCTTGCGCCGACGGCGGCTCGCCAACCGCTTTCCGGGCGCCCTGCAGCTCTCGGCGCGGGATGGGGAGGGGCTGCCCGACCTGCGCGCCAGGATCGCCGAGCGGTTCGCCGACCGCTTCAGGCCGGTGCGCCTCCTCGTTCCCTATGACCAGGGACGGGTCTTGAAGGAGCTCTACGACCTCGGGGCGCCCATAGAGGAGCGCGTCGACCGCGCGGACGGCGTGCTCGTGCACGCGCGCCTGCCCGAGCGCGAGCTGACTCGCTACGCGCCGTACCTGATCGCTGACGCGGACATATCCACCGCCGAGGCGCACGAAGCGTGATCGAGCTCCCAGTCGTCAGGTTGCGCGAAGAAGCACGGATTCCCGAGCGCGCCTATTCGGGCGACGCGGGTCTCGACCTCTCGACCTGTGAGCCCCTGCGGCTCGAGCCCGGAGAGCGCGCCGTCGTGCCCACGGGCCTCGCGGTCGCCATCCCCGAGGGCTTCGCCGGCTTCGTCCAGCCCCGCTCGGGCCTGGCGGCGCGCCACGGGATCGCAGTGGTCAACTCGCCGGGCCTGATCGACTCGGGCTACCGCGGCGAGATCCGCGTCGTCCTCCTCAACACGGACAGGGAGCACGCCTTCGTCGCCGACGCGGGCGAACGCATCGCCCAGCTGGTCGTCCTGCCGGTGCCCGACCTGGAGCTCGTCGAGCTGGACGAGCTGCCGGCGACCGAGCGCGGAGTCAGAGGCTTCGGCTCGACCCGGACCTGACATGGAGCCCCGCATCCGCGTGTCCGCGATCCTGCGGCGCGAGAGCCGGCTCCTGCTCGTGAGGCACGAAAAGGGAGGTCGGGAGTACTGGCTTCTCCCCGGCGGGGGCGTCTGCGGCGGCGAGACGCTCTTGGACGCCGTCAAGCGGGAGCTCGCGGAGGAGCTGGGCCTCGACGAAGACTTTCCGCTGGAAGGCCCGGTCGCGCTTGCGGACTCGATTTCGCCTCCCGGCTGGCCGCCGAAGCACGTCGTCCACATCGTTTTCGCCGGCTACCTCGGCGATCGGTCGCTCGAGCGAGTCACGTCCGGCGATCTCGCGGTTCGAAACCACCGCCTGTTCGACGCCGACGAGCTCGCGGGCCTGGCCGTGCACCCGCCGATTCAGCGCTTCCTCTCACGCTGGCAGCCGGGCGACCCGACGGTCTATCTCGGCTCGCTCTGGGCGCCCTGATCGGGGCCGTTGCGGGCCGTCGAACCTGCTCGCCTACACTGTGGGCGAGGCTGCGCGTGCCACGCTATTCCGACGCCCGGATCCTCGAGGAGCTCTCCGCTTGCGCGGAGCGTCTCGGCCGCTCGCCGACGATGCGCGAGTTCTCCGGCGACCGCAAGGTACGGATGCACCCGCAGACCGTGGTCGAGCGCTTCGGCACCTGGAACGCGGCGAAGCGTCGGGCCGGTCTCGTCCCGCGCCGCTTCGCGACGAAGGCAGAGCTCCTGGCCCAGCTCCAGGCGCTCGGCTCCGAGCTGGGGCGAACACCCACCGGGCCGGATCTCGACGCGCGCCGCGCACGACTCCCGTCGAAGTCGCTCTACTGGCACAGGTTCGGCTCGCTCTCGAATGCGCTGCGAGAAGCCGGCTTCCCGGTGCCACGCCGGAGCGAGCGCCGCGAGCGAGCGCTCGAAGAGGGGACGAGGCTGGCACGCCGGCTCGGCCGCCTCCCGAGCATCGCCGACTGGAAGCGCGCCCGCAGGCGCGCGCCGGCGCTCCTCTCCGAGTGGCAGGTCTACCGCCTCTTCGCGGACGGCGGAGGCGGCTGGACCGCCTTCCGGTCGGCGCTTCGCGAGCGGATCGAGCGGAGCGGAGTGCAGAAGCGCTAGCGGGCGCGGGCGGCGGCCGTGGCGATCACAGCCAGGCGCGCCAGACACGAGCGCGCCTCCTCCGGCGCCCGTACGGGCGGGAGAGGCGTTTCCTCGACGAAGCTCCTGTCCGGCTCGAACGAATCCGTCCGCCGCACGCCGCCGTCTGCGATCGCGAGGAGAGTCCCCTCGCCGAGCTCGCGCTTGCGGAGCCTGACGTCGGCATAGCGCTCGACCAGCTCGAGCGCCTTGCGCGTAGAGGCGAAGAAAAGCTCGTCGCGGCCCTCCCCGACCCAGAGCGGGCGACCGAGGCCGTGCGCGAGGTAGAGCGTCTCCGCGTCGCGCTCGTCGAACCACGCGGCGGCCATGGAGCCGTGCAGCTCCTCGAGCGCCGAGGCCCGGCTGGACGCCTCTTCCGCGAGGGCGAAGATCGCCTCGGAGTCGACGGTCATGCCCGGCTCGGCCCGCTCGAAGCCGTGTCCGGCGAGGATCTCCTCGTCGTTCAGGATGATCCCGTTGTGGACGCCGACAACCTCGCCGTGCCGGATCGGATGGTTGTTGGCCGTGAGGCTCGGGTGGCCCTTCGTGTAGTCGCGGACGTGCACGATCGCCTGGCGAGCCTCGCGGGGGACGGACAGCCCGTCGAGGAGGGCGCTGGCGCCGCCACGCTGCTTGTGCACGGCCACGGAGAGGCCGGGCCCGCGGTAGGCGTAGCCGACCGCATCCGATCCACGTTCCGCGATCGCGGCCAGGAGCGTCTGAGTCACGAGGGTCTGGTCGACCCGCGACTCGTCATTCAGGCTATATCCCGCGATTCCGCACAACGCCGGCTCTCACCGATCCTAGGTCGTTCCCCGGACGGCCAATGGCCCGCAGGGGCCGCAGTGGCCATGTGCCGCCGCTCTCTACAGACACTACCACCCTGGGCTGGGAAGGAAACTCTTGTCATCCATCCTCCCGAGCGATTCGGGTAGGCGCTCAAGTCGGTTGGCTCTTCCGCCGATAGGAATCCGGTGGAGCCTTCGACTGCGGAACTTCAAGACCTGCCCGAGCGCCTCGAGAGCGAGGGACCGAAGCTCGAGCTCGTCTCCGATCCTGCCGAGGCCGACGACGCCGAGCAGGACGATGACGACGAGGCCGGGAAGAAGGCGGATACCCCTGCCCCGACGCAGGATCCGCTCAAGCTCTACGTTCGCCAGATCGGCAGCGGGCCGCTTCTGACCCGCGACCAAGAGCGCGAGCTCGCGCGGCGGAAGGACGAAGGCGACGAGTGGGCGAAGCGCCGGCTGGTCGAGTGCAACCTCCGGCTCGTGATGTCGATCACGCGGAACTACGTCAATGCGGGCGTCCCGCTCCTCGACCTGATCCAGGAGGGAAACCTGGGCCTGATGCGCGCGGTGGAGAAGTTCGACTACCGCCGAGGCTTCAAGCTCTCCACGTACGCGACGTGGTGGATCCGCCAGGCTGTGACCCGCGCCATCGCCGACCAGGGCAGGACGATCCGCCTG
Organism: uncultured Actinomycetes bacterium; assembly: GCA_963733155.1. GTDB lineage: Bacteria > Actinomycetota > Thermoleophilia > Gaiellales > Gaiellaceae > JAIBJN01. Next base: position 100,392 of record CAVTCK010000026.1, read on the forward strand.
CCCGTGCACGTCGTCGACCAGGTGCGCCGCGCGAAGCGCGCCCGGCGTGTCCTCACCCAGAAGCTGAACCGCGACCCGCTTCCCGAGGAGATCGCCGCCGAGAGCGGCATCGACCTCGAGCGCGTCCACGAGCTCTTCGACCTCGTCGAGGATCCGGTGAGCCTGGAAACCCCGGTCGGCGACGGCGAGTCGCTCTACGCCGACATGCTCGAGGACGAGAACGCCGCGCAGCCGGACGACGCCCTCGCCGAGCTCCTGTGTGGCAACGAGCTCGAAGAGGCGCTCGCAACCCTGGATGCGCGCATGCGGCTCGTGCTCGAGCTCCGCTTCGGCCTGAACGGCTGCGTCCCGCAGACGCTGGAACAGGTAGGCAACGAGCTCGGGGTCACCCGCGAGCGCGTGCGCCAGCTCGAGGCCCGAGCCCTCCGCGAGCTCCAGTCCGTCGCGCCGGAGCTGCGCCTCTACATTCGCACCGCCTAGACGCTCCAGCTGCGGCCTCCGTGCCGCCAGGTAGCGTGAGGCCGTGAGCGGCTTCGTCGACGTCCACTCCCACGTCGTCCCCTCGGGGGATGACGGCGCCCGTTCGGTCGAGGCGGGCCTGGACCTCTGTCTCGAGGCCGCGCGGCACGGCACACGCGTCCTCTACGCGACGCCGCACGTCTGGCCGTCGCTCCCGCTCACCCGCCCGCGCGAGGAGGCGGTGCGCGAGGCCTATGCGGAGATGGCGCCGGTAGTCGCGAGGCACGGGCTCGACCTCCGGCTCGGCTGGGAGCTGACCCCTACGGACCGCCTGCTCGAGGAGGACCCCGGCCGCTACCGGCTGGGCGATCTGCCCGCCGTGCTCATGGAGGTGCCATTCCTCGGCTCTCTCGCGCTCGCTGAGCGTCTCGGGGAGCACGTGGCAGCCTCGGGGCTCACCCCGATCATCGCCCATCCTGAGCGCGCCGAGGGGGTTCGGGAGGAGATGCGGGCGGTGTCCGGCTTTCGAGAGCGGGGCTGGCTCGTCCAGGTAAACACCACCAGCCTTCTCGGCGCCCACGGCCTCGAGCAGGAGGAGGCTGCCTGGCGGCTCGTCCGGGGAGGGCTCGCCGACCTCGTCGCCTCGGACGGCCACCGCATGTCCAGGCCGCCCTTCCTCGACGAAGCTCACCGCCTCGTGCGCGCGCGCCTGGGGGAGGGGGCGGACGCGCTCTTCGACGGGAGCGCGCTCGCGGCTCTGAGCTCAGTGGATGGCGACCGCGTCGATCTCGCGAAGCGACGATAGGCGCGAGAGCGACTCGATCTCGATCTGCCGGACGCGCTCGCGCGTTATCCCGAGACGGCGGCCGATGTGCTCGAGCGTATGCGGCTCCTCACCGCGGAGGCCGTAGCGGAGCTCGAGGACGCGCCGATCGCGCTCGGGCAGGGACTCGAGCGCCCGGTCGAGCGCCTCCTTCTGCAGGCGCTTCTCGGTGACCTCGTCCGGAAGCGGCTCGTCGCCGGCGACGAGGTCGCCGAAGACGGCGTCCTCCTGCTCGCCGATCGGCTGGTCGAGGCTCGTCGACGCGCGGGCCGCGGCGCGCACCTCGATCGCCTGCTGGAGGGGCAGACCCGCCTCGTCGGCGATCTCTTCGAGCGAGGGCTCGCGCGCCAGCTGCGTCCATAGGTGCCGCTCGGCGCGGTGCATCTTCTGCATCCGCTCGACGACGTGGACCGGGACGCGGATCGTGCGTGCCTTGTCCGCGATCGCCCGCGCGACCGCCTGGCGGATCCACCAGGTCGCATACGTCGAGAACTTGAGCCCGCGCTGCCACTCGAACTTCTCCACGGCGCGGATCAGGCCGAACATGCCCTCCTGGATCAGGTCGAGGAACGGCAGGCCCTGGTTTCGATAGTTCTTGGCGATCGAGACGACGAGGCGGAGGTTGCACTCGATCATCCGCTTCTTGGCCTCCATGTCGCCGCGCTCGATGCGCTTCGAGAGCTCGACCTCGTCGGCCGCCGTCAGGAGCGGATGGCGCCCGATCTCCCGCAGGAAGAGCTGGAGGGCGTCGGTCGTCGTCTCGAGCGGCTCCGTCCCGGTCACGACCGGGGCGGGCTCCTTCTGGCGGTCGACGACCTCGATCCCGCGCTCTTCGAGCTCCTTGTGCAGCGCCTCGACGTCGCCAGGATCCAGGTCGAGGAGCTCGAGCGCCTCCCGCAGCTCGATCAGCTCGACGACGCCGGAGGCGTCGGCTCGCTCCAGCAGCGGCTGCAGCTCGTCGTGCTGGCCGACGATCGAGCGGTCGTCAGGCATTCGGCGGTGTCGGAAGCTGGGTCTCCACTGGGATAGACAAGCCGGCTGCCGGCAGGCGTGCCGGGATTACCCTACCCGTCCGAGCGGTCAAGTCAAACTTCAAGCGCGGATTCCGCCTACGCACGATAATGGGCGTTATGTCAAGTCGGCGCTGCGCGACGCAGCAGCCCCCGCGCCCCGGCGAAGCCGACCAGGCCGTCGAGTGCCGTCGTGAACTCGGCTCGCAAAGCAGCTCGTCGACGATCACGCCGCGACCCGCAGGCCGAGGAAGCCGGCGGCCTCCGCCACGACGTCGTCCTCGAGCTGAAGCGGCCGGACCTCCTCCACGGAGAGGGCTTCCTGCGCCCGGTCGAGGAGCGTCACGTTCGCCCACCCCGACTCGTAGGCCGACCACCAGCGCAGGCCGGCCGCGCCCTCGTGGCGCTCGAAAAGCGCCGCAGCAGCTTCCTGCGTTCGATCCCGCTCCCCGCTAGCCACAAGCGAGGGGCGCAGTTTCTCCGCCGCGAGGACGAGCGGCTCGTCGAGGTCGATCAGCTGCGCCGAGGCGTCGAGGACGAGCGTCGCGAGCGCCAGCGGGAGCCCTCCGCGGCGGAGGTCGGCGGCGGCAAGCTCCGTGCCGGCGAAACAGCCGAGCTCTTCGACCACCGCCGAGACCGCGTGCTCCGAGACGTACGCGCAGCCGTACCGGTCCGGCACGTCATGCCGCCCGTCCCCCTGCAGCGCCCGTGGAAACCAGAGTGCGCCCCCGCGAGCGGTCGCCGCGACGCTCGCGTTCCAGGGAAAACACCGGTAGAGGATCACAGGTATGAGCCGGCTCGCTCCTGGCGCAGCGCCACGAGGAGCTCCTCCGTCCCCCCCATCCTGATCAGGTCGATCGGCCGGCGATTCCGCAGGTGCGGATTCAGGCCGAAGAGCCACCGCTCGGCGCTCTCCGGCTCGTAGAGCCGCAGCAGGAAGGACATCGCCAGCTCGAGCAGGTCGAGCCGCTCGGCGTTGATCGGGTCGATGCCCTGGCCCCGCTGCCACCGGCTCACCTGTGAGGGGCTCACCCCCAGCGCGCCGGCGAGCCGCCGCTGCGAGCGGAAATCCGCTGCGAGCGCCTGGACCTTGAGCGCCGCCGGCACCGGCATGGCGGGATGCTAGCGCAACAAAATCCGTTGCGCGCGACCGCCGCTCGTGCTTGCGGGGTCGCCTGGGAGGAAATACCGTGCCCGAACCGATGCTGCTGGATCCCCTCGACCCAAACGAACGCTTCCGGGAGCGGCGCCGGCAAACTCACAGACGACGCAGCGTGCAGCGCGTGCTGCTCATCGGCGGTGTTGCGCTCGCGGCCGCCGGCGTGGCTCTCGGAATGACGTTCCTGAGCCGAGGTGGCAGCACGACACCGGACGCCGGCTCGAGCTCGGACTCGCAGTCGACGGACGGGACGGCTGCGGCGGCCAAGCCCGAGCCCGCACCGCTGCCAGATGAGATCAGGGGGGTGCACGTCACCGCTCCCCTGGCGTCGCTCGAGGGCAGGCTCGACGAGTACCTTTCGCTCTCGGACGAGGGCCTGACGGCACTTCAGCTCGACGTCAAGGACGAGAACGGCGAGGTGGGGTTCGCCCGACAGGCGCCGGCGCTCGCCCAGGCGATCGGCGCCGCCCAGGGGTTCTACAACCCGAGCAAGGCGGCCCAGGCGGCCGACGCTGCCGGGGTCTACCTGATCGGGCGCGTCGTCGTCTTCCAGGACCCTGTCCTCGCCACCGCGCGGCCGCAGCATGCGATCCAACGGCGCGGAGGCGGCCTCTGGACGACCAGCGCCGGCCTCCCCTGGACGAACCCGTACGACGAGCGCGTCTGGAAGTACAACGTCGACATCGCCGTCGCGGCGGTCGAGGCCGGCTTCGACGAGATCATGTTCGACTACGTGCGCTTCCCCACCGACGGCGATCTCTCGGCGGCGGTGTTCAGGGGCAAGCGGAAGGAGCACAAGACCGTCACGATCGGCAAGTTCGTCGAGTACGCCCGCTCACGGCTCGAGCCGCTGGGCGCCCGCGTCTCGGCGGCGGTCTTCGGGCTGACGGCTACGCGCGAGATGGGCATCGGCCAGCGCCCGCGGCGACTCGCGCCCCTCCTCGACGTCATGTATCCGATGGTCTACCCCTCCCACTTCGGGGCGGGCGAGTACTCGCTCGACGACCCCAACGCCGTTCCGGGGGTCACGGTCGCACGGGCGCTTCGCGACTTCAGGCGTGAGCTGCGCGGGTACGACACACTCCTCGTTCCCTGGCTCCAGGACTTCTCGCTGGGACGCGACTACACTCTCGAAGACGTGCAGGCACAGGTCCTCGCGGCCCGCGACGCCAACACCGCCGGCTTCCTCCTCTGGAACCCGACCGGTGAGTACAAGACGGCCGCCCTCGAGGGATCCTAGTCGCCGAGCCGAGTTCCACAGGGATGCCCACAGGTCCGGCTCCGAGGTGTGGAAAGTGTGGAAAAATGAACTTTCCGCAAATTGCGGAGAAGAGATCCGAAACGGGCTTGCACTGTCCCCCAGGGCCGTCTAGATTGCCGCTTGCGCCGAGCACGGAGCGCGAGTAGGTCGAAGCCCCACCGGGCGGCCGTAGGCGGAAGCCGAAAGTTGGTCGGAGTGGTGGACGAAAGCGCAACCGGCTCGGCGAGTTTTTTTGGTCCCGCACGCGCCGGAAGCCGAGGCGGTTAGACTCGGCGGCGATGGAGTTCCCGCCCCGGCCGCCAGCCTTCAGCCCGGGATTCCAGGCCCTCGCCTGGGGCATCCTCCTCGGCGCCTACGTCTGGATCGGGCTGCTCGCGATCGGCACGGGCGGCGGGAGCGCGTTCCTCTTCGGCCTGGTCGCCGCCGTGCTCATCTTCTTCTTCGTCCGCCTGTGCGGCGAAGACCAGCTTCGGCGCGATTAGCTCGGGCTAATCGCGCCGGGGCACGACGACCGTCTCGTCCTCGGCGGCGGCGACGGTGCCGCGCTCGTAGCCGACGCCCGCGGCCGTCACGGCCGTCTCCCGCTCGAGCACGCGGGCGCGCGGGCCGCGCGTGTCGAAGCAGAATGCGAAGACGACTCCGAGCCCGAAGGCGAGCACGCCCTGGAAGGCGATCAGGTCCTCGGCGAGGCCCCCGAGGCCGATGTCTCGGATCCAGCCTGCGACCTGCTCGCCCTCCTCGGTGTCGGTGGGACGCGTAGCGACCAGGATCCCCCCGACTGCCACGAACGCCGGCACGAAGGCAAGGAGAAGCACGCTGGAGCTGATGGTCGGCGCCCCCCACTTCGTCCAGCCGCCCAGAAGCTGCGAGAGGCCGAGACAGAGCGCCCGCGCCGGCGAGGATGGCCATCGCCGCCCAGTACTCACCCGTCGAGCCGAGGTCGAATTCCGTCGCCAGCCAGACCAGGAAGCCCGCGGCTCCGACGCCCAGGAGCGTCGTCAGCCCGCGAACCACCGGCGGGCTCTCCCAGGCGTGCTCGCGCTCGACCGTCGTCTCCTCCGCAACCACCGTTCCGTTGTCGTTTCCTTTTCGGAACATGCTCCGATTCACCTCGTTGAGTCGGTTTCCGGGAGTGGTTGTGCCCGCTCGCAGGCCGACCTAACCTCCTGGAGGCTACGCGGCGAGGTCACGCCGGAATGCGTCGAAGGCGCCGGAGTCGAGAGCCTCCCGGAACGCCGAAACGGCGAGCTCGCAGTCGCGCGCGAAGATGTGCTCGACGACGCCGACCCTACGGTCGTTGTAGAAGGGCACGTCGACGTGCTCGGGGCTGACGACGTTGACGCTGGTCTGGGAGCAGCCGGGGCACTCCACAGCGAGCCCCAGCTCCTCCTCGCCGCCGGAGAGCACGCGAAAGGCGGACGGCGTCACCGGCCGCGGGCGCTCCTCGGGGTAGCAGAAGAAGCTCCACGGCCATGCGCCTGCCTGGATCTGCCGCGCTGCCAGGTCGAGGAGCTCGAGCGCGGCCGATTCGAGCCGGTCCGTCATCAGGTTGAGGAACGCGGAGTCGGAGCCGGCCAGCGGCGCCCAGTCGAGCTCCTCGTGCGTGACCAGGCCCTCGTGCTCGCCGCCGCAGTCGCAGGCGAACGTGATCTTGAAGACCGCCGGGTGGGCCGCGCCGGGCAGGCGTTCGAGAATCCGGAAGCGCGAGAGGGTCACCCTCACCTCGCCTCGCGCCGGGCACGCGAAGGTGTAGCGCCCGGTGAGCTGGTCGTACATCGAAGTCCGATTATGGCCAGGCGGTGCGGACGGGACCCGGCTGCGGGGGAAACTAGTCCGCGTACTTGATCAGCGAGCAGACCTCGTAGCCCTCGAGCTTCTCTCTGCCGTTCAGGAACTCGAGCTCGATCACGAACGCCAGCCCGACGACGGTGCCGCCGAGCTGCTCGACCAGGTCGATCTTCGCCTTTGCGGTTCCACCGGTCGCCAGCAGGTCGTCGTGGATCAGCACGCGGGCGCCGCCCGCGATCGCGTCGGCATGCAGCTCCAGCGCGTCGAAGCCGTACTCGAGGGCGTACTTGGCGCTGATCGTGCGCCAGGGGAGCTTTCCGGGCTTGCGGGCGGCGACGAAGCCGCAGCCGAGCCGATACGCAAGCGCCGCGCCCAGGATAAATCCGCGCGCCTCGGCGCCGAGAACGAGGTCCGGCTTGCGCGGCTCGGCGAACTCGGCCAGCCGCTCGACAGTGTCCTGCAGGGCCTCCGCGTCGGCCAGGAGCGGCATGATGTCCTTGAAGACGATCCCGCGCTTGGGAAAGTCCGGGATGTCTCGGATCTTGGACTCGAGGTCGACCGTCACGCCCGCGGCACGATACCGCGTAGCGCCCGCCAGAAGAGCAGGTTGGAGAGCTCCTGTGAGAGTGCCGCGAGGTTCTCGAGGTTCTCGAGCCCCGCGTGGCGCTTCTCCGGGTTCGGGGAGCGGAGCTCGGGCGCGACGATTCGCTCGAGCAGGTCCGCCTCATTGTCGGCCCAGCGCCTGAACGTGGCGAGGTTCCGCGGGGCGACGCCGTAGCGCGCAAGCCTGGCGCAGGCGGCGGCGACGTCCACGTCGCGCTCGGGGAAGCGCCTGTCGCCGTCCACCTCGCGCGGCTCCACGAGCCCGAAGTCCTCGAGCTCGCGGACGAACGCCGCCTCGACGCCGGCGCGGGCGCAGAGCGTGGCCAGATCGACCTCGTCCTCCGGCACCTGCAGGCCCGCGGTGCGCGCACCTCGCCGGCGCGGTGCGCCGGCCGCGAGCTCCTGGCGGATCACCCGGAGCGGGAGGAACTCGTCGCGCTGCAGGCTGAGGATCGTCTCGAGGCGCTCGACATCTTGCTCCGAGTAGAGCCGGTAGCCGCCCTGAGTGCGCCGCGGCGCGAGCAGGCCCTGATCCTCGAGATAGCGGATCTTGGAGATGGAGATGTCCGGGAACTCGTCGCGGAGCCGGTTGCAGACCGCTCCGATCGTCAGCGGCCGTCCCGTCCGGGTGTCGGCTTCCGTGATCGCCATCAGTCAGTCCTCAACTAACTCTCCAGGAAGGTCAGCTTGTATTTGCCGATCTGGACCTCGTCGCCGTCCTCGAGCTTCGAGCTCTCGACCCGCCGGCGGTTGACGTACGTGCCGTTGAGGCTGCCCTCGTCGTGCAACGTGAAGCCGTCGGGGCCGCGCGTGATCACGGAGTGACGGCGCGAGACCGTCACGTCGTCCAGAAAGACCTCGCACTCCGGCGCGCGCCCGAGCGAGGTGCGGTCATGCACGAGCGCGAACGTCTCGCCGGCCCGGCCGCCACCCGCGCGGACGACGAGCGCCGGCCCTTCGATCCGGAGGCCGTCGAGCGACAGGCTCTCGTCCTCTGCCTCCTCCTCGGGCGTGAACGTCATCGTCGTGTGCGCTCCCTCGTCTTCGCGGATGAGCAGCGCTCCGCACTTCGAGCAGTAGTTGGCGGCTTCCGGGTTCTGGAAGCCGCACTCGGGGCAGTGAACGTGAGTCACCGCCCCGCCGTGTCGAGCTCCTCGTCGAACGGAGGCGCTGCCTTCGACGCGAGGATCGCCGCAAGCTTGTCGATGTCGATCTCGTGAAGTGGGCTGTCAGGCTCCCCCACCTGCTTCTGCAGCCGCGCCTGAGCTCCGCGCGGAGAATGTCGATCTTCCCGTGCAGGAGCCGGCGCTCGTACGAGACCGGTGCTCCTGCACCATCAGCTCGCGGATCAGGTCGCGAAGCTCGCTGGTCGGACAGGGTTGCAAGGTCAGGAAGGGCTTCCACACCAGCTCCAGGAATCGGGGACGGAGGCGCTCACACAGTAAACCAGCTGGAATCCCATCCATCAACCTCGACTTGAGGGTTGTGGCGGAACCGCCTCGGCCCCTAGGGCTCGTCGCCCTCGTCGTCCCGGGCCACGATCTCCTCGACGATCCCCTGGAACTCGGCCTCGAGGGAGGCGCTGTCCTCCGCGGTCTTGCCCTCGGCGTAGATGTGCACGAGCGGCTCGTCCGGGTCCGGGAGCACCTGCGCCCAGCCGCGCTCGTCGTAGACCTTGATGCCGTCGGTGACGTCGACCTCCTTGTCCTTGGTGCGCTCGGTGAGGATGCGCATGACTGCGCCCTTCCGGGCCCACGGGCACCGCACCTGGCGGTGGACGACCGCTGAGGGCGGCAGCTCGCCGACGATCTCCGAGAGCGGCTTCCCCGCCGGCGCGAGGAGCTCGAGGAGCTTGCAGAGGCTCGCCATCCCGTCGTAGGCGGGCACGAACTCGGGAAAGACGAAGCCGCCGCCCACCGAGCCCGCGAAGATGACCCCGTCCCCGGCAGCCGCCAGGGTCAGCGCGGAGAGCGAGTGCGGCGTACGCTCGACCTCGAGCTCCGTACCCTCGACGAGCTTGTCCACGAGGCTCGTCACCGTCGTCGGGAAGGCCAGACGGCCGCGCTTGCCGTCGGACGCGAGCAGGCGCAGGAAGAGGAGGAGCTCCTGCTCGACCGGAACCTCCCGCGCCTTGTCGTCGACGAGGAAGATGCGCTCGGCAGCCGGGTCAAGGACGGCGCCGAGGTCGGCTCCGACGGCCTCAACGAGGCGCTTGGCCTGGCCGAGCGACTCGGCGAGCGTGACCGTCTCGCCTGCCTGTCGCCGCTCGCTGACGTAGCCGTGCGAGGCCACCGCCTCCACGTCGAGCGCGCCGAGAACCTGCGGGAGGACGAACGACGCCGCCGAGAACGCGTAGTCGATGACGATGCGAAAGCCGCGCTTCCGAATGGCCTCGACATCGAGCAGGGCAAGCAGGTCCTGGACATAGGTCTCGGCGGTTCGGGCCGAGTAGCTGATCTCGCCCACGTCGTTCCAGGAAGCCCGCCGAAACTCCTGGCGCGAGAAGTGCTTCTCGAGCTCCTTGACGAGCTCCGGCGTCGCGGGCGTGCCCGGCGGCTCGAAGATGCGAACCTGCACCACCTCGGGGTCGTTCGGGCTCGGCTGCACGTGAATGCCGGCGTCGAAGCCCTCCGTCTTCAAGAAGTGGCGGTTGACGGCGGCAGGCATCACCTGGAGGTCGGTCGCGTGCACGCCGGCCGAGTTGACGCCGGCGATGAGCGCGCGTCGAAGTAGCCTGCACGAGGCCGAGGCTGCGCGGCTCGTGACCACGCGGTCGCCGCGGTCGAGCGCGGTGCCGAGTGCGAGCCCGAGGCGAAGGGCGGTTTCCGGTGTCAGATCGACGTCGATCCGGCCCGAGATGCCGTCCGTGCCCATCAGGCGCGAGGAGAGGCGCGACTCCCAGATCAGGTTCCGGTCGACGAGGGAGCCGGACTCCACCTCCTTGAACGGGTAGATGCGGACGCCGGGCATGACGACGCTCTCCTCGCCGATCGTGCAGTTGTCCCCCACCGCGACGCCTTCGTGGAGCCGGGCATGCGGGCGGAGGTCGCACGCCCTGCCGACGATCGCCCCCTCGACCACTGCGCTGCGGCCGATCGAGGTCGAGGCGTCGACGACCGAGCGCGAGGTGCGCGCGTGATCGCCGAGCGTGACGCTCGGCATGAGGACGGAGTACGGGCCTATCGAGGCACGCGGCGCGATGCGGCAGTAGTTGCCGATGAAGGCCGGCGCCTCCACCGCCTCGAGGTCGTCGAGGCCGACGCCCTCCCCCACCCAGATGTTGCCGCGCAGGCGGATCCCGGGGACGTCGAGGCGCACCCGCTCGTCCAGCGCGTCGAAGTTGGCCTGCCGGTATTGGTCGAGGTTTCCGATGTCTTGCCAGTAGCCCTCGCAGACGTATCCGTAGAGCGGCTTCCCCATCTCGAGCAGAAGCGGGAAGAGCTCTTTCGAGAAGTCATAGGGCCGTGTCTGCCGGGACGTGGCGAAGCACCTCCGGCTCGAGCACGTAGATGCCCGTGTTGATCGTGTCGGTGAAGACCTGGCCCCAGCTGGGCTTCTCGAGGAAGCGCTCGATCCGCCCCTCGCCGTCGGTGACCACGATTCCGAACTCCAGCGGGTTCGGCACGCTCTTCAAGCCGATCGTCACCTGGGCGCCCTTCTCCCTGTGGAACGAGACGAGCGCGCCGAGGTCGATGTCGCAGAGCGCGTCGCCCGAGATGACCAGGAGCGTCTCGTCCAATGCCTCCTCGGCGAGCTTCACCGAGCCGGCGGTGCCGGCCGGGGACTCCTCCACCGAGTAGCGCAGGGAGACGCCGTGCGCCTCGCCGTCCCCGAAGTAGCCGCGGATCGCCTGCGGCATGAAGGCGAGCGTGACGATCACGTCGTCGAAGCCGTGCTCCCGGAGGAGGTCGAGGATGTGCTCCATGCACGGCTTGCCGACGATCGGCACCATCGGCTTGGGCTGGTTCGAGGTCAGCGGGCGCAGGCGCGTCCCCTCGCCTCCCGCCATGACGACGGCCTTCACCTCTCGACCTCCCTGAGCGCGCCGGCGACGTAGAAGAATGCGGCCAGCACCGCCAGCCCGACCCCGCTCCAGAAGAGCCAGAGCGGCCAGTCGGTCCCCTCGTCCGAGGCGATCACCCCGATGATCGCCGCGTACAGGATCCAGGTGGACGCCTTCCCGAGCGTCGAGACCGAGAAGTCATAGCCGCGGTCCTTGACGACGCCGTAGCCGCCGATCAGGAGCGCGTCGCGGCCGAGCACGATCGCGAGCGCGAGCCAGGGCAGGCGGCCGTCGAGGCAGAGGAGCAGGACGGCCGCGTCGATCATGAGTCTGTCTGCGAGCGGATCGGCGAACTTGCCGAACTCGGACTCGACCTGCCAGCGGCGTGCGAGGAAGCCGTCGATCTGGTCGGTCAGCGCCACCGCGGCAAAGAAGGCCGCGAGGGCGTAGCTCCCCTCGCCGTCCGTCCGGTAGAGCAGGACGACGAAGACCGGGATGGCGAGAAGGCGCAGGATCGTGAGCGCGTTCGGCAGCTGGGCGAGCGGTGCGGGAACCACGCGTGTGGCCATTCTCGGACCGAATGGTAACGTCGCCGCGATGCCCGGCTCCCTCCGGCTCCCAGGCTTCGTCAACGCGCACAGCCATGCGTTCCAGCGAGCCCTGCGCGGCAAGGTCGAGGGCGGGGACTTCTGGGCCTGGCGGGAGTCCATGCTGGATCTGGCCCGGGGTCTGACCCCGGAGCTGGTGCGGGAGGACTATGCGCGGACCTACCGCGAGCTCCTGGCGGCGGGCTACACGGCCGTCGGCGAGTTCCACTACGTCGGCTTCGCCGAGGCGAAGGCGGCTGTCGAGGCAGCCCGCGACACGGGCCTCGAGCTCGTCCTCCTCCTGGCCGCCTATGCCCGCGGCGGGCTCGACCGCTTTCGACAGGAATCGGTGTCCGACTACCTGCGCCAGGTCGAGGCGCTGCGGGCAGAAGGCGCGCGCGTCGGGCTCGCCCCCCACTCCGTCCGCGCCTGCCCGCGAGACTGGCTAGAGCAGATCGGCGGGTACGCGGAACGTGAGCGTCTCGTCCTCCACGTCCACGCCGACGAGCAGCCGCGCGAGGTCGAGGAGTGCGTGGCGGAGCACGGGCTTCGGCCGCTTGAACTGCTGGCCGAGGCAGGCTGTCTCGGCCCACACACGACCGTCGTCCACGCCACCCATGCGGACGAGCAGGAGCTCGACCTCCTGGCCGAGCACCGCGCCGGCGTCTGTCTCTGCCCCACGACCGAGGCCAACCTCGGCGACGGCTTCCCGCCGCTCGAGGGCCTGCTCGCCCGCGGAGTCCCGCTCTGCATCGGCTCGGACTCCAACGTCCGCATCGACCCGCTCGAGGAGTTGCGCGAGCTCGAGGGAACGGCGCGACGCCTGACGCTTCGGCGCAACGTGATCCCGGTGGACGAGCTTCTGGCGATCGGCTCCTCGTCCGGCGCGAGGGCGATCGGCATCGACACGTGGCCCGACGTCGAGGTCGACCTCGGTCACCGCTCGCTCTCGGGCGTCGACCCTGCGGATGTCCCCGCCGCGCTCGTGCACGGCTGCGGCGCCGACGTCTTCGCGGGCTCGGGCTCCTAGCCCTTCGCCAGCTCTTTCGAGCGCTCCATGGCCGCCTGGATCGCGTTCAGGAACGCGGCGCGCACTCCGGCCTGCTCCAGCTCGCGGATGGCGGCGATTGTCGTTCCGCCCGGAGAGGTGACCGCTTCCCTCAGCTCCACCGGATGCATCCCCTCGTCCCTGAGCATCTTGGCCGTGCCGAGCATCGTCTGGACGACGAGGTCGGTTGAGATCTCGCGGGAGAGCCCGAGCAGGATGCCCGCCTCGATCATCGACTCCGCGAGCAGGGCGAAGTACGCCGGTCCCGAGCCGGAGACAGCCGTGATCGCGTCCATGTAGGGCTCGTCGACGCGCACGGCCCGCCCGACGCTCGCGAGCACCTCCTCCGCCCGGGCTAGGTGCTCCTCGGCCGCGTGCGCGCCCGGCGCGATGCCGGCCATGCCCTCGTGGACGGTCATGGGCGTGTTCGGCATCGCCCGCACCACGGGAACACCGTCGCTCAGATGCTCCTCGATCAACGCGGTGGGAATCGCCGCGGCGATGGAAAGGACAGTCTGCTCCGACGTGACTGCCCCGGCGATCTCGCCGAGGAGGCCTTCGATGTCCTGCGGCTTGACGCCGATCACGACGATCTCCGCTCCCTCCACGGCCTCGGCGTTGTCCAGCGTCGTCTGGATCCCGTGGCGGTCAGCGAGCTCCTGGAGCCTGTCCTGGTGCCGGGCGGTGGCGACGATCTCGCCCGGCTCGCGCCAGCCGGAGGTGAGCACGCCCGCGATCAGGGCTTCGCCCGCCTTGCCGGCGCCCAGCACGGCCAATCGTCGTCCGGCGTCTGCCATGGCGCGAACCCTACCGCGCCACCGGAGCTCTTAGAAGCGTTTACGGAGCGAGAGAACCGTGCGGACGTAGACCTTCGTCTCGTCGTACAGGCCGTGCCGCCGAACGGCGCGAGCGCCTTGGTAGTACCCGGCCAGCGCGAGCCGCTTCCTGCCTCCGAACTCGCGCATGAGAAAGCGCAGGTAGACGATGCCGACGCGGATGTTCCCTCTGGCAGTCCGCTTGACCTGCCGGCCCATGAGCACGTTCTCGACGAAGCGCCAGGTACCAGGCATCACCTGCATCACCCCCCAGGCGCCGGCCGACGAGGTCACGTTCCACTGGAATCCTGACTCCATCCACGCGACTGCGCGCACGAGCCTTGAGCCGATGCCGTAGTAGCTCGCCCAGTGCCCGAGCATCTTGTACACCTTCTCCGGGCTCGCGCCCCGGGAGGGTGAAGTCCTCCAACCGCCGCGCTGCGGCGCGCCTATGAGCGCGCGGCGGGTGGCGGGCCCGACGAGCCCGTCCACGACGAGCCCTTTCCGGCTTTGGAAGCGGCGAACCGCGCCTAGCGTGTTCCGACCGAAGGCCCCGTCGATCCGGCCGATCCGGACGCCGCGCCTCGAGAGCCTGAACTGGAGCGTGGAGACGTCCCACCCGACCATCCCCCGCCGGATCAGGCGAGCCCCGAACAGCGGCCTGCCGAGCCTCCCGAGCTTCGCCCGCGTCTGCCTGCCCACGACGCCGTCGACCAGCGAGCCCGTGCCGCCGCTGGAACGTTCGCGTCGCGCGGATCGTCTGCGGACCGCGGATGCCGTCGATCGGCCCCGGGTAGAGACCGTGGGCGCGCAACGCGACCTGGGCGCCGGCGGCATACGGCGTCACCGCGCCCTTGGTGGGCACGGCAACGACCAGGACGGCCAGAACGGATGCGAACGCGACGTACCTTCCGGTTCGCATGCAGGGTCCTTTGCGCCCGGTGCGCGCATTCCTGCCTCGGACGCAGCGCGTAGGCAAGGAAGGGCAAGCGGGCCGTTCCCCCTTGGCCTAGGGAGGCCCGCTCACCCAGGAGGGACGCGGCCAAGGGGCTACGTCCCGGCGACACACGACCTGCGGCCGAATCGCGCGCCGCACCGCGGAGGATAGCGCAAGGCTCGGATCCGGCTAGACTGTCCGCGTTCGGGGCGTGGCGCAGCCTGGTTAGCGCGCTTGTCTGGGGGACAAGAGGTCCCCGGTTCAAATCCGGGCGCCCCGACTGGTCGGTTTCTTCTCCGGGGCTCCCTCCGGCCGCGGGGCACCCGCCGGGGGCGGACTTTGCCCCTTCGCTCGACCCCTGCGTGGCTCCCCCGCGACGGCTCCGATTTGCTCAGTTCCCCCGGGTTCGGCACAATCCACTCCTCGAGGGACGACGGCGTGCGCACCTACACGATCACCGAGGCTGCGGAGCTGACCGGATCGAGCCGGAAGGCGATCGCCAGGCGCGTCGAGCGCGGCTCGCTCCGCTCGGTCGTCCGGAACGGCCGTCGGCGCATCCCCCGCTCGGAGCTCGTCCGCGCTGGGCTCCTGCAGGAAGGTGACGGACAACCCCGCCTCGGCGACCCCGCTGCCCCGCTCCTACCCCGCCCCGCGTCCGGCGGGGTGCCGGCCGAGGCCGGAACGACGGAGGACATGCTCGCCGCCCTCTTCCGCGAGGTTCTCGACCGCTTCGAGCGCCAATCCCAGGAAATCGCGCAGTATCGGGCCCTGACGGTGCAGGCCGAGAGCCTGCGGCTCACCAACGAGCTCGCCGAGCTGCGCGTGCGCCTGGCCGAGCTCGAGCGCCAGCCGCAGACGCCCGAGCCGTCGCACCATCAGGCGCAGCAAGCGGCCGCGGGCGATCTCGGCCGTCGGGTGAGCGAGCTGACGAAGCAGGTCGAGGAGCTCTCCAACCGCGAGATCTGGCTCCCGCCGCAGGCCGCCGCACCCGCGCAGCGCCTGCGCGACCCCGATGCCCCCGGTCCACCTTCAGCCGCAGGCCGCTCCCTCGCAGCCGTTGAGCCAACCCCTCCCCCCGCGCACGTTCCGCCTCTCTCGCACCACGCGCTTCGTGTTCGAGGCCGGGTTCATCGTCGCGGTGGCTCTGATCGTCTGGCGGGCCGACCTTCCCATCCCCGCCATCGCGGTCGCCATGGCGCTCGCCTGGACGCTCGTCGCGGTGGTCGAATGGGTGTCCTCCGAGCGCTCGACCGGGCAGTAGAGCGCCCCCGCAGCGCCCGAAATCTAACCCTCTAGCTGAAGTCTAGGCTTCGAGCCTGCGATAGAGCCGGTCGACGAGCTCGGGCATCTGCTCGAGCCGTGTCGTGATGGTTCGAATGCGGTATTCCTGGAAGTGCGCGGGCTCGACCTTCAGGGCCTTGGCCAGGGTCTCGATCACGTCGTTCGAGGGCACCGGCCGGTTTCCGTGCACGAGGTGGTTGAGATAACCGGCCGAGAGACCGGTTGTCGCCGCGAGCCCGCGGTAGGTGACCTTCCGCTCGCGCCATCAGCGACTGCACCGTCTCGCCGAAGGGCGCGGTCGAGAAGCGGCGTTTCCTCGCCATCAGAGGACCTCCTTCACGTGGTCGACGAGTGAATCCACGGCAATCCGTTTCTCCTCGCGGCTGGAGCGCTCGAGCACGTCTGCGCTCCCGTCCTCGAGAGTCTTCTTTCCAACGGTGATGCGGAGCGGGCACCCGAGGAGATCTGCGTCGGCGAACTTCTCGCCCGGTCGAAGGTCGCGGTCGTCGAGCAGCACTTGGAGACCGGCCGCCTCGAGGTCTCCGGTCACCCGCTCGGCAATCTCGACGGCCTCGGGGCCTGCCGCGCCGATCGAGACCACCTCGACCTCGTACGGCGCCAGGGAGCGTGGCCAGGCGATGCCGTGCTCGTCGTGGCGCTGCTCGACGGCGGCGGCCATGATTCGCCCGGGCCCGATGCCGTAGCACCCCATCACGAGCGGGCGCTCCGTCCCGTCCTCGTCGAGGAAGGTCGCGCCCAGGGGCACGGAGTAGTGCGTGCCGAGCTTGAAGATGTGCCCGACCTCGAGCGCGGTCTGGAAGCTCAGGCGCCCGCCGCACTTCGGGCAGGTGTCGCCTTCACGCGGCTCCCGGATGTCCACGAGCCGCGCCTCGAAGTCGCGGCCGTGCTCGGCGCCCCGGAGATGCCAGCCGGTGCGGTTCGCGCCCACGACGAACTGCCCTTCTCGGAGCGCCTCGTCGGCGAGCACCGGACCGTCGAAGCCAATCGGCCCGATCGAGCCGGGATCGGCTCCGAACGCCTTCCGGATCTCCTCCTCGGTCGCCGGCCGGAAGCCGTCGCCGAGGGCGGACACGGTCTTCGCCTCCTCGAGCCGGTCGTCGCCGCGGACGAGCGCGAGGACGAGCGTCCCCTCCTGCGTGACGACGGGCATTGCCTTCGAGGTGGCCGCTGCATCGATGCCGAGGAAGTCGGCAAGGCCGTCGATCGTGGTCACCCCAGGGGTCTCGACCTCCGCCGGCGCATCGAGCCGCTCGGGGAACTCGGGCGCGCGCGGGATGGCGCGCGCAACTTCGAGGTCGGCCGCGTAGTCGCCGTTCTCACAGGTGACGAGCGTGTTCTCGCCCGAGTCCGAGGGCGCCAGGAAGTCGACCGACTCGCTCCCGCCCATCATCCCCGACTCCGCCTCGACCGCGTAGTACTCGAGCCCACAGCGCTCGAAGATCCGGTGGTAGGCGCCCTCGTGCAGCCGGAAGCTCCGCTCCAGCCCCTCCTCGTCGCGGTCGAACGAATAGGAGTCCTTCATGATGAACTCGCGGACGCGGATCAGGCCGGCGCGCGGGCGGGGCTCGTCGCGCACCTTCGTCTGAAAGTGGTAGAGGATCTGTGGCAGCTGGCGGTACGAGCGGAGCTCGCGCGCGTGGAAGGTGATCGTCTCCTCGTGCGTCATCGCGAGGACGAAGGGCCGGCCGAGGCGGTCCTCGGTCTTCCAGAGCTCGGGGATGGGATAGCGCCCGCTCGCCTGCCAGAGCTCCGCGGGCGTGACCACCGGCATGAACATCTCCTGACCGCCGATCGCGTTCATCTCCTCGCGGACGATTTGCACCGCCTTCTCGTGGACACGCCAGCCGAGCGGCAGGAACGACCAGAGGCCGGCGCTCACCTGGCGGATGAACCCGCCGCGGACGAGCAGGCGATGGCTCGCCGCCTCGGCATCCCCGGGGTCTTCCCGCAGCGTCGGGATGAAGAGCTGGGACGCTCGAGGCATTAGGGGCGTTGGGCGGCTTCGGCCATCATGAGGGCCGCGGGCTTGGCCAGCTTCAGGCGCTTCGGCCTGACCATCCCTTCCTCGATCCACGTGTCGATCTCGCGGAAGAGCTCCTCGACGAGCACGTCCGAGTCGACCTTCCGGAGCACGCGGCCGTGCGCGTAGATGAAGCCGGTTTCCCGCCCGCCCGCAACGCCGAAGTCGGCGTCGCCGGCCTCGCCGGGCCCGTTGACCGCGCAGCCCATGACGGCCACCTCGAAGGCCTGCGGATAGGCGCGCAGCCGCTCCTCGACCGCCTCGGCGAGATTCCAGACGCCGACGTTGTCGCGCCCGCACGAAGGGCAGGCGATCATGATCGGCCCACGCTCGCGCAGGCCGAGCGCCTTCAGGATCTCCCACGCAACCTTGACCTCCTCGACGGGGTCGGCAGTCAGCGAGATCCGGATCGTGTCCCCGATGCCGTCCATGAGCAGGCTGCCAACGCCGATCGCGCTCTTGATCGTCCCGGCTCCCGGCGTGCCCGCCTCCGTGACGCCGAGGTGGAGTGGGTACGGCACCCTGTCGGCGAGCATTCGGTAGGCGCGGATCATCGTAGGCACCGAGCTCGACTTGACGGAGATCTTGAAGTCGTAGTAGTCCATGCTCTCGAGCAGGCGGACCTGCTCCAGCGCCTCCTCGACGAGCGCCGCGGCCGTGTCCTCCTGAGCGAGCTCCAGCAGGTGCTTCGGCAGCGAGCCCGAGTTGGCGCCGATCCGCATCGGGATCCCCCGCGCCTTGGCCGCCCTCACCACCTCGGCGACCTTGTCGGGCCCGCCGATGTTGCCGGGATTGATGCGGACGGCGGCGACGCCGGCCTCCACCGCCTTGAGGGCGAGCGAGGCGTTGAAGTGAATGTCCGCGATCACGGGGATCGGCGAGAGGTAGACGAGCTTGGGCAGCGCCTCGACGTCCTCGTTCTTCGGAACGGCGACGCGAACGACCTCACAGCCCGCGGAGACGAGCTCGCCGATCTGAGACATGGTGGCGTCGACATCGTGCGTCTTCGTCAAAGTCATCGACTGCACGACGACCGGCGCGCCGCCCCCGATCGGGACGTTTCCGACCTGGATCTGACGCTCGCTCGCCATCGGCGAAAGTCTAACGACCCGCCGTTGTCTCGCTAGCCACCGCGGAGCCGGTCGATGTCGTTCGTCAACCCGATGACGAAGAGGAGAAGGACGAGCGCGATCCCGATCACCGAGAAGCGCTCGTACGCTTCGCGTGGGATCGCCCGTCCGCGGATCCGCTCGGCGATGGAGAAGGCGATGTGCCCGCCGTCGAGAGGAAGGAGCGGGAGCAGGTTCAGGAGCGCGAGCGAGAGGCTGATGAACGCGAGCACCTCGAGGTAGTAGCGGAAGCCGACGTCGAGCGACTCGCTCGACACCTGGGTGATGCCGACGACACTCGCCACCTCGTCGCGTCCTTCGCCGGTGACGAGGCGCCCGAGGGAGGAGCCGATCGCCTTCGTCACCTCCCACGTCGTGTCGAAGGCGCGGCCGAGAGACTCGAGCGGCCCGTAGCTCTCGTAGGCGAGCCCGAAGGCGAACCCCAGACGGTAGACATCGTCGGCGGGGTCCTGCCTCGGCGTCCCCTCGAGCTGGAGCTGCGAGCCGTCCCGCTCGACGGTAAGGGTCAGCTGCTCGCCTCCGCTTCCACGGATTGCCTCGGCGAGGTCTTCCGACTCGCCGCGGGCTCCGTCGACCGCAACGATTTCGTCACCCGGCTGGAGCCCCATTGCCGCGGCGGGCGAGCCTGTCGCGACCTCTTCGACGGTCCGCGTCGCGCCGGTAGGCACGCCGAGCATGAAGACGATCGTCAGGGCGAGGACCGCAAACACGTAGTTCGTCGCGGGCCCGGCGAGGATGACGGCGACGCGCTTCCACGTCGGCGAGCGCCAATAGGCCTCCGACGAGACCGCGTCGTCAACCTCGGTGAGGCCGCGGTCGGCCGCCCGGCGCGCGCCCTCCGAGAGGTCCGCGCGCTCGAGCTTCGCGTTCAGCGCGGCCAGCGCGGTGCGTGCGTCGTCGTAACGCTCGTCCGTGAGCGCCTGCTCGACAGGGGCGGCCGCTTCCGCAAGGGACGGCGCCTCCTTCTGGGCCGGCTCGAGGTGGGCATCGAGGTCCCCGGCCGCCGGTTTGTGCATCCCGGGGATCTTCACGTAGCCGCCCAGCGGGATCGCGCCGATTCCGTACTCGATGCCGTTCCGGTGCCACTTGGCGAGCGCGGGCGGGAAGAAGATGTAGAACTTCCGCGGCCGCATCTTGACGGCGAGCGCGGTGAAGAAGTGCCCGGCCTCGTGGATGAGGATCAGGAAGGCGAGGCCACCGATGGCGACTGCGATGTTCATCTATTGCCTGTACTAGTGAACCAGCTGGCGGGTCAGCTCCGACGCAATTCGCCGTGCCTCGGCGTCGGTTTCGGCGAGCTCGGCGAGGTCGCGTGCGGGGGCGCTGTCGACGCGCGCGAGCGTGCGCTCGACCACGTCTGGGATACCGAGGAAGGGGAGCTCGTCCGCCAGGAAGGCGGCGACCGCCACCTCGTTCGCCGCGTTGAGGACGCAGGGCGCGGTGCCTCCAGACTCGCCGGCGGAACGAGCCAGGGCGAGGCACGGGAAGGCGTCGAGGTCAGGCGCTCCGAACTCGAGGAGCAGCCCGCCGGCGAGGTCGAGCGGCGCGATCGGCACCGCCGCGCGCTCCGGATAGGTGAGCGCAAAGGAGATCGGCACCCGCATGTCCGGGTAGCCGAGGTGCGCAAGCGCGGCACCGTCGCGGAGGCGGACGAGCGCATGCACCACCGACATCGGGTGCACGACGACCTCGATCCGCTCGTACGGGAGGTCGAAGAGGAAGTGCGCCTCGATCAGCTCCAGGCCCTTGTTCATGAGCGTGGCCGAGTCGACAGTGATCTTCGGCCCCATGCTCCACGTCGGGTGCTCGAGCGCGCCGGCCGCGGTGACGTCGGCAAGTTCGGCACGGCTGCGGCCGCGGAAAGGCCCGCCGGAAGCAGTGAGGACGAGTGAGCCCACCGTGTCGGCGTCTCGGCCGTCCAGGAGCTGAAAGGCGGCCGAGTGCTCCGAGTCGACGGGCAGCAGCCGCCCTCCTCCCCTCCTCCACGAGGCCACCGCCAGTTCGCCGCCCGCGACGAGGCTCTCCTTGTTGGCAAGCGCGAGGTCGAGGCCGTGCTCGAGCGTCCAGAACGTCGCCGGCAGGCCCGCGAAGCCGACCACTGCGTTCAGGACGACGTCCGGCTCCGCCCGCTCCAGCAGCTCGGTCAGCTCGCCGCCGACCTGCGTGAGCGGCGCGAGGCCGTCGATCGGGGTCGAGCCCGAGGAGGCGGCCACGAGCTCGAGCTCGTCTTGGCCCGCGATCACGTCGAGCGCCTGGCGCCCGATCGAGCCGGTCGCGCCCAGGAGCGCGATGCGCTTCATGCCGCTGAGTCTAGGAGGGTTTGTCGGAATGTTGCTCGTCGTCGGGGTGCGATGGTCGTTCCGAGACAAGGACGCAGGGAGCGCTCGTATTCAAGAATACGGGCGCGACCGAGGACGAAGCTCTCGGTGCGAGCAGCGCGGCCCGGCGACACAGGCTGCATTTCGTCAAACCCTCCTGGAGACGTCGGCACTCAGCTTTGCGTCAGCGCGAGCACCCGAAGTACGCAGCGGGCCCGGCGAAGACAATGGAGTCCACACGGTCGAGCACGCCGCCGTGGCCAAGGAGGACGCGGCTCGAGTCCTTCACGCCGAGGTCGCGCTTGACCATCGATTCGAAAAGGTCGCCGGCGGCGGCCGCGAGCACGATCACGCCTCCGAGAA
This sequence comes from uncultured Actinomycetes bacterium, assembly GCA_963733155.1. Lineage (GTDB taxonomy): Bacteria > Actinomycetota > Thermoleophilia > Gaiellales > Gaiellaceae > JAIBJN01. The sequence goes on from CAVTCK010000026.1 coordinate 122,018, forward strand.
GAAACGACTCCCAGCCGTCGACGCCGATCGGCTCGTCGTTGAGAGCCAGCCACGTCGTGACCACGCCCCCGATCGCTCCGATCAGGAAGCCCTCCCAGGTCTTTCCGGGCGAGATTCCCGGCGCCATCTTGTGACGCCCGACCAGGCGTCCGCCGACGTACGCGAACGTGTCGGCGGCGAAGACCGTCAGGAGCAGCGTTATGAGGAGGAGCCTCCCGTCGGGCTCGAAGTCGCGCAGGAGGACGAGGAACGCGAGACCGAGGCCGATCCAGGCCGCTCCGAGCACAGTCGTCCCGACGGCCACGGTGGTGGACTGGCGGGTCTCGGAGATGGCGGCGAAGAGGAAGGCGAGCAGCAGCGTGAGCATGAAGCCGCCGAGCATCCAGGCAGGTCCGCCGAAGTAGGACGCGAGCACGGCCGCCAGCGCCCCGGCGTAGCCGGCGAGAACGAGCGGGCGGAGGGCGCGGGCCATCCGGTAGAGCTCGTGCAGCGCCAGCAGGGTGGCGGGCGCCAGGAGCGCGAGCATCGCCCAGCCGCCGTAGTAGGCGGCGAAGAGCACGAGCGGGAGGCCTGCCGCGATGACGGCGACACGGGTGAGGAAGGGGCTCATGCCCCCGCGCGAGCCACGCGGCCGAGCCGACTGTGCGACGCTCATCGCCCGCCGAAACGCCTGCGGCGGCTCGCGTACTGAGCGAGCGCCTCCCGGAGCTGGCGCTCCCCGAAGTCGGGCCAGAGGGTGTCGACGAAGACGAGCTCGGTGTAGGCGAGCTGCCAGAGCAAGAAGTTGGAGATCCTCAGCTCGCCCGACGTGCGGATGAGCAGGTCGGGCTCGGGCATCTCCGGCGCATACAGGCGCGAGGCGATCGCGTTCTCGTCGATGTCGCGGGGGTCGACGCCCTCCTCGACCAGCCGCTGCGCCGCCTCGACGATCTCCGCGCGCCCTCCGTAGTCGAAGGCGACCCAAAGCTGGAGGCGGTCGTTCTGCGCCGTCCCCTCCTCGAGCCGCTCGATCTTCGCCCGCAGGGTCGCGCTTGCCCGGTCCCGTCTCCCGATGAAGCGGGTGCGCACGCCTTGGCGCGCCAGGTCGGGAAGCTCGCGCTCGATCGTCTCGATGAAGATCTCCATGAGCGCATCGACCTCGTCGGAGGGGCGCGACCAGTTCTCTGTGGAGAACGCGTAGACGCAGAGCGACTCGACGCCGAGGTCGATGGCTGCCTCCACCGTGCGCCGAAGGGCGCGCGTGCCGGCGCGGTGGCCCGCGGCGACAGGCAGGCGGCGGCGGCTTGCCCAGCGGCCGTTCCCGTCCATGATGATGGCGACGGACCGCGCGACATCCGGAAGCTCACGCTCCCGAACCGGTGTCAGGCCCCGCAGGGTCCGCAGCTTGGTGAGTAGTCCGCCCACCTTCGTGGTCCAGAATCGCGAAGCGACCTCAGACCTCCATGATCTCCTCTTCTTTGTGCTTCAGCAGCTCATCGATCTTGGCGACGTGCTCGTCGGTGAGCTTCTGGGCGCGCTCCTCGGCGCGCCGCTCCTCGTCGTCGCCGACGTCACCGTCCTTGACCAGCTCCTTCAGATGATGCATGCAGTCACGGCGGACATTGCGAACGGCGACCCTGCCCTCCTCGGCGAGATTGCGGACGACCTTGACGAGCTCCTTACGCCGCTCCTCGGTCAGCTGCGGGATCGGCAGGCGGATGATCTTGCCGTCGTTCGACGGCGTCAGCCCCAGCTCCGATTCCTGGAGGGCGCGCTCGATCGACTTGATCGAGCTGGGGTCGTACGGCTGGATCGTCAGCAGGCGCGGCTCGGGGACGTTGATGGTCGAGAGCTGGTTGAGCGGCGTCTCCTGGCCGTAGTAGTCAACGCGGACCCTGTCCAGCAGCGCCGCGGAGGCGCGGCCCGTGCGGATCGTGTTGAACTCGTGCGCGGTCGCCTCGACCGACTTGTCCATGCGACGCTTGGCGTCGTCGAGCAGGTCTTCGATCATGCATCCCTCCGGGGCGTCGAGATGATCGTGCCGATTCTCTCACCCGCGACGACGCGGTCGATGGTTCCCGGGTCGTCGAGGCCGAAGACGTAGATCGGCAGCCCGTTATCCATGCAGAGCGTGAGCGCGGTCGTGTCCATCACCTTGAGGCCGCGCTCGATCGCCTCCAGGTGTGTCAGCTCGGGAAGGAAGCTCGCCTCCGGGTCGACGGCCGGGTCGCCGTCGTAGACGCCGTCGACACCGTTCTTACCCATGAGGATCGCCTCGGCGCCGACCTCGAGCGCGCGAAGCGCCGCGGCCGTGTCCGTCGTGAAGAACGGGTTGCCCGTCCCCGCGGCGAAGATGACGATGCGGCCCTTCTCCAGGTGGCGAATCGCCCGCCGGCGGATGTACGGCTCGGCGACCTCGCTGACCGTGATCGCCGAGAGGACACGCGTGTGTGCACCCATTCCCTCGAGGGCGTCCTGCACGGTCAGGCAGTTGAGCACCGTGGCGAGCATGCCCGCGTAATCCGCGGTGGCGCGGTCCATGCCCTCCGCCGTCGCCTCCATGCCTCGGTAGATGTTGCCCGCGCCGATCACGAGCGCCGTCTCGACTCCACGGTCGTGCACGCCTTTGATCTCGGCGGCAAGCGACTCGACCTTCTCGGGGCTCATGCCGTACGGCTCGTCGCCCATGAGCGCCTCGCCGGACAGCTTCAAGAGGACGCGCTTGAAGACGGCGCCCCCCGGCGCTACCGGCGTGGCAAGGTCGCTTTCCTGGGACGAGCTCACTCGCGGCCGACGTTGTAGCGCACGAAGGCCTTGACCTCGGCGCCGTGCTCGGCGAGCGCCTGGCCGACCGTCAGGCTCGGGTCATGAACCCACGGCTGGTCGAGCAGCACCGTCTGCGCGAAGAACCGCTTGGCGAGCATGCCTTCGACGATCTTCTCGCGCACCTCGGCCGGCTTCGACTCGACTTCGGGCAGCCGCTGGTAGACGGCTCGCTCCTCCTCGACGGCAGCCTCGGGCACCGCATCCCTGCTCAGGTAGACCGGCTTGGCGGCCGCAATGTGCATGGCGACCATGCGCCCGAGCTCGGGCGTCGCCCTAGCGTGCACGAGCACCCCGATTCTCTGCGCGGGCGGATGGATGTAGTCGGCGACCACCTCACCCTCACCGCCCTCGTACCGCTCCGCCCCGACGACGACGACGTTTTCGCCGAGCTTGGCGACGAGCTCGGTCCGCTCGTCCTCGAGCGCGTCGACGGCGGCGGCCCCGTCCACCCAGACGACGTCGAGCAGGTGCTGTGCAAACGCGAGGAACTCCTCGTTCTTGGAGACCGGCTCCGTCTCGGAGCCGACGGCGACGATCGCTCCCGTGGCGCCGTCCACGCGTGAGACGACCCGGCCCTCGGACGTCTCCCGGCCGGCGCGCTTCCCGGCCTCGGCCAGCCCCTTCTCGCGAAGCGCCTGCCGGGCTGCCTCCAGGTCGCCGCCGGACTCGACGAGGGCACGCTTGCAGTCCATCATCCCGGCGCCCGTGAGATCCCGAAGCTCCTTGACGAGCGCGGCGGGGATCGCGGTGGTGCTCACTGGGCCTCCTCCCCGCCCTCCGCAGGCGCCTCGGGCGTGGCGGAGGGCTCCGGAGCCGGCGCGGCGGCGACTGCCGCCGGCTCGAGCTCGGGTTGGGGCTCCGGCTGTGCCTCCGGCTCGGGGTGAGGCTCCTCGACGGGAGCCTCGGCCGCAGCCATCTCCTCGGCTGTGACCTTGGTCTTCCCGGCCTCGATCGCGTTCGCGATCACGCGCACGATCAAGCTGCACGAGCGGATGGCGTCGTCGTTCCCGGGGATGACGTAGTCGGCCTCGTCGGGGTCGCAGTTCGTGTCGACGAGCGCGATCACCGGCAGGCCGAGCCGCCGCGCCTCGCGCACGGCGAGCTGCTCCTTGCGCAGGTCGATCACGAACACCGCGTCGGGCACCGACTTCATGTCGGCCACCCCACCCAGATTGACATCGAGCTTCTCGAGCTCGGCCATCATCGAGATGCGCTCCTTCGAAGGAAGCAGCTCGAGCTGGCCTTCGTCGCGAAGGCGCCTAAGCTCGTGGAGGCGTGCGATTCGCTCGGAGATCGTGCGCCAGTTCGTCAGCAGGCCGCCGAGCCAGCGGTGATTCACGAACGGCATGCCCACACGCTGCGCTTCCTCGGCGATCGAGTCCTGGCACTGCTTCTTCGTGCCCACGAACAGGATCGAGCCGCCGCGCTCGGAGACGTTGCGCGCGAATGCATAGGCCTGCTCGACGAGGTCGAGCGTCTGTTGCAGGTCGATGATGTAGATGCCGCCGCGCTCGGTGAAGATAAAGCGGCGCATCTTTGGGTTCCAGCGGCGGGTCTGGTGGCCGAAGTGAACTCCGGCCTCCAGGAGCTCGCGCATGGAGACGACGGACATTGGTCTTCCTCCTCGGTTCTCGGGTCTGGTTCCGGCAGGAACGGATGGAACCGGGCAGGAAGCCCGGCACCGCCACCCGTCTGTTTCCGCCGGGTCGGGTGCAGAGACGTCGGCATTCTAGCCGACGGCGTCCCTACCCTGGCACGCGTGCACGGGGTCGTGAGGCTGCCTGCGTGGGATCTCGCTGTCGAGTGCGTCGAGGAGGCACTCGGCTCCGGCGTCGTGCCCTCGCTGGAGCAACTCGGTCGCCCGGCACAGCTCGGCTCCCTGCCTTCCTTCATCGCGGCGCTGGAGGAGGAGGACGATCCAGGCGAGCCGGCTGCGGACTTCGCCCGCGAACGCGAGGGCCTCGGGCTCGCTCCCGCCGAGGTTGCCGCCGAGCTCCTTGTCCTCGGACGAGTCTTGGAGCGTCACGGCGAGGCGTCCGCGCGGGCCGCGGTCGATCGGTGCCTGGTCGGGTACGTCGAGCGGTTGGCCGCCGAGCCTTCGGACGGTCGGGCGCCGCGATCCGGCGACCGGGCTCTTGAGCAGCCACGCCTTCCATGCCGAGCTCTCGCTGGAGGTCGCCCGCGCGCGTCGCTATCGCGCGGCCGTGGCGCTCGTGCTCTTCGAGGTCGACTGCTCGAGGCAGCCGGACGACCGCGGCCGGGTGCGGCGAGCGTTCGGCGCCGCCCTGGCGGGAAGCATGCGGGAGACCGACGCGGCCGCCCGGGTCGGCGGCGACGAGTTCGCCGCACTCTTGCCGGCGGCCGAGCTGGCCGACGCGGACGCCTTCGTGGCGCGTCTCAGACGGGAGCTCTCCGAAGGCCTCTCCATCAGCGTCGGCGCCGCCTGCTTCCCCGCCGAGTGCGCAACCGTCGAACAGCTCCTCGAAAAGGCCGAACGCCGCCTCTACTCGGACAAGGCGGCAAGAGCCGCGTAGGCCGGCGGTCAGAGCGTCACCCGTCCCCGGCAGCCACGCCCAGGGGTCTGACCCCGGGTGTCCTTTCGGGCGGGACATGCCTGGGGAGCGTTTCTCATTCGTCCTGCGTGAAGCCCCCGTCGGCGTCCACAGTCGGTCCTTCCGGCCACGGCCTGGTGCCCGGCACCGGGACGTGTCGGGCGCGGACCTGGCTAGGCCCCATCGGCGGCGCGCGCGTCTCCCGCTCGGGCGAGCTGTAGTGCTCGCTCGAGGTCGGGCGGGAGCGGTGATTCGACCGCGACCTCTTCGCCGGTGAACGGGTGCGGGAAGGCGAGGCGCGCCGCGTGCAGGAACTGGCGCTCGAGACCCAGGTCGCCGGGCACCCCGTACGTCGGGTCGCCTGCTACCGGGAGCTCGATCGCCGCGAGGTGAACGCGGATCTGATGCGTCCTCCCAGTCTCGAGGCCGACCCGCAGGAAGGCGTGCTCCGGTAGCTGCTCGAGCAGCTCGAAGGTCGTGACCGCGTCGCGCGGAGTCGCCGTGTCGAGCGAATGGCGCGTCGGGTCGCGCCGGTCGCGGCCAATCGGCGCCTCGATCCGCCCGGCAAGAGAGCGCGGCCGGCCGCGGACGAGAGCGAGATACTCCCGCACGAGCTCACGTCGCCGCAGGAGCCGCTGCAGCCGGCGGTGGGCCTCGTCCGAGCGGGCGACGACCAGGAGCCCCGAGGTGTCGCGGTCGAGCCGGTGGACGATCCCCGGGCGCTCGGGCTCCTCTCCCCCCTCGATCGCCTGCGCGAGCAGGCCGTGAACGACCGTGCCGTGCGCGTGGCCCGCCGACGGGTGGACGACGACGCCTGCCGGCTTGTCCACGACGAGAAGGTGCTCGTCCTCGTAGGCGATCCCCAGGCCCTCGACCGGCTCCGGCAAGAGGGCGCTCTCGCGCCGTTCGGGGAGCTCGAGCTGCACCTCCTCCCCGCCCGCCAGGCGGTGGCTCTTCGGACGGGGCGCGCCGTCGACGAGCACGGAGCCGTCACCAAGCAGCCGCTCCGCCGCCGCGCGTGAGCCCACGCCCTCACAGGCAGCGAGGAAGCGGTCGAGCCGCTCGCCGGCCGCCTCAGGCGGCACGACGAGCCAGCTTCATCCCGTCGTCTTGGGAGCCGTGCGGCGAAGGCGCGGCTGGCGCTCGGCGGAGACGAGCGCGGCCAGCAGGATGGCGACCCCGACGACGATGAACGAGTCGGCGAGGTTGAAGGCCGGCCAGAAGCGCAGGTCGAGGAAGTCGGTGACGTGGCCGAGGCGAAGACGGTCGATCAGGTTGGCGAGGCTGCCGCCGACGAGGAGCCCGAGCGCGACCGGGAGCACGGGATGCCGCGCGCCGGCGCGGGCGAAGTAGAAGAGCATCCACCCGATGGCGACCGCAGTCAGGATGGTCACCGCCGTCGCCCAGCTGGAGAAGAGCCCGAAGGCGATGCCAGGGTTGGTCACGTGCCTGATGTCGAGCGGGCCGAGGACGTGAACGGACTCCCCTAGCTCGAGCTGGCTGGTCACGATCTGCTTCGTCACCTGGTCGGCGACGATTGCCGAAAAGGCGACCGCGAGGAGCGCGAACCAGTGAAACGGGGTCGCGGAGAGCGACCGCTCGACCATCGAGATCGGCACGCGCCCGTCCGTGGCCGATCCGACGCGAACGTCGATCAGCCTGGCCGACGTGTTGACTAGACCCTCTCGGCGCGACGCTGGCAGTCGATACACCTCGTTACGTACGGGATGGCCTCGAGTCGCTCCTCGTCGATCTGCTTCCCGCAGCGCGCGCAGCTCCCGAACGTCCCGCTCTCGATCCGGTCGAGCGCTTCGTTGATCCCGCTCAGCACATGCTCGGAGTTCTCCTCCAACCCGTAGTCGATCTCACGGTTCAGCGTCGCGGTGGCCGAGTCGGCGAGGTGGTTGTCGTAGGTCTCCTCCTCCGTCTCGTCCTCCAGCGACCCGGAGTTCGACTCGTGCAGGTTCTCGACCGTCAGCGAGACCCGGTCCCGCTCGTCGAGGAGCAGCTTGCGGAAGCGCTCGGTATCCACCGGCCGAGTATATCCGCCGGTCCCGCCGGCTCCGGCGGGGATCAGACAGGCTGGCGGGAGGCCGGCTCGGGCTCCCCGAGGCCGGCCGCGGGGCCGTCGTCCAGCCGCTCGAGCGCCGAGGAAAGGAAGCCCCGAAACTCGGCCCGAAAGTCGCTCTCGAGCGTCCGCAGGCGGCGGATCTCGTCGCGGACACGCTGCTCCTCCGCCTCGGCCGCAGCGCCGATCTCGCGCGCCTTGGCCCTTGCTTCCTCGACGATCAGGTCGGCCTCCTGGTGTGCGCGCGCACGCAGCTCGTCGGCCATGCGCTCGGCCGAGAGCAGCGTGTTCCTGAGCGCCTCCTCGATCTCCCGCTGGCGGCGCAGCTCGCCCTCGAGCCGGTCGATCTCGTCGCGGAGGTCGGCCCGGTCGCGCCAGACGTCCTCGTAGCTGGAGGCGATGTCGTCCAGGAGCCGGTCGACGGCGGGGCGCTCGTACCCGAGCGGCCGCCGGCCGATTCTCACATGCCGAATCTCGACGGGCGTGAGCGACATCCCGGCAGGTTCTTCGCCGTGGCGGGCCGGTTTCCTACAGGGCGCTGAGACCGCGCTGAACGAGGGAATGGACGATCGAGAGGACGATGATCGCCACGATCGGCGACAGGTCGAGGGCGAGCCCGCCGAGGTTCAGCTGCGGAATGAAGCGCCGGAAGAGACGGAGATACGGGTTGACGACGTCGTAGAGGAATCGCTGGATCCGGTTCAACGTCGTGTTGTACGGAAGCGGCACCCAGGACGTGATGATGTACGCGAGGATGCAGATCAGGTAGACGTAGTAGAGGGCGGCGACGAAGCCCTTCACCGTCGAGATCGTGTCCGCGTAGACCATCGCGGGGGAAACCTACTCTGCCGCGCGGCCGGAGGGCGCTTTAGGCCTGGTTGAAGAAGCCGCGGTCGATCAGGCGCGCCCGCTCCTCGGCGGAGACCTCGACGTTCCTCGGCGTGAGCAGGAACACCTTGTCGGCGACGCGCTGCATGCTCCCGCTGAGCGCGTACGTGAGGCCGCTCGAGAAGTCGATCAGGCGCTTCGAGAGCTCGGGGTCGGCGCTCTGCAGGTTGACGATCACCGGCGTGGAGTCCTTGAACTTGTCGGCGATCGACTGCGCGTCGTTGAAGCTCCGGGGCACGACGAGGTGAACCCTGACCGCCGCACCCGAGACGGCCTCGAGCCGCCGGCCGCCCGGCGAGCCGGCGACGGCCGTCTGTGCGGCGCCCTCGGCCGGCTCGGACCAGTCGTCGAACCCCTCACGCCGCTGTGACGAGCGTGGGTTCAGGCGGCGGACGTTCTGGCGGTCGCGGTCGTAGGTGCGCTCGAGCTCCTCCTCGGCGGCGTACGCCTCCTCGTCCCAATACTCGTCCTCCTCGACGATGCCGAAGTAGACGAGCGCGCGGCTCCAGACGTCTCCCAATCCCATGACGCCGACCGATTCTACCCCTGGTACAACACGGAGCCGACGCGGACCAGGGTCGCGCCTTCCTCCGCGGCGACGCGGTAGTCCTGCGACGTTCCCATCGAGAGCTGCTCGAGGCCGTGCTCGGCGGCGAGCTCGCGCAGGCGGCGGAAGTAGGGGCGTGAGGCCTCCGGGTCGTCCGCGAGCGGCGGCATCGTCATCAGCCCGCGCACGTCCACGCCCAGCTCCTGCACCTCCGCCAGGAAGGCCGGGGAGCTCATCGGGCGCCACGCCGGACTTGGTCTCCTCACCCCCGAGGTTCACCTCGACGAGAGCGGGGATCGTCAGCCGCCGGGCGGCGGACAGGCTCTCGAGCGAGTGGCAGAGCTCGCAGAGCCCCGAGACGTCACGCGCCTTGCGCGACTGCAGGTGGCCGATGAAGTGCCAGCGAAACGCCTCTCCGTAGCGATCGCGCTTCGCCACGAGATCCTGAAGCCTGTTTTCGCCGACGACCTCGACTCCAGCCTCCACGAGAGCCGCGAGCTCGTCCGTCGGGACGTACTTGGTCGCGGCGACGACGGTGACTCCCGGCCCGACCTCCTCGCGGATGCGCTCGTAGTTGGCGCGAACCGTGCTAGCCGAGAGCGGCAACGATCCCCTGACGGCCCGTGCGACCGCGATCGCGGCGGTGGGAGAAGAAGAGTGCTTCCTCGCAGGAGGTGCACAGGTCGACCCGCTCGACCGTGGCGCAGCCGGCGGCGCGAAGCGCACGCTCGGCGGCCTCGGCGAGATCGAGGTTCCGTCCGACGACGACGCCGTCGCCGAAGCGCTCACGGAAGGGCTCGGCCACCTCGTCGCCGACCTCGTAGCAGCACCTGCCGATTCCCGGGCCGATCGCGGCGGCAAGCTCGCCGCCGCCGAGCGCGGCCGCGCCCGACTCGACGATGCCGGCGAGGAGCCCGCGCCACCCCGCATGCAGCGCCGACACGGCCGGCGCTCCGTTCGTCCGGGCGATCGCGATCGGCAGGCAGTCGGCCGTCAGGAGCATCAGCCCTCGTCCGGGCTCGTCCGTCCAGAGGCCGTCGCAGCGCTCGAACTCGACGCCGGGCGTGACGATGCCCCGCCCGTCGGCCTTGACCACCTCGGCGCTGTGGTACTGCCAGGCCATGGTCGCCGTCTCCGGCTCGATGCCGACCTCGGCGCAGAGCCGGCGGCGATTCTCGCGGACGCGGTCGGGGTCGTCGTCGGTGTAGACGCCGAGATTCAGCGATGCGAATGCCCCCTCGCTGACACCCCCGATCCGGGTCGAGAACGCCACCCGGTACGGCCCGGGCGCCTGCCACTCGAAAAGGGTCATACGGTCACTATTCTGACTGCCGCCCTGTCCCGGGCGAAGCGGTGATCGGCGCTAGGCGCCGTCGACGATTTCGTACCGGTCGGTCGAGCGGATGACGGTGTCGCCGGTTCGGGCGTGGCCGGGGGCGATCAGGTGGCCGGCGAGCTCTCGCGAAGCGTCGTACTCGAGCACCGTCAGCGGCACTGGGCCACGGCAGTCCTCGTCAGAGCATTCGCAGACGAAGTCGGCGCGGCGAGCAGGTGCCCGTTCTTGCCGCCACTGCGATCAGGTCGTTGCCTCGCCGAGACGCGCGTCTCAAGAAGCCGTTGTCTCGTCACGACCGCCTCAGACGAATCTCGGCCGGAGCGTCGAGTCGCTCATTTAGGACGGCTCCGCCGACTCCTCGGCGATCCTCGTCGGTTCGCCCGGAAGGGTCTCCACGACCCAGAAGCGCTCGGCCTTGCTGACGAGCCGATCCACAGTGGGCTCGAGGTGATCGACCGCGATCAGGAAGTGAGTGGGTCGAGCGCGAACAGCGCCGTACTCGCCGCCGCTCATCTCGACCGTGGTCTCGCAGCTGGGGTTGCCGCACTCACAGAGAAATTCGGCGTGATCCCACTCGCCAAACAATCGTTGACATCGAGGATGCGGTCGTTGACCATCCTGTAGACAACCTGATTTCTCGCCCGGCGCTCGGCTTGCGCACCTGCAAGCTCTCGCTGCTCGTCGTCAGACACGTCGCTCTCCGATCTGCCCCACGGCACCCAGGCTCCTGTAGTCGGAGCGTCGGAGAGCTATTCGTCACACCATGGTAGCGCTTCTGCGAAGCGGTACCTAGACGTTCACGATATTGACCATCACCCGGGTGGTCTCGTCGAGGACCTCCGAGAAGACGTCCCAGAACTGATCGCTGAAGATGAAGATCACCGCGAAGAGCGCGAGCATCCCTACTTGATCGAGCTGCGCCCAGCGGGCGTGCAGCGCGCGGGGCATCACCGCGGCGACGATCCGCGAGCCGTCGAGCGGCGGAATCGGGATCAGGTTGAAGATCCCAAGCACCACGTTTACCTCGAAGGCCCTGATCACGACCTCCTGCAGCGTGCCGTCGAGGTCGCCGTGGATGAGCCACGCCACGCAGCCGAGCGCGAGGAGCAGGTTCGTCGCCGGCCCGGCCGCGGCCACGATCGCCATGTCCAGCTGGGGCCGGCGGAAGGCGCGCGGGTCGATCAGCACCGGCTTCGCCCAGCCGAAGATGAAGCTCGAGACGAGCGCCGTGATCACGAACATCGCCGTCCCGAGCGGATCGAGGTGGACGATGGGGTTGAAGCTGAGCCTGCCGTCGGCGCGCGGCGAGGGGTCGCCCAGCCACGTCGCCACGTAGGCGTGAGCGAGCTCGTGCAGGACGAGACTCACAAGCAGGAAGGGCAGGAGCCAGACGAGGATCTCGACGGTCACGAGCGAGCGCGCGGAGCCGCCGAGGCGATCAGCTCGCGGGCGGCAGCCAGCTCGGCCTCGCGGCCGTCGAGCTCACCGTTCAGCTTCCGGCGCAGCACCTCGTCGAGCACGGCGCCGACCTGCGGCGACTCGGAGAGGCCGAGGCCGGCGAGGTCTGCCCCCGAGATCTCCAGGCGCACGTCGCGCAGCTCCTCGAAGTACCGCTCGAGGCGGTTGCGCACGTCTTCCTCGGCCCCGGCCATCGCCATGAGGACGCCGTCAGGGTCGTGCGGCGCCGCCAGGGCGCGAAGCGCGGCGGGCTCGTCGGCGGCGGCCACCCGCTCGCGCAGGCGCGGCGCGACCGTGACCGCATCGGCGATCCGGTCGGCGTCGCGACGGCGCAGGCGCAGGCTTTCGAACCAGGCATAGAGCTCGTCGGGAGTGAGACGGCGAGCGAGGGCCGCCAGCCGCGGGCGCCAGAGCGGCGTCTCCGGGGCAAAGCGCCGCCTGAGCTCGTCGAGCTCGGCGACGAGCGCTACTGCGTCCTCGCCCGCCGCGAGATGCGGGTGGATCGCCTGGTCGAGTCGCAGCTCGCCGAGACGACGGAGCGTCCCGGCCACCTCCTCCTCCGAGAGCAGCGCCTCGAGCTCGTCTCGAAGCCGCGCCGACGAGAGCTCGCCGACCAGCTCCATCTCCACGCAGGCGCGCGCCAGGCCCTGCGTGTGGGCCTCCATCCGGAAGCCGTAGCGGTTCTCGTAGCGGAGCGCGCGAAAGAGCCGGGTCGGGTCGTCGATGAAGGAGAGGTTGTGGAGCACCCGAATGGCGCCGGCCTCGAGGTCGCGGAGGCCGCCGAAGAAGTCCACGAGCCTGCCGAAGTCCTCGCCCTTGAGCGAGACGGCCATCGCGTTGATCGTGAAGTCGCGGCGGTAGAGATCCTCGCGGATGGACGCCTGCTCCACCGCCGGGAGCGCTCCCGGGTAGTCGTAGAACTCGGTGCGCGCGGTCGCGACGTCGACGCGCCCACCCTCGTGGACGACGACGGCGGTGCCGAACTTGTCGTGCGGAACGACGCGGCCGCCGAGCGCGGCCGCGAGCGCGCGCCCGAAGGCGATGCCGTCGCCCTCGACGGCGATGTCGACGTCGAAGCTCGGCTCGTCCATGAGCAGGTCGCGGACGGCGCCGCCGACGAGGTAGACGCCGTCGAAGCCCTCCCCCACGGCCTGAACGGCCTCGAAGACGGGCTCCATGCCGGGAAGCGCGAGCAGACGGTCGCGGAGCCCCGGCTCTGCGGGGGCCGGCTCCTCGGCGGCGCGGCTCGCCGAGGGCATGGAGCAGGTCGCTCCGCGCAACGACTCCTACGACCTCGCCTTCGCGCAGCACCGCCACCCGCCCGGCATCGGAGCTGCGCAGTAGCCGGGTCAGCTCGGGGAGGGGCGTGTCCTCGGCGCAGGTGACGACCTCGGTGCTCATCACGCTCTTCACCGGCGCATGGGAAAGGCCGTGAGCGATCGCCTGGTCGAGGTGCTCGCGCGTGACCTGCCCGCCGAGCCGCTGCGGGTCGCCGACGAGGATCCCGCTCTGGCGGTGGCGCTGGCACAGCACCATCGCCTCCGCGACCGAGTCGTCGGGGCCCACGAAGCGCGCCGGGCGCGACATGATCTCCGCCGCCGTCCGCAGCGGGCGGGTGGCCCGCGGGAGGGCGGCGAGGACGAGCTCGCGCGCCTCCGCGAGCGAGCCCCGGTGCACCGCCGAGGCGGCCTGCTGATGCCCGCCGCCGCCCAGCACCGCGGCGATCGCGGCCGCGTCGAGCTCGGGCAAGCGCGTGCGCACCACGCAGAAGACGCGGCCGTCCATCTCCACGAGGCAGACGAGGGCCAGCGCGTCGGTGAGATCGACGATCTTGTGCGCCAGGTTGGAGACGCCGTCGACATAGGCCGGCCACGAGACGGACGCCACGAGCACCTCGAGGCCGGCGACCGAGTGCGGCTCGAGCGCCGAGACGAGGGCGTCGAGCAGGGCGCGCTCCTCCTCCGAGAGCGGCGCGCGAAGGTACTGGGCGACGACCTCCTGGCGCGCGCCGTGACGCAGGCACCAGGCGAGCGCCTCGGCGTCGCGGACGCTCACGCCGGGATAGGCGAGCGACCCCGTGTCCTCGTGGATGCCGAGCGCGAAAACGGTCGCCTCGAGGGGCGTGACGGCGAGCTCCCGCTCGGCGAGGATCCCCACCATCGTCGTCGTCAGGGCGCCGTCCTCCGAGAGGACGAGGTTCTCGGGCTTCACCCAGTCCGGCGGCTCGCCGGCATGGTGGTCGAAGACGACGACCTCGACTGCCGGATCGCGGGCGACGCGCTCGAACTCGCCCAGGCGCTCGGGGTGCACGGTCTCGACGACGACCAGCCGCCGGATCGAGCCCAGCTCGACCCGGCCTGCCTCGAGCAGCTCGAGCTCGTCCGCGTGCAGGCGGTAGAACTCCCTGACGTTCCGGTTCAGGGAGCCGGAAAGCGCGATCGCAGCGCCGGGATACAGCCGCCTGGCGGCGAGCATGGCGCCGAGCGCGTCGAAGTCCGTATTCGTGTGCGAGACGATGACGTCCACGACAAGAGTTCCTAACGTAATGATGACGCGCCGACTGGGTGCGATGGGTGGTTCGAGGCAAGGACGCAACGAACGCCCATACCCAAGGCGGTATGGGCGCGACCGAGGACGCGGCCTCGGGCCGCCTAGCGCGGCCAGGCGGCATCGCTCCTCATTGCGTTAGGAGCTCTGAGGGTAAACCGCGAGCCGGTGACCCCTCGCGGGGCGATCCGGCTAAGCAGGGCGGCGGGCGACGACCGCCACCTCGATCCGCGCTCCCGAGGGAAGCGCCGCGATCTGGACGGTCGCGCGGGCGGGGTACGGCTCGGTGAGGTGGCGCGCGTAGACCTCGTTCATCGCCTGGAAATCCTGCAGGTCGATGAGCCAGATCGAGGTCATGACGACGTCGTCGAGGCTGCAGCCGGCCTCCGTCAGGATCGCCGAGAGGTTCTTCATCACCTGCTCGGTCTGCTCGACGATGCCGCCCTCGACCACGTGGCCCTGCGCCGGGTCGATGCCCAGCTGGCCGGAGACGAAGACCATCTCGCCGGCGACGATCGCCTGCGAGTAGGGCGCCCCCTGGAACGGCGCCGGGGCGCTTTCGGTTCTCACGGCTTGCTTGTGATGGGTCATCCCTCCACCCTTTCGATGCTCGCGCCGAGCCCGCGCAGGCGCTCGTCGATTCGCTCGTAGCCACGGTCGATCTGGGCGATGTTCCCGATCGTCGAGCGCCCCTCGGCGCAGAGGCCGGCGATCAGCATCGCCATCCCCGCGCGGATGTCCGGGCTCTCCATCCGCTCGCCGTAGAGCCGGGTCGGGCCGTTGACGACGGCGCGGTGCGGGTCGCAGAGGATGATCCGCGCGCCCATCGTGACCAGCTTGTCCACGAAGAAGAGCCGGTTCTCGAACATCTTCTCGAAGATGAGGACGGTGCCCTGCGCCTGGGTCGCAACGGAGAGCGCGATCGAGGTCAAGTCGGCTGGAAACGCGGGCCAGGGGCCGTCCTCGATCTTCGGGATCTGCGAGCCCAGGTCGTCCTGGATGACGAGCTCCTGCCCGCCGGGGACGCGAACCGAGCTGTTGTCGGCGTGCCACGTCATCCCGAGGCGCTCGAAGCCGTGCCAGACGCCGACCATGTGCTCGGGGACGACGTCCTCGATCACGAGGTCGCCCTCCGTGACGGCGCCCAGGCCGACGAAGCTCGCCACCTCGATGTGATCGGGGCAGATTCGCCACTCGCCGCCGTGCAGGCGGTCGACTCCGTGAACGACCAGCACGTTCGAGCCGATCCCCTCGATGCGGGCGCCGAGCGAGACGAGGAAGCGGCAGAGGTCCTGGACGTGCGGCTCGCAGGCGGCGTTCACGATGGTCGTCTCACCGGAGGCGAGCGAAGCGGCCATCACGGCGTTCTCCGTGCCGGTCACCGACGCCTCGTCGAGAAAGACCTGGGTCCCGACGAGCCGCTTCGCCTTCATGCGCAGCCGCCGGTCGGCGTCGATCTCTGCCCCCAGCCGGGCGAGCGCGTGAATGTGGGTGTCGAGCCGTCGCCTGCCGATCACGTCTCCACCGGGTGGCGGCACGACGGCCTCGCCCCAGCGGGCGACGAGGGGTCCCGCGAGGAGAATCGACGCGCGGATGCGGGTGCAGAGCTCGGCGTCGAGCTCCGTCTTCCTCGACGTCCTCGGCGACGATCCGGACAACGCCGTCGCCGCGGTGCTCGACCTCCACCCCGAGGTCCTGAACGAGCTCGAGCATCGTCTCGACGTCGCGGATCGCCGGCACGTTCGTCAGGGTCACGGGCTCCTCGGTGAGGAGCGCCGCCGCGATGATCGGCAGCGCAGCGTTCTTGTTCCCCGTCGCGCGGATCGAGCCGCTGAGCGGTCGACCGCCTTCGATGACGAAGGACTCCATCAGGGTGTCGGCGACAAGGGTCTGGGTCACGGGTCTCCTTCGGGCACGCGGGCCGAAGCGACCCAGGAGGCTATCCTAAACGCCCCGATGGACGTGACCCGTGACCGCGCCTGGGAGACGCTGACCCGGTACACGAAGAGCGAAGCGCTCCGCCGCCATGCGCTCGCCGTCGAGGCATGCGTCGGCTTCTACGCTCGTGAGAACGGCGAGGACGAGGAGCTCTGGCGGGCGGTGGCGCTTCTGCACGACTTCGACTACGAGATCCACCCGACGCTCGACGAGCACCCCCAGAACGGAGCGCCGATCCTTCGCGACGAGGGATGGCCCGAGGAGGTCGTCGAAGCCGTCCTCTCCCACGCCGAGCACCTCGAGCTCCCGAGGGACACGCCGCTCAAGAAGACCCTTTTCGCCTGCGACGAGCTGGCCGGCTTCGTGCACGCGTGCGGGCTCGTGCGCCCGGACGGGATCGAGACGCTCGAGCCGAAGTCGGTGAAGAAGAAGCTGAAGCAGCCGTCGTTCGCCGCCGGGGTCCACCGGGACGAGGTCTACGCCGGCGCCGAGCTGCTCGGCCTCGAGCTCGACGACCACATCCGCAACGTCGTCGCGGCGATGCGCCCGATCGCACCGGAGCTCGGCCTGCGCAGAAGCTCCTAGAGCCCTCGAACGAGCCGTTCGAGGTCGTCGTCGCTCGTCCAGTAGCCGCACGACGCGCGGACGAGGCCCGTACCGGGGAGGTCGCGCACGATCACGCCCTGTTCGGCCAGGCGGGCGGCGACGCCTTCGGGGTCCTCCTCACGCCAGGAGACGAGCGTGCCCTGTTCGGCCTCCGTGACCACGTCGGCCCCGTGCTCGAGCAGGACCGTGCGGCAGCGCTCGGCCGCCTCCCGGGCGCGGGCAAAGCGCTCGTCGCCCGCCTGCGCCGCGAACGCGAACGACGCGAGTAGCCCGGCGACCGACGCGGGCGGCGTCCAGGAGCCTTCGAAGCGCACCGCTCCGTCCTTCAGCTCGTAGTCGGGCAGCTTCCACGAGAAGTACGAGGGAAAGGCGACGCGGCAGTCCTCCAGCCGTTCCCGGGCGACGTAGAGCGCGCCGGTCGCGGCCGGGCCCAGCAGCCACTTCTGGGCCGACACCGTGTAGAAGTCGGCGCCGAGCTCCTCCACGTCCACGGGAATGGCGCCGGCGCCCTGGGCTCCGTCGACGAGCACCGGAACGCCGTGCCCGGCCAGCTCCCGCACCGGGAGCACGGCGCCGTTCAGCCAGGAGACGTGCGAGAGACCGAGCAGGCGCGTGCGCGGGGTGATCTCGGCCTGGATCGCCGGGAGGATCTCGGCCGCCCGGAGATCGCGGATCGCCACGATCCGAAGCGTGGCGCCGGAGGCGACGAGCCCGCCGAAGAGGCCGGGGTGCTCCGAGTCGGTCGTCACCACCTCGTCGCCCGGCCCGATGCCCAGGCCGCGCAGGACGATGTTGCAGCCTTCCGTCGTCGAGGTCGTGAGCGCGACCTGCTCCGGCTGCGTGCTCAGGAGGCCTGCAAACTCGCGCCGCAACGCCTCGCGCTCCTCCAGCGCGCGCTCGAAGTACGCACGGCTGGAGCGGCCCTCCTCCAGCTCCAAGCGCTCGACGGCCTGCATCGCCTCGACCGTCGCGCGCGGCAGCGGGCCGAACGTGCCCGTGTTCAGGTACGCGTAGCGCTCCAGCACCGGCAGGCCGCGGCGGACGGCTACGAGGTCGATGCGATCACCGCTTCGACGGGCGCGTGGTCGGAGAGGACGGCTTCGCCGAGCCGGCGCCGCGCTTCGGGCCACGCCTCCGGGCCGCGCTCGAGCTCGAAGCCGCGGACGAGGATCTGATCGATCCCGTCGATCGGATCCGAGAAGCCGGCCACCGGGTGGCGCTCGACGTTGAAGTCGCCGAAGAGCACGCAGCGCTCCGCATCGGCCACGAACGCCGCCGCCCGCTCGATCTCCTCCTCGATCAGCCGCCGGTCGGGGACGTTCGACGCATGCAGGTTGGCAAGCACGACGCGCTCGCCGCGCACGTCGACCTCGAGCGAGTGGCAGACGCGGCGCTGGCCGCCGAGGAGGAGCCAGTCCTTGCGCGAGAGCCCCGGGTTGAGGACGACGCGGCGGTGCCGTCCGACCTCGAAGTGGGGATTCACGAGCAGCGCGTTCGCCTGCCCGGTCAGGCTGGAGCGGAAGCGGACCGGGTCGGCGGCGGTCACACGCCGGGCGAGCGGCCCCAGGAGCGCGGGCATCGTCATCGCCCACGACGTCTTCATTCCGCTCCAGTCGTCCAGGCGCTTGACCGCCCAGAGCGGCACCTCCTGGAGCGCCACCACGTCCGGCGCGTCGGCGGTCACCAGGCGCACCATCTCCTCCAGGTGGAGCGCGGACGACTGCGGGTGCGTCCTCCCGTGGTAGAGGTTCCAGCAGCGGACGAGAAGCTTCATGGGCGGGTTAGTGTAGGAGCGTGCGAGGGCGCTTCGTCGACCTCGTCGAGCGCCAGCTCGAGCTGTTCGTGGAGGAGCACGCCGGTCTCCTGGCAGACGCGCAGAGCGCGCTCGACGCCTACAACGCCGCCTCGAAGGACGAGGCCGAGGAGCTCTACGGCGACTACGTGGATGCCGTCGACGCCGCCCGCGACGAGCTCCTCGAGCTACCGCGACACGTACGCCGGAACGCTCGACGCCGAGGCCGTGGACGATTACGAAGTCGTGTTCAACCGCCTGGCGCGCAAGGCGCCTTCCGAGCCTCGGCCTCGAGCTGGACTGAGGGCGCTCTGACCCGGGCGGGCCGGGACTACACTCTGACGTCGAGCCGAGTGCTCGGATTTCTTCTAGCGCTCGCCGTCATCGCCGCGAGCCTTGCCGCGCTTGCGTCCCCGCGCAGGCCGATCGTCCGCTCACGCTCCGGTTCGCGGCGGACGACACGGGAGACATCGCGGTCGTCGGCAACACGCTGCAGACCTGCCCCGCCTCGGCGGCGAGCTGCAACGAAGCGCAGCAGGGCACCGGCTCGAGCCTGAACAACAACACCTTCGTGATGGAGTACCTCGACGACGGCGACCCGTCCACCTTCACGTCCTCGACGGCCGACCTGGAGCTGCCGGCCGCGGCGCGACGGTGCTCTTCGCCGGGCTCTACTACGGCGGCGCGCACGCACGCGAGGCACCGGTGGGCTCGCGCCGCGCAATCCCACCGTCGCAGGCCGGAGCACGGTCATGTTCCAGTCCTCCCGGCCAGCCGGGCTACCTGACACGCTCGGCCCGGCCGGCACGGTACTCGACGCCGGCGGCGGCGGCGTCTACGCGGGGTTCATCGACGTCACCGACCCTCGTGGCGGCGGCAGGCTCCGGCACCTACGCGGTGGCGGACGTGCAAGCGGCTACGGGACAGGATCGCTTTGCAGCCTGGGCGCTCGTCGTCGTCTACCGCGACACCGCCCAGCCGGCTCGCAGCCTGGCCGTGTTCGACGGGCTCGTGTCGGTCTCGCCCGGCGTCAACACCTCGAGCGCGGTGACCGGGTTGAGGACACCGGCGGCCGGCCCGGTGCGGACGACGGTCGGCGCGGTGGGGTACGAAGGCGACCGCGGAGCATCGGGCGCGGCGCTGATCCTGAACGCCCAGCCGCTCGTCAACGGCCTAAACCCGCCGAACAACTTCTACAACAGCACGATCTCGAGTCGTCGGCGTGAAGTTCACCGACAAGAACCCGATTTCGAAAACCAGCTCGGCTTCGACGCCGATCTCCTCGCCGCGAACGGGGTCCTCCCCAACGGCGCGACCAGCGCGGTGCTGCGGGCGTCCTCGACACCGACCCCGGCTCGGACGGATTCTATCCCCAGCGTCTTCACATTCGTCACCGACCTCCACGCCCCGACGATCGAAGCTGCGAAGGCGGTCGCGAACGTGACGAATCCGGGAGGGCCGGCAGCGCCGGGGGACACGCTTCGGTACACGGTCACCTTCGACACACGGTCAGGACGGAGCCGCCGGCTTCGAGGTCACCGACGTGATCCCGGGCGGCATGACGTACGTCCCCGGCACGCTCGAGCTCTTGACCGGCCCCGGCGCGCCGGCGAGCCCCACCGACGCGGCCGGCGACGACGTGGCGGAGCTGGACGCCGCCAACAATCGGATCGTCTTCCGGCTGGGGACGGGCGCAGACGCGACCCAGGGCGGGCTGATCGCCGCCGCCGGCACCGCGGGGGACAGCGCCAGCTTCAGCTTCGACGTGATCGTCAACGAAGACAATGCCAATGGCGCCGAGATCGTCAACCGGGCGCGCGCTACGTTCTTCGGCCAGACACTCGGCATCCCCTTGACGGCGGATACCACGGCGGTCACGACGACGGTCGCCGCCCCTGACCTGACGATCGCCAAGACGCACACCGGCCCCCTGGTCGGCGGAGCGACCACGCAGTTCACGCTGGTCGTCTCGAACGAGGGCGCGGCGGCCACCGACGGCACGACGGTCACCGCGAGCGACACGTTCCCTCCGTCGACGTTCGCGTCGCTCACCGTCACCTCGGCGCCGGGCTGGAGCTGCACCGTCGTCGCGACCGAAGTCACCTGCACCCGGGAGGACGTCCTCCCGGCCGAGGACACCTATCCGCCAATTCAGCTGAGCGCGCTTCTCGTCCCCGCGCCTCCCGCGCAGATCGAGAACACCGCCTCGGTCGGGGGCGGCGGGGACAGCGTCCCCACGAACAACAGCTCGACCGACGTCGGCCCCGGCGTCGTCGAGGCCGACCTTCAGCTGACGAAGACCGCCGAGCCCGAGACGGCCCTCACCGGCGAGCAGGTCACGTTCACGCTCGTCGTCCGAAACGGCGGTCCTTCGGCGGCGACCGGCGTCGTCATCGACGACCCGCTCGGCCCGGCCTTCAGCGCCCAGTCCGCCGTCTCGACCCAGGGGACCTGCGACACGACGGTGTCCTGCGCAATCGGCACGCTCGCGCCGGACGCCGAGGCTACGGTCACGATCATCGCCACGGTGGCGGGACCGGCCCGTCCCACGACAACACCGCGACCGTCACCAGTAGCTCGCCCGACCCGACGCCGGGAAACGACAGCGCGACGACTACCGTCACGGTCCCCGAACACGGCCGACCTCGTCTTGACGAAGACGGGCAGCCCGGAAACCCCCGACGCCGGCGTTCCCGACGGGCTCACCTACACGCTCGCGATCCAGAACGCGGGCCCGGCGACCGCGACCGACGTGCGGCTGACGCGATCCGCTCCCGGCCCGGTTCACGCCCTCGAGCGCCGGCGGAGACGGCTTCACCTGCAACCTGCCTCCCGCGGGCGGCACACTCGTCTGCACGAGGCCGTCCCTGACCGTCGCCGAGGGCCAGGTGGAGATCACCGTTGTCGGCACGATGGCGCTAGCGGCCGCCGCCGAGGTGGTCAAGAGACTCAGCGAGTGTCGAGGCCGCCCAGGGCGATCCACAGACCGACGACAACTCCGCGACCGCAGCAACCTCGTCATTCCGGCGGCCGATCTCGATGTCTTCAAGACCGCCGACCGGGGCAGGCTCCGACCGGGCAGCTCGTCGCCTACACCCTCACGGTCAGGAACCAGGGGCCGAGCGAGGCAACGAACGTCGAGCTCACGGACACGCTCGAGGGCCCCGCGAGGACGATCGTCTCGGTCGCGCCCAGCCAGGGCACCTGCACGGCACGGAGCCGGTCGAGTGCTCGCTCGGCAGCTTGGCCGAGGGCGCCCAGGCGACCGTCACTCTCGTGGTGCGTGCGAGGGGGACGGGATCGCTGACGAACGGCGCCACGGTTGAGGGCGACGTCCCCGACCCAGTGGCGGGCAACGACACGAGCGGCAACGTGACCGCGGCGGTCGTCAGCGAGCTGCGCCTCACCGCGCGCGACCTGCTCGTCTTCCGCAGGCTGCGCTCGGGCGTCTCGTGCCGGCTGCTCGGTGATCCCCTCCGCTCCTGCTCCGTCGTCGTCCGAACGCTGGGCGGCCGCGTCCTCGCCCGGGGAACCGCGCGAGCCGGCGGAGCCGGTGCCAACCCGCTGGGCGTCCGCCTACGACTGACGTCCTTCGGTCGCTCGCGGCTCGACGACCGGCTGGGCGGCGTCCCGGTGAGAGTTCAGGCAAACGGTGTGTCGACAGGAGGAGACCGCCGCAGCGACGGCGAGCGCGTGCATGCGATTATCGATCCGGAGAGCTTCCGAACGCCTCCGGGCGCCTGGGTGCCGGACGAGCGTCTCTCACGCCCCGTGGTCGCCGCTTCCTCCGTTCGCTCCGCGACGACCTGATCGCCGTCCGCCGCATGACCTGCGAGGGTCATACGGCGCTGATCACGAGCGCCAGGAGCAGGGCCGCGGTTACCCTCAGCATGGCTCGCGCGCGGGTCGTCTGCGCGCAGCTGCGTGCCTTCGGCGTCCGGGCGCCGCAACGAATCGTCTTCAAGGGCGGATCCGAGCCGATCGCCTCCAACGCGACAGAGGCCGGCCGGCGTCAGAACCGTCGCGTCGAGGTGATCCTCAGGCACTGACGCGCGTCAGCGCACGACCCGGAAGAAGCCCTGCGGCGCCAGGCCGGCGACGCGGCGGGTGAGCGGGTCGACGGAGCGGCCGTCGTCCTCGCGGCTTTCCTTCCGCTTCACCGCCGCCCTGACGACGAAGCCTCCGACATAGCGGATCGGCTCCGGCGGGAAGCTGCCGGCGACGCCGCGGTTGAGCCCGCAGCCCGACCACTCGTCGTCGCGGCCGAGGACGCTCGAGGCGAGGATCTTGCCGGCCGTCAGGCTCGGCGCTACTCCGTTCCCCGAGTAGCCGACGCCGTAGACGATCGGGACGGCGCCCGGCAGGCGCCCGAAGATCGGAGCCCCGTCCGCGGTCCGGTCGATCGGTCCTCCCCAGGCATGCGTGACCTCGACGCCCTCCGCGTACGGAACAAGGCGGACGAGGTCGCGGCGCAGCTGTTGCTCGGCGGAATCGCCGTGCGCGAAGAAGCCGTCCTCGACCCGGCCGCCGAACGCGTGACGGTGTCCGCCCTGGCCGAAGGCGATCCGCCCGTCCTGCGTCGTGCGGTAGTAGTGCACCATCAGGCGGCTGTTCGAGATCGACTTCGCCGCCGGTCCAGCCCGCTTCCTCGAGCCGCTCGGGCATGGGAGCGGTGGCGACCATGTCGCTGGAGACCGCGACGATCGCCCGCCGGAGCTCCGGGACGCTCGCCAGCCAGGCTCCCGTCGCGAGCACGACGGCGTCCGCCTCGACGGAGCCGGACGGCGTGCGGACGATGCCGCGGTCGCGATCGAGCTCCAGCATGGGCGAGCGCTCGAAGATCCTGACGCCGCGGGCCAGCGGCGACGCGGCGCAGGCCGCGGGCGAGCAGCGCGGGCTGCACGGTCGCGGCCCTCGCCTCGTAGGCAGCGCCGAGGTGCACCGGCGAGCCGGTGCGACGCTGGGTCTCCTCCGCGGAGAGGAGCTCGAACGGCTGCTCGCCGGCGCGGGCCGCGGCGGCGACTGCGCCGTCCCACGATCCGAGCTGGGCCGGGAGAGGTCGCCGTCCAGAGCCAGCCGCCGCGCCGGAAGTGCGCGTCGATGCCCTCGCGCTCGCAGAAAGCGCCGAGCTCGTCGACCGCCTCCGCCGAGATGCGGGCGAGCCTGAAGGCCTCCTCCTCTCCCACGCGCTTGACGAACGTCTCGACTTTGGGCCACCAGGAGAGCGCGAAGCCGCCGTTCCGCCCCGAGGGGCCGCCGCCGCAGATGTCGGCCTCGACGAGGGCGATCGAGACGCCGGGCTCGAGCTCGGCGAGCCGGAGCGCCGTCCAGAGGCCCGTGTAGCCGCCGCCGACGATGCAGACGTCGGCCTTCACCGTCTGGACGAGCTCTTCCGAGGCGACGCCGTCCTCGGCGGCGAGCGCTTCCTGGAGCCAGAGGGAGCGGGCGGCGGGCACGGGCGGCAGCCTAGTTGACGCTCTCTGGTCAGCGGCCGCCGAAGTGGTGGGCGGCGGGCATGGCTCCGCGCACCTCGGCGTCGTCGGCGACCCGGCGGGCGAGCGGCGCGAGAGACGCGAAGTCCGAGACGAGGACGTTCCGGTTGCGGTCGACCCGCTCGTAGCGGCCGCGCGCGAGGAGAAGGGGCTCGCCGCGAACGAGCGCGCGGTAGCGGTCGTACACGGGCGGCGGGACGATCAGGTTCACCTGCCCATGCTCGTCCTCGATCAGCATGAAGACGACTCCGCTCGCGGTGGCGGGCCGTTGCCGCGCGACCACGAGGCCGGCAACCGCGACGCGAGCGCCGTGTGAGGCCTCCTCGAGCTCCGGGCTTGCCAGAACTTCGCCCGGCAGGTGTGGTCGCAACAACTCGAGCGGATGAACTCCGACGGAGAGGCTCGTGAGGCGATAGTCGGCGAGCATCCGCTCCCAGGGCGTCTGCTCGGCCAGCTCGGGAATCTCGCTGGTCGGTTCGAGAGGAAGAGCCAGCTGCCTCTCCGCTCCGCCCTCGCCGGCGCTCACAGACCGCGGTGCGAGCCCGAGGCGCCACAGGAGCTGGCGGCGAGGCCAGCCGAAGGAGTCGCAGGCGCCGCTCGCCACGAGCGCCTCCAGCGCGGGCCGCTCGAGGGGAGCGCGCCGCGCGAGGTCGGCGACGCTCCCGAACGAGCCGCCGGCCTCTCGCTCCTCCACGAGCGCGACTGCGGGCGCCTCTCCCAGCCCCTTGACATAGCCGATCCCGACGCGGACGGCGCCTTTCTGGAGCCTGCACTTGGCAGCGCTCAGGTTCACGTCGGGCGGCAGCACCTCGACGCCCCGCCGTTGCGCGTCCCGCACGAGGCTCGCCGGCGGGTAGAAGCCCATCGGCTGCGCGTTCAGGAGCGAGCAGAGGAACTCCTCCGGGTAGTGGTGGCGGAGCCAGGCCGACTGGTAGGCCAGGAGGGCGAAGGCGGCCGCGTGCGACTTGGGAAAGCCGAAGGAGGCGAAGCCGGAGAGCTTGGAGAAGACGAGCTCGGCGGTCTCGAGGTCGGCGCCGTTTGCGAGCGCTCCGTCGAGGAAGCGGCGCCGGTAGGCCTCCATAGCGTCCAGGCTCCGTTTGCGGCTCATCGCCCGGCGCAGCCCTTCCGCCTCCCCGACGGAGAAGCCGGCCAGCGCCATGGCCACCTCGAGCACCTGCTCCTGGAAGATGATCGCGCCGAGCGTCTCGCGCAGCGGCCCGGCGAGCGACGGGTGGTCGTAGGGCGGCTCGTAGCTCGGGTCCTCGCGCAGGCGCTGGCGCCGCTCGATGTACGGGTGCACGGCCTTGCCCTGGATCGGGCCTGGCCGCACGAGCGCCACCTGGATCGTCAGGTCGTCGAGGTTCTCGGGGCGCGTGCGCAGGAGGCTCTGCATCTGCGCTCGGCTCTCGATCTGGAAGAGGCCCACCGTGTCGGCGTCCTGGATCTCCCGGTACACGCCGGGGTCGTCGAGCGGGATCCGCGAGAGGTCGATCGGCTTCCCGCGCAGGAGCGCGATCTGCTCGACGCACTCCTCGACCGCGGAGAGCATGCCGAGCCCGAGCAGGTCGATCTTGAGAAAGCCGGCGTCGGCGCAGGAATCCTTGTCCCACTGGCAGTTCTGGCGCCCTTCCATCGCCGCCGGCTCGACCGGGACGAGCTCGACGAGCGGCCGCGACGAGATGACCATGCCTCCGGGGTGCTGCGACAGGTGGCGCGGCAGGCCGGCGATCTCGCCGCAGAGCTCTCGAAAGGCACGCCAGCGCGGCGAGTCGAGGCGCGAGTCGGCGCCGGGCACATGCTCCATCTCCTCCCCCACCTTGCGCGCGTTCCAGCCGTCGGAGACGCGCGCGAGCCGCTCCAGCTCCGCCTGCGGAAGCCCGAGCGCCTTGCCGACGTCACGGATGGCGCCGCGCGCGCGGTAGGTGGCGAAGCTCGCGACCAGCGCCGAGTGCTCGCGGCCGTAGCGCTCCGTGACGGCGACGATCAGCTTCTCCCGGATGTCACGCGGGAAGTCGAGGTCGATATCAGGGACTGAGGAGAGCTCGCGGTTGAGAAAGCGGCCGAGCGCGAGCCCGGCGTCCACCGGGTCGACGTGCGAGAGCCCGGTCAGGTAGCAGACGATCGAGCCGACCGAGCTTCCCCGCCCCCGTCCCGGCGGCAGCAGGTGGCGCGGTGAGCCAGGCCCCCGCACTTCCGCGGCCACGTCGCGCGCCAGCTCCAGCACCTCCCAGTGGAGAAGGAAGAAGCCGGAGAGACCGAGCTCGGCGATCAGCGCGAGCTCTTCTCGCAAGCGGGTCTCGGCGCGGGTGCGGTGCGGATGCGGCGCATGGCGGTAGCGCTCTTCGAAGGCGCGGCGGCAGACTTCCGCGAGCTGGACGTCGGCCGGGGTCGGACCGTCCGAGAAGTCGGGGTAGCGATAGCCCAGCTCGTGCGTGAGGTCGAAGGTGAGCCGCTCGGCCAGCTCCCGGGTCGCCCGGACGGCGTCCGGGTCGTCCGGGAAGCGGGCGGCGGCGTCCGCGGGGGTGAGGAGGACGCTCTCCGCGTTCCCGCGCCGCTCCGCCTCGCAGCCCTCGAGGGACGTCCTCGATTTGACGGCGACGAGGACGTCCTGGAGACGCGTCCGGCGCGGATGGTGCGCATGCACGTCGCCGGTGGCGATCGTGCGGGCTCCCAGGGCTTCCGCGAGCGCCCTGAGCGCGGCGTTCCGGCGCGTGTCACCTCGCTCGTACGGCCGCTGGAGCTCGACGAAGAAGCGGTCGCGGCCGAAGGCGGCGGCGAGCCGGGCGGCCGCGTTCGGGTCGCGGACGGCGAGCCCGTGGCGCGCGCAGCCGGAGAGGCAGACGAGGCCCTCGTTCTGCTCGGCGAGAAGCGCGGGATCGAGGCGCGGGCTCAGTCGCTCGTGGCCGTGCGCGGCGGTGAGGAGGCGACACAGGTTCGCGTACCCGCGCGGCGTCTCGACCAGGAGGGTCACATGCGAGCCGCCGGCAAGCGTCACCTCGGCGCCGGTGATGGAGCGCAGCCCGAGCGCCTTCGCCGCGTAGGCGAACTCGAGCGAGCCGTAGACCCCGTCGTGGTCGGTGAGCGCGAGCGCCTCGTACCCGAGCTCGACCGCGCGGGTCGCGAGCTCCTCGGGCTGGGAGGCGCCGTCGAGAAACGAGTAGGCGGAGTGGCAGTGAAGCTCGACGTAGTCCGCCACGCTCACGCCACGCTCTCGTCACCGCCCCGCCACCCTTCTGGCACGGTCCGCGCGCCACGGATGCGTTTCCGGCCGTTACGCTGGAAAGCGGGTGGTGGGAGAGGGGTGCCCCAAGAGTTAACGGGTGAGGAGGGATGACGGCGGTGGACGAGGCAATCGTGAACGGGCCCGGCGAGGGCGAACTGCTTCGGGGCAAGGAGCGGACGTTCCTCGTCAAGGTCGCGCGGCCCGAGCTGAGCCTCGTCGAGTACGACGCCGGCGCTGACTACCGGGGCGCGAGCGCCCACTACCACGAGCACCACACCGATGCCTTCTACGTCCTCGAGGGCGAGCTCGAATTCACCCTCGGCCGCCAGACCGTCCTCGCTCCTGCCGGGACCGCGGTGGTCGCGCCGCCCCGCGTCGTCCATGCCTTCACGAACGCCAGCGGCGGACGGGTGCGTTTCCTCAACGTCCACGCCCCCGACGCCGGCTTCGTCGAGTACCTGCGCGCCCTCATCGAGGGCGAGGAGATCGCTTTCGACAGCATCGACGTCGACGGGCCGCAGGAGCCCGGCGGCGGCACCGTCCTCGGGCCCGGCGAGGGCACGGCCTACGCGGTCGGGACGGCGACCTCGCTCTTCAAGGCGACCAGAGAGGCGACCGCAGGCGCATTCTCCCTCGCCGAATCCACGATCGAGCCGGGGACGGCCGGGCCTCCGCCCCACTCTCACAGAGAGCTCCTCGACTCCTTCTACGTGCTCGACGGAACGCTGACGGTCCAGGTCGGCGAGGAAGAGCTGGATGCCCCCGCGGGGACGTACGCCTGCGTGCCACCGGGCATCGTCCACGCCTTCGCCAACCGAAGCGACGAGCCTGTGCGCTTCCTGAACCTCAACACGCCCGGAGGCTGGGAGGACTACATTCGCGACCTGGCCGCCGCGGTGCCTGCCGACGGCCCGCCCGACCCGCGATTGATGGGCGAAGTCCTCGCCCGCCACGACGTCGTCCTTGCGAGCGGCTAGGCGCTCTGCCTGAACCACGTGCCGCTCGTCTCGTCCCGGAAGACCACGACGTTCCGCCCGGTCTCGAGCAGCGCCTCGAAGTAGCGCCGCTCCACCGGCTCCTCCGTCCACCAGCGGTCGACCACCCGCCACTCCTCCCGCAGCTCGACCACGCGCACCCGGTCGACCGCCGCCGGCTCCCCCTCCTCGCAGGCCACGAGCGCCGGGCGCGGCTCGTTCAGTCGTCGCGCGGAACGAGAATGGCCCGGGTCTCCGGGATTCGCGACCACGGCGCGACCTCCACGACCGTGCAGACCGCATCTGCGCTTCCCACCGCCGCACGCGCCTGCCGGAGCCCTACGCGCAGGCGCTCCCGCAGGCGGCTGCCGCGCGGACGGACGAGCTCGGCCTGCGCTCCTACCGATTCCGTCAGTTCCCCCAGCTCCAGCCGCAGCTCCGCGGTCGGCGCCGGCAGCTCTGACAGCTTGGACGCCAGCGCGAGCCGAAGGCGGTCGGGCTCCGCCGTCGGCTCGCGCAGCGTCAGCGAGCGCCGCCAGGAACCTCCTCCGACGAGCTTCGCCGAGAGGGCGAGCTGCCGAGGGGCCCGGCCGGCGCGCTCCGGGCGGGCCAGCAGGCGCTCGACGAGCGCCGCCAGTGCCCGCGCGAGCGTGAGCTCGTTCGCGACCGGCTCCGGGAAGGAGAGCGTCTCGGCGATCTCGGCAGGCGGCCGGCGCGGCTCGACGGAGGCATCCCCCTCCCCCTCGCCCCGGACGAGCTGCCATGCCTCCGCGCCGTCCGCGCCGAGCCGGTCCGCGACCGCCGCTCCCGGCAGGCGGGCCAGCTCGCCGAGCCGCTTGACGCCGAGCTCCGAGAGCTCCTCCCGCCGCTCCGGCGAGAGCGGAAGAAGATCGAGCGGGAGCGGTTCGAGGAAGAGGTACGCCTCACCGTCGTCGATGACGAGCGCCCGGCCGGACGGCGCGACGGTCGCCGCCGCCAGCGCCGCGAAGCGCCGGGAGGCCGCCCCCACACGAGCCCCCCACTCCTCCCCGACCGCCTCGAGCGCGCGCCGGAGCGCCTGCTCGAGCCCCCCGGCCAGCCGCTCCACCCCCCGCGTCTCGAAGTAGACGCAGCCCGGCTCGGCCGGCTCGACCCCGAAGCCTGCTTCCTCGAGCCGCCGCAACACGGCTTCCCAGGCCTCCTCCATCCCTGCCGGATCCTGCTCGACGAGCTCCAACCGCGGGCACGTGGCGAGCGCCTCGGAGAGCCTCATCCCGGGCCGCACCCCCGCCTCGTGGGCGGCGCGGGTGCAGGGCCCGATGAGCGGCCGCACACCTGGCACCGGCGCGAGCGCGACCGGCTTTCCCCGGAGCTCGGGCCGCCGAAGCAGCGGAGCCCTGAGGGAAAAGCCCGGAATCGAGAGACAAGCGACCATGGGAACATCTGTTCTACACGAACACACGTTCTCCTGTCAAGAGCATACGCCCACCGTTGAATCTTGACCGTTCCCGCTGGACCCAGGACTAGGTCAGGCCCGACGGAGTCCTCGGCGCAGCGCCCGTGTCACAAGCCGTTGCGTAACGAAGTAGCGGCGCCGGGGTCACCGAACCTCCACCGTCACCTGGTTCAGCACGCCGGTGAATCTGAACGGTGGCTTGTAGGTCGGCGAGATTGGCGTGCCCCAGAACCTCTCCCACAGCGAACGTGTCGTCCGTCGAGAAGACGACCGGCACGGTTTTCTCGATCCGCCCTTCGCCCACCTTCTCGCCGTTCGACTGACAGCGTGCCGCGTGCCGCCCTTCGCCCGCGCCAGCCGCCGTCGTAGGCGAAGTCGAAGCGGATCGGTGCAGCGCTCCCTTTCGGCAAGAACCGCGTCTTGCTGTCGATGCCCTCCGGCACGGCGCAACCTAACCGGCGGTAGGGGGCAGGTGCGCGAGGGTGCGAGGTCCCTGCGTCGTTACGGAAGGCGATAGCGGAGGTGGACGACGCCGCTGCTGAACCGGTGCTCGTCGATGAGCTTCAGATCGACGCGCATGTCGGTCGGCAGTGCGGGGGTGCGCCCACCGAGGACGACTGGCCAGACGAACAAGGCCAATTCGTCGACCAGCCCAGCGACGAGAGCCTGGGCTGCCAGGTTCGGGCCACCGACCAACAGATCCCTACTGGCGGCGGCCTTCAGGTCGCGTACCGCGCTGGGGTCGAAGTGGCGTTCGAGCCGAGTGTTCGCGGTGCGTGGTGCGGCCAGGGTCGAGGAGTAGACGACCTTGTCCGCCGCCTGCCATGCGCTCGCGTAGTCGGCCATGAGGTCCGACTGGTTGGCCAGGGTGGCGTCGGTCTCCCACACAGCCAGGGTCTCGTACATGCGCCGCCCATAGAGGTACGTGCCTGCGGACCGCATGAGCTCGGTGATGAACACGAACACGTCGTCGTCGGGCGGAGCCCAGTCGAAGGCGCCGCGCTCATCCTCGGTGCAGCCGTCGAGGGACATGTTCGACGCGTAGATCAACTTCGCCATGACACGCTCCTGCATCACCGTCGACAAACTCGACGCCCTCGTCCAACCCTAGGGCGGGGGAAAAGCCACTCGATGATCGTCCCAGCAATGCCGGTCGGCCGCGCTGCCGAAGTGCCGATCGAGGATAAGCATGTGTTGGCTGATGCCAGCACTAGCTGACCCGACTCTTCCTTCAGAACACTTACCCTCGGGCACCACGAAGACCCGCCAGCCACTGCTCTCGACGCGGATCGAGCGGCCCGAACATCGTCCGACGGCACTGCATGGATTCCAGCTTCCGGCCACACGCCTGAACTATTGCCGCTCACCGGAGTCAGCGAGGCCACAGATCGCGAACGGATTCATCCGGGAGTCGTGGCGGCCTCGGTCGTGCGCGCTGCGAACCGCTGATCTCGGCGACGGGCGGCTCCCGCAAAATCCGAGCAATTGCCGAGAACGGCGGGATCCCTCGCGGCCCGAACGAATGCTCGTCCGACCCCTCGCGCATGATCGATCAGCCCGTGAAACCCGATGCCGTGCCTTCGGCCTGACGATGGCGGTCGGGCGCTACGACCAGCGACGCGCCGCAGTCGTGGATGACGCGAACGCGATCGGCACGACCTACCTACGCGCGCAGACGCTGCGCGAGCCTCTCGCACCAGCTCCCTGGAAGCGCTCAAGAGCTACACAAATGCCGTGATCGTCTATTCCGAAGCGGTCCCCGGGAGCGAAGCCGAGCTCGCGGCGATCGATGAGGTGGAGCGCTTGCAACGGACGCTGTGGGGCCTGGCCGGCGAGGCGCTCGCCGGCTCGCCTACCGGCACTGCTCCGCGGCTCTACGTCGAGACGCTGAACGAGATGATCGACGAGGAAACCGTTCGGATCTCGGCCCTCAACAACCGTGTGCCTTCCGCAGTCCTCTGGATCGAGATTGTCGGCGCCGCGGTCGGACTTGGCCTCCTCGCGCTGTACCTCGCGATCCTCTCGCGCGGAGTGGTCACGGTCGTCCTGGCGGCCGCGTTCGTCTCCGTCCTCCTCCGTCACCTTCGACCTCGATCGTCCTACGCGCGAGGCTGGTGACCGTGCCTGACACTCCGCTCGTCGCCCTTCGCGCCTCGATGTAGCTCCCCGGCGGCCCAAGCGCCACGATAGCGTTCGCCTTCATGTCCCTTCTCGAACGCGACGACGCACCGCCTGCCCGCGTGATCGACCTCCGCGACCCGGCCGTCGGGCTCGACGCCGTCGTCGTCATCGACCACGAGCTCTTCGAGACCTCGGCGGGCGGGACGCGCATGGTCCGCGACGTCACGACCGACGAGGTTGCCCGCTTGGCGCGCGCGATGACCTGGAAGCTCGCGGTCTGCGGCGTGCCCTATGCCGGTGCGAAGGCAGGAATCCGGTTCGGCACCGGCGACGGCGACCGCGCCGCCGTGCTCGAGGCCTATCTCGAACGCGTGCGCGAGTGGCAGGACCTCTTCCTCACAGGGCCCGACATGGGGACGCAGCCGGAGGACTTCCTCTCCCTCGCGCCGGACGGGAGCCCGCTGCCCATCTGGGCGCGCACACATGAAGGAATGGGGATGGACGATCTGGCAGTCGGTCACGGGATCAAGGGAGCCGCGGCGGTCGCCCTCGAGCAGCTCGACCGGACTTTCGAGGGCGCGAGCATCGCGATCGAGGGGTTCGGCAAGGCGGGCGCCGGCACCGCCCGCGCCTGCGCGCGTTCCGCCGCACGCATCGTCGCGGTCAGCACGATCGAGGGGGCGCTCGTCGACCCAGGTGGGCTCGACGTGGACGAGCTGCTCGCGCTCCGCACTCGCCACGGCGACGGGTTCGTCCACCACGGCCCCGTCCCCGCCCAGCCCCGCGAGGCGCTGTTCGCGGTCGAGTGCGACGTGCTCGTCCCGGGCGCGCGCCCTCACGTGATCACGCCGGATTCGGTGAACGTGCTTCGCTGCGCGGCTGTCATTCCGGCGGCGAACGTTCCCTACGCGCCGGGAGCAACGGAGGCGCTCGCGGCGTACGGGATCCTCGCGTTGCCGGACTTCGTCACGAACGCCGGCGGCATCCACCTGTACGAAGCGCCTGAGTGCCGGGAGGACCCAGCCCGTTGCCTGGCCGGAGTCGAGCGGCTGGTCGGCGAGACAACGCGGCGTGTCCTGGCGGCGGCCGAGGCCGACGGGGTCTCTCCGACACAGGCCGCTCTCGGGATCGCCCGCGCCTTTCTGCAGACGGCACAGACGTCGCCGCGCTGAGAACCCATTTCGGAATGACGCGCTGTCTCCGGGCGGGGGGCGCGGCCCAGACACCCGGCTTCATTTCGAAAGGGGTTCTAAGCCTCAGCGGCCGGTCAGCTCACCCGCGAGCTCGGCAAAGACCTCAGTGTGGAGATCGACGTCTTCTTCGGTCGTCGCGGGCGACATCAGCGCCATGTTGTGGAACGGTGTCAGGAGCACGCCGCGGTTGAGCGCGTAGAGGTGAATGAGCGGTCGAGCAGCTGGTCGCCGCCCGGCCGCGGCGTCGCTGCCGGTGACCGGGCGCTCCGGGCGGAACAGATACTCGACCCGGCAGCCGAGCCGCGTCACGTGCCAGGGCAGCGCGTACTCGTCGATCACGCCCTGCACTCCCTGCTCGAAGCGCTCGCCGAGCGCGATCATGCGGGCGAAGGCTTCCTCGGTGAGGACCTGGTCGAGCGTGGCCCGGACTGCGGCCAGCGAGAGGACGTTCGCGGCGAGGGTGCCCCCCACTCCGCCGACGTCAGAGTCGTGGCGGTCGATCGAAGCCTCGACGCGCGCCGCGACCTCCATCGAGAAGCCGTACGCCGCCGAGGGGATGCCGCTGCCGATCGCTTTCCCCACGGTGAGCAGATCAGGCTCCAGCCCGTGCTCGCTCGTGTAGCCGCCGGGGCCCGCGCAGAGGGTGTGCGTCTCGTCGATGATCAGGAGCGTCCCGGTCTCCCGGGTCAGCTGCCGCAGCGCCTCGTGGAACCCGGGCTGCGGGAGCACGATGCCGATGTTCGTGAGCGCCGGCTCGGCAAGAACGCACGCCACGTCGCCGTGGCCCAGCTCCCTCCGCAGCGCCTCGACGTCGTTCCACTCCACCACCCGGGTTGTCGCGTCGAGTGCGACCGGGGCGCCGAGGTTTCCCTCGCGCTCGACGACGCTGCCCTCGCGCAGGGTGGCGAACGACTCGTCGACGGTGCCGTGGTAGCACCAGTTGAAAACCAGCACCTTCGGCCGGCCGGTGACGTGGCGGGCAAGCCGGATCGCAAAGCGGTTCGCGTCGGTGGCCGTGAGAGCGAACTGCCAGCGGGGCAGGCCGAACCGCCGTGTGAGCTCCTCGCCCACCCAGAGCGCGTCCTCGCTCGGAAGCATGAGCGTGATGCCGCGCGCCGCCTGTTCGGCCACCGCGCGGACGACCGGCTCAGGCGAGTGCCCGGTCATGGCGCCGGTGTCGCCGAGGCAGAAGTCGACGTACTCGATCCCGTCGACGTCGCGGAAGCGGGCGCCCGCCGCCTCGGCCGCGTAGACGGGATATGCCCCGGGCCACCGCAGCATCCAGTGCATAGGGACGCCGGAGAGCAGCGACGCCGAGGCTCGCCGGGCCAGCTCGCCGGAACGAGGGTGATCCCGCTCGAAGCGGACGAGCTCGCGCTCGAGGAGCTCGCTCGGCCCGCCCGTGCAGCTCCGTCACAGGAGGCCGCGCACCCAGCCGCCGTCGACGGCGAAGGCGCCGCCGGTGATGTAGCCCGCACGCTCGGAGGCGAGGAAAACGGCCAGCGCCGCGAACTCCTCGGGCTCAGCCAGCCGACCCAGCGGGATCGAGGACACGAGCCGCGCCTCGACCTCGGCGAGGTCGACGCCCTCGCGCTCCGCGTTCGCCCGATTCAGCTCGGTGACACGTTCGGTGGCCGTGTAGCCGGGGAGGATCGTGTTCACGGTGATCCCCTGGCTTGCCACCTCGCGCGAGAGCGTCTTCGCGTAGCCGGTGACCGCCGCCCTCAGGCTGTTCGAGAGCATCAGGTTGTCGACCGGCTGCTTCACGGCAACCGAGGTGACGGCGAGGATGCGGCCCCAGCCGCGCTCCTTCATGCCCGGAAGCGCAGCGGTGGCGAGCTCGACCGTGCTCCTGAGCAGGAGGCGGTGGCCGCGATCCCAGTCCTCGGGCGTGAGCGTGTCGTGGGTCCCGGCCGGCGGGCCGCCGGTGTTCGTCACGAGAACGTCGAGCCTGCCGAAGCGCTCGAGGGTCGCCTCGACCACGCGCGCCGGCTCGCCTCGGACCGCGAGGTCGGCGGGAACCGCGAGCGTGTCCGGCCCGAGCCCGCCGGCGGCGGCCTCCAGCTTTTCCGCGTCGCGGGAGCAGAGCGCCAGCGACGCGCCCTCCGCCGCCAGCTCCTCCGCGATCGCCCGGCCGAGGCCGCGGCTCGCCCCGCAGACGAGCGCGACCTTGTCGTCGAGCCCGAGGTTCACTTGGTGCGCAGGTAGGCGTCCGACCCGTCGAGCCAGTCCTGCCGCGGCGGGCAGAAGATGTCGACGTCGAGCGTGTCCTCGAGCGCCTCCGCCTTGTGCGGCACCCAGGAGGGAAGGTGCAGGACCTCGCCGGCGTGGACGTCCACCACCTCGGACTCGTCCTCGCCCAGCCAGAAGCGGAGCGTCCCCTCGAGGATGTAGGTCAGCTGCTCGTTCTCGTGCGAGTGCTGGGGGACGATGCAGCCCTTGTCCAGGTAGACGTGCGCGAGCATCATCCGCTCCGTGCTCACGAGTCGCCGGTGCAGGTCGGGCTTCAGCTCCTCCTTGGGCATGTCCTCCCAGCGGTAGTGCGTCGTCCCCAGGGCGCTCACGCTTCTCTCCCTTCGTCGGTATTCAGTCGGATCGTCTCACGATCCGGAAGCGCGGCGACTTCGCCACCGAGCTGTAGCCGTCGTCCAGGAGCAGCCGCACCTCGTACATGCCCGGCCGCAGAGGCCACGGGCCCTCGGAGGCCACGGGAGAACGCCGTCGGTCCCCTGGATGGCCGTCTTCGTGTACTCGTAGACGAGGTAGGCGCCGTTGCCGCAGGCGCCCGCGTTGCACCCCGGCGTCGAGTAGTGGGTCTTGCTGCCCGGCTTGACGCGGTAGACGGCGAGCCAGTCCCAGCGCATGCCCGGCGCGTTCGACCACGAAACGCCGATCCGCTCGCCCTTCTCGTAGACCCGCTTCGAGGTTCGCACCTTCGTCCGCTCGCCGGGCCGGTAGAGCCAGAACGGGGCGCGCGAGACCACCTCGCCGCTCTTGTCGAGCAGCAGGACCTGGTGAGCCCCGCGCCGCAAACCGCGTGTCGCGAAGGTCAGCGTGCCGTCTTCGGCCAAGGTCGCCTCCTCCGCCACGGGAGCGCCTCGGCGCGCGGGCAGATCGCCACGCGTTCGCCGTTCCGGCCCGTCGCGTGGAAGACGACCGAGAGGGTCTCCCCGATCGAGAGACGGCGCGTCTCCGGGGCGGCGAAGACGGGCGGCTCGCCCGGCCGCACGACGAAGGTCGAGGCAACGCCGCGGTGGTCGGACGGATACGGGTCGACGGCGATGTCCGACGTCCGGCCCGCCGCGCTCGCCGACGAGGTCGCTCGCGACCGCGCGCGCGGCGCCGGAGGCGAGGACCCAGTCGATGCGGTCGTGGACCTCGCGGCGGATCGCTTCGGGCCCGCCCGGAGTCCAGGTGAACCCGGGCACCGCGACCGGATCCGGGTGGACCTCGCGGTAGGAGTCCCTGAAGCCCGCGTCCGCATAGGCCCGGCTCACCGGCCAGTCGAAGGCGAAGGGGACCTCCGGCCGGACGGCGGCGACGGCCGGCGGTCCAGTCGAGGTGCGACGGCGAGTTGAAGTCGCCGGTCAGGAAGACCGGGATCCCGTCCGAGGCGAGCGCGGGCAGGGTGTCGAGGTGCACCTGGGCGGCCGGCAGCCGGATCGCTGCGCTCGAGCGCGTCCAGCCGCGCGGGTGTGGCGCCGTCCCGCACCCGGTAGGGGCCGTACGGCGTCGAGGGCAGGTGTGCGTTGGCGATCGCCACGACGCGCCCGGGCCCGAGCTCGACGTAGACGTAGACGCCGTTGCCCGCCGGGCGGGTCGATCAGCCGGTAGCGCGAGACGACCTGGAGCCGCTCGCTGGCGTACCAGCCGAGGGCGCGGGCGATCCGCTGCGTCGAGTGCTCCGCCTCCTCGAGCCCGACGACGTCCGCGCCGGACGCCCGGATCGTCTCGAGCACCTTGGCGAACGTCGCCTGGCAGCCGCTGCGCTTCGCGCACCAGTCGCCGGTTCGCAGGTCGAGCTCGTCGCCGCCGTAGAAGATGTTCAGCGTCATCACGCGGAGGCGTACGCTGCCCTGGCCCTCGTCGGTTCGCGCCGCCGCCGGCGACGCGAGCGTCGCGCAGATCAGGAGCCCAGCCGCAAGCGGCCGCAGGCCCCGCCAGGTGACTCGATGCCGGGGGATGGGAACGACCGTAAGCCGCTCCGGGAGGCGTGTCAACGGCGGGAAGGCGGTCCTCGAGTCTCGGCGTAGAATTCACGGCATGGGAGTCGCCTACAGCTCTCCCGACTCGCCGCTGACTCAGCTCTGCGCTCGTCTACACCTGCCGCTGCGGCGCCAACGTCTCCGAGGTCGGGCGTGACGCAGGCGAGTTGCCTCGCGGGTGGGAGCCTCTCCCGGACGGCGGCTGCATGTGCGCGCACTGTGCCGAGTTCGTGCGCGCCGGCAAGCTTCAAGGCTCTACGGCGACGATCTCGGCCGCCGCTCCCTCTAGGCGCGCAAGGCGCGGGACGACCTCGAGCACGCTCTCGCTGGGCGCACCAGGCGATGTCCTCCCCGAGCAGCGCGTGCTCGGGGTTCTCGGACGCGCGTCAGCGCCTCCTGCGGCGTCGGCGAACGATCGCGCGATGCGAACGGCGGCCTCGGCCGCGTCGGAGCGCTCGCCGCCGAGCAGCTCCGCGATCCGCCCGGCGCAGTAGGCGTCGTCGATGCGTGAAGCGGCCCTGCACGCCGGCGCAGACGACCTCCACGTCTCCTCCCCGGCGCGCCGCGGCCGCGCACGGCGTCGAGGTTGAGCAGGCTGCCGACGAGCACGGTCTCGGCGCTCGCCGCCGCGGCGAGGATCGCCCTCGTCCCGTTCGTCGTCGTGAGGACGAGCGTCTCGCCGCGCGGCTCCGTGAACTCGAGCGGCGAGTTGCCGAGGTCGAAGCCGGGGATCGCAACCGCCTTCCGCTCGCCGGCCAGCACCCCCTCGCCCAGTCGAGCCCGCAGCGCGAGAGCCTCCTCGACCTCGGCGCAGCAGAGCACTCGGCGGTAGCCCGAGGCGAGCGCCTGGGCGATCGTCGAGGTGGCGCGGAGGACGTCGACGACGATCGGCCGTGGGCGCGCGCTCGGCCTCTGCCGGCGTGAAGGCGACGTGCACCCGCATCGGCCCGTGACCTTACACGGCGCGGATACGATGGCCCGAATGGCCATTCCGGAGCAGACGCAGACGCAGACGTGCTACCGGCATCCCGGCCGGGAGACCGCGGTCAGCTGCTCGAACTGCGGCCGGCCGATCTGCCCCGACTGCATGGTCTACGCCGCGGTCGGAATCAAGTGCCCGGAGTGCGCGGGCCAGGCGACCGGCGCCCGGGCGGCGACCCGGCGAGTGGGCCGTGCCGCGCGGACGGGCACGGGCGCGCTCGTCACGAAGACGCTCATCGGGATCAACGTCGTCGTCTACCTGATCTCGATCGCACAGGGATCCGGCGGGCTCCAGCCGCGCCCAGGAGTTCATCAACCGCTGGGCGCTGAACGGGTTCGCCGTCGCCGACGGGGAGTGGTACCGCCTGATCACGGGCGCGTTCCTGCACGCGAGCCTCATCCACCTCGCCTTCAACATGCTCATGCTCTGGTGGTTCGGGCAGGCGCTCGAGGCGGCGCTCGGTCGTGTGCGCTTCCTCGGCGTGTACTTCGTCTCCGCGCTCGCAGGCTCGGCAGGGGCGCTTCTCTTGAGCGGCGAGTTCGTCAACACCGTGGGCGCCTCGGGGGCCGTCTTCGGGATCCTCGGCGCCGGGCTCGTCCTCGAGCGGAGGCAGATCTACGTCTTCGGCGGCGGCGCGCTCTTCGTCGTCATCCTCAACGTCGCCTTCACCTTCGCCGTCTCCAACATCTCCATCGGCGGCCACCTGGGCGGGCTCGTCGGCGGGATCCTCGCCATGCTGGCCCTCTCCGTCGCCGGCCGCCATCCGGTGTACGGGCGGCTCGACGTGCTCTCGCTCCTCGCGCTCCTGGCGATCGCCGCCGGAAGCGTGCTGGTCGCGTACCTCCGGGTGCGCGGCTACGCCTGAGTCGGGAAACTTTTCAGCCCGTCCCCTGGTCGTAGCAGGAGTGAGACTCCTAGTCCCTCTCGCGCTCGTGTCCGCCGTGACTCTCGTCGTGTCGGCCTGCGGCGCCGGACAGGATGCACTGCTGGCGGCTGGCTCGCCGACACCGTGACCGGCTGCTCGTCGCTCGAAGAGTAGGACGACAACAGCACGTTTCAGAATGACGCCTCGCCATCGCGCGGCGCGGCGGCCCTGGTCTTCATTTTGAGACGTGCTTTAAGGTCAAGCCTCGTGATCGAGGTGCACACGCTGACGGACGGCGGCCAGCCCGCGCTCGCGGTTGCCGACCGCCTCGCCGGATTCCTCGACGCCGCTCAGCAAAGCCTCGACCTGGCGCTGTACGACTTCGACCTCCTGCAGCCGACTGCCGCGATCGTCGCCGGCGCCGTCGTCGAAGCAGAGAAGCGAGGTGTCGCGGTCCGGCTCGCCTTCAACCTCGACAGCGAGAAGCCGCCGCCCGTCTTCCCTCCGCCCCGCGGCGAGCCGAGCCTGATCGACAGCCTCGAGGTGCCCACGAAGGCGATCCCCGGCATTCCCGACCTCATGCACCACAAGTACGCGATCCGTGACGGCGCTCACGGTCTGGACCGGCTCGACGAACTGGACCGACGACTCATGGACTCGCTGCGAGAACGTCATCGTGATCGTCGAGTCCTCCGACGTCGCCGCCGCCTACACAAAGGACTTCGAGCAGCTCTGGACGACCGGCTCGGTGGAGCAGAGCGGCTTCGTCGACCCCGAGCCCGATCGACGTGGGCGGACGCGAGGTGCGCGCCTGGTTCTCGCCGGGGCACGGCGAGGCGCTCGCAACCCGCATCGCCGCACCGGATCAAGCGGTCGCGGCGCCGCATCCGCGTCTGCTCGCCCGTGCTCACCTCGGGCCCGATCCTCGGCGCGCTCGCCGAGTGCGTCTCGGACGGGAAGGTCGACGTCACCGGCGTCTGTCGACGGCACCCAGATGCGGGGCGTCTTCCACCAGTGGGAGCTGAACGGGAACTCGACGTGGAAGCTCCCGCTCGTCGCGCGCGTCTTCGGAGGCGGCCGCTTCTCCGGGAAGGACTCGACGCCCTACGGCGACGGCGACAACGTGCACGACTTCATGCACGCGAAGGTGACGGTCGCGGACGACCACGTCTTCGCGGGCAGCTACAACCTCTCGCACTCGGGCGAGCTGAACGCCGAGAACGTCCTCGAGATCCGCGACCCCGAGCTGGCGGAGCGCCTGGCCGCGTGGATCGACGAGGTGCGCGCCCGCTACGGGCCGGCGCCGGTCCCGGAGCGTCGGCTAGCCGCCGACCTGCACGGCCGTGACGCCGCGCTCGGCCAGCGCCGCCTGCGCCGCGGCCAGGCGCGCGAGCGGCACGCGGTACGGCGAGCAGGAGACGTAGGCGAGCCCGAGCTCGTGGCAGAACGCGACGGAGCGGCGCGTCGCCGCCGTGCTCGCCGCAGATGCCGAGCTTGATCTCGGGATCGACGCCGCGCGCCCGCTCGACGGCGAGGCGCATGAGGTCGCCGACGCCGCTTACGTCCAGCGTCTCGAACGGGTTCGCAGCGAGGATGCGGTCTTCGAGGTAGTGCGTCAGGAACTTGCCCTCGGCGTCGTCGCGGGAGAAGCCGAGCGTCGTCTGGGTCAGGTCGTTCGTGCCGAAGCTGAAGAAGTCGGCCTCTGCTGCGATCTCGTCTGCGCGGACGCATGCGCGCGGGAGCTCGATCATCGTCCCCACCTGGTAGTCGAGCTGGCGCGAGGCCTGCTCGAGCTCGGCGGAGGCAGTGTCCAGCGTCGAGTCGGCGCAGCCGACGTAGCTCCTCGGCGAAGCCGACGAGCGGGTGCATGATCTCGACGAGCGGCGCCTCGCCGGTCTGCTCGGCGACGGCCAGCGCGGCCCGGACGATCGCACGCACCTGCATCTCGTAGATCTCCGGGTAGAGGAGCCCGAGCCTGCAGCCGCGCGTCCCCAGCATCGGGTTCGCCTCGCGGAGCGCCCGGATCCGGCGCGCCATCTCCTCCGACTCGGCTTCCTCGAGCGGCGGCAGGAACTCGTGCAGAGGCGGGTCGAGCAGGCGGATGGTGACAGGCAGCCCGGCCATGGCCGTGAAGATCCCCTCGAAGTCGGCCTGCTGGAAGGGGAGCAGCCCCTCCAGCTCACGGCGGCGCTCGTCCTCGGAAGCAGCCAGGATCATTGCGCGCACGAGCGGCAGCCGGCCCTCTGCCATGAACATGTGCTCGGTCCGGCAGAGGCCGATGCCTTCGGCGCCGAACTCCCGTGCTTTGGCGGCGTCCTCGGGCGTGTCCGCGTTCGCGCGCACGCGAAGGCGGCGGATCTCGTCCGCCCAGCCGAGCAGCGTCCCGAAGCTCTCGTCGATCCGGGGCGGGACGAGGGCGACCTCGCCGACGATCACGTCGCCGGTGCCGCCGTCGATCGTGAGGACGTCGCCTTCGGCCAACTCGTGGTCACCGAGGCGGATGCGCCGCGCGCCGAGGTCGATCGTGAGCGCCTCGCAGCCTGAGACGCACGGCTTCCCCATCCCCCGCGCCACGACGGCCGCGTGGGAGGTCATGCCGCCGTGCGCCGTGAGCACTCCCCGCGCCTCGATGATGCCGTGGATGTCGTCGGGCGTCGTCTCGGTGCGAACGAGGACGACCGGCTCTCCCGCGCTTCCCTGCTCCTGAGCCCGGTCGGCGTCGAGGACGATCCTCCCGGTCGCCGCGCCGGGCGAGGCGTTGAGGCCCTTCGCGGCCACCTCGTAGTCGGCCTTCGGGTCGATCATCGGGTGGAGCAGCTGGTCGAGCTGCGCGCGGGTCGACGCGGGCGACCGCCTCCTCCTGCGTCAGCAGACCTTCGGAGACCATGTCCACCGCGATGCGGAGCGCTGCGGCGGCCGTCCGCTTCCCGGTGCGGGTCTGGAGGAGATAGAGGGTGCCTTCCTCGACCGTGAACTCGATGTCCTGCATCTCGCGGTAGTGCTCCTCGAGCCTGGCCATGGTCGCGGTCAGCTGCTCGAAGGCCTGGGGGAAGCGCTCCCGCATGCTCGTGATCGGCTCCGGCGTGCGGATTCCGGCGACTACGTCCTCGCCCTGTGCGTTCCCGAGGAACTCGCCCCAGAGGCCGGGCTCGCCGGTCGAGGGGTCGCGGGTGAAGGCGACGCCGGTGCCCGACCCTTCGCCCTTGTTCCCGAAGACCATCTGGACGACGTTCACCGCCGTGCCGAGGTCGTCAGGAATCCCGTTGGCGTGCCGGTAGACCTGCGCGCGCGGCGTCTCCCACGAGTCGAAGACGGCCCGGATCGCGCGCTCGAGCTGGTCGCGCGCGTCCTGTGGGAACTCGGAGTAGAGCTTCTTGAAGCGCCCGAGGAGCTCCCGCAGGTCGCCGGCGTCGAGCTCGATGTCCTGCGAGACGCCTCGCTCGGCCTTGAGGGCCGCCAGCTCCTGTTCGAAGAGCTGCCCGTCGACCCCGCCGACGACCTCCCCGAACATCTGGACGAGCCGCCGGTAGGAGTCGAAAGCGAAGCGCTCGTTCCCGGTCGCGCGGGCGAGCCCCTCGACGGCGTCGTCGTTCAGGCCGAGGTTGAGGATCGTGTCCATCATCCCGGGCATCGAGACCGCCGCCCCCGAGCGCACGGAGACGAG
Organism: uncultured Actinomycetes bacterium; assembly: GCA_963733155.1. Taxonomy (GTDB): domain Bacteria; phylum Actinomycetota; class Thermoleophilia; order Gaiellales; family Gaiellaceae; genus JAIBJN01. The sequence continues at coordinate 164,709 of CAVTCK010000026.1, forward strand.
CAGTGGTTCGGCGGGGTCGCCGAAGCGCTTCCCGGTTCTCTCCTCGAGCCGTGCGACCGCGTCCGCGACCTCGGCGTCGAGCCCGTCCGGGGGCGTGCCGCCCAAGCGCATGTACTCGCGGCAGGCCTCAGTCGTCACGGTGAAGCCGGCCGGCACCGGCAGCCCGATTGCGGTCATCTCCGCGAGACCGGCGCCCTTGCCGCCGAGCAGCTCGCGCCCGAGCTCGCCCCCTTCGGAGAAGTCATAGACGTACTGCGTACCCATCGCCCTGGCCGGGAATTCTCCCATCACGGGAGTCCCGACGCTACGAGGACTTCTCGGCGGCCACCTCGCGCCGGTGGCCGAACCACTCGATCAGGCGGATCGCGACCCAAACCGGCGTCAGAAGGACGTAGAAGACGAAGAGGCCGCCTGCGAGCAGGAGCATCCAGAACGGCCACCAGTACCAGGCAATCGGCGGCTTCTCGCTCACGTCCTCGCCTCTGTGCGCAGGCGGCGTTCCTCGACGATGCGGACGATGCGCCGGGCGGTCTCCTCGATCGCGAGGTTCGAGACCTCGATCACGGGGCAGCCCAGCCGCTTGTGGACGGACTCGGCGTACTCGAGCTCGTCGTAGATCTCCGCGAGCTCTGCATAACGCCCGCCGCCGCCCATGCCGCGGACGCGCTCGCCGCGGATCTCGGCCAGGGCCTCTGCGTCGATCGTGAGCCCGACGATCTTCGCGGGATCGACCTTCCATAGCTCGGCCGGCGGCTCGATGCCCTTCACGATCGGCACGTTGGCCGTCTTGTACCCCAGATAGGCGAGATACATCGAAAGAGGCGTCTTCGAGCTGCGCGAGACGCCGACGAGAACGATGTCGGCCTGAGGCAGCTCACGCGCGGCGGCGCCGTCGTCGTAGCGAACCGCGAACTCGATCGCCGCGATGCGCTTGAAGTAGCTCGAGTCGAGCACGGTGGGCGCGCCGGCGCGGTGGGTCGCCGGGGCGCCGGAGACGCGTGCAACTGCCTCGATCGGGTGCCCGAGCAGGTCGCAGTAGTGGAGCCGGTAGCGCTTGCAGAGCGTCCGCATGACCTCCCGCATCTCGGGCTCGACGAGCGTGAAGAGGACGACCGCACGACGCCCCCGCGCCCGCTGAGCTGCGAGGTGCACGTCCTCGACGGCGGCGATGCGCGGGTGCCGCACGACCTCGAACTCCTGGCCGGGGAACTGCGCCTCGACCGCCTCGACGACCCGCGCGGCGGTCTCCCCTGTCGAATCGGAGACCACGTGCAGCTCGACCGGCTCGGACATCGTCGACCTCGCTACCGCGGAATCTGCGAGAGGTCGCCGAGCGCCCCGACGGCGTCGCGCACGTCCAGGAGAAGGCGAAGCCGATTGGCGCGGATGCTCTCGTCCTCAGCCATGACGAGCACCTCGTCGAAGAAGCGGTCGACCGGAGGGCCCAGCTCGGCCGCCGCCGCGATTGCAGCGCGGAAGTCTCGCTCGGCGACCGCCGCCTCGATCTGCGGCGAGGCCTGGCCGAGCACCTCGATCAGCGCACGCTCGGCCTCGTCGGTGGCGAGGGACGGGTCGAGCGTCGCGGCCGCGCCGTCCGTCCTTCCGGCGAGCCGGTTGGCGCGGTCGAAGGCCACGTACGCCTGCTCGAACTCCTCGGAGGAGGCTTCGGCCGCGAGCGTCCGGGCCAGCTCAGCGACCGCGCCGAGCTCGGTCACTCCCCCGGCGCGGGCCGCCCGCACGAACTCGACGGGCACGTCGAGGACGCCTTCGAGGCGCTCGAAGACGAAGTCGGCGACCTCGTCCGGCTCTTCCGTCACCTCCGCTTCCTGTTGGACGAGGAGCCCGTGGTCACGCTCTGCCAGCGCGGCGACGTCGATCTGAAGGCCTCCCTCCACCGCGATCCGGCAGAGGCCGATCGCGGCCCGTCGAAGACCGTGCGGGTCGCGCGAGCCGGTCGGCCGCTGGCCGAGCGCGAAGGCAACGGTGAGGTTGTCGACCTTCTCGGCGGCGGCGAGCACGCGGCCCGGCTCCGTGTGTGGAAGCGGCCCGTCTGCGGAGTCGGGAAGGTAGTGCTCCTCGATCGCCGAGCACACCGCTTCGGGGAAGCCCGCGAGCCGCGCGTACTCCCCGCCGATGTGACCCTCGAGGTCGGGAAACTCGCGCACGAGCTCGGCGGCCTGGTCGGCCTTGGCCAGCCGCGCAGCTTCGCGCGAGGCCTCGCCCCCGCCGAGCGCTGCGACCAGCTCCTGCAGGCGCGCCGACTTCTCGGCGAAACTTCCGGCGCCCGCCGCGAACGTGATCGAGCCGAGCTCCCCGGCGAGCTTCTCGATCCCCTTCGCCACGTCGCGCTCGAACGTGAAGTGCGCGTCCTCGAGCCGCCCTTCCAGGACGCGCTCGTTGCCGGAGATCACGACCTCCGGGTCGCCGCCGTTGGCGACGAAGGCGAAGCGCGCGCCCTCGAGTGGAAAGTAACGCTGGTGCGACTGCATGGCCGTCTCGACCACGCGGGGCGGGAGCTCGAGAAAGCGCTCGTCGAAGCGCCCCGCCAGGACGACCGGGCTCTCGACCAGGAAGACGACCTCCTCGATCACGCCGGCCGGGTCGCGCCAACCGCCGATCGCGTCGAGACCCTCGAGGATCTGGCGCCGGCGCTCGTCCTGCTCCGGCTCGACGCCGGCGGCACGCAGGACCTCGACGTACTCGTCTGCACGAGAAAGCTCGACCTCGCCGCCGGTGAAGCGGTGGCCGTAGGTCAGGTGCCCGGACTCGAGCCCGGCCACCTCGACCTTCAGCGTCTCCTTGTCCAGCTTGGCGCAGAGCCAGCGGATCGGCCTCGAGAAGCGGAGGCCGTTCTTCTCCCAGATCATCGACTTGCCGAACGCGAGGCCTTCGACCAGGGCGGCGAGCTTCTCGGGGAGCGCCTCGGAGATCGGCCGGCCGGGGACGACGACGCCCAAGAAGCCGTCGCGCACCTCGAGCTCGTCCTCGGAGACCCCCTGCTTGCGCGCGAACCCGGCGGCCGCCTTGTCGCGCAGATGCTCCGGCGGCCCCTGCACCCAGCGGTCCGGCTCGTGCTTCGCGACCTCCGGCACGAGCAGGGCAAGGCGGCGTGGGCCGACGTAGACCGTGCCCTCTCCGAGCTCGGGCAACCACTGCTCGTGAAGCTGTTCTTCGGCCTCGCGGCAGGCGGAGGCCGGCAGCTCTTCGCAGCCGATCTCAAACAGCAGGCTCGGCAAGGGACTCCACGTAGAGCTCGGCGACGCGGCGGGCGAGGTTACGGACACGGCCGATGTAGGAGGCGCGCTCCGTCACCGAGATCGCTCCGCGCGCGTCGAGGAGGTTGAAGGCGTGCGAGCACTTGAGCACCTGGTCATAGGCCGGGAGCGGCAGCTCGCGCTCGATCAGCTCGCGGCACTCGTCCTCGTGCTCGCCGAAGCGGCGCATGAGCACGTCGACTGGCGCCGCCTCGAAGTTGTAGATCGACCACTGGCGCTCGCTCTCCTTGTAGACGTCGCCCCAGGTCACCCCCGGCGCCCACTCGAGCTCGAACGCGCTCCGCTTGTCCTGCAGGAACATCGCCAGCCGCTCGAGGCCGTAGGTGATCTCCGCCGGGATGAGCTCGAGCTCGAGCCCGCCGAGCTGCTGGAAGTAGGTGAACTGCGTCACCTCCATTCCGTCGACCCAGACCTCCCAGCCGAGGCCCCAGGCGCCGAGCGTCGGTCCTTCCCAGTCGTCCTCGACCAGGCGGACGTCGTGCTTGGCCAGGTCGATGCCGACGGCCTCGAGCGAGGCGAAGTAGCGGTCGAGCACGTCCTCGGGCGCCGGCTTCAGGACCACCTGGTACTGGAAGTAGTGCTGGAAGCGGAACGGGTTCTCGCCGTAGCGGCCGTCGGTGGGCCTGATCGACGGCTCGACGTAGGCGGTCTTCCACGGCTGCGGCCCGAGGCACCGCAGGAAGGTGGCCGGGTTGAACGTGCCCGCGCCGACCTCGGTGTGGTACGGCTGCATGAGCACGCAGCCCTCATCCGCCCAGTAGCGCTCCAGCTTGGTGATCATCTCCTGGAAGTTGGGCGCGCTCATCGAGCGGACATGCTACGGCAGGCGGTCGGCCACCCTCCCGCGGACTCGTCACCTTGGAGCGCCGCGCCTGTGGCCGGAGACATTGACACACTCTCGGCGCGATCCGCGTGCCACGCGTGCGCTTTTCGACGTTAGGCTCGCAGTGGGTGGTGGGCCGGGGTGCCCCAAACAGAAAGGACGGCCCAGGCGTCGATCGAGGCGCCGGTTCTCAGGCCGAGAGGGTCCGCAGCCTGAAACCGCCGTGCTCCTCGTACGAGGCCGTGATCACGCGCAGGCACTGGCGGAGAGCGTCCTCGCCGAGGTCGAGCCCGCGAGCGCCGGCGAGCGGTTGCTCCAGAAGCGCCCGGAGCCCGAGGAACCCCGCCTCGGAGACCGGCAGAGCGGCAACCGAGCAGTCGTGGCAGACCGCCCCGCCTGCCCGCGCCGAGAAGCCGACGAGAGGCTTTGCCTCTCCACAGGCCGCACAGCTCGCGAGGTGCGGGAGATAGCCGGAGAGCCAGAGAAGCTTCAGCTGGAAGGAGAGCACGAGCGGCTCCAGGGCCGGCTGCGCCGGCAGCGCTTCCTCCACGTCGTCCAGCAGGTCGAGGAAGCGGGTGAGCGCATGGAAGGCAGCCGGCTGAGCCTCCTCCTCGACGAAGAGCCTCAGGACGGCCTCGAGCCCGATGTGCCCGACTGCCAGCCGGTACGGATCGGTTCGGGAGCCGTCATGCGAACGGACGAGCTCGGCGCCTCGAACCGTGTGCAGGTCGCCCCGTCCCTCGTGCAGCAGGAGCTCGACATGCGACAGCGGCTCCAGCCGAGCACCGAAGCGCGAGCGTGTCTTGCGAACGCCCTTGGCGATCGCCCCCAGCCTCCCCTTCGCAAGCGTGTAGAGGTGGAGGACGCAGTCCGCCTCGGAGAAGCGGATGGAACGGAGCACGACCGCCTCGGTCGTGAAGGTGCGCGACGACACCTGGCCACTGTAGTCGCTCCCTCGGGGGAATCGGCCAGGATTGGCGCCGTTTTCCCGTAGTGGCGCAGGGTCCAGATGTACACGACCTTGTCCCCTGCCCGGCAGCTCCTACGTGTGCGCAGCATCGAGTTCGAGGAATCAACCTCGACGCCGACCCTGCCTTCCGCGAGAGACTGCTCGACCTGAGCGGCGGCTGGACTGTCCCGCAGATCCTGATCGACGGGAAGCCGATCGGCGGCTTCCTCGAGCTCCGTGAGCTCGACCGCCGCGGGCTACTGACCGACGCTCTCGCCCGCTAGTCGGGAGGCGCCAGGCGCTCGACCAGGTACGCGAGGCCGAGCGGATAGCGATACTCGATGCCCATGTGAGTCGCGTCGAAGAGCTCGAACCGCACGTCGGTGACGCCGACGTCGACGAGTGCGCGGCGGAAGGCCTCCGAACCGAGGTCGAGGTAGTACTCGTCCTTCGTGCCGGCATCGACGTACACCGCTTTCAGGGAGCGCAGCGCCTCCGCGTGCCGGGGCGCCATGCGAACGGGGTCCCACGCGAGCCAGCGCTCCCATACCTCGGGCACGAGCTCGCCCGTGTCGACGTCGAACGGGAGCCGGACGGTGCCGTCCGGGTCCGTCGAGTAGCAGGCGGCCATGCACCAGCTGTTCAGCAGGACGGCGTCGCTCGGCTTCGAGAGCGCCGGCCGCGCGCGGAAGTCCTCCCAGAAGCGCTCGTACGAGCCCTCATACTCGTCGCGGAGCGTGCGGACGACCTCCCGGAACTCGGGCAGGTAGCAGGTCTCGAAAAGCGCATCGCCCGCGTGCGTGACAAGTCCGCCGAAGAGATCGGGGCGGAGCATCGGGGTCACCATCGCCCCGTAGCCGCCGCTGGACTTGCCCGCGATGCCGCGATGCTCGGCCGCCGCGGCCGTCCGGTAGCGCTCGTCGACCCAGGCAACGACCTCCTCGCATAGATACGTGTGGTAAGCGCCCGTGCCAGGAGAGTCAAGGAACTGACTGCCGCCGAGCGAGGTCCAAGCGTCGACCCAGACGACGATCGCGGGCGGCGCACCTCCTGTGGCGAAGAGCTCGTCGGCCAGCTCCGGGAAGTTGCGGCGAAACGGCGTGCGGTTCCGCCACATGTCGAGCTGTCCGGTGAGGCCCTGGATCATGTAGACGCTCGCGTAGCGGCGCTCGGGCTCATCGTCGTATCCGGGCGGCAGATAGACCCAGAGCGGCCGCTTGGTCGGGTCCCCGAGCGGGTTTCCGTCGAGCGCCTCGCTCTCGAAAAGGGTCTCCTCGAAGCGGCCGGCTGGCTGGAAGGACCACGGCTTCACGGTGACGATGCTAGTCGCGCCGCTGGCAGCTGGGGCAGTACCAGGTTCCTCGGCCGGCCACCCGCGTCTTCGCGATCGGCGTCCCGCAGCGCTCGCACGGCTCCCCTTCCCGGCCGTAGACCCGGAACTCCTCCTGCATTCGCCCGCGCCTCCCGTCGGCGGCGCGGTAGTCGCGTAGCGTGGCTCCTTGCCGGCGGATCCCCAGGCGGAGCGCCTTGCGGATACCGTCGCGAAGCGCCGCCAGCTGCTCGCCGGCGAGAGCGCCGGCCGGCTCGAGCGGGTGGATCCGCGCGTACCAGAGCGCCTCGTCGGCATAGATGTTCCCGATGCCGGCCGCGGCGCGCTGGTCGAGCAGCGCCGCCTTCACCGGTGCCGTTCGGCCGCCGAGCGCGCGGCCGAGACTCGCCGGCGTGAACTGTCGCCCGAGTGGCTCGACCCCGAGCCGCCGCGCGACGAAGTACGGCTCGAGCTCGCCCCGCTCGAGCAGCTCCCACGTGCCGAAGCGGCGCACATCCCGGTAGAGGACATCCGACCCGTCGTCTAATCTGACGACAGCCCGCACGTGCGGATCGTCCCTGTGGCCCTCGGGCGCCGGGTGCAGGACGCTTCCGGTCATCCGCAAGTGGACGAGGAGGTGCCGCCCGCTTTCGAAGTCGACAACCAAATACTTGCCTCGCCTGCGTACGTCCGCGACCTGCTCTCCTTCCAGCCCAGCCGCAACGAGCTCGGGAGGATCCGGCCTCGTCAGTCGGGGGTCGAAGATCTCGACGTGGTCGAGCCTCCGCCCCGTCAGTGCCGGCGCCAGGCTGGCGCGAATCGTCTCGACCTCGGGCAGCTCGGGCACGAACGCTCAGCCGTCCAGCATGGTCACGAGAGAACGTCGAGGACGATCGACGTCCGCTCGGGCTCCCCGTCCCCGATGCGATAGCAGGCTTCGACCTCCCCGGCGGCCCGGGCGGCGGACTCGTCATCCTGGGCATGGACCTCGGCGAGCGGCTGACCGATCTCGACTCGGTCACCGCGCTTCGCCAGGCAGACGACCCCGACCGCGTGGTCGATCGTGTCCTCCTTGCGGGTGCGGCCGGCGCCGAGGTGGAGCGCCGCCAGCCCGATGCCGGTGGCCGCGATGCCGTGGACGAACCCGGCCGCACGCGCCGGCACGGGACGGGTGACCGCCGCCCTGGGCAGAGCCTCACGCCGAGGATCACCATCCTGCGCGCGGACCCAAAGGTCGTACCGCTCGCGGGCGGCCCCGCTCGCCAGAGCTTCCTCTGCTCGCCTGCGTCCTTCCTCGACATCGACGCCGAGGTCGGAGAGGGCGAGAAGGTGTGCCGAGGCGCCGAGAACGAGCTCGGCGAGGTCGGGAGGGCCGGAGCCCTCGAGCGTGTCGAGAGCCTCGTGGATCTCGAGCGCATTCCCGACGGCGCGGCCGAGCGGCTGGTCCATGTCGGTGAGCTCGCAAACCACCTCCCGGCCTTCGAGCCGGCCGAGCTCGACCATGGTCCGCGCCAGCTCCCGTGCCTCCTCGAGGCTCTTCATGAACGCGCCGTGTCCAACCTTGACGTCGAGCACGATCGCGTCCGCGCCGCCGGCGATCTTCTTCGACATGATCGATGAGGCGATCAGCGGGATGATGTCGACGGTGGCGGTGACGTCCCGCAGGGCATAGAGCTTCTTGTCCGCCGGGACGAGCTCGGCCGTCTGGCCGACGATCGCCATCCCGACCTCCCGCACCTGACGGATGAACTCGTCGCCGGCGAGCTCGATGCGAAAGCCGGGGATGGACTCGAGCTTGTCGAGCGTGCCGCCGGTGTGGCCCAGGCCCCGCCCGCTCATCTTCGCGAAGGGAACGCCGCAGGCCGCGACGATCGGGCCGATCACGATCGAGGCCTTGTCCCCGACGCCGCCGGTGGAGTGCTTGTCCACGACCTTTCTGCCGAGCGGCGTGAGGTCGATCGTCTCTCCGCTCCGCACCATGGCGTCAGTGAGCGCGTAGGTCTCCGCGGCCGTGAGACCCTGGAAGTACACGGCCATGCAGAAGGCGGCCATCTGGTAGTCGGGCACCTCGTCGCGCGCGTAGGCGAGGACGAGCTCCGAGAGCTCGTCGCCGGAGAGCTCCGCGCCGTCGCGTTTCTGTTCGATCAGCCTGGCGGGAGGGATCACGGAGTCAGGACAGGCGTTCCCGGAATCCCCCGGCTCGGCGCCTTCCCGCCCAGCCACGCGTTGACCGTCGCGCCGACGTCCGCGAACTCGCCGTCGTGGCGCTGTCCGCTTGCGTTCCGGCCCTCGACATAGGCGAGGAAGAGCGCGTGCTCGCGCGAGTGGTCGGTCGAGGGCGTCGTCGGGTCGCAGCCGTGATCCGAGGTGAGCACGAAGAGGTCGCCCGGCCTCAGGGCGTCGAGCAGGTTGGGCAGCCGCCGGTCGAAGTCCTGAAGGCACCGGTGAAAGTTGACCGGGTCGTTGCGGTGCCCCCAGAGCATGTCGGTCTCGACCAGGTTGACGAAGACGAGGCCGGACTCGAGCTCGCGGAGCAGGCTCTCGGTCTGATGGATGCCGTCGGCATTGGACTTCGTCGGGCGCGAGTGGTCGATGTCGACGCCCGCGAAGATGTCGTGGATCTTGCCGACGCCGTGGACCTCGTTGCCCGCTTCGCGCACGAGTGTCAGGTAGTTCGGCTGCCGGGGACGAAGGGACCAGTCGTGGCGGTTCGGCGTGCGCGTGTAGCTCCCCGGCTCACCCACGAACGGCCGCGCGATGACCCGCCCGACCGCGTCCTTGCCCGTGAGGATCTCCCTGGCGATTCCGCTCGCTTCGTAGAGCTCCTCGAGCGGAATCGTCTCCTCGTGCGCGGCGATCTGGAAGACGGAGTCCGCCGACGTGTAGACGATCCACTTGCCGGTGCGCTGGTGCTCTTCCCCGAGCTCCTCGATGATTTCCGTGCCCGAGGCCGCTTTGTTCCCGAGGACGCCCCTGCCCGTGCGGTGGGCAAACTCCTCGATCACCTCGAAGGGAAAGCCGTGCGGGTAGGTCGGCATGGCGACCGGCGTGACGATGCCCATCAGCTCCCAGTGCCCGGTCGTCGTGTCCTTGCCCTTCGACCGCTCCAGCAGGCGCCCTGCGAGGGCAGGAGCCCCTTCGAGCGGCGGGCAGCCCTCGAGGTCCTCGATGTTCCCGAAGCCGAGCTGCTCGAGGTTGGGGAGGTCGAGGCCGCCGACTGCCTTGGCGACGTTGCCGAGGGTGTCGGACCCCTCGTCGCCGTATTCGTGCTGCGTCCGGCAGCTCGCCCGCACCAACCGCGTCCAGCACGATCACGCAGGCGCGCGGCATGGGGCTATTCTACGGTTGTCATGGACACGGTCCTCGGTCTTCTCGGCATGGTGGTCTGGATTGCCGGCACGATTGCCATCGCCGCCGGCATCACGTTCGTCGTCGTCAGGCTCTTCCCGCGGCGACGAAGAGCTGAAGCCGAAGACCGAGACCTAGCAGCTCGAGCGTCAGCTCGGACCGAGAGCGAAGCACCTCGGGCCCGGTCCGCTGCGGGTTCCCGTCGGCCGGCTCCGCGGTGACGCTCAGGATCGGATAGAGCAGCGGATCGACCGCCGCGGTCAGCTCGACGACGGAGCGGCCCTGCTCGTCCGGATGGAACGTCCCCGCCGAGATGCGATTCGGACGGCGCAGCGTGTCGCCCGGCCCGACGAACCAGAGCTCGTAGTACTCGCCCTGCGGAAGGATCGGCAGGTCGTCGCTCCGGAACGAGATCTCGCGCCCGATTCCGGTCTTCTCGACGACCACGGTTGCCCGCTCGGGGCCGCCGGCGGGCGGTGCCAGGACGGCTTCGAGCTCGATCTGCTCCCCGCGCACCGGCGCGGTCGAGCTGGGGCGCGACCAGGAACACGCCGATGGCGACCACTGCGGCCGCGGCGGCAGCAAGCACCAGACGCCGAGGCCGGAGCAGTCGGGCGGGCAGGCGGCGCCGGGCGTGATCCGTTCTCCGAGACGCTCCGCTCGACGGCGGCAAGCGTCAGGCGCCTCCAGGGCGGCCGGCATGTCGTAGTCCGGAGCAGCCTGGCGAAAGAGCTCGGCCGGAGCGCTGAGGTCGTCCATCTGCCGCCGGCACCATGCGCAGCCGGCGAGGTGGCGCTCGAAGGCCGCCTGCTCCTGCGGGGTCAGGCTGCCGAGCAGGTAGCCGGCGACGTCCTCGTGGCGGATGAGGGGCTCGGTCACAGGAGGTCACGCTCCAGCAGCAGCTCGCGAAACGCCGCGCAGAGCGTGGAACGTGCGCGTCTTGACCGTGCCGAGCGGCACGTCGAGCAGTTCGGCGATCTGCGCCTGGGTCAGGTCGCCGCGATAGTGCAGCTCGAGCACCTCGCGATGCTTGGGCGACAGGCTCGTCGAGCGCGTCGCGCACGTCGAGCGCCAGAACGAGCTCGTCGAAAGGCTCGTCGCCTGCAGGCGCGTCCAGATGCTCGACCGCGATCGCAGGCACCGAGCGGGACGACTTCCGCCGCAGCAGGTCCACACCCGCACGCCGCGCAAGCGTGAAGACGAACGTGTGCACCGTTCCGCGCCCCGGCTCGAAGCGGCCGCACGAGCGCCAGAGCCGCAGGAACGTCTCTTGGACGAGCTCCTCGGCGAGCCCGCGATCGCCGAAGAGGCGAAGCCCGAGCCCATAGATCCGGCGGCCGTAGATCCGGTAGAGCTCGGCCAGCGGCTCCTCGCGCTCTCCGGCGGCAAGCCGTGCGACGAGGACGGCTTCCTGCGCCGGCGACCCGATCGCGCTTCGAGTGTCGGGAACGATTCCATCGGCGAGTTCCAGGACACAGGTCGTTCGCGGCACGAGCTCGGAAAGGTTCGCGGGGCGGGCTCCGGGTCGGAGCCCACCCCGCGAAGTGCATTCACTACTGGTCCTGCCAGGCGGCGAGACCGGTGATGGTCACGCCCTTGCCGATGCGGCCGAGCGAGCGCGTGTTCCCCGTGGCCAGGTTGACCCGCCACAGCTCGGACGAGCTGCGGCCGGCCTGCGTGCCGGCGACGTAGCCGATGTTCCCGGTGGCGTCGCTGCCGACGATGTCGAAGCCCGCGTTGGGGCCGAGGTCGAAGTCGAGCGACACGGGCATGATCAGCGTCCCGTTGTTGGCGGGGCGCTGGATCCACAGCCGGTCCTTGCTCGGTGCGATGTCGAGCGCGTAGAGCTCGGTCACGGTCGGCCGCGTGGCGAACGCCGTGAACGACGAGTTCGTGTACGCGGAGCCGACAACCATGACGTCTGCGGGAGTCAGGCTCGTGTCCTTGGAGAGCAGGTTGCCCTCGTCGGGATTGAGCCGGATGTTGTCGTCGGCATCGCTCGTGACCCGGATCTTGTCCACGGTCGGGTTGAAGTCGAAGCCGATGTTCCCGCTGTTGAGCGCGTCCGGAGCCATCTCGAAGGCGGGGCCCTCGGCCACCGCGATGGCCGTCGTCACGTTCACCCGGTAGACGACCTTGTCGCTTCCGAGCGCGTAGAGGTCGCCGGTGGCCGGGCGGAAGTCGATGCCGCCGAGCGTGACGCCCATCGGCAGGCCCGTGATCTTCTTCGAGCTGACGTGCCGCGGCGAACGGGAATCGAAGCGCAGCAGGTTGCCCGCCCGTGTCCGTGGCGTAGAGGACGCGGCGATCGTTCTTCCGACCGCCGCCGCCGTTGTCCGCGGCGGCTCCGAGCGGGACGACCAGCGCCAGCATCGCGCCGAGCAGCGATCACCCAGCGTGTGAGCTTGGACATCGTGTGCTCCTTCGTGTGGTTGCAGATAGGGGACAAACAGCCCTTCGCAGGCGACACCCGCAGAAGGTTCACGTCGCCGGCGCGTGCTCTAGACGGGCTCGAGCGGCACCGCTTGCTCGAGCGGCGTGAATTCGAGGCCGTGCGCGTCCGCGACCGCCTCGTACGTGAGCTTGCCGTCGACGACGTTGACGCCGCGGGCGAGCGTCCGGTCCCGCGCAATCGCCTCGCGGAAGCCGAGCTCGGCAATCGACTCGACGTAGGGCAGGGTCATGTTCGTCAGCGCGAAGGTGGACGTGACGGGCACCGCGCCGGGCATGTTCGCCACGCAGTAGTGGACGATGCCGTCGACCACGTAGATCGGATCGGAGTGCGTGGTCGGATGGGACGTCTCGAAGCAGCCGCCCTGGTCGATGGCCACGTCCACGAGCGACGGCGCCCGGCTTCAGCCCGGCGAGCATCTCCCGGGTGATCAGCTTCGGCGCACGGGCCCCGGGGATGAGGACGGCGCCGATGATCAGGTCCGCGTCGGCGGCGGCGAGCTCGATCTGCAGGCGGTTCGACATCGCGAGCGTGATGCGGCCGTCGAGCATCATCTCCAGGTCGCGCATCCGCTCGACCGACTTGTCCAGCACCCAGACGTCGGCCTGCATGCCCACGGCGATGAGCGCCGCGTTGTAGCCGACGATGCCGCCGCCGAGGACGACGACCTTCGCCGGCGGCACGCCCGGCACGCCGCCGAGCAGGAGCCCGCGGCCGCCCTGCGCCTTCTCCAGCGCCCACGCGCCCATCTGCGTGGCCAGGCGCCCGGCCACCTCGCTCATCGGAGCGAGGAGCGGCAGCCTGCCGTCGTCCGTCTCCACCGTCTCGTACGCGATGCAGGTCGCTCCGCTCTCCTGAGAGCGCCCGCGTCAACTGCGTCGTCGGCTGCCAGGTGCAGGTAGGTGAAGAGGATCTGCTCCTCCCGCAGCCGGCCGTACTCCTCGGGCAGCGGCTCCTTGACCTTGAGCACCATCTCCGAGGTCGCCCACACGTCCGTCGACCGACGCGAGCCGCGCGCCTACCCCCTCGTAGTCGGCATCCGGAAAGGCGCTGCCGGCGCCGGCGCCGGCCTCGACGACGACCTCGTGGCCGCGTCGGCGGAGCTCGCCCGCGCCCGCCGGGGTTAGCGCAACGCGATACTCGTCCTGCTTGATCTCCTTGACGACGCCGATCCGCATGCCGCGCGCGAACGATAACCGAACCTCGCGCCGCGATCAGCGCGCGAGCGACCGGCGCGAGCGCGCCCGCCGCATAGGCAGCGGCGAAGAACCACGGCTCCTGCTCAGGGCCGCGTCCCATGTGCGAAGCGGCAGGCCTTCGCAGGCGGTGCGCCAGTCCGACGCATCAACCATCTCGACCGGGCCGAGCTCGGCGGGGACGTCGAGTCCCGCAGGCCAGGCCACCGGCACGGCACGCTGGACCAGCTCGAGCACAGCGAGCGTGTGGTGCGAGAGCCCGCGGTGCCGCTCGCGCTCGTCCGCCGTCGAGACGCGCGGCGCCAGAACCGGGGCCCCACCGAGCGCCCCGGCGGCGTTGGCGGCCTCGGCCGCAGCCAGCGCCCCGTGGCCGAAGCGCGAGCCCGTGCCGACGACCCCGGGACCGATGGCGCACACAACCCCGTCGAGGCCGGCGGCCGCGCACGCGAGCAGGGCCGATGCAGCCGAGACGCACGCAAGCTCCCCGGCCACGCAGGGGCCGACGGCGACCGTCGTCTCGAGGTAGCCCTCGGAGCGCAGGGCCCGCACGGCGTCGGAGAGCGGGACCGGCAGTGCTCCCCCGGGAAGCTGGACATAGGCGATGCGAAGGTCCCGCCCGAGACCCGCGCAGGCAGGCGCAACCTGACTGTGGAGCGAGCAGCAGACCACCGGCAGGCCGGCGAGGTCGCCCACGCCGGCCTCCGGGAACGACTCCTCCACGTGCGTGACTGCGTGCTGGAGCGACGTGTACGGAAGCTTCATCACGTGCGCTCCCGCCTCCGCCGGGAGCTCGAGGCCGCGTGTGAGGTTTGCGTGCAGCACGTCGAAGCCCCCCGTCCCGAGCCCGAGCTCGACGGACTGGTCGTTGACGAGAACCTCGTCGCCGAGCGCGACGGGCCCCGTCAGCGCCGGATACGCGACGCACGGACGCTCGTCCACCTCGAGCCGGACGAGTCCGTCGTGACGCTCGACGATCGCGGTCACCCTTCCCCGCCGAAGCGTGACCGGCACTAGTGCCTCTTCAGGTAATGCTGGCTAGCTTCTGCGTCGCGAGCACCAAGTCTGGTCCGCACTCGCCTGCGGCCAAGGCTGGGAGCCTTGGTAAGGGCGAGGGCGGTCTCAGGCGCCGCGTGATCGCGGGGCAGAAGCGCGCGTATTGCCTGGAGGGGCGCCCTCGCGCGCTGCAGCAGCTCGAGGGTGACGGCGACCATCGCCTCCAGGTCGGCGACGGCGATCATCTCGTCCGCCGTGTGCACGTTCGCCATCCCGTTGGCGACGTTCACGCAGTGCAGGCCGCGCTCGTTGAAGACGTTCGCGTCAGCGCCGCCGCCGACCTCGACCTCCCTCGGCTCGAATCCTGCGCGCTCGAGTGCGGACCGGGCCAGCAGCAGCGCCGGATCGTCGGGAGCGAGGCGATAACCCCGGTACTTGTCCTGGACCGTCGTTTCCACCTCGCACTCGGTGACGGCCGCCGCAAAGGAGAGGGAGTCGAGAATCTCCTGCACGAGGCTCGCGAGCTTCCGCTCGTCGCGGGAGCGAGCCTCCACCGCGAGGCGGCAATGCGCCGGCACGACGTTGAGCGCGCTTCCACCCTCGATCAGGCCCACGTTGGCGGTCGTCTCGTGGTCGATGCGGCCGAGGCGGAGATCCGAGATCGCGCGGGCGGCCGCGACGATCGCCGAGCGCCCGTCCTCGGGGTTGATGCCCGCATGCGCCGGCCGACCGGTGAAGACGACATCGATCGTGCGACCGGAGGGCGCTGCGACGACCACCTCCCCGACGGCTCCCGAGTAGTCGTAGACGAAGCCGAGACGAGCAGTGAGCCGCGAGACGTCGAATGCAAACGCACCCTCGAGCCCGGTCTCCTCTCTGGTTGTGAAGAGGAGCTCGACGCCTGGATGGGATCGCCCCTCGGCCAGGACGAGCCGCGCCGCCTCGAGCAGCACGGCCACGGCCGCCTTGTCGTCGGCACCGAGGATCGTCGCCGCCGAGTTCGTGACGACCCCATCCTCGACCACGGGCTCGATCGGCCCCGACACGGGCACCGTGTCGAGATGGGCGCACAGAAAGATCGGCTCGCCGGCCGCGCCGTCGGTCGCCGGCAGGCGCGACAGCAGATTGCCGGCGGCATCGGCTTCCGTCTCGATCCCGAGGTCGCGAAGGTACGCGCGCACGCGCCCGGCGACTGCCTCCTCCTCCCCCGACGGGCTGGGAATGGCCGCAAGCTCGAGGAAGAGCGGCAGGACCTCGGAGGCCCAGGTGGTCGTCACGCGGACGATTCTAGGCGCGGCGCCGCGGTTCGACGTCGAACGCACATCGCAAGAGCGTGGGAATTGCACGGGCGCCGCGCCGTTGCAAGAGGCATGGTGCCGCCAACGTGAACGCTGCCACCAGCTTTGAGCGGGCGCGCCGAAGACGCGCCTACCGGCGCCTGGCACGCGTCGTCGGCCGGGAAGCGCCTCCTGCGTTGCTCCCGCTCGAGGAGGCGACCAGGCGCCTTCGTCCGTTTGAGCGACGGTACGTCGGCATTCGTCCGATCCCGCTGAACCACGTCGTCGGTACGGACAGCCGCGGTGGAGACTTCGACCGCGACTTCCTTCCGCGTCGCCCTGAGATCCGCGCGCGCTGGCGTCAGGTGGAGAATGCCTATCCAGCCGGCGACTTCCCGCCGATCGTCGTCTATCAGCTCGGCGAGGCCTACTTCGTCCTCGACGGTCACCATCGTGTCGCGATCGCCCGGCAGCGCGGGATGGAGACGATCGACGCCGAAGTCACCGAGCTCCGAGCACGCTGGCGTCTCCGTGCCGACGCCGACATCGTCGAGCTCATACACGCCGAGCAACAGCGGATCTTCATGGAGGAAAGCGGCCTCGACCGGACACGACCCGACCTCTCGATCAGGTTCAACCGTCCGGTCGGCTATATCGAGCTGCTCGAGACGATCCAGCTTCACGGCTATCACGCCATGCTCGCCGCTGGAGATGCGCTCGACCCCGCCGAGATTTCCGCCGACTGGTTCGAACAGGTCTACGAACCAACCGTCGCTGCGATACGGCGCGAGGGCCTCGACCGGCTCTATCCGGATGCCACCGAAGCCGACCTCTTCCTGTACGTCTGGCAGCGGCGTCGGGAGCTCATGCCGGACGTCGGCTGCCGACCGCTCGAGCAGACCACCCACCACGTTGCCGGGGAGGGCCGCAAACGTCCCCGCCTGGGCCTGCGCCCCTAGGGCGTCGCCCTCGACGAAAGCCTCGTCAAGCGGATTCTGCGAGCCAGGTAACAGCCGCGTCCCGCTGCCCGGCTCGAAGACCCGGAGCTCGCCGGGGCTGAGCCAGCCAAAGGCGGCTACACCGTGGCGGATCCAGTCCTTGTCCGTGACGAGCGCTGCCTGTCCTCCCAGAGCGCGCCCGGGCGGCAGGTTGCCGATCTCCTCGACCATCAGCTGCTAGCGACTCGCGGCCTCGGCGACCCGGCCTCGCTCGCGGGCTCGGGTCAACGCGGCTCCAACGAAGTCTCTGAAGAGCGGCGCAGGGCGGGTCGGGCGCGACTTGAACTCCGGATGGAACTGGCTCGCGACGAACCAGGGGTGGTCCGGGAGCTCGATGACCTCGACCAGCCGGCCGGACTGGAACGTTCCCGAGACGACGAGACCCTGCTCGACCAACCGCGGGCGGAAATGGTTGTTGACCTCGTACCGGTGCCGGTGACGCTCGTGGATGACCGCGTCGCCGTAGGCTGCGTGCGCCTTCGTGCCCTCGACCAGGTCGACGGCGTCGGCGCCGAGGCGCATCGTGCCGCCGAGGTCCTCGATCTCCTTCTGCTCGGGCAGGAGGTCGATCACCGGGTACGGCGTCTCCGGGTCCATCTCCGTCGAGTTGGCGCCCTCGAGCCCGCTGACGTGGCGGGCGAACTCCGACACGGCCACCTGCATGCCGAGACAGATCCCGAGATACGGGATCCCCTGCTCGCGCGCGACCCGGCAGGCGGTGATCTTGCCCTCCCAGCCGCGGGAGCCGAAGCCGCCGGGGACGAGCACGCCGTCGACGCCCTCGAGCTCGGCCGCCGCCTCTTCGAGGCTCATTCCCTCGGCATCGAACCAGCGCACGTTGACGCCGACGCCGTGATGGATGCCGGAATGCTTGAGCGCCTCGTGTACCGAGAGGTAGGCGTCGTGGAGCTTGACGTACTTGCCGACGAGGGCGATCTCGACCTCGCCGTCGCGCTGGGCGATCTGCGTCGCCAGCTCGTCCCACTCACCGAGCTCGGGCTCGACCTCGGGCAGCCCGAGCTTGCGGACGACGAGAGTGTCGAGCCCTTCCTCCCGAAGCGCCTGCGGCACGAGGTAGACGTCGCTCACGTCCTCGTTCGCGACCACGGCCTCGGGATCCACGTCGGCGAAGAGGGCGATCTTCTCGCGGATGTCCCGCGAGAGCCGGTCCTTGGAGCGGCAGATGACCACGTCCGGGTGGATACCGATGCGGCGCAGCTCGTTCACCGAGTGCTGGGTCGGCTTCGTCTTGAGCTCGCCGGCCGTCTCGATGAACGGGACGAAGGTCACGTGCAGGTAGACGACGTTCTCCGGGCCGACTTCGCGGCGGAACTGGCGGATCGCCTCGAGGAACGGCAGCGACTCGATGTCTCCGACCGTGCCGCCGATCTCGGAGATGACCACGTCGGTGTCGCTGACGTCCGCGACGCGCCTGATCCGCGCTTTGATCTCGTTCGTGATGTGCGGGATCACCTGGACGGTGGAGCCGAGATACTCGCCCTTGCGCTCCTTGCGGATGACCGCGTACCAGATCGAGCCCGACGTGTGGTTCGCGTTGCGGGAAAGGTTTTCGTCGACGAACCGCTCGTAGTGCCCGATGTCGAGGTCGGTTTCGGCGCCGTCCTCGGTGACGAAGACCTCGCCGTGCTGGAACGGGCTCATCGTCCCCGGGTCGACGTTCAGGTACGGGTCGAACTTCTGTACCTGCACGCGGAGACCGCGCGCCTTCAGGAGCCGGCCGAGCGAGGCGGCGCTGATTCCCTTGCCGAGGGACGAGACGACGCCGCCCGTCACGAAGACGTACTTGGTGGGCCGCTCCCTCACCCGCGCCGTCCCAGCCGGTCGAGCTCGCGCAGCCCCGGCGTCCGTTCGATGAGACGGCCGATCGACGTGCGCTCGCCGAGGACGTTGAGGCCGGCGAGCGTTCCGATCGCGGCCCAACGTGTCCATCCGTGGAAGCGGTCCACGGACTTCAAGCCTAGCACGGCCCCGAACGCATTCGATCCCGCATCTCCCAGCATGGCTCTCTCGGCCGAGATCGTAGGGAAGAAGCAGGACGGCTCGGCCGACCGGTGCGCGGAGCGGCAAAGCGGCCAGGAGGTACGCCTTCAGACACCGGCCCGAGCGCGTGTCCAGCTGGTTCAGGAAGTTGGCGCCGAGGGCGAAGAGAACGGCGCCGCTCGGGCTCCGGGTTCGCCAGAGCCCGATCAGGGGGATGCCCACCGCCTTGAGCACGCCGGTCGTCCGCCGCGCCCGCAGGTGCTCGCGGAGGCCGCGCTCGTCCCCGCTGAACGCGTCGTCCAGGAAGCCGAGGAGCATGACGAGCGTGATCCCTGGGTCACTCAGGTTGGCGGTCGTCCAGCCGAGGAGCGGCAGGCGGAGACCCCGGTAGTTGATGCCCAGCGGGCCGGCGGCGAGGACGACGTCGAGCAGCTGGCGGCCCCGATGCACGAAGCCCGCGGCGTCGCGGCCGGTGGCCCGGTGGTCGAGGTCGAGCTCGACCTCCTCGAACGCCAGCCCGGCCCGGAGAGCGTCGATGGTCATGCGGACCTCGCACCCGAAGCCGGAGGCGAGCGGGAAGCAGGCGGCGCGGGCGCGGGGGCTGACGAGGCGCTGGCCGGAGAGGGGCTCGCGCGGCGCCACGCCCGCTCGCAGCCACACCAGCCCACGGGCGACGCGCTTGGCGAGCCCGAAGCCGCCGCCCACCCGCCGGCTGAAGGCGGCGACCGCAAGGTCGGCCGTGCTCGCGCCGAGCGCGAGGAGCGAGCCCCGGAGGTCGGCGTCGGCCAGCAGCAGCGGCCCCGGCGGCGCCGCCCGTTCGCCGGCCGAGAGCGCCTCCCCCTTGCCGAGCCGCTCGAGGCGGAGAACCGCAGCTCCGGCCGCCTCTGCGCGCGCGGCCGTCGCGTCGTCGGAGCGCCCGTCGACGACGATCACCTCCGCCCCTGGGAAGTCCCGTCGGAGGGCGACGACGGTCTCCGCGATCCGCTCCTCCTCGTTGCGCGCCGGAACGAGGATGGTGAGCCCTTCGGGCCCGGAGCTACTCACCCTCGGTCGTGACGGGCTCGATCGGCGGGACGACGCCATCGGTAGCGGTCTCCCGCAGACCGTAGTGGCCGGGCTCGGCGCCGGCGAGGAGGAGAGCGAGAGCGAGGTGGCCCTGCGGCGCGTCGACGTTGTCGACGCTCGAAAGCCCGCGCTCGCGGTAGAAATCGATCACCTCGGTGGGATCGTCCGACGCGGCGACGCCGACGACCGGGACAGCGGTTCCGTCAAGGCCGCTCACGAGGCCGTCCATCAGGGACACGGTCGCCTCTGTCGCCGCGTCCTCGTCGCCGTCGCCCTCCTCCGGCGGCGCCCAGTTGCGGACGACGACCACCGCGTCCATCGGGTTCGCGATCGTGCCCGAACGCTCCTCCACGAGCCGGGTCGCGAGAGCATTCCAGAGCGGGGTCTCCTCGGCCTCGACCAGCTCGCGCCCGAGCTCGCGCCCGAGGTCGGAGAAGTCACCTCCCTCGTCGGCGTAAGCGGCAAGCAGCTCGTCGCCCTCGAGCGATGCCTGGAGATCGGAGCCGTCCACGGGGACGTCCAGCGCGATCACGCTGGCTGGCCCCCGCCGTCGGCGTCCGCAAGGGCTCCTTCCACCTCGGCGCGCACGCTCCCGTCCGCCGGCCCGAGGAACACGACCGCGACGTTTCGGCCCTCCAGTCGCCGGTCCATGAGCGTCGCATAGGCGCTGCCCGAAGAGCTCGTCCGCACCTTCGCCCTGTGCCGTCGCAGCCTCGGCCTGGGCGCGGGCGGCATCCAGCTCCTGCTCGAGCTGCTCGACGTCCTCCTCAAGGTTGCGGCGTTCGGCGTCCTCTCCGAAGTCCGTCAGCTTGCCCGAGACCGCGACACCGAGCAGGATGCCGAGTGCGAGCGCGACGAAGACGGCCGCCAGCGAGGCAACGTGGTAGCGAAGGCCGAACATTCGTCAGAGCGTAGATGCTGGGCGCTCTCTAGAGCGCCTAACACGATGATGACCCGCCGACTGGGTGCGATGGGTGGTTCGAGGCAAGGACGCAGGGAGCGCTCATACCTGCAGAGGTATGGGCGCGACTGAGGACGCCGCCTCGGGCCGCCCAGCGCGGCCAGGCGGCATCGCTCCTCATCGTGTTGGGCGCTCTCTACAGCGTCGCGGCCGTCTGGCAGAGGTCGCGTAGACGGGTCAGCGACTTCTCCGGCAGGCCGCGGGCGCCCTCGGCGACGAGGCGGAGCCATGGGCCGGACACGAACGTCGTCGCGCGGGTGCGCCCGGTGCCCGCGTTGTCGAGCCGGACTCCCGCCTCGAGGTCCTGCTTCACGTCGTGCCAGCGAAGCTCCCAGCCCTCCACCACCTTCGTGATCACGATCAGGCCCTCCCCCTCCGGACGGCGCAGGAGCCCTGGAGCCGTGCTCCGGATCACCTGCCAGCGCGCGTTCTCGGCGAGGCCCTTCCGGTCCGGCTTGACGCCGGTGTACGCGGGCCACCAGTCGGGGAGGTGGTACGGCTCGGCCACGAGCGCCCAGACGTCGCGCCGGTCTGACTGAAGCTCGCCCTCGGCCTGATGAGCATGCTCTCGCGTCTAGGCTCATTCGATGCCCACGAGCGACCGCAGGCGCTCGACGAGCGTCGACACGAGATCCCGGAGCTCCGGCGAGGCGATCAGGACTGCCGTGATCGCGGCGAGCGCGGCGAGCACGAACGCGATCACGATCCCCACGCCGACGCGCGGGCGGAAGAGTCGCGAGACACCCCGCGCGTCAACGAGCTTCTCGCCGACCTTGAGGCGCGTGAGGAAGGTGGAGGACATACCCGCCCGATTTCGCTCCAGGAACTCGATGATGTTGAAGCGGGTGCCCACGGCGACGATCAGCTCGGCGCCCTTCTCGTAGGCGAGCAGCATGGCGGCGTCCTCGGAGATCCCCGGCGTGGGCAAGACGGTCGAGGGCAGCCCGAGCCGGTCGAGTCGCTGCCGCCCCGGCGCGCGCCCGTCGGGGTAGGCGTGCACGACGAGCTCGGCACCGGAGAGAAGCGCTTTGTCCGAGACCGAGTCCATGTCCCCGACGATCACGTCGGGCTTGTACCCCGCCGCCACGAGCGCGTCCGCGCCTCCGTCCACGCCGACGATGACCGGCCGGAAGTCGCCGATGTACGGGGCGACGATCGAGAGGTCGCGCTTGGTCTCGGCGCTGCGCGCGACGACGAGCGCGTGCCGGTCGCGGAAGCGCGTCTTGAGCTGCGGCATCTGCACGCCTTCCGAGAGAATCGCGGTCTCTTCCCGCAGGTGGTGGAGGGTGTTCTCCGCGAATGCCTCGAGCGCCTCGCTGACGCGGGCGCGCTGCTCGAAGAGGTCGCGCGCGAGCTCGTCGGCCTCTCGTTCCCGGCCCGCGACGAGGCGTGAGCCGTTGCGGAAGACACTCGAGCCACGGACGACGAGCGACTCGCCGTCCTTCACGTCCTCGAAGAGCTCGGCGCCCGGCGCGTCGATCAGGCAGACGCCGCCCTCGACGAGGGTGAGCGGGCCGGCGTTCGGATAGTCGCCGGTCGACGACGGCGAGACGTTCACGACAACGCGCACCCCGCTCTCGAGCAGCTCCTCGGCCGAGATCATGTCGAGGTTGGGGTGGTCGATGATCGCGATGTCGTCGGGGCCGAGGCGCTGGACGAGGCGCTTCGTACGCTTGTCCAGCCTCGCGGTTCCGATGAACTCGACGAAGGTCAACTCGGGCGCACCATTGAGAGGAACTCGGCACCGCCCAGCATACGTTCCAGTTCTTCCCGCCGCTCGGAGTCGGAAAGCCTCTGGATCCGTGTGTGGGTGGGGTCGCCCGGCACCTTCTCGACCCGGAAATGCGCCTCGGCGACGCTGGCGATCTGCGGCAGGTGCGTGATCGTGAGGAGCTGTGCGCGCTCGGCAAGCCGACCGAGAGCATCCGCGACTGCGTGCGCCGTCCGGCCGCCGATGCCCGCGTCGATCTCGTCGAAGACGAGCGTCGGCTCGCCGGCCGAGGCGTGGGCGACGGCGCGAAGCGCGAGCGCGAGGCGTGAGAGCTCGCCGCCGGAAGCAGTCTCTGCCGCGGGGGCGAAAGGAAGGCCGGGATTCGGCCTGACCAGGAAAGAGACGCCGTCGCGACCGGCGGGCCCCGGCTCACGCTGGGCGAGCTCGACCGTGAACTCTCCGTCGCCCATGCCGAGCCCGCGAAGCTCCGAGACGACAGCCTCGGCGAAGGGCTCCGCCGCTTCGGCCCGCGCCGTCGCCAGCGCGCGTCGCCAGGGACTCCACACGCTCCTCGACGACGGCCACCGCCTGCTCGGCTTCCTCCAGCGGGTCGATTCCCGCCTCGACCTGCTCCAGCTCGGCCTGTGCCTGCCCGGCGCGGGCGAGCAGCTCCTCGGTATCGGAAGCGCCGAAGCGCCGGCGCGCCTCGGCGATCCGCTCGAGCTCGGCCTCGACAGTCTCCAGCCGGCCCGGCTCGGCTTCGAGCGAGGCGAGGAAGGCACGGAGCGCCGAGGCGCTCTCGCGGACGCGAATCTCGGCCTCGCCCAGCTCCGCGGCGACTTCCCCGAGCTCGGGCGCGAGCGCGGCGGCACCTTCCAGAGCCCGCAGAGCCTCCGCCACCTGCGTCGACGCGCCGGGGATGTCCGCCTGCTCGGGATCCAGCGCCTCGGCGCCGGCGGCCGCAGCTTCGGCCAGCTCGGTCACGTGCCGCAGGCGCTCGCGCTCGGCCAGAAGCCGCTCTTCGTCTCCGGGCTCGATCCCCTCGGTGCGGGCGACGAGCTCGGCGAGCTCCGCGAGGCGCTGCGCCCGGCCGGCGGCCGCGCCGGCAAGCTCCTCGCGGCGGCGGCGCGCGGCCACCAACTCCCGCCAGGCGCGCTGCAGCTCGGAGCGGCGGCGAAGCTGCTCCTCGCCGACGAACGCATCGAGGACGTCGAGCTGGTGCGAGGGCCGGGCGAGGCGGCGCTGCTCGAACTGACCGGACATGGCGAGGAGCCGTTCGACCAGCGCGGCGAGGTCCTCGCGGGGCACGGCGCGTCCCCATGCATAGGCACGGGTCCGCCCGTCCGCGAACACCCGGCGCGCGGCGACCAGGCCCTCTTCCCCGGCCGGCCGCAGGTCGGCGATCGCCTCGAGCTCCAGATCGTCGAGAATCCCCTCCGGGAGATCGAGCTCGGCCTCGACATAGGCCTCGTCCGCCTCGGGGCCGAGGTAACCCGCGTCGCCGGGCGCGCCGAGCAGGAGCCCGACCGCCTGCGCGAGGATCGTCTTGCCCGCGCCGGTCTCGCCCGTCACGGCGTTGAGGCCGGGCCCGAACGCGAGCTCGGCCTCGCGGATGAGGACGAAGCTCTCGATGCGCAGGCGACGGAGCAGACGCGGCCCCTTAGGGGAAGACCTCGTGGTACCGCGTGAAGAACGTCACCTGTGGCAGCAGGGCGAGCCGGCAATGATCCGGGCCGACGGCGACCACGATCTCCTCGTCCCGCTCCAGCTCACCGACGGCGTGCCCGTCGACGAGCACCGTCACCGGGAGCTCCTTCGAGCGATTCGTGATGCGGAGGTCGAGGCCTCGGGGAACGACGAGCGCCCGTGCGCGCAGCGAGTGCGGAGCGACGAAGGTCATTGCCATCGCCTCCAGCCCCCACATCAGCACCGGCCCGCCGTTCGAGAGGTTGTAGGCAGTCGAGCCCGAGGGCGTGCAGCAAATCATCCCGTCGCAGGGCTGATCGCCCAGGTCCTCACCGGCGACTTCCCAACCGAGCTCGACCATGCGCCCCGGCCGCGAGCTCGTGACGACGAGGTCGTTCACGGCCGCGTGCGTCTCCCCGTCGAGGCGAGCCTCGAGCGTGAAGAGATCGACGACCCGGACGTCGCCCGCGAGCGCGAGCGCCAGCGCCGAGTCGAGCTCGTAGCCGTCCACGGTGGTGAGGAACCCGACCCTGCCGAAGTTGATCCCGAGCACCGGCGTACCGCTTCCGAGGGTCGCCCGCAGCGCCCGCAGCATCGTCCCGTCCCCGCCCAGCACGAGCAGCAGGTCGACCTCCTCGTCCTCCGGAGCCCCGACCTCGACGCCGGCAGCGGCCGCCGCTGCCTCGACACGCTTCCGCGCCTCCGCGACGACCTCCGGTCGTCCCGGCGTGGTCATGATCCCGATGCGGCGAGGCGCCCCGGTCACGAACCTGCCGAGACGTCGCTGAGGTACACGAAGAACTCCTGGTTGCCCTTTGGGCCCCGCACGGCGGAGGGCTCGACGCCGAGCACCAGAGCGCCCCAGCCGGGCGCATCGGCGAGCACGTCGTCGAGAACCCGCTCGTGCACCGCCGGATCGCGGACGACTCCACCCTTGCCGACGTCTGCTGGGCCCGCCTCGAACTGTGGCTTGACGAGCACGAGCCGCGCGCCAACCGGGCTCGGCGCAGGCGAGCGCCGGTGGAAGCGCCTTGGCGAGGCCGATGAAGGAGACGTCGCAGACCACGAACGTCGGCCGGAACGGCAGCTGCTCGCAGCGGAGGTCGCGCACGTTCGTCCGCTCGAGCACGGTCACCCGCGGGTCCTCGCGAAGCTTCGGATGAAGCTGGCCGTAGCCGACGTCGAGCGCGATCACCCGCGCAGCGCCGGCCTGGAGGAGGCAATCCGTGAACCCGCCGGTCGAGGCGCCGACGTCGAGGCAGTCTTCGCCGCCGACGTCGACGGCGAAGGCGGCGAGGGCCGCCGCCAGCTTCTCGCCGCCGCGGGAGACGAAACGCGCTCCCTCCGCGACCTCCAGCTCGGCGTCGTGGGGGACTTGCTCGCCGGCCTTCGAGTGTCCCTTTACGCGGCCGGCCAGGACGAGCGCCTGGGCCTGCGAGCGGCTCTCGGCCAGCCCGCGCTCGACGAGCAGCACGTCCAGGCGCTTCTTGGCACTCATGGCGGAGAGCGTACCCCGTGACCCAGTCGGCGAACTGTCACGAATGAGCGCGAGTGAGCCTCGTCTCGATCGTCGTCCAGGGCGCCTTCGCCAGGCCACGTCGCAGCTCCTGCTCGTCGGCGAAGGTCTCCCGGAGCAGGCGACCTTCGCAGGTGACCGTGACGGAGTCCTCGCGGAAAGGCCAAGGCGCGACGGTCACATGCTCGGGGCCGCCGTCGACCGGAGCAAGCGCGTGTCCTGCCGAAGTCCGCTCCTCGACAACGCCGTGCACGAGCGCGAGCGAGAGGCCGTCCCAGGCGAAGATCAGCTCGCGGTTCCGCTCGACCGTCTCCGGCGTCGAGTGCCGCCCGTAGCGCGGGTCGCCGCGGAGCGAGTCGAGGACGCGCGCCTGGAAGCCGCGCTCCTGCTCCCGATAGTCGGCCAGCGCGCGCCGCACCTCCTCCCCTCCCTCGGGCGGGAACCGCTCGACGAGCAGCGTGCCGTGGAGCGAGACGAGGAGCGCCGCGTAGCGCGACTGCGGCAGGACGAGCTCCCCGGCGCCCGACCAGAGCTTCAGACGGCGGAGGCGCGGCAACGCCGAGAACGTGTACGGCAGGCCCGTCTCCGAGATCGAGCTCGGGCGAGCGCTCCCACTCGATCCAGGCGATGTCGTGCTGCTCGGCTCCGAGGCACACCTCCTCCCACGGCTCGAACGGCTCGGCCCACGCGCGGGCGATCTGGCCCGAGACCCAGGCATGCGCCGGCTGGCCGATGACGATCGTGCCTTCGGCGGAGGGCCGGTGGAGCATCAGCTCGAGCCGGTCGCGGATGGTGTCCACGAGCTCGGCCAGGACCGACGTGTCCGCCGGAAGGCTCTCCAGCCGCTCGTTGACCCGCACCCTCGCCTCGTCCGCCAGCGCGCGAGCGCGCTCGAGGCCGTGGAGCGAAACGTACGTCACCTTGCCGGCCGCCTCGTCCTTCCCCGGCGTCTTTCCCAGCTCCTCCGCCGTCCCGGTCGCGTCGAGGATGTCGTCGACGATCTGGAAGAGCACGCCGAGCTCGTCGCCGAAAGCCTGCCAGGGGGCTCGCTCCGCGTCCGAGAGGCCCGCGACGGCGGTCGCCGTGGTCACGCCGGCTCGAAGGAGCCTGCCGGTCTTGAGCGCGTGGAGCTGCCTGAGACCGTCGGTGTCGAGCCCGCCGTCGGTGGTGACGTCGAGGTACTGGCCCGCCGATCATGCCGAGCGTCGCCTCGGCGAGCTCACGAGCGACGTCGGGCGACGGGTAGCGAAGGGCGAGGCGGAAAGCTTCGGCGAGGAGAGCGTCGCCGGCAAGGATGGCGACGTCCTCGCCGAAGCGAACGTGCGAGCTCGGCTGCCCCCGGCGCAGGTCGTCGTCGTCGAGCGCCGGCAGGTCGTCGTGCACGAGGCTGAACGTATGGACGAGCTCGAGCGAGCAGCCGGCGGGCAGGAGCTCGGCGGCATCGTGGCCGAGCGCCTCGCCCGTGGCCAGGCAGAGGACCGGGCGAATTCTCTTCCCGCCTCCGAGCAGCGAGTACCGAAGCGCCTCCTCCAGCTTCCCGAGCTCGCGCGCGAACGGCAGCTCGGCGAGAAAACGCTCGGTCAGCTCGCGCAGCGCCTCAGGCCGATGCATCGGCCTCCCTGCGCGCACGCTCCACTTCCGCCTGCACCTCCTTGGCCAGGTCGGCGAGCTCCTGGAGGACCTGCACCGCACGTTCCGGGTCGTCGGCGGTCTCGAGCTCGGCTCGCGCCGCCTCGACCTTTGCGAGGAGGTCTTCCAGGCGGGCGACGGCGTCGGGCTCGCTCACGCTCTGGCGGGCCTCCCTGGCCACCCGGCCGAGGATCCCGTTCACGAGCCGGCCGGCGTCCTCGCTCGCGTACCGCTTGGCGAGCGAGACCGCCTCGTCGATCGCGACCTCGACCGGCACGTCGCCGCGCTCGAGCTCGAAGAGACCGATCCGGACGACGTTCCGCTCGACGACGCCGAGCCGGTCGGCCGGCCAGTCGTCCGAGGCTGCCGTGATGCGCCCATCCAGCTCGTCGGCCTGCGCGGCGACGCCTTCCGCCAGCTCCAGCGCGAACGGGTCGATATCGCCTCCGTGCAGGCTCACGAGCGGCTGTCCGGTCAGGTCCCACTGGTAGAGAAGCTCGAGCGCCGTCCGGCGCGCGGCTCGGCGACTCGTCATGACGACTCCGGGGCGAGCGAGCGGAAGGACGGGCCGGCTTCCGCGATGAACGCGGTCGTGTAGCGCCCGCTCGCGAACGGCTCGCTGTCCAGGATGTCCATCGCCAGCTCTCGGGTCGTGGGAACTCCCTCGAGCTCGAATTCTGTCAGCGCCCGGCGTCCCCGGCGAACCGCGGCAGGGCGGTCCTCCGCCCACACCAGCACCTTGGCGACCAGGGAGTCATAGAAAGGCGGGATCACGTAGCCGTCGACGACGTGGGTGTCGACCCGGACGCCAGGGCCGAGCGGCGGCCGAAACCGCGTGACGGTCCCCGGCGACGGCAGGAAGTCACGCCTCGGATCTTCGGCGTTGATGCGGAGCTCGATCGCGTGCCCGCGGAGCTCGGCGCGACCGGTCTGCGGCAGGCCCTCGCCGGCGGCGATGCGGAGCTGCGACTGCGCCAAGTCGATCCCGGTGACCAGCTCGGTAACCGGGTGCTCGACCTGGAGCCGCGTGTTCATCTCGATGAAGTAGAAGTGCCCGGCCTCGTCGAGGAGGAACTCGATCGTGCCCGCGCCGCGGTAGCGCAGCGCCTCGGTCGCGCGGCCGGCGGCGTCCTCCATCTCGGCGCGGAGCTCTCCGGTGACGGCGGGGGACGGCCCCTCTTCCACGAGCTTCTGGTGGCGGCGCTGGATCGAGCAGTCGCGCTCGCCCAGCGTCAGCACGCCGCCCTCCCCGTCTCCCAGCACCTGAATCTCGACGTGGCGAGCGCCGACGATCGCGCGCTCGACGTACAGCGAGCCGTCGGAGAACGCCGCCTCTGCTTCCGCCGATGCCGTCCGGAACGCGGGCTCGAGGTCGTCCGGCTCGTTGACGAGCCGCATGCCCCTGCCCCCGCCTCCCGCGGCCGCCTTGAGCAGGAGCGGAAAACCGACTTCGCGGGCAAGCGCACGTGTCTGCTCGAGGGTCGCCGCTCCGTTCGAGCCGGGGACGAGGGGAAGGCCCGCACCGCGAGGCGGCCTGCTTCGCGCGGATCTTGTCGCCCATGATCGCGATCGACTCGGGGCGCGGGCCGACGAATACGAGGTCGTTGTCCTCGCAGGCCGCCGCGAACTCGGCGCTCTCGGCGAGAAAGCCCCAGCCCGGGTGCACGGCCTCGCAGCCGGTCGTCGTGGCCGCGGCGACCAGGGACGGGATGTTGAGGTAGCTCTGCGCCGCCGGCGGTGGGCCGAGGTGCACGGCAGCGTCGGCGAGGCGGACGTGGAGCGAGTCGCGATCGGCGGTCGAATACACGGCCACGGCCTCGATGCCCGAGCTCGTGGCAGGCCCTCACCATCCGCACCGCGACCTCGCCGCGGTTGGCGATCAGGACGCGGCGGAACACCGGCTCCGTGCGAATCTTGTGCGGCTCGAGGCTTCCGGCACAGTCCGCGCGCCACGCGCGCGAAATTTGACGTTAGGCTGGAAAGCGGGTGGTGGGCCGGGGTGCCCCAAGAACCCATTTCGGAATGACGCGCTGTCGCCGGGCGTCCTGGGCGAGCGCGATGCAGGCGCGGCGCTTCGTAGCCGGAGGCTACGGGCGCAACCGAGGACGCGCAGCGGCCGCCCAGGGCGTTCCGGCGACACCCGGCTTCATTTCGAAAGGGGTTCAAGAGAGGGGCCGTCGGGGAAGCCACTAGAGCGCGTCGAGCGGGCGGCCGTTCAGGGGCTCGAGCTCGAAGAGGAGGTCGCCGTACTGCACCGGCTGCGGCGTTCTCGACACAGACCCGCCGGACGATGCCCTCGGACTCGGCCTTCACCTCGTTCATGAGCTTCATCGCCTCGAGGATGCACAGCGTCTGCCCGGTCTCGACCGCGTCGCCCTCCTCGACGAACGGCGGCGGCGCCCGGTTCGGGCGCGCGGTAGAACGTCCCGACCATCGGCGACTCGACGCGGATGATGTCGTCGAGCGGCGGCTCGGTCGGCGCCCTCCGGCTCCTCGTGCTCGGGCGCCGTCGGCACCGCGACAGGTACGACCGCGAGGTCGGCGCGCTCGTCCGTCCGCCTGACGGTGACGCGCATCTCGCCCTCCTCGATCGTCACCTCGCCGATCGCCGGATTCCTGGACGACCCTGATGATCTCGCGCAACCGCTCCGCTTCGCCAGGCGCCAGGCCGGCGGTCTCCGACTCGTCACGCCGGCCGCGCGAGCGCACCGAGCGGAGCAGCGGCTCGGCGTCCTCGCCGAAGAGGGCCAGCAGGAGCAACTCCTCCTCGCTCGAGGCGAGCCCTTCCGCCTCCGCGCGCAGCTCCTCGAGCTCGTCGGGCGGCTCCTCCGGCTGGTCGACTCCGTCGTCCGAGCAGTTGCACCGCGCGCTGCACCGTCGGGTCGATCTCGGCCTGGCGGAGTTCCGTAGCGGCCTTCGACCAGGTCGCGGAGCTCGTCGACGACGAGCGCCAGCGCTGCGCCGCGAGGACGTGCAAGAGCGCCTGCGAGCCGAGCACCTGCCCGATCGGCGACGCGAGCGGAGGCCAGCCGCATTCGCGCGCGAATCGTCGTCAGCTCCTCGAGCACCTCGTCGAGCCGGTCGGCGGAGCCCGTGCTCGCGCAGCCGTGCGTCCAGCTCCGCGACGAGCCCTGCGGGCAGCGTGTACTCGGCGGCCCGAACGGCGACCCGCGGCGAGAGCGGCGGCACGGGCTCGTCGCCGAGCGCGACATCCACGAGCTCCGAGCCCTTCCAGAGGCGCTCGAGCTCGACGCCGGTGTCCAGCCCACGCCGGCGAGCGACTTCGTCAGGGCTTCTGCCGAGACGCGGTGGAGCGAGAGGGCGATCGGATAGAGCGCGCACGGCGATCCGCTCCGCCCCGGCCCGCACGGCCTCGATCGCAGCAGCCAGCCCGACACCGCCCGCCCCCTGGCAGTGAAGGCCTACCGGGAGCCCGCTCGCCTCGCCCACCCGCTCGACGAGCTCACGCGCCTTCGCAGGGTCGAGGGAGCTGGCCGGATCGTGAATGAGGACTCGCGCGGCGCCCAGCTCGGGGAGCTCGTGCGCGCGCTCGACGAGCACGTCCGTCTCGCCGGCCGGGCCCGGGCTGTGCACGAGGCCGACGGAGAGCTCCTTCCCCGCGCCGCAGATCGCGTCGGCAGCCTCGCGGAGATTCGCCAGGTCGTTCAGCGGGTCGTGCAGGCGGAAGACGTCGATGCCGCTCCCCGCGGCGCTCGCAACGAAGCGGCGGACGAGATCGGCCGAGACCGGTCGCGAGCCGACGAGGAATCGCCCCCGAAGCGCCATCCCCAGCGGCGTCGCGCAGCGCGCCCGGATCGAGCGGATGCGCTCCCACGGGCTCTCGACGCCGCGTCTGACGGCGCTGTCGAAGCAGCCGCCGCCAGAGATCTCCAGGCACGCGAAACCCGCGCCTTGTCCAGCTCGGCCGCCAGCTCGTAGAGCCCGGCCGCGGAGACGCGGTCGGCGAGCGGCTCCTGCGAGAGAAGCCGGATCGTCGTGTCGACGAGCGCGGCATCAGTGCTCCTTCAGGTGATGCTGCATTGCCTGGAGCGGCACCTTACGCGCGAGAGATGTAGCGGCGCTCGCGCGTGTCGACCTTGATGCGGTCGCCGACGTTCACGAAGAGCGGAACCTGCACGACGGCGCCGGTCTCGAGCGTCGCCGGCTTCGTCACGTTGGAGACGGTGTCGCCGCGAACGCCCGGGCTCGGTCTCGGTGACGCCGAGCTCGACCGAGGCGGGAAGCTGGACGCCGGCCGGCCGGCCGTCGACGGTGAGGAGCTGCACGGTGCCGACGGCTGCAGGAACGTCGAGCTCCTCCTCGACGTCGCCGCGCGGGAGCGAGAGCTGCTCGAAGGTCCCCTCGTCCATGAAGACGACCTCGTCGCCCGCGTCGTAGAGGTACTGGACGTTCTTCGTCTCGGTGCGGATGCGCGGCATCTTCTCGCCGGCACGGAACGTCTTGTCGACGACCGCGCCAGTGCCGATGCTCTTCAGCTTCGTGCGCACGAAGGCGCCGCCCTTGCCCGGCTTCACGTGCTGGAACTCGACGATGCGCCAGACCTGCCCGTCGAGCTCGACGTGCATGCCGTTCTTGAACTGGTTCGTGGAGACCGTCTCGGCCACGGCCGGATGATTCTAGTCGAGCGTCGAGCAGGTCTCTGGTGAAGCTCGAGTCAGCACCTCCGGGCCGTCGTCGCCCGACGATCACGAGGTCCTCGATGCGGACACCGCCGTCCCCTGCCAGGTAGACGCCGGGCTCGACGGTGACGACGTTTCCGGCGACCAGCGTGTCGGCGACTCCGGCCGGAGGACGGGCAGCTCGTGCACCTCCAGCCCGACCCCGTGCCCGAGGCCGTGGAGGACGGGCGCGAGGCCCGATTCCTCGATCGCGCGTCCGCGCGATCGCATCGAGCTCGGCAGCGCGCGGCGCCCGCGCGCACGGCGACGAGCGCGCTCTCCTGGGCCGACGCGGCAGAGCGCGTACGGCTCGCCGCAGGCTCGTCGGGGAGCGGCGCCCGTCGCGAACGTGCGCGTGCAGTCCGAGCAGTACCCGCGGACCTCGCGCGCCGGCGTCGACGATCACGGTCTCCCCCGCGCCGATCTTCGCGGCCGCCGGGATGGTGGTGCGGGCAGCGCTGCGTTCGGCCCGCGACGCGACGATCGCCGGCGAACGCGAGCGCGTCGGCTCCCTCGTCGTGGAGCACCTGCTCGAGCCACCAGGCGACCTCGGCCTCGGTGCGGCCGACGAGCTGCTCCTGCGGCGAGCCGCTCGTAGGCGGCGTCGGTGACGCGCGCCGCGCGCGCGGATCGCCGTCGAGCTCATCCTCGTCCTTGACCGCGCGGAGCCCTGCGACGACGCCGGTGGTCGGGCACGAAGCTCGAGCCCGCTCACCGGAGAGCGCCTCGTATCCGGCGACCGTGACGTGGTCGGCCTCGAAGGCGACGGGCGCCTCGGCGAGGTCGCCGAGCCGCGCTCCCAGCCACGCGAGCAGGTCCCGCTCGGCCTGGACGGCCTCGATGCCCTCGAGCGGCGCGCGCGGCTTCCACGTAGCGCCCGTCCGTGGCCAGGACGACCCGGTCGCGGCCGACGACGAGCGCCGCGTTCGAGCTCTCGAAGCCGCGTGAGGTAGCGGACGTTGACGGGCCTGGTGACGAGGAAGGCCCCTGCGCCGAGCCCGTCGAGCTCGGCGCGCAGCCGCTCGAGCGCGAGCGTTCATCCCGTGCTCCTTCAGGTACGCGAGCGCCTCGCGGTAGCCCTCGGGCCCTTTGCCGATGACGCGGTGCGCGACGACGTCGGCGAGAACCGAGTGCCGGCGCCACTCCTCGCGCTTCGTCGATGTCCGAGAGGTGCACCTCGACGACCGGCGCGGAGCAGAGCTCGAGCGCGTCGCGGATCGCGTAGCTGTAGTGCGACCAGGCGCCCGGGTTCACGATCACGCCCGACGCCCACCGACGCGCGTCGTGGCACCACTCGACGAACTGCCCCTCGTGGTTCGTCTGCAAGCAGCGGGCGGTGAAGCCGAGCTCGCGGGCCCAGCCGTAGATGCGCGTCTCGAGCTCGCCGAGGCCGAGCCCGCCGTAGAGCTGCGGGTCGCGATCGGCCGAGCACGTCGAGGTTGACCCCGTTGAGGACGGCCACCTGCACGCGCGCGAGTCTACTGCGCGAACGAGCGAGGCGAGAGCCTGCGCGGGCCTCCGGCGTCCGGCAGCCGTGCCGTCACGACCGGCTCGCCCGGGCGCCTCGAGGAGGACGAGACGACGCCCTCGCCCTTCTTGTCCCGCTTGAGCGCCGCCCAGGCGGCGTCGCGGTCGACGCGCGACGGGCTCCGGCCGCGAGAACCTCCTCCACCGCGTCGGTCGGCTGGCCGGAGAGCCGGAGCGCCGCGAGCAGCCCGAGCGCGACCGCCTCGCCGTGCGGAGACGTCGTAGCCGGACGCCGGCCTCGAGCGCGTGCGCGAACGTGTGCCCGAGGTTGAGGACGTCCGCCGGCCCTCGGCTCGTACGGGTCGGGGAGGACAGACGGCCGGCCTTGTAGGCGGCGCAGCGCGCGGACCATCTCCTCGCTCGGGGAGCTCCCAGAGCGGCTCGCCGGCGAGGAGCCCCGTCTTCACGACCTCGGCCATGCCCGGCGCGGCGCTCCCGCTCGGGGAGCGTCGCGAGCAGCTCGGGTCGATCACGACGGCGCTCGGGGAAGTGGAAGGCGCCGGCGAGGTTCTTGCCCTCGGCAGGTCGATGCCCGTCTTGCCGCCGATCGCGGCGTCGACCTGGCCGGTGAGCGTCGTCGGGACGGCGACCACGGCACGCCGCGGAGGTACGTGGCGGCGACGAAGCCGGCGACGTCCGTGGTGCGAGCCGCCGCCGAAGGCGACGATCGTGCCGTCGCGGCCGAGTCGCGAGCTCGCCCCAGAGCCGCTCGACGACGGCGAGCGTCTTCGCCGCCTCGCCCGGCGGCAACCGGTGTGGGCGGGCGCGATCGCGACTGGCGGGCGGCGTGGAGCTCGAGAACGCCGCGCGTCGGCGACGAGCGCCGCGGGCCGTCGACGAGGTCGAGCTCCGAGCTCGCCGCCGACACGGATGCCGAGCGCGGCCGAGGAGCACGTCCTCGGCGTCCCGCGCGACCGCGTCCGCGACGTCCGCGTAGACGCTCCTGCGCTCGACTCGTAGAGCTTGCGGAAGTCGGCCTCGTCGCTGGGCGAGCGGCCGGTCGGAGCCCGCGCACGCGCTCCCAGGCGGTCTCGACGTCGACGTCGAGGTAGACGGTGAAGGCGCCGCGCGCGCAGTCGCTCGCGGTTCAGCGGCGAGAGCGACGGCGCCGCCGCCGAGCGCGATCACGCGGGCTCCGGCGCCGGCAAGCGCCTCCGCGAGGACGCCTTCCTCGATCCGCGCGAAACTCCGCCTCGCCTGCGCGTCGAAGAGCTGCGGGATCGGGCCGTGGCGGCGCTCGATCAGCCGCGTCGAGGTCGACGAACGGCCGGCCGATCGCGCTCGGCGACGCGCGCGCCGACCGTCGACTTGCCGGCGCCCATGAAGCCGACGAGCGCGAGGTGCCGCCCGAGCGCCCCTACCTCGGGCCGACCACGGGATGCGCTCCACGTACGCGCGCCAGGCGCGCGACGAAGTCCTCGAGCGCGTCGCCGCCGAACTTCTCCCGCGCGGCGCGCGCGAGCTCGAAGGCGACGCACGCCTCCGCGACGACGGCGAGCGCCTCGACCGCGGCGACGTCGGTGCGCTCGACGAGCGCCTCCGCCGGCTCGCCCGGTCTCGAGGTCGGCGGAGCGCAGCGGCCTCATCAGGGTCGGCAGCGGCTTCATGCGCCGCGCGGACGACGATCTCCTCGCCGTTCGAGACGCCGGCCTCGATCCCGCCGGCGCGGTTCGTCTCCCGCCGGTAGCCGCCCTCGTCGCGGACGATCTCGTCGTGGGCCTCGGAGCCGCGCAGCTCCGGCGAGCGCGAAGCCCTCGCCGATCTCGACGCCCTTCACCGCCTGCGTGCCCACGAGCGCCCAGGCGAGCCGCGCGTCGAGACGCTCCTCCTTCGTCGCGTAGGAGCCGAGCCCGGGCGGGACGCCGCGCGCGCGCACCTCGACGACTCCGCCGACGGTGTCGCGCTCGGCCCGCGCCTCGTCGATCGCGCGCCTCGAGGTCCTCGCGAGTGACCACGCGCCCTCCACCTCGATCGCCGATCTCGCTGAGAAGCGCCTTCGCCGCCGCCGCCCGCCGCCACGATCGCCGCGGTGTGCCGGGCGCTGGCGCGCTCGAGCGCATTGCGCGCGTCGTCGAGCCCGTACTTCATGACGCCGGCGAGGTCGGCATGGCCCGGCCGCGGCAGCGTCACCGGCTCCTTGCCCTTGCCGGCAGGCTCGCCGTCGGGCGGCCACGGGCTCATCCCCCACGCCCAGTTCTTGTGGTCGCGGTTCCGAACGACGAGCGCGAGCGGCGTCCCGAGCGTGCGCCCGTGCCTGAGGCCGGCCAGCACCTCGACCTCGTCGGTCTCGATCTGCTGGCGCGGGCTGCGCCCGTAGCCCTGCTGACGCCGGCGCAGGTCCTCGTCGATGCGCTCGCGCTCGAGCAGGAGCCCGGCCGGAAGCCCGGTCACGATCGCGACGAGCGCCGGACCGTGCGACTCGCCGGCGGTGGTCGAGCGTGCAGCGTCACGCGCGACAAGACTAAGCCGCAACCGGGCCGATCGCGCCCGCGGACGGCCGCCTGCATGACGTCGACCGGGGCCTGCATGGCCCGTCCAGCGCTCGAAGGAGAGGGCGCCCTGGCCGACGAGGACGTCGAGCCCGTCCACGACCAGCTCGCACCCGGCGGAGCGAGCCGACGCGATCAGCGCCGTCTCGCCGCCCTCCGGCCGGTACGCAAGGTCGACTACCTGGCGGACGGCGGCGAGGTCGACGAGGAGCTCGTCCCGCACCGGGGTCGCGTTGACGACGAGGTCGGCGTCGCCGGCAGCGGGCGGCCAGGCATCGTCAGCTGTCACCGGCCGGCCGGGGAAGACGTTTCGAAGCCGCACGGCGAGGGCGTGCCCCCGCTCCGGCGTGCGGCTCGCCACGCGGAGCGAGGCGCAACCCGCGTCGACGAGAGCCGTCGAAACCGCCTGCGCCGCCCCGCCCGCGCCGAGCACGAGCGCACGCGCGCCGTCCGCTTCCACCCGGTCTGTGACCCCCTGCCCGTCCGTGCTCGATCCGTGCACGCGACCGTCGCGGACGACGAGCGTGTTCACCGACCCGGCGCGCTCGGCGACAGGGTCGAGCTCGTCGCAGTACGCGAGCACGGCGGTCTTGTGCGGGATGGTGACGTTGGCGCCGCGAAAGCCGAGCGCGACGAGCCCACCGACGGCCTCCTCGAGCCGAGCCGGCTCGACTCCCAGGGCGACGTAGGCCCAGTCGAGGCCGGCGGCCTCGAAGGCGGCGTTCTGCATGGGCGGCGAAAGCGAGTCCCGAAGAGGGTGACGGAGGAGCCCGACAAGCGACGTGGTGCCGGTCAGAGCTCCTAGCACCGCGTCCCTTCGCGACTGTAGTTGAGGAACTCCTCCTCGCTCGCCGTGAAGAAGTGGCTCTTGCAGTCCGGCTTGCGCACGAAGTAGAGAAAGTCGACGTCGGCCGGATGCGCGGCCGCCTCGAGCGAGGCGAGCCCCGGATTCGAGATCGGCGTCGGGGGCAGCCCCACGCGCGTGCGCGTGTTGTAGGGATGGTCGGCCTCGAGTTGGCTCTCCTTGATCGCCTGCGTCGGCGGGATGTCGAGGCCGTAGCGGATCGTCGCGTCGATCCCGAGCGGCATGCGCTCGCGCAGCCGGTTGTAGATGACCGCCGCCACGAGCGCGCGCTCGCGTGGGACTACTACCTCCTCCTCGATCATCGACGCGATGATGAGCACGTCGTACGGCGTCAGGTTCTTGGAGCGTGCGTACGTCGAGGTCCAGCTCCGGCCAGGTCGCGGTCGAACACCTTCAGCTGGTCGTCGACGAGCTGCTTCGAGGTCGTGTCCTCGGTGAAGTCGTACGTGGCCGGGAAGAGGAAGCCTTCGAGGTTGGGCGCGATCCGCGTCCTTGAAGCCCGTCGGGCAGGCCTCGGACGTCCTCGGTGGACTGCGAGATACGGCGCGCGGGCGAAGGGACGGCGAGATCCCACGCTTCTCCTGGGCAATGCCGTTCACCGCCGTGATTCGGCGCGCCATCTCCTTGCGCGTGAAGCCCTCGGGAAAGACGATGCGGAGGATCGGCTTGGGCGGCGTCGGTGTCCGTTCGCTCGGTCGAGGATGTCACCTCGCTCGCTCCGCCTCCGCCGACGCCGAGGACGGCCCAGGCGATCGTGGCCATGAGGCCGAAGCCGACGATCACGCCGAGAAGCGCAGCGATCCTGGCGCCGCGCCGCCTCGCGTGGCCGGTCTTCACGCCGGGCGGGCGCTCGTCTTCCACTGCAAATAGCTCGTGAGCAGGTGCGCGGCCGCGACGGCGTCCTCCGGGGCGCGCATCTCGCCGGATTGACGGGCCAATGCCGTCGTGAAGCGCTCGTCGAAGCTCTCGACGGGGAGGTCGGTGGCCTCGCGCAGGCGCTCGACGAAGCGCTCCGTCTCCTCGCGCCTGCAGGCCGCGCTCGCCGCGGAGGGTGACCGGGAGGCCGACGACGATCCGCTCGACATGCTCCGCGGACGCGAGCTCGAGCACCCGGGCGAGGCCGGCGTCTCGAAGCGCGCGCTCGACGACCTCGAGCGGCCGGGCGACCGTGCCCGTGGGGTCCGATACCGCAACGCCGGTGCGCGCGGAGCCGTAGTCGAGTGCGAGCACCTTCACCGCAGAGGCGATTGTACGGTTCGACCTACTGGAGCCCTCAGCCCAGCGCGTCCAGCAGGGCCCGCTCCGCCTCCGCCAGCGCCTCGGCGAGCTTCTCCGGCTCCTTGCCCCCGGCACGGGCCATCGTCGGCCGGCCGCCCCCGCCGCCCCCGACGAGCGCGGCCGCGCGGCGAACTACCTGAACGGCGTCGAGCCCGCGCTCCTGGAGCGACCGGTCGAGGCTGACGACCAGGTGGACGCGGCCGTCCTCGCTCGTCCCCAGCACGACCGCCGCCGGCGCATGCTTCTGGCGGAGGCTGTCGGAGAGCTCGAGCAAGGCGTCCGGAGTCGCGTCGGACAGCTCCATGACGATCACCTCGACGTCGCCGGCCCGGCTGCGGCGCTCGTCGACGACGTCCGGGCCGGCGCCGGCACCGGCCGGCTTCTGCCTGGTCTCCTTGCGCACACGTTCCAGCTCTGCCCGCAGCTCGTCCGCCTCGCCGGCGCGGGCGTGCAGCAGGGCGAACGCCTCGCCGGAGGTCACCGCTTCGATCCGGCGGACGCCGGAGCCCACCGAGCCCTCGGAGAGAACGGCGAACGGGCCCGATCTCGGCGGTCGAGCGGACATGACGTGCCTCCGCACAGCTCTCGCGAGAAGTCGTCGACCTCGACCACGCGGACGACGTCGCCGTACTTCTCGCCGAAGAGCATGATCGCGCCGAGCTTGCGGGCTTCCTCGATCGGCGTCAGGAATGCTCGCACCGGCCGGTTCTCGAAGATGCGCTCGTTCACGATCGCCTCGACCCGCTCCCGTTCCTCCCCGGTCAACGCCTGCGGGTGGGAGAAGTCGAAGCGGAGCTTGTCCGGCCGAACGGCGGAGCCGGCCTGGCGGACGTGGTCGCCGAGCACCTCCCGCAGCGCCTTGTGGAGGAGGTGCGTGGCCGTGTGGTTGGTCATGGTCGGAAAGCGCACCTTCCACGGCACGACCGCGCGCACCCGGTCGCCCGTGGCGAAGCCCTCGCCTTCGAAGAGGAGAGCCTGGTCCTCGCCGAACCGGTACGCGGCGACGAGCTCCGCGCGCGCGCCGTCCTTCTCGATCCAGCCCTGGTCGCTGACCTGCCCGCCGCCCTCGGGGTAGAAGGGCGACTCGCGCAGCTTGGCGAGGAAGAGCCCGTCCTCGAGCTCCTCGAGCGCCCCGATCTGCGTGAGGACGTCGAGCTTCTCGTAGCCCACGAACTCGGTGAGGAAGCCGGCCTCGCGCGAGAACTCCGCTGCCCGCTCGACGCCGCGGCCCGCGCCGGCGCGCGAGATCTCCCGGTGTTCCTCCATCAGCTTGTCGAAGCCTGTCCTCGTCCACCGCGAGGCCGCGCTCGCGGGCGAGCTCCGTCGTCAGCTCGACGGGGAAGCCGTAGGTCGCGGTCAGCGCGAACGCGTCCTCGGCCGTGATCGCGCCCTTCGCGGCGACCTCGTCGAAGAGGCGCATCCCGCGCGAGAGCGTCTCCGAGAAGCGCTCCTCCTCGGCCCGCAGGACCTCCCGGATACGGTCCCGGTGCTCCTCCAGCTCGGGGTACCACGGCGCCATCTGCTCGACGACCACGTCTGTGAGCCGCCAGAGGTCGTCCAGGCCGATCTTGCGCGCCTGCTGCACGGCGCGGCGAACGATCCGGCGCAGGACGTAGCCGCGCCCCTCGTTCGAGGGCGTGACGCCGTCGCCGACGAGGAACGTCATCCCGCGGCCGTGGTCGGCGAGCACCCGGTGCGCCTTCGTCGCGGTCTCGTCCGTGTCCCAAGCGACCCCGCTCTCGGCCTCGATCCAGGCCATGATCGCCTGGTAGCCGTCCGTCTCGTAGACGGAGCGGACGCCCTGCATGATCGCGGCCAGCCGCTCGACCCCCATGCCTGTATCGACGTTCTGCGTGGGGAGCGGCGTCAGCGTCCGGTCCGGGTGCAGCTCGTACTCCATGAAGACGAGGTTCCAGAACTCGAGGAAGCGGTCGCAGCGCGGGCAGGCGGGCGCGCACCCGGGTCCCCGCAGCCGTACTCGTCGCCCCAGTCGTAGTAGATCTCGGAGTCGGGGCCGCACGGTCCCGGCCCGCCGACCGACCAGAAGTTCTCCGAGCTCGGCAGCCCCACGATCCGTTCGCGCGGGAGGCCGATCGCCTCCCAGAGCGCGATCGCAGTCTCGTCCTCGCCGAGCCGGAGCTCCGGGTCGCCCGCGTGCACCGTCGCCCAGATCCGGTCCCAGTCGATCTGGAGGTGCTCGCGGATGAACTCGGTGGCGAGCTCGATTGCGCCTTCCTTGAAGTACTGCCCGAACGAGAAGTTGCCGAGCATCTCGAAGAAGGTCAAGTGGTGGCCGTCGAGCCCGACCTCGTCGATGTCCGGCGTGCGGAAGCACTTCTGCGCGGTCGTGGTCAGCGGCGCCGGCGGCTGCTCGCGGCCGAGGAAGAATGGCATCTGCGGCTGCATCCCGCGCCGAGGTGAGAAGCGTCGAATGGTCGTCCGCCCGCGGGATCAGCGGCCACGAGGGCAGCCGCTTGTGCCCCTTCGACTCGAAGAAGGCGAGAAAGCCCTCCCGGAGATCGGCGGTCGTATGCATACGGTCGATTCTAGGCGCCGGGCTCCTCGGGCCTGCTCCCGGCGCCGATCTCCTCCCGGACCTTCTCCAGGGAGCGGCGGATCAGGCGCGAGACGTGCATCTGCGAGATACCCACCTCCTGGGCGATCTGCGATTGCGTCAGGCCCTCCCAGAAACGCAGGTGGATGATGCGGCGCTCGCGGGCATCGAGAACGTCGAGCCCCGGCGTCAGCACGGCGCGGTCCTCGCTGACCTCGTACTCGTGCTCGAGCTCCCCCAGCGCCTCGAGCGGGTCGAGCTCGCCGTTCTCGCCCTGACCCGCCGGCGCCGAGAGCGAAACCGTCGTGTACGCCTGTCCCGATTCGAGGGCCTCGAGCACCTCCTCCTCCGTGACGCCCGCCGCCTCGGCCAGCTCGGGAATGGTCGGCGAGCGCTCCAGCTCGACCGTCAGCCGCTCCAAGAGCTGCGAGAGCCTGACGTTGAGCTCCTGGAGCCCGCGGGGAACGCGGATCGACCAGCCCTTGTCCCGGAAGTGCCGCTTGATCTCCCCGATGATGTTCGGGGTCGCGTAGGTGGTGAGCTCGACGCCGCGGTCGACGTCGAAGCGGTCGATCGCCTTGATCAAGCCGATCGAGCCCACCTGGACGAGGTCCTCGAGCTGCTCGCCGCGGTTCGCATAGCGACGCGCGAGTGAGCGCACCAGCGGAAGGTGCTGCTCGATCAGCTGTTCCCGCGCCTCGACGTCGCCGTCCTCGTGATAGCGCCGCAGGAGCTCGCGGTCGGTCCTCCCCCCGGCCGAGCTCACACGGGCTCTCGGGGCTCAGGCCTCGTCATGGGGACTCGCTTCTCCATCCGCAGCCGGTGTCCGCCGTCGGCCTCTCGAAGCGAGACCTCCTCGACGAGGGTCGCGAGGAGCCGCGAAAGCGAGATCTCGTCGTTCGAGGCGGGCTCGAGGTCGGGCCGGAGCGCGTCAGGATCGAGCGGGCCGACCTCCATCACCACCGAGTCGCTCTCGACCACGAGGCGGACGGTGACCTCGTCGCCCTGAACGTAGCCTTCGCCATCGAGCACGCTTTCCAGCGCCAGCTGGAGATCCTCCAGGTGCTCGTAGCTGAGCTCGAGACGGGCGGCCAGCCCCCCGACCACGAGGCGGGCGACGCCGTGATACGCCTTCTCGTGAGGAAACGAGAGCGTGATCGAGTCAGCGCTCAGCGCCAGGCTCACTCCTGCGAAGCTCGTCCGCGATCTCCTGCTCCCGGCGCTGCGCGGCTTCCCGCCCGGTCTCGAACGCCTGGCGTGGGCTCTTGCGGACACGGAGCGAGGCGAACCCGTGGGCGACACCCTCCGCGAGGCCGGAGACCTTCTGCACCGGCCGCGTGATCGCGAGCGACACCGCCCTGGTTGCGGTGTCCACCTTGTCGGCGATGTCGACGGCGCTGTCGGTCATCACGTCCGCCTTGTCGAGCTGCGCATTCACGCGCTGCAACGTTCCGCCGGACTCGTTGATGACGGGAAGCACCTCCTGCTCGAGCCCCTCGAGCAGAGAGCTCGTACGGTCGACGGTTCCGCTGAGGCGCACGAGGAAGTACGTCAACCCGCCGGCGAACGCCAGGAAGAAGACGCTGAGCGCGATCCAGAAAACGTCGATTGCTTCGAAGGCCAGAGGCATCGGTCGGCAGTCTAGAGGCCCGGTGGTTCAGTCGGCGATCAGCCCTGCACCGACGACCGCGTCGTCCTCGTAGAGGACGGCCGCCTGGCCGGGAGCGACGGCGTAAACCGGCTCGTCGAGCGAGAGGCGAAACCCGCGCCCGACCGGCTCGACTCGCGCCGGCGCCGACGGCGACCGGTAGCGGAGCTTTGCCTCCACCCGATCCACCGGCACGTACAGCCGGCCGGACGGGACGTCGACCGTCGTGCGAGCGAGCGACTCGCGCGGGCCGACGACCACCGTGTTCGTCCGAGCGTCGGTAGCGAGGGCGTACAGCGGCTCGCCGGTGGCAACGCCCAGGCCGCGGCGCTGTCCTCGTGTGAAGCGCCAGAAGCCGTCGTGCCGCCCGAGCTCGCTTCCCGCCGCGTCCACGATCGGTCCCTCCTCGGCCGCCAGCCCGTGGCGTGCGAGGAAGTCCCGGTAGTCGCCCCCGGCGAGAAAGCAGGCCTCCTGGCTCTCGGCCCGGCCCGCGACGGACAGGCCCGCAGCCCGTGCCCGCGCGCGCGTCTCCTCCTTCGTCTGCTCGCCGAGCGGAAACCAGAGCCGGTCGAGCAAACGTGGATCGAGGCGGGCAAGCATGTAGGTCTGGTCTTTCGCGGGGTCGGCCGCCCGGGCCAGGAGAAGGCGGCCACGGTGCTCGCGCACGCGGGCGTAGTGGCCGGTCGCGAGACGGGCTGCGCCGATCCGCCGGGCGAAGGCGAGGAGCGCGCCGAAGCGGAAGCTGCCGTTGCACCTCACGCAGGGGTTCGGCGTCTCCCCGTTCGCGTAGCCCGAGACGAACGGCTCGACGACGGCCTTCCGGAACGGCTGCTGGAGGTCGAGCGTGATA
Organism: uncultured Actinomycetes bacterium; assembly: GCA_963733155.1. Classification (GTDB taxonomy): domain Bacteria; phylum Actinomycetota; class Thermoleophilia; order Gaiellales; family Gaiellaceae; genus JAIBJN01. The sequence continues at coordinate 207,788 of CAVTCK010000026.1, forward strand.
TGCGGGGCACCGAGCGCGTGGCACGTCTCCCGCGCGGCGACGACCGCCGCGGGAGAGCAGCAGGCTCGCTCGCCGTCGGGCCCTGCCGGGTCGCTCCAGAGGCGGAGGGTGACCCCTACCGCCTCGCAGCCGTCTGCGAGGGCGTCGAGAAGCGCGACCGCGCTGTCCACTCCTCCGCTCATGGCGACGGCGACTCGACCCGGCTCAGGCCGTGCCCGTACTGCCGGGCCGAGGGCGTCGTGGAGCGCGTCGAGGGCCAGCGGCGCTCCGGAGACGGCAGCCGCCTCGAGTAGGGTCAGCCCGCGGACGGCCGCACAGAGCTCGGCGGTGCCGGAGCCCTCCCCCCGTGCCGAGACGATGCGCCCTCCCTCCACGGAGAGGGCGATCCAGGCGAGGTCGTCGCCTCGCGCGGCGTTCCCGATCAGCTCAGCCGTGGTCATCGAAGAAAGAGTGCTCGACCCCGCCGGTGAGCCTCGTGCGTGAGGAACCTGGTAATGCCAGGTGGGTGCCCTACCGACCCGGAGGCCGGACCCGGGCTCCCTCTCAGTAGATGTTGGTTCTACATGTGCGCACGTCGCCACGCACGGGGTCGAGCACTCTTCGTCACTCTACCGCAGTGCGCCACGCTTCCGAAGGGCCGGTCGCCGGACGAGGCTCCTCCGGGCTGGGCCGAGAGCCGACAGCCGGCCACGGCTGCGGGCTCATTCGGCGAAGCGCCAGCGGACGGTGGTCTCCCCGGCGACGCCGAGCTCCTGCGCGAGCGCAGGTGACAGCTCGAAGGCTCGTCCGGCAGCGACGGGCCCGTGCTCGAGCACGTCCGCCTGTGCTTGCCGGCCTTGATGCTCCAGGAGGACCTTCGCCCCACACGGCAGGACGGGGTGCGCGATGCCGCGAGTCTGCCCGGTGACCGTGATGCCGCAGGCAGTCGGCTCAGGAGCCGGCTGGAAGATCGCGACCGGAGCCGTCTCCCACTCTGCGACGGCCGTCGGGGGCGACGCCGTGTCCGGGTCGTCGTCGAGGCGGCTGAGCACGATCGCGCCGAGCGCGCCGACGAGGGCGACGGCGGCCAAGGCGGCCCAGCGTCGGGCGAGGACCGCGTTCATCCGCCCGCTCACTCGGGCTGCACACGCAGCTCAATCCCAAGCTCGTCGAGCAAACCTGGCTCCACCTCCGAGGGCGCGCCGCTCATGGGGTCGACGCCCGCCTGGTTCTTCGGGAACGCGATCATGTCCCTGAGGTTCGGCTCGCGGGCGAGCGCCATCAGCATCCGCTCGATCCCGAAAGCAATCCCCCCGTGGGGCGGCGCTCCCATCGCAAGCGCGTCGAGCAGGAAGCCGAACTTTTTCCGCTGCTCCTCCTCGCTGAGCTGCAACACGGCAAACACCTGCGCCTGAAGCTCCTGCTCGTGAATCCGGAACGAGCCGCCGCCGATCTCGATGCCGTTCACGACGAGATCGTAGGCGTGGGCCGTCGCTGCGCCCGGGTCCGAAACGACGAGCCTTTCGGAGCCGGGCGCGGGCCGCGTGAAGGGATGGTGAACCGCCTTCCAGCGCTCGGCCTCCTCGTCCCACTCGAACATCGGGAATTCGGTGATCCAGACGAAGCGCCACGCCTCTTCGTCGATCAGGCCGAGCTCACGCCCGAGGTGGAGGCGAAGAGAACCGAGCACGCGGGCGACGACCGCCGGCTCGTCCGCCGCGAAGAGAACGGTGGACCCGGGCTCCGAGCGGAAGAGCTCGAGCTCGTCCTCGGAGAGGAACTTCGCGATCGGCGAGCGCACCTCACCGTCTTCGGCGTAGACGAGATAGGCAAGGCCCTTGGCGCCCCACTCCTTCGCGAAGGCTTCCAATCGCTCGAGCTCGGCGCGAGAGAACGCCTGGGGGACGCGGATGAACCGGACCGCCTCCGCACCGGCGAAGACGCCGAACTCTGAGCCCCGCGTCGCCTCGGTTGCATCCTCGATCTCCAGCCCGAAGCGAAGGTCGGGCTTGTCGCTCCCGTAGCGTGCCTGGGCCTCCGCGTGCGTCATACGCGGGAACGGCGCCTCGACCTCGGCCCCGATGCCGTCGCGCCAGACCGCTGCGCACATGCGCTCCATCAGGGCGAAGAGATACTCCTGGTCGGGGAAGGCGAGCTCGACGTCGAGCTGGGTGATCTCCTGGACCCGGTCGGCGCGCAAGTCTTCGTCCCGGAAGCAGATGGCGATCTGGTAGTACCGGTCGAAGCCGCCGATCACGAGTAGCTGTTTCAGGATCTGCGGCGACTGCGGGAGCGCGAAGAAGCGGCCTTTCTGCAATCGGCTCGGGACGATGAAGTCGCGCGCGCCCTCCGGCGTCGGCTTGAAGAGGATCGGCGTCTGGATGTCCAGGAAGCCGTCCGCCTCCATCTCCCGCCGGATGGTGGAGACCAGGCCGGCCCGAAGCCGGATGTTGTGCTGCATCCGCGGCCGCCGCAGGTCGAGCCACCGGTAGCGGAGGCGCAGCGTCTCGTCCACCCCGTCCTCGTCCAGCTGGAAGGGCAGCGCCGTCGATGGCGCGACGACCAGGAGCTCGTCGACCTGAAGCTCGACCTCCCCGGTCGGCAGCTGCGGATTGACGTTCTCGGGGGCCCGCCTCACGACTTCCCCTTCAGCGCGAAGCACGAATTCGTTGCGAATCTGATGCGCATCCGCGGACGCCTCCGGTGCCCGCTCGGGGTTGAGCACGAGCTGACAGAGACCGCTCGCGTCGCGGAGATCGACGAAGACGAGGCCGCCGTGGTCCCGGCGGGAGTCGACCCACCCGGCAAGCGCCAAGCGGCTCCCCACTTGCTCGAGCCCAACCTCCCCGCACATCAGGTCACGCCATCTCACCGATGTAGTCACTCTCTTGGCACATCTTGCGCGCCACGCGCGCGCTTTTCGTCGTTAGGCTCGAAAGCGGGTGGTGGGCCGGGGTGCCCCAAGACGGTAGAGGCGATCTCCTCGACGGCGAACGGTTGCCCGAGGTCGGAGCCCCCCGCCCGTAGGGTCGCCTCGTCCCCGCGCACCCGGACGACGAAGCGGGCCCCGGTGCGACCGGCCTGGGTCATTTGGCCCTTGAGCGAGCGGCCCGCGTAGTCGGTGTCCGCGCGGAGGCCCGCGCGCCGCAGCTCTGCGAGCTGGGCGAGCACGGCTCTGCGGTCGGAAGGCTCGTCGCAGACGATGAAGACGTCGAGGCCGAGCGCCGGCGGCTCGTCCGTGAGCGACATGACCATCCGCTCCACCCCCGCGGCCCAACCCACGCCGGGCGTCGATGGCCCACCGATCTCTTCGATGAGGTAGTCGTAGCGCCCGCCGGCGCAGGTGGTCGCCTGCGCTGCGTCGAGCTCCTCGTTCACAAACTCGAAGACGGTTCGCGTGTAGTAGTCGAGCCCGCGCACGAGCGTCGGCACCAGCTCGTACTCGATCCCGTAGCCCTCCAGGAAGCCCCGCACCGCCGCGAAGTGCTCGCTGCAGGCGGCGCAAAGCGAGTCACCGATCGTCGGCGCCTCGGCCAGGACCCGGAGGACGGCGTCGTTCTTCGAGTCGAAGACGCGCAGCGGGCTCACCGCCGCCCTGCGTAGCGTCTCCTCGTCCAGCTGGTCGCTGCGCTTCGCGATGAACGCCTGCAGCCGTTCGACGTACGCGGGGCGGCACTGACGGTCTCCGATCGAGTTGAGCTCGAGCCGCGTGTGCCGGACTCCGGCGCGCCGCTCGATCTCGGTGTACGCCTGGATCAGCTCGGCGTCCACCGCCGGGTCGTCGGAGCCCATCGCCTCGAACCCAATCTGCCAGAACTCGCGATAGCGGCCCTTCTGCGGGGCCGCGTAGCGGAACATGGGCCCTACGTAGTACGTCTTCACCGGCTGGGGCTCCCGGTGGAGGCCGTGCTCGAGGTATGCCCGCGCGACGGGAGCCGTGCCCTCCGGCCGGAGGGTCAACGAGCGGCCGCTGCGGTCCTCGAACGTATACATCTCCTTCTGGACGACGTCCGACCCCCGGCCCGACGTCCTCGCGAAGAGCTCCGTGTCCTCGAACGTCGGGGTGACGATGAGGCCGTAGCCGTAGTCCGCGGCCGTCGAGTCAGCCGAGTCGAGAACCTTCAGCCGTCGCTGTTGGTCCGCTGGGAGAACGTCGAGGGTGCCTCGCGGCGCCTGGATCTTCACGACGTCGCGGACCGGAGCTCGGCGAGGAATGGATTGGTGGCGAGCTCGTGCTCGAGTGTGGTCGCGGGGCCGTGCCCTGGGTAAACGATCGTCTCCGGCGGCAACGTGTCCGCCAACGTCCGGATCGAGGACAGAAGCGCCTCCCAGCTCGCCCCGGGCCGGTCGTAGCGTCCTACCGACCCCGCAAAGAGGAGGTCGCCCGAGAACACGCAGCCGTCGGCCGCGAATGCGAGGTGGCCCGCGGTGTGTCCAGGAACTCGCATGGTTTGGAAGGCGATGCCGGCGAGCTCGAGCCGCTCGTCTCCGCGCAGCGCGACTTCCGGCACATGCGCGCGTAGCGGGACTTGCATCCCCGGCGGGAGCAGACCGTCGGGGTGCTCGAGAGCCTCCCGCTCGGCCGCCGGCATGTGGACGGGGGCGCCGGTGACCTCGGCCAGCTCGGCCACGCCGGCCACGTGGTCGAGATCGCCGTGCGTGACGAGAATTCCTGCGCAGGTCGCGTCCGCAAGCGCCGCGCGAATGCTCTCCGACTCACCCGGCCAGCCGGGGTCGACCACGACCGCCTCCGGGACATTCGGCTTGCGGACGACGTAGCAGTTGGACTGGTACGCGCCCAGAGGCAGCTGGTCGACCTCGAGGGCCATCGGACGGTGAGTCTACTGTCGTTCCGCGGCCCACCCCGGCGGCTTCACGCCGTCACCGCGGCCACTAGACTTTGCCCCAGTGGAGACCTGGAAGCTGACCGAGATCGAGACGCCGAACGGAAGTCGATCGCCGGTCGTGCTGCGGAGCGACGACGAAGCGCGGGCTGTGCTGGTCGGGCTCAACCCGGGCCAAGCGCTCGGAGACCACCAGGTAAAGGAGCACGCATGGATCCTGGTCGTGGACGGCCTGGCGACCTTCACGGCCGGAGACGAGCAGGTCGAGGCCCCCGCGGGGACGCTCGTCCGCTTCGAGCCGGACGAACGCCACGCGGTCGCCACGGAGTCCGGCGTCAAGCTCCTGATCCTGCTCGCTCCCTGGCCGGGGCCGGGGCACTACCGGGGCCAGGAGAAGAGCAAGGCACTCGGCTGAGAAACAGCCGAGCTGCCTCTAACCCGCTCGGCGCGCAGCCCTGTCCTTCTCGTATCTGCGCCAAAGCATCCGGTAGACGACCACGTCCACCAGGTAGCTGAACGGCATGAAAAAGGCGAGAAGGACTGCAACGTTCAGGATCAGCCCGGCGACGGTGAGATTCTGAGCCGTGAAGTAGACGAACAGCGCGATCAGAGGGCCGAAGATCGCCGTCCGGCGAAGCACCCGCCGGAGTGACGGCTTCGGGATCGGCTTCCCGTCGCGGCCGACCGGCCCCACAGGCTCCTTCGCAGGTTTCCCGTTCGTCGGCTTGGAAGCGGCAACCGCGCGCGGGCTCTCGATGACCTCTTCGCCCTCGTCGGTCTCGAGCACGTACTCGTACTCGTGCCGCTGGAGCTTCTCCCGCCGGCGGCGCTGCTTCTTACTCGCCACCTAGTACCGCCCCAAGCCGGAGCCCATCGTCCGGGCGAGCATCACGCCACCTCCATGAGCACGCCGATCAGCACGACCACGCCGACGAGTGCCGCCGCCGCGACGAATGCGCCCGGGTTCCACACGAGGTCGTTGTCCTGCCGGTAGCGCGACTTCCGGGGCTCGCCGTGCCCGTCGGATGCCTCGGCAGGCGTGCCCGTGCGGGGGCGCCCTGCCGTGAGGCTCAACGCGATCGCCACGCCGGCCAGACCGGCCGCGACGAAGGCGAGCGGCACCCACCAGCTCACCTGATCAGCGCTCCCATACGACCTCTCCTTCCTTGATCACGAACGCGACGTGCTCTCCCCCCAGATGGTAGGCGAGGTACCGCCAGTCGGCGGTGTCGAGGAGCACCAGATCCGCGAGGTAGCCGGCATCGAGCCGACCCACCTGATCAGCACGTCCGAGCACGTGCGCGGCGTTCGCTGTACAGGCAGTGAGCGCCTCGGCTGGAGCGAGGCCGAGCTGAGTGCACGCAAGGTTGATCGCGATCGGAAGGCTGTCGCAGAACGCACTGCCGGGGTTGAAGTCGGTAGCGAGAGCGACGATCGCGCCGGCGTCAGCCAGCGCACGGGCAGGAGGCATCGGCCGGCCGAGGGTGAGAGCGGCGACCGGGAGGAGGACGGCGGAGACGTCACTGGCCGCAAGCGCCTGCACTCCGTTCGGTCCCGTCGCCTCCAGGTGGTCGACGCTGCGCGCGCCGAGCTCCAGGGCCAGCTCGATCCCTCCCGCCTCCGTGAACTGATCCGCATGCAGGCGGAGCGTGAGCCCGGCCTCCCGGCAGGCCGTGAGGTAGCGGGCCGCCTGCCGGACGTCGAACGCTCCTCGTTCGACGAACACGTCGGCGGCCTCGGCGAGCGTGGCAGCTTCCGGCAGCACCTCCGCGAGCACGAAGTCGAGGTAGGCGTCGCCGTCCGGGAACTCGGGAGGGATCGCATGCGCGCCCAGGAAGGTCGGCACTCCTCCAGCACCCGTGATCACACGGAGCTGGTCGAGCTCCGTCTCCTTGTCCAGTCCGTAACCGGATTTCGCCTCGAACGTCGTGGTGCCGTGCGCGAGCATCCAGCGGCGATGGCGTTCGAGCAAGCGCTCGAGACCGTGCTCACCGGCCTCGCGAGTCGCACGAACCGTCGCCAGGATGCCGCCGCCGGCCGCGTGGAGCTCCTCGTACGAGGCGCCCCGGGCGCGCAGCTCGAACTCCGCCGCGCGGTCGCCGGCGAAGCAGGCGTGGGTGTGGCAGTCGACGAGCCCCGGGACGGCTGCCTTCCCGCTCCCGTCGAGGTCGCACGATCTCGGCCGGCAGTTCGCTCCGGTCGAGCTCCCGCATGGCGCCGACCGAGGCGATCTTGCCCCGCGTCGCAGAGCACGTAACCATCCTCGACGACGTGGATGTCCCCGAGGGCACCCCCGCGCAGCGGCCCACCCCCCGGCGCGGGCGAGACGACCTGCGCAAGGTCACGAATCAGCAGCGCCGGCACAGCACGCGGTCAGGCGTCGCGTCCGGGCAGGCGGAGCCCGTGCTCCTCGGCCGCCTCGAGGGCCTCGTCGTAACCCGCGTCGGCATGACGGATGACACCGATGCCAGGGTCGGTGGTGAGCACTCGCTGGAGGCGCTCGTCTGCATCATCCGTTCCGTCGGCGACAACCACCATCCCCGCGTGGATGGCGTTGCCGATTCCGACACCGCCGCCGTGGTGGACGCTCACCCACGTTGCCCCGGCCGCGGTGTTCAGCAGGGCGTTCAGGATGGGCCAGTCGGCGATCGCGTCGGAGCCGTCGCGCATCGCCTCGGTCTCCCGATACGGCGAGGCGACCGAACCGGAGTCGAGGTGGTCGCGCCCGATCACGACCGGAGCGGCCACGTCACCCGTCCGCACGAGCTCGTTGATGGCGAGGCCCGCTTTCGCACGGTCTCCATAGCCGAGCCAGCAGATGCGGGCCGGCAGGCCCTGGAAGGACACGCGCCCGGGTGCCAACTCGAGCCAGCGCTGGAGTAGGAGGTCGTCCGGAAAGAGGCTGCGCAGCGCCCCGTCGATCGCTGCAATGTCCTCCGGAGCTCCCGACAGCACCGCCCAGCGGAACGGTCCGACGCCGCGGCAGAAGAGCGGCCGAATATAGGCCGGGACAAAGCCCGGGTATGTGAATGCGTCCTCGACTCCGGCCTGCTGAGCCTCCCCTCTGAGGTTGTTGCCGTAATCGAAAACATAGCTTCCGGCCCGGACGAAATCGAGCATGCCGCGAACGTGGCGCACAATCGAGTCTGATGCGCGACGCAGGTACTCCTCCTGGTCGTTGCTTCGGAGCTCGGCGGCCTCCTCGACCGACAGGCCCGCCGGGATGTAGCCGTTGAGAGGGTCGTGAGCGGCGGTCTGGTCGGTAACGAGATCGAAGTGCACGCCAAGGCGGGCGAGCTCGGGGACGACCTCGGCGGCGTTGCCTCGAAGACCGACGGAAAGGGCTCGACCTTCTTCTGCCGCCGCCTGCACCCGAGCGACTGCCTCGTCGAGCGATTCTGTGGCCTCGTCGAGGTACCGGCTCGCAAGCCTGCGCTCGATTCGACTCGGGTCGACCTCGACGCAGAGAATCGCCGCCCCGGACATCGTCGCCGCGAGAGGTTGCGCGCCGCCCATGCCGCCGAGCCCCGCGGTGAGGATCGTCCGCCCGCTGAGGTCGGAGGACCCAAAGTGGCTCTCGCCGGCGGCCGCAAAGGTCTGGTACGTCCCCTGGAGGATCCCCTGCGTGCCGATGTAGATCCAGCTCCCGGCCGTCATCTGCCCGAACATGGTGAGACCCTCGGCCTCGAGCCGCCGGAACTCCTCCCACGTCGCCCAGCGAGGCACGAGGAGCGAGTTCGCGATCAGGACCCGCGGCGCGCCGCGATGCGTCTCGAAGACCCCCACAGGCTTTCCGCTCTGCACGAGGAGGGTCTCGTCGTCACCGAGGTCGAGGAGACACCGGACGATGGCTTTGAGCGCAGAGGGGCTCCGTGCGGCCTTGCCGGAACCGCCGTAGACGACCAGCCGCTCGGGATGCTCGGCCACCTCCGAATCGAGGTTGTTGAGCAGCATTCGCAGGGGCGCCTCCGTCTGCCACGAGCGCGCGTTCAGCGCCGGCCCGCGAGGCGCACGTATGGAGGTCAGGTCGCCGCAGAGCTTCTCGACGAGCGCTTCGTCGACTGCGACGCCGCTCATCCGAGCGAACCGATCTCGTGCTCGACGGCCGCCCCGAGGTCGCCGCTTCGAATTGCGGCTGCAACCGCCTCGATGTCGCCCGAGAGAGGGCGATCCTCGATCACCGTCGGAGAGAGCGAGCGGATGAATTGATGGGCCGCGCGAACGCCGGCGCCGGGCTCGAGCGGGGCGAGAAACTCGATTCCCTGCGCTCCGGCAAGGAGCTCGATCGCGACCGCCGCTTCCGCGTTCGCCAGCACCTGGAGGCACTTCAGGCCGGCGGCGTTTCCCATGGAGACATGGTCCTCCTGCCCCGCGCTCGTCGGAATCGAGTCTATGCCTGCAGGATGGCACAACACCTTGTTCTCGCTGACGAGCGCCGCGGCCACGTACTGGGGGATCATGAAGCCTGAGTTGAGGCCCCCGTCGTGCGTCAGGAAGGCGGGCAGGCCGTCCGAGAGCGACGGGTTCGTGAGTCGCTCGACGCGCCGCTCGGAGATGGAGGCGAGCTCGGCGAGCGCCATGGCCATCGTGTCCAGGGCGAAAGCCAGCGGCTGGCCGTGGAAGTTGCCGTTGGAGACGAGCTCTTCGAGCTCCACGAAGACGAGCGGGTTGTCCGTCGCGGCGTTGAGCTCGACCGCGACCGTCGCCTCGGCGTAGGCGAGGAGGTCCCGGCTCGCACCGTGCACCTGCGGCGCGCAGCGGAGCGAGTAGGCGTCCTGAACCTTGTCGCACCACCGATGCGCCTCGAGGATCGCCGAGCCCTCGAGCAGCCGAAGCACGTTGGCCGCCGAGGAGCGCTGACCGGCCAGCGGACGAAGCGCGTGGATCTCCGGAAGAAAGCTCGCGCGCGAGCCCTGCAGTGCCTCGAGCGAGAGCGCGCAGGCGATGTCCGCCGCCTGCGCGAGGCGGCGGGCCCGCACCAGCGCGAGCGCGCCCGCTGCGGCCATGAACTGCGTCCCGTTGATGAGCGAGAGCCCCTCCTTCGCCTGCAACCGAACGGGCTCCAGGCCGGCGCGCGCCAGCGCATCGGCGCCGGGAAGCTGCTCGCCGTCGATCGTCGCGGTCCCCTCGCCGACGAGAGGCAAGGCGAGATGAGCGAGCGGTGCGAGATCACCCGACGCTCCGACCGAGCCGCGGCTAGGAACGACCGGCGTGACCCCGCGATTGAGACACGCAAGGAGCAGCTCGACAGTCTCCGGGCGTGCTCCCGAGTACCCCTTGGCGAGCGTGTTCGCACGCAGGAGCATCGCCGCCCTGACGATCTCGGGCGGGTAGGGCTCCCCGACTCCGCATGCATGGCTCCGGAGGAGCCTGAGCTGGAGCTCGTCGGCGAGCTCCGCGGGGATCGTCTTCGAGACGAAGCGACCGAACCCCGTGTTGATGCCGTACGTGTGCTCGCCGCGAGCGGCGCTCGTGACCCGCTCGACGAGCTCGCGGGCCGCGCTCAGCTTCCGGCGCCCTTCCTCGCTGAGCTCCACGTCGCTTCCCTCGACCGCAACCGCCCAGACGTCTGCCAGCGTCAGATCGTCACCGGTCAAGGAAACTGCAGTCCGGAGCGCCACGAGGCAAGTCTAGTGAGCGGCTACCGGCCCGCTAAAGGCACTCGACCGCAGTGAAACGGAGAGCGGCCGACATGGGCGCTTCCGAGGCCTGCCCGTACGCCTCGAAGGGCAGCGGCTCGCGTCCGGTGACCTCCGCGCCCTCGCCGGTCGACTGCACGCTCTCCCAGACCGTTGCGCCGACGAGGTGGCCGCGCTCGTTGTAGAACCACGCACGCACGCGAACCAGGCCCACCGGGCAATCGACCCCGCCCCGGTAGCGGAGCTCGCCGAAAACCGAGGCGATACCGAAGTCGGGCACGATCTCCGGGCTCGCGAGCTCGAAGATCCCGTCCCAGCGGCCGTAGTCGACATCGATGACGCCCGGGCGAGGCGCGGGCGGAGCGTCGCCGGTCTCCTCCCCCTCCCCGCCGCCTCCGGTAGCCGTCCCTCCGTTGTCTTCGCCGCCACCGTGCTCGCTGCGGGTGGAAGTCGCCGAGCCGTGAGCGCTCGACGTCTCGGTGGAGCCGGTGCCCTGGATGATCGTGACGGTCGCGGGGCCTGCCGCCGGGCCCGCCGTCGAGCCCGGTGCGGCGCCGGTCACGGGGCCCTCAGAGCCGCCCGCGAGCGCGGTGACGATGCCGAACCCCGCCAGGAAGAAGGCGGGAACGAGCGCGACTACCGTCCACCGCGAGCGCAGCCAACCCATCCATCCCTCGCTAGCTCGTCTCAGCCCAGGGCCCGACGCCACCCACCCGCTCCGCCGCGATCCGCACGCGGAAGCCGGGCGGCGGGTCGGGCATCGGCGGGAACGTCACCCCGGGACCGAGATAGGTGTACGCGAGGCGCTGCAGGAGCTCCGGGGCGCCGCCCTCTTCGATCGTCGCGCGCCCGTGCACGACGAGATACTCGCGCAGCCCGTACGCGTTCGTCGCCTGCGTCTCGATCGAGAGCGCCACCCGGTCGTCGCGTCGGATGTTGCGCAGCTTCTGTCGCTCGCCCAGGTGGGCGGAGACGATGTCGTCTCCCTCGAGCCCGACCCAGACGATGGTGACTTGCGGGCTGCCGTCGGCGTTGAGCGTGACGAGGTGCGCGAGCCCATCGGATTCGAGCACGGCTCGTGCGCTGTCGGGGAGGACCGCCACGGTGCCGTCAGTCTAGGGAGACTCGAGGAGGCGGAGCTCCAGCACCCGCGACGGCTCGAAACCCTCGATCCTGAGGAGCGTCCCGGCCGCCTCGACCGCCGGCCCCGCGGGCATGAGCCCGACGAGCTCGGACCCGGCGACCTCGATTCCACGGGCTTCCGCCTCGGCCGCGATCCGGGCGACGATCTCGTGGAGCGAGGCTGCCTGCCAGTCCGTCACGTTCATGCTCACCTGCACGAGCCCGGCCCGCGGCAGGTCGAGGCCGAGCGCGCGGACGCCGGGGAAGCCGCCGTCCCGCTCTCGGACCAGGCCCGCGATCGCGCGTGCTGCCTCGACGTCGTCTGAGCGCAGGTTGACGTTGAAGGCGATGAGCGGCCGGCGGACGCCGATGAGCACGCCGCCCGCCGTCGGATGGAGCCGTTCGGGGCCGCGATCGGGCCGCAGCTCCCCTGAGTCGATGCGGCGCTGCAGCTCGGGCTGCCCACCGCGGCGGAAGAACGCCGGCTCGCGCCCGCCTTCGGTGAGGCGGCCGTAGAAGAAAACCGGGAGCCCGAGCTCAGAGCCGACACGATCCGCGAGGGCGAGCGCAGCCGCGCGCGCCTCGGGCTCGGCTTCGGGCTCCAGCGGGACGAGAGGGACGACGTCGGCCGAGCCGATGCGAGGGTGCGCACCCTCGTGCTCCCGAAGGTCGACGAGCTCGACCGCGGCCGCGATCCCGGCGAGAAGCGTAGCGATCAGCTCCTCCCCGCTCCCGACCAGCGTGAACACCGACCGATGGTGATCCCAATCGGAGTGCACGTCGAGGAGCCGGGCCGGCTTCGAGAAGGCGGCGCGAAGCTCGCCCAACGTCGCCTCGTCGCGCCCTTCGGAGACGTTCGGGACCGATTCGAGCGGCAGCGGCATCGCTGGAGCTTACGAAAGCGCCCCGGCGAGGACACGGAATGGCCGGAACTACACTCGACGTTGAGGTCTTTGGTGGCGAAATCGCACCCATATCTCCGCACGTTCGTCCGCCTGCTCGGGTTTCTGCGGCCGTATCGGTGGTCGCTGGGCGTGTCGATCGCCCTTGCCGTCGCATCCCAGGCGGCCGCGGTCGCCATCGCCTTTCTCACCGGCGACGCGCTCGGAAGCGCGGTCGAGGAGCAGAGCCGGAGCCAGCTCTGGACGATCGCGCTCGCCATCCTGCTCGTCGGCGCCGCACGGGCCGTCTTCATGGCCGGGCGACGTCTCCTCTCGGGGCGACAGGCGCTCGGCGTCGAGTACGACATGCGCGACGAGGCTCTACGCGAAGCTCCTCCGGCTCTCCTTCGGCTTCTACGACCGGCACCAGACCGGCCAGCTGATGTCCCGGGCGACCGTCGACCTGCAGATCGGTGCGCTTCTTCCTCGGCTACGGCCTCATCTTCTTCTTCCAGCACGTGCTCACGATCGTCGGGGTCACGATCGTCCTCTTCGTCGTCGAGTGGAGGCTCGCGCTCGCCGCGACCGCGTTCACGCCGTTCCTCGTCTTCATCGCCTACCGGTACTCGCAGGTCTCGCACCCGGTCCTCCGCGACGTGCAGCAGAGGATCGCCGACGTCGCGACGGTCGCCGAGGAGAACATCGTCGGCGTCCACGTCGTCAAGTCGTTCGCCCAGGAGGAGAGCGAGGCCGCGAAGTTCGGCGACAAGACCGAGGGCGTCTTCCGGCGTTCGATCGACGCCAACCGGCAGCGGGCGCTCTACGTGCCGCTGCTGGCCTTCCTGCCGCTGATCGCCCAGGCGGCCGTGCTTCTCTACGGCGGCCGCATGGTTGCGAACGGGCAGCTCGGGCTCGATGCCTTCTTCGCGTTCAACGTCCTCGTGCTCATGCTCGTGATGCCGCTGCGGATGCTCGGCATGTGGATCGGCCAGGCGCAGCGGGCGACCGCGTCGGGCGAGCGGATCTTCGAGGTGATCGACGAGACCGAGGACGTCACGAACGCCTCGGACGCGCGCGAGCTACCGCCCGGCGACGGTCGGATCGTCTTCGAGGGCGCGGCCTTCGCCTACGACGGCCGGCCGGCCCGTCCTGGAGGAGATCGACCTCGAGGTCGAGCCGGGCACGGACGATCGCGCTGATCGGTCACACCGGCTCGGGCAAGACGACGCTCGCGTCGCTCGTCCCGCGCTTCTACGACGTCACCGGCGGCCGCGTGACGATCGACGGCGCCGACGTCCGCGACGTGAAGCTCGCGTCGTTGCGCCGCTCGATCGGAATCGTCGCCCAGGATCCGTTCCTCTTCTCGGCGACCGTCCGCGAGAACATCGCCTTCGGCGCGCCGGACGCGACCCGATGAAGACGTCGTGCGCGCGGCGCGGCTCGCGCAGGCACACGAGTTCATCGAGGAGCTCCCGAACGGCTACGAGACGGTGATCGGCGAGCGCGGGATCACGCTCTCGGGCGGCCAGCGCCAGCGAATCGCGATCGCGCGCGCGCTCATCCTCGACCCGCGGATCCTCATCCTCGACGACGCCACCGCGTCGGTCGACGCGACGACGGAGGCGCGGATCCGCCTCGGACTGCGCGAGGCGATGAAGGGCCGGACGACCTTGATCATCGCCCACCGGCTCTCGACGATCGCGCTCGCCGACGAGCTCGTCGTGCTCGACCGCGGCCGCATCGTCGCCCGCGGGACGCAGGCCGACCTGCTGGAGCGAAGCCCGGTGTTCCGGGAGATCTACGAGCACGGGCTGCTCGAGCGCGAGTTCGCCGAGCGCGTGGAGGCGGCAGGAGCATGACGAGCCGACACGCTTTCGGAACGCTTGCGTCTCCCACGCGCGTGGATTTCCGCGTTAGGCTCGAAGCCATCGGGCTGGGGAGGTGGGCCTCCCTCTTCACGGGCGCGCGTGAAACAGGAAGGGCGCGGGACGACGAGCGGGAGCGAGCGTCGTGAGGGTCTGGCAGGCGGGATCCACCTGACGCATGCAGCGCGGCGCGGAGGTGAAGGACTGGTCGTGGGCGCAGACCGCGCGGCGCGTCTCGACGCTCGCCCGGCTCGCGGCGCCGTACCGGCGCGCGGACGACGCTCGCCGTCGTCTCGCTCGCTCGCCGCGACCGCTGACGGCGCTCGCGCCGCCGTTCCTCGCGAAGCTCGCGGTCGACGACGGGATCAGCGAGGGCGACCTCGACGCCCTCGACGTCATCGTCGCCCTCTTCGTGGTCGCCGGCCTGGCGAACCTCGCTCGCCAGCACGGCGCAGACGTACTTCACCGGCTGGACGGGCGAGCGGATCCTCGCCGACCTCCGCAACCAGCTCTTCCGCCACCTCCAGCGGCTCTCGCTCGGCTACTACGAGCGGAACCGCGCCGGCGTCGTCATCAGCCGGCTGACGAACGACGTCGAGGCGCTCGACCAGCTCGTCACCGACGGCGTCACCACCCTCGTCCAGAACACGCTCATGCTCGTCGGCACGGCGGTCATCCTCTTCTTCCTCGACTGGCGGCTCGCGCTCGCCACGCTCGCCGTCTTCCCGCTGATGGCGTCGCGACGAGCGTTCTTCCGCGCCCGCTCGGCGCGCGCCTACCGCGCGCGTGCGCGAGCGCCTCGGGCTCGTCACCGCGACGCTCGCCGAGGACATCGCCGGCATGCGCGTCGTCCAGTCGTTCACGCGCGAGCGGGCGAACCACGCGCCAGTTCCGCGACGTGAACGACGCGCTACCGCGACGCGAACCAGGAGACGGTGGTGCTGAACGGGCTCTACTTCCCGTTCGTCGACTTCCTCTCGCCGTCGCGACCGCGATCGTGCTCGGCTACGGCGGCTAGCTCGTCTTCGACGGGCGAGGTCACCGATCGGCACGCTGTTCGCGTTCCTCCTCTACCTGTCGAACTTCTTCGACCCGGTGCAGCAGCTCTCGCAGCTCTACAACACGTTCCTCTCGGCCGTCGCCGCGCTCGACAAGATCATGGACGTGATGGACGAGGAGCCCGAGGTCGTCGACAGCCCCGGCGCGCAGCCGCCTCGCCGCAGATCGACGGCGACGTCCGCTTCGACGGCGGTCCGCTTCGGCTACGGCACCGGCCCCGAGGTGCTGCACGGGATCGACCTCGACGTCCCCGCCGGGACGACGGTCGCGCTCGTCGGCCACACCGGCGCCGGGCAAGTCGACGATCGCCAAGCTGCTCGCCCGCTTCTACGACCCGCCGAGAGGGCGCGATCACGATCGACGGCGCTCGACCTGCGCGACGTCACGCAGGAGGCGCTCCGCCGCCAGCTCGGGATCGTGCCGCAGGAGGGGTTCCTCTTCGCCGGCACCGTCCACGAGAACATCGCCTTCGGCCGCCCGGACGCGACGCGACGAGGAGATCGTCGCGGCCGCCGCGCGCGCCGTCGGCGCGGACGAGTTCATCCTCGAGCTCGAGGACGGCTACGACACCGAGCTCGGCGAGCGCGGCAGCCGCCTCTCGCTCGGCCAGCGCCAGCTCGTCGCCTTCGCGCGCGCGCTGCTCGCCGACCCGCGCATCCTGATCCTCGACGAGGCGACGTCGTCGCGTCGACATCGGCACCGAGCGGCGGATCGAGCGCGCGCTGCGCCGCCTGCTCGCCGGCCGCACGGCGTTCATCATCGCCCACCGCCTCTCGACGATCCGCGACGCCGACCTGATCGTCGTCCTCGAGCACGGGCAGATCGTCGAGCAGGGCACGCACGCGCGAGCTGATCGCGCGCGACGGCCGCTACACGCGCGCTCTACGGCGACTGGGCGGCAGCCGCCTAGCACGCGGTGCCGCCGATCGTGCTCGTAGGCTCCCGCGCGTGATCCGCTCGAGCGGCGTCTTCGGCGAAGCCTGGGGCCTCTACAAGGCGCACTGGTGGCACTTCGTCGGCGATCGCGCTCGTCGTGTTCGTCGTCCTCGGCTCGTCTCGGCGATCCTGCTCGCCGTGGATCCTCGGCTGGCTCGGAGTCGTCATCGGCGTGTTCGTCAGCATCGTCGGCACCTTCTGGCTCCAGGGCGCGCTCATCCTGGCAGTCGGCGACGTCCGCGACGGGCGCGCAGACCTCTCGGTCTCGCGAGACGTTCGCCCGCGTCGCGCCCGCAGCTCGGCAAGATCATCGTCGCCGGCATCCTCGCCGGGCTCGCGATCGCGATCGGCTTCCTGCTCCTGATCGTGCCCGGGCCTGTATCCTGCTGACGATCTGGTCGCTGATCGTCCCGGCGATCGTGCTCGAGGACCGCGGCTCGGCGAGTCGTTCGGCCGGAGCCGCGAGCTCGTCCGCGGCAACGGCTGGAACGTGTTCGGCGTCGATCGTGCTCACGTTCCTGCTCCTCGATCGGCGGTCGGGATCGTCGATCGGCGCTCCTGCTCTCGCCGCTCGCCGGACTGGCTCGGCAGTCTGCATCCAGCAGCGTCGTCGCGAACACGATCACCACGCCGTTCGTCGTCGCCGCCTGGACGCTCGTCTACTTCCGCCTCAGGGCCGCGAGGAGCCGGCGCGACAGCCGGCCGCCGAGCCCGAGCCCGCCGCCTAGCCGAGCAGCCGCCGGGTGTAGGCTCCGAGCTCGAGCGATGCCGGAGCTCGATCCCGAGACCGAGGAGCGGATCGACGAGCCCGTTCGCGCACGAGGCCGAGCGCGAGACGCGGCTCACGCCGCGCGCAGGCCGTCGAGCAGCATGCGGATCAGCGTGCCGCGAGCGCGGCAACCGCAAGCTCGCGCACGCTCGTCGAGCGCGTCAACGCCGACGAGCAGCTCAAGGGCTGGTGGCACGTCGCCAACGTCAACGCCGTCGTGCGCCTGGAGATCAACGACCACTCCTGGGTGCACATCCAGATCGTCGCCAACATCGCGCCTCAAGCTCCTCCGCCAGCTGGCCAAGCACGGCGTCGAGCCGGCGGTCGTGCGCGACTACGGGATGAGCCAGGACGACGCCGAGGTCGTCGTCGCGCTCGGCGCGCTCACGCACTGCATCGGCATGGCCGTGCACCGCGACGGCCACGAGGACTTCAGCCTCTTCCTCGCCGAGCCGAAGATGCGCGAGCTGCTCGACGGGCATCTACGAGGAGCCCGACCTGACCGTGATCGTCTCCGAGATGCTCCAGGCGATCACGAGCCACCGCAGGACGGCAAGCCGCTCACGCTCGAGGCCGGCATCGTCCGCGTCGCCGACGCGCTCGACATGGCGCAGGGCCGCTCGCGCATCCCGTTCGAGCGCGGCCGGGTCTCGATCCACTCGCTCTCGGCCGCCGCGATCGAGGAGCGTCGCGATCGGCGACGGCGAGGCGGAGCCGATCCGGATCGAGATCACGATGAACAACTCGTCGGGCATCTACCAGGTCGACGGGCTGCTGAAGGCGAAGCTCCGCGGCTCGGGCCTCGAGCCGTACGTCGAGGTCGTCGCGCACATCGACACCGAGGCCGAGAAGCGCCTCGTCCCGCTCTACAGCCTGGAGATTGAGCGGTCGCTGTACCCCGAGGCGGCTACAATGCCGCTGCCGTTGCGGGGTCGTCTAACGGTAGGACGCCTGGCTCTGGACCAGGTAGTCTAGGTTCGAATCCTAGCCCCGCAGCCTTCTCGAAAGCCCGCCTCCGAAGCGGGTTTTCGCGTCCTGAGGTCGCGGGACGCCACGGCCTCGTCTAGGGTCAGCGCCGATGGCGGGGCGGTCCACCGGGCTCGAGCGCTCGACGGTCGTGGCGCTCGCGGCGATGGCGATGGCGGTCTTCGTCGTCGCCAACGACGTGACGGCGCTGAGCGTGGCCCTGCCGGCCATCGAGAGCGACTTCGACGCGGACGTCGGAACCGTCCAGTGGGTGATCAGCGCCTACGCTCTGATTTTCGGCGTGCTGATCGTGACCGGCGGCCGGCTTGCCGACCTCCTCGGCCGGCGCCTGATCTTCTTCGTCGGCGCAGCCATCTTCGCCGTGTTCTCGCTGCTCGGCGGGCTCTCGCCGGAGGCGTGGATGCTGATCGCCTGCCGCGCGCTGATGGGAATCGGCGGAGCGCTGATGTGGCCGGCCACACTCGGCATGACTTACTCGATCCTGCCGAAGGAGCGGGCGGCGCTCGCTGGTGGGCTGATCATCGGCGCCGCCGGTTTCGGCAACGCCGCGGGCCCCTTGATCGGCGGGTTTCTGACGGACGCACTCGACTGGCGCGCAATTCTCTTCCTCAACGTGCCGATCGCCGCGGTGGCGTGCTTCGTCACCTGGCGTGCGGTTCCGGAGTCGCGCGGGGACGCGGTCGAACGGCGGCTCGACTACCTCGGCGTAGCGACGCTCACGATCAGCCTCGTTGCCCTGCTGGTCGCGCTGGACGAGGTCGACGACTACGGCTGGGGCTCCCTCTGGATCCTGGGGCTGCTCGCGCTCTTCGTCGTTCTGCTGGCGGCGTTCGTGCTCCAGGAGCGGCGAGCCGGTGACCACGCGCTCATACCGCGCGAGGTGATGTCGAACCGCGCCTTCGCTTCCGCCTGCCTGGCGGTCCTGCTGATGTCTCCCACGTTCTTCGTCGCGCTGGTGTACCTGCCGCAGTTCATGCAGAAGATCCTCGGCTACTCGCCGGTCGAGGCGGGGCTGGGGTTGCTGCCGATGATGGGCGTCTTCGCCCTCGTCTCCTTCGTCTCCGGCCCCTCTACGAGCGCCTCGGACCGAGGCCGGTGCTCGCGGCCGGAGCCGCCTGTCTGGTCGCGGGGCCACTCTTGATCGCCTTGCTCGAGACAGGCGACAGCTGGGCGCAGTTGATCCCGGGCATGATCCTCCTCGGCGCGGGCGTCGGGCTCTTCTACAGCGCGGTCACTACTGCCGCCGTGACCGCGCTCGACCCGGCGCAGGCGAGCCTGGCCGGGGGCATCGTCTACATGTTCCAGGTCGCCGGCGGCTCGATCGGGCTGGGGATCGCCACCACGGTCTTCACCGCCCGCGCCGGCGACGGGCTCTCCTCGAGCGTCGAGCGGGTCGTGCGAGATGCGTTCGAGTCCGGCTTTCAGGCGACCTTCCTGCTCGTCGCCGCAGTGGCGCTCGCGGGCTTCCTCGTGACCGTGCTCTTCGTCGGCCGCTCGCGGAAGGCCGTGTGAAGCTGAAAGACTCGCTTCCCCAGAGGATGCACAGGAGGAAAGGCTGAGATGGAAGCCGGGCCGCTCTCGGGCCCGCGCGCGCGGGCAGGCTGGATCGCCTTCGCCGGCGTCTACCTGCTCGTGGCAGGGACGATGAACGCGATCTGGGGCCTCGCTGCGCTCAGCGACACAGACGTGCTGCGCGAGCGGGCTCTCGCCTGGTCGAACCTGACGACGTGGGGCTGGCTCTCGGTCGGCGTCGCGGCCGTTCAGCTGGCGGCGGGCGGGCTCGTCCTCGCTCGGAGGCTTGTCGGCCGGGTGCTCGCGGTCGCGATCGCGCTCGCGGGGCTGTTCGTGAACTTCCTCTCCATCGGCGCCTACCCGCTCTGGTCGATCCTGGCGCTCGTCGCCAACGGCCTCGTCCTGTGGGCCGTCACCGTGTACGGAGACGCCTTCGAATGAGGAGCGGCGCGCTAGTAGCCCGGCGGTGGCGGCGCCGGTGGCCCGCCGGTAGTCGACTGGCGACCCCAGAAGACGAAGAAGAGCGAGAGGACGAACACGACGAGGCCGGCGACCATCAGGATCACGCCGACTGTGCCGATGTCGATTCCCGCCAGCTCCGCGGTGACCGCGTAGCGGAGGATCGCCCCCAGGGCGACGAGGAAGATTCCGAAGCCGATCCCGCCGTAGCCCATCTTCTTACTCCTCTCGCAGCCGGCCGGTCGGCGAGAGCGTACAGGACCGCCCGGGCGGCCACGCCGGAATGACCGCCGCGTTTCTCTGGGGCGCGCTCGCCGCCTCGTCGCTCGTACTGGGCGGGGTCATCGCACTCCGGTTCCGCATCAGCGGCCAGCTCCTGGGCCTCGTTCTTGGCTTCGGCGCCGGCGTCCTCATCAGCGCCGTCGCCTACGAGCTCGTCGAAGAGGCTTTCGTCACCTCTCGCAGCAGCGAATGGGTCGTCGGCGGCCTCTTCGCCGGCGCGCTCGTTTTCTTCGGCGGCGACGAGCTCATCGACCGGCACGGAGGCGCGCAGCGAAAGAGCATGGCCGGCGAGCAGGGCGAAGGTACGGCCCTGGCCATCGTGCTCGGGATCGTCCTCGACGGAATCCCGGAGTCGGTGGTGATCGGCCTCACGCTGCTCCAGGGCGGGAGTGTCAGCGTCGCCATGCTGGTTGCGGTCTTCCTCTCGAACCTGCCCGAGGCCGTCGGCGCGACCAGCGGGCTCGCGATCGCGGGCTGGCGAAGGACACACATCATCGGCCTCTGGGTCCTGGTCGCCCTTGCCTCGGCGCTCGCCTCCCTTGCCGGATACGCGTTTCTCGAGGATGCGTCCGCGACCACGATTGCCTTCGTCCTGGCCTTCGCGGGAGGCGCGATCCTGGCGATGCTCGCGGAGACGATGATGCCGGAGGCCTTTCTCCGCGGTGGGAAGGCCGGTGGGACTCGCCACAACGCTCGGCTTCGCGGTCGCCTTCGCGGTCTCCGTCCTCGACTAGGGCGGCTCGGGGCGAAAGGAGACCCGCGCCGGAGCACTATGGCGGCCCTCATTGGCCGCAGAAAGGTGGCGCTCCCCGCGGGTCGGCACGAAGTCTCCGCCTCGAGGCGCGCGCCGTCAACCGCCTCCGAGCTCTACTCCGAACTTTGGGCTAGGTCATTCCTCGACTTCGGCGCCTTGCCACGCGTGGGCGAGGTGTGTGATAAGCGAGGAGTTCCCGAGGCCCTTCGGGACTTCGTCGCTTGAGGGGAGCACGGCGGAGGACTCGGGCACGATGGGAGGCTCGGCGCTCGGGCCGCAGGGCGCCGGGCCTCCTTCATTTCTGGGATTTTGTCGAGGGGTTGCAATTTTATGCGCGGATGATCACAATCGGCCCAGCGCACGAAGGATCCGATCCGTCGGAACAGCGAGCGCAGACAGAGGCCGGCGGCCCGGCCTCTGTCTTTTTTTGCGCGCAGCCGCACGCGGGGATCGGCTACGCTGTCGCCGGCACGGCGCATTCGTCTAGTGGCCTAGGACGCCGCCCTCTCACGGCGGTAGCACGGGTTCGAATCCCGTATGCGCCTTGAAATCCCTGCTAAGCGGCGCTTTTAGTTGTGATCATTGACGACGGTAACGCGGGTTCGAGTTCCGCATGCGCCTCTACTGCATTCGGTTGTAACACGAAGCCGCCGACGCTCCCCAACGAAAGGTCGCGGACACGCTCCAAAGCGAGCTGCGGATGCCGACATCGTCGTCCTCGGCAGCCGGGGCCTCCGCGGCATGCGCGCGCTCGGCAGCGTCAGCGAGCGCGTCGCTCACC
Organism: uncultured Actinomycetes bacterium; assembly: GCA_963733155.1. Lineage (GTDB taxonomy): Bacteria > Actinomycetota > Thermoleophilia > Gaiellales > Gaiellaceae > JAIBJN01. Next base: position 229,657 of record CAVTCK010000026.1, read on the forward strand.
GAGCACGGAACTCGGTACTGGTCGTTCGCGAGCCGGCGTAGGTAACTCGATCGCGGCGCGGGGATGGACGCGCCACCTCTGCGAAGTACGGCCGTCACTCCATCAACTCCTGCGCGGCATCGCGGCACGCTGTCGGGATGCTCATGCAACGGCGCGGTAGGCAGTATTGCGGAATGCGCTGGGGGGTCGTTCGGTTCACGGCCTTGCTGCTCGTGTGCGCGGTCTCGGCGCTCATGGGCGCCTATCTCCTCATTCGGGCCTTTGCTTCCACGGTCGAGCCGTTCTCGCTCGGTACGGTCAGCGTGCGAGCCGCGCCGTCGTGGGAAGGCCGCGTCGACGTCTACGTCCCCATCGTGGACTGGGGCATCCGAGCGTCTCCCTACGGCGCTCCGGTCGCGGTTGAGGTGCGCTTTCGGTCGCTGGATCGCGACGAAGCCCTCGTCGCACTTCGATCGGGCGCTCCCGCTCGTGAGAGGCTCAGCGACCTGCGAGGCGAGCTCGCCGACATCGGTCGGGCCGCGATTCTCCGCTCGACCCTCCTCGGCCTCGCCGGAGGCGTCGCCGGCGGGATGGTAGGAGGTGCCGTGGTGGGCGCGGCGCTTCGCCGGCGACGATGGCTGGCCTACGGCGCCGCGGTCGGGCTTGTGGTCCCGCTCGCCTACGCGGGAACTGTCCTGGCCACCCTTCGCCAGGTCGACTACGCGGCCTTCGAGCGACCCACGTTCTACGCGAACGGGCAGGAGCTCCCGAGGCTTCTCGCGTTCTCGCAGCAGCTTCTGACGGCCGGCGAGGGCTATACGAGGTCCTACGAGCAGTCGCTTGCGGGCCTCGCCAACCTAGTTGCCTTCGCCAGTGAAGGCGAAAGTCCGGACACGCCGACGACCTCGGTGGTGCTCGCCTCCGACCTGCATGCGAACGCACTCGTGCTCCCCGTGCTCGAGGGTTACACGATGGGCAATACCGTCTTCCTCGCCGGAGACTTCACGCTTCGCGGCACGAGACCGGAGAGCCAGCTCGTACCCCTGATCAGGAGCCTGGGACAGACAGTGGTCGCGGTCTCGGGAAACCACGATTCCCGCCCATTCATGCTCGACCTCGCGGCCGCGGGAGTCATCGTCTTGACGCGCGAGGGCACTTTGCTCCCAGACGGCTCGACAGACGGCAGGCCGGTCGTGGAGATCGACGGACTCCAGGTTGCGGGGTACGAGGATCCACTCGAGGGTCGGACCGGGCACCTGGAGGCTCGTCCCCTCGATCATGTCGGAGTCGGGGTTCGCCGCAGCCTCACGGGAGCTCGTTGCCTGGTTCGAAGGACTCCCCTCCAGGCCCGACATCGTCCTCGTCCACCAGCACGGGCTCGCCCACGCGCTGCTCGACAGCGTTGCCGACAGCGGGATCGACCAGCCCCTGCTGATCTTCACGGGACACGATCACGAACAGCACCTGCACGAGGAGGACGGCGTCGTCCTCGTCGACGGGGGGACGGTGGGCGCTGGTGGGCCGTTCGAGATCGGCACGCAGGCAGCCGGGTTCGCCGAGATTCACTTCTCCGACGGCGCCGCGGCTCGTGCTGTCGACCTGATCGAGGTCGAGCCCATCTCGGGGGAGGCACGCGCCAGTCGGACCGTCCTCGGCGCCGACGCTCCCGGATGAGGCTGTTCGCCTCCCGGAGATGGAGTAGGCCACGGTGCCGAGCGGGCCGCGCGGAGGTACAAGGCAAGACTCACGCGCCGCGCTGCCATGCTTGGGCGGCCGGCGGCGTGACGACGCGGGCCAAGATGGGCCCTCGTCGCTCGTGGCTCGCCTGAGGCCGGAACTCCCAGGCGCGCGCCCGCGAGCTGCTCACCGAACGCCAAGACCCGTTCGCCGAGGCGATGAGCTGCGAGAGAGCCGCAAGGTCGTATGGGCCGTCTTGGCGGCGGCGGCACGCGCCTCAGCGTGGCGACCGTGGGACGCGAGGATCGCCGGCAGGCAGCTTTGGCTCGTCGAGCTTCAACTCCTCGCGGATCTCGTGCTCGAGCTCTTCGTCGGGTCGCACGACGGCACGGACTAGGTCGGCACGCGTGACGCTCCTCGGCCACTCGGAGGCGTCGTGCGCAGAGTGCTCGTTCGCCCGCCGAGCTCCTCGAGACGTCTTCACCGATCGAATGAAGGCTACGGCGAGGTCCACGACCGAGCGCCGTCCCGGAGGAGTCAGGGATGACGACGGCGGTCATCCATCTAGTCGAAGGAAGTCCGAGTTTTCCCAGCCGCGCTGCCCCGTCACGCGGCAGCCGCCAGATCGCGAGCCTTGTCCGCGATGCCTTTCAGGAGCTGGTTGAAGGAGGCGACGAACTTCTCGATGCCCTCGCGTTCGAGCGTGGCGACGACGTCGTCGTAGTCGACGCCGGCGGCGTAGAGCTGGTTGAACAGGTACCGCGCTTCGTCGAGATCGGACTCCAGCCGCGGCTCGACTCGGCCGTGGTCTTGGAAGGCGCGGATCGTCTCCTCGGGCATGGTCGAGATCGTCTCCGGCCCGATCAGCTCCTCGACGTAGAGCGTGTCGCGCAGGCTCGGATCCTTCACCGACGTCGACGCCCAGAGGCAGCGCTGCGCGTCGCGCCGCGCGCGGCGAGATCGTCCCAACGCTCGCCGCGGAAAGGCCGCCTTGTACTGCTGGTAGGCGAGCTTCGCGTTGGCGATGCCGAGGCGCCCCTTGAGGTCTGCGCGACCGGTTTCGTCGAGGCGGCGGTCGGTCTCGGTGTCGACGCGCGAGACGAAGAAGCTGGCGACCGAGTGGACGCGGCTCGGGTCGCCGCCGCGAGGCGACGAGCCGTTCGAGCCCGCGCAGGTAGGCCTCGGCCACCTGGCGATGGCGGTTGAGCGAGAAGATCAGGGTGACGTTGATCGAGAGCCCGCGCGCGGTCATCTCCTCGATCGCCTGCACGCCGGCGTCGGTCGCCGGGATCTTGACGAGCAGGTTCGGCTCGGCGATCGCTTCGTGCAAGTGGTCGCTTGCGCGATCGTGCGCGTCCGTGTCGTCGGCGAGGTTCGGGTCGACCTCGATCGAGACGTAGCCGTCGCCGGCCTTCGCGCCGCTCCCACAGGGGTCGGAGCAGGTCGCAGGCGGTGGCGACGTCGCGCATCGCCAGGCTCGAGGAAGACGCTGCTTGGCGTCGCCGCGCGCTTGCGCGCGATCTGCTCGTCGTACGCTTCGCCGCCCGCGACAGCGCCTTGGCGAAGATGGTCGGGTTCGAGGTGACGCCGACGACGGCGTCCTCGTCGATGGCCCGCGCCAGAGCGCCCGATTCGATCAGGTCGCGTGAGAGGAAGTCGATCCAGACGCTCTGGCCGAGCGCCGAAAGGCCATGCAGGCGGGACGTCACCGCGGGCACGTCAGGCCGCCTTTCCAGCAATCTCGAGCCGGTTGAGACCGTGCGCGACGACGACCGGGCGGCCCGCCGCGCGCGCGACGCCGCGGGAGACGCTGCGCCCGACCTTCCGGCGGCGCGAGCCAACGACCACGAACCTGGCGCCGCGCCTGCGGGCGAACTCGGCAATCCGCCGCCGCGGTGTGCCCTCGAGGATCTCGCCGTCGGCGTCCACACCGGCCGCTGCGGCGGCCTCGAGCGCCCTGTCGAGCACACGCAGCCCTCGCGTCATCTCGGCCGTCAGCTGGCGCTGATACAAGGGTGTGCCCAGGAAGCCGGCCGGGCCGCGGCGAACGTACACGAACACGATCGGCGCCTCGAGCTCCGCGGCGAGGTTCACTGCGGTCTCGACGGCGACGGCGTTCGCCGGGGTGCCGTCGACGGCGGCGACGATCGGCGCGGCTTCGGTCTGCTGCGCCGTCGTCTTGCGCTGAACACCGTCGACCACGGTTGCTCCAGTGGTCATCGAGATCGCCTCCCTGGTCGTTACCTCGGTCGCATGTCTTCCTCCAGGTTGCCCTGAGAGGTGTGCTCCAGCCATCGGGCCGAGAGCCCATTCGGTGTCGGCGACGAGCCCACCTGAACGTTGGCTGTGGGCCCGGCATCTGCCGACCGCTACATGAGGTCTCGGCGTCACCGAGATGGGTTGGCAACCCGATAACGGTCACGACCGATCCAGGCGAACCTCAAGAAAGCGAATGAAGGAGGAATTGATGGCCGGCTCGATCATCTGTGGCACGGACGACTCGGAGTCCGCGAAGAGGGCGGCGCGGGTTGCCCGCGGCCTGAGCAGCAAGCTCGGTTTGCGGCTCGTGTTCGTGCACGTCGTCGGGGCCGGTGCTCCGCACGAGAAGATCAGCGCCGTTGCCGAGCGACTGCAGCACCTGACGGAGTGCTGTACCGAGCTCGATTGCGGAGCCGGCTGGCTCGTCGATTTCGGTCACCCGGTCGATCGGCTGATCGCGGCGGCAGCGGACGAGGAGGCGAGGTTCATCGTGGTCGGGTCGCAGGGGCCCCACTCGTCCCTGCTCGGCAGCATCTCCGCCGAGATCTCGCGACGGGCGCCTTGCCCGGTCGTCGTCGTGCCTCCAACCGCTGACCAACACCTTTCTACCGGCGACGGGCACATCGAGTTCGACGGCGGCGTCGTCCGCTTCGCCGGCGGGAGCTAGGACTCTTCGATGCCATACGACCCATACGACCCATTGCTCCGCTGGGAGACCGAGGGCGGAGCACTGCACGTGACCAACGGGCGCCTGCCGCCCGCAGCGGAGCAGGCGACTCCCTGGGATCAGGTCGAGCCGCGGCAGATCGATCCGGAGGACTGGCTGCGGTTCGAGCAGTCGATGGCCGAGATCTTCACGGCCTTCGGGATGAACCTCGAGACGCCCGGGACCGAGAGAACGCCCGAGCGGTTCCTGAAGGCGCTGTACGACGCGACCAACGGCTACGAAGGCGACCACAAGCTGCTGACCGCGTTCCCGACCGAGTGCCGCTGCGACGCCGACTGCCTGGTCAGCCAGATCATCGAGGGGCCGATCTCCTTCTACTCGCTCTGCGAGCACCACGCGCTGCCGTTCCACGGCGTCGCCCACGTCGGCTACATCGCGCACGAGCGGATCATCGGCATCTCGAAGCTGACCCGGCTGGTGCGCCTGTTCGCCCGTCGCTTCACCGTGCAGGAGCGCCTCGGCGAGCAGATCGCCGACGCTCTCGTCGAGCTGATGGAGCCGCACGGCGTCGCCGTGCATCTGCAGGCGGCTCACCTCTGCACACAGATGCGCGGCGTCCGCGAGGAGACACTCGAAGACCGTGACGACGTTCTGGCGCGGTCGCTACACCGATGACGCGCGGATGCGACGCGAGTTCCTGGCCGAGATAGGCAACCACAATCCGTGGACCTGAGCGGAGAAAGCGAGGAAGCGATGCAGACACGACCAAGTACCTGATCGTCGGCGGCGGCATGACCGCCGACGCGGCCTGCAAGGGCATCCGCGACATCGACCGCGACGGGGACGATCACGGTCGTGGCCGAGGAGCCGCATCCGCCCTACGCCCGCCCGCCGCTCTCGAAGGCGCTCTGGAAGGGGGACGAGGAGGACACGATCTGGCGCGGCACCGCGGATCTCGGCGTCGAGCTCCGGCTCGGACGCACGGATCGTCGCGCTCGACCTCGAGGCGTCGCACGGCGACCGACGACCAGGGCGAGACCTACGCCTACGAGCGGCTGCTGCTCGCGACGGGCGGCCGGCCGCGTCGGCTCCCGTTCGGCGGCGACGAGGTCATCTACTTCCGAACGCTCGACGACTACCGGCGCCTGCGCGCGCTCGCCGACGACGGATGCCCGCTTCCTCGTGATCGGCGGCGGCTTCATCGGCTCCGAGATCGCGGCGGCGCTGGCCATGAACGGCGCGCTCGGTCACGATGGTCTTTCCCCGAGCCCGGGATCGGGGCGCGCATCTTCCCGGCCGAGCTGTCCGACCTCGTGACCGACTACTACCGCGCGCGGGGCGTCGAGGTGCTCGCCGGCGCGTCGGTGACGGGGATCGAGTGGGACGGCGCACGGTGCGGGTCGCGCTCGGGGACGGCCGCATGCTCGAGGCGGACGCGGTCGTCGCCGGACTCGGGATCGAGCCGAGCGTCGAGCTCGCGGCCGAGGCCGGCTTGCCGGTCGACGAACGGCATCGTCGTCGACGACCGGGCCGTGTCGGAGGCCGCGAGGACGTCTTCGCCGCCGGCGACGTCGCCCGCTTCCCCGCCGCCGCTCTCGGCGGCGACGATGCGCGTCGAGCACGAGGATCACGCGAAGAGCCACGGCCGGCGGGTCGGCGCGAACATGGCCGGCGCCGACGAGCCGTACGATCACCTGCCCTTCTTCTACTCCGACCTCTTCGACCTCGGCTACGAGGCGGTCGGCGAGCTGGACGCCGCCTGCAGACGACTGCCGAGCTGGAGCGAGCTGGGCGAGAAGGGCACCGTCTACTACCTCGACGGCGCGCGGCGGCCGCGCGGCGTCCTGCTCTGGAACCTGTTCGGCCGCGTCGACGCCGCGCGCGAGCTGATCCGCGCGGGCGAGCCGGTCGAGCCGGGAGCGCTCCTGGAGCGGGTCGGTTGAGCCTCGGCGACGGTCACCCGCACCACGCTCGCTCTGCCGCCGCTCGAGCCGCTCTTCGAGGCCCCGGAGCTGCCCGCGTTCGATCTGCCGGCAGGGCTGGCGGAGGCGTACGGCGGGCCACTCGGCTTCTCGGAGCCGCGGCTGTACGCGAACTTCGTCGCCAGCCTCGACGGCGTCGTCGCCGTTCCCGGCGAGATCCAGTCGAACCGGATGATCAGCTGCTGCACAGCGAGGCCGACCGGTTCGTGATGGGACTCCTGCGCGCGTGCGCGGACGCCGTCCTCGTCGGTGCGGGGACGATGCGCAGCTCGCCCCGGACGCTGTGGACGGCCGAGCACGCCTACCCGCCGGCCGCCCCGCTGTTCGGCGAGCTGCGTCGCTCGCGCGGGCGGCCGCCGCGACCCGACGCTCGCCGTGCTGAGCGGCAGCGGCTCGGTCGACCCGCGGCATCCCGCGCTCGAGGAGGGCGCGCTCGTTCTGACGAGCGGGCGCGGGGCCGCCCGACTGCGCGGCCGCCTTCCCCGTGCAGCGACCATCCTGGCCGTCGGCGCCGACGCGCCCGCTCGATCCGGTGGCCGTCGTCGAGGCGTCCTACGCCGGCGCGGCTACGAGCTGATCCTCTCCGAAGGAGGACCGACCGCCTTCGGCGCGCTGGTCGCCGCCGGGCTCGTCGACGAGCTCTTCCTGACGACGTCGCCGCT
>CAVTCK010000027.1:0-104581 GCA_963733155.1 uncultured Actinomycetes bacterium
TCTGAAATATTCTGACCGGCCTTGTGCTTGTGGGCTTTTTCTCCGTTGTGGCTGCGCTCGGCCAGGACGGATGCATTCCTCGGATACCGCCGGACGATTTATTGGGGCGCTTACGTCGGAGGCCTGGCCAGTACGGGCTCGAGGACGCACCGTGGGACATGACGACCGCGTGATTTTTTTTCAAATTCAAGCCCGCGCCGGTAAGCTGGATGCCGCCGGCTCCTCGAGGCCGGGCAGGCGGCGGGTATGCAGCACATCCTGCGGCTTGCGCGGATTTCGGAGCGATCTCATGAGCAAGGCTCGGGCGCGCGGCTATCTGCCTGTGCTCAGCTGGGGCTGGTACGCGGCCGGCGAGGGTGCGGACCAGCCCCGGTACCGGCTCTCCGAGATCGTCGGCGGCCGCTTGACGACGCGTTCATTCGGAGGTGGGCGACCGGCGCAAAGAGATGGGGTCACCCCTTCTTCTCCGCTTCGACTGGGAAATGAACACGAACTCCGTGCCGTACAGCGAGCATCGGAATGGGAACCGGCGCGGGAGCGTGCGCATGTGGCGCCACGTCCATCGCATCTTCACGAGTGTCGGCGCAGAGAACATGACCTGGGTTGGTGTCCGAACGCCGAGATCCTCGGCGTGGGTCAAGCCACTAGCGAGTCGACCCCGGTGACGCGTACGTCGACTGGACGTGCCTCGACGGCTACAACTGGGGCGCGAACCCGGCCCATGCAGGCGCTTGGATGAGCTTTCGACTCGGTGTTCGAGGACACGTACCGGCCGACACAACTCAGGTCGCGCCCTCCAAGCCGCTCATGATCGGCGAAACGGCGTCGACCAAATGGCGGATCGAAAGCGGACTGGATCACGGACGCACTGAGCAGCAAGTACTTGACCGCTTTCCTCGTATCAGGGCGATCGTGTGGTTCAACAAGTAATCCTGGAGCCGATGGATTGGCCGATCGAGTCTTCGGATGCTGCTGAATCCGCGCTGCGGGCTGCGATCGCATCGCCCGCGTACGCCGGCAACCGCTTCCGGGACGCCCGCGACTCGCCGATCCGGCCACTTCAATGAGGCGTCGCTGCCCGTCCCACGAATCGTGCGATCGGTGTCGACTTCGCAGGCTTTCGTTCGTCGTGTTGGCCTGAGAGGGGCGGAGCTTGAGCTGCGCCTGGGGACGGACCGAGTACCACAGGACCGAGTTCTCCGAGACGACCGGCGGAGCCATCTACGCGCCCGATCCGCCCGAGAACGAGGAACTCGCGTTCTTCGACGTCGAGGACCAACCAAGGCAACGCTGGCGTGAAGGCGCTCGTGGGCGAGGCCGGAGAGGCCATGCCTGTGCCGGAGCCGAGGACTCTCGCCCGGGATGACTCATCGGGCAGACTCGTTTACTGACGCGCAGGCAGGTGCGCCTGGGAGGATTCGAACCTCCGACCCGCGGACTGGAAGTGGATGTCAGCCGGCTCGCGGCTATTCGTGTGGGCTGGAAAGCCGCTCAGTTGAGCGGAATCGCCTCGGGACTGCCAGTGCTCTGTGGCCTTGCCTGTTGACCCTGGATTGACCTTGCCGGTGGCCGCGGGGACGTCCTTCGGGCCTCCCTCAATCACCCGCGAACGGACCGCCGGGCGCGGCGCGGCTTCTGTCAACAGTCGATGCGGGGAGCGCGCCAGCACGACCATGGTTAGTCCGGCGCAACGGGCTGGCGTGGATACTTGTGTCAGCCAGTTCATATGCGTGGCGGTAGCTTTCGAAGTCACGGCGAATGAAGTCCGGATTCGCGCCGACGCAATCGGCCAGGCCGACGGCGAGGTATTGAAACGCGCCGGCGGTGCTCACGTACGAGCTGAGTGCCGGCGGCAGTGCGTCCGTGTCGGTGATGACGATCCGGCCGGTGCTCGTTAAGTCCGGGTCGAGCTGGGCATCGACATCGTCACGATCGCGGCCGTGCGGACGCCGAGGCTCCGGGCGGCCCGAAGAGCTGCCGCCGCCCGGTCGAGTCGCGCGGAACGTCCGCGCCGGTCCGTCGCGAGAAGCACGAGGCCGGGATGTCGTCACGGCACGAGGTGGCCGTGGAGGAGATTCTCGGTCTGGTGGGTCGTGGCTGGAGATACGCAGCCTCCTCGATCTTCAGGCTCAGCTCGCGTGCGGCGACCCCGTCCGCACCACTTCCGATCGTCAGGATCCGGGTGACGCCGTGGAGCCCCCGTGCGATGGCCCGAGCGTCATTTGCGGCGGCGATCGACGCCTCGCTCGCACGGCGCAGAGCGTGCGCGTCAATTCTCTGTCCGGCAAGGCGTGCGCCTGCTCGGCCCCGACGACGATCGGAGCGAGGTAGGCGATCGTGTGACACCACAGAGTCATCGCCTGTCATCGACTTGATGATCACGTGCGCGGCTCCGGAGAGCGGGCCGGCCGGATCGGCAGTCACGAGCGCGGTCGTGGCTCCGGTGCCGCGAGCCGCCTCGAGCAGCGTCCAGCGTCGCTTTGCTCCTACCTCCGTTCGAGACCGCGATGCAGAGGCCGCCGCGTCGAGGGTCGAGACCGGCGTCGAACGACTGTCGGCCCTCGGCCAGGTGGCTCCCGCCAAGTGCCTCGCCCAGCACATCCGCGAAGGCCAGCGCGGCGTGCCAGGCCGTCCCGCAGCCGACGACGACGATTGGCTCGCCCGCGTCGAGCGCTTGCGAGGCCGGCTCCACCAGCGGTTGGAGCTCGGACTGAGCCGCTGAAGGTCGTCTGCGAGGCGCGGTTCGAGCTGGATCATGTCCTCCATGACCCAGGGCGGCGACTCGCGGAACTCGGGATAGATCGGCGTATGCCACGCAGGAACCTGGGTCATGGCTGCTCCTCGGCGGTGGGAACGGGATGCTACGTGGCCGAGTCGGCGCCCGGCAAGGTGGAGCTCCAGACCGGGTTGGGAGCGACTCCGTCAGGCAGGCGGTGGCCAAGATGTGGCGGCGCGAGCGCCAGGCCTTCGCTGGCTTCCGCGAACCGAGCCAATGCCTCGCGTGCTCCTCGCGAACGTAACCCTCGCGCAAGTCGCCGTGCACCGCTGCGGGCACTCGCGCAAGACGCGCCTGGGAGGATTCGAACCTCCGACCCGCGGATTAGAAGTCCGCTGCTCTGTCCACTGAGCTACAGGCGCTCGGGCGCACCGTAGCACCGGCTAAACTCGGTTTCGACGCGGAGGTCGTAGCTCAGTTGGTAGAGCCCCGGGTTGTGGTCCCGGTGGTCGTGGGTTCGAATCCCACCGGCCTCCCCTAAGACTTTCCAGAGCCGTGCGGGCCCTCTGGCGAGCACACGAATGCAGATCACGAGGAACAGCACCGAGACAACGGCGGGGCCGAGTGAGTGGTTTACCGGCGCGGTTTATCTGGACGCGGTCGCCACGCCGTCAGGTGCCTCGCGCCTGAATGCGAGCAGCGTCCACTTCACGCCCGGCGCGCGCACCGCCTGGCATACGCACCCGAACGGCCAGACGATCTACGTCCTCGAGGGCGTTGGCCTCGCACAGCGGCGGGGCGGTCCGGTCGAGGTCATCCGTCCGGGCGACCGCGTGTTCTTCGAGCCGGGCGAGGATCACTGGCACGGCGCGGCGCCGAACCGGTTCATGACCCACATCGCGATGGTCGACGTCGACGACGAAGGCAACCCAGCGACCTGGGGTGAGCACGTCACCGACGAGGAGTACGCGCGAGCGCCCGCCATCGACAGCTGACGGGGCCGAGGGAAGCCCTTACGGCTTCTTGCGCGACTCGCGCACTGCCTTCGCCAGCTGCTTCGCCATGGTCGGGCCCTGTTCCTTGACCGTCCGCGCGACCGCCGGCCCGTGCTTCCTCGCCGAGCGCTGGGCGGCCTGGATGATGGCGCGGCGCTGCGCGGGCGGGATCTTCTTCCACCCCTGCTGCGCTTTCATGGCGACGACGAGGACTTTGAACGCGGGCATGACGTAAAGGGGCACTAGCCGGAAGAGTAGCGCTCGGCCACCCTTCCCCAGTCGACGGTGTTCCACCAGGCGTCGATGTAGTCCGGGCGCCGGTTCTGGTACTTGAGGTAGTAGGCATGCTCCCAGACGTCGACGCCGAGGAGCGGCGTCTTGCCGTCGGAGATGGGGTTGTCCTGGTTCGGCGTCGAGACGACCGCGAGCGATCCGCCGTCGAGGACGAGCCAGGCCCAGCCGGAGCCGAACTGGTTGACGCCGGCGTCCTTCAGCTTCCCCTGGAAGTCGGCGAACGAGCCGAAGGCCTCGTCGATCGCGGCCGCGAGGTCGCCGCTCGGCTCACCGCCGCCGTCGGGGCTCATGCTCTCCCAGAAGAGCGTGTGGTTCATGTGGCCGCCGCCGTTGTTGCGGACGGCGGTCCGCTTGTCGTCCGGGATCTGGTCGAGGCTGGTCAGGACCTCCTCGATCGGACTGGTCCGCCCACTCGGTGCCCTCGAGGGCGGCGTTGACCTTGTCGACATAGGCCTGGTGGTGCTTGTCGTGATGGATGCGCATCGTCTGCTCGTCGATGTGCGGCTCGAGCGCGCCGTAGTCGTAGGGGAGAGGGGGGACGTCGTACGCCATGCGGATCGCTCCTTGGTCGCCTTGACGCCGCGGAGACTATCGGCCGCGAAGGCACCTTGTGCCGCGGCAGAAAACGTGACATCCTGCCCCGTGGAAAAGGCGACCCGGAGACTCGGCTTCTGCGGCCCAAGCCTGAGTCTCCGGGCCAGCTCTCGCGGTATGCCAGGCATCACTCGGGATCGGGTTTCCCGAGGGCGAGATCGATGGTGACTATAACGAGATCCACCGGGAAGTCAAGGGGGATTGTCAAGTGGATCGAATACCTCGTCTCCTTGACCCGACCGTGACGAGTCGGGACATGGCTGCGGCGCCTGCGGTACCGAGGCCCCTGCGACGCTGGGGCAGCGCCTCCGCGAAGCGCGGATCGCCCGTGGGCTCACGCAGTCGCAGCTTGCCGACAGCCGATTCTCGAAGCAGTACGTGGCCAGCTCGAGCGCGACCAGTTGCGCCCGAGTGAGGAGACACTCCATTGGCTCGCGAACCGCCTCGAGATCGATCCTTCGTACCTGGCCACCGGCGTCGACGGGCGTCAGCGCGAGCGCGTCGAGAGCGCGGTCGTCCGTGCCGAGGCCGCGGTCGAGTCGCACGACTACGCCGAGGCGATCGGACTGCTCGCGGAAGTCAAGGGGTCGCTGCCGCGCGACGCCGCGGCCGATCTCGAGCTGCGAGCCCTCCTCGCGGAGTCCTGGGCGCGAATGTACATCGGCGAGATGCGTGAGGCGCTGCCGCTCCTGACGCGGGCCAGGGAAATCGCGGAAGACCCGGTCTTCTCGGACGTCGACCGTGCCGAGGTTCTCTTCCGCCTCGCCTGCTGTCGCTACCGCCTGACGTCGGTGTCGACGGCGCTGGCGCTGTTGACGGAGGCGCTCGAGCTTGCGGAGCGGTCCGGGATTCCATGCGATCGCCTGCGGTCGCGCATCTTCGGCTGGCGCTCGCGCTGCTACCGCCGGCAGCGGGACTGGGAGGCGGCCCGCGAGGACGTCGAGCGCGCGCTCGAGCTCGCCGAGGCGCTGGACGATCCGCGTGCGACCGCCGACGCCCACTTCCTCGGAGCGCTGGTCGCGGAGCGGCGGGGACAATGGGTAGCCGCCCGCGCGTATGCCGAGAAGGCGAAGACGCTCTACGAGCAGGTCGAAGACCGGGCCAACACGGGCAAGCTCCTGACCACGCTCGGCGGCCTGACGTTCCTGCTCGGGAAGCCCGACGAGTCGATCCCGCTCTTCAAGCGGGCCTTCGCCGTAGCGCTCGAGGTCGGGAGCGACGCGGACGCCGCCCAGGCCGTCTCCTCGCTCGCGCAGGTCCACCTGCGCACAGGCGACGTCGAGCTGGCCGAGGAGCAGGCGCGGCATGCGCTCGACCTGCTCGCGGACAGGGTCGACTTCATCGACGAGATCGGGAACGCGCAGCTCGTGCTCGGCCGCTCGCTGCTCGAGCAGGGCCGGCTCGAGGACGCCGCGGAGAAGTTCCGGGCGGCAGAAGCGAGCTTCGACCAGCTGTCCTCGGCGAGCCACAAGGCCGCCGCCTGGACCGCGCAGGCCGAGCTCGCCGTCGAGCGCGGCGACCGGGACGCCGCGATCACGCTGTACCAGCGCGCCGTGCAGGCGCTCCAAGACTTTCGCTTCTAAGAGGTTGGGGTCGCGTCCAGTCGTCCATCGACGCCGTATTGGAACCATCGCTGGAAAGGAGGTGAACTAAAGACGTGAGCCGGGCCTCGCTTCATATCTTTCTCGTCACCGTCGTGCTGCTCCTGGCGAGCATCCTCGCCATGGGCTTCCCCGACGGTCCGGTAACGGGACCATCGTTCGGTAGTCGGGACAATCGGGTCGTCAGCCGACGTTCGGGTCGGTCGGCAAAATGGCGTCGTTTCGGGGCGCTTGCGGCTGCCTGCTCGGTCAAGCGCGGTCGCTTACTGCGCGAGCGCGCCGGGGTCCATCCAGAGGACTTCCCAGAGGTGACCGTCGGGATCCTCGAAGCCGCGCCGTGTACATGAAGCCGTAGTCCGTCGGGCCCTTCGACGGCCGGCCGCCGGCCGCGAGCGCCTTCTGGACGAGCTCGTCGACCGCCTCCCGGCTCTCGGCGGAGATCGCGAGGATGCCTCCGTCTCCGCTCCGGGGTCGGCGAGCTCCTTCGTCGTGAAGTCCTTGAACCGCTCCTCGACGAGGAGCATGACATAGGCGTCTTCGCTCAGGATCATGCAGGTGGCCTGGTCGTCGGTGAAGGTGGGATCGAACGAGAAGCCGAGCTGGGTGAAGAAGTCGACCGCCCTGCCGAGGTCCTTGACCGCGAGGTTGACGAAGAGCTTTCGGGACGTGGCGGTTGCCATCGGTGCCTCCTTGCATCGGGGTGCCTGTGAAGACTCGAATGAGCACTCGCACTCATCGCTCGAGGCGTAAGGTGAGCGCGTGGACCGCACCCTGCCCGGGATCGTCGACGAGGGCCGCAGGGTCCTCGACCCAAGCCGAGGAGGGGGGCGTCACGCTTCGCCTGCTCGGGGGTGTCGCGGTCGTCCTCCGCGCTTCGAACGGCCTTCCCGAGCCGTTCGTGCGCGCATACGAGGATCTCGACTTCGCGACCTCGCGCGGCGCCGCCAAGGCATGCGCGAGTCTCCTCCAGGAGCTCGGCTACGAGCCCAGCGTTCAGTTCAACGCCCTCCATGGGCACGAGCGGCTCCTCTTCTTCGACGAGCAGCACGGGAGGAAGGCGGACGTCTTCGTTGGGCGGTTCCGCATGTCCCACCTGGTCCCCCTGGAGGAACGGCTCGCCCTCGAGCCGCTGACCGTCCCGCTGGCCGAGCTGCTGCTCACGAAGCTCCAGATCGCCGAGCTGAACGAGAAGGACGTCCGCGACTCGCTCGCGCTCCTGCACGGGCACCCGGTCGCGGAGGGGGACGGCGACGCGGTCAACGGCGCCCGCGTCGCAGAGGTCCTGAGCGACGACTGGGGGCTCTGGCGGACGTTCACCGGGAACCTGAATGTCTGCCGGGAGCATCTCGCCCACTACGACCTCGCCGACGAGGAGCAGCAGCTGGTCGCCGAGCGCATCGACGCCCTCGTCCAGCGCATCGAGGCCGAGCCGAAGTCCCGTGCATGGAGGCTTCGCGCGCGGATCGGCGAGCGCAAGCGCTGGTACGAGACTCCCGAGGAGGTCGGAGGCTAGTCCCGACCGCCTAGCCGGCCGTGAACTGGTGGCTCCGGAGCTTGCCCTTGCGGAGCTCGACCAGCGCGCCGCGGAGAATGCCCTCGTTGTACTCGCTGCCCGGGTTGAGGCAGGTCGTCCGGCCGAGCTTGTGGACGCCGCGGGACTCGTGCAGGTGACCGTGCAGCCCGAGCAGGGGCTGGTAGCGTTCGATCGCCGCCCGGCAGGCGGTGCTCCCGACCGGCTGCATCTCCGCGCCGCCGGCGCCCGAGGTCATGCGGAGATCCTCGTCGAGCTTGGGCCCGGCGTCGATGCCGGTGTCGTACGGCGGGCAGTGGAAGTTGAAGACCGCGCGCTCCGTGTCGGCGAGACCCGCGATGACCGCCTCCAGGCGGCTGGAAAGCTCGTCCTCGTCGATGTCGCGCGGGCAGTCCCAGGGCGTCCGGTTCGCATACCCGCAGCTCGCGACCTCCGTTCCGTCCGGCAGCGTGACGACCCGGCCCTCCAGGAACTGGACCCAGTCGCTCGCCTGGAGCACCTCGTCGATCTCAGACGGGTCGTCGTTGCCGGCGTTGACGAAGCAAGGGACATCCTGAGGCCGGAGCCGCTCTTCGGCGAGGGCGACCCAGCGCTCCAGCCGTTCTTTCATCAGGCGGAGGAAGAGGGCCTCGCGCGCAGCGGCGTCCGCGCGCAGGGCCTCCTCCTCGTCGGGGTCGCAGCGGAACGAGTAGTACCCCGCGTTCGCGATCTTCTTCTCCAGCTCGACCAGCGCCTCGCCTTCCTCGGCGACGTCCTCGCCGAGGAAAACACCTCGGTGGACGCCGTTCTCCCGCACGAGCGGGACGATCGCCTTCCCGGTCAGGTCGCCGCCGAGGAGGATCGCGTCGGCCCCGTAGAAGGCTGCCGCGTTCACGAACTTCGCGAAGCAGCGGTCCGACCCGTGGACGTCGGTCGCGTAGAAGAGCTTCACGTCAGCTACTCGGGCGGGATCTCCTTGTAGAGGAGGTCGAGGTCGACGCCGCGCCGGCGCTGCACCGCGCGGGAGACGAAGTAGAGGAGGAAGCCGACGACGTAGATGCCGACCACGAAGGCGATCGCCCGGTTGCCGGTGGGGCCGCTGAACGCCGGCGTGTCGAACGAGGCGATCAGGATCAGCGTGAAGAGGATCAGGTTGCCCACCCCGAGCAGCGTGATCACGGGGATTCCGAGGATCTTCCGCCTCACCGACTCGGGCGCCTGCTCGAACAGGTCGCGCCGCCGGTAGGGCAGAAGGATGGCCGCGAAGCTCGCGAACCAGAAGGCCACCGAGAAGATGACGATGTAGTTGACGACGATCGTGAAGAAGCTCGTGAAGACGTAGAGGGCGAGGAGCACGACGGCGATGGCGACGATCAGGATCGCGGCCACCCAGGGCGCGTGCGTCCGTTCCCCGACGGTGGCCAGCTGCCGCGGCGCGACCCCGTCGAACGACCATGCGAAGAGGTTTCGGGTACAGATCATCGCGATCACGAAGAGGAGCAGGACGTTCCAGAGGATGAAGCTGACGCCCATGATCACGTTCAGGACCGTCGAGCCGGTCATGATCCCGACGAAGAAGTTGAGCACCGGCGACACCGGGATCCCCGAGTCGTCGCCGAGGTAGACGACCGAGTTCGTGAAGTCCTGGCCGACGACGTCGTAGTACCGCCAGAAGGCGAGCATGTAGACGGCGAAGGCGAACAGGAGCGTGGCGATGATCATCCGCGGCTGCGTCTTCGACGCCTGCTTCACCTCGCCGCCGATGTAGGCCGAGTACGTGAAGCCGATGTAGATCCAGTAGCCGATCGGGAGCGCCAGGAGCGCGCCCCAGAAGGTCGCGTCGCCGGCGGTGAAGCCTGCGCTCGACGCCTGGTCGATGAGCCCCTGGTACGTCTGCCCGTCGGCCCGCTCGGCCATGAAGGCGTCGAACTTGGCGATGAACTCCTCCTTCGACGTCGTGAAGAGGACGCCGAGCGTGACGAACGTCCCCAGGAGGGCCGGGATGAACCCGATCATGAAGATGTTGCGGATGACGCGGGTGTTGAGCGAGAGGACGAGCAGGACGAGCACGAGGATGCCTGTGCCGATCAGGAAGACCGGCCAGTCGCCGCTCACGTCGACGCTCCAGTCCACCAGCGTGTCGTTTCCGGTCGCGTTCCCCAGCGTGGCAAAGGCGATGGCGATGCCGAAGTTCACCGCGAAGGCCGAATAGAGCCCGAGGCCGAGGAACTGCGACCACGTGAAGCCCCAGTTCGCCATGAAGCCGATGGCGGGATGGACGACGCGGGAGAGGTAGACGTAGTCGCCGCCCGAGCGGGGCATGATGCCCGCGAGGTAGCCGTACATGGCGGCGTTCGCGAGGGTCAGCAGCGTCCCGATGGCGACCACCAACAGGACGTTCTGCTCGGGCCAGAGACCGGCCATGAAGGTCGGCACGACGGCGAGGACGAGCCCCGTCGCGTACCCCAGCGTGTTGAAGACGAAGACGTCGGCCGGGCGGAACTCGCGGATCAGGCCTGAGGACTGCCGGACGAAGAGGCCCCGCGATTCCACCGGCGCACCTGGCGCTACCTGCTCAGCCATGTGGCATCCCTCCTGGAGAGAAGACGGGTCGATGATTCGTCAACGGGTTGCGCGCTCCTTCTCGATCACCCTCACGGGCCTGGGGGGCCGGACGAACCTGGGATAGTCGGTCTGCGGGTCGAACCCGCCCAGCTCGGCGACCGGGACGACCAGCAGCTCCTCCTGGTCGCGGCTCGCCTCGACGAGGACCTCGCCCGTTGGGGCGACCGACCTGCTCGCGCCCACGAAGACGAGGCCGTCGCCGCTGCCGACGAGGTTGGCGTAGAGGTGCGGCAGGCGGTTCTCGTGGGCCCGCGCCACCGCGCCGACGGCGTGGTCGATGTAGAACGGGTCCATGTTCGCCGAGGCGGTCACAAGCAGGTCGGCGCCGGCGAGCGCGACCTGCCGGCCCGGCTCGGGGAACTCGATGTCGAAGCAGATGAGTGGAGCAGCTCGCCGGCCTGCAAGCTCGACGATCAGCTGCTCCTCGCCCTCGACGAACCCCGCTGCCGCTTCCGACCCGAAGAGGTGCGTCTTGCGGTAGACGCCGGCCACCGAGCCGTCGTTGTCGATGCACGCCGCCGAGTTGGCGACCCCCTGTGACATCCGCTCGGCGAAGCCGATCACGACGGCTGTCTCCGCCTCCGCGGCAGCCGCCGCGATCCTCGCGATCTCGTCGGAGTCGATCGGCCGCGCGAGCTCGTCGAGATCGCGGTAGGTGTAGCCGCTGAGGTAGAGCTCGGGGAAGACGGCAATCTCGACCTCCGGATGGGAGCGAATCGCATCGATCGCCCGCGACGTGTTCCCCTCCACGTCCCCGATCCGGCAGGCGAGCTGTGCAAGTAGCGCCTTCATCGTCATTCCTCCTTTCGACTCTTCGCGGTCCGGCTGCTCCACCGGCGGATCACCTCGAGCACCGCGCGGATGCCCTGGTCGCTGTTGGCAACGTGGCGGTCCATCGCGGCCTCCGCCGCCCTCGGGTCGCGCGCCTCGACGGCTGCGAAGATCGCCTCGTGCTCCCCGGAGATCCTCCCGTGCCAGGTGTCCGACTCGGGGAGAAGGCTGATCACGTCGTTCAGCTCCGCCCGGATCTCCTCGATCGCGCTCGCGAAGCGCCGGTTGCCAGTGGCGCGCGCGACGGCGAGATGGAACTGAGTGTCGGAGCGCATGTAGTCCGGCTCCGAGGCCGCCTCCGCCATTCCCAGGAGCTGACGCCGCATGGCGGCCAGATCGTGCCTCTTGCGGGCCTCGGCCGCCAGTGACGAGACTCCCGGCTCGAGCATGCGGCGGAGCTCGAGCAGCTCCTCGATCTCCCTGCGGCGGCGGAGTGTCCGCAAGATCAGCTCCTCCTTGACAGCGAAGTCCTCCGCAGGCTGCGCTACGAACGTCCCCCCGGCCCGCCCGCGCCGGGTCTCGACGAGGTGGTCGTGCTCGAGGAGCCGCAGAGCCAGCTGGATGGTCGGTCTCCCGACGCCGAACATGGCGGTCAGATCGCGCTCCGAGGGAAGCGACTCGCCGGGGGCGATCAACCGCAGCGCGATGTGGCGCCGGATCTGGTCGGCCACGTACTCGTGGGCGCGAACCTGCTGGATCCGGTGAAAGCGGACCTGGTCGTCGAGTGCGGTGGTCAGCGCCTTCACGTCTCTGTCACCGCCGGTGATGCCAGCTCGGAGAGCACCTCACGCTCGACCGCCGTCACCGCCTCGGCCATTCGCTCGACAACGAGCGAGAGCTCTTCGTCGGTGGACGTGAACGCCGGTGCGATCAGCGTCTGGTCGCCCGCGAAGCCGTCCCGCGTCGGCTGGGTCGAGTAGACGACGAGGCCGCGGGCGAGAGCCTCGCCGTCGATCCGTCGCGCCACGCTCAGCTCGGGCGGCAGGAACGAGCGCCGGTCGCGCGGGTCTCCGTAGTCGATCCCGAGGAGGAAGCCGCGGCCGCGAACCTCGGCGACGAGCTCGCAGTCGGCGAGCGCCGCCTGGAGCGAGCTCAGGAGCCGCGGGCCCTCGTCCCGCACCCGTTCGACGAGCGCGTGCTCGCGGAGGTAGTCGATGACGGCGAGCCCGACGGCGCATGGCAGCGGCGCTCCGTCCCAGGTGTGCCCCAGCTCGAACGCACGGGAGCCTTCGGCGATCGCCCGGTAGACCTCGTCCCGACACAGTACGGCGCCAATAGGCGCGTAGCCCGGCCCCGAGCCCTTTGGCCGTCGTGATCACGTCCGGGACGAACGGGAGCTGCTCCGCGGCGAACCACGTCCCGGTTCGACCCATGCCGGTCACCACCTCGTCCAGGCAGATGAGGAAGCCGTGCTCCTCCCGGCGCTCGGCCAACCCCTGCCAGAAGCGCTCGGGCGGCGAGTAGCCTGGCAGGGCGGCTGCGCTGACCGGCTCGCAGAAGAAGGCCGACACGGTTTGCGGGCCGGCCTCGTCCAGGACGCGGTCGAGCGCTTCGAGGGCCGCCTCCCCGCTCGGGTCGAAGTGCCGGGTCGAGGGCGGGATGTGCAGGTGCGGGGTGAGGTACGGCGCGTAGTGGTGGTGAAGCCCCGGCCGTCCGGTGAGGGAAAGCGTCGCGACCGTCGGCCCATGGTAGGCCTGCGCCGGGGAGACAATGCGCCAGCGATCGGGCTCGCCGCGCTCCACGTGGTAGCTCCGGGCCAGGCGCACGGCGGTCTCGTTGGCCTCGGCGCCGCCGGTCACGAAGTGGACCCGCGTGAAGCCTTCCGGCGCGAGTGCGAGCAGCTCGCGCGCCAGCTCCTCCTGCGGCGAGGTCGTGAACTGCTGGTTGTAGAGAAACGAGACGCGGCTCGCCTGCTCGCGGGCCGCCTCGACGAGCTCGGGGACGCCGTGACCTACCGAGGTGACCATCGCGCCGCCGCCGACGGCGTCGAGGTATGCGTTTCCCGCCGGATCGTAGAGCCAGACGCCCTCCGCCCGGTCGATCAGGGGGTAGGGGCGGTCGAGCTCGCGGAGGAAGACGCTCGTCTCCGGCTCGCGGACGAAGACGGGCTCGCTCATGGGCCCACCGGCCCATGAGCGAGTGGAGGGTGTGTGAGGGAACCGGGAGGTTCCCTCACCGTCTCAAAGAAGGGGGTCTCGTGGGGGAAACATGGTTTCCCCCACGGGAGCGAGCCGGAGGCGCGCGACGGTCATTCCATCTCTCCGCACCAGAGCGAGATCGCGCGCGCGTAGACCTTCGCCCCGAGCACGAGCTCGTCGATCCCCACCCACTCGTCCGGGGCGTGTGCTCGGGCGAGGTCGCCGGGGCCGAAGGCCGGGCTGGGGGTCTCGGCGAAGAGCGTGAGGAGGGCACCGTCGTATGTCGTGTCGATCCCCTCGGCCTGCACCTCGACGCCGAGATCCCGGCCGGCTTCCTGGGCGACCGCGACGATCGGGGAATCCGGGTCGATCTCGGAGGGCGGATAGTCCGTGTACCAGCTCCAGGTGGGAGGGTGCTCGGCCAGCCAGTCGTCGTCCGCCGCGACCGCGGCGACCGCTTGTTCGATCTCGCCCCTCGGGATCGAGCCGTACCCCTGCTCGTCGGCGTTCCCCGGCAGATAGGTGGCATTGAGCGCGACCTCGCAGGACTCGGGGATGTTCGAGATGAAAGTCCCGCCGCGCACCATCGTCGGGTTGACGGAGGGCGTGCCGAGAAGCGGATGCTGCTTGTCCCCGCGCCCGGCCCAGTCGGCGGTGAGGCGGTCGAGCCCGGCCAGCACGGCCATGGCCTTCTGGATTGCGTTGACGCCCCCGCCCTCGCGCCAGTGCGGCTGGTTCATCTCGGCGTGGGCCGAGCGGCCTTCGACGGTCAACGTCCCATGGAGGAGCCCGCGCGTGGCGATCCAGAGGTCGAGCCGCGTCGGCTCGGGGACGAGCCCGGCGTCGCCGCGGTAGCCGCGTGCGATCGCCGCGACCGTTCCCATCGCGCAGGTCTCCTCGTCCGGCACGGTCTCGAAGACGACGTCGCCGGCGAGGCGGACACCGCAGGCGTGCAGCGCCTCGAGCGCGAAGAGCGCGGCCCCGATTCCGCCCTTCATGTCGACCGCGCCGCGCCCGTAGATGCGGCCGTCGCGGACGTCGGCGGCGAAGGGCGGGGAGGTCCAGCGCGAATGGTCGCCGGCGTCGACGACGTCGATGTGGCCGTTGACCACGAGGCTGCGGCCGTCGCCCCCGCCGCGGATCGTCCCGACGGTGAGCGGCCGCCCGCGCCAGTGGTGCCACGGCGGCATCATCGGATGGTCGGCGAGCTCGGCGGCGTCGGGCTCCCACTGGTCGACCTCGGCGCCGAGCGCGCGCAGCCGCTCGCCGACGTACGCCTGGAGCTCGGCCTCCTGGTTGGTCGTTCGCGCCGACCCCGGCGAGAGGTCGACCGAGGTCGTGTCGAAGCGAACGAGGGCGCGCACGAGCTCGACGAGCTCCTCCACGTTCGCCTCGATGTGCTCGTCGACGGCCTGGGTCGAAGAAAGGACCCGAGTCAAGGCCAAATCAGCCTACCGCACCGGTCAACTTTTCGCTCGCTCTCACGGCCGCCTCATCTCGGCTCTCTACGTTGAGCCGAAAGCACTCGGAGGAGGTCCGAAGATGGCCACCAGAAGCTCGCTCGTCGCATCCGCCGCGCTCGCGGCGTTCCTGCTCGCCGCCGTTGGGTGCCGCGACCAAGGCGAAACGGCCCCGCGGCGCGCGACCGCCCAGGAGACGCTCGCCCAGCCGTCGGTCCGGGGTCTGCCGGTGGCGCCCGAGAGCCAGCGCGTCGACCTCGCAGTGCCGAGATTCTCCGAGCCGACCAACGTCACCAACCCGCTCTTCCCGGTCTCCCGGCAGGAGTCGGTGCTTCTGCTCGGACGGGTCGACGGCCAGCCGTTTCGGACCGAGGTCACGCTCCTCCCCGAGACCAGGATCATCGCTTGGCAAGGGCAGGTGGTGGAGACGCTCGTCTCCCAGTACGTCGCCTATCTCAGCGGACGCATTCACGAGGTGGCGTACGACTTCTACGCCCAGGACGACGCCGGCGCGGTGTGGTACTTCGGCGAGGACGTCTTCAACTTCAAGGATGGGTTCATCGCCGACACCCACGGCACCTGGATCGCCGGCAAGGACGGCCCGGCAGCGATGATCATGCCCGCCGACCCACAGGTCGGCGACGTCTACCGCCCCGAAAACATCCCGGGGTTCGTGTTCGAGGAGGTCACCGTCAAGGCCGTGGGCCAGACCCTCGACGGCCCGCTCGGCCCGGTTGAGGGCGGGCTCGAGATCGAGGAGCTCCACATGGACGGGCAGACGGAGGCGAAGACCTTCGGGCCCGGCTACGGCGAGTTCTTCACCGCGGGCGGCGGTGACGTGGAGGCGCTCGCCCTGGCGGTGCCGACCGACGCGCTCGCGGGGCCGACGCCGCCCGAGCTCCTCACGCTGGAGAGCGCGGCCGCCGACGCCTTCGCCGCCGCCGAAGCGGAGGACTGGGATTCAGCGCAGGCCGCCGCCGAGGAGACGGCTGCCGCCTGGGAGAAGGTCAGGGCCGGCGGAGTGCCGGACCGGCTCGGGCCGCAGCTGAGCCGGGCGCTGGAGGCGCTTGCGAACGGAGTCGCAGGCCGTGAGCCCCAGCGAGCGCGCCAGGCCGCGATCGACGTCGCCCGCTGGAGCCTCGACCTGCAGCTCCGTCACCGTCCGGTGACCGAGATCGACCTCGCCCGCTTCGATCTCTGGCTTGCCCAGCTCTTGGTCGACGCGAAGGCGGGCGACGTGTCCGCGGTGAACGGCGACTTCTTCAGCCTCGACTACATCCGCGACCGCATTCAGCACACCTTCGGCGAGGCCGATCGCACCCGGATCAACCTCGCGCTCGAGGAGCTGAACGGCGCGGTCGGCGACGAGGATCTGAAGGCCGCGGCAAACGTTGCGCGAGAGCTCAGACAGATTCTCAGGAGTGCTCGTGCCAGCGCTCAGGCTCGATGAGGGCCGTGACGCGCTTGCGCTCCCGGTTCTTGTACGGCGTCCCTCGGTAGCGCTGCGAGAGCCGATCGATGTCGGCGAGGCCTTCGTCGTCCCGGATCTCCACGACCTTGCCGAGGACGGTGACCGTGCGATACCAGTCCTGCAGGTCGAGCACCGTCGAGAGCAACCCGCGGATCGCGTCGCAGGTGGTTCAGGCGCAGTCGCTCGAAGTCCATGTTGACGAGGATGCGGCCGTCGTCCCAGTCGTACCAGGTGGCTGCCGCATACGGAGCGCCGTCCGAGCGGACGGTGGAGATGACCGCCGCGTGCGGGCCCTTCAGGAACTCGACGAGCTCGGCAGGAAGCGGAGCCGGGGGCACCGCGCCAGTCTATGGATACGATCGCGGTCCGTGAGGCTCGTGATCGCTCCGGTCGCAGCGCTGCTCCTGCTGGGAGCTGCCGCGGCCTGCGATGGGGAAGAGGAGGCCTTAGCTGATCCGTCGACGCTCGAGGGAATCGGGTGGGTCCTGGCGTCGGGCGTCGACGTCGAAGGCTGGGAGGACGTCGCGCCGAGCGCCACCTGCGCGCGCGAGTCGTAGTCCGGAGCCGATGGCCAAGGACGAGATCGAGTACCTGCTCTGGCGGCACGAGCTCGGCGACGGCGAGGTGACGACCCTCTATGCGGTGCGGCATCCCCGCTCCTCGACCCGGGCTCGGGTGGTGCACTTCCCCCGCACCGAGCGCCTCGACGTCTGGTGCACCGCGAACGAAGCTGACGAGGCGATCATCGGCGGTTTCTTCGTCCGCGATCCGTACCGGCCGCTGGGCGATCTCTGGATCGAGGGAGAGCCCATTCCCCACGAGTCGATCGTTCCTCCGTACGCCGACCGACGGGCCTGCGTCGCCGTCGAGAACGGGCACATTCGTCTTGCCCCGCGCGAGGACTTTCCCGACACGCCCGCGGGCGATCTGGTGCACGCCGGGCCACTGCTCGTCCGAGACCGTGCGGTGGTCTTCGATCCCGACGAGGACCGGGAGGGATTCTCGGCGGGCGCAGGTCAGTTCGACTCGGACATCACCGACGGCCGCTATCCACGTGCCGCGCTCGGGATCTCGACGGACTTCCTGGTCGCCGTCGCGTGCGACGGGCGGCGCTCCCGGGTCGACGGAGGACTGTCCATGCTCGAGCTAGCCGAGGTGATGGTCGAGCTCGGAGCGGAAAGCGCAATCAACCTCGACGGAGGCGGCTCGACGACTCTCGTCCACCGCAGGCACCTCCTCAACCGCCCGTACTCGACACAGGACCAGGCTTTCCCGGAGTCACGACCGATCGTGAGCGCGCTCGTCTTCGAGCCGCGCTGAGAGTTTCGCTCCCGGGGCGTACTCGGCGAGCAGGTGGTCGAGGTCGGCGAGGGCGGCGGAGACGTCCTCGGATGCCGTCTCGTGCAGGCCTTCGACGGCGATCAGGATCTCTTCGGTGTCGGGCCCGGTGGCGGACTGGGCGCTCTGGCGCCAGCACCAGCGGCGCGCGTGCACGACGCCTGCCTCGTCGACGAAGACCACCTCTCCCGGGTCGGGGTGCTCGACAGTGGTCGCGCCCAGGTCGGTGAACTCCTCGTCGCCCTCGGCGAGCTGCACGGTGATCCCGCCGGCGACGCCCTTGAGATCGAGCACCGCGACCGGCAGGCCGTAGCGGACGCTGACGAGGTTGCCGGCGTCGACCAGCAGGCTGACGCTGGGGATCTCCCCTTGCTTCGTCAGTCGTCGCAGCAGCGCCTCGGCGGCGCTTCGGTAGCGCGTGGGCTCGACGCCGAAGGCGGTGAACGCACGCCGCCACGCGGCGAGGCTCGGCACCGAGCCGAGCGGCCGGTCGCCGATGCGCTCGACTGCACGTTCCTGCTCTTCGCGGTAGGCGTCCGCCAGCGCAGGGGGTGTCGGCCCGTTCGCAACTCCGCGCGCGTGCACGAGGCCCCCGACGACCGTCGGGAAGCGCTCGAGCAGGGCCGGGTGATAGCGAAAGAGCGCCACGTCGGGTCGTCCGCCTGCCTCACCGGAGCGTCCGGAAGAAGCTTCGCACGTCGCCGACGTAGAGGTCGGACGCCTTGTGGGCAGCGAAATGGCCTCCGTGATCGAACACCGACCAGTGAACGATGTTCTTGTGGTCGCGCTCGGCGAAGCGGCGGATACCGCTGAAGTCGCCGCCGAAGGCGGCCAGCCCGATCGGGAGAGTGGTCGGCTCGGTCGGAGGGGCGGCGTGGGCGTTCTCGTAATAGAGCCGCGCTGCGGAGGCGGCGGTTCCGGTCAGCCAGTAGAGCATCACGTTGCGTGAGGGCGAAGTCGGCGTCCAGATCCTCGCCGAGGAGCTGGGCGTTCCAGGCGAGCAGCCCGACGGGCGAGTCGATGAAGCGCGAAGGCCAAGGTCTGCGGCTGCTGCGCCATGAGCGTGTTGAACGAGAACTTGTTCTCGTAGAACCACTGGAGCGTCTCCAGCTGGCTCTGCTCCTCCGGGGTGAGGTCTGCCAGCTCCGCCGGGTCGCCTGAGGGGAACGAGAAGATCTGTGTCACGTGGACGCCGACGACGTGATCGGGATCGATCCGCCCCACCTCGGGGCTGATCATGGAGCCGGCGTCGTTGCCCACAGCGCCGTAGCGCGCGTAGCCGAGCCGCTTCATCAGCTCCGCCCAAGCCGCGGCAATGCGGTAGTTGCTCCATCCCGGTTCGCGGGTCGGCCCAGAGAGCCCGTATCCGGGCAGCGACGGGATCACGAGGTCGAAGGCATCCGCGGGCTCGCCGCCGTGCGCCCCTGGGTCGGTCAGCGGGCCGATGACGTCCAGGTACTCGACGATCGACCCGGGCCACCCGTGCGTTGCGACAAGAGGGAGCGCGTCCGGCGCCGGGGAGCGCACATGGAGGAAATGAACGCTCTGTCCGTCGATCGTCGTCGTGAACTGCGGATACTCGTTGAGACGTGCTTCCCACACGCGCCAGTCGTATTCGGTGCGCCAATAGTCGGCCAGCTCCTTGACGTAGCCAAGAGGCACGCCATAGCTCCACCCGCCGCCCGGTAGCTCGTCGGGCCACCGTGTGCGGGTGAGCCGGTCGTTCAGGTCGTCCAGCAGGCTCTGCGGGATGTCGATCCGGAAGGGCTTGATGTCTGTGTTGGTCATGCGGAGGACGCTACGTGCCAATGCGGTCATCTTTTGACCGCATCGTGTGACAGGCTTCGTGTCCGTTGCTCGCTACGTCCGCGCGTCTGCTCAGCCTGCTGTCGCTCCTCCAGTCGCGACGATCCTGGACCGGGCCCGAGCTCGCCGAGCGGCTGGGGGTCGGAGTGCGGACGATCCGTCGGGACATCGACCGCCTGCGGAGCCTCGGCTATCCGGTACACGCGGAGCCGGGCGTCGCGGGTGGCTACACGCTCGGGGCGGGCGCCGCGCTGCCGCCGCTCCTGCTCGACGACGAGGAGGCCGTGGCCGTTGCGGTGGGGCTGCGGACGGCGGCGAGCGGGACCGTGACCGGAATCGAAGAGACGTCGATGCGCGCGCTCGCGAAGCTCGAGCAGGTGCTGCCCTCCCGCCTGCGGCGACGTGTGCGCGCCGTAGGGTCGTTCACGGTGCCCATGCTCGGGGCCGCGCCGACCGTCGACGCGGACGTGCTGGCGACGATCGCCTCCGCTTGCGGCGACCAGGAGAGGCTCCGATTCGGTTACCGCAGCTACGAGGGCGCAGCGAGCCGGCGCACGGTGGAACCGCACCGCCTCGTCCACCAGGGTCGGCGCTGGTACCTCGTCGCCTGGGACGTGGACCGCGCGGACTGGCGAAGCTTCCGCGTCGACCGCATTACGACGCGGCTTTCGGTGGGGACCCGATTTCCTCCACGCAAGCCACCCGAGGGCGGCGCCGCCGCCTTCGTCGCGAAGGGAGCGTCGGCAGCGCGCCACCGCTGGCAGGCCAAGGTGGTCCTCTACGCCCCGAAAGCGTTCCTCGCCCCTCGGGTGCCGCAGACGGTGGGAAGCCTCGAGGCGATCGACGACGATAAGTGCCTGTTGTACACCGGAGCCGACTGGCTCGGCGGCCTCGCCGTGTACATAGCGGCCATCGGCGTTGACTTCGAGGTCATCGAGCCACCCGAGCTCGTCGAGGAGATCCGAAGGCTTGCCGACCGCTTCCGCCGCGCGGCCGGCTGACGGCAAGCACTGGGCGTCCGCCCGCGACGATCATTTTCGCCGGATTGGGCAGTCTGAACCGCGGAGCGATCGACCAAGAAAGGAGATCGAAATGCGCAAGGTGATCGTGAACGAGTTCATGAGCCTCGACGGCGTAGTACAGGCGCCCGGTGGCGCCGACGAGGACACGAGCGGCGGATTCCAGCACGGCGGCTGGACATGGGTTACTTCGACGACCTCTCCCGGAAGGAGGTGCTCGAGAGCATCGTCGAGGCAGGAGGGTTCCTCCTGGGGCGGCGCACATACGAGATCTTCGCGGCCTTCTGGCCGAACGCGCCCGAAGAGGAGCAGGCGATTGCCGAGCCTCTGAACACGAAGCCGAAGCACGTGGCCTCGCGGACGCTCAGCGACCCGCTCGAGTGGCAGAACTCGACGGTGCTCGCAGGGCGATCTTGCCGAGGCGGTGACCGCGCTGAAGCAGGAGGATGGCGCCGACCTGCACGTGATCGGAAGCGCGGAGCTGACGCAGGCGCTGATCGAGCACGGCCTCGTCGACGAGCTTCGGCTCATGATCGACCCGGTCGTCCTGGGCGGCGGCAAGCGCATCTTCCGCGACGACGGTTCGCTCAGGCCGCTGCGCCTTGTCGACAGCGAGGTGACGAGCACCGGGGCGTTCCTGGCGACCTACGTACCGGCCGAGGCCTGAGCGAGCGGCTCGTAGCGCAAGGAGCGTCACGCCTAGCCCCGGCGACGGCGAGAAGGGCCGGATCGACGGGAGATGCGGGATCGATCCGACCCCCCCGCACGACGAGCGTCAGCCGGCGCGTCTGTAGAAGAACTCTTCCGCCCGCGGGTTGAACAGCAGCCACAGGACGAAGAGGCTGATGAGGATCTGCCAGATTCCCTGCCACACGTAGTGGCCGCTCCAGCCGAAGAGCAGATAGACGCCGCCGGCGATGGCGAAGATCTGGAGGATCGTGACGACCATCCGGGCCCAGCTTGCGGCGTGCCACAGGCCGTAGCCGACGAGCAGCGCGAGCTGCTCCCCAGATGACCGAGATCACGCCGTAGGTGCTGAGCGTGCCGCTGCTCCGATCGATGTGCTCGAGCAGATTGCTGTCGTTCCGCTCGAAGATGAGCCCGATCCCCGCGACGATGGCGATGATTCCCTGGATGAAGGCGATGATCGCCACCACGGAGACGCCGATCGGCCTTCCAACATCTGTCATTGTCATCCGGCAACTCCTTCACTCGTGAACGCCGCTCATATTCAGTGCGGAGCCTCGGAATCATTCCCCGGCGTCGGCGCCGTTCCTCAGAGCTCCTAACGCAATGAGGAGCGATGCCGCCTGGCCGCGCTGGGCGGCCCGAGGCTGCGTCCTCAGTCGCGCCCATACCTCTGCGGGTATGAGCGCTCCCTGCGTCCTTGCCTCGAACCACCCAGCGCACCCAGTCGGCGCGTCATCATCACGTTAGGAACTCATAGGATCATGCGGTGGACATAGTCCTCGCGGTCGTCGCTGCCTTCCTCTTCGCGCTCGGGCTGGTTCTCCAGGAGAAGGCGGCGTCGAGGCTTCCGAGCGAGGCCGTGGGCGCCGGGTTCCTCGCCCGTCTCGCCCAGAAGCCGTTGTGGCTGCTGGGCGGTGTCGCGCAGGTGGCTGGCTTCGCAGCGCAGGCATGGGCCCTCGGGATCGGTCGGATGGTGGTCGTTCAGCCGCTCCTGATCCTCTCGATCGTGTTCGCGCTCCCGCTGGGACGGCTGATCGAGGGCCGGCGGATCAAGCGGAACGAGTGGATCGGCGCCGCGCTGGTGAGTATCGGCCTTGCCGTCCTGCTGATCACGGCCAAGACCGACGCGGGCTCGGACGACGCGTCCTTCGCCCGCTGGGCGATCGCCGGCGGCATCACCGGAGGCATCGCCGTGGTGCTCTTCCTCCTCGCGCACGGTCGCACCCCGAGCGTTCGAGGTGCGCTCCTCGGCACCGCCGGCGGCATCCTCTTCGGCTTCGCGGCGGCGCTGACCAAGACGGTCGTCTCCGACTTCGACGACGGTTTCGTCGCGGTCGTTACGGACTGGCACCTCTACGCCATGGTCGTGATCAGCGTCGCTGCCTTCTGGCTCGAGCAAGCCGCGCTGCAGACCGGTGCGCTCGCCGCGGCGGTGTCGACGACGATGTCCTTCGACGCGCTCTCCAGCCTGGTCTTCGGCATCGTCGTCTTCGACGAGGCGCTGCACGAGACCGTGTTCGGCTACACCGTCACAGGGCTTTCGCTCGCGGCGGCGCTGTTCGGGCTCGTGCTGATCGCGCGGGCGAAGGCGGCCGAAGCGCCGCCGACCGAGCCGGTACCCGCCACTGCCTGAGGTTTCTAGGTCGCGACCGCGAGGATGCGGCCGGCGACGCTCGTCCAGCTCCAGAGCTCGACGGACGCCTTCCGCGCCGCCGCGCGCAGCGCGCTCCGCTCCTCCGGCCCGAGGGCGAGCTGCTCCTGGAGCTTGGCGCGCAGCTCGTCGGCATCGCCGTTGGCGAAGGGCGGCAGGTCCTTGAGCTTCGCCGGGTAGTAGCGCTCGAGCCCCTGGGCGATCTCGGCGAGACCTGAGTGGTTCGCGACGAGCGGAGGGCACCCGGCTGCGGCCGCCTCGGCGGCGACCATCCCGAAGGCCTCCGGGAAGATCGACGGGACGACGGCGGCGTCGGCGAGCGCGACCAGATGGATGAGGTGCCGATGCTCGAGCGGGCCGGTAAAGAGGACGTCGAGGCCCTCGGCCAGTCGCTCGAGCTCGGCGCGGTAGTCCCCGAAGCCGACGATCACGGCCCTCGCGTCAATGCCCCGTAGCGCCTCGAAGAGGACCTGCACTCCCTTGTTCTCGATCAGCTTCCCGAAGTAGACGACGGTCGAGCGGTCGCCTGCGAGGAAGGTTTCCAACCGCTCGGCATTGCCCTCGTCCGGGAGCCGCTCGTCGGCGTTCCCCGGGTTCGGTGGATCCTTCCGGCTCTCGGCGAGCAGGGCGGCAAGCGCTTCGCCCCGTGGGGCGGGCTGCCAGAGCTCGACGTCCACCCCGGGCGGGATCTCGAAGACGTTCTCCGTCTGCCCGCAGACGTCGGCGACGACCTGGCGGATGTGCTCCGAGCCGACGATCGTCGCCTTCGCGCCCTCCAGGGCTTCCTGCCCCCAGGCGGAGAGCTCGGCGTTCCCGCGCATCGAGTACTCGAGCTCGGAGCCGTGGGCTGCGACGAGATAGGGCGTGCCCACGGCCGCGCCGACGGGGCCGCCCATGAGCACGTGGTTGACGAAGACGAAGTCCGCGGGGAGCCGCTCGCGCATGGCCTCGGCGTTCGCGGACACCCAGGCGTCGAGCTCCTTCCGGGTCGAGTCCTGGACGCGCTTCACCTCGTAGCCTTCGTACTCGTCGACCACGAAGACCGGCAGGAAGCCGTGGACGTCGGGGCGCACGGTCTCGGCGCCGCCGAGGTCGAAGCTCTCGGGTCGCGGTTCCTGTGAGAAGAGGACGACCTCGTGGCCCTCGCGGCTCCACTCGCGCGCGAGCTGGCGCGCGTAGATGTTCGAGCCGGTGCCGCCGAGCAGGTAGCCGTGCCAGACGAACATCCGCATCAAGGCACCTGGAAGCCGGAGCGCTCGATCATCTCCGGGATAGTCACGAACTCGTAGCCCTCCTGCTCCTTCCACTGCTGCAGGATCAGGTCGGCCGCGGCGACCGAGTGGCTGCGGTCCCAGCCCATCGCCACGTTGCACCCGTCGTGGAGGAGGATGACATGGCCGCCCCCGCGGGCCTGCTTCTCGACCTTGCGCATGATCTTCTCGGTGGTCACGCCCTTGTTCCAGTCCCAGAGCGTCACCGACCAGATAATCGGCACGTAACCCTCATCCCAGAGGACGCGGAGCGTCCCAGGGCGGCGCCGGCCGTACGGCGGGCGCATCAGGCGGTAACCGTTCACCTTCGCCATCTCGACGCCGGCATCCTCGATCGCTTGGGTGGTGTCGCGAAGCTGGCGGCGGATCGTCTCGTCCGTGTGGAGCGGCATCGTCACGTGCGTGTATGTGTGATTGCCGATCGCGTGGCCCGCATCGGCCACCTCCTTGAGGAGGGACGGCTGCTCGCGCGCGTAGTGGCCGATCGAGAAGAACGTCGCCTTCACGCCGTGCTTGTCCAGCACCTCGAGGAGCTTGGGCGTCCAGGCGGTGTTCGGCCCGTCGTCGAAGGTGAGCGCCATCAGCTTCCCCTTTCCCGGCGTGCCGACGAAGGACTTGCCGAAGCCCTGCCCCGTCGGCGAGATGGCGTTGTAGATGCTCCAGGCGCCGGCGCCCACTGCTGCGCCGGCCGCAAGCGGCCATTTCCTCATCTCGTGCTCCCTTCGTCGTCGAGCTTCATCTCGGGCGGGCCACCGGCCCAGGCTGCGCCGGGGGCCGGCGGCGGATACGTGCGGACGGCGCCCCGGTCGTCGCTGCCCGGCCGGCGCATGTGCCGGTACCAGCGGTGGTAGAGGGGCGCCGCGAGGACGGTCAGGGCGATCAGGATCGCGAGGCCCGCGAGCATCCAGAAGTGGCGTCGGAGCGGCTCCGCGTTCCCGGCTGCCCACGCCGAGAGCGCGGCGAGGCCGACGGAGACTCCGATGCCCGAGTAGTAGTCGAGGGGGAAGCGCCAGAGCCAGGGCACCTCGAACCACCAGACCTTGCCGCGCTCGAAGCGCCTGACCGTGTAGGCGGGGTTGAGGACGAACCACAGGTAGTCCCACACGACCGCAAGCGCGAAGAAGGTCGCAAGCGTGCGGAGCTCGCCCGCGAGCGTCCACTCGACGCCCATCACATACGGCAGGTGGAGGACGATCAGGGGAATCGCGAACGCCCAGACGTGGTAGCCGGTGAGCGGGCGGCGGCCCATGGCCACGCCGTAGACCCGCCCGACCAGGCCGCGCGAGCGCCACCAGGTGGGCAGGCGCTCGGCCCAGCCCCAACCGCCCTCGATCTCGATCTCGATCGCCGCGAGCCCGAAGGCCCAGGCGAAGAGGAGCAGCGTGCGGCCGAGCTCGAGCTCGCTCACGCGCGCCGCCCGCGCGCGAGCTCGTCCACGAGGCCGTCGATCGTCGTCAGCGCCTCGGTGTTTCCGTCCTGCTCGTACTCGCCGAGAGCCTTTTCGTGCTCGGGCTCCCGGGTGAGGAAGCGCTCGAGCGCCGCCTCGTCGAGCGTGTAGTCCGCCGTGCCGAAGCCCAGTCGCTCCAGGTAACGAGCGTTCATCTCCTGCTCGAACTGGTGCGCGAGCGGCAACGCCAGCATGGGCTTGCGCAGATAGACGGCCTCGCTCATCAGCGAGTAGCCGGCCGAGCCGACGACGCCTCGCGCGGTGCGGAGGTCGTCGATGAATGCCTCGTTGGCGAACGGCCGGTAGCGCAGGTGGCCCTCGACCACGTCCTCGGTGAGCCCGTCGCGCGCGCCGTAGACGTGGCAGGTGACGCCGCTTGCCTCGAGCGCGGCGATGGATGTCTCGCTGATGCGCGCCGTAGACGAGCAGGTGCTCACCCCGCTCCGGCTTGGCCGCGAGGATCTCGGGGCGGAGGAGGGAGGGCACGAGCGTCGTCCTCTTCTTCCGAAGCGGCGGATAGAAGAAGGTCGTGATCACGTAATGGCTGGCCCGTCCGAGCTTCGCGCCGATGAACGCACAAGCCGTGCGGTGGTCGCGACGAATCCCCTTGAGGATCTCGGCGTCGTGCTTGCAGCGGTCGACCATCTGGATGTTGTCGACGGAAAGCACCGGCTTGCGATGCGACTTTGCGTAGAGATAGGCAAAGCCGTCGAAGTCGGTGAGCACGAGCTCGGGCCCGAAGGTCTTGGCGATTTCGGCGCCGCGCTTCCAGTCTTCGGGAACGCCGCGGGCGCCGCCCCTGACGTTCGACGTCAGCGTCTTCCACGTGTCCACCGTGCCCTGCTCGAGGACGAACGAGGTGCCCCAGATCTCCTCGACGTCGGGCAGATGCTCCTTCAGGTACGGGAGCGCCCGGCCGGAAGCGACCATCTTCACCTCATGCCCGCGGTCGAGCAGATGCGAGGCGACGACACGCGAGCGGGTCGCATGGCCGAGGCCCTCGCCGACGGCGCCATACAGGATTCGCACGCCCGTACTCTATTCCGCCCTGATAAACAGGCAGCGTGCGGCCGGCTGTGATCCTCGCTCTCGATCAGGGAAGCTCGAGCACGCGCTGCGTCGCGTACGACCGTCAGCTGCAGCAACGCGGCTCCGCCGTCCGCCCGGTGTCGACGCGGCGACCGTCGCCGGGCATGGTCGAGCACGATCCAGACGAGCTGCTTGCGGGCGCGCTGAAGGTCGTCTCCGAGGTGGCAGCGGATGTCGGAGCAGCTGTTGCCGGGATCGGGATCGCCAGCCAGACCGAGTCCTTCGTCCTCTGGGAGCGCGGCTCCGGGCGGGCGGTCACTCCTGTGGTGAGCTGGCAGGACCGGCGCGCCGCCGAGCTGTGCGCTTCGCTCGGCAGCCGCCCGGAAGCCGCGACGTCCGCGCCAAGACCGGCCTCGAGCTCGACCCGACCTTTTCCGCCCCGAAGCTCGCCTGGCTCTTCGACGCCGACCCGCCGCTGCGTCAACGCGCGGAGGCGGGAGACCTTCTCTTCGGAGACGTCGCCTGCTGGCTCGGCTGGCACCTCTGCGGTGGAGCGGCACACGTCACGGAACCGTCGAACGCCTGCCGGTCCCTGCTCGTCGACCTGGAGACGTTGCGCTGGGACGAAGAGCTGCTCGACCTGTTCGGGGTGCCCGCGGCCCTGCTACCCGAAATCAGGCCGTCCGACGAGCCCGGGGTGCGCGCTTCGGGCGCGGTGATCGGGCACGAAGCGCCGCTGGCGGCGATGCTCGGGGACCAGCCGGCTGCTCTCTACGGCCAGGGCTGCACATCGCCGGGCATGGCCACGCTGACGCTGGGCACCGGCGCCTTCCTGTGGCTGAACAAGGGCGCCGAGCGGCCGGAGCCTCCGGCGGGCGTGCTGGCGACGGTGGCGTGGGAGAAACGAGCCTCTGGGCCGACGTACGCGCTTCGAGGCCTTCTGCCCGAACGCCGGCAACGCCCTCGACCTGCTTCCAGCGCTCGGCTTCGCAGCTGACGGTGCTGCTCCCGACTGGTCGCGTCCGCATCCGCTGGTCGTTCCCGCCCCGGCGGGGCTCGGCACCCCCCGCTGGCACGGCGTTGACCGGATCACCGTGTTGGGAGCAACCAGCGCGACGACGGCAGCCGACCTGGGGGCGGCGAGCGTCGCCGGTGTCGCCCACCAGATCGTCGATGCGCTCGAAGCTGTCGATGCAGGGAGATCGACAGCCGTCCTGCGGGTCGGCGGCGGCCTCGCGGCGCACGACGGGCTGCTGCAGGCGGTGGCCGATCTTTCCGGGCTGACGCTGGAGATCGCTGCCGAGCCGGAGGCGACCGCTCGAGGCATCGCCGCGTTGGCCGCGGAGGCGGCCGGCCTGCTCGACGGGGACGTCGCGGCGCCGGCGATCGCCCGCCGCGTACCTCCCCGCCTGGACGACCGCGGACGCGCGTTGGAGCGATCCCGCTGGGAGGACGCCGTCGAGGTGCACATGCGGAGCGAGGCGTGACCTCGGGAGCCCTCAGTCCTGACGCCCGTACGCAGGCCGTCTCCCGGCTGGAGCGGGAGCAGCTCGACGTCCTCGTCGTCGGGGGCGGGATCACCGGTGTCGGCATCGCGCTCGATGCGGTGTCGCGCGGTCTCTCGGTCGGCCTGATCGAGGCACACGACCTCGCGGCGGGGACCTCCAGCCGGTCGAGCAAGCTGATCCACGGCGGGCTGCGGTATCTCGAGATGCTGGAGTTCAAGCTCGTGCGCGAAGCCCTGCGCGAGCGACGGCTGCTGCTGACGCGACTGGCGCCCCACCTCGTGCGGCCGGTGGAGTTCCTGTATCCGCTCAAGCACCGCGGGTGGGAGCGTCCGTATGTCGGCGCCGGCCTGGTCCTCTACGACGCGTGGGCGGGCCGGCACCTGCCACGAGCCCGGCATCTGTCGCGCGGTGCGGCGCTGGCCGCGGCCCCGGCGCTTCGCCCCGATTCGCTGGTCGGAGCCGTGCAGTTCCACGACGCCCAGGAGGACGACGCGCTCTACGCCGTGTACGTGGCGCGCACGGCCGCGGCCCGCGGCGCGTCGGTCGCAACCAGGGTCCGCGCAGCTGACTTCGTTCGGGACGAGTCGGGCCGGATCGTCGGCGTTCGCGCCGAGGACGGTCTCGCCGGGCGCACGCTCGAGATCCGGGCTCGGCACACGATCGTCGCCGTCGGCGTCGCCACGGACCGGCTGCTCGAGCAGGCGACCGGCCGGGCGCAGGCAGCGTTGCGCCCCTCCAAAGGCGTGCACCTGATCGTCCCGCGCTCGTCGATCCCGATGCGGTCGGGCATCTTCATGCGAACGGAGAAGAGCATCTTCCATGCGATCCCCTGGGGCTCGGATCACTGGCTCCTGGGCGATACCGACACCGAGTGGCACGGCGAGGTCGACACACCCGTCGCCAACCGGGCCGACGTCGAGTACGTGCTGGCCAAGGTCAACAGCGTTCTCCGCAGGCCGGTGCGCGCGGACGAGATCTGCGGCGTGTTCGCGGGGCTTCGCCCGCTCGTCGCCGCCGAGGGCGATGCGGACACGACCCGGCTCTCGCGCGACCACCGGCTGTTCTCGCCCCTGCCCGGCTTGACGGCGATCGCCGGCGGCAAGTACACGACCTACCGCGTCATGGCGCGCGACGCGGTCGACCTGGCCTCCCGCGACCTCGGGTCGACGGCTCCGTCGACGACCGATTGGCTTCCGCTGCTGGGGGCGACGCCGCCTGACAGCCGGGATCCCGTTCGACTGCGGCACGGCGGCTGCGCAGACGAGGTGCTGCTGCTCGCCCAGTCCGACCCGGAGCTGGCGGCTCCGCTCGCCGGTGCCGGCCGCTACATCAGGGCCGAGGCAGTGCACGCGGTCACGCACCAGGGCGCCCTCGACCTCGACGACATCCTCTCGCGCCGCACACGCGTCTCCATCGAGACCGCCGACCGCGGCCGGGCCGCTGCGGCGTCAATCGCTCCGCTCGTCGCGCCCGTGCTGGGGTGGTCGGAGGCGCGCGTCGCGGAGGAGCTCGAGCGCTACGTGAGGCTCCGGGACGCCGAGGAGGCGGCGGAGGCTGCGCCGGACGATGCTGCGGCCGCGGCCGCCTACCGGGCGGTCATGGACGGCTAGCTCAAGCCCGGGCGCCCGGCCCGTAGGCGAGCCGGAGCAGCCGACCCTCGGCGAACCGCTCCGGCCGCAGCTCGCCGACGTCCACCGGCGGCGTTCGGCCGCTGACTTCCGCGGCCACGACCTCGCCCACTGCCGGGGAGAGCTTGAACCCGTGGCCGCTCCAGCCGACGGCGAGGTACAGGCCGTCGATACCCGGGCAAGGGCCGATGATCGGGTTCCAGTCGGGAGTGACGTCATAGGGACCGGCGAAGCCGCACACGAGCTCGAAGCCGGCCAGCCGCGGATACCGCGCCCGCAGGCCGCGACGGACGGCGTCCTCGTAGCCGTCCGAGAGGTCGTGGTCGCAGTCGTCGGCCCGCTCGAGCGGATCCTCCCCCGCGTAGGCGACGGCGCAGAACCGGCGGCCGCGGTCGGGACGCACGACGACGTTCGTCACCGCATCCGAGCAGACCGCCGAAGGAAGCGGGCCGTCGGGAGCGGTCCGGGCCACCAGCACCTGCAGCCGGCGAAGCTCGATCGGCTGCTCGGCGCCCAGCGGTCGCAGCAGGTCGTTCGCCCACGCCCCGGCAGCCAGGACGACCTGGCCGGCCGGAACGAAGCCGTCCGCGGTCTCCAGCCCGACGACGCGGCCGGACTGCACCCGGATGGAATCCACCGCACGGCCGAGGTGGTGGCGCAGGCCGCGGCGGGCCGCCGCCGCGAACCAGCCCAGGCACATCTTCTGCGCGTCGGCGAAGCCGCCGTCCGGCTCGTACGCCGCGCCCGCGATTCCATCCAGCGACAGCTCCGGCTCGACCTTCTGGATCTCGTCGGCTTCCAGGAACCGGGTGTCCAGGCCGAGGGATTGCAGCATCTCGATGTTCCCCCGGCAGGCCGCAACGAGCTGCTCGGGAACCGTGAGGAGGTAGCCGCAGCGAACATAGCCGGCGTCGGCGACGCCCACCTCGTCGTGCCAGCGCATGATCGTCTGCGAGCCGGCGATGGCGAGCCGGGCTGTGACCGCGTTCGAGTAGTGGCGGCGGACCATCGAAAAGGAGCGGCCGGAGTCTCCGCTCGCCGGCATGTCGCGGTCGAAGAGCGCGACGCTGCCGCTCCCGTCGCGGCACAGCGCGTGGGCCGTCGCCAGACCGACGATGCCGGCGCCGACGATCGCGGTGTCCACGGATGTGTTCACCGGCGGAACCTACCAAGGTGCCGAAGCTCGTAGAATCCGCCCGATGTTCACACCGATCGACGGCCGAACGGTGCTCGTCACCGGGGGAACCAAGGGCATCGGCAAGGGGATCGCGGGTGTCTTCGCGCGCGCCGGTGCCAACGTGGTGGTGAACGGCCGCGACGCTGTCTCAGGCGAGGCGGCCGTGCAGGACCTGTCCGGCCAGGGCGGGGAGGTCGGCCTACGTCGGCGGCGACGTCGGCAAGGACGAGGACTGTCGAGCGACTGGCGGAGGAAGCCGCGTCGCGATTCGGCGGCATCGACATTCTCTGCGCCAACGCCGGCGTCTTTCCGGACGTGAAGCTGGCCGACATGACCGAGGACGACATCGACGCGATCTTCGCCACGAACGTCAAGGGCTGCATGTTGACCGTCAAGGCTTGCCTTCCCCATCTGGAGCGCTCCGGACACGGCCGCGTCATCCTCACGAGCTCCATCACCGGCCCGATCACCGGCTTCCCCGGCTGGTCGCACTACGGGGCGACGAAGGCTGCGCAGCTCGGCTTCCTCCGGACCGCGTGCATCGAGCTGGCGCCGAAAGGGATCACGATCAACGCGGTCATGCCGGGCAACGTCGTCACCGAGGGGCTCGACGACCTCGGCGACGACTATCTCGCCACCATGGCTGCGTCCGTCCCGCTGGGCCGTCTCGGCACGGTCGAGGAGATCGGCGCGGCGGCGCTGTTCCTCGCCACGCGACGAGGCCGGCTACATCACCGGGCAGACGATCGTCGTGGACGGCGGCCAGACGCTTCCGGAGTCCCTCGAGGCACTCCAGTCCGCTTAGGACTCTTAGCTTGGCCGAGCACCTGATCAGTCGAGAGGCGCCCACCCACCGGCGCTGGGACGTGGACATCGAGCCGGTGCTGCGCGTGGAGCCGGGCGACGTGATCGTGGTCGAGACCGACGACTTCGCGGGCGGGCAGATCGGCCGCGATTCGACGCCCGAAGACCTCCGTGCCCTGGACTTCGACACCATCTACCCGCTCGCCGGCCCGATCCACGTGGCGGGGGCCGAGCCGGGAGACGTACTTGCAGTCGAGTTCCTCGGCTTCGAGCTGCCCGACTGGGGCTGGGCGGCGATCCTGCCGGGCCTCGGCCTGCTCCCACCGGGCGAGCTCGACGATCCGTACCTGAAGTTCTTCGACCTCACGCAGGGGGACACGACCGAGCTCGTGCCCGGAGTGCGAATCCCGATCGAGCCGTTCTGCGGCACTACCGGCGTGCCCGGCCAGGGGATGCACGACGTGCCCATTCCTCCGCCGCACGCGGGCGGCGGCAACATCGACCTGCGCCACTTGACGAAGGGCGCGACGCTCTACCTCCCCATCGGCGTCACGGGAGCGTTGCTCTCCCTCGGCGATGGCCACGCGGCGCAAGGGGACGGCGAGGTGTGTGTGTCCGGGCTCGAGTGCCAGATGCGCACGACGATCCGCGTCTCGGTCGAGCGTGGGATGACGCTACGCTCGCCGGCGCTCCGCCGCCCGCCGGGGTCGCTGACCCCTCGGGTCGACTCGGGAGGCTGGTTTGCCACCACCGGCGTCGAGAGCGACCTCATGGAGGCGGCCCGCTCCGCAGTCCGCGGCATGATCGACCACCTCGGCGAGCGGCGCGGCCTCTCGCGCGAGGACGCCTACGTCCTGTGTTCGCTCGCCGCCGACCTGAAGATCACCGAGGTCGTCGACGCGCCTAACTGGATCGTCGGCTGCTTCCTGCCCGACGGCGTCTTCACAAACGCCTGACAGGCCGGCGAGCGCCGATGGGTGAAAACGTACGGAAACGTCGCCCGAGAAGTGTTGGGAGCGAACTCTGTACTTCTCCGTCGAATGCGACAGGATGTCGCGGTTCTCGTCCGGCTGATCGGGAGCCGGCAGCCCGCGAACACGGAGGTCCAATGTCTAGCCAATCGGAAGGTGGGGGTGCGGCAGTCCACCCGCAGGTGGTTCACGAGGGGACCGTCACCTCGATCGACATCGGCGGCGACGAGAACGTCGAGAAGCTGCGGGCCGGTTCGATCGGCCTTCTCCTCGTTCTTTTCCTCTGCGTCACCGGCTCGGCGCCGTTGGCCGTGTTCATGTTCAACTTCCCGTTCGTCGTCGGCGCCGGGAACGAGAAGTACGCGCCGGCCGCCTTCTTCTTCGCGACGATCATCCTGACCATCTTCTCGGTCGCGTACGTGCAGATGGCGCGCAAGCTCCGCGCCGCGGGCGGCATGTTCACCTACGTCAGCCACGGGCTCGGCCGCGTGCTGGGGATGGTGTCCGGCCTCTCGCTCGCGGCGGCGTACACGCTCTTCGGCGCGTCGCTGATCGGCGGCTTCGCCGCCTTCGCGCAGGCGAAGGTCGCGTCCGCTTTCGACATGGATCCGATCAACTGGATCTGGTTCGCGATCCTCGGCATCGTCGGCATCGCGGCGCTGGGCTACTTCGACATCCCCATCTCGGCCAAGATCCTCGGCGTCTTCCTGATCACCGAGCTGTTCATCATCTTCGCCTTCACGATCGGAGTCTTCATCCAGGGCGGCAACGACGGCGTCTCGATCGACCCGGTGCTGCCGTGGAACGCCTTCAAGGGCATCGCCTTCGGCCTCGGCATCTTCATCGCCTTCTGGTCCTGGGTGGGCTTCGAAGCGG
The DNA here is from genome assembly GCA_963733155.1 of uncultured Actinomycetes bacterium. Taxonomy (GTDB): domain Bacteria; phylum Actinomycetota; class Thermoleophilia; order Gaiellales; family Gaiellaceae; genus JAIBJN01. The sequence continues at coordinate 33,451 of CAVTCK010000027.1, forward strand.
CGCCCAACTACGCCGAGGAGTCGAAGGACCCACACCGGATCATCCCGATCGCGGTCTACGTCTCTTGTATCTTCGTCGGCGTTCTCTATACCCTCGCGGCATGGGCTTCCGTGAGCTCGTACGGGCCCGGGAACGAGGCGTTCGACGCGCTCACGGCGGGAACGACGACCGTCTTCGGCGGCGAGCTGGCGGTCGACTACCTGAACTTCAACGTCGTGCCGGCGAACGAGCTCATCGGCACCTGGCTCGGGCAGCTGATGTCGGTCTTCATCATCACCGGCGCCTTCGCCTGTGCCGCGGCCCTGAACAACGCCGGCTTGCGCTACACGTATGCGCTCGGCCGCGAGGGCTTGCTGCCCAAGGCGCTGGGCCGCACCCACCCGAAGCACAAGACGCCGCACGTGGCCGTCCTGACCCAGGCCGCGATCGCCCTGGCGATCATCCTCATCTTCAGGTTCGCCGGCCGTGCCGCGCTCGACGTCTACTACTGGCTCGCGGTTCAGGGCGTGATCTGGATCATCCTCGTCCAGGCGCTGACCTCGCTGTCCGTCTGGGCCTACTTCCGCCGCCAGCCCGCCAGCGAGCGGAGCTTCTGGAAGACGACCGTCGCAGCCTGGATCGGCTTCCTCGCCCAGGTCCTGGTGCTCTACCTCTGTTACAAGTACCTGAGCGCGCTCGCCGCCGGCGACGTGCTCTACGTCAAGGAGCTGGGCCGGATCGGGCCCTGGGGCGGGTTCGAGATCGACATCACCTGGCTGGGGATCATCGGCGTGCTCGTGCCGGTGGCGGCCCTGGTCTACGCGTTCTTCCTCCGCTCGTCCAGGCCGGCCAAGTACGAGTCGGCCGGCCGGTTCATCAACGAGGGAGACCTCGCCTAACCCAACGCCGTTGGAAGGGGGTGCCTCTCGGGCACCCCTCCTTCAGGCCCGAGCTGCGTCGAGCGCGTAGCGAAGCTGCGCCTCGAGCGGCTCACCGGGTAGCAGAACTCCGTCCAGCGCTGCGGTGCCGATGGTGAACGCCCAGACGCCGCGACTTTCGAGCGCTCGGATGCGCTCGGCCGAGTCGACCGACCCGGCGGCGATCACGGGCAGGTCGGTCGCCTCGCCGACGGCCGCGACGAGCGCCTCCACGTCGCCGTCGTAGCGGTAGGCGAGCAAGTTGATCCCGTCTACGCCCAGCGCTTCCGCACGACGGGCGTCCTCGGCGATCTCCGGGATCGATCCCCGAAGCAGGCAGGGATGGCCGACGATCTGCCCGACGTAGGGGAAGAACTTGATCCCCGTCCCGGCGATGATCTCCTGCACCGGCTCGATCAGCGTGCCGCCGATCAGATAGTCCGGCCCGATCTCCGCAGCCGCGCGGGCTGAGGCCAGGGTGGCCTCCTTGGTCTCGGAGACAACTTCGAGGTAGGTCGCGTGGCCGTTGGCCTTGATATCGGACATGAGGCCGCGGAGCTCCTCGCGCGGCAGGCCGACGTCCTTGCAGCCGACGTGCCGCACGCCGCTCGCTGCGACGGACGCATAGACCTCCCGCGCATCGGTGAGGGTCTCGTCATCGCGCGTGAGCATGAAGATGAACTCGATCATCGCGCTCCCGGAAGTTGTCAGACAACTTCGCTATGGTAACGAACGGTGCGCGCAGCTATCTGGGACGGTCCGGGGGAGATGTCCATCGGCGAGGTCGCAGACGCCTCGTGTCCCGAGGACGGGGTGCTCCTCCGTGTCACCGCCTGCGGCATCTGCGGCACCGACGTCCGCGCGTTCTACAACGGCGACCGGCGCATGTCCGCCCCGTGGGTGCTCGGTCACGAGATCAGCGGGGAGCTGGTCGAGATCGGTACCGCGGCCGCCGAGGAGGTAACCGAGGCCGGCCTGTCGGTCGGCGACCGCGTCCACTGCATCTCGACGCTGTGGTGCGGGCGCTGCCGGCTCTGCCGCTCGGGCAACGAGCACCTCTGCGTCAACGGCGAGCTGATGGGCTTCGACCACCAGGGCGCCTACGCCGAGCTGGTGGCGATCCCCCAGATCGCGTTGAAAAACCTGTTCCGGATTCCCGACGGCCTCTCCGACGTCCACGCCACCTTTGCCGACCCGCTCTCGGACGCGATCTGCGGGCACAAGGACATCGCCGTGTCGCTCGACGACACGGTCGTCGTGATCGGCGCGGGCCCGGTCGGCACCGCGCACGCCCTCATCGCCCGTCTCGAGGGCGCCGGTCAAGTGCTGATGCTCGAGACCGCGTCTCAGCGTCTCGATCTCGCGCGCGAGATCCTCGGCGACGAGCGCTTGAGCTACATCGACACGTCCTCCGCCGACGCCATCGAGGCGGTGCGCGGCGCCACAGACGGCATCGGCGCCGACGTCGTGATCGTCGCCTGCTCCAGCGACGTCGCCCAGGAGCAGGCGATGGAAATGGCGGCTCCGCGCGGGCGGGTGCTCTTTTTCGGCGGCCTGCCGAAGGGCACGACCCACATGCGCTTTCCCTCCAACATCCTCCACTACCTCGAGGTTCAGGTGCACGGCTCGTACGCCTCGCGCCACCGCGATCAGGTTCACGCCCTCGACATGCTGGCCGACGACCTCGGCGGGATCCGCCGCGTCGTCACCGACGTGGTCGACCTGGACGCCGCGCCGGGAGCGTTCGCTCGGATCCGAGCGGGCGAGGTGCTCAAGGTCGTCGTGCGTCCCTGATCGTGGCCGGGACTCCGCGCCGCCCACTCAGCCACTCGGTCGCCAGGACGCTGCGGGAGCAGATCGCCGCCCAGGCTCTCGAGCCGGGCGACCGCCTGCCGAGCGAGCCCGAGCTGGCGCGAACGCTCGGCGTCTCGCGGCCTTCGCTGCGGGAAGGAATCGCGCTTCTCGAGGAAGACGGCGTCGTTCGCCGTCTCCATGGGTCGGGCACCTACGTCTCCCAGCGACCCAGCGTGCGGAGCGACCTCAGCCGCAACTTCTCCGTGTCTTCGCTGATCGCGGCGATGGCTCTCGAGCCGGGCAGCCTCGACGAGCGCTGCGCGTCCGAGCCGGCGCCCCCGCACGTGGCGGAGGCGCTGGGTGTCGACGTGGGGACACCGGTCTGCGCGCTCCGTCGTGTCCGCACCGCGGACGGCCGGAGGGTGGTCGACTCGGTCGACTGGTGCCGGGCGGACGTGCTCCCGCTCGAGGCGATGTCCCAGCTGGAGGAAGGCTCGATCTACGCGGCGCTGGCCGAGCGCGGCCTGCCGATCCACCACGGCGTGGCCACGATCGAGCCGGCGGTGGCGAGGGGCGACGTGGCTCGGCGGTTGGGTGTCCGGCCGGGAGCGCCTCTGCTGACGCTCTTCCAGCTCGACAGCACCGCGGACGGCACGGTCGTGCTCGTCTCACAGGAGCATCACCTGGCGGACGCGTTCGAGTTCACCGTCTACCGGCGCGGGCCGGGCGACGACTCGGAGAGCGGCGAGTGACGGCCGAGCTGGTCGTCGGAGTCGATGTCGGCTCGCAGGGCACCTGCGCGCAGGTGCTGACTCCGGACGGCAAGCAGGTCGCAAAGGCCTATGTTCCCCACACGCTCTCCTATCCCCAGCCGGGGTGGGCGGAGCAGGATGCGCGCGAATGGTTGGGCGCCGTCGCCCAGGCACTCGCCGAAGTGCGACGCGTCGTGGACGGGGCCGCCGTGCGCGCCGTGTCGTTCGGCTCGCAGCTCGACGGCCTGGTCGCGGCGGACGCCGACGGGGAGCCGCTCGGCCCCGCACTCATCTGGATGGACCGGCGCGCCGGCGCGCAGTGCGAGGAGGCGGCGGAGCGGATCGACCCCGAGCGGCTCCGGGAGCTGACCGGATGCAACCTCGACCCGGGCCATGTGGGCGCGAAGGTCGCCTGGCTCCGCGAGCACCGCCCCGACCAGCATGCGCGAGCACGCTGGTTCCTCCTGCCCGGGTCCTTCGTGGCCTGGCATGCCTCCGGGGAGGTGGCGGTCGACCCCTCGAACGCCTCGTCGTCCATGCTCCTCGACGTCCGGAGCGGCGACTGGTCGCCGGAGGCGTGCGACGCCTTCGAGATCGACTCCGGGTCGCTCGCCCGCATCCAGCCGGCACACACCGTCCTGGGCCCGGTGGCGCCCTGGCTGAGAGACGCTGCGGGGCTCGACCCGGCGACCCAGGTGGTGCTCGGCTGCGGCGACGAGATGGCGGCGACGCTGGGGGCCGGCGTGGTCGAGCCCGGCGCGGTCTGTGACGTAATGGGAACTGCCGAGCCCGTGTGTGCGGTCGTGCCCGGGCCCGTGCTCGACCCCGACGGCGTGACCGAGCTCCACCCGCACGCGGTGCCCGAAGGCTGGCTCCTGGAGAACCCCGGCTGGCTGTCCGGTGGGGCGTACCGCTGGTTCCGCGACGAGCTCGGATCGGTGGAGGCGGCCAGGGCGGCGGCCACGGGCGCCGACGTCTACGAGCTTCTGAACACTCTCGCGGAGGACGCCCCGGCGGGTGCCGAAGGTGTGTTGTGGGTGCCCGCGCTCAGCGGAGCGACGGCGCCGGAGTGGAACGCCGCGGCGCGGGCGGGTTGGTTCGGGCTCGCTGCAGCCCACGGCCGCGCCCATCTCGCGCGCGCGCTGCTGGAGGGAAACGCGTTCGCGTTACGCGACGTGCTCGAGGCGATCGAGGCCGCCGGCCATCCGCCGACCGAGCTCGTCTGCGTGGCGGGCGGCGCGCGCGGCGGCCTCTTGCTGCAGATCCGCGCGGACGTCACCGGCCTGCCCGTCACTCGGCCGGACGACGTCGAAACCACAGCTCGGGGGGCCGCGATGCTGGCGGCGGCCGGCGTCGGGCTCCACGACGACGTGCCCTCGGCAGGCCGCGCCATGGCGAGCCCTCGATCCGAGCCGCTGCTACCCGCGTCCCGAGTGCAGAGAGGTCTACGACAAGCTGTACCGGCGTCATCGGGAGCTCTATGCGGCACTACGGCCGCTCTTCTCCTCAGACCGCCCGCTCGTACCGCTCGCGCTCCCAGTCGCTCACCGTCTCGCGCCAGGCCTGAAGCTCCCACTCGCGGGAGGTCGCGTAGTACTCGCTGAACTGCTCGCCGAGGCCGGCTCGGAGCACGTCGTCCGCCCGGAACGCAGCCAGGGCGCTCTCCAGTGAGCCCGGGAGCGTGGGGAGGTCGTCGCGTGCGTAGGCGTCGCCGACCACGGGCTCGGGCGGCTCGGCGCTGCGGCGCAGCCCGTCGGTCGCGGACACGAGCAGCGCGGCCAGAGCGAGATACGGGTTCGCGTCCGCTCCCGGCCGGCGGCACTCGATCCGGCAACGCTCCGGCTTGGCCGCGGCGATCACCCGAAGCGCTGCGGAGCGGTTCTCGACGCCCCAGCTCGCGTTCACGGGCGCAAACCAGCCGGGGACGAGGCGCTTGTAGGAGTTGATGGTCGGGTTCAGGAGGAGAGAAGCGCCGGCCAGGTGATCGAGGGTCCCGGCCACTGCAGCGGTGCAGGCCGGCGGAAGATCGCCACCAGGCTCCGCCGCAAAGGCGTTCTGGCCGTCCTGCCAGCAGGAGAGGTGCACGTGGCCGCTCGAGCCCTCCTCGCCGGGAACGGTCTTGGCGAGGAAGCTGGCGCGAAGACCGAGCGTCTCGGCGACGCCCTTGACGGCGAGCTTGACGTAGGCGGCGTCGTCGGCCGCGCGAACACCGTCCTGCGCGGCGAGGTTGAGCTCGAGGAGGCCGGGCCCGGCTTCCGTATGAATGGCGGCGAGCTCGACCCCGAGCGCCTCGAGCGCCGGCGCCAGCTCCGAGACGAACTGGTGGTAGCGACCGGCCTCGACGATCGAATAGCTGATCCCGCTCGAGACAGGGCGGTCGTCGCTGTCCCAGATCCTGATCTCGTACTCGAACGCGGCGCGCGCTACGTAGCCGAGGTCGCCCAGGCCGGCGAGGGCGCGTCCGAGCGTCTCGCGCGTGGAGAGCTCGCACGCGCTTCCGTCGCTCCACGACGGGGTGGCGAGGCAGACGCTCCAGCCGGGCCGCCACGTCAGCTCGTGCTGCGTGTCGAGCTCCGGGCTGACGACGAGGTCGCCCGCACCCGACCGGATGCCGAAGCCCTCGTAGGCGGTGATCGGGGTGTCCACGGGGTCGAGCCCGAGCAGCAGGTCGGTCATGACCGCCCCATCCTCGGCGGCCGCCTCGAACGCATCCCTCGAGAGCGCCTTGCCGCGCAGGTAGCCGTTCACGTCCGGCATGGCCAGGAGCACGTACTCCACGGAGCTCATGCGGAGAGCGTGCTCTTGACCCGGCGCTCGACGTCCGCGAGCGTCCCGGCGAAGCGCTCGACCATCGCCGCGAGCTCCTCGTCGGTCGCCGTGTACGCGGGCGCGAGCAAGGTCTGCGTCCCCGGCGAATCCGTCGGGAGTCGAGTGGGACGAGGTGACGAGCAGTCCGTTCGCGAGCGCGGTCGTGTCGACGAGCTCGGCGACGTTCAGCTCGTCCGGCAGGAACGACTCGCCGTCGCGCGGGTCGACCAGGTCGACGCCGAGGAGGAACCCGCGTCCTCGCACCTCGCCGACGATCTCGATTCCTGCGAGCGCCTGCCGCGAGCTCGTCGCGCAGGCGCGGGCCTCGTTCGGCCACGTGCTCGATCAGGCCCTGCTCCTCGAGCTCGTCGAGGACGGCGAGCCCGACGGCGCAGGATTGGGGTGCGCCGTCCCAGGTGTGTCCGTGCTCGAACTCGCGTGAGCCGGCGGCCACAGCCTCGTAGACGTGCTCGCGGCAGAGCATGCCGGCGAGCGGCGCGTAGCCGGCGCCGAAGCCCTTCCCGAAGGTGACGATGTCGGGCTCGAGCGGCAGCTGGTCGGCGGCGAACCACGTTCCCGTCCGGCCGGCGCCGGTGACGATCTCGTCGAAGCAGACGAGGAAGCCGTAGCGCTCGCGGCGCTCGGCGAGCCCTTCCCAGAAGCGGGAGGGCGGCGAGTAGGCCGGCAGCGCGGCCGCGCTCACGGGCTCGCAGAAGAAGGCGGCGATCGTCTCCGGCCCCGCCTGCTCGACGACACGATCGAGCTCCGCCAGCGCTTCCTCGCCGGACTCGTCGAAACGCCTCGTGCTCGGAGGGACGTGAAGGGACTCTGCGAGGTACGGCTCGTAGGGACGCTGGAGCCCGGGCCGGCCCGTGAGCGCGAGCGTGCCCAGGGTCGCGCCGTGGTACGCCTGCGCGGGCGAGACGATACGCCAGCGCTCCGTGTCGCCCCGCTCGACGTGGTAGCCCCGCGCCAGCCGAAGCGCTGCCTCGTTCGCCTCGGAGCCGCCCGAGACGAAGCGAACCCGCGCCATCCCCGGCGCGGCTACCTCGAGCAACCGGCGCGCGAGCGCCTCTTGCGGCTCGTTCGTGAAGTGGTGGTAGTAGACGTACGAGAGGCGCTCTGCCTGCGCGGCGGCCGCATCGACGATGTCGCGGCGGCCGTGCCCGAGGCAGGTGACCATCGCCCCGCCTCCGCAGGCGTCGAGGATCCGGCGTCCGTCGATCCCGTGGAGCCAGACCCCTTCGCCGCGCTCGATGCACGGGTAGGCGAAGTCGAGCTCGCGCGGCAGGACGCTCGTCTCGTCGGCACGGACCTCGGCGGGAAGACCGGTGGTCGCCATCTCAGGCTCGCTCCTTGAGGCCGGCGACCCGCTCGAGGAAGGCGTCGAGGAGCTTGATGCTCGCCGCCTGCGCGCTCTCCTTCCGCTCGTGGCTTTCTTCGAGCAGCCCGTCCGGGTCGACGCCGTGCTCGTCGAGCTCGTGCCGGTACACGCGCACCCAGTTGTCCATGATCGACGTGGTCACCTCCGGGTGGAACTGCACCCCGAGGCTCCGCCCGATCACGTACGCCTGCGGCCCGGCCTCGTTCTCGGCGATCACCTTCGCGCCCGGAGGAGGCGTGAACGTGTCGAAATGCCACTGAAACCAGGGGACGTCGGGCACCAGCTCGGGATCGCGCGTGCCGACCGGCAGCCAGCCGATCTCCTCTCTGTCGGAGCGCCGCACCTCACCGCCGAGCACGCGCGCCAGCAGCTGACCTCCGAAGCAGACGCCGAGGACCGGTACGTCGGCCTCGGTCGCATCCCTGAGCAGGTCCATCTCGTGGGCGATCCACTCGATGTGATCCTCGTAGGCGCCGAACTCCGAGCCGAGCGAGACGATGAGGTCGTAGTCGCGTGGGTCGAGGTCGTGGGGATCCTGCTCGTCGATCCGGAGCGTCTCGACCGTGGCTCCCCGCTCCTCCAGCCACCTGGCGACGAGCCCTGGAGGCGTCGGCTCCTCATGCTGGATGACGAGCGCCCGCCAGCCGCCTCCCCTCGCCGCAGCCGTGCTCATGCCTTCACCGGCGCCGCCTCGAGCTTGCCCTCGACCGCCGCCCAGACATCGCGGAGCGGTTGCCGCGAACCGCTCGACCATCTCGTCGAGCTCGTCGTCCGTGGCCGTGAACGCCGGCGCGAAAAGGGACTGGTCGCCCGCGTAGCCGTCGCGGGTCGGCTGGGTCGAGAGCAGGATCAGTGCGCGGTCGAGCGCCGTCTCGTCGATCTGGGCCGCGACACGGAGGTCGGGGGGGAGGAACGACTCGCCGTCGCGCGGGTCGGCGTACTCGATGCCGAGGAGGAAGCCGTGCCCGCGAACCTCGCGTACCAGCGGGATGTCGCGGACAGCGTCCTCTACTTCTTGCCGAAGGCGGGCGCCGCGCTCGCGGACACGCTCGATCAGGCCCTCGCGCCGCAACGCGTCGATGACGGCGAGGCCGACGGCGCACGGGAGCGGCGCGCCGTTCCAGGTGTGGCCGAGCGGAAAGCTCCGCGAGCCGTTCGCGATCGCCTCGTAGACGTGCTCTCGGCAGAGGGCGACGCCGATGGCGGCGTAGCCCGCCCCGAGGCCCTTGGCCGTCGCGATCACGTCGGGGACGAGCGGAAGGTCGTCGGCGGCGAACCAGCTGCCGACCCGCCCGATGCCGGTGACGATCTCGTCGAAGCAGATGAGAAAGCCGTGACGCTCCCGTCGCTCCGCGAGCCCTTCCCAGAACGCGTCCGGCGGCCTGTGGGCCGGTAGCGCGGCGGCGCTGACCGCCTCGCAGAAGAACCCGGCGACGGTCTCCGGCCCCGCTTCCTCGATCAGCCGGTCGAGCTCCGCGAGGGCTGCGTTTCCGGTGGGGTCGAACCGATGCGTGCTCGGGGGGATGTGGAGCACGTCAGGGAGGTACGGGCCGAGGGGCCCGTGGAGGCCGGGCCGGCCCGTCAGCCCGAGCGTGGCGATCGTCGGACCGTGGTAGGCCTGGGCCCCCGAGATGAAGCGCCACCGCCCGGGCTCGCCTCGCTCGACGTGGTAGCTCCGGGCGAGTCGCAGCGCGGCCTCGTTGGCCTCGGCGCCGCCGGTGACGAAGTACGCGCGCGTGAACCCCTCCGGCGCCAGTGCCACGAGCTCTCGTGCCAGCCGCTCTTGAGCGGGGTTCGTCAGCCGCTCGTTGTGGACGAACGACAGCCGAGCTCCCTGGTCGCGCGCAGCCTCGAGCAGGTCGTCGCGCCCGTAGCCGAGGGTCGCCGCCATCGATCCGCCGCTCATGGCGTCGAGGTAGCGCTTCCCGGCCGCGTCCTCCAGCCACACTCCCTCGCCGCGGACGGCGACGGGATACCGGCGGTCGAGCTCCGGGGGAAAGAGCCGCGTGTCGTTGCTGCCTACCGTTGCGTCCGTCAGGTGGCGCTCCTTCGTGCCTGGATCAGGTGATCATGCCGCATGGAGCCTACTATTCGACACCAGGCTTGACACGTCGGTGACGGTCTGAAAAGCTAGGCGCGTCGAGACCTGTGGGCCTTCGGGTTTGCAGGTCTCGGCATTAGGCGTCATCGAGCCGATCAGCTCGCCGGCCGATCGCCGATCCAGTAGCGCGGGCCGGGGCCGAACGCGGCGGCGCGATCGCCGGGGTTCGCGAGCCGGCAGCGGTCGAGCGAGAGACAGCCGCAGCCGATGCACTCCGTGAGCCCGAGCTTGAGGCGTTCGAGCTCGGCGATCCGTTCGTCGATCCTCGACGTCCAGGTGGCCGAGAGGCGGGACCAGTCCCGGCGGGTGGGCGCGTGGTGGGGAGGAAGCTTCGCGAGCTCGGCGCCGATCTCCTCGAGACTCAGCCCGATCCGCTGGGCGAAGACGATGAAGGCGATCCGGCGGAGGACCGGCCGCGGATAGCGGCGGTGCCCCGAGCCGGCCCGCTCGGAGCTGATCAGGCCCCGCTGTTCATAGAAGCGAAGTGCGGAAGAGGCCACGCCGCTGCGGCGCGCGACCTCGCCGATCGGAAGCAGGTTGGGCAATTTGACTTCAAGTTTAACTTTAACTAGTAGCCTGGCTCACGTCTAGCACAAGTCCGCGAGGAGGCAGTGATGACGAACGAGCAGAGGGCGAGCGAGCGGATCACGGAGGAAGTCACCTCCTGGCCGGGGATCACGGCAGGGCTGGGCAGGAGGGGAGAGTTCGCGTTCACTGTGGGACGGCGGGAGATCGGGCACCTGCACGGCGACCACGTCGCCCATTTCGGCTTTCCCAAGGACGTGTGGAGCCGCCTCTTCGAGCAGGGGCGCATCGACTATCACCCGGTCTTCCCGGGCAGGCCGGGCTTCGGCGCCCGCGCGATCGAGTCCGAGGCCGACATCGATGACGTGATTGCGCTCATGCGCCTCAACTACGAGCGCGTCGTCGAACGCCACGGGCTCCCGGCCGAGACCGCTGCGTGATGCGCGAGGACTCGCATCCACCGCCATTCGACAGGGCCGGAGGGAGCGCTCGTCAACGCCTACCTCGTCGAGACGGACGATGGAGTCGTCGCGGTCGACGGCACGCTCACGGTCTCCGACGGGCGCGCCCTCCGCGCGCAGCTCGAGTCCTTCGGGAAGCCGCTCCTGGCGGTGCTCGTCACGCATGCGCACCCCGACCACTACGGCGGGATCGTCGAGCTCGTCGGGGGGGATCAGGTGCCTGTGATCGCGACCGCCGGCGTCGATGCGGTGATCCGGCGCGACGACGCGCTCAAGGAGGAGATCCTGCGTCCCATGTTCGGGAAGGAGTGGCCTCGCGAGCGCACCTTCCCCAATCGCACCGTCTCGGACGGCGAGACGCTCGAGCTCGGCGGCGCTCGCTTCACCGTGCTCGACCTCGGGCCGGGCGAGTCGCCCCACGACAGCATCTGGTTTCTCGGCGACGAACGGCGGACGGTCTTCCTCGGCGACCAGGTCTACGACGCAAACATGCGTACCTGGCCGACGGCTTCTTCGTGGAATGGCTCGCCAACATCGAGCGTCTACGGGAGAGCTCCCGGCGGACGCGACACTCCACATCGGTCACGGCGGGCCGGTCACGCCGGCGCATCTCGACAGGCATCAGGAATACGTGGAGACCTTCGTCGAGGCCGTCCGCAGCGCCGAATGGTCGCAACCGGACAAGGCCCGAACTGCGGTCGTGGAGCGGATGACGCGCCTGCTGCCTACGGATCGGCTTCAGTTCTTGATGGAGTTGAGCATCGATCCGGTCGCGGCCAAGCTGGGCGTTGCCGTGCCTGGCTAGCGGCGTCATTACTACCACTCGACGCGAGCCGACCTGCTCCGCCGCCTGGGCCGGGCCGACGAGGCGCTCAGGGCGTACGAACGCGCGCTCGACCTGGCGAAGGCCGAGCCGGAGCGCCGCTTCCTGCAGGGGCGCATCGCCGAAGTCAGCGCCTAGCCGCCGCCGCTTCTCAGACGGGGCTGTCTCTTTCGGCTCCTCCCGTTCGTCGTCTTGATGAGACAGCTCGAGGAGAAAGGAGAGTCCCATGGTCGGATCCGAGAGAACGAGATGGTTCGCGCTGGCGCTGCTCTGTGCGGTGCAGTTCATGGTGGTGCTCGACGTTGCGATCGTGAACGTTGCCTTGCCGGCGATCCAGACTGATCTCGGCTTTTCGCAGGAGAACCTGCAGTGGGTGATCAGCGCCTACGCCCTGGTCTTCGGAGGGTTCCTCCTCCTCGGCGGCCGGCTCGCCGACATCCTCGGGCGCCGAGGTGTCTTCATGGGTGGCCTCGTCGTCTTCTCGGTCGGCTCACTGCTCTGCGGGCTCGCGTGGAGTGACGAGTCGTTGATCGCGGCCAGGGCGCTCCAAGGGCTGGGAGCGGCCACGATCACCCCCTCGGCGCTCTCGATCCTGACCACGACCTTCAGCGAGGGGAGAGAACGTAACATCGCGCTCGGCGCCTGGGGGGCCGTGGGCGGCTTCGGCGCGGCCGCCGGCGTCCTCATGGGCGGGATCCTGACCGACCTCCTCTCCTGGGAGTGGATCTTCTTCGTCAACATTCCCGTCGGCGTAGTGGGTTTCGCGCTCTCCCCGATTCTTCTCTCCGAGAGCAGGGACGCCCACGGTCAGAGCCACGACGTGCTGGGCGCCGTCCTGGTCACGTCCGGGCTCGCCCTCCTTGTCCTCGGCATGACCCAGGGCCGACAGTGGGAGTGGCTCTCGGGGAGGACGATCGGCGTCTTTGCCGCTGCGGCAGTCCTGCTCGTCGCCTTCGCCCTATGGGAGAAGCGGCAGCGAGAGCCGCTCGTTCCGTTTTCGATCTTTCGCCTGCAGACCCTGACCGCGGCCAACGTGGCCGGCGTCGTCCTGGGCACGGCACTGTTCTCGATGTTCCTGATGCTGACGCTATACATGCAGCAGGTGCTCGGCCTCTCCGCGCTTCGCACCGGGCTCGGGTACCTCGCGGTCGCGGGCACGGCCGTCATCGGGCGAATGTCGCCGCGCAGGTCGTCAACAGGGTCGGCGTCAAGCCGACGCTGATCTTCGGCATGTCCATGCTCACGCTCGGCCTCCTCTACTTCACCCAGGTGTCCGTCGGCGGCTCGTACTGGGCGGATCTCTTCCCGGGCTTCCTCATCATCGGGGTGGCGATTCCCTTCGCGTTCGTGCCGATCACGATCGCGGCGCTCGCGGGCACGAAGCCTCAGGAAGCCGGTCTCGCCTCGGGACTGATCAACACGTCACAGCAGATCGGAGGCGCCCTCGGCATCGCGCTCCTCTCGACCATCGCCGTCTCCACGACGGACGACGAGGTCGCGAGCGGAACCGCGGTGCCCACGGCGCTCACCGACGGCTTCGTGAATGCGTTCTGGGCGGGAGCCGCGATTGCCTTCGTCGGCGTCCTCGTCTCCGTCTTCCTGGTGCGCGGTCGGGACGTCCGTCTGCAGGAGTCACCGGTTGGAGAGCCGCTCGTGGAGCGCTCCTAGGCGGGAGCCTCTCGCGGCGAGCGTGCCTGCGATGAATTCTAGAAAGGCCGGCGGTCATAGTCCAGCGAGCGCATCAACGCGAGTAGGAGGCAGCCGGTGATCATCGTTGCAGGAGCCCTGATCGTCGATGCGCACCGACGCGATGCCTACCTCGAAGGCTGCGCCGGCGTCGTGGCGGCTCGGCAGGCTCGAGGGTGCCTTGACTTTGCGCTTTCCCCCGATCTTCTGGAGGAGAACCGCATCAACGTGTATGAGCGCTGGGAATCGGACGAGGACCTTGACCGCTTTCGCGGGTCAGTTCCAGGCGCCGGCCAGGTCGCCGCGCTGTCGAGCATTCACGTAAGCGAATATACGGTCGTCGAGCGGCCGCGCTAGCCGTCCGCCAAGCGCTTTTGAGCCGCTCAGGGCACGTACGGGCAGCCGCTCCAGTAGGCGCTCACTCGGCGGGGGAAGCGGGAGAAGCTTACCAGGAGCTCCTCCGGCGGCTGGAGAGCTGCCTCGAAGAGCACCTCGAAGTCACCTCCCGGAACGCTGATCCACTGCCTGCCCCTCCTGGCTCGCGTCGACGACGCGAGATAAGGCGGGCCTCAGCACGTCAGGCGTTCGATCCAGACGAACAGACGGCCGCCGCGCTCGCGAACGAAATCGACCGCCTTTGGCGAAGCGATGATCCGCACGTCGCCAGGGTACAGCTCCTCTCGGGCGCGGAACGGAGGTCGTCCGCCTCTGTCCACCGGCAGGCCCTCTTCATCGCCGGCCGATGCCTATCGAACCGATCCGCCGTCTATGTAGGGACGCCTTCGATCATGAGCAACCCCGACGCCGAGGAGATCCAAAGCGTGGCTGCTGACGCTGCCCTGAGGGCCGGACGCAAAGAGTGGATCGGGCTCGCCGTGCTCGCCCTCCCCTGTGTGCTCTACTCGATGGACCTCACTGTGCTGAACCTAGCGGTACCGGCCCTCAGCGAGGATCTTCAGCCCAGCAGCTCCCAGCTCCTCTGGATCACCGACATCTACGGGTTTCTGCTTGCGGGGCTACTGATCACGATGGGCACGCTCGGCGACCGCATCGGCCGCCGCCGCCTGCTGCTGGTCGGCGCCGCCGCCTTCGGCGCAGCTTCGGTGCTCGCCGCGTTTTCGACCAGCGCTGAAATGCTGATCGCGACGCGTGCGCTGCTCGGGGTCGCGGCGGCGACTCTGGCGCCTTCGACCCTGTCCTTGATTCGCAACATGTTTCTCGACCCGGGTCAGCGGACGGTCGCCATCGGGGTATGGATCACGAGTTTCTCGGCGGGCGCGGCAATCGGGCCGCTGGTCGGCGGTGTATTGCTCGAGTTCTTCTGGTGGGGCTCGGTCTTTTTGATCGCTGTGCCGGTCATGGTGCTGCTGCTGGTGCTCGGTCCGGTGCTCTTGCCGGAGTTCCGCGATCCTCGGGCGGGCCGCTTGGACCTAGTCAGCGCGGCTCTGTCCCTGGCGGCCGTGCTGGCCGTGATCTACGGCCTGAAGCAGATCGCCGAGGAGGGACTGGGCGGGACGCCCGCGCTCTCCATCTTGGCCGGTCTTACGATCGGCGCCGTCTTCATCCGCAGGCAGCAACGGCTGGACGATCCGCTGATCGATCTGCGGCTCTTCCGCGTGCCCGCCTTCAGCGCTTCGCTGGCCACGAACACGCTCGGCTTCTTCGTTGCGTTCGCCGCCTTTCTCTTGATCGCGCAGTACCTGCAATTGGTGCTCGGGCTTTCACCGCTCGAGGCGGGCCTGTGGACGGTCCCCTCGTCCGGCGCGTTCATCGTCGGCGCCATGCTGACGCCGATGATCGTGCGCAGGATTCGACCGGCATTCGTCATGGCCGCCGGCCTGGCTCTTGCGGCCGCCGGTTTTGGAGTGCTCACCCAGGTTGGCGGAGCCTCCGAGCTCGCAGTCCTTGTTACCGGCTCCGTCGTCTTCTCTCTCGGTCTCGCACCGGTGTTCACGTTGGCCACCGACCTGGCCGTCGGAACCGCCCTGCCCGAGCGGGCCGGGGAGGCAGCAGCGATCTCGGAGACCAGCTCCGAGCTCGGTGGGGCGCTCGGCATCGCAATCCTCGGCAGCATCGGGACCGCCGTCTACCGCGACCAGGTGGCCGACGCGGTGCCGACCAGCGTGCCGGTCGAAGAGGCCGAGCTCGCGCGCGACACCCTCGGCGGGGCCGTGGCTGCCGGCGGCCACCTCGAGAGCCCTCTCGCTGCCGAGTTGCTCGATGTGGCCCGAGAGGCGTTCACCCAGGGCTTGCAAGTCGCCACAGCCACGAGTGCCGCCATCATGATGGGCACGGCCGTGCTAGCGACGGTGCTCCTCCGACGCGTTCCGGCAGGGTCCGAGGCCGAGCGGCAATCGGACGTCGAGCCCGTGGACGCGATCGCACCCGGCGGTGGAGAGCTCCGCTCAGCTCCCGGGCCGACGGGAGATTGTGCGTCGTGAGCGGCGGCCGGGTCACCGCGAACCGAGCCGAAGAAGGCGCCTTCATCGCCGCCGCCCAAGCGGGTGACGAGGGCGCGTTCGCTGCGCTTACCGAGCGGTACCGGCGCCAGCTGCAGGTGCACTGCTACCGGATGCTCGGCTCGTTGGAGGACGCGGAGGATGTGGTGCAGACGACCTTCCTGCGCGCCTGGAGGAAGCGCGCGAGCTTCCAGGGCCGCTCCACCTTTCGGGCGTGGCTGTACCAGATCGCAACGAACGCGTGCCTCGACGCCCTGACGCACCGGTCGCGCCGCGTGCTTCCGCCAGAGGTCGCGCCGGCGGCGGATCCGAGAGTGGCTCCGCTCCCTGCTGCCGACCTGCCCTGGCTGCAGCCGTACCCGGACCGGCTGCTCGAGGCGATCGCGCCGGGCGATGCAGAGCCGGACTCCGCGCTCGTTGCCAGGGAGACGATCGAGCTTGCGTTCCTCGCCGCTATCCAGCACCTGCCGCCCAGGCAGCGGGCCGTGCTGATCCTGCGGGACGTGCTTGGCTGGTCGACGAAGGAGACCGCGTCTTTGCTCGAGGCAAGCGTTGCCTCGGTGAAGAGCGCGCTCCAACGCGCGCGGGCGACGCTGAAGAGTCACCTGCCGGCCCGTCGGCTCGAATGGGCGAGCTCCCCAGACGCGAGTGATGAGGAGCGCACGCTGCTTCAGAGATACATGGAGGCACACGAGCGGGCCGACCCGGTGGCTCTGGCCGAACTGTTGCGTGAGGACGTGCGGTTGGCGATGCCTCCGACGCCGACATGGTACGAGGGGCGCGAGGCGGTCGTGACCTTCCACGCGAAGCAGGTCTTCGGGCCCGAAGCAGCGGGCCGTATGCGGTTCGTGGCCACCCGAGCCAACAGGCAGCCCGCACTGGCCATTTACCTGCGGAGGCCGGACGAGTTCGTCCACCGCCCGCTCGTGATCGACGTGCTGCGAGTCGAAGGGGGGCTTGTGGCGGAGATCGACGCCTTTCTTCTCCCGGAGCTGTTCCCCGCGTTCGGCCTCCAGCCAACGCTCTGATGAACGGGCAGGATGCGAAACTCATCGCGATGGAATCTCGCTACGGCCGGTCGCTCGAGTTCGGTCTCAGCATCGTCCCGGCGAGTGCGGAGGTCGAGCTCGCACATGCGCTCCTCCGTCGAGCCGATCAGCTCGGCCAAGCCGAGCGCTTCGCGCAGGAGGTCGTTCCCCGCCTACGGTAGGACGCCGGGAAGCCAGGCTCGAACGGCGGCGGCCACGGCGTCGAGGCCCGCCCTCAAGCTGTGGGTGCCCGGCACCTGCGCGACCGTGCGAAGCGCGGTGGCCGGTGGGATTCCAAACGGGTCACTCGCACCCTGCACGACGAGCGTCGGGACGGTCACGGCGTCGAGCTCGGGGAGGCGGCTCGGCGGTGGGGAGGCAGAGCGGCGTCGTGGCTGGAGGGGGAACGCGAGGCAGAGCACTCCGACCGCGCCCGCTGCCTCAGCCGTGCGGCAGGCAACACGGGCGCCCAGCGACCGCCCGCCGACGACGAGCGGCAACCCGCTCAGCTCGCCCTCGCCGAGCTGGTCCACCACCGTTGACCACGCGGCGTCGAGGTGGTTGGCAGGCGCGGGTGACCGGCGCCCGGCCACGCGGTAGGGCTGCTCGACGAGCGCGACGCTCACGTCTTCGGAGAGTGCGGCCTCCGTCGCGGCCACCAGGTCGGGTGATTCGACGCCGCCGCCCGCGCCGTGGCCGAGCACGAGCGCGCCCCGCGGCCGCTCGGCGAGATGCAGGTGGGCGTTCGCCGGACCATGTGGGGTTTCTATCTGG
Organism: uncultured Actinomycetes bacterium; assembly: GCA_963733155.1. Taxonomy (GTDB): domain Bacteria; phylum Actinomycetota; class Thermoleophilia; order Gaiellales; family Gaiellaceae; genus JAIBJN01. Next base: position 50,942 of record CAVTCK010000027.1, read on the forward strand.
AGCACCTCAGCCGACACTCGGCGGCGTGCTCAGCTCGGCTCGTAGCGCAGCAACGTCGCGCCTCTGTCGGACGTCTTCGCCTCGAGGAGTCGCATCGCCGTAGGGCCGGCACTCTCGGCGAAGAGCGGCCTTCCTCCTCCCAGGACGACGGGCAACAGCCACAGCTGGTACTCGTCGACGAGCTTGGCGTCCGCAAGCGAGCGGACGAGCGAGAGGCTTCCCCAGACGACCAGGTCTTTGCCCTCGCGCTCCCGCAGGCGCGGAATCTCCTCGCGCGGGTCGTCTCTGGAGATCGTCGCTTCGTCCCAGGAACCCCATGGAGCACGATCGAGCGTGTTCGAGAACACGAGCTTCGGGATGGCGTTGAGCTTGTTCGCGAACGGCTCGATGTCCCCGGTTGCCGTCGGCCAGTAGCCGGCGAACATCTGGTAGGTCACGCGTCCGAGCACGATCGTGTCGATCCTGTCCAGGAACTGCATCTGATTCTCGGCCACGCGCGCGTCGCCTTCGGTTGCCGCGGGGACGAAGCCGGTCTCGCCCTCGGGTCCGGCCGCGAAGCCGTCGAGCGTCACGAACTCCTGCACGATCAGTCGTCTCACAGCAACCAGCAGAGCGTACCGGCGACGTTCTGGTAGTGTCGGAGTACATGTGTGTTTTACATAGACAATGATGACGGAGTCGCCACCGCCATCGGCGCGGCCCCCGAACACGCCGCCGTCTCGGCTCGGGCGCCTGGCGCGTGCGCGCTCGCATCGAGCGCTTCGGCGAGCCGGCGCTGCTGCTCCTCCTTCGGGATGCGCCGGCGCACGGCTACGAGCTGCTCGAACGGCTGCCGGAGCTCCTGCCGGACGAGCGAATCGACATGGGAAATCTCTACCGCGTCCTGCGCTCCCTCGAGGAGGAGGGGATCGTCGAATCGGCGTGGGACGCGGATGCGCCGGGCCCGGCGAAGCGGATCTACGAGCTGACAGACGACGGGCGAGCACTTCTCGATGCCTGGGCAGAGGCCCTCGGCGGCGCCGCGGAGAACGTCGGCGCCTTTCTCGCCCGCTACGAGGCGAAAGGAGGTGACTATGTGTCACGGTAGTCAGAGACGACGCGGATACGGCCGACATTTCGGCCGCCGGCGCTTCGACCGTGAGTCGATGCTCCCCCGGCTCGAGGAGTACCAGAGGGATCTCGAGCAGGAGCTCGCCGACGTGGCCGATCTCATCAAGCGCCTCAAGGAGGAGGGGCCGAAGGAGACGGCAACGGTCTAGGAAGAGGGCAAGGAGGGCAAGCGCGCCCTCCTTGCCTTGTCGCGTCCTGAGTGCCTGTTAGCCTCGGCCTGTTTGCACAGCAGCCAAGCCACGGCGTCCTGGGAATCCGGCTCCGGCGTTCGTCGCTGCGAAGGCGGTGTCTCGCGCTCGAGGGCCTCTCCCACGCCGGCCGTTGGAGGAAAGGGTCCGTGAGGGCAAGCATCGATCGACTCGAACGCGTGAGACGAGATCTAGGCTCCGACGAGCTCTGGGCGCGCTCGCTCGAGCGCTCGCGGCTTCGCCGTGGACGTCCGGCAGGGGGCGAGCCGTCGCCCCGAAGCTTGGTCTCGGCCGCTCTCTTGGATCTCGATGGGCCGCTCGAGCGAAGGGTCGATCGAGCTCGCGCGAGTCGCGACCTGACCGACTCCGAGCTGTTCGACGTCTCCATAGCTCGCGCCCGTGCCAAGCGGCGCGCAGCCGAGCCCGGCCTCTTGCCGCAGGCTCGGGTTGCCGGGGCATCACTGCTCGTCGCTGCGGTTGCCGCGGCTGTACCTGCCCAGAGCGGCTCCCAGGGCCGGGCGAGCACAGCGCGGGAGACGCGCTCTCACGTCGAGCTTCTCCGCATCGGAAGCCGTGGGCCCGTGGTAGCCAAGTTGCAACGCGCGCTCGGCATCCCTGCCGACGGGATCTTCGGCCCGCAGACGCGTAGGGCGGTTCGCGCCTTCCAGGCGACGCACAACCTGGTCGTCGACGGGATCGTCGGCCCGCAGACGCGGGCGGCTCTCGGAAGCGAGCAAGGCTCCCTTCTTCGATTCGGGAGCCGCGGGCCGGCGGTGGCGGTCGTCCAGCAGCGGCTCGGCATCCCTGCCGACGGGATCTTCGGCCCGCAGACGCGTAGGGCGGTTCGCGCCTTCCAGGCGACGCACAACCTGGTCGTCGACGGGATCGTCGGCCCGCAGACGCGGGCGGCTCTCGGAAGCGAGCAAGGATCCTCCCTTCTTCGATTCGGGAGCCGCGGGCCGGCGGTGGCGGCCGTCCAGCGCGGCTCGGCATCCCTGCCGACGGGATCTTCGGCCCGCAGACGCGCAAGACCGTTCGCGTGTTCCAGGCGACGCACAACCTGGTCGTCGACGGGATCGTCGGTCCCCAGACGCGGGTCGCGCTGAACGCCAACCGGCCCAGTGGCGGATCGAAGTCCGGCGGCCGTCGGTCTAGTCCTGCCGCGGTGCAGGGAGTCGACAAGCGCCTGTGGGGGGAGCTGGCTCTCGCGCGGAGAATGGGCCTCACCCTCGTGTCCGCATATCGCCGAGGGTCGACGCTGGACAGCGGCCGAAGGTCCGATCACTCGTACTACCCTTCGCGGGCGATCGACGTTGCGGGCTCCACGGGGAGCATGCGGCGCTACGCCCGCGCGGTAGCCGGGAAACCGGGGGTCGAGATCGTCATCCACTCGCCCGTGGGGATCTGGCAGGCAGGGGTGGGCTGGAGGCGGATCGACAGCGCGAAAACGCGTCGAGACCACTACGACCACGTCCACGTCGAGACGTTCTAGGACGCGTCGCCGCGCCAATGCGCGTTCCAGTATGCGCTCACCCGAGGGGGGAGGCGCCTAGATTCAGCGGGTCGTGGGACGAGCCCTTCGTCAGCCCGTCGGCACCTCGACGAGGGAGCGAGCCAGCGCTCCGGCGAGCTCGGGTGGTTGCGGCTCTAGCCGCCCTTCGACGGGCGATGACGGCCGGCCGATCCCCTCGTAGGCGAAGCCGGCCTGCCGCACGGTCTCCGGATCGAGAAGGTTACGACCGTCGACGATCAAGGGGTTGTTCATCGCTGCGCGTACCTCGGGCCGTGGCAATGCCTTCAGGTCACTCCACTCGGTGACAATGACCGCGGCGTCTGCCCCGGTAACGGCCTCCAGGAGGTCTTCGCAAAGTTCAACCCCGGCGAGGTGCGGTCGTGCGTCCTCGATCGCAACAGGGTCCCACGCCTTGACGTGTGCGCCCTCGGCGAGCAGCCGCAGAGCCAAGACGAGGCTCGAAGCCTCGCGAACGTCGTTCGTGTCGGGCTTGAAGGCGAGGCCGAGAAGCGCGACCGTTTGCCCGCGAAGGCTGCCGAGATGCTTCCGCAACTTCCCGACCACTCGCCGCTTCTGCAGCTCGTTGACTTCGATCACGGACGTCAAGAGCTGGAAGTGGTAACCAGAGTTGCCGGCCAACTGCTTCAGGGACGCGACGTCCTTGGGGAAGCACGAGCCCCCGTACCCGATACCGGCCCGGAGGAAGTGCGGTCCGATGCGCTGGTCGAGGCCCATCCCGTCGGCCACCAACGTGACGTCGGCTCCCACCTCTTCGCATACGTTCGCGATCTCGTTGATGAACGAGATCTTCGTCGCAAGGAAAGCATTCGACGCATACTTGATCATCTCCGCCGATGTGACATCGGTGCGCACGATCGGCGTGGCAAGCTCCTTCGAAAGCATCGCTACACGGTCGCCTGCCACGCTGCGGAATGATCCGACGACGACTCGGTCGGGCCGCATGAAGTTGGCGATCGCAGTGCCCTCGGCGAGAAACTCGGGATTCGAGACGTAGGCGATATGTGAGAGGCTGCGTGCGTCTAGCCGCGCGCGCACCTGTACGCCTGTTCCGGGCGGAACCGTGCTTTTCATGATGAGCGTAGCTCCGTCCTTGGGAGCCGACAGCTCGTCGATCACCTTCCACACAGCGCTCAGATCCGCGTCGCCCGAGTAGGTGGGCGGAGTCCCCACGCAGACGAAGGCGAGCCCCGCCCTTTCGAACATCTCAGCCGGGTTGGTAGTGAACCGAAGGCGAGCGCGATTCCGGACGAGCAGCTCTCCGAGACCCGGCTCGTGTATCGACAATCGCCCAGCTTCGAGCTCCGCGATGCGCACGGCGTCGACGTCGCAAACGGTCACTTCGTGCCCAAGATCGGCGAAGCACGCGGCTGTGACGAGACCCACCCACCCGGCTCCGATGACGCTGATCGGCTCTCTCATCGAGGAACAGCCGGAAGGGGCTCGGGAAACGGTGTGGCCTCACCTAGTCCCCCGACTGTTCTGCGCAGGCCCTCCTCCAGGTCCACCTCTGGACGCCAGCCAAGGACCTGGCGAGCGCGCGTGATGTCCGGCTGCCGCACCTGCGGATCGTCCATCGGCAACGCCTCGAAGACGATCTCGCTTTCTGAGCCCGTCACGCCGATGACGGCCTCGGCCAGCTCGAGCAGGGTCATCTCCTGAGGGTTGCCGAGGTTGACCGGAAGGTGCTCGTCGCTCTGGGCGAGCAGGAAGAGCCCGCGCACGAGATCGTCGACGTAGCAGAAGGAGCGAGTCTGCGAGCCGTCGCCGAATACCGTGAGCGGCTCCCCTTCGATCGCCTGCCGGACGAACGTAGGGATGGCACGGCCGTCGTGCCGGCGCATCCGCGCTCCATAGGTGTTGAAGATGCGCGCGATGCACGTGTCCACGCCCTGCTGGCGGTGGTACGCCATCGTGAGCGCCTCGGCGTAGCGCTTCGCTTCGTCGTAGACCCCACGGGGGCCTACTGCGTTCACGTGGCCCCAGTACGTCTCCGGCTGAGGGTGTACCTGTGGGTCGCCGTAAACCTCACTCGTGGAGGCGAGCAGGAACCGGGCACGCTTGAACTTGGCGAGCCCGAGCATATGGTGCGTTCCGTAGGAGCCCACCTTGAGCGTGTGCAAGGGCAGACGCTGGTAGTCGATTGGGCTTGCTGGACTGGCGAGGTGGAAGACAACGTCGACGGGCTCGTCGAGAAAGAGCGGCTCCGTGAGGTCGTGCTGGACGAACCGAAACTCCGAGCCGTTCTTGATGTGCTGGATGTTCTCGAGCGAGCCGGTATCGAGGTTGTCAATACAGACGACGCGATATCCATCGCGAAGAAGAAAGTCAGATAGGTGCGAGCCCAGGAAGCCCGCGCCACCCGACACGACCGCAGTAATCATGCCGCATAGCCCCTATTCTTCCCCCCGGGGGGATAGATGACCCAGAGCCTAACGCGAAGCTGCTGTGAATTTCTAGAGGCAAGGTGAGCCCCGCGACGGATGGGCTCCCCGGACGGCCAGGGCGCCCATGGCCCCGGTTAGGCTGGCGCCTGGAGACGCTCCTCGAGCCACGTCGCGTCGGCGAACTGCCGGTACTGCTCCGCACGGAGCCTGTCGGCCGTGCGAGCGGCGGGCAAGTCGACGTCGTCGTACGTCACGACCTCGTCCTGGGAGACGTCGCGAAGCAGTCGGCAACCCTCGACGAGTCCCTCGGGCAGGTACCGCTGAGCGCTCATCTCCTCAGCGTTGACAGCTTCGCCGTAGGTCATGAACATGCCGTACTCGTCGAGCGTCTCGCCCGCCTGGAGGTCGCGCTTGGCGACGGCGCACACCTCCACGCTGGGGCCCCCGAGGGGCGCTGCGAGGTTGTCGCCGAAGAGGACGACCCGTGCGATCGCGTTCGGTGCCTCGAAGTGCGGCAGGTGGTACGGAACCCAGAACGGATACAGCGGGCCCTCGCCCATCTTGTAGAGGCTCAGGTAATGGCGTTGCTTCGGGTCCGCGTGCTCGGCGAGGCAGAAAATCTTCACGGACGAGGGACCGACGGTGTAGTCGACGATCGAGCCGAGAGCCCGCACCTCGTCCAAGTCGTACAGCGAAGGGAGCTCGAGCGGGGATCCCTCGAACGGAACGCCACGGGACATCCCACGCTGGAGGACCTTGGCGCCCGTCGCGTTGGCGACGATCGTCTGCTCGAAGCTGATCTTCGAGCCGTCTGCGAACGACGTGACCATCGCCGGGTTCTGACCCCACTTCTCGGCGAACTCTCTTTGGGTCTCCGGGGTGCGGTACGGGTCCTGCAGACCTTTGACGTTCCCCATCACTCTCGGCTCGAGCCCGAGTCCCCGCACCCAGCGATAGAGGTTCATCTGCAGCCCCGGCTCGTCCCCGTCGCAGGCCGAGAAGTGGACGCCGTGTTTGCGGGCATAGGTATGGAGAATCGGCCCGATCGTCCCGTCGAGCTCCGCGTTCATGGCAACGAAGTGCTTGCCGTGCTCGAATGCCTGGAGCGCAACCTGTGCGCCGAGCTCGACCGAGCCGGTGACGTCCATGATCACGTCGATCTGCTCGGATTGGCAGAGGAGAAACGCGTCTTCGGTGACGACCGAGCGTCCCGCCTTCACCGCATCCTCGAAGTCGCCGAGGCTCGTCGTTACGACTGCCTCGTCGTCGCCCGCGTAGCGGAAAACACCGAGTGCCTTGTCGGGGCGACGGCCGTAGATCGCGACCATGTCCATTCCCGGGACGCTGTTTCGGATCTGGTTCGCGAGGCCCTGGGCCATGAATCCGGCGCCGAGCATCCCGACCCGGATGGGACGTCCTTCCTGCTCACGGGCGCGCAGCGCCTGGTCGACGATGATCATCGAAGCGCGTTGGCCGGCTCACGGTCGGCGTCGACGGCCATTTTCCGGCGAACCTCGGGCTCGACTTCAGCGAGCAGCGGCCACGCTGCGTCCTTCTCGGAGATCTCGCTGACTGGGAGAGGCCAGGTGAGCCCGAGGCCCGGATCGTCGTACCGAAGCCCGCCCTCGACGCCCGGCGTGTAGAACTCGCCGACCTGGTAGCTCGTCTCGGTCTCGTCCTCGAGAGCCTGATAACCGTGCGCAAACCGTTCCGGGATGTAGATCGCACGATGGTTGTCCGCCGTCAGCTCGACCGAGATGTGCTCGAGGTACGTCGGGCTCTCAGGACGGAGATCCACGATGATGTCGAGAACGGCTCCACGGGTGCAGCGGACGACCTTCGTCTCGGCCGCGGGTGGAAACTGGAAGTGCATTCCGCGCAGGCAGCCGCGCCGGCGGTTGAAGCCGATATTGGCCTGTGCGATCACCGGCTTGAGGCCGTGGTCACTGAATTCGTGCTGGCAGAACGCACGTGCGAAGAAACCGCGATTGTCGTCATGCCGTTCGAGGTCGATGATGACGGCGCCGCTCAGCTTCGTCTCGGTGAAGACCACCCGAATCGCTCCTTTCGTCGAGCTGTTCCGAGGATAGCCCGTCGTTCGTGCTCAGCCCACGCCTCAGCGGCCCAGCTGGTCAAGACCACCCAAACGGGGAGTTCGCCGGCTAGGGCGCCGGCGTCGCGGAAGATCATGCGACTTGGAACGTGAGCTTGCGGCAGGTGAATGCCTCCGCGTAGCGGCTCGCGGACTCCATCCCGCGAAGTCGCATGAGCCCGCGAAAGAGCTCGTCGTCGAACCAGTGCTTGCTGTGCTGGCTCGCAAAGTGGTCGCGGAGAATTCGGAGCTTCTCCTCGACCAGGGACTCCTCGAGCGAGACGAACACGTTTGGCGACCCGAGATCACCGTCGTACTTGGGGATCTCGTACTCGAGGATCAGGTGGTTGCGAAAGGTGTTCCAGGTGAGCTCGCAGGCGAGACGGTGATCCTGGTGGAGATCGTGGCGTGTGTGGGTGAAGACGAGGTCGGGCTGAACCTCCTTCAACTCCTCGAAGACCTCCTTGACCTCACCGCCGACGTACGGGAGGAAGCCGTCACGAAACTCGTGAATCCGAACGTCTGACACGCCCGCGTCCGCGAGAAACGCCTGTGCGCTCGCACGTGCCTCGGCGGCCCGTTCCCCTGGGGCGGCGAGCACCACCCACGTCAGTGCCAAGCCGGGGCGGGCGCGGCTCAGCGCGATCAGCGTTCCCCCGCAGCCGATCTCGATGTCGTCCGCATGGCAGCCGATTGCGAGAACCCGCTCGACCGGGCGAGCGAGCGCCTCCAGAGACAAGCCCAGCATCAGCTGTCGGGGTTGGCGTCCCGTTTCCAGGGCGCGCGGCCACTCTCCATGAAAGCGTCGAGCCGCTGCTTGTCCTTGATCGTGTCCATCGGCTCCCAGAAGCCGTCGTACGAGTAGGCGAGAAGCTCCCCCCGCTCGATCAAGCGCGCGAACGGTTGCTCGACGAGCTCCTCGCCGGGCTCGATCGCGTCCAGGATGTCCCGGCGGAACACGAAGAATCCGCCATTGATCCGCACTTCCGCCTGAGCGAGCTGCTCGACCGCGGTTACCACGCCGTCGGCGTCGGAGCGGACGAGGTGGTACTCGACTCGTGGCTTCACCGACAAGAACATTCCCGTCTTTCCGCTCCGCTCGAGCGTGGCGATCATCTCGTCCAGCGGAGCGTCCGTGACACCGTCGCCGTAGGTGGCGAGGAAGTACGGATCGTCTCCGAGGTACGGGGCGACACGTCGCAGGCGTTCGCCGATCGACGACTGGACGCCGGTGTCCAGGAACGTGATCCGCCACGCGGAGATGTCCGAGCCGAGGAGCTCCACGTCGCGTCCGCCGTTCGAAAGCACGAAGTCGTTGGCAAGCGCCTCGTTGTATGCGAGGAAGTAGTCCTTGACGACCTCGGCACGATGACCGAGGCAGAGGATGAAGTCGGTGTGGCCCCACGACGCGTACCACTTCATGATGTGCCAGAGGATCGGCTGCGTCCCGATCGTGATCATCGGCTTCGGAATCCGTTGCGTCGCCTCGCCCATGCGGACGCCCAGCCCGCCGCAGAAGATCACGACCTTCACGCTGCCCTCCCGGCCAGCAGCCGCTCGCGCGCGCCGTCACCCGGCTCGATGACCGTGGCCAGCGGGATCGGGACGATCAGCTCGAGCGCTGCGCCGCAGAACCGGCAGCCGACAGTGTCGGCCGCCGCTCGAACGTTCCCCGATCCCACCCTCACAGCGTAGTGAGGAGACCTCCTAATGTCATCCACGTCGCAGGCTCGAAGTCCCCGTCCCCTACCTGATGGACTAGGAATGGATCAGCCCCAGGGCGCTGCACTCGAATCGCCCGGAACAGTCGACTAGACTCCGAGAGTCCGGCGTTCCGCAGCGGCCAGACAGCAAAGACTTGGAACGCGCACAGACCAGCGGCTCTCACGAACTCACTCGAGCAAGCGGCGAATCAGGCGTCGGCGGCTCCGTCATGTCCCGAGTGAGTGTGCTGATCCCCACCTACCGTGACGCCGACCTCCTGCGGACATCGCTGCCGACGTTCCTCACGGATCCTGCCGCGGACATCGAGGTGATCATCATCAACAACGATCCGGAGCAGGACGTTCGACGCGCGATCGGCGACTACGCCTCCGACCCGCGGACGACGATCGTGGAAATGGGTTTCGAGGGCGACTTCCCTCGGGCCATCAATCGCGGAATCGAGCGGGCAACCGGAGACCTGGTCATGCTCTGCAACGCCGATCTCTTTCCGTCTCCGACGTATCTGTCGACGCTGCAGGAGTTCTTCGATCGCCAGACGCGGGCGGGAGCGGCGAGCGGCAAGCTGATCCGATTCGACCTGGAGCGCGGTGAGGCGACCAACGTCATCGACTCCGCCGGGCTGCTTCTGACGCGCCAGCGGCGGCTCAAGGCACGTGGGGAAGGCGAGGTCGACGTTGGGCAGTTCGATGCCGAGCGTGAGGTGTTCGCAATGGACGGAGCTGCGGTCGTGCTACGGCGGGCGGCACTCGACGACATCATGGTCGACGGCGAGTACCTCGACGAGAACTTCGTCTCACACAAGGAAGATCACGATCTTTCCTGGCGCGTGCAACTTGCCGGCTGGGAGTGTTGGTATGTGCCAAAGGCAGTGGCCTACCATGCTCGCACGACGCGCGGTCTCGGCTCGAAGCCGTACCTGAAGGCGATCGGAGAGTTTCACCGGCAGCAGGCCGAGAAGACCGACCAGGTTCGCAGGCACGCCATGAAGAATCAGTGGCTACTGCTGCTGAAGAACGAGGACATGTACAACTTCATCCGAGACGCCCCGTTCATCATTGCGCGGGAATTGGCGGTGCTCGGGCACAGCCTCGTCTTTTCCCCGAGGTCACTCAAGGCTATTCCGATGACAGTCCGGATCCTGCCCGAGACGTTGAGGAAGCGGCGTGCCGCCAAGCGGCGTCAACGAATGGACGCCGCCGCGTTGAGGCGCTGGTTGTAAGGCGTGATCAACCCGTGATCAACCCGTCGGAGGCATCTCCGCCGAGCCTCATGCGTATCGCCGTGGTCGTCGACACGGTGACCCCGTTCATGCGGCCGCTCTGGGCTCGGCTGGGGCAGCGTACGGACATCGACCTTCTCCTCGTGACCGAGACTCCGATGGAGCGCGACCGACGATGGCGAGTCGAGACCGACCTGCCCGTCGAGCACGTGCAGCTCGACTCGTGGACGCTTGATTTGGCGTGGATGGTAGTGGGCTTGGGCTACAAGAGGCGCTTCGACAGCTACATGTACGTGCCGAAGCGGCCGCTCGCCCCTCTGCGTCGGTTCTCGCCGCACGTCGTCGTGGCCGCCGGCGGCGGGGTGTGGGCTTCTCCGGCAAACATCACCGCTCTCGCCGCCCGACGCCGTTACGGCTGGGCGGTCGTGCCGTGGTGGAACACGTTCACGCGCGAGCGACGCAGTCTGCCCAGGCGTGTCGCGGAACCGTGGGTCAGATTCTTCTTCAGGTCCGGCGATGCGTGGCTCGCAGGCGGTTCGAGACATGCCCGTGACGTCGTCCGTCTGGGCGCGCACCCCGACCGCACGGTTATCACGCCACTCACTGCGCTGGGGCCCGACCCGCCACTAGCACGCACCGGTCTACTCGCGCCTGGTCAGCCGCGCTATCTCTTCGTCGGGCGCTTCATCGAATCGAAAGGAATCGACGTTTTGCTCGCCGCGTTCCGCCGTCTCGAACGCGGGGAGCTGTGGTTGGTCGGCGACGGCCCGCTCCGCTCCTTCGTCGAGGGAGAGGCGAAGGGAGACCCCCGCATTCGCGTCCTGGGATACGCAGACGAAAAGACGCTACCGGATCTGTACCGGCAGGCGGACATTCTCGTTGTGCCGTCTCTCTTCGAAGCGTGGGGTCTCGTCGTTCACGAGGGACTCGCATACGGGTTGCCCGTGATCGCGACCGACCAAGTCGGAGCCGCCGACGATCTCGTCGATTCCGGCGTCAACGGCTACGTCGTCCCCGCCGGAGATCACGAGGCGCTCGCGGGGGCGATGCGCTCGGCGGCAGAGTGGGCGCCCTCGCAGTGGCGGGAGGCGGCTGCGCGCAACAGGGAGACGCTCCCGATGTACGGGATCGACCGAGCGGCGGACGCGTTCGTGCAAGGTTGCCTGCTCGGTCTTGCGCACCGTCGCGCACTGAACGCGCGCACATCGAGCTAGATCTCTGCGCGCTCGTGCGTGTACGACCAGCGCAGGTCGTCGTCGAGCGATCCCTCGGCGAGGAGGGACTTGAGGCGCGAGAGCCGTGTGTACATGTCGAAGCCGGCAGAAGTAAGCCGAGCCGTCCGGAAGGCATCCAACAGCTCTCGAGCGCCGTCGCGAGCCGTCCACGTGGGCCTGGCATCCGGCAGTGTCTCGGCCAACTTGCGAAAGTCGACTCGGTAGCTCCGTGGATCGGGGCCCGCTCCCTCCGCGTACTCGATCTCGCAGCCCGCAAACGTCTCCCGCACGATCTCGGCCAGATCGCGGACGCGGTAGTTCTCGTCGTTCGCGCCCACGTTGAATGCCTCGTTCCCGACGAGCGCGATCGGAGCAACCAAGGCGGCCGCCGCTGCCGCTGAGATGTCTCGAACGTGCACGAGCGGCCGCCACGGCGTCCCGTCGCTCATGATCAAGACCTTGCCGGTAGTGAACGCCCAGGCGGCGAGGTTGTTGAGCACGACATCGAGACGAACACGCGGCGAGGCACCATAGGCGGTGGCGTTGCGCATGAAGATCGGGGCGAAGTCGCCGTCTGCGAGATCGGACAGCGCCTCCTCCGCTCGGACCTTCGACTCTGCGTACGCCGACAGCGGCCGCAGCGGCGCCTCCTCGGTCATGAGCTCGTCCGTTCCAGAGGCTCCGTACATGCTGCAGGACGAGGCGAAGACGAACCGCCGAACACCGGCCTCCTTCGCCTTCCGCGCAAGCTCCACGGTTCCGCGGAAGTTGATCTCTCGCGTCAACTCTTCATCGAGCTCGCCGAGCGGATCGTTCGACAGCGCCGCCAGATGGACGATCCCGTCGTATCCCTCGAGCGCGTCAGTCGTGATGTCGCGAATGTCCACGCGAACCGTGGGGAAGTCGAGCGCGTCGTCGAGGAGGTCGCATCCTTCGTAGAAGAACGTGTCGAGGCCGGTCACCTCGTGACCGGCCTCCTGCAGCATCGGCGCCGCAACGGAGCCGATGTAGCCGTGGTGTCCGGTAACAAGGACCTTCATACGAGGAGCGCGTCCGCGCTCGTGCGAAATCGACCGCAAGCCATGTGGTGGGTTCTCTATCCGGGCGCACGCTTGATGACCGCACGGCGGGCTCCCTGCTCACCACTTTTAGCACCCGCGGCCATTAAGTCAAGCGGTCGTTCGGGCTCCCGAGCAGTGCTCCCGACGCCGCTCGCCGCCCGGAACTAGACGTACGGACGGTTTCTCGATCGGGGCCGCCGCAGGGGTTGTAAACCCCGATCGGGAGGCGCATAGTCAACGCCACTGCGGGCTGCGCTTGCGGCGCTTGCGCCCGCGGCTGAGTGGCGTCGAGAGGAGGAGCTGTGGCAGCCCGCGTTCTTGGTCAGGTTGGCTCACGCCCTACGCCCTGCCGGTCCCTTCGCAGGTTTGTTGGGGGCCTTGCGGTCGCGGCTCTGGTCCTCCTGGGTTCCTGGCAGTCACCGAGCGCGGGCGCCGCGCTCCCGCCTGGGTTCCAGGAGTCGGTCGTGTTCAGCGGCCTCAGCAACCCGACCGCGCTGCGGTTCTCGCCCGACGGCCGGATCTTCGTGGCCGAGAAGAACGGGCGGATCAAAGTCTTCGACAATCTCGCCGACACGACGCCGACGCTCTTCGCCGACCTGAGCACGAACGTCTACAACTTCTGGGATCGCGGCCTGCTCGGGCTCGCGCTCGATCCCGCCTTCCCGACCCAGCCGTACGTCTACGTGCTCTACACGTACGACCACGAGCTCGGAAGCACTGCGCCCGCGCCGCGGTGGGGGACGCCAGGAGTGCTCTCCGATCCGTGCCCGACGCCGCCGGGGCCGACTGCCGACGGCTGTGTTGTGAGCGGCCGTCTCTCGCGTCTTCAGGCGTCGGGGAACGTGATGGTCGGGAGCGAGCAGGTGCTGATCGAGGACTGGTGCCAGCAGTATCCGAGCCATTCGACCGGCTCGCTCGCGTTCGGGGCGGACGGCGCCCTGTACGCGAGCGGCGGGGACGGGGCGAGCTTCAACTTCGCCGACTGGGGCCAGGACGGGAGCCCGCTCAACCCGTGCGGGGATCCTCCGGGAACGGTCGGCTCCGCGCTCAGCCCGCCGACCGCTGAGGGCGGGGCTCTGCGGAGCCAGGATCTGCGCACGAGCGGCGACCCCGTCTCCCTCGACGGGGCGATCATTCGCGTCGACCCGGCGACAGGTGCGGGCCTTCCCGACAATCCGCTCGCGACGAGCACGGATCCGAACGCACGCCGGATCATCGCCTACGGTCTCCGAAACCCCTTCCGGATCAACGTGCGCCCGGGCACGAACGAGGTCTGGGCCGGCGACGTCGGCTGGACCACCTGGGAGGAGATCAACCGCCTGGTGGATCCGGGTGGGCCGGTGGCGGAGAACTTCGGCTGGCCCTGCTATGAGGGCCAGGGGCGGCAGCCGGGCTACGACGGCGCCAACCTGAACGTCTGCGAGAACCTCTACGGGCAGGCGGGCGCGGTGACACGGCCCGTACTTCACCTACAACCACAGCAGCAAGGTGGTCGCGGGCGAGACGTGCCCCACGGGGAGCTCCTCGGTCGCCGGCATCGACTTCTACCAGGGGGGCCCCTACCCGGCCTCCTATGACGGAGCTTTGTTCTTCGCCGACTACTCGCGCGACTGCATCTGGGCGATGAAGGCGGATGCGAGCGGGCTTCCGGCGCCCGGCCTCCTGGAGTCGTTCGTCGCGCCGGCCGCCAACCCGGTCGACGTGCAGATCTCACCGGCCGGCGAGCTCTTCTACGCCGATTTCGACGGCGGCACGATCCGCCGCATCCAGTTCGTGAGCGCCAACCAGCCGCCGGTCGCCGTCGCGGCCGCGAATCCGACGAGCGGAGCAGCGCCGCTGACCGTCACCTTCGACGGCAGCGGCTCGAGCGATCCCGACGGGGATCCGATCACGCACGCCTGGGATCTCGACGGCGACGGCCTCTTCGACGACTCGACGGCGGCGCAGCCGACATTCACCTACACGCAGAGCGGGAGCTTCACCGTGCGGCTCAGGGTCACCGACAGCCGCCGGCGCCTCGAGCATCAGCGACCCGATCGTCATCACCGTCGGCAACACGCCACCAACCGCGACGATCAATGCTCCCTCCGCCAGCCTCACATGGAGGGTGGGCGACGTGATCAACTTCTCGGGATCGGGCACCGACCCGCAGGACGGGACCTTGCCCGCCTCCGCGCTCTCGTGGTCGCTGATTCTCAATCACTGCCCGTCCAACTGTCACTCCCATCCGCTTCAAGACTTTGTGGGCGTGTCGAGCGGCTCGTTCACCGCCCCCGACCACGAGTATCCGTCGAATCTCGAGCTCGTCCTGACCGTCACCGACTCCGGCGGTCTCACGAGCACGGCGAGCGTCACGCTGCAGCCCCAGACGGTCAACCTGACCTTCACCTCGAGTCCCTCGGGGCTCCAGCTCGTGGTCAACGGCGGCAGTGCTGCGACGCCGTTCACGCGCACGGTCATCGCGAGGTCGACCAACACGATCTCGGCGCCCTCGCCGCAGACCCTGAACGGCGGCAACTACGCGTTCGCCTCCTGGTCGGACGGCGGCGCCCAGACGCACGTCATCACCGCGAGCTCCGCGACGACCTACAGCGCCATCTACCTCGCTCCACCCACCAACACGAGTCCACCCGCCATCACCGGGCCGACCATGGTCGGCAAGAGCATCAAGACGTCGAACGGGAGCTGGACGGGCTCGACCCCGATCTCGTTCACCTACCAATGGCGGCGCTGCGACGCTTCCGGAGCCGCCTGCGTGGATGTCCCGGGCGCCAATGCCAGCAAGTACACGCTGGTGACCGCTGACGGCGGCCGCAGGATGCGCGTGACCGTGACGGCGACAAACGTGGTCGGCTCGAGCTCGATCACCTCGGCGCCAAGTGCCGTGATCCGACAGCGAGGATAGGAAGCCGGACCCGGGCGACTGCACCGCAGACGAAACTCTCGCCATCATTCCCGAGTGATGTGCGCATGACCTCGGGAGTCACGTCAGCGGATCTCGTCGTCGTCGGCGCGGGCATTCTCGGGCTCGCGGTCGCCCGCGAGGCGCTGCTGCGCTACGACGGCCTCCGCGTCCTCGTGCTCGAGAAGGAGGATCGGATTGCCGCACACCAGACGGGACACAACAGCGGCGTCGTCCACGCCGGGATCTACTACGAACCAGGCTCGCTGAAAGCCCGACTGTGCGTGCAAGGAAGCCGATTCCTGTACGCCTACTGCGAGGAACATGGGATCCCGACGGAGCGTTGTGGCAAGGTCGTCGTCGCGACGGAAGAGCGGGACCTGGTCCGGCTCGAGGAGATTCACGGACGGGCCCGCGCGAACGGCGTCGAAGGGGTCACGCTCCTCGACGAGGACGATCTCCGGGAGGTTGAGCCGGCCGTCCGCGGGATCCGGGCACTCCACTCACCCGGGACGGGCATAGTCGATTTTCGGCGGGTCGCCACGTCGCTCGCGGAGGAGGTCGTCGGGCTCGGCGCAACGATCCGGACGGGCGCCGCCGTGCACGGCATACGTCGGTCAGGCGACCGGGCCGTTCGTCTGGCCACGACCCCCGGCCCGGTGGAAGCGGGCGTCGTCATCACGTGCGCGGGGCTCCACTCGGACCGGCTGGCGCGGATGACCGGCGGCGCCGTTTCGCCGCGGATCGTGCCCTTCCGAGGCAGGTACCACGTCCTCTCGGCCGAGGCGTCCAGGCTCGTGCGCGGGCTCGTCTACCCGGTACCCGACCCATCCTTCCCGTTTCTCGGAGTCCATTTTACGAAGCAGATCTCGGGTGAGGTCTGGACGGGGCCAAACGCAGTGCTCGCGTTGGCACGGGAGGGCTATCGCGGGCGGGACGTCGATCCGCGCGATCTGTGGGAGACGCTGTCGTACTCGGGATTCCGCACTCTCGCGCGGCGCTACTGGCGAGCGGGCGCGAGCGAGGTGCGCAGCGACTTCTCAAGGAAGACCTTCGTCCAAGCCCTGCAGCGCCTCGTGCCTGCGATACGCGCGGAGCACCTGGCCGGGACGCACGCAGGGGTCCGGGCCCAGGCGCTCACGAGCGACGGGCGGCTCCTCGATGACTTCTGGTTCGACCGCGCCGACAGAGTCCTCCACTTGCGGAACGCTCCCTCGCCGGCGGCCACGTCGAGCCTGGCCCTCGCGAAAGAGGTCGTGGAGGCAGCCGAGGAGTTCATCGCGGGCGGGTGACCGCCCGCCCGGAGGCTTGGCTTAGGCGTCCTTCGCCGCGTCCTGCGCAGCGCGCTCCTCAGCCTTCGCGAGCTCGGCAGCCTTGGCTCTGCGCTTCTCCGCGCTCCTCTTGCCCGCTTCGCTGGGGCTGAGGCCGCCAAACGGCTGGGCGGCGGATTTCGAGCGTGCCCGGGCGGGCGTGTAGCGCGCCGGGTCGCCGCCGTTCCCTTTGGTCTCTCTCTCGCTTGCGGTCTCGTTCGGTCTGTCGCCGTTGCCGGTCTCGCTGCCTTCACCTTCGTCAGTCGCGGCGGAGGCAGGAACGGGGAGCACCGGCCGGGCCTTGGGCTCCGCCCGTCGCTCCGCGTATCTCTGATGCTGGACCGTAGCTCTCACTCTTATCGACCCCGGTGAGAATGAAACCGAGCTTGGTGGCGGGCGAGGCTTCGAGGATCCGGCTCATGTCCTGAAGCGCTGACGCTCGCAGCGCCTTCAGGCGCACGACGACGACGACCGCGTCGACATGGGCGCTCAGCGCGATCGCATGGCCCATCAGAAGCGGGGGCGCGTCGACGAGCACGATGTCGGCACGATCCCGTAGGCGCTGGATGATGCGGCCCACGGCGTTGTCGAAGCCGAGCTCGTCGGGGTCCTGCAGGGCGGAGCCGCCCGGGAGGACTTCGAGACTGCCGATGGGGTCCATCCGCACGCCCGAGTGCTCGGCGTCGGAGGCCTCTTCTGTCAGGCTGATCGGTTGCAGCGCTTCCTCGAGCTTCGTGTCCCCCAGCTCGAGGTCCGTCAGCCCAGGCCTTTCATCGAGGCTGAAGAGTCGGTGGAGGTGCGGCCTGCCGACGTCCGCGTCGATGAGGACGACCCGACGGCCTGCGCGCGCGAGGGCGACGGCGAGATTCGCGACGGTCGTCGACTTCCCCTCCGAGTCGACGGCGCTTGTGATCATGATCGTTCGGGAGCCGTGCTCGGCGTTGGCGAAGTCGAGGGTCGCCCGGAGGACGCGGAACGATTCCGCCTCGGCGCTTCTCGGGGCGGCGAGCATGACGAGGGCGTTTCTTTTTCGGAGGCGGGAGGGCGGCGCAGCTAGGCGTCCGAGTAGCGGCAGACCGAGAGCCTCCCGAATACTGTCGACCGACCTGACCCGCGTGTCTAGGGCGTCCACGAGAAACACGACGATCAGTGCGAGGACGAGACCGAGGAAGAAGGCGATCACGCCGTTCCGCAACGTGCGGGGGCTGACCTTGGGCGCTTCGTCGGCGGGCTTCACGACTTGCGCCGATCGCGTCCGTGACGCGGACGCGGCGGCGGCGGTCAGGTTCTCCTCCTGGCGTATGAGCGCGTCGTAGTTCGGCGAGCCGGGCCCCTCACCGTTCGCCTCGGCCTCCGCGATGCGCTCTTGGACCTCGGCGAGCGTGTTCGCGAGCGCTTGGGTGTCGAGCTGCTCCTGGAACTCGGTAAAGGCCTTCGCGTACTCAGTCGCAAGCTGCGTCGCAAGCTGCGGGTCCGAGTGCTCGACCGAGAACGTGAGTATGTCGCGGCCGAGAGTCGCCGACACCGATGAGGATTCCAGGAACTCCTCCCTGTCGAGACCCGCGCCCGGAACCGCGTCGAGCGCTTTGTCCACCACGGCGGGACTCCGTGCGAGATCAGCTTTGGTCTGCGCAACCCGCTCTGGATCGGACGACGGTCCCGAGTGCCTGGGGCTGGAGATACACCCCCGCCGACGCCCGATACGTGGGCTCTTGATTGAGGGAGACGGCGACGGCCGTTGCCGGCACGAGGAGGACGATCAGGAGGAAGAGGACCTTCCGTCGCGCGACAACCCTCAGGTAGTCGAGCAGGCTCGGGACGATCGTCCCTTCGCCGGGGGTCGAATGTAGGTTCGCCGTCGCCACAGGGCCGCAAGCTCACGAGCCGGCTGGCCCGAGAACCCGTTGCTACAGAATAACCCGTTGCCAACGGATGTAAAGCACGCCCGGACAGGAGAGGATCGGACGCCCATCTTGGCATCCCGGCCAAAAGGCTAGCCTCGAGCGGAGTAAGATCTCCGGCTGAAAGAGCCTGGCGGCTACACCAGCGACCTGCAGTCGTGGCACCTCCTCAAGGTTGACACGGCTGACAACTGCGGCATGAATCACCTCTCGAGCCACCTCACGGACGGGCGTGGACGCGCTACCGGCGACGGGTCGTCCGGTGCGCTTCGCGTCGTCGTTCACGACTACGTGGGGCATCCGTTTCAGGTGCAGTTGAGCCGGGAATTGGCCCGCCGCGGCATGGACGTCCTGCACCTGCACTGTGGCTCCTTTCGAACCGGCAAGGGAGCCGTCGATGACGCGGACGACCCACGGCTTCGAATAGAGGGGATCACTCTTGCGCGTGAATTTGCGAGGTACTCGCCTTGGACACGGTTTCGCCAGGAGCGGGAATACGGGACGAAAGCAGGCGCACGCATTCGCGAATTTCGCCCCGATGTCGTCCTCTCCGCGAACACGCCCCTTCTTGCCCAGAAGCGCCTCCAGGCGGAAACCAAACGGCTCGGCGCGCGTTTTGTTTTCTGGCAGCAGGATCTACTGGGTATCGGCGTCCGGAGAGTCCTCGAACGGCGCTATGGACGGCTCGGCGCGGCGATCGGCAACCGCTTCGTAGCGCTCGAGCGCTCGCTCTTGCTGGCGAGCGATGCGGTCACGGTCATCTCGGAGGGTTTCCTGCCGGCTCTCGAACAGCTTGGCATCCCGGCCGACAAGATCTACGTGATCGAGAATTGGGCGCCGATCGACGAGCTTCCACTCCGGCCCCGAGCCAACGAGTGGGCATGGGAACACGACCTGGTCGGCAAGCGGGTCGTTCTGTACTCGGGGACACTCGGGCTCAAGCACGATCCGGAAGCAATCGTGCAGCTCGCTCGCCACCTCTCGCGGCACGAGGACGTCGAGGTAGTCGTCGTCTCCGAAGGGCGAGGAGCGGACTGGCTTCGCCGGCGTCGCGAGGAAGAGCGCCTGGTCAACCTTCGCCTGCTTCCCTTCCAACCGTACGACGTCCTCCCGAACGTGCTGGCAAGCGGCGACATTCTGCTCACGCTGCTCGAGAAGGACGCCGGAGCGTTCTCCGTACCCTCGAAGGTGCTCAGCTACCTCTGTGCGGGGCGTGCGCTCCTGGCCGCGGTGCCCTCCGACAACCTCGCGGCCGAGGTCATCCGCAGGAGCGGTGGTGGAGTCCTCGTCGAGCCAGGCGATGAAGCCGGCCTCGTCGCCGGCGCTATGCGCCTCCTGGCCGACAGGGGTGTGCGAGAGGAGCTCGGCCGCCGGGCGCGCCGGTATGCCGAAGAGAACTTCGACGTCGCCACCATCGGCGACCGATTCGAGCCGATTCTCGATCCCGGCGAGCGGGGCGGGGGACAGAACGGCACACACATGCGGCACCAACGACGAAGTGAGGTAACCGGATGAACGACGTGGTCGTTTGCGGCGGCGGAGGCTTCATCGGCGGGCATCTCGTCGCCGATCTTCTCCGCGAAGGCGGTACCCGAGTGCGGGCAGTCGATATGAAACCCATCGACGAGTGGTTCCAGGTCTTCGACGAGGCAGACAACCGAGTGCTGGACCTGAGCGATCTCGATGCCTGTCGTGAGGCGTTGGAGGGAGCGCGCTACGTCTTCAACCTGGCCGCCGACATGGGCGGAATGGGCTTCATCGAGGCCAACAAGGCACGGTGCATGCTCTCTGTGCTCATCAACACGCACCTTCTTGTCGCCGCCCGCGAGCAAGGAGTCGAGCGCTACTTCTTCGCCTCGTCCGCATGCGTGTACGCGGCCGACAAACAGACGTCGACGGACGTCACACCCCTGAGGGAGGCGGATGCCTACCCCGCGATGCCGGAGGACGGCTACGGCTGGGAGAAGCTCTTCAGCGAGCGAATGTGCCGCCATTTCTCGGAAGACTTCGGTCTCGCGACGCGCGTGGCTCGCTACCACAACGTCTACGGTCCGCACGGCACCTACGACGGGGGTCGAGAGAAGGCTCCGGCGGCGATCTGCCGCAAGGTCATCGAGGCGAAGCTCTCCGGTCGCCACGAGATCGAGATCTGGGGCGACGGCGAGCAGACGCGCAGCTTCATGTTCGTCGACGACTGCGTCTACGGCACGAGGATCCTGATGGAAAGCGATGTCACCGAGCCGCTGAACGTTGGCAGCGCTCACCTCGTCACGATCAACGAGCTCGTCTCGATCGTCGAGGAGATCGCCGGGCTAAAGCTTCGCCGCCGTTACAACCTGGACGCTCCTCAGGGTGTGAGGGGGCGAAACAGCGACAACACCCTCATCAAGGAGCGCCTCGGCTGGGAGCCTCGGATCAGCCTGGAGGAGGGACTCGAGAAGACGTACGCGTGGATGTATGACGAGATGGCGGGACGCTCATCTGACGAGGCTCAGGCGGTGTCCGCCAACGCGCCGGCGTAAGGCGTCATCGACGGCCCCTCAGGGCGTCACGGCCGGAAGGACGGCTCGAGGGCTCGCGGGCGCGTCTCGAGGATCTGAGGCCGGCTCGACGGATGCGATTCTCGCCTGCTGCAGGCCGCGAAGCGCGAGGACGAGTGCCGCCGAGATCCACCCATAACGCGAGAAGAGGATCGGCTCGCTCATCGCAAAGACGACGAACGCGACGAATGAGCTCGCGAGGGCAATGGCAACCCTCGATTCGCTGGTGGACCTCGACCCGACAATGGCAGTCCATCCGGATCGCAGAATCGCAAGCAACGCGATCAGCATTCCGACGAGCCCGATGAGCCCGGTCTTGTACCAGACGCCGATAATGAGATTGTGGACGTCGTACTCGTAGGACTCGACCCCGAACGGTCGGGTGACGCTCTTCAGATCGAGCCCCACGCCGACGAAGGGGTCTTCCTCGATCCTCGCGATCGCCACTCGGTACGTGCCGATGCGCTGCTCGATGGATCCTTGACTCGTGCCGCCGCCTGGCCGAGGGGTCGAGCTCGTGACCGACTCGAGGCGGTCGAGTGGATGGGGCGCTCCACGGATTGACTGCAGCGCTGTCAGCGCGACCACGCACGCGGCGAGAGTGGCGAGAGCAAGCAGGGCGTGAACCGACGTTCGCTGGAGCGCCAGCCAGAGGACAGCCGCTGATGCGGCCGCGATAAGGGCGCCGACAGACCCTGACAGAATCAGGCCGGCCGCGACGAGGAGCAGCGGCGGCATATGACCAGGCGCGCGTAACGACGGAGGCCCGCGCTCGGGAAGCCAGCATGAGAGCCGGCACGAAAGTGATCGCCGTCAGCCCGCCGAGATCGTTCGGCTGCGAGGTGAAGCCGGTCGCCCGACCACCATCGATGCTGGCATTCGGAATGACGTCGCCGACGAGGAGCTGGAGGATCGCGCCGCCACCGCAGATCGCCGCCGACGCGACCCAGAAACCCATCGCCCTCGTGATGTGCGCCTGGGTCCGGAGGACGACTGTGCCAAGCCAGAACCAGAAGACCGTGAGAAAGACAAGACGGGCGATCACCGCGATCGAGCTCGTCGTCGCATAGGACTCGAATGTGGAGAGGAGACCGCCGAGTGAGAAGATGGCAATGCCAATGAGAAGCAGAAATGGCAGCCTCATCGGCACTCTGCGACGCAGAATTACGAACTCCGCGCAGGCCAGGAGAAAGCTGGCGAGAAAGAGAAGATCCGAGAACGTGACTTGCCCACCCGCTCTGAGGGTGAGGAGGCCGAGCAGCAGGACGCCACCGTAGTAGAGACGCCGCGGAACGGCGAACCCTTCGTCGATCGGGTCGTCTGGCCCTGAGACGTCAGGCCGGGCCACTCGTCGGCGGAGAGCTCGAGCGTGTTCGGCGAACGTCTTGCGCCCAAAGGCGAACAACAGACCGAGCGCCAGCGCGATGACGAGGCCGATTCCGACGGTCGGAGACCAAGCAACTGCCAGCCCAGCGAGGATGGCGACGATGAGAGCCCCTACGAGACCCAGCCACTGGCGAGCCTGAAACTGCCTCGGAAAGACAGCCAGGCGACGAATCGTTCCCGCCAGCCTGCCTCGACCCAGCGCGGGGGTACGGTCGGCGGCAAGAGCAAGAACGATCAAGAGGACGAGGCTTGCTCCCCAGGAGATCGCGAGTGCCAGCGCGACACCCTCTGCTCCCAGCCAAGGGAGGAGAATCGCCAGGCCGGGGATGAGGAGGATCCACGACGTGACTTCGGCGATCGTCCCGAAGCCCGGATGTCCGAGCCCATTGATCCCGTCCGCAAGAACGCGCCGGCCGGCCATGAAGAGGGACGCGAGGAGGAGGATTTCAGTGATCGCGGTCGCTTCCGTGAAATCCTCGCCGAAGAAGAGCGTGATGAGCTCGCCCGCCATGAGCTCGAGGATGCCGACGACCAACGCCGACAACCCGAGCCCGAGGAAGAAGAACCTCCACATGGCGCGGCGTGCCGAGGCGCGATCGCGCTCGGCGGCCACCTGTGGATATGCAACGAAGCCGATGCTCGTGGCTATGACCCGGGGAAGGTTGGCGAGTGCTTGAGCGACGACGTAGAAGCCGAGGGTCACCGGGGCCAAGAAGAGGCCGACGACAGCCTGGTCGAGGCGAACCACATCGACCGGCGACAAGCTCCCCAGGAAAGCCTTGAACCCGAACCTCAGCATTTGCCACCGCGACGGCGTCGCGTCCTCCTCCGCGTGCTTGGGAAGCCCGCGGACCGAGAAGATGAGAGCGATGAGGCCCCCGACGAGGTTGACGGCCGCCCACAGCGCCATGAACAGGACAAGGCTGGTCGCGTTCGACACGTAGACGACGACCACGCCCACGACGTAGGCGATGCTCGGGGCAATGCGGAGGGTGTTGTACGCGGTAAACCGCCGCTGGCCCTGCAGGATCGCGAGGCCGAAGCTCAGTGCCAGGATCCCTGGTGGCAGGAGGAGAGAGATCGCGGCCGCGAGTTGGACGCGCTGCGGCTCGGAATGCGCCACCGCAGCAAGCGCAGCGGCTTGGACGACGAAGACTGCCGCCAGCTGAGCCGTCCCGACCCAGGCGAGCGACGACGCGATCCGGCGAGCCTGACTCGGCTCGCGGGCAATGTAGTACGTCATCGCCGTGGGGAGCCCCAGAGTTCCGGCAATCGCAAAGACGGTCGAGATGACGATCAGCAGCGCCAGATAGCCGCGGTCCTCGGGGCCGAGGCTCCGCGCGACGAGGACGCCGCTGACTATGACGATCAGCTGCAGGCCGCCGGATGCGGCGAGCGTTCCGAGGACCGAGCGACCGGCGCCCGACCGCAAGCGAGCCCCAAGCGTTTGCGTGATCGTCAGCTGTTTCACCCGCCTAGGCGGTTAGCCAGCCCAAGCAGCGTCTCTCCACCCGCTCTGATGGACGAGCTTGGCTCCAGTTACCGCATTCGAGGTTGCCGCAAGACCGCTTCCCGTGCGCTCACTGTACTCCGAAACCGCGACTGCAACAAACTCGCCGCCCACGTCCGAAGTCAGCGAGCCCGGAGCGCGAACCCTTGGCCCGGGAAGGACGTATCCGGCTCCTACTTGCCGCCACACCCTTGCGTCCGTCTACCCGCTGCGCTCGGTGTGGTTGCGACCTCTAGCCCGTTGACGCCGTGCCCTCACTAGCTTACGATCGTGCGGGGCGCGAGAGGCGTCAGCGTCCTAAACTGCGGAAAAGGGAGACACAATGCGGAAGTACTTGGCCGCGGCCGGGTTGACGGTCGCACTCATGATTCCGGCTGCGGGCTCGTCGGCGGTCCTGACAAAGGGCGCCGGTGTGGGTTGCCCCGATGGTCAACAGGCGACGTTCGCGTTCACGGTCAACCAGACCACCTCCACCGAGCCGGGGACCGTCACGGCGGCCTTTGACAGCGGAGAGGAGTGGACGGTCGGCCCGACCTTCGTGACCAAGAAGACGAGGGAGTACTTCGTCAACGCGTACGGGAAGCTGCTGAGCGCGAGCTCGCCACTCGACGGCAAGCTCATTCTCAATCGCTTCTGGTGCCATCCCCCCGCTTGAGCTGAGCTCTCGGGTCGGTCAAGCGGACAACTGAATCTCGCCTGGCAGCCTCGGCTGCAGCAGGGCTTGCGGCCTCTCCCGCTACGTACACCAGGGGAGGGGACCGCTACTCAGAGACTTGCTGGCGACTGCCCAGCGAACGGGTCACTGCTGCCAGACGCGCACCCAGTCGACCGACACGTTGAGCCGGTCGGGGGTGCTGGCGTTCGGCATGTTCTCGTCTTCCCAGTCCGTGTTCCAGTTGTAGAGCAGCAGGTGCATCGGCTGACGGGTCGAGTCGAAGCTGTTCACCGACCCTTGCAGTCGCCCGTCGACGTAGTAGCGCACGGTCGAGTGCGTCCAGCGGGCGGCGTAGACGTGCCACCGGGACAGGTCGCGGCCGGTACCGCGCAGGACGCCGCGTACCGTGTCCCCCTGGCCGTAGTACCCGGACGTGTTGCGGTGGAGGGCACCCGTGAAGAAGTCGTCGGTGCGGCTGCCGCCGTACTGGATGTTCCCGAACCCCTCGAAGATGTCCAGCTCGGATGCGAAGCAGTGAGTGATCGGCTCGCCTCGCCGCGCACAGACCGGGTTCGGGGTATTCGGGTTCCATCCTGGGCTTCTCGCGTGCTGCTGGTGCCTCGTTGAGAGCAGCCAGAAGGCCGGCCCGTTGCCCCGCACCGTGTCTGTAGCGCATCCGGGCCTCCATGTAGCCGTACTTGAAGCTCTTCGGGTTTGCCTGCCCGCACGGCTCGGATGACAAGGTGACGTTCTCATACCCGTCGGAGCGACGCCGGACCAGGTGCAGAACGCCGTCCTCGACGTACTGAGTGCCGCGCGGCGGGTTCGGTTCCCACCACTGATGCGAGCACCAGACGCGGCGGCGGAGCTTCTTGAACTTGTCCTTGAAGACGACGCGATACCCGTCACCGCGAATCGGCCGGGGCGTCCGCGCGGGCGGCGGCGCGCGCAGGACGCCTCGCGCGGCAGGATTCGGTGAGCGCTGGGCTGAGGGGCACACGCTCTGCGGGCAGAGGCCACGAGGCTCGAGCTGGCCCTCTGACGCCGCGCGTACAGGGCTGACCGGCGCGGCGCGCGGCGAAGCGGCGTCCACCCCGATGGACTCGGCGGCTGAGCGCCGCGAACACGGAAACGGCGATGAGGGTGGCTGCTGCGAGAAAGCGGCTCAAAGCGGCTGGGTGGAGTCGCGACGAGAGTCGGACGGCAGCCTGCACCGCCCCGGCTCGGCAAGTCTAACCTTTCGGCCAGCTGCGCCGATCCGGTGGATTGATACGATCGCCGCAACTGCGGAAGTGCCGTTGGCGGCGGTGCGTACGGGACTGCGGTGTGCGAAAGCCGCCTGCGGCCGAGAAGGGAGTCACTGCGGCAAGTCGACCTTGCTCGCGCCTATTCGGGTGAGGCTGCTGGCCGTCCCATGTGGACGATCCGACAATGGTGACGTATCGGCGATCCGGCTCCGGCCGATCGATCGACGTCGAGGCTCAGCAAGTGGGCAACGGTTCGGGCTCGATCGCAGCCGCGCGGCCCGTACACCGGGCTGATCCACGAGCGCGTCGCTTCGCGTCCTGGGGGCGGATCGCGCTCGTCACCGATGGCGCGGCCCTGGCTGTTGCGCTCGTCCTCGCGCGCCTCGCGTCCGGCGCGACGGCACTGCCCTTTGGCTGGACGGTGGTCTTCGCCGCTCTGGTAATCGCGCTGCTCTCGACCAAGGGCATGTACCGGCCGCCGTTCGGCCTCCAGATGCTCGACGCGACTCGGTCGATCGTCACCGCCGTGGCCCTCGCGGCAGCGACGACGATGGCACTCCGCGGGCTGATAACGAACGCTCCCTGGGTCGCCCAAGAGACCGTATGGCCTTGGCTCTTCGCCACCGCGTTCGTGATCGCGGGCAGAATCTGGCTGATCGCCTCCGAGCGCCGCGCCAGGCGAAGGGGTGAAAGCGGTCAGCGCGCCGTGATCATCGGCGCGGGGGACGTCGGGCGGCTCGTTGCAAAAAGACTCGCCGAGCATCCCGAGGTGGGGCTGAGACCGGTCGGATTCCTCGACAAGGAGCCGCTACACGGAGGCGACGTAACCGGCCTCCCTCTCCTCGGGGCCAGCTGGGACCTCGAGCGGATCGTCGCTGACAAACGGATCGAACATGTCATCGTCGCGTTCTCCACGGCGCCGGACGACGTCCTGCTCCGCTTGCTGAAGCAGTGCGAGCGGCTGGGGCTCCCGACTTCGCTCGTCCCCCGCCTCTACGAGAAGTCGACCGAGCACGTCACCGTCGTCCCTCTCGGCGCCGTTCCGCTCGTTGTGCGCCAACCTCCCAACCCGAAGAGCTGGCCGTTCGCCGTGAAGCACGCTCTGGATCGCGCCGGCGCCGCTTTGGCGCTGCTCCTGCTTGCGCCGGTTATGGGCACGCTCGCCGTAGGAATCTGGGTCTCTGCGGGACGGCCGATCCTCTACCGTGCCGAGCGAGTCGGCCGCGACGGCAGGCGGTTCGACATGCTCAAGTTCCGCACCATGCTTCCGATGACCGAGGAGGAGCGGACGAACCTGGTCATCGACCCGGATACCGGGACCGGCGGCGTGAACCGCTACGGCGTCGATCGGCGAACGCGTTTGGGCGTGTTCATGCGTCGGACATCACTCGACGAGCTTCCGCAGCTCTTCAACGTCTTGAAGGGGGAGATGAGCCTCGTCGGCCCTCGTCCGGAACGGACGGAGTACGTGGAGGTGTACGAGAAGGAGGTCCCAGGCTACGCGGAGCGGCACCGCGTCAAGTCGGGAATTACCGGCTGGGCCCAAGTCAGTGGGCTCCGCGGGACGACATCCCTTGCGGATCGCGCGGAGTGGGACAACTATTACATAGAGAACTGGTCGCTTTGGCTCGACTTCAAGATCATGATCTTGACGCTGGCGGCAGTGTTTCGCCAGGCCGCCGCAGAGTGACGAAAGGACTCTCGTGATTCGCCGGGGCCTGGTCGCCAACGGGGATCCAAGCAACCTCGCTACCTTCAGCAATATTCCGCACTTCTTCTTGAAGGCGGGGCTCAAGAACGGGCTCCTGCACTCGGGAGTCGTCCTTCGGCCGGAGCAACTTCGCACGAGGCGCGTTATCTGGAACGCGTCTCGACCATTGACTCTGGATGCCCCGCGCGGCTGGACCTACTCCCGGCGGTATGCGCGCACGGTTTGGCCTCGTCGAGAGATTGCGGGGGAAGTGGAGGAGTACATCAGCCACTATCAACTACTCCCGCCTCGAGACTTGGTCCGCGAGCCAATCACGTACTACATCGATGCGACTCTGCATCAGTGGTTTGAAGAGTACGGTTACCGCATTGGACGACGCGTGCGGGCCGATGCGCTCGCCCGAGAGCGTGAGGCCTATCTGAGCGCCCGCTATGTCGTCGGGATGAGCGACTGGTGCGCGGACGACGTCGTTTCCTCGTATGGCGTTCCGCGAGAGCGAGTTCGGACGATTCTTCCCGGCGCGAACCTCGACGAGGATTCTCTCTCGCCCGCGGAGGAGTGGGACGGTGACCTGTCGCCTCTGCGGTTGGGCCTCGTCGGGATCGACTGGGAGCGAAAGGGCGGGCCGGCTCTTCTCGATGCTGCCGTGATCCTCAAACGCATGGGACACGATGTCGAAGTCGTCGTTCTCGGGCCCGATCCCAAGAGCGTCCCGGCACACCCGTCCCTCAGGGCGCTCGGCTACGTCCACAAGGGTCGCGAGCCCCAACGATTCGTCGAGATCCTCAGGAGCTTCCACTTCGGTTGCCTGCTTTCTCGGGTCGAGGCTTCCGGGTTCTCGACGCTGGAGTACCTTCGTCTCGGCATCCCGATCGTCACTACAGCGGTGGGAGGCGTTGTCGATCCCAAGGACGCCGGATTGCGGTTTCCCATCGAGGCCGACGGCAAGCAGATCGCCGAGGCCCTCGCCGGAGTTCTTCGAGAGCCCGATCGATATGCAGCGATGAGGAGAGCCGCGGCTCGAGACGGTGTGGCCTACAGCTGGGACCGAACCGCGAAGGAGATGCTGAGCCTCCTTGACGGAACTTCGCGAGACACGTAGGCCCTACACGGACGCAGCCACTGCGTGGGGCTGGATCGCGCTCGGCGCGACGATTCTCTCCTTGACCGGCTACGCGCTCCAGACTCTCTTCGACCACGTTTCCGTGCCCGCCGATGTGGCGAGACTCGTCTTCTTCGGTTTGTTCGAGTGGGATGGTGTGCTCGCGCTACTCGCCGGCATCATCGCGGTCTGGACTGGGCGGAACAGAAATGACTGGACGTTCCGGCTTGGCATCGTCGCAATTTCGTATGTCGCGGTTGCGCAGACAATTCAATCGCTATGGGACTAGTCAGTCCATATTCGTGACATGAACGCTCTGCGAGCCGGAGATATCGTCCAGGTCCGAAATGAGGAAGAAATTCTCGGAACGCTCGATGCCGACGGCAAGCTGGATGGTCTGCCATTCATGCCGGAGATGCTCGGATACTGCGGGCAGCAGTACCGGGTCAGAGCGCGCGCACACAAGGCGTGCGACACGATCGACTGGCAGCAATATCGGCGGATGGAGAGCGCCGTGCATCTCGAGGATCTGCGCTGCGACGGGTCTGCGCACGGCGGCTGCCAGGCCGGCTGTCTCCTCTTCTGGAAGGAGGCCTGGCTATCCCGGGTCGAGCCCGAGGAAGATGCGGCATCGCCTCAGCCGGGCACCAATGGAAGGGCAACGCCGGCCATACGCAGCGATGCCGCCGGGGCTTCGAAGGAGGCGCTGCTCAGCGCGACTCAGGTCGGAACGAACGAAGCGGGCCAAACGTTGTTCGCCTGCCAGGCGACCGAGCTTCTGAGAGCGACGAAGGGGCTGATCCCGTGGTGGGAGCCGAACCAGTACGTGCAAGACGTCACCTCGGGGAACTCGACCGTACCGCGGGTCATCCGTGCGCTTCTGGTCGGGCTGTTCAACCGATTCCAGAGGGCAAATGCACGCTTCCTGCCACGCTTCTGCCTCATCCGAGGATGTAAGCGCTACCCGTTCATCGAGGGCCAGGACACGAGCGGAAGCACACCCTCCGGATCGCTTGGTCTACAAGCCGGCGAGATCGTCGAGATCAAGAGCCGAGAAGAAATCTTCGCGACGTTGGACGAGAACGACAACACGCAAGGACTTCGGTTCGATTCGGAACAGCTGAAGTACTGTGGACGGCAGGCGCGAGTGCTGCGCCGGGTCGAGAGGATCATCGACGAGGGGACGGGAAGGATGCTCCGGATCAAGCGCGACTGCGTGATCCTCGACGGCGTCATCTGTACGGGCCAGTACCACCGCTCCTGCCCGCGGGCGATCTATCCCTATTGGCGAGAGGCTTGGCTCCGACGGGTGGAGGACCAGGCTTGACCACTCGCACGCACGAGGATACGGAGAAGGTCCGGAGCAGGTCCAACAACGCCTTCGCCGACGGTGAACGCCAGTCGTCGCCTATGGCGACGCGCGCTGTGCAGCTTGAGCTCGAGCATCTCCGAGTAAACATCTCGGCGGGTGGGCGGATCGTGTAGGTATGTGGCGACGCTCTCCGACTGACCCGGAGCTGACAGCGATCGAGATCGTCTACCGCGAGCGATTCCAATCGTTCGTCCGGCTGGCGACTGCGATCACGGGTGAGGAGCAGGCCGCCTGCGACGCGGTGCACGATGGCTTCGTCCGCGCTGTTCGCCATCGCAGGCAGTTGCGTGACCGTGACTCGGCGCCGGGATGGGTCTGTCGGATCGTCCTGAACGAAGCGCGGAAGCGCCGCGCGGCCGAAGGCCGCCACGTGCCGATGCCGGTCGAGCTGCTCGATCAGGGCGCCGCGAGCAACGGGCACCGCGAGCCCGGCGCGGCTGCCGCCGCTCTCGCCTCGCTGCCCGAGCGCCAGAGGGTCGCGCTGTTCCTTCGCTACTACGCGGACCTGGACTATGCAGGAATCGCCGAGGCCCTCGGCGTCGCGCGCGGCACCGTCTCCGCGACCTTGCACACGGCCCGGTCGAATCTCGAGACCAAGCTGAAGGAGGTCAACGCATGACCGACGCTGCCGAGCTGCTCGACACGATCGTGCCGACCTACGAAGGCACGGGGGACTGGAACCGTGTCCTCCGCGATGCCGAGGTCGATCGGCCTTCGCTGCAGATTCCACGTCGCGCGTCTCGTCGCCTTGCCGCTGCAATGGTCCTCGTCACGGCGATCGCAGGCGTAGTCGCCTTCTGGCCGGCGGGTGGAACCGGCGCGTCGGTGCTCGACCGGGCGCTGGCGGCGACCGGCGACGGGGAGGTGCTCCATCTTGTCTACGAGAGCGAGCTTCCCAGGACGCTGGTCGATCTCGAGAGCGGTGAGCGCACCGAGGTTCGGGCCGAGCACGAGGTCTGGTTCGATCCGGACGCCGGCCTGCGGGAGACCGAGCGCTTCGAGGGCGTCGTCCAATTCGACGTGTCCCTGAGCGCGGAAGAGATGTCCGAGCATGCGAGCTCGATCTACTCGAGCCTGGGCGCCGGCTATCGCGAGGCGCTCGAGTCCGGACAGGCGGCCGTGATCGGCGAGGACGTCGTCGAGGGGACTCCCGTCCACTGGATCCGGATCGAGGCTGGTCACGATGTCGCGGTCTCGCGCGACAGCTTCGAGCCGGTCTACGTGCGCGTCACGCAGGGCGCGACGCCCGCCCTCAACCGCATCGTCTCCTACGAGACCCTCGAGGCCGGGTCGGCGCCGCTCGACGCAGGCGTGTCCAAGGACTTGCCCGCCCATGCCGCCGAGTACGGGAGCGAGATCGAGCTCACCGACGCAGCGGAGCTTCTCGGCCGCGACCCCGTCTGGGCAGGGCCGAGCCTCCACGGATTTCCGCTCGAGTCCGTCCGCGAGCTGCGGTTGCCGGCGAAGGAGGGGAACGTTCCCGGAGCGAGCCTGATGTATGGATCGCCCCAGGACGGCCCACACGTCGAGATTACGGAGGCGGCGAGGCTCGCCGAAGGGCTGACGATGCTCGTCGGCGTGCACGGCTACGAGCCGCCCGAAGGAACGGCCCTTCTAGCCGGCCCAACGGCGCTGCTCCGCTCGAACGGCCTGGTGGTGGTGATCCACGCCCCTGACGAGGAGATGGCAATCGCCGTCGCTCGTTCCCTCGAGCCTTACTCGGGCTAGTCGCGTTCGGCAAACCCGTCGAGTAAGGTGACCGAAGATGGCCCCGGGAGGAGTCGAACCTCCGCACGCGGATTCGAAGCCCGAGGGCTGAAATCATGATTTGCAGGGGAAAACAGGCCGAAATGAGGGCCGCGCGCCAGGCTCTGCGCCACACCCGCGTCGCCCGCCGACTCGCGCGGCGCTTGCTCGGCCCCAAGAGGTTCGCCCCGGCACAGATGTAGGCTGAGGCCGCCCGTGGGGTCGCCCGCGGGCCGCAGCGGGCGACCCCGCCTTCTGTGCCCCCTGTCGGTGAGTTGGCCGCTCGTCACCGCAGCACTACTGGCGGGAGGAGTGAGCTCGGACCGATCTCAGACTATTGCTGGCCCGAGTCCTGAGTGGTAGCGTCGAACGAGGCATCCATTCGAGAAGGAGCGCGAATGAGCCAGCCAAAAGGTCTCTTCTGTCCCATGCCGGGATCGGGCGCGTAGTGGCAGGCGCCAGGTTTCAGTTTCCTGCGGCGTTTCTTGCGGTCATCGGTGCCGGGATCCTCGCGCCGGCAGCGCCGGCGCAGGCTCCGGTCACGATCACGGTCGAGATGAACATGGGCGGAAAAGCCTTTTCTGCGAGTGCGACGATGCCCGACCCATTGGCAGTCGCCCAGAAGGCCCTCCAGTGCGGCGGCGCGTCTGCGAGCTGCATGCAAGATGTATGGGATGCCGCCGCGCCTGTCCTGGGCTCGCGGCCTCGCCGTCGGGCCCGTCCGAGCCTAACCCGGGCTCTCCGCAGCCCGAGCCGACCCCGGGCTCGCAGCAACCGAAGGGCGACGATGGGGCATCGCCGGACAAGTCCGCTGGCCAGCCCCCACGTAGCGATCGCGGACGAGCGCGCCCCCCCGAGAGCGTGAGCCCGGCGAGTCAGCTCGAGCTGGCGGAGCTCGCCGCATCCCCGGCTCTGGTTCAGGAACGCGCAAGGCCGCCGCATCCGCCTGTGCCGGAGGCTGCGGCGCTCCGTGGACCCGACCCCGTCAGCCTGCCGGCGCCGAGTCCGCCCGCTGCCCTGTCGCCAGGCCTCGAGTGGAGTCCCCTCCTGCTCTACATGCTTCTGGCGTCCGCGTCGCTTGCGCTCCTCTTTTTCGTGCCGTCCGCAGCGCCGCGGCACAGTTTGGCGCGCATCTCCTATCAGCTCACGGAGCGACGCTATGACCTCGGCTTGATCGGCGTAGTGATGTTCATAGGGCTCGCGATCGGCTACCTCGTGGCCGTGTGGGTGGGTTAGGGACGAACCTCGACGGATGGAGCCTTGCTAGGGCAGGGCTAAGATTTGAGAGCCATTCCACTCCGGACGTTCCTCCTCGTCGCTCTGGTCATCATCGTGGCGGTGGTCGTCGGCGTGGCCGCCGGATTCGCCTTCATGAGTGGGGGCGACGACACCGGGGAGCCGGATTCCCGGGTCGAGGTGCTGCTGGCGGCGGGCGACATTGCCGAGTGCGATTACGAAGGCGACGAGGCGACGGCGGCCGTCCTCGCCGAGTACCCCGACGCCACGATTGCGCCCCTCGGCGACCTCGCCTACCAGGAGGGCACCCTTGCCCAGTTCGAGAACTGCTACGGCCCCTCCTGGGGCCGGTTCAAGGACCGAACGAGGCCCGCGACCGGCAACCACGACCACTCGACGGAGGACGCGCAAGGCTACTGGGACTACTTCGGCTCGAGGGGCGGACCGTATGACAAGTACTACTACAGCTACGACCTCGGCGCCTGGCACGTCGTCGTCCTGAACAGCGACTGCTGGCGCGTGGACGGGTGCGAGCTGGGCGACCCACAGGTCCAATGGCTCCGTGAAGACGTGAACCGGAGCCCCGCCGTCTGCACGCTGGCCTACTGGCACCGCCCTCCCTTCAGCTCGGGCCGCTACGGTGATCCCGAGAACACGGAGCGCGTGCGGCCCCTGTGGCAGGCGGCCTACGAGGAGGGGGTCGACCTCGTGCTGACGGCTCACGAGCACAGCTACGAGCGCTTCGCACCGTTGAACGCGGAGGGCGAGCGCGACGAGGCGGGCATGGGGCTCATCGTGGTCGGGACCGGCGGGGGAAATCTCCGCGAGTTCGCGAACGACCCGCTTCCGACGACGGAGGCGCGAAACGACGACACGTGGGGCGTGCTCAAGCTGAGCCTGCACCAGACCGGCTACGACTGGGAGTTCCTGCCCGTGCAAGGCAAGAGCTTCACCGATTCCGGCTCGGGCTCGTGCCGTTGAGGGTCCCATGAGCCGGTATCTGGTCACCGGTTCCGCGGGCTTCCTCGGCTCGCATCTCGGCGAGGCGCTCCTCAACTCGGGTTACGAGGTCGTCGGCATCGACGCGTTCACCGACTACTACCCGCGCGACCTCAAGGAGGCGAACGTCGCTCGAACCCGGGCCCGTCCCGGTTACTCGTTCCGGAAGCTCGACCTCGCCGACGCCGATCTCACTCGCCTCGTCGCAGATGTGGACGGCGTCTTCCACCTCGCCGCCCAGCCGGGGGTGCGCGGGAGCTGGGGGGCCACGTTCGCCGTCTACGTCCGGGACAACATCCTCGCCACTCAGCGCGTCCTGGAGGCGGCCGCATATGCAGGGGTGCGCGTCGTCCAGGCCTCGAGCTCCTCGGTATACGGCAACGCGGAGGCGTACCCGACTCCTGAGAACACACCTCTGCGCCCCGTTTCGCCTTACGGCGTGAGCAAGGTCGCGTGCGAGTCGCTCGCGCAGGCCTATTCCGAGTCCTTCGGGCTCGACGTCGTCTCGCTCCGCTACTTCACCGTCTACGGGCCAAGGCAGCGTCCCGACATGGCCTTCTTCCGGATCGTGGGCTCCCTCCTGAACGGGAGGCCTTTCGACCTCTTCGGTACGGGCGAGCAGTCGCGGGACTTCACGTACGTGGAGGACGCGGTCGCCGCCACCCTGATGGCCATGAGCGGTCCACCGGGGATCAGAGTCTACAACGTCGGCGGCGGCAGCGAGACGACGCTCGCAGAGGTGATCGCCACCTGCGAGCGCCTCTCTGGGAAGCGCCTCGACGTCCGCCGCAGGCCGGCCTCGGCCGGGGACGTCCGTCGAACGGCGGCGGACACGAGTCTCATCCACTCGCAGCTGGGATGGAGCCCACGGACGGCCCTCGAGCAGGGCCTCAGGACCCAGCTGGCGGCAGCCGTGGAGGGTGCGTAGCGCCTGCTACAGGGCCCAGAAGACGATCACGAAGACGATTGCGGCGCTCAGGCTGATGGCGATTCCGACAATGGCGACCTGCCGGCGGTGGGCGGCGAGCAGGTCTGCCAGTGCGCCCTCGGGAAGCGTCCACGTCGGGAGCGCACTGAGCACGATGAGGAGGAGCGAGAGTCCTACGGCAGCGAGGAGGATTGGCAGCCCGGCGCCGAGAGCCTCCATGAGTTCGTCGAAATGGCCGCCCTTCGAAAAGAGCACAACCCCGCCCAGAATTGCCGCCGAGGCCCAATCTCCCTCGGAGAGCACTAAGCTTAGAGGCTCCGGAGCTATGGCCCCGTGGCAAATGCCGAGGAAGTGAGTTGAGCTGACCGGCGTTCTTCCCGTTGTCAAGCGTTGGTGGTGGCTCCTCGCTGTCGGAGCAGGAGTCGCCGCGGTCATGGGTTACTTGGTCGCGGACAGGCTTCCACCCACGTACCAGAGCGAGGCGCAGTTGCTCGTAGGCCCGGTCAGCGCCGATCGTGACACTCTGGAGGCGGCGGGCCAGCAGGCACGGAACTACGCCGGGCTCGCGACGACGGCGATCATCATCCGACCCGCGGCCCGGGAGGTGGGAATGTCTCCCGGCAGCCTCAAGAGCGGGATCGAGGACGTGACAGCAAGCGAGGTCACTCGCCTGATCTCGATCCGTGCCCAAGACGGCGACCGCGCTCGTGCCGCGTTGATCGCAAACGCGGTCGCCAACCAGCTCGTCGCGTACTCGACCGAGGAAGGCGTCCCGTTACCCCCAGCGGGTATGCTCGGAATTGTCGAGCCCGCGACCCTGGCGACCGAGGGGATCGGTCCGTCGTCAGAGCTGATCATCGTGGTGGCCGGTCTGGCGGGCCTGCTCGGTGCGTTCGGGCTGGCCGTGATCGTGGACGGTCTCTCAACCGTCGTCCGGAACGAGCAGGAGCTGGCGGCGCTCGCTCCGATAGCTGTTCTCGGCTCGATCAACGGGACGCGGCCTCGCTCCCCGAGCCAGCCATTTGTGGTCGAGGCCGATCCCGACTCCCGGGCCGCCGCCGCCTACCGCCTCCTCGCCACGAAGATCGAGCTCTCGAACGGCGACCAGCCGCCCGACAGCGTCCTCGTTCTCGACGCCCATGGTGGTCGGTCGGGAGGCAGGCTCGCCCTCAACCTCGCCGGGGCCCTGGCTGAGAGCGGCACGCGGGTCGCCGTGATCCACCACGGGAGCGAGGGAGAGCTCGAGAAGCTCTTCGGGCTCTCGGGCGATCAAACAGCCGAGAGCGGCATCCGCCGTGGGCGGCCGCTGCGCGTCGATCGGATGATGTTCGACCGGTTTCGCATTCGGCGCCCTCCTGTGACGATCTTCCGGCCCCGGACGGCGTCGGACCTCCTCGAGCCCGAGCAGGTGACGGAGGTGCTCGGCCGCGTCCTTGCGGATGCGGACGTCGCCGTGCTCACGGCTCCCCCGGTCGATAGCTCGCCACACGGTCTTGTCTGGTCGTCCGCGGCCCGAGCCACGGTTCTCGTCGCCGAGCGTGACCACACGCAACGTGCGCATGTACCGGAGGCGCTGGAAAGCCTCCGCCTCGCCGGCGGCAACGTGATCGGCATCGTCCTGTCCGGGGATCACCCCCTTTGAGCAGCTTCGGCCTCCCCGAGCCCCACTCGCGCAACCCTCGCGGGCGCTTGGCCGGCGTTCCCAAGCGTGATGACCTGGTGCCACTCGCCGGAGAGCTGGAGGCCCGTTTCGCGCCGGGCAGCAACGTCAAGGGAGCCGTCGGGGGCTCGAACTGGTGCTTCCTCCTGCCGAGCCTCGACCTGGGCCGAATCGTCTGTCTCGGTCGTCCCTCCCCGGCCGGGCTAACCACGCTGGCCGGCCTCGGCGACGAGGTGGTGGTGTGCGCTCCCGCCCGTGACTTGAGAAGGCTCCGCCGCTCGATCGGCTCTGCCGGCCCGGCGAACGTCTCGCTCCTCGAGACGGACGTGGGCGACGCCCCTCTTCCCGACGGTACTGCAGACCTCGTCTTCGTCCCCCGGTTACCGGCCCTGCGCCGAAGCGCCCGGGCCGACAGGGTTGCGCGAGCACGGCGTCTCCTTAAGCCGGGTGGGATCGTTTATGTCGAGGGCCGCTTCCTCGGGCGGTTCGACACCGAGACGCTCCTGTGGCTCGCTCCCGCGGCGGGCGAGGTGCGGCTGGCCGCTCCACTTCATGACCAGCGGACCGTCGCCTACCTCGAACGGCGCTTCTTCAAGCGGGGCTTGTTCCGGCGCCAGCTACTACGGCGCCCACGCCGCGTGCTGGCTCGACAGCCGACCGTGCTGCGGATCTTCCGACGGCGCGGTGCGCTCGTCGTCCGTCCGCCGGAACGCCTGGTCGCGGGGCCGCCCGAGTACATCCGCGCGATCGCGGCCGCCGCGGGCGTCGATCTCGAGAGCAGACGCTGGGGGCTTGCCGCTCCGGGCGACTATCCCTCGCAGAAGGTGCTCCTCCTTCTCTTCGAGCCCGCCGGCGAGGCGCCCGAGGCCTTCGTCAAGATCACGCGCCATCAGGATCTCAACTTCCGCCTCGAGAACGAGTGGCGCGCGCTCACTATCTTGCGCGAGCACGGAGTCGCAACCGACGACACGCTTCCCCGCCCGCTGTTCCTGGGGTCACACAGAGGGCTTGCCGTTCTGGGCGAGTCGGCGATCGGCGGCGTACCGTTCCGAAAGCGCACGCGGGCGACCGCAGACTGCGCCTACGCCCGCGCCGCGGTCGAGTGGCTCCTCGAGCTCGGGAGGGCAACGGCCTGCCCGGCACGCGCCGACGCTCGTGGCGCCCTCTCCGAGCTCGACGCGCTCTTTGAGCAGTTCACGCGTACCTACCGACTCGAGCCGAGGGAGGAGGACTTCCTCGCCGCGCGCGCCGCCGCCCTCGTGCGAAGCGGCAACGAATTCCCGCGCGTCTTCCAACACGGCGACCCAGGGCCCTGGAACGTGCTGGTGACTGCGGATGGGCGGCCCGCCTTCCTCGATTGGGAAGCGGCCGAACCCCGGGGGATGCCGCTATGGGACCTCTTTCACTTCGTGCGGAGCTACGGCCTCCTCGTCTCGCGCGCGGCGGGCACGCGCGCGCCGCTGCAGAGCTTCACGGAGCACTTCCTCCAGAGATCCGCCGTGAACCGGCTGCTCGTGGACGCGACGAGCCGCTTCTGCGCCCAGACCGGGCTCGCCGCAGACCTAGTCGAGCCACTCTTCTACACCTGCTGGATGCATCGCGGGCTAAAGGAGGCTGCCACTCTGCCGAGCCACAGGCTCGAGAGCGGTCGTTACATCGCCATCCTCCGGCTGGCGATCGAGCGGCGTGACTCGCCCGGGCTCTCCGCGCTCTTCTCAGCGGAGCCCGCGAGCGTGCCACAGCCGTGACGTACCACCCGACGCTGGCGCCGCTCTTCCGGGCCCTCGATGCCGAGGGCATCGTCTGGTGCCTGCTGCGCGGCGACGACGAGGTCGACCTCCCCGGCAAGGACGTCGATCTTCTCGTCGCGGGTGAGCACATGCCGCCTCTCCGCCGAGTGACGGCCCGGCTCGGGTTCGCTTCCGTGCCCGCGTGGGGATACGGCTCGCATGCCTTCTTCGTCAGCTACGACGCGTCCGGCGACGCCTGGATCAAGCTCGATGTCGTCACGGAGCTCGCGTTCGGGCCCAACTACGCGCTGGCCACCGGGGCCGAGGCGGAATGCCTGAGCAGGCGCCGACGCGTCGACGGCGGCTGGGTGCTTGCGGAGGACGACGCCTTCTGGGCGCTGATCCTCCATCGCCTCCTCGACAAAGGCAGCATCGGCACCCGTGACGCCGCGCGCTTGCCCGCCCTCGCGGATGCGGCGCAGACGGAAAGCCCACTGGCCCGCCTGGTCGAGTCACTTTGCCCATCGGACTGGAGCGCCGGCCGCATGGTCACCGCGGCTCGGCGAAGCGAGTGGGCGTCGCTCTCGCAGCTCGCGCCGGCTCTCGCGGCCGCCTGGCGCGACCGGCGTCCTAGGGACGTTCGGCGCCGAACGGTCGCCAACGCGCTCCGGCGCTGGTCCGGCAAGGCTCTGCGCGTGAGCCGCCGCCAAG
This sequence comes from uncultured Actinomycetes bacterium, assembly GCA_963733155.1. Taxonomy (GTDB): domain Bacteria; phylum Actinomycetota; class Thermoleophilia; order Gaiellales; family Gaiellaceae; genus JAIBJN01. The sequence goes on from CAVTCK010000027.1 coordinate 90,115, forward strand.
GGGTGAAGGTGGCGCTGCTTGCTCCCGACGGAGCCGGCAAAACGACCCTGAGGAACGGAATCGAGCGCACGTTCTACTTCCCCGTGCGCTCCATCAACATGGGGCTGTACCAGGTGCCTCGGCCCCGGGGGAGCCGCCACGTTCCGGGCATCGGTCTTGCCGTCCAGCTCTCGGCGCAGTGGGCGGGCTGGCTCCAAGGCGCGTACCACCAGCGCCGCGGCCGGCTCGTCCTCTTCGACCGGTACGCCTACGACGCACTCTTGCCTACGCGCTTCCGCTATGGGCGGCTTGGGAAGGTCCGTCGCTGGCTCCTCGCGCACGCGTGCCCGGCTCCGGAGCTCGTCGTGTTCCTCGACGCCCCGGGCGAGGTGCTGCACGCGAGGAAGGGGGAGAAGAGCGTCGCCCTCCTCGAGTCGCAGCGGCAGGCGTATCGCGATTTGCTTCGCCGTCTCCCCAGGGCAGCCGTCGTCGATGCTTCCCGCGAGGCGGAGCAGGTCCGTCCCGAGGTCACTGACATCATCTGGCGCGAGTATGTTCGCCGCTGGAACCCGCGAGTGGACGGCATTGGCCGCTAGGACAGGCCCATGCGCATTCTGATCTGCGCCTCCGACGCACCCTTTCACCCCACGAACACGGGGTTCAGACGACAGCTGCTCGGGTTGGTGCCCGAGCTCGGCAGGCGTCACGACGTGCGGCTGATCGGCTACCGCATGCCCGACCAGTCGACCGAGCCCGCCGTGGAGGCCGACATGCGGATCGTCGAGCTCGAGAGGCCGAATGCCCTGGAGAATGCGCGTGATCTCGCGCTCGCCATGATCTGGCAGCGTCCGCTGCGCGCGGAGCGGCGGGTTCGAGGCTTACGAGAGCCGTTGCGGGCGGAGCTCGCGCGTTTCCAGCCCGATCTCGTCCACGTAGGGCCGGGAAAGCTCTCCGGCCTGAAGCGGGAGCTCCAGGGCAGACCGAAGATCCTCATGCTGATGGACACGTGGCACCTGAACGTGGACGCGCGGGCGGAGGCGGCGACCGGCATCCGGCGTCCGCTCCTCCGCGCTGACTCAAAGCGGATCCGGCGGTTCGAGGAGTCCGAGTACCGCGGCTTCGACCGGGTCGTCGTCAGCAACGAGGGCGACCTCGGCGAGCTGCGACAGAGGGATCCGACCCTGCCGTTCGTGATCATCCCCATCGGCTTCGACGCGAAGGCGTACGCGCCCGACCCGAAGGCCGTCGTCAACCCGAATCGCATCATCTTCCACGGCGCGATGAACTACGCGCCCAACGTCCGGGCGGTGGAGTTCCTCGCGCGAGAGGTGCTGCCGCACGTGCACGCCCAGCAGCCCGAGGCTCAGCTCGTGATCGTGGGGCGCGACCCGGCCCCGCGCGTGCTCGACCTGGAAGCGCTCGACGGCGTCCGCGTCACGGGCGAAGTCGAGGACATGCGGGCGTGGCTCACTCGTAGCCGAGTCTGGGCGGGCCCGTTCCTGGATGGCACGGGGATCAAGACGAAGCTGCTCGAGGCCATGGCGGCCGATCTCCCGTGCGTCGTCACGCCGCTCGGGCACCGCGGGCTTGACGACGTCAGGTCGGGCGACCAGCTGCTCGCGGGCTCCACCGCGGAGGAGCTGGCCGCCCACCTCATTGCGGTGCTCGCCGACGACGAGCTCGCACGCAGGATCGGCCGCAGCGGAGGCGAGTACGTCCGCCCTCGCTACGATTGGGAAGCGGTCGGGCGCGCGTACGACCGCCTCTACGAGGAGGTCCTGTCGGCGCACCGCGGCGCGGTCGCCGCACGCTGACGGCGCGTCAGGAGAAACCGGCGAGGACGCGATCGACGTTCGTCTCGACCCAGCGCTCGTCCGCGGCGCGATGCGGAAGACGAGCGAGCGTTCCGTGCACTTCGGCCGCCCACCAGGCGATCCCGACGACGCCGAGCAGGTCGTCGTCGGGCCGGATTTCCACTGTCCGCCAGTAGCCGGCCGCGGCCTCGGCAAACTCGGGGAGGCGCCACGGACGGGCGAGGAAGGCCGGCCCCAACGCGCAATGTGCCTTCCGGCGGAACTCCGTCGCGACGAGCTGGAGGAGGTCGGCGCCGGGGAGGGCCGCAGGATGGGCTGCATCCCAGTCGACGAGCCCCGAGAGCCTCCCCCGATGATCGACGAGGAGGTTGCCGGCCCAGAGATCGCCGTGCCGCAGGATCGACGGCACCGACCGCAGGTGAACGGAGACGTCGGACGAGAGCCCGCCGATCTCCCCGGCACGGTCGGGGAGCGTGGCGGCGATGGCGGCGAGATCTTCAACCGTGGCGGTCGGGGCGCCGTTGCGCCGCGGGAACGACGCACAGAGTTCCGCGACCTCTCGCGTGAGCGAGTCGCTCGCGTGGTCCGGCCGGCGACCCGGCAGCGCCGCCTCGGCGAGCCAGGACGCGCCTGCCGTGGTGCCGCGCGCGTAGAGGCGCGGCGTCAGGGGAACACGGTCGCGGCCGAGTCGCTCCAGCGTGTCGGCGAGCGCCGACGGGTCACCCGCTGCCCCGGCGCGGGCCATCCGGAGTACGGCATCAGAGCCGTCGGCGAGGAATCCGCGAACGAGGAGCGCACCGCCTGTGCCTGCGTGGAACCCGCGCCCGACAACGCGCACGCCCACAGTCTCCGCCACCGCGTCGAGGACACACGCTCCCGACGTCGTCGATCCCAGCTCGACCAGCGCGCCGCCGCGGAGAGCCGCCCGGACGCTCCCACGGAGTCGGCCCGTCCCGAGTCGGCGCGGCGGCAGGCGGTGGACGGCGACGACGCGCAGGCGCGCCGGCAGGCGCCGTCCCAGCGTGCGAAGCGAGACCTCTCTCAGCCCCGCAACGCGGGCAGCCGAGGCAATCGACGTCGACCCTTCTGGCATGCGGCCCCACACGACCACGTCCGCGCCAGAGTCGATTGTGGACGGGTCGAAGCGCCAGTCGGGAGGCGCCTGGACCGCCACACCGTGTCTCTCCGGCTCGACGGGCATGAACGCGTAGGCGAGCAGGTTGAAGGGCGAGTCACTGGACGGGCCGAGACCCTCCACGATCGTCCCGCCTTCTTCAGAGATCAAGCTGGGAAGAGCAACTCGCGCTCGGAAGCCTTCTCCGCCGAGCGCTCGACCTGCTCCTCGATCCACCGGTACGTCGGCGCGAGGCCGTCCTCCAGCGAGATCTCGGGCTCCCAGCCGAGGACCTCGCGCAGCCTGCTGTTGTCGGAGTTGCGGCCGCGCACGCCCTGCGGGCCCTCGACGTGCACGAGCTCGCAGGTCGTGCTTGCCGGAGATGGCGATGACGATGTGGGCGAGCTCGTTGATGGTGACCATGCGGTCGGTGCCCGAGGTTGAGCGGCTCGCGCGTAGTCGCGATTGCATGATTCGGTAGATGCCCTCGACGCAGTCGTCGACGTAGCAGAAGGAGCGCGTCTGCTCGCCGTCTCCCCAGATCTCGATCGAGCCGCCGGACTCGCGCCTGCGCGACCTTGCGGCACAGCGCCGCCGGCGCCTTCTCGCGGCCGCCGTCGTACGTCCCGTAGGGTCCGTAGACGTTGTGGAAGCGGACGATGCGCGTCTCCATGCCGTGCTCGTCCGTGTAGTACTCGCAGAGGCGCTCCGAGATCAGCTTCTCCCAGCCGTAGGCGTCCTGGGGCTTCGCCGGGTAGGCGTCCTCCTCGCGCAGCGGCGTGACGTCGGCGTCGGCTCCTGCAGGTGCTCCGGGTAGACGCACGCCGAGGAGCTGTACAGGTACCGCTCGACGCCGTGCAGCCGGGCGGCCTCGATCGTGTGGAGGTTGATGAGGGCGTTGTTGTGCAGGATCGTCGCCGTGGTTGCTCGAGATGAAGCCCATGCCGCCCATGTCGGCCGCCAGCGCGTAGACCTCGATCGACGCCGCGAACGGCGCAGGAGGGCGTCGTCTCGGCGCCGGAGGTCGAGCAGCTCGAACTCGTCGGCGTCGACGTCGGTGAACTCCGGGTAGCTTGAGGTCGACGCCGCGGACCCAGTAGCCCGCGCTCCTTCAGGTAGGTCACCAGATGGTGGCCGATGAAGCCCCCCGCCCCGGTCACCAGTACGCGCTGCATCGCTGCTCCTCCCTACCCTACGCGCGGTCCCTCGTCCGGATGCCGCCTGGCAGGCAGCGTAACCACAGGGAAGTTGCGCGTCAACGACGTCTCCGCGCGGCCGTTAGGCAGGCGCCGAGGTTCCGCCGAGCGCCGCGAGCGCGCACAGCCGCGCTTCCGTCCGTGCGAGGACCCAGCCCGTGCAGCTCCATGGTTCGCAGATCCCGAAAGTCCTCAGCCACGGCGCTCGACAGGAGCTCGCGGAGCAAACCGTCCGAGGCGGTGTCGACGGTCGCGAGACCGCCGGGCAGCCGCTCGGCGACCCGCGCCGCCAGCACCCCCGGCGAGGCTTCCGCCGGAACCTGTCCGCAGGTACTCCCGCCCGACGGTGCGCGCCCCGTCCACGTGCTCCAGGAGCGACGCGAGGCGCTCGCTCCGCGAGAGAAATGTCCCGCTGAAAGGCGAGGGTCCGCGACCACCAGGCCAGCGAGACTCCTAGCCCGGCGGCGCCGAGCGAGAAACGTCCGGCGCCGTATCCGCCGTTGGACGGTCATCGCAGCATCATGCCTTTGAGGTGATCGGCGAGCCGGAGCGTGAGCGCAACAAGCATGAGAGTCGGTGTAGCCCCGCTGGGCGTCGGGAAGACAGAGCAGCTCGCGACGAACAGATTGGACATTCCGTGCACGCGGCAGTCGCTGTCGACGACGCCTTGCTTGGGGTCGTCGCTCATGCGCGTCGTGCCCATGTGGTGCTGACCACCGTCGAGATCGTCGGGCCAGCCCGTCTCATCTTCGCCGTGGAGGATCTTGACGCGCCCGATGCCGGCCGCGCCGATCTCGGCTCCGAAGAGCTCGAGCGTTCGTCGCACGTTTGTCCGGTCGATGTCGCTCAGCCGCCAGTCCAGCGCGACCCGCTGCATCCCGAGCTGATCGCGCTCTCGCACCAGCACGACGCGGCTGTCGGGGTTCGGAGCCTGCTCGATCCGTGTCGTCAGGCCGATCGTCTCGATTCGCCCCCGCAGGTAGATGTACGCATCCTCCGGGGACTTCAGCGCCTCACGGATCACGTCGAGATACGGAATGGGCACCGGAGCTCCGGGAATCGCGATCTCCTGCCAGCTGTCGAGATCCCCGGCCAGCGTCATCAGGCGACGCGCGAAGTCCGACGCGTCCTCGGGAGCGTCGCCGTAGCCGAGCTCCAGGCGGATCTGGAGATCCAAAAGGCCCTCGGCGAGCTGGAACTCCTTCGAGGACGCGAGGTAGCCCTGGATCAAGTGACCGTCGACACGATGGGTCTCGTAGAAGCCCAGATTCGGGTGCGGCGTGGACGGAACGAGGACGCCACCCAGGAAGCGGGGATGCTCCAGGAAAAACCTGCCGACCAGGCCGTTCTGGTTCCCCAGTCCGCTGGGCTGCTGCGCGTTCGACGCGAGCAGCACCCTCGCGTTCTCCACGGCACCGGTCGCCAGCACGAAGATCCTGGCGCCCACGGAGAAGCGGTTGCCCTCGAGCGTCGCCACCTCCACCGACGCGGCCGCCCTGCCCGACTCGTCGGTCTCCACGGCGGTTGCGTTCGCGTGCAGGAGCACGGTCACGTTCGGCGCGAGGCGCAACTCGTCCCGGTAGACCTCGCCGAAGCTCCGTAGGTCCGGCTCGACCTCCTGCGCCACCCTGCTGACGATGCGATCGCTCTGCAAAGGCAGTGGGGCCGGTTCATCGCTCGGAGCCCAGTACTCCAGATCCCATTCTTGCGAGGGAAGCCGGACGACGCGCGCCGCCTGCTCGTAGAAGGGGTCGACGTCGCTCTTCCTGATGGGCCAGCCGGTGAAAGGGATGCCTTCCCGTGGCGCGAAGTCAGCCTCCTCGAACGGTCTGCAGATCCCACCCCAGTGGTTGGTCGTCCCGCCGAAGAAGCGAAGGCGTGGAATGCTCAGGTCAGAGTAGGGGAGCCCGATCGAGTCGCCCTCGTAGAGAGCCTGCGTCTCTGCCTCGAGTTGGAGGCCGCCGCTTTCGAGCACGGTCACCCGAAGCGGCGACCCGCTGAGCTCCAGCCCGAGCGTGATGCCCGCGGCTCCGGCCCCGATGATGCAGACGTCCGTCTCCAACCGCGCGTCCCTCGGTACGGAGCGCGCGTCACCGAACATCGGCGGCTCCGTAGGCGGCCCTCCGGGCTCCGCTTGCGGACGACGCTGCGGGCGATCCGGTCGTGCAAGCCCTGATTCGTGTCGCTGCGGGCGGTCGTCAGCAACAGGACGACAATACCAGACCACCGCAGTTCCCCATACGACCGCCCCGAGGAGCGGCATGCCGGCGGTCAGGGCGGAGACGGTCGCAAAGGGAGGGAAGAGAAGAATCCAGCGGGCGAGCGCTCGTCCGAGCGGGAGTGCTTCGCCGTCCGTGCGATCTCGAACCCGCATCCGCAGCGCGAGCTGGGCCGGTGATCCACCCAGCAGCGCCCACGGGACGACGAAGTAGCCCACGCTGATGGCTGTGGCGACGAGCGCGTTCAGGACGACCCTCTCCACGTCGGCGGCCAGCACGTCCTCCAACGCCGCTGCCTCGGGATGCGTGCGGACGGTCGGTCCGAAGACCGCATCCATGACGGCCACTCCGACGAAGATGAGCACGGTGACCAAGGCGACATCGAGCATCCAGGCGAGAGAGCGCCTCGAGATGCTCGCGAACGGCTCACCTGCCGGTGGCGTCGCTGCCGGGTCCGGCTCGGCCCGTTCGCCGCTCATCTCCGCGTGTGTGATGCGCTGGGCACCGGATGCACGGGGACCTCGCCGTTTGGGACAGTCCCGAGTTGCCGCCAGCAATCGTGGCCCTCACTCCGACGAGCTGTCAAGTCGTGCGGATGCGTCGCGGCGGAGAATGCCCTGGCCCTCCTCGGTAAGGCCGCGCCGTGCATAGCCGTCCGCGCAGTGCTATGACTCTCGTGTCGCACCGTGCGGATGCACGGGCGGAAAGGGGACAAGCGCACGTGGCGACAGATCTCGACGACCGCCGCTCGGCGTCCGTGGAAGCGGAAGGAGACCGGCCTCGCCTCAAGGTCGCCTACGTCATGTCCCGGTTCCCGAAGCTGAGCGAGACATTCGTCCTCGGCGAGATCCTCGCCGTGGAGGAGGCGGGGGTCGAGGTCGGGTTGTTCCCTCTCCTTCGCGAGCGGACGGAGATGATGCATCCCGAGGCGGCGGCCTTGTGCGAGCGAGCCAGGTTCCAGCCCTTTCTCTCCGCTGCCGATCCTGCGCAGCCAGCTCCATTTCCTCCGCCGGGCGCCGCGCAGGTACGTCGGAACGCTCTGGGCGCTCCTCCGAGGAACGTGGGGCAGCGCGAACTACTTCGTCGGTGCGCTCGGCATCTTCCCGAAAGTCGTCCACGACGCCCGCCGCATGGAGGCTGACGGCATCGCGCACGTCCACTGCCACTTCTCGAACCACCCCGCGGCGGCCGGCTTCGTCAGTCCACCGCCTCACCGGTATTCCGTACAGCTTCACCGCGCACGGGTCCGACCTTCACGTCGACCGCCACATGCTCTGCGAGAAGGTTGGCGACGCGGCCTTCGTCGTCGCCGTCTCGGAGTACAACCGCGGGCTGATCCTCGAGGAGTGCGGCGGAGCGGGCGCGCGCACGCGTCGCACGTCGTCCACTGCGGCGTCGACACCGAGTTCTTCCGCCCACGCAACGTCCACGGCCCCCGAGCGACCGTTCTCGATTCTCTGCGTGGGAACGCTGCACGAGGTCAAGGGACAGGGCTACCTCGTCGAGGCATGCCGCCTGCTCGCCGAGGCCGGAGTGGACGTGACCTGCACGCTCGTCGGCGACGGCCCCGACCGCGCCGCGCTCGTGAGGCAGATCGCCGACTGCCGGGCTCGAGGGCCGCGTGGCACTCGCCGGCCGCCGCACGCGGGCGGAGGTCGCCGGAGCTCCTCGGCCGGCGCGCACGTCCTCGTCTCCCCCAGCGTCCCGACCGCAGAGGGCGAAGCGGGAAGGAATCCCTGTCGTGCTCATGGAGGCGATGGCGAGCGGCGTCCCTGTCGTCGCCAGCGGCATCTCCGGGATTCCCGAGCTCGTGGAAGACGAGGAGACGGGACTGCTCGTGCCGCCTCGCGACCCGTCGGCCCTCGCAAGCGCGCTGCGCCGCCTGCACGACGACCCGGCCCTCCGCGAGCGGCTCGGCGCGCGCCGGGCGCGAGACCGTCGAGCGCGAGTTCGACGTGCGGAGGAACGCAGGCGAGCTCGTTCGCCGCTTCCGCGTGCTCTGCGGGGGTGCCGGCGTGAGACGGCTCCTCTTCTGGTCGGCGGCCGGACTGCTCGCCTACACGTACCTCCTCTTCCCGCTTCTCGTCCTGCTCCGCGCCGCACTTCGGCCGCGGCCGTACGACTCGCGCGAGATCACGCCCTCGGTGACGTTGGTGATCTGCGCCCACAACGAGGCGGCGAGCATCGGCGCGAAGCTCGAGAACCTCCTCTCGCTCGACTATCCCGAGGACCGGCTCGAGGTCGTGATCGCGTCGGACGGATCGGACGACGGCACCGACGAGCTGGTTCGACGGGTATGTCGGAGCGGGGCGTGCGCCTCGTCTCTCTGCCCCGCGTGGGCAAGGCCGCCGCCCTCAACGCGGCCGTGTCGGAGGCGGAAGGCGAGGTCCTCGTGTTCTCGGACGCGAACTCGATCTACGCGCCCGATGCCCTCGGCGCGCTCGTCAGGCCGTTCGCCGACCCGTCCGTCGGCGGGGTCGCCGGCGACCAGCGGTACCTCTCGCGCGACGGCGCGGACGCCATCGCCTCCGGCGAACAGCGCTACTGGGACTTCGACCGCCGACTCAAGGCAGCGGAGAGCCGCGCCGGGAGCACGATCTCGGCGACCGGCGCGATCTACGCGGTACGCCGCTCGCTCTTCCGCTCCGTCCCGCCGGGAGTGACAGACGACTTCTTCACGTCGACGGGCGCGATCGCACAGGGCTACCGCCTCGTCTTCGCCCCGGACGCAGTCGCGTACGAGCCGGTCGCGAAGACGAGCGAAGTCGAGTGGGGACGCAAGGTACGGGTGATGACCAGAGGCCTGCGCGGCGTGCTTCTGCGGCGGGAGCTTCTCGACCCGCGCCGCCACGGCTTCTACGCCGTCCAACTGCTCACGCACAAGGTCCTCCGCCGCACGATGGTCTTCCCGCTCGCCGTCGTCGCCGGAACGAGCCCACTCCTCTGGCGCCGCGGCCGCATCTACCAGGCAGCCACGCTCGCCCAGGCGGCGGTCTACGGGCTCGGCGCGGGAGGCATGCTGCTTCGCGGCAGGACGCTCGGCCGCCGCAAGGCCTTCATGCTCCCGGCCTTCTTCTGCTTCGTCAACGCGGCTTCCCTGCATGCAGTGTGGAACGTCGTTCGCGGTCGCCGCATCGACCGGTGGGACCCGCAGCGGCCGCCCGCGGCGGAGCCCGAAGACGCGAAGGCGGCCCTCCCGCGCGCACCGACGCCGCCGGGAGGGGGAGCTTGATGCCGCCGATCGCGGCCGACCGGCTGGAGCGGCTCGCCGCCGAGCTCGGACGCGTGCGCGGCGATCGGACGCTCCCACCCGATGCGAGCATCGCCATCCCCGTGAACGCTCGGGCCGACCTCGAGAACGTCCTCGTCGTCCTGAGCGACATTGCCCGCTATGGCGGGAAGCGAGCTTTCGAGGTCGTGCTCGTGATCAACAACTACCCGGCGGACGACCCGCCGGAGGAGATCGCGACCTACGCGGCCGCCGGGATGCGGGTCGTCTCGGTTCCGAACGTCTGGCGCGCCGGCGAGGCGGTCTGCCTGAGCGCCCGCGTTCCGGGCGTCCGTGCCGCGGAGGCGGAGCGAATCATCCTGTTCGACGCCGACTGCCGGATCCCCGAGCCGACGCTCTTGCTGGACTGGTACATCGACCAGTTCAGGAGCGGGGCCCAAGTCGCCTACACGCGCGTCGGCCACTATGACCTGCGGCCCCTGTGGTCGGTGCGCGCGCGGATGGCCGCACACCATCTCTCCCGCTGGGTCAAGCGGGTGCTCCTTCGCATCCCGACGACGCGAGGGAGCAACTACGGCGTCGACAGAACGGCGTTCCTGCGCACGTACGAGAGCGGGCTCCTCGCCGACGACCTCAATGTCGGCCCCGCCCTGAAGGCTGCCGGAGGCCGAGTCGTCTACTCCGGCGCGCGGAAGCTCCAGGTCCTGACGTCCGGGCGGAGGTTCCGGGGTGGCTGGCGCAGGCTCGCCCGCTATCTGCGCTACCGGCTCTTGTACAACGTGCGCGTGCTCCGAGCGCGGGCTGACGAGCGCGCCAAGGGCCCCTACCATCAACGACCTCTGAGGTAACTGGATGGCGTCCGGCGGAACGACCCTCCCGACACCTGTTCGATGGCCCGGGACGCAGGGCTCGGGCACCGTGCGCTTCGGCATCGGCGCGGATGTCGCTGCACTGGTCTTCTGCTTCGTCCTCTACACGAACCTAGCCGTTGTCGCCACCGAGTTCCACGGCGTTTCCAAGGTCATCGCGTCGTCGATCACGCTCTTGCTCCTATTCCCGATCGGAAAGTACGTCGTCCTCGAGCGGCAGCCACTCGTGATCACGCCGGTGCTCCCGCTCGTCTTCGCCTTCCTGGGAGCCCTGTTCCTCTCGGCCACGCTCTCGAACGAGCCCGTCGTGTCCGGCAGGGCGGTAGTCACGTACGTGACCGAAGGGCTCATCCTCTACTTGCTCGTCTCGAACGCGGTGCGAACGACCCGGACGTTGAACCGCGTTGCCTGGGTTCTGATTCTCGCAGGGAGCCTCTTGGGCGCGATCTCGCTCTACCAGGAGCTCACGCACACCTACGCGAATAACTACGGCGGGCTCGCCCAGGTCGATCAGCTCGACACGGGAGGCGGCTTCAACATCGCTCCGGAGGAGTCGGACGAGAAGGTCCTGCGGCCGCGCCTGGGCGGTCCACTCGGAAGCGAGAACCGCTACGCCCAGATCATGGTCGTCCTTCTGCCACTCGCGCTCATCCGGGTCTTCCGCGAGCAGTCGCGGCGTCTTCGCCTCCTCGCCACCGGCGCCTCTCTACTGATCCTCGGCGGGCTGCTGCTGACGTTCTCGCGCGGGGCAGCGGTCGCCCTAGGGGTCATCCTCCTGCTGATGGCCGTTCTGCGGGAGCTCCGAGTCCGCCAGATTGTGGATACTCCTCGCCGCCGTCACGGCAGCCGTCGCCCTGGTGATCCCCGACTACGTCACTCGCCTGAGCTCGCTCCAGGGCGTGACAGGGATCTCGACCACCGACGAGAGTGGTTACCCGGACAGTGCGGTTCTCGGACGGGTGACCGAGAACCTCGCGGCCTGGAACACGTTCCTCGACAATCCCCTCACCGGCGTCGGCCCAGGCGTCTACTTCCAGCGAATACTCGCAGGAGTACGCCAATCGTCTCGGCCTCAGGTATCTCGAGAACAATCGTCGAGCTCACAGCCTCTATCTCGAGATGGCGGCGGATACCGGACTCATCGGACTCGGCGCCTTCGTCGTCATGGTGCTCACCGCCGCTGGGTACCTGTATCGCAATGCCCGGTACTGGCGAGATCGGGATCGGGAGCGATCGATCCTGGCGAGCTCGTTCCTCTTCGCCCTGCTCGGCTACCTGGCGACCGCGGTCTTCCTCCACCTCTCGTATCAGCGCTTCTTCTGGGCTCTCCTAGCGCTGGCGAGTTCGACCATCTGGGCGCTCGAGCATGACCGTCGCTCGGAGGCACCAACAGCCGAGGCAGCAGCACCTAGACGCGGAAACTGAACGGGCCGACGCGCTGGCCAAGGCTCTCGCTTGACACTTCCGGCCGACCCTGATAATCGAAGCGGGTGGGAGCAGCGCCGCGGCGAGACCAACGAGCGAGGACGGTCCTCCGTCGGTACCGGCCGGTGGTGCTCTTCGTCGTCCTCGGCCTCGCATTCGCCTTCCCCGCCACGGCCCAGTCCGCGCCAGGAGACGTCGGCTTCGAGGGGCCACCCTCGACCGGCTCCGGCAGTGCGCCGAGCGCTTCGAAGCCCCAGAGCAAGCTGTGGTGGAACGACGGCTTCTGGTGGGCGAGCTTGTGGGACACGGCGAGCGCGGACTTCCACATCTTTCAAGCTCGACGAGGGGACGCAGACGTGGACCGACACCGGTGTCGCTCTCGACGACAGGCCCGGCACGCGGGCCGACACCCTCTGGGATGCCGCAGCCGGGAAACTCTACGTTGCCTCACACCGCTTCTCGGAGTCGCCGGCGGCCGGCTACCGAGCCGGCTCTACAGGTACAGCTACAACGGCTCCACGGACACGTACACGCGCGATTCGGGCTTCCCGGTGACGATCAACAACTTCAGGACCGAGACCCTCGTCATCGACAAGGATTCGAGCGGCCAGCTCTGGGCGACCTGGGTCCAGGGCGGGAAGGTCTGGGTCAACGCGTCCGTCTGCAACCCGGGCCTGCAACGACGCGAGCTGGGGCACGGCGTTCTCGATCAACCCCGCCAACGTCAACAGCGACGACATCTCGTCGCTGATCGCCTTCGGCGGCAACAAGATCGGTGTCCTATGGAGCAATCAGGCCACGTCTACCGATTACTTCGCGGTCCACTCCGACAGCGCCGCCGACAACGTCTGGACGGTCGAGACCGCCCTCCAAGGGCCCGGCCTCGCGGACGACCACATCAACGTGAAGACGGATGCGAGCGGGCGCGTCTACGCGGCCGTGAAGACGTCGAAGACCGGCTCGGCCGACCCGCTCAACATGCTACTCGTCCGCTCGACCGGGGGCAGCTGGTCCAGCCACGTCTTTGGGCTCAAGCGGGATCACCATACTCGCCCCATCGTCCTCCTCGACGAGGCGAACGGCCTCGTCCGCATGTTCGCCACCGCGCCCGAATCGGGAGGGACGATCTACCAGAAGACCTCGCCCATCGAGCTCGATCTCGTTCGCCGGCGGGCTCGGGACGCCGATCGTCAAGGACGCGGACAACGAGGTCAACAACGTGACGTCGACGAAGCAGAACCTCGATGCCTCGATGGACTTGGTGGTCCTCGCACACAGCGGGGCACTTCGGTACTTCCACAACTTCGTGCCCCTCGGCGGGGAGGGGTTCAGCCACCGGTGGCGAGCTTCACGGCGGTGCCGTCCAGTGGCACCGCCCCGCTGAGCGTCCAGTTCACCGACACGTCGAGTGGCACCGTGGACTCGCGGGCATGGGACTTCCAGGACGACGGCACGGTCGAATCGACCGCCGCGAGCCCGGCATTCATCTATGCGAGCCCGGGCACCTACACGGCACGGCTGACGGTCTCGAACCCCGCAGGCTCGAGCTCGACGACGAGAACGATCACCGTCAATCCGTCCAGCGGGAGCTCGACACTCACGTTCACCCCGACGGACGATGCCTACGTACGCCAGCCGCATCCGAATGAGCAAACGGGCGCGCAGACTACGATCCGCGTCTATAAGAGCGCGTCAGAGACGCACTCGTACCTCAAGTTCACAGTAAGCGGCGTCACGGGTCCGGTCGCATCCGTGAAGCTGCGACTTTGGGTGACGGATGCGAGCAGCGTAGCCGGAAGCATCTATACGGTTCCGGACACGCTCTGGAGCGAGAGCACGATCACGTGGGCGACGAAGCCGACGCCCGGGGCGTTCATCACGGCCGGCGGCTCGGCACCGATAGGGACCTGGGTTGAGTTCAACCTGACCGGCGCGGTCGGAGAGAACGGCACCTACAGCTTCCTGCTCAAGGACGGCGGCGACAACGCGGCGTGGTACAGCAGCAAGGAAGGGTCGAACGACCCGCAGCTCGTCGTGACGTTCGGTTCCTGAGCGGTTCAAGGTTCAGAATCCGTGCCGCGATCAGGGTCGGCGGAACGATTGACCCCGGGTGCCAGGGCTAGGCTCGTGGTCGGCGCCGGCCGTTCCCAGGCCGTGAGGTCCAAGCCGGTAACCTCCGCGAGCCTTTTGTTGTACGGCTCGAACTCTCGATCGAGTGCGGCCAGGATGCGCTCGTCCTCGCTAGTACGGCGTATGGGCGAGCGATCAACATTGACTAGCGCATATGAGCCGGCGGTCAGCGCCTTGAGCCGCTTTCGCATCGTCGCGGGGAGGCGACGCCCGATGCCTCGCCTGGCGCGGTGTACCAACTGGTTGCGTATACGAATCGTGCGATTCTTCCGCGGGAACGTGTACGAATCGTAGAAGGACGGGGAAATTCCAAGCCGCCCAGCGACCATGCTCGCAAACGCGCGGGCATCCTGGCGCAAGTCTTCGAAGAGGAAGTAGTGGAGATGCGAGGGAGGGAAGCGCTCGAGCCACGCCGGCAGATAGTCGATGTAGCGCGAGTGGGCGATGACGTCCTTCGCGTGGCCGCAATGGAGATTTCTCCGTTCCCGGTCC
>CAVTCK010000028.1:0-22405 GCA_963733155.1 uncultured Actinomycetes bacterium
GCCGAGGTCGAGGCTGTCGAGGAGGCCGAGGCTCCCGAGCCGGAGGCGAAGACCAAGCCGAAGACGACCAGGAGAAGGAAGAAGACCGAGACCACCGAGACCGAGAGCGACGAGGGGAGCGAGAACTAGTGGGTCAGAAGATCCATCCCGGTGGGTTGCGCGTCGGCGTCATCCACGACTGGAAGTCGAACTGGTACACGGGGACGAAGGAGTTCCCGTCGTACATCATCGAGGACGTCAAGATCCGCGACCACATCTACGGCAAGCTCGGTCACGCGGGTCTCTCCGACATCCTCATCCGCAAGGACAAGCAGCGGATCACGATCGACATCTACACGGCGCGGCCAGGGATCGTGATCGGCAAGTCCGGCGCGGAGGTGGACGCGCTCCGGCGCGAGGTCCACGGGATGACGCACAAGAACGTCCAGATCAACATCAACGAGATCAAGCGGCCCGAGCTCGACGCCAAGCTCGTAGCGCAGTCGATCGCCGAGCAGCTCCAGAACCGCGTCAGCTTCCGCCGCGCGATGAAGCGTTCGCTCGCCTCCGCCATCCGCTCAGGCGCGAAGGGCGTGAAGATCACCTGCGGCGGCCGCCTGGGCGGCGCGGAGATGTCGCGCTCGGAAACCTACTCCGAGGGCCGCGTCCCGCTCCACACCCTGCGCGCCGACATCGACTACGGCTTTGCCGAGGCGAAGACGACCTTCGGCCGCATCGGCGTCAAAGTCTGGATCAACAAGGGCGAGATCATGCCGGAAGGGTTCGACTCGGGCGAGAGTGGAGCCGCCGGACGGCTGGGCGAGCAGGACCAGGCCCGCCGCCGAGGCGGCCGTCGAGACGGCCTCGGCCAGGCCGGCCAGGGCGGCCGGCGCGGCGGCGGCGACCGCGAGGGCCTCGGCCCCGTCGGCCGTCCGCGCCGTGGCCAGCGTCGCCGCGGTCCCGCCCGCGAGGGCGAGCAGAAGCCGGTCGCCGAGCAGGAGACGCAGCAGCCCCAGGCCGAGGCGGCTCAGGCCGAGCCGGCAGCCGAGGCTGCCTCCGGAGACCCCGGCGCCCGAAACGCCGGCGCCCGAAAGCCCGGCACCCGAGGCGGCTCCGGCCGAGCCGACGCCTGAGGCAGAGGCGCCCGAGGCTCCGGCGCCCGAGGCTCCGGCCGAGGACGAAGGTGGTGAGTCGTAATGCTGATGCCGCGCAAGACCAAGTACCGCAAGCAGCAGCGCGGGCGCCGGCGCGGCGTCGCCAAGGGCCAGCAGCAGGTGCACTTCGGCGACTTCGGGCTCAAGTCCCTCGATGCCGGCTGGGTGACCAACCGCCAGATCGAGGCGGCCCGGATCGCGATGACCCGGCACATCAAGCGCGGCGGCAAGGTGTGGATCAACGTCTTCCCGGACAAGCCCGTGACGCAGAAGCCGGCGGAGACCCGCATGGGCTCCGGAAAGGGCTCGCCCGAGCACTGGGTGGCCGTGGTCAAGCCGGGCCGCGTCATGTTCGAGCTGTCCGGCGTGTCCGAGCCGCTCGCCCGCGAGGCGATGCGCCTGGCCGGGATGAAGCTCCCTGTGAAGACCAAGTTCGTAAAGCGGGAGGCGGATCTCTTTGAAGGCTAAGGAGCTGAAGGAACTGTCGGACGAGGAGCTCGTGAAGCGCCTCGCCGAGAGCCGCGAGAACCTGTTCAACCTCCGCTTTCAGATGGCGACCGGGGCGCTCGACGCGACCTCGCGCCTGTCGCTCGCCAAGCGCGACATCGCCCGGATCCTGACGATCCAGGCGGAGCGGAGACACTCGTTGGAGAGAAGGTAGATGGCAAGTCCGAAGAACAACGAAGAAGAGACGCAGGAGCAGGTCGAGGAGGCTCCGGCCGAGGAGCCGGAGGCCGAGGCCACGCCTGCTGCCGAGGATGCTCCTGCCGAGGAGCCCGAGGCGGAGGAGGTCCCGTCGAGGAGGCTCCGAGCGAGGAGCCTCCCGCCGAGGAGCAGCCGGCAGACGAGCCGGAGCCCGCGGCCGAAGAGGAGCCCGCCGCCGAGGGGCGAGCGCCGCGGCCGAGACGCGGACGAGGCGGAGCCTGCCGTGGCCGAAGAGGAGCCTGCCGCCGAGGCGGAGCCCGAGGCCGAAGAGGAGCCTGCCGCCGAGCGGAGCCCGAGCCGTGGCCGACGAGAGCCTGCCGACGAGCCGGCCGAGGCTCCCGAGGCTGCGGCGGTGGCTCCCGTCGCCGAGCCGAAGCCGAAGCGCAAGCACGTTCCTCGCAGCGAGCGCCGGCAGCGCCCGAAGCCGAAGCGCGAGAAGCCGGCCGAGCGGAAGCCGATCACGCGCCTTCCCAAGCCCGAGCACGTGCGCGGGGTGCGGAAGGAACGTCGAGGCGTGGTCGTCTCGGCCGCGATGGACAAGACCATCGTCGTCCGCGTCGACATGGTGAAACCTCACCCCGTCTACAAGAAGATCGTGCGCCGCTCGACCCGGCTCCACGCCCACGACGAGTCGAACGTGGCCAAGCCGGGCGATCTCGTCCGCTTGGTCGAGACGCGCCCGCTGTCCAAGACGAAGGTCTGGCGCCTCGCCGAAGTCCTCGAGGAAGCCAAGTAATCGATGATCCAGCAGGAATCCCGACTCCGCGTCGCCGACAACACGGGAGCCCGTGAGCTCCTCTGCATTCGCGTGCTCGGCGGCTCCCACCGCCGCTATGCGCGGGTGGGCGACGTGATCGTGGGAACGGTCAAGACGGCGACCCCGCAGGGGACGATCAAGAAGGGCGAAGTCGTGAAGGCCGTCGTCGTCCGCACGAAGAAGCCGTTCGGCCGAAACGACGGCACCTCGATCGCCTTCGACGAGAACGCCGCCGTGATCATCGACGCGCAGCTGAACCCGCGCGGCACCCGCATCTTCGGGCCCGTCGCGCGCGAGCTGCGCGAGAAGAACTTCATGAAGATCGTCTCACTCGCGCCGGAGGTGTTGTACATGGCGCAGACCATGAAAGTGCGAAAGGGCGACGTCGTCCAGATCCTCTCGGGCAAGGACCGAGGCAAGCAGGGCCGCATCATCGAGGCGGACCCCAAGAAGCGCCGCGTCCTCGTCGAGAACCTGAACACGGTGCACCGCCATCGCAAGCCCAGGCCGATGAAGGACTCGAGCCGGATGGGCCAGACGCAGATCCAGCCCGGGGGCATCTTCGAGCTCTCGGCGCCGGTGGACGTGTCCAACGTGATGGTCGTCTGCCCGACCTGCAACCGCGCGACCCGCGTCGGCTACGAGTATCGCGACTCGAAGGACGGGCCTGTGAAGGTGCGCGTCTGCAAGCGCGCCGACTGCGGGGAGGTGCTGGACCGCTGATGGCTACGAAGACCAAGACGCAGACCGAGAACGGCTACGTCGCCCGCCTCAAGCGGCGGTACGAGGACGAGGTGCGCCCTTCGCTCAAGGAGCAGCTCGAGCTCAGCTCGATCATGGAGACGCCGCGCATCGAGAAGATCACCGTGAACATGGGCGTCGGCGAGGCGAAGACCAACGCCAAAGCGCTCGACAGCGCCGTCGAGGAGCTGACGACGATCACCGGGCAGCGCGCGCAGATCACGCGCGCGAAGAGGTCGATCGCCGGCTTCAAGATCCGACAGGGCATGCCCATCGGCACCAAGGCGACCCTGCGAGGCGTGCGCATGTACGAGTTCCTCGACCGGCTCGTCTCGATCGCTTTGCCGCGGATCCGCGACTTCCGCGGCCTTTCCGCGCGGAGCTTCGACGGGCGAGGCAACTACTCGATCGGCATTCGAGAGCAGATCATCTTTCCGGAGATCAACTACGACGACGTGCAGGAGGTCCGCGGCCTCGACGTCGTGATCACGACCTCGGCGAAGACGGACGAGGAGGGGCTTGCGCTCCTGCGCCAGCTGGGCCTTCCCTTCCGCACCGACGAGAGCTAGGAGGAGCATGGCCAAGAAGAGCCTGATCGCGAAGGCCGCCCGCCCGCCGAAGTACAAGACGCGGGCGTACAGCCGGTGCAACCGGTGCGGGCGCCCGCGAGCCGTCTACAAGAAATTCGGTCTCTGCCGGATCTGCCTGCGCGACCTCGCGCACGAAGGCTTCATTCCCGGCATGACCAAGTCGAGCTGGTGAGGAAGAGGTACCGATGCTGAACGACCCGATCTCCGACATGTTGACCAGGATCCGGAACGCCAACCGGGCGCTCCACGAGACGACCACGATGCCCGCCTCTCGGATGAAGGTCGAGATCGCGCGGGTTCTCAAGGACGAGGGCTACATCAGGGACTACCGCATCGAGCACGGCGAGGCCTTCGATACCCTGGTCGTCGAGCTCAAATACGGGCGGAGCCGCGAGCGCGTCATCACCGACCTGCGCCGCATCTCCAAGCCCGGGCGCCGAGTCTATGCCCGCAAGGACCGCCTCCCCCGCGTCCTGGGCGGGATGGGCACGGCGATCATGTCCACGTCAAGGGGTCTCGTCACCAGCCGGACGGCGCAGGAGCTCGGCGTCGGCGGCGAGGTGCTCTGCTTCGTCTGGTAGCTGCATGTCGCGAATTGGCAACAAGCCCATCGAGCTTCCCGCCGGCGTTTCGGTGTCGCTCTCCCCTGGCCGCGTGATGGTGAACGGCCCCCTGGGCGAGCTCACCCAGCACGTGCCCCAGCGGATCGCCATCGAGCAGCGCGACGGCGAGCTGGTCGTCACGCGCCCGACGGAACGTGGGGAGGACCGTGCCTTGCACGGGCTCACGCGCTCGCTCGTCGCCAACATGGTCGAGGGCGTGACCAAGGGCTTCGAGAAGGCGCTCGAGATCCAGGGCGTCGGCTACCGCGCCGGCATGCGCGGCGTCGATCTGGAGCTCAACGTCGGCTTCTCGCATGCGGTCGTGAAGAAGGCGCCGCAGGGGATCACCTTCGAGGTGCCGCAGCCGACCCAGATCCTCGTCAAGGGCATCGACAAGCAGCGGGTCGGGCAGGTCGCCGCCGAGGTGCGCGCCGTCCGGCCGCCGGAGCCGTACAAGGGCAAGGGCATCCGCTACGCGGGCGAGTACGTCCGCCGCAAGGTCGGGAAGCGAGCCTAGTGCTCCTCCAGGCGATGCAGATCGGCCCCTGGCCCGCGATCACGCGGCGCCAGACCCCACCCTCGGCCTTCCCAAGGCTTCTAGCCTTGGCTGCGGCCGAGTGCGGCCTCTGGCTTGGTGCTCGCGACCCAGTGACTCGACTGCATCACCAGGAGGAACACTGATGCCCACGCTCACAGTCAGACAGGCACGCGAGCGCCGCCACCGGCGCGTCCGGAGCAAGATCACGGGGACCGCCGAGCGGCCCCGCCTGACCGTGCACCGCTCGAACCGCGGCATCGAGGCGCAGCTGATCGACGATGTCGACGGGCGGACGCTCGCCGCGGCCAACCATCTCGCGCTCAGGAAGGGCTTCAAGGGCACCAAGAGCGAGCAGGCTGCCGAAGTAGGAAAGCTGCTGGCCGCGGCCGCGAAGAAAGGCGGCATCGAGACGGTCGTCTTCGACCGCAGCGGCTACCTGTACCACGGCCGCGTCAAGGCGCTCGCCGACGGCGCACGAGAGGGAGGATTGAATTTCTAGATGGCAATCGACGCACAGCAGGTGCGCGACCGTGAAATCGATGCGCGCGAGCTCAAGGAGCGCGTCGTCGAGATCAACCGCGTGGCCAAGGTCGTCAAGGGCGGCCGGCGCTTCTCGTTCACGGCGCTCGTCGTCATCGGCGACGAGGTCGACCGCGTAGGCGTCGGCTACGGGAAGGCGCGGGAGGTCCCGCTCGCCATCTCGAAGGCCGTCGACGACGCGAAGAAGAACCTCTTCCAGGTTCCCAAGCACGGCACGACCATCACGCACGAAATCCTGGGCCGCTCGGACGCTGCTCGCGTCCTCCTGCGCCCGGCGAGCGAGGGAACCGGCGTCATCGCCGGAGGCGGCGTCCGCGCCGTGCTCGAGCTGGCCGGCATCCGGGACATCCTCGCCAAGAGCCTGGGGAACCCGAACCCGATCAACCTCCTGAAGGCGACGGTGAACGGGCTCAAGAGCCTGCGCCGGCCTGAAGAAGTCGGGCGCATGCGCGGCAAGCGGGTCGAAGACATCCTCTTCCCTGCGCAGAAGAAGGACGAGGAGCCGGTCGCCGAGGCCGAGCCCGAGGCGGAGACGACGACGGAGACCGAAGCGAGTGACGAAGCTGAAGATCACGCAAACGCGTAGCCAGATCGGCCAGACCGAGCGCCACCGCGGCACGCTGCGGGCGCTCGGCCTCGGCAAGATCGGCAGGACGACCGAGCGGGAGGACAGCCCGGAGACCCAGGGCATGCTCCGCAAGGTCAAGCATCTGGTGAAAGTGGAGGAGGCATGACGCCTGCCAAGCGCGACGAGACCGAGGCTCTGAGCCTCTCGAACCTGAAGCCCGCCCAGAAGCGCCGCGCGCGTAAGCGCATTGGCCGCGGCCTGGGCTCCGGCAAGGGCCGCTACTCCGGCCGCGGGATCAAGGGCCAGAAGGCGCGCTCCGGCTCGCACACGATGCGGCCAGGCTTCGAGGGCGGCCAGATGCCGATCTACATGCGCCTCCCCAAGCAGCGCGGCCCCTACTCCAAGGACGCCATGCCGATGGGCCCGCACCGCACGCACACGGTGCCCGTCAACCTCCGCGACCTCGAGCGCGTCTTCGACGACGGTGCCGAGGCAACGCTCGAGGCGATGGTGGAGAAGGGCCTGATCAAGAACACGCGCACCGACGTCAAGGTTCTCGGGCAGGGCGAGCTCACGAAGAAGCTCGCCGTCACGGCGCATTCCTTCTCGGCGAGCGCGCGCGAGAAGATCGAGCAGGCCGGCGGTTCCGCGACCGCGCTTCGCCCGCCCAAGCAGGCGAAGAAGCGCCGCCGCAAGGCCGCCGTGTCCGAGCCGGCCGAAGAGCCAGAGGCCCAGGAGCCCGAGGCCCAGGAGGAGTCTGAGGAGCCCGAAGAGGAGACGGCCGAGTAGATGTTCTCCTGGCTCACGAACGCCTGGCGGATCCCGGAGCTTCGGCGCCGGCTGCTCTTCACGGCGATGATCCTGGCGCTCTACCGCCTGGGCAGCTGGATTCCCGTTCCGGGAGTCGATTCGGCGCAGATCGAGGCGTACTTCGACGGCCAGGGCGGCACGATCCTCGGCCTCCTGAACATCTTCTCGGGCGGTGCGCTCTCGCAGTTCGCCGTCTTCGCGCTCGGGATCATGCCGTACATCACGGCCTCGATCATCCTCCAGCTGATGACGGTGGTCATCCCGAAGCTGGAGCAGCTGCAGAAGGAGGGCGAGGCCGGCTACGCCAAGATCAACCAGTACACGCGCTACCTGACGGTCGTGCTCGCCGCGTTCCAGGCAGCGGGGTACTCGTACCTCTTCAGCCGCCAGGGCGCGCTCGACCTGACCCCGGGCCGCTTCGTGCTGATCGTCACCTCTCTGACGGCGGGCACGACCCTGCTCATGTGGATGGGCGAGCTGATCACGAAGCGCGGCATCGGCAACGGCATCTCGCTGCTCATCTTCGCCTCGATCCTGGTCGGGCTCCCCGGCGGCCTGCGCGCCTGGTGGGCCGGAGATTCCTACGAGCGGCTCATGTTCCCGCTGATCGCCCTCGCGATCATCGTCGCTGTCGTCTTCGTGCAGGAGGGCCAGCGCCGGATTCCGATTCAGTACGCCAAGCGCATGGTCGGCCGCCGCATGACCGCGGGCGGCTCGACCTACATGCCGCTGCGCGTGAACATGGCCGGCGTCATCCCGATCATCTTCGCCGCGGCGATCATGGCTTTCCCGCCGACGGTCGCGCAGTTCTTCCCGCAGACGCAGACCTTCATCAACGAGAACTTCTCGCCGACGGCCCTGCCCTACCTGCTGCTGCAGGGGTTCATGATCATCATCTTCACCTACTTCTACACGGCGGTTCAGTTCAACCCGATCGACCAGGCCGACAACCTGCGCAAGCACGGCGGCTACATCCCGGGCATCAGGCCGGGGCCGCCCACCGCGCAGTACCTGGACCGCGTGCTCACCCGGCTCACGCTTCCCGGCGCGCTCTATCTGGCGCTCGTGGCGACGCTGCCGACCCTCTTCATCCGCTACGGCGGCTTCTCGCAGGCGACCTCGGCCGCGCTCGGCGGGACCTCGATCCTCATCGTGGTGGGCGTCGCGCTCGACACCATGCGCCAGATGGAGTCGCAGATGATGATGCGCCACTACGAGGGCTTCCTGCGCTAGCGGTGGCCGTCGACATCGTCATCCTCGGCCCTCCCGGGGCCGGCAAAGGCACCCAGGGCAAGCTCATCGCCGGCCGAGGCCGGGATTCCGCACATCAACACCGGCGACATGTTCCGCGCGGAGTGCGCTGCCGGGACCGACCTGGGAGAGCGCGTGCAGTCGATCCTCGATCACGGCGACCTCGTCCCGGACGAGCTCACGATCGAGGTAGTGCGCGGCCGGCTCGCCCAGGAGGATACGGCGGGCGGCTTCATCCTCGACGGGTTCCCGCGCACGCTCGTCCAGGCCGAGGCGCTCGACCGGGTGCTCGCCGAGATCGACCGCGGCGAGCTCTCGGCGGTCCTCGACTTCGAGCTCCCCGACGAGATCGCCGTGGAGCGCCTGCTCGGCCGGGCAGCGGTCGAGGGCCGAAGCGACGACCTCCCCGACCTGGTCCGGCACCGGCTAGCCGTCTACCACGAGAAGACCGAGCCCCTCGTCGAGTACTACCGCACGCGCGGGCTGCTCGTGCCCATCCACGCCGACCGTTCGGTGGAGGAGGTCTTCTCCGAGGTCCAGCAGGTTCTCGAGGCGGCGTCGACGCGATGATCATCCGCAAGTCCAAGGCCGAGATCGAGACGATGGGCCGCGCCGGCGAGGTCGTAGCCGAGACGCTCGAGCTGCTCGGCCGGCTCGCCAAGCCGGGCGTGACCACCGCCGATCTGGACGAGGCGGCGGAGACGTACATTCGCTCCGAGGGCGGCGTCCCCACCTTCAAGGGCTATCGGGGCTTTCCGGCCGCGATCTGCACGTCGCCCAACTCGATGGTCGTCCACGGCATCCCGGGGCCGTACGAGCTCCAGGAGGGTGACCTGATCTCGGTCGACGTCGGCGTGACCCTCGACGGCTTCGTGGCCGACTCCGCATACACCTTCCCGGTGGGCGCGGTCGACGACGAGGCCGACCGGCTGCTCGAGGTGGGCCGGGCGGCGCTCGCCGCCGGCATCGAGGAGGCTCGCGCCGGCAACCACGTGCAGGACATCTCGGCCGCCGTGCAGCGAACAACCGAAGAGGCTGGGTTCTCGGTTGTCCGCTCGCTGGTCGGGCACGGGATCGGGCGCTCCATGCACGAGGAGCCCCAGGTGCCGAACTTCGGCGAGCCGGGGCAGGGCCCGCTGCTCCAGCCGGGGATGACACTCGCGATCGAGCCGATGATCAACGCCGGCAGCCCCGACGTCTGGATGGCGGACGACCGCTGGTCGATCTCGACCGACGACGATTCGCTCTCCGCCCACTTCGAGCACACTGTGGCGATCACTGACAACGGGCCGCTCGTGCTCACAAAAGCGGGCAAGCAGTGAGGCGCAAACCCTTTGCTACCATGCACGTTCGCGGCTTGTCCGCGTTTTCGCGTGGTCGCCGCGCTACCCCCGATCTCTCATGAAGGTACGTCCATCCGTCAAGCCGATGTGTGACCGCTGCCGCGTGATCAAGCGGCACGGCAAGGTGCTGGTCATTTGCACGAACCCGCGGCACAAGCAGCGGCAGGGCTAGGAGCGAAGGAGAAGAGTTGGCTCGAATCGCAGGAGTGAACCTCCCCCGTGAGAAGCGCCTCGAAGTCGCGCTCACGTACATCTACGGGATCGGCCAGCCGACGGCCCGGAAGATCTGCGGCGAGCTCGGCCTCTCGCACGACGAGAAGGTCCGCGACCTCACGGACGAGGAGATCACGAAGCTTCGCACCTTCATCGACACGAACCTCGAGGTCGAAGGGGAGCTGCGGCGCGAGCGGTCGCAGGCGGTCAAGCGCCTGCAGGAGATCGGGGCGTACCGCGGTATGCGCCACCGGCGCGGGCTCCCGGTGAACGGCCAGCGGACGAAGACGAACGCGCGCACGCGCAAGGGCCCGAAGAAGACGGTCGGCCGCGGCAAGAAGGCCAAGGTCTAGAGGCGATGGCACCGCCTCGCCGCCAGTCCAAGGGCCGCGCGCGCCGCCGCGTCAAGAAGAACATCGCCATCGGCCAGGCGCACATCAAGACGTCCTTCAACAACACGATCGTCAGCCTCACCGACAAGGAGGGGAACGTCATCGCGTGGGAGAGCGCCGGCTCCGCCGGCTTCAAGGGCTCCCGCAAGTCGACGCCGTTCGCCGCCCAGGTGACCGCCGACTCCTGCGCCCGCAAGGGCATGGAGCACGGGCTGCAGAAGGTCGAGGTCTTCGTCAAGGGCCCCGGCTCCGGCCGCGAGACGGCGATCCGCTCGCTCCAGGCCGCAGGGCTCGAGATCCTGGGCGTCAAGGACGTCTCCCCGCAGGCCCACAACGGCGTCCGGCCGAAGAAGCGGAGGCGGGTCTGATGGCGCGGCCTCTGGGACCCAAGTGCAAGCTCTGCCGCCGCGAGGGCATGAAGCTCTTCCTCAAGGGCGAGCGCTGCCTGACGGAGAAGTGCGCCGTCGAGCGCCGCAGCTACCCACCGGGAGAGCACGGGCGCGGGCGCATCAAGCAGTCGGAGTATCTGCTCCAGCTGCGTGAGAAGCAGAAGGCGCGCCGCTACTACGGCCTGCTCGAGCGGCAGTTCCGCAACTACTACAACAAGGCAGCGCGCCGGTCGGGGATCACGGGCGAGGAGCTCCTGCGCATGCTGGAGACGCGCCTCGACAACGTCGTCTACCGGCTCGGCTTCGCTGCGTCGCGCGCGCAGGCGCGACAGCTCATCCGCCACGGCCATTTCCAGGTGAACGGCCGCCGGGTGAACATCCCGAGCTTCCAGGTGAAGCCGGACGACGTCGTCGCCCTCAAGCCGGGCAGCGCCGTCGAGCAGGTCGTCCGCGACGCCACCGACCTCACCGCCTCGGTCGCCCCGTGGCTCCAGGCGGACCACGACAACCTCACGGGCAAGGTCTTGAAGCTCCCCGACCGGTCGGACATCGACACGCCGGTCCAGGAGCAGCTCATCGTCGAGCTCTACTCGAAGTAGAAAGGAAGCATGGCCACCAGAACGTCGCTCATGGAATTCCAGGTGCCCCGGATCACCCACGAGGAGGTGACCGAGGAGCGCGGCATCTTCGTGATCGAGCCGCTCGACCGCGGCTTCGGCTACACGTTCGGAAACTCGCTCCGCCGGGTGCTCCTCTCCTCGCTCGAGGGCGCCGCCGTCACCTCGGTGAAGATCGAGGGCGTGGCGCACGAGTTCACGACCCTGAAGGGCGTGCGCGAGGACGTCACGGACGTCATCCTCAACCTGAAGAGCCTCGTCTGCCTCCTCCACGGCGAGTCGCCGGAGGTGGAGGTGCGGCTGGAGAAGAAGGGCCCCGGCGTCGTGAAGGCATCCGACATCGAGGCGCCCGCCGATCTCGAGATCCTCAACCCGGACCTCGAGATCGCCAATCTCTCCGACAAGGGCCGCCTCGAGGTCACGCTCACGATCGGCCGCGGCCGCGGATATGTCCCGGCCGAGCTGAACCGCGGGCCGGAGCACACGATCGGCGTCATCCCCGTCGACTCGATCTTCTCGCCCGTCCGGCGCGTCTCCTACGAGGTCGAGGCCGCCCGCGTCGGGCAGCGGACCGACTACGACAAGCTGACGCTGGACGTCACCACCGACGGCTCCGTCACCCCCCGTGACGCGATCGCCGAGGCGGCGGAGATCCTCATCCGCCAGCTCGCGATCTTCACCGACATCGACAAGATCGAGGGCTTCCGCGAGGACGCCGAGGCCGAGACGGAGGCGCCGCAGGCGCACGGGATGGAGAACTTCCCGATCGAGGAGCTCGAGCTCGGCGTGCGCAGCTACAACTGCCTCAAGCGCGTCGGCATCGAGACGATCGGCGACCTCGTCTCCAAGACCGAGACCGAGCTCGCCGCCATCCCGAACTTCGGCAAGAAGTCGATCGAAGAGGTCAGCGAGACCCTCCAGGCCCACGGGCTGACTCTCAGGGACGAATGAAACATCAGCGCGCAGGGAGGAAGCTGGGCCGGGACTCGGCTCATCGGAAGGCGCTCTATGCGAACCTCGCCTGCGCGCTGATCGAGAACGGCCGCATCAGGACCACGGAGGCCAAGGCCAAGGAGGTACGGCCGATCGTCGAGCAGATGATCACGCTCGGCAAGCGCGGCGACGTGGCGGCGCACCGGCAGGCCGTCGCCTTTCTCCGCTCGAAGAGCGCGGCGCACGCGCTCTTCGAGGAGATCGCGCCGCGCTTCGCCGACCGGGCCGGCGGCTACACGCGGGTCGTGAAGATCGGGCCCCGCCAGGGTGACGCCGCGCCGATGGCGTACCTCGAGCTCGTGGACTACGTGCCGGCGCCCGCGCCGGTCGGCGCACCGGCGTAGCGCGCCGGCGGGCCCAGCCGAATCCTCCAGAGGCGCGCCGCCTTCTCAGCTCTCCGTCCCCGCGGCTTTCGCGAAGATGTCGAGCACGGTGCCCCAGCCCTGCTCGTAGCCGGCCATCCGCTCGCGGAAGTCGGGCCCGACCCGCTCCCAGCCGGTGTGGACGACGTCGACCCGCGTGCCGTCGGCCTCGGGGGCGAAGCGGATGCGCAGCTCCTGCGCGGTCTCCTCACCCCGGCCGGGGTGCCAGGTCATCGCCAGCTCCCGCGGCGGGTCCCAGACGATGATCGTCCCCCAGAGACCCTTCTCGCCGCTCGACGACCGCTCGTAGACGTGCCCGCCGACGTGCCCCTCCCAGACGACCGTGCTCCGGGGATCGTCGAAGATGGAGTGGCCCTCGATCGGGTACCAGTCGGACATTCGCTCCGTGTAGACATGGAAGGCGTGCTCGGGCGTGCAGCGCACGAACACGGACCTCCGCACCGCCAGCTCATCGGTCATCTGGCTCATCCTCTTCTCCTCCTTGTTCGCTTTCCGCCGCGGCTTTGAAGGCCGCGAGCGCTTCGTCCCAGAACCCTTCGAAGTACGCACGCAGCTCGGCCAAGCCCTCGCCGTTCACGCTGTAGAAGTTGCGCGTGCCCGCGCGTTGCGCTCTGACGAGCCCGGCGCGTTCGAGCACGCGCAGGTGCTGCGACACCGCCGGCCTGCTCACGGGCAGGCCTCTGGCGAGGTCGCCCACCGAGCGCGGTCCCCGGCGGAGGGTCTCGAACACGGACCGCCGCGTAGGATCGGCCAGTGCTGTCAGAGCGTCTCCGTAAGCCATTGCTTACCGTAAGTTATTGCTTACCATGAACGTTGTCAAGCTGACGCTCGAATACGACGGCACCGCGTTCTCCGGCTGGGCGGCTCAGCCCGGGTTGCGCACCGTGGAGGGCGAGCTTCGCGCCGCGCTGGACGAGCTCTACCCGCGCTGGGGTGGGCTGGCAGTCGCCGGGCGCACCGACGCCGGCGTGCACGCGCGCGGTCAGGTGGCGAGCTTCGAGGCGGAGGGCGGGCCGCCTCCCGAGCGCGCTGCCCCCGCGCTGAACGGCGTGCTCCCGGACGACGTCGCGGCGGTCGCGAGCGAGGCGGCGCCGGACGGCTTCAACGCGCGCTTCTCCGCGACCGGCCGCTCGTACCGCTACCGCGTCTGGTGCCGCGAGGCGCACTCCCCTCTGGAACGGCGGCGATCGCTCTGGCTGCCGCGCCCAGTGGACGAGAAGGCTCTGGCCGCCTCGGCCACGCTTCTCGTCGGCGAGCATGACTTCCGAGCCTTCACGCCCACCGAGACGCAGCACGACTCCTTCATCCGGGTCGTGCGCGAGGCCGCGTGGGAGCGCGACGGCCACGTTCTCAGCTTCACGATCACGGCCGACAGCTTCCTGCGGCACATGGTGCGCACGCTGGTCGGGACGATGCTGGAGCAGTCCCCGGAGGAGGTCGCACGGCTTCTCGAAGGGCGCCCGCGCGAGGAGGCGGGAGCGACGGCGCCGCCCTGGGGCCTCTACCTGGAGCGGGTCCTCTACGAGCCCTAGAGACCGCCCGCATGCGGTTGTTGCGGGCGTTGTGCTCGAGCTCGGCGAGGCCGAGAGCTTCCATGAGCGGCGGGACGTACATGGCGAAGCGCCCGCGCAGGCCTTTCTTCAGCCCGTACCAGCCGCCTACCGGGTTGTCGGGCGAGCGGGCCCACGCCTCGACGGTGCCCTCGGCGGCCGGCTTCTGCTCGTCGGCGCTGCCGAGGAGCATCCAGTCGCCGTGCTCGGTCAGCATCGCGTGGAGGTCGTCGAGCGCGCGCAGCTGGTAGGCGAGCGTCGTCTTGCCGACGACGCAGACGAGCGCCGGCGGGTCGGCCGACTCGTCCTTGTACATCTGGTACTCCGACGTCCCGGGAGGGGTCTTCAGCACCCAGGGCGATTCCTTCGTGCCCTCTCCCTGCGGCATGAGGCGATGATGGCACAGATGCGCAGCACGCCGTCGATACGATCAACGCGATGCGCTACAGGAACGTCCTCTTCGACCTCGACGGCACCCTGATCGACTCGGGGGCGATCATCCTCGCCTCCTTCAAGCACGCCACACGGACGGTGCTGAGGCGGGAGATCCCCGACGCGGAGCTGGCCGCGCTCGTCGGCGGCTCGAGCATCCACGACCAGATGCGGTCGATCGACGCGCTGCAGGCGGACGAGCTCGTGCGCGTCTACCGAGAGCACAACGAGCCGCTGCACGACGAGCTGGAGGTCTTCGAGGGCGTCGAGCACGTCCTCGCCGAGCTCCAGCGTCAGGGCCGCCGGCTCGGGAT
Source organism: uncultured Actinomycetes bacterium (assembly GCA_963733155.1). Taxonomy (GTDB): domain Bacteria; phylum Actinomycetota; class Thermoleophilia; order Gaiellales; family Gaiellaceae; genus JAIBJN01. The sequence goes on from CAVTCK010000028.1 coordinate 14,862, forward strand.
CGTGACCGCGAAGCGCCGAAAGACGGTCGAGCTCGCCTTCGCCGTCCTCCCGCTGGAGCGCTACTTCGACGCCGTCGTCACCTCCGACATGACCGAGCGGCACAAGCCCGACCCGGCCCCGGTGCTCGCTGCCCTGGAGCTCCTCGGCGGCCGGCCCGACGAAGCAGCGTTCGTCGGCGATTCCCCCTTCGACGTCGGTGCCGGCAAGGCCGCGGGCGTCTACACGGTCGCCGTCGCCTGGGGCAAGATCCACGCAGTGGACGCGCTGGCCGAGGCGGATGCACTCGTCGAGACGGCCAGAGCAGCTCCTGGATGTCCTCTAAGGCCGTTCAGAAGCGGGTCGCCGAGCTGCGCGCGCAGGTCGAGCACCACCTCTACCGCTACCACGTCCTCGACGACCCCGAGATCTCGGACGCGGAGTACGACCGCCTCTACGACGAGCTCGTGCGGCTCGAGGAGGAGAACCCCGATCTGGCGACGCCGGATTCGCCGACCCAGCGGGTCGGGGCGCCGCCGTCGGACAAGTTCCGCAAGGTCGAGCACCTCACGCCGATGGGCTCGCTGGAGAAGGTGACGACCGAGGAGACGCTGACGAAGTGGGCCGACGACGTCCGCAAGCGCCTCGACTCGGACGAGCCGGTCGTCTACGTGACCGAGCCCAAGATCGACGGCTCGGCGGTCTCGCTCGTCTACGAGGACGGACGTCTTCGTGCGCGGCGCGACGCGCGGCGACGGAGAGCGAGGCGAGGACGTCACCGTCAATCTGCGCACCATCAAGGCGATCCCGCTGCGGATGCGCGACGGCGACGGCGACGCCGCCCCCGTGCTCGAAGTGCGCGGCGAGGTCTACTTCCCACTCTCCGCCTTCAACCGGCTCAACGAGCGCCTCGTGGCCGAGGGCAAGAAGACGGCGCCCAACCCGCGCAACGCGGCGGCCGGCTCGCTGCGCCAGCTGAACCCGCAGATCACGGCCGAGCGCGACCTCTCCATCTGGGTCTACGGGATCGGCCGCAGCGACGGGCTCGAGCTCGCGACGCACTGGGAGATCGCTCGAGTGGCTGCGCGAGCGCGGCTTCCGCACGAATCCGCACGCGAAGCGCCACGACTCGCTCGAGTCCGTCGCCCGCGAGTGCGCCGAATGGGAGGAGCGGCGCATCGAGCTCGACTACGAGATCGACGGCATCGTCATCAAGGTCGACTCCCTCGACCAGCAACAGCGCCTCGGCGCGCTGCACGGGCGCCCGCGCTGGGCCCGCGCCTTCAAGTGGGCGCCGATGACCGCCCAGACGAAGCTCCTGAAGATCCACGTGCGCGTCGGCCGCACCGGGGCGCTCAACCCCTGGGCGCAGCTCGAGCCGGTCGAGGTCGGCGGCGTCACCGTCTCGCAGGCGACGCTCCACAACGAGGAGGACATCAACCGCAAGGACATCCGCCAGGGCGACACGGTCATCGTCCAGCGCGCGGGCGACGTCATCCCGCAGGTCGTCGGCCCGGTGCTTGCCGCACGCGAAGGGAACGAGGCGGTTCCGCATGCCGAAGAAGTGCCCGCTCTGCGGCGCGGAGATCGTCAAGCCTGAGGGTGAGGTCATGCACCGCTGCCCGAACGACGCCTGCCCGTCGCGCAGGCTCGAGTCGCTGATCAACTGGGTCATGGCCGCCGCGGACATCGAAGGGGTCGGCGAGCAGTTCGTCCGCCGGCTCTGGGATCTCGGGCCTGCTCCACTCGGTCCCCGACCTCTACCGGCTGACGAAGGAGCAGCTCGCCGAGCTGGACGGCTATGCGGAGATCTCGGCCGCAGAACGCCGTCGACTCGATCGCCGCCTCCAAGCAGATCCCCTTCTCGCGCGTGCTCTTCGGCCTCAACATCCCCGACGTCGGCTGGGTGACGGCGCAGAACCTCGCCCGCCACTTCGTCTCCGTGGACGCGCTGCTCGCCGCGCGCCAGGAGGACATCGAGGAGGTCGAGGGCATCGGCCCCGACCGGGCGGAGTCGATCGCCACCTGGTTCGCCGAGGAGAAGAACCGCGCGCTCATCGAGGAGCTGCGCAGCCTGGGGATCCGCCTCGAGCTCGGCGAGGCTGAGCGCCCCGTCGAAGGGCCCGCTCACCGGCCAGACCTACGTGATCACGGGGACGCTCGAGCGCTGGTCGCGCGAGCAGGCGCGGGCCGCCCTCGAGGCGAATGGCGCCAAGGTGACCGACTCGGTCTCGAAGAAGACGACTGCGCGTGATCGTCGGCGAGAGCCCGGGATCGAAGGTGGACAAGGCGCGCAAGGTGGGCGTCGAGATCCTCGACGAGACCGCCTTCGAAAAGCTGATCGTCTAGCCCTCGCCCACGTCAGAGTCTCCGCGCCAGCAGCGGGCAAAGCGGTTCTGCGCGCGCCGAGCGTTCGTCCAGTTGATCGGGTTGCCGTTTTGCAGGACGGCGAAGACGTAGCGCGCGCCGACGAAGCCGGAGAGGGCCGAGGCCCTGCTCGTCGTCCCGGTCTTCGCGCGCACGCGGCCGCGTGCTGCGCCCGTCCGCATGCGGTCTTCGAGCGTCCCATCCACGCCTGCGATCGCGAGCGAGGTGAAGAACGGCCACCGTACGGCCGGGTCGCGCCAGGCGGAGACGAGGAGCCTGCCCAGGGAGTGGGCGGTCGTGCGGTCGTGGCGGGAAAGGCCGGAGCCGTCCACGATCCGGACTCCGGCGAGCGGAACGTTCCGATCCTCGAGCACGCCGCGGACGACTGGGCAGCCGGCGCTCGTCGTCCCTGCGCCGCCGACCCTGGCGCCGAGGTACTTGACGAGCATCTCTGCGTAGAAGTTGTCGCTGATCTTGTTCATTCGCCGAACGAGCGCGTCCATAGTCGGAGAGCGGACGACCGCGAGCGTGGGCGAGCCCGTGCGGAGCGGCGCCGCGGCGCGGCCTTGCCGCCGACCGAGATCCCGGCCGCGATCAGGGCCTTCCTGAAGGCCCGGGCGGCCCAGAACGCCGGATTGTCGACCGTGCGCCCTTCGCACGCGCTCTGTCGACGACGAGCGCCGAGAGGGGAGGCGACTCGACCTTGTAGTAGGACGGCCGCCAGCCCGCGGCTGTGCGGCGCCTGTCGAAGTACGACTCGTCTCCGACGATCCGGCCGGTTACGCGGCGGATGCCGGCGGCGCGCAGCTTCGACGCCAGCCTGCGAAGATCAGCGCGCGTGAGCGTCGGGTCGCCGAAGCCGCGGAGCAGGAGCCTGCCGCGCCAGGTGGAGCCCGTCCGCGAGCCGGCGCCGAGCACCGTCGTCCGGATGCGGTGCGAGGCCCCGAGCCGGTCGAGTGCGGCGAGCGCGACGCCCAGCTTCTCGTTCGACGCGGGGCGGAGCGAACGGTCGCGGTGCAGGCCGTAGACCACGCGGCCCGACTGGAGGTCGAGCGCGAACGCGCCGGTCTGCGCGCGAGAGACTCCTGCGATCGTGAGGGCGCTGTCGAGCTGCTGCTCGAGCGTCTGGCCGGCCGCAGGCGGGCTGCCGCGGCGAGCGCAGCGGCAAGCGCCGCGGCGGCGACGAGCGTGCGCTTCCCGTTGACCCCAGGCTTCCCCATCGGAGGGGCCGGGCAGGATAGGGGCTTCGGCAGACGCTCTCGCCGTCGTGGCGCCTTGGGCGGTGTCCTCGCTAGACGATCCCGCTGCGGACCGCGTAGACGGCCGCCTGGATGCGGTTCTCGATCTGCAGCTTCATGAGAATGTTCGAGATGTGGTTCTTCACGGTCTTGGGGCTGATGAAGAGGTCGCGTGCGATCTCGGCGTTGTCCTTGCCGATCGCGATCAGCCGAGGACCTCGAGCTCGCGGTCGGAGAGCTCGGTGCGGATCGCCTCGCGGCCGCTGCGGTGTCCGGCGTCTGGGCTCGCAGGCGCTGAAGGACCTTGGCGGCGATCTGCGGCGAGATCAGCGACTCGCCGCTCGCGGCGGCGCGGATGCCGGCGATCAGCTGGTCGATGGAGGAGTCCTTCAGCAGGTAGCCGCAGGCGCCGGCCATGACCGCGGCCATGACGTCCTCGTCGTCCACAGAGATCGTCAGCACGACGACGCGCGTCCTGGGAGCGATGCTCGTGACCTGTCGGGTCGTCTCGACGCCTGTGAGCCCGGGCATCTTCAGATCCATGACGACGACGTCCGGAGCCAGCTCGCCGACGAGCTTCAGCGCGTCGCGGCCGTTGTCGGCCTCGCCGGCGACCTGGAGGCCCTGCTCCTCCAGCAGGCTCCTCAGGCCGCTCCGGAAGAGGTCGTGGTCGTCGACGAGGAGAACGCGCAGCTCCTCGAGCTGCTTCTCGGGGGGCCGATCCTCCGCGACTGACGTCGCTGCCTCCTCTGCTCGCGGGCGACGAGCGGGGATTCTAGCTCTACCAGTAGACCGTAATCGTCAGGGTCTTCCGGCCCCACGCCCGAGCTTGCCCGCAGGTCGGGAACCAGATGTCGATGATCCTGCCGATGATGGCGGTCCCGGTGTCGGCCGCGACACCGTTGCCATAGCCCGGGATGTACATCCTCGTTCCGAACGGAAACACGCTCGTGTCCACGGCCACGGTCCCCCAGCCGAGCGGAAGCCCGCTGGCCGTTCCGACACCGCCGCAATAGGCGACTACGTCGACCACCATGCGGGTGCCGCCGGGCTTCGGCTCCGATTCGGGCGTCGGCTTCGGTCCCTGGTCGGACGTCGGCTCCGGTGGCTTGCGCGGCCGCCGCCTCCCGGCCGGCCTGATCGCTCAGGCGGCCGATCTGGCGGCCGTTGAGCGCGCGCCGAGCGGCGAGGTCCGCCGACGTACGCCTCCCGCTCGGCCCGGGCGGCCGCGAGCGCGGCCTGCTGGGCCTCGGCCTCGGCGACCACCCTGCCCAACTCGGCGCTGCGCTCCCCGAGCGTCGCGGAGCGACCGCTGCAGCTCGAGCCGCGCATCGCGCAGCTCCAGGAGAATCGAGCGGTCCTGATCCGCGAGGCGCGTGAGGCCCTCGACGGCGGAAAGCGCGTCGTCGAGCGACTCCGCCGCGAGGATCACCGCGAGGGGGTCGACCTCGCCTTGCACGTAGAGCGCGCGCAGACGGATACCCAGCCGGCTCTCGGCTTCCTGGACGTCGGCACGGGCGAGCTCGAGGCGCCGCCGTGCGGCGGCCTGCTCGCGCTCGAGAGCGGCGCGCTTCGCCTGCAGCGCGGCAAGGCGGCTCTCGCTGCGGGCGAGCCGCGTCTCGAGGGCGTAGAGCTCGAGCAGCGCCGCCTGTGACCGGGCGGCGAGCCCGTCGTTCTCGAGGCGGAGCCGCTCGATCTCGCTGCGGAGGGTCGCGGGGTCGTCGGCACGTGCCGCTGAGGAGGAAACGAGGGCGGCGAGGGCGAGCGCGCCAGCTGCCGCGAGCCGGATCCAGGCTCTTCGGGAACCTGTGTCCACGAACGGAGCAGCCTACCAACTACCCTCGAGTCGCTGCGGCGACGGTTGGGTTTGCGGCCCGTCCAGAGGCCCTGTTACCATGCCCGACTTGCGCAGGCGCCGGGCCAGGCGTAAAGGCGCTTCCGTCCCCTGGCAGGGGGTAAGCATCAGACCAAACCAGTCGACACACCCTCCTGCTCGTGCTCCTCGCGCTTGCGGTGCTGCCGCTGGCAGGGCCGGCCGTCCCCGCCCCTCCGATCGAGACGAAGCAGGCGGAGGCCAGACAGGTTCTCGCCCAGATCCAGGAGCTCGACTCGGGCCTCGAGCTCGTAATCGACGAGTACAACGCGCCCAGGTCGAGCTCGACAAGATCGTCGCCGCCCAAAAGTCAACGAGAAGCGCCTGAAGATCGCGCGCTCGAACCTGGGCTCGGCGCAGGGCACGCTCGAGACTCGGCTGATCCAGCTGTACCAGAACGGGAGCCCCGATCTCGTCGAGATCCTGCTCGGCTCGGCCAGCCTGGACGAGATCCTGGACGGCATCGACACCGCGAGCCGGGTCAGCGATCAGGACGCGCAGATCCTCGATGAGGTCCGCAAGTTCCGGGAGGAGATCAAGGGCGCGAGGCTGAGCTCGAGGAGGCGCGAGCGAAGCAGGAACAGGTCGTCGCAGAGCGGGCCGCCAGAACGCCAGGAGATCGAGGCGACGCTGGCCCAGCGGCAGGAGCTGCTCGCCTCGATCAAGGATCAGATCGCGGAGCTTCAGGCGGCCAAGCGCCAGGCGCCAGGGCGGCTCGAGGCCGCGCGCTGCAGAGCGGCCGCGTCAGCTCGCAGCCCACTAGCGGCGGCGGTGGCGGAGTCGCCCACCGGTGCTCCGACTTCGAAGTACGGCGGCGGCGTCGTCGGGATCGCCATGCAGTACCTCGGCATCCCCTACCGTGGGGCGGCGCGTCGCCGAGCACCGGCTTCGACTGCTCGGGCTTCACGTACTACGTCTTCTCGCGGGTGGGTGTCTCGATCCCGCGGACGGTATCCGCGCAGTATGCCGTCGGCGTCGGCGTCTCTCGCTCGAGCTTCAGCCCGGCGACCTGGTCTTCTTCAACGGCCTCGGGCACGTGGGCATCTACATCGGCGGCAACCAGTTCATTCACTCGCCGCACACCGGCGACGTCGTCAAGATCTCGGCGATGACGGGCTACTACTCGTCGGGCTACGTCGGCGCCCGCCGGATCCTCTAGACCAACAGCGCGAGATAGCCGTCCTGCACGTGGGCGGGCTCCTCTACGCCTCGGAGAAGGACGTCGTCGAGCGGGGCCCTCGATCGGCGTCCCGGGGTTCTCGCCGTGAGCGCGAACCCGGTGGCACAGACGGCGACGGTCGAGTTCGACCCAGGGCGAACGAGCGTCGACGAGCTCGCCCGCTGGGTCGAGGAGTGCGGCTTCCACTGCTCCCGGACGCTCGATTCCCCGGGGCACGTCTGCGATCCCTCTCGCCAGAGGAGCGCAGGGATGCACCCGTTCACGACTATGCGGGGGGATCGAGCGCGCCGACGAGGCTCACGGCCACGGCCACGGTGGTGCACGCCGGCATGTCGATGGACGCGAGATGGCGCGCGACCTGGCGCAACCGCTCCTGGTCGTCGCCTGTCTTCGCGATTCCGATCGCGCTCCTGGTCGCTCTGGCTGGGCGAGTCCCTTGCTCGATCGGCGAGCCTCCGGCGACGCCGTTCGGCTCTGGGACGCCTGAGGTCTGGCAGTTCCTGCTCGTGCCTCCCTGTCGTCTTCTACTTCGTCGGCGATCTTCTTCACCGGCGCGTGGCGAGCTTCTCCCAGGCGATGACCCTGGACATGATGTGGTGCTGGTCGCCGTGGCGATCGGCACTGGCTTTCGCCTTACTCCGTCGCGGTCTACGTTCTTCATCGAGGGCGAGGTCTTCTACGAGGTGGCGGCTGCTGCTCGTCGACTCTTTCGTCCTCCTCGGGCACTGGTTCGAGATGGCGGGCGCCGGGCGGCGTCGAACGACGCGATTCGAGCTCTCCTCGACCTGGCGCCGCCCAGGGCGGTCGTGCTCCGCGACGGGCGGGAGTTGATGTCCCGACGGCCGAGGTCGAAGTGGGCGACCTGCTCCTGATCCGCCCGGGCGCGAAGGTGCCGGTGGATGCGGTGGT